>NZ_CP119787.1:1200000-2400000 GCF_029338255.1 Haloarcula halobia
CGTCGCGAGCAGTTCCCCCCGCTCGCTCGCGGGGTTCCCGGCTGGCGGCCCCTCGACGGTGGCGCCCCCGACGAGCGCCGCGGCCGCCGCCCCGACAAGCAGCAGGAACAGCGCCACGTCCAGGACGGTACTCGTCGCGCGCGTCATCGCCACACCCGGACCGTGAGACGGCCACGACGAATCACTCCCGCCCCCAGTCGGACACTCACCACGCGTGTCGCCGTGTCGGCGGCGGGCGGCGGCGTCGGCCCGACAGCCCACCGCTGTGCGCTCTCCAGGGTCACGTTCCCCTCGTATCCCGACGGTATCGCTTCGCGAACGCTCGCGAGGCGGCCGGGCGAGACGATCCCAGCCGGCGCGAGGTGCCGCTCGACGGCGTCCGCGGTGGCCGCGGCCCGGTTTCGCGTCCCCGTCGCGTCCGCCACGGCCTCGTCGAGGACGCCCGCGTACAGCGACAGACCGAGCGCGACGGCTGTCACGGCGACCAGCGCCGCTGTCGGCTCTACCGCGCCCCTAGCCGACGAGCGTGACATCGCTCCCTCCCCAGACGACGTGTCTGACGGTCAGTCGGTCGGGCGCCGGACGCCACCTGCCGGTGGCAGTCGTGCCCCGGCGCACCGCTCGCCTGAACGCCGTCGGCGACGTGAACACCTGCCCGGGTGTCCCCTCGCGGAGCACCTGTCTGAGCGGTCCGGTACCGACCGGGACGGCTCGCCGGGTGAGCCGTGCGTGGGCTGTCCCGCCATCGTTTCGCAGTCCGAGCCGTCGCCCGTCCAGGCGCCACGAATCGGCGGCTAGCGGTCGGCGACGGACCGACCCCGGCGGGCTCGTCGTCACTTCGTCGATGGTCGCTGCCATCCCCGCGGCGTCGGGCGGCGCCGTCGTCGGCACGTTCCCGACGACGCCGAGCACGGCGACGGCGACGGCGCCGAGTGCGATCCAGAGCAGCAGCGTATCGACCGGTGTCTCGAACACAGCGGACCTGGTCCCGCTCTCGGATATAAACCTTCAGACGATCAGCCGGGTCGCGAGGACGGCCGCCACGTACGTCGCCGTCGCCGAAAGGAGTGCCGTCCCGACGCGGTACCCCACGCGCGCCCTGTCGACCCCGTATCGCAACCCGGTCGAGAGCGCTGTCAGGACGCCCGCGAGGACGAGGACGTACCAGCCGACGACGAGGCCCACCGACTCGACGGGTGGCCCTCCGAGGGGGCCTGCGGTCCCCATCGTCCCTGCGAGCGCGACGGTCGCACCAGCCACGAGCGGCCCGAACAGGGCGGCCGTGTTCGACAGCGTCCCGGTGACCTGTGCCAGGTCGCGGCGCAGGTCCCGCTCCACGCTCCGGAGTGCCGACAGGTGCTCCCCCAGTGCCGAGAGCGAGTCAGCAGCGGGCGGCCCGATAGTGGCTGCGGCCCCGAGCAACGTGGCTGTCTGGCGCGTCCGTGGACTCGGGACCGTCGCGAGCGCGCCCCGGTGAGCCAGGAACGCCGTCTCGACGTCGACACCCAGGACCGCCTGTCGCTCTGTGGCCTGCTGGAGTATATCTGTCAGTGGGCCGGACTGTGTCTCCGCGACGTCGGCGAGGGCTGCCTCGACGGACTGGCCGCGGTCGATCCGGTCGGCGACGGCCGTCAGGGCGTCCGGGAGACCGCGCTCGATGGCGGTCACGCGCTCGCGGACCCGTCGCGCCGGTCGGTGGTGGACGACAAGTGCGGCTCCGAGACCCGCCCCCAGCACGACGATCGGAACTGCCCACGCCAGGCCGATGGCGTGGACGAAGGCGCCAGCGGCACCACTCGCACCGATGCCAGCGCCCGCCGCTCGCCGGCGCCCGTCCGGGACGGCAGGGTGGCTCTGGGGCACCGCTGCGGTCGGGAACGCGACGGGGCGCTGGCAGAGGAGCCACCCGCTCGCGAGACAGAGCGCAGCCGGGAGGACCACCCCGTAGGCAGCGACGAGGAGCGGCGTCCCCACCGGGACGCCGGCCGCGCTCGCCGCCGGGAGCATCGAGACCAGCGCCAGCGGCAGCAAGACGCCGAACGCGTAGAGCCCCGTGGCCGGTGCACGGAGCCCGGCGGCGAACGCACTCGTCTCCTGGCGGACCCCCTCGAGGACACACTGGCGAGCGGATCCGAGCGTCGTCGTTCTCTCGTCCGGTGGTCGGGCGGTCGCCCGATCGATTCGCTGGACTGCGTCCGGTAGCGCCGGCATCGACTCGTCCCACTGGCTGGCGAACGCGTCCAGCCCACTCCGTGGCGTTCCCGCTGCGCGTCGAGCGTGGGCGGCGAGGGAATCGGCGAGCGGCCGGTCGGTGGCCCGCGTGGCGAATTCCGTCGCCCGCTCGCTGCTCCCCCACAGCGCCGCTCCGAGAGTGAGCATCGTCACCAGCGACGGCGCGGCGCTCAGCATCCGGAGGCGTTTCGCCCGGGCCACGACGGGGACCCCGTACCGGACGACCAGCGCGAGCGCCGACGAGAGGAGGAGTGCCGCGAGGCCGGTGACGGCGACGAACTGAGCACCTCCGAGCGCGACGAGCACCACTCCGACGACCGTTCCGACCGTCGCGACGGTGTACACGGCCGCGAGCAGGGACGCCGGCCACACCGGCAGCTGGAGCAGGTCGCAGGCCCGGCGAAACGCGGGCGGGACGTCGACGGACCACGGCCAGGCACTCGCACACGGTTCGACGACCCGCGAGAGCAGGCCGGTGCTCCCGCTCACGGTGTCGACCCCGCACTGTCGTCCGCACTGGTTTCCTCGCCACGGTGGCACTCGAAGGTCCCCGTTCGGTCGTCGACGGTCGCCAGCACGGACTCGTAGGACTCCCCCGGGCCCCGAAGCGCGTCGACCAGGTGGCTCGTGCCCCGGGCGAGCCGGCCCGTCGCAATCGCCGTCGCGCCGTCGCGCTCGTAGAGCGTCTCGAACCGGGCCCCGGATTCGGTCCCGACGACCTCCTGGACGCGCTCGACGCCGCGGCCCGCACTGGAAGTGGGGGGCGCGAGTGTCACCACCAGGTCGGTCGCCGCGAAGGACCGTGGCGGGACCCCGAGGTCGGTGACGAGTCGTTCGCGGACCGCCTCGGACCCGTCGCCGTGTATCGTCCCCAGGACGGCTCCGTCGCCGCCGCCGACGCGCATCGCCTCGTAGAGGACGCTCGCCTCCTCGCCGCGCACCTCGCCGACGACGAGCGCGCCCTCGCCGAGGCGGAGTGCCGTCCGCAGCGCCTCGTCCGGTGCCACCGAGGGACCGTCGCCGGTGGTCGTCCGCAGCGCCTGGACGTCCCGTTCCGCGGCCTGCAGGTCGTCGACGGGCAGTTCCGGGGTGTCTTCGATGACGAGGGTCCTGACCGACCGGGGGAGTTCCCACAGGAGCGCGCCCAGGAGCGTCGTCTTCCCGGCACCGCGCGGCCCGGCGACGAGACATGCGCTCCCCCGCTCGACGGCCACCGACAGCAGCCCGGCCACGGCGGGCGGCATCGACCCGGCCGCGACCAGGTCCCGCAGATCCCAGCACTCCTCGTCCTGTGCGCGGAACGCGAACGCGAGGCCGTCGCTGACCGGTTCGGTGACACCCGCCACCCGGATCTGCCGGTCGGCCACCGTCGCCGTCGCGTCCAGCGTGGGACTCGCTCGGGAGAACGAGCGGCCGCTCGTCCGGCGGAAGGTGGACGCGAGCGCCTTGGCCCCCACGTCCGTGAGGCGGACGTTCGTCCGGCGCGTCGCACCGTCGACGCGCACGCGGAGCGCGTTCTCCGCGACCGGTGCGGTGGCGAAGACGTCCGAGACGCGCGGGTCGGCAAAGAGGTCCTCGAGGATACCGAGGCCGGCCGTGTGCTTTGCCAGCACCGCCCCCACGGCCGCTGCCGTCTCGCCGTCCGTACAGACCGCTCTGGCCGCACGTCTGGGGGTCGTCTGCTCGTCGCCGATGGCGCACACCAGTCGCTCGTGTGCGCGCTGGAGCGTCGCCGTGGCCGACTCGTCGAACCGCTGTTCCCGTGGTTCGACGTGGTACGCGTCCAGCCGACCGGACGGCGTCGCGTACCGTCTGGCCACCGCGCCCGTCTCGAGGGTCTCGCGGTCCTGCAGTGTCGCCTCGGGCGGCGGCGCGGTGCCGACGCGCGCGTCGCTCACTGCGGGCCCGGTGTGACAGGAAAGCGCCCTGTCGTAGTCGTCGGCCCGCTCGGCCAGCAACGCGAGTCCCGTCTCGGCGGCCAGGTCCGCGACGGTGCCGGTCCGGCCCGCCGCCTCGCTGGCCGCGGCGAGGGGGTCGCGCTTCGCCCGACGCGCTACCCGCTCGTCGATGGGCGCCACGCGGGTGGCGAACCGGCCGGCGGCGACCAGGAGGGCCGCGGCGTCGTCGCAGTAGGCACGCTCGGTCCCTGCGCGTTCGACGACCACACTGTCGACGTCGGTCCCCCCGAGCGCGTCGACCACCGTCGCTCGACAGGCCGACGCTGTCGCGAGGGCACCCGACCCCGGACAGGCCGACGCGTCGACGGTCAGGGTGTCCCGGTCGAAGGCGACCGCACACTCGCAGTCGGCCGGGGCCGCCGACCCGGGTGACGTCTCACTCATCGGCGGCCTCCCGTGAACGGTTCCCCGCCAGCCGCCGGACGGTCACGACCGGTGCGCCGTCGCGGCCGGCCAGTTCGAACGCGAGCCGGTGTGTGCCGGCCGCCGCCAGCGTGAGCACGCCACCGACTGGACGTAGTGGGACGTCGACAAGCAGCTGCCGGCCGCGGTGGCCCGCCCCGACCTGCCAGGTCACGACGCCTACCCCATCGCGGTCGTGGAAGGTGACTCGATCGACGCGGGCACTGGTCAGCGACCGCCCGGGCAGGCGCAGCGTCGCCACCACTCGCGCGCTCGCTCCCCGGCCTGGGTCGTCCGCGGCGACCAGGTGCCCGAGTCGGTCCGACAGCGCCCCGAGTTGCCGTTCGAGCGTCGCGTCAGTGCGCTCGACGCCCGCCGCCGAGATAGCGGGCGTGCTCACCGCGAGTAGCGCCCCCGTCACGACGGCCGCCAGCACCAGGCGAACCATCACAGGTACGCCCGTATCCGGGCGAGCACTCCGGGCTCGTCGGCCGCGTCCGGGTCCCGGTCGGACGCTCCCTCCGTGAGCGACGTGAGGTCGTCCGTGTCGTGACCGCCCCCACTGCCGGCCGGCGCGCTGTCGAACTCGGTGGAATCCTGCGCGTGCGCTGGCCGCCCGTCCGGAGGTCGGATTTCATCTGCCGCGTCACAGCGCTGGTCGACAGAGTCCGGTCCGCGCTGTCCGGTCAGCGTGTCTTCCACCCCGTTCTGCCCGGCGACTGTCTCGTCCGGGCCGCCCTGTCCGGTCGGCGTGCCGTCACCCACCGGGGCGGTCCTGCCCCGCCCGGGCAGCTCCTCGTCCAGTCGCCGTTCCAGTCGGTCGGTCGCAGCGAGGGCCGCGTCGGCGCGCTGTTCGACGTCCTCGTTGACCGAGCGGACGTTCCCGACGTACCCGCGGAGCGCCTGGGTCGCCGCCTCCAGTTCGGTCGTCCGGTCGTCGATGTCCGCGACGCGGTCCTCCAGCGCCTCGATGCGCGTCTCCAGGTCGGCGAGTGCCGTCGCGTCGGGGAACTCGCTCTCGCCGTCGGTGACGGCCCGTTCGACGGTCCGGACGCGCTCTGCCAGCGTTTCGAGGTCGGTCATGGCCGGGGGTGGTCCCGTCCCCGTACTTGAACCCTCGGACGCGGCGCTCCCGAGGGTTTATGCCGTATCCGGGGGCAAGCGACGCTCGTGTCCGGAACCGACCAGAGGAAGGCGGCGTTCGAGCCCTACCGCCGGACGGCCGCCGGCGACCACTTTCACCGCGCTCGCGACACCTCTTTACGCGGGGCTGGCGTACGCCACGGCAAATGACACGGGTGATACACACCGGTGACACCCACATCGGGTACCAGCAGTACCACGTGCCCGAACGCCGCCGGGACTTCCTCGCGGCGTTCCGGCAGGTCGTCGACGACGCCGTCGACGACGACGTCGACGCGGTGGTACACGCCGGCGACCTGTTTCACGATCGCCGGCCGACGCTCACCGACATCCTGGGGACCCTCGAGGTGCTCGAGACGCTGGACGAGGCCGGAATCCCGTTTCTCGCCGTCGTCGGCAACCACGAGGCGAAACGGGACGCCCAGTGGCTCGACCTCTACGAGTCGCTGGGACTGGCGACGCGGCTCGGCGCCGACCCTACCGCCGTCGGCGACACGGCGTTCTACGGGCTCGATTTCGTCCCGCGGTCCCAGCGCGAGGACCTCGCGTACGAGTTCGCGCCGTCCGACGCCGAGCACGCGGCGCTCGTCACGCACGGCCTCTTCCAGCCGTTCGACTACGGCGACTGGGACGTGAGCGAGGTGCTCTCGGCGGCCACCGTCGACTTCGACGCGATGCTGCTGGGCGACAACCACGCGCCGGGCAAACAGCGCGTTGAGGGCGCCTGGGTCACCTACTGCGGGTCGACCGAGCGCGCGAGCGCGAGCGAACGCGACGACCGGGGGTACAACATCGTCACCTTCGACGGCGAGGTCCGCATCACGCGCCGTGGCCTGGAGACCCGCGAGTTCGTCTTCGTCGACGTCGAACTCGACGGCGAGGAGGGGGCAGACCGCGTCCGTCGCCGCGTCGGACAGCACGACCTCGAGGACGCCGTCGTCGTCGTGACAATCGACGGCGAGGGCGACCCGATCGCCCCCGCGAGCGTCGAGGAGTTCGCGCTCGACGCCGGGGCGCTCGTCGCTCGCGTCACCGACCACCGGGAACTCGCGACCGAGGACCGCGAGACGAGCGTGAGCTTCGCCGACCCGGACGAGGCCGTCACCGAACGGGTCCGCGAACTGGGGCTGAGCGGGGCCGCCCGCGACATCGACGAGACGGTCCGCGCGTCGAAGGTCGCCGACTCGAACGTCGCCGACACCGTCGAACAGCGGGTCCGCGACCTCGTGGAGGCGGACCCGGACGCCCTGACCGCGGCGGTCGACCGGTCGAGCGAGGACGCCGAGACGGGCGTCGAGGACAGGGGCCCGGCCGGAGACGACGCTGACGCACAACCCGACGGGAGCGACGCGTCGACGGGCGGCGCGGAGGCGCGCGCTGCGGAGACCGACGCCCCGGCGGACGGGTCCGACGCACCAGCGGAGGAGGTCGACGCATCGGCACCCCGTTCCGACAGCCAGGCCGACATGGGGGAGTTCCTGTGACGGGGGGCCGCCGATGAGGTTCCAGCGGGTCCGCCTGGAGAACTTCAAGTGCTACGACGACGCCGACCTGCGACTCGACCGCGGCGTGACCGTCATCCACGGCCTCAACGGGAGCGGGAAGTCCTCGCTCCTGGAGGCCTGTTTCTTCGCGCTCTACGGCTCGAAGGCCATCGACGAGACCCTCGAGGAGGTAGTCACCATCGGTGCCGAGGACTGCACCATCGAACTCTGGTTCGCCCACGGCGGCACGGAGTACCACCTCACCCGCCGCGTGCGCAACACGGGCGAGCAGGCCCAGACGGCAAAGTGCGTCCTCGAGACGCCGGAGGGGACCTTCGAGGGGGCCCGCGACGTCCGCGGGCGCGTCACCGAACTGCTCCGGATGGACGACGAGGCGTTCGTCAACTGCGCGTACGTCCGCCAGGGCGAGGTCAACAAGCTCATCAACGCCTCGCCACGCGAGCGCCAGGACATGCTCGACGACCTCCTCCAGCTCGGGAAGCTCGAGACCTATCGGGAGCGCGCGAGCGACGCCCGTCTCGGGGTCGGGCGCGTACGCGACGACAAACAGGGGGCACTCTCGCAACTGGACGAACAGATCGCAGAGAAAGCGGACAAGGACCTCCACGAGCGACTGAACTCCCTGGAGACGCGCCGGAGCGAGGTCAACGAGAAGATAGAGCAGTTCACCGAGCAGCGAGAGCAGGCCCGGGAGACCCTCGAGCAGGCCACCACCGTCCTCGAGGAACACGCGGAGAAACGCGAGGAGCTCGCCGCGCTCGAGGACGACGTCGCGTCGCTCCGGGAGGCGATAACCGAGACCGAGACCGAGCGGACGCGGCTCAAGGACCGCATCTCGGACGTGCGCACCGAGCGCGAGTCGCTCGAGGCGGACCTCGAGGAGACGCTCGCGGACACGGAGCTGGCGGCGGCGGACCCCGACGCCGTCGCAGGTCGCCTCGAGACGCTCGAGGAGCGCGACGAGGAGCTCCAGGCCAGGATCGAGGACGAGCGCGTCGAGGCACAGAAACACAGCGGCGAGGCCGACTCGCTGGCCGAGACGGCGACCGACCTCGAATCGCGGGCCGAGTCCAAGCGGTCCGAGGCCGACGCGCTGGCCGAGGAGGTCGAGGCGGCCCGCGAGACCATCGCCCAGCGCCGCGAGAAGCTCGACGACATCGACGACGACATCGCTAGTCTGGAGGCACGATTCGAGTCGGCGTCCGTCGGTCGTGACGAGGTCGGGAGCCACCGCGACGACGTCGCGGCGGAGCTGCGCGAGGCGCGACAGCGCGTGACCGAGCTGGAGACCACCCTGGACAAGGAGCGCGAGTCGCTGGCGGAGGCCGAGGCGCTGCTCGAGGCCGGCAAGTGCCCCGAGTGTGGCCAGGACGTCGAGGACTCGCCCCACGTCGACTCAATCGAGGACGACCGGGAGCGTGTCGCCGACCTGGAGGCCGACCTCGAAGCCGCCCGGGAGACGGTCGCGGAACTCGAGGCCGACCTCGAGGACGCCGAGGCGCTCGTCGAGGCGGCCGACGACCTGGCGACGCTCGAGACCAACCGGGAGAACGTCGCCCAGCTGGTCGCCGAGAAGGAGCGCGGTATCGACGACGACCAGGAACGCATCGAGACGCTGCGCGAGGCGGCCGCGGAGCTGGAGTCGCGGGCCGAGAGAAAGCGCGAGGCCGCCGCCGAGGCACGCGAGGAAGCCGAGGCGTGCCGGTCGGTCGTCGCCGAGTGCAACCAGGAGCGCCAGACCGTCAAGTCGGCCCTCCAGCGACTCGAGCGCGTCGAGGAGTTGCTCGGTGAGATAGCGGAGCGCGAGGAGACGGCCGAGCGCCTGCGCGAGAGACGCGAGCAGCAGGCCGAGCTGAACGACCAGCGCCGCGAGCGACTGGCCGACAAGCGGGAGCGAAAGGAGGAACTGGAGGCCGAGTTCGACGACGAGCGCATCGACCAGGCCCGCTCGCAGAAGGAAAATGCCGAGGCCTACATCGAGAAGGCCGACGGGAAACTCGACGAGCTCCGGGCGACGCGCGACGACCTCCAGAACGCCATCGGCGGCGTGCGAAACGAACTCGAGGAGCTCGAGACACTCCGCGAGCGGCGCGAGGACCTGGAGACGACCCTGGCGAACCTCGAGGCACTCTACGACGAGACCGAAGACCTCCAGGAGATGTACGGGCGCCTCCGTGCGGAACTGCGCCAGCGCAACGTCGAGACTCTCGAGCGGATGCTCAACGAGACGTTCCGGCTCATCTACCAGAACGACTCGTACTCCCACATCGAACTCGACGGCGAGTACGAGCTGACGGTGTACCAGAAGGACGGCGACCCGCTGGAACCCGGCCAGCTGTCCGGCGGGGAGCGGGCGCTGTTCAACCTGAGCCTGCGCTGTGCCATCTACCGCCTGCTCGCGGAGGGCATCGAGGGGTCGGCTCCGATGCCGCCGCTCATCCTGGACGAACCGACGGTGTTCCTCGACTCGGGCCACGTCACGCAGTTGCTGGACCTGGTGGCGTACATGCGCGACGAGGTTGGCGTCGAGCAGATTCTCGTCGTCAGCCACGACGATGAGCTCGTCGGCGCGGCCGACGACCTGGTCCGCGTCGAGAAAGACGCCACCTCGAACCGCTCGCGGGTCGACCGGGTCGAAGCGTCGGTGGCGGAGTTAGTCTGACGACGGCGCGAGGACCTCGAGCGCCTCGCGGGTCGTCTCGGTCGCGTCGTAACCGCGCCGCCCGCCAGCGTCGGCTGCCTCGACGAGGCCCGCCGCGCGAAACTCCGCCAGCAGGCCGTGCAGGTCGCTCTCACAGAGGTCGTAGGCGTCGAGCAGTTCGTGAACGGACAGCGGGCCGCGGGCGTCCAGTTCGACGAGCAGGCCGAGCGCGCGGTCGTCGTGGACCGCCGAGAGTACGCGCCGGACGGGCGCAGGGACGCCACGCGCGGCGGTCACGAGCGGGGACTCGCCCTCGACCGGTTCGAGCTCGTCGTTGGGGAGGTGTCGCTGGGTGCCCGTCTCCGGGTCGCGGACGAGGCTGGCGTCGCTCGAGGTCTTCACCAGAAGATAGCGACGCCCGGACGCGTCTCGAACCGTTCGCATGCCTTCGTGTAGCCGTCCGGCGTGGTTAGCCGTTGTGGTCGCCGCGGCGAGCGACGGCCGTCCCGCCGTCCGAGTCGCCGGCGTCGACCCCTTCTCCGTCACTCGTCTCGTCATCCCCGGCCCCGGTGTCGTCGGTGTCTCGTCTGGTGAACTGGAGGTACTCGTAGGTGCCATAGCCGAAGAAGACGACGCCGACCAGGAAGACGCGGCTCCCCAGGTCGACCTGGCCACGGAAGTACGCCAGCATCGGACCGAGCGCCAGTGCGAGCAACGCGACGTTGAACACGACGACGAGTTTGACGAACAGGCCGGCGACGTCGCTCTGGTAGTCGGCCCCGCTGGGCGTTGGCGTCGGCGGGCCGAGGCTTTCGGGGTCGAACTCCTCGGGTTCGTGTTTGCTCTTTTGGGTGAAGACGTTCCCGCTCACGTCGGGGTCGTCGTCGCCGGGGATGTCCACTACCGGGGGGTACGTGGCGCCGTCGAAAAAAGCGTTCGCAGTCAGTTCACGTCCTGGAGCCTGACCACAGTGTCGGTCTGGAGCCACGCGAGCGGGTTCTCCGCGTCGTAGAATACCGTCCCCTCGTCGGTCTCGTAGGTCTCGGTCGTCTGCACGGCCGCCGGCAGTGCCGGCTCCGACCGGAGCGCTTCGGACCTGTCCGCCTCGCCGTCGGGGGATGCGTGGTGCGACATGGGGTCGTCGCCTATGGGTATGGCACACCTTCACAAATACTTTCTGCCCGTGCCAGATGTTGTCACTCCCCCCGCTATCGGGTCGGTCTCGTGGGGGAGGCCACGCCAGGCCGCCGACCGCCGGTGTTTTTATCGGGCATCTCGAAGGGTGGAGACGAATGACCGACGAGAGCCAGCGAGCCCTCGGCGATTTCGCCGGGGGAACTGCGGGTGGGGACGACCGCCCCGTCGCCGACGAGGCGGCGGCCGTCGCCGGCAACGGGGGCGGCGGGGCCGCGGTCGTCGACGTCGACGACCAGCAGTTCCCGGCCGTCGAGGAGACGACGGAGTTCGTCGTCACGCAGGTCGACTACACCGTCGAGGGAAGCGGCGACGACGAGCACCCGGTCGTCCACGTCTTCGGCCGGACCGACGACCGCGAGGCCGTCCACGCCCGCGTCTACGACTTCAAGCCGTACTTCTACGCACCTGCCGACAGCGCCACGCCGGACCGACTGCGCCAGTACGACCGCATCACCGGCTGGGAGGAGGCCGACGCCGACGGCGACCCCTACGAGTCCATCCGGGGCGAGCGCCTGATGAAGATCTTCGGCCAGACGCCCCGTGACGTCGGGCAGATGCGCGACGACTTCGACCACTACGAGGCCGACATCCTCTTTCCCAACCGCCTGCTCATCGACAAGGACATCACGAGCGGCGTCCGCGTTCCGGCCCGCGAACTCGACGACGGGAGTCTGAAGGTCCATCACCGCGAGATTACCCCGGTCGAGGCCAGTGCCGCCCCGCGGGTCAACACGTTCGACATCGAGGTCGACGACCGCTCCGGGTTCCCCGAGGAGGGAGAGGAACCCATCCTCTGTCTCACCTCCCACGACTCCTACGACGACGAGTACGTCGTCTGGCTCTACCAGTCGCCGGACGGCATCGACGGCCCAGAGGCGCTCGCGGGCTACGACCCAATCCGCCAGGACGCCGATTTCGATGCCGACGTGCGAATCTTCGAGGAAGAGGAGGCGATGCTCGAGGCGTTCGTCGACTACATCGTCGAGACCGACCCGGACGTCCTGACCGGCTGGAACTTCGACGACTTCGACGCCCCTTACCTGCTGGACCGCCTCGACGTCCTCCAGGACTACGGCCACGACTACGACCTCGACGTGGACCGTCTCTCGCGGGTGAACGAGGTCTGGCGCAGCGACTGGCAGGGCCCGGACATCAAGGGCCGGGTCGTGTTCGACCTCCTGTATGCCTACAAGCGAACGCAGTTCACCGAACTCGAGTCCTACCGCCTCGATGCCGTCGGTGAACAGGAACTCGGCGTCGGCAAGGAACGCTATTCGGGCGACATCGGCGACCTCTGGGAGCAGGACCCCGAGCGCCTGCTGGAGTACAACCTCCGTGACGTCGAACTCTGCGTGGAACTCGACCGCGAGCAGGACATCATCGACTTCTGGGACGAGGTGCGTACGTTCGTCGGCTGTAAGTTAGAGGACGCCACGACGCCCGGCGACGCCGTCGACATGTACGTCCTGCACAAACTCTACGGTGAGTTCGCGCTCCCCTCGAAGGGCCAACAGGCGAGCGAGGACTACGAGGGTGGGGCCGTCTTCGACCCGATTACGGGCGTTCGCGAGAACGTAACTGTTCTAGATCTGAAAAGTCTGTATCCCATGTGCATGGTTACCACGAACGCGAGCCCGGAGACGAAGGTCGACCCGGAGACCTACGACGGCGAGACGTACCGTGCGCCCAACGGGACCCACTTCCGGAAGGAACCGGACGGCGTCATCCGGGAGATGGTCGACGAACTCCTGACCGAGCGCGAGGAGAAGAAGGAACGCCGGAACAGTTTCGACCCCGAGAACCCGGAGTACGAGCGCTTAGACCGCCAGCAAGCGGCGGTTAAGGTGATAATGAACTCGCTTTACGGCGTTTTGGGGTGGGACCGGTTCCGCCTCTACGACAAGGAGATGGGTGCGGCGGTCACCGCCACCGGTCGGGAGGTCATCGACTACACCGACGAAGTCGTCGAAAACGAAGGGTACGAGGTCGTATACGGGGATACTGACTCAGTGATGCTCCAACTCGGCGACATCGGCCCGGACGACGTCGAGGGCGACATCTCAGTCACCGACGAGATGCGCGAGAAGCACCCCGAGATGGACGAGCGAGAACTGACGACGCTCGCGGCGACCATCGCGAAAGGGTTCGAACTCGAGGACACTATCAACGCCTCCTACGACGAGTTCGCGACCGAACAGCTGAACGCGACCGACCATCGCTTCCAGATCGAGTTCGAGAAGCTCTACCGGCGGTTCTTCCAGGCGGGCAAGAAGAAACGGTACGCGGGCCACATCGTCTGGAAGGAGGGCAAGCACGTCGACGACATCGACATCACGGGCTTCGAGTACCAGCGCTCGGACATCGCACCGATCACCAAGCGGGTCCAGAAGGAAGTCATCGACCGCATCGTCCACGGCGAGGACGCAGAGAGCATCAAGACGTACGTCGGCGAGGTTATCGAGGACTACCAGGCCGGGAACGTCGACTTCGACGACGTGGGCATCCCGGGCGGTATCGGGAAGCAACTGGACAACTACGACACCGACACCGCGCAGGTCCGGGGCGCGAAGTACGCCAACCTCCTGCTGGGGACGAACTTCCAGCGCGGGTCGAAGCCCAAGCGCCTGTATCTCGACCGGGTCCACTCGGATTTCTTCGAGCGCATCGAGGACGAGGAGGGACTCGACCCGGCACAGGACCCCCTCTACGGCGAGTTCCGACGGGACCCCGACGTCATCTGCTTCGAGTACGCCGACCAGATCCCCGAGGAGTTCGAGGTCGACTGGGACAAGATGCTAGAAAAGACCCTGAAAGGCCCCATCGCCCGCATCCTAGAGGCGCTGGACATCTCCTGGGACGAGGTCAAGAGCGGCCAGGAACAGACCGGACTCGGGCAGTTCATGTGATGACGTGGCTGCTGGGCGGGCACGCGGACAGAAACCGCTGGAAGTCGGTCGTATTCCCGAATCGAAAAAACATCTTTTCGAATCGAGAACGAGGCCAGTGAAACCCGAAACTATTATCAGCGTCTCCGCCTAGGTTTCGGTTGACCTAATAGATAACTATGGCAGTACTCGAAATCAACAATCTCCACGCCGAAGTCGCCGAAGAGGACGGTGAGCAGATCCTTCGCGGTGTCGACCTCGAAGTGCAGTCGGGCGAGATCCACGCCCTGATGGGCCCGAACGGGTCGGGCAAGTCGACCACAGCGAAGGTCATCGCCGGGCACCCCGCCTATCGAGTCACCGACGGTGAGGTGCTCATCCACCTCGAGGACGACGAGTTCGGCGAGGACTTCGAGATCCCCGAGGACATGCGGACCTGGAATCTCCTCGATCTCGAGCCCAACGAGCGCGCCGCCCTGGGCGTCTTCCTCGGCTTCCAGTACCCCGCCGAGATAGAGGGCGTCACGATGGTGAACTTCCTCCGCACGGCGCTCAACGCCAAGCTCGAAGAGCGCGAGGAGCTCTTCGAGGAGGACGACGAGGAGGACGCTGAGGCCGAGGACACCAACGAGGACGCCGCCGGCTACGACACCTCGCCGATGGAAGGGAACGTCGAAGAGGGCGAGGTCGGTGTCGCCGAGTTCCAGCAGATCCTCCAGGAGAAGATGGAGCAACTGGACATGGACGAGAAGTTCGCCTCCCGCTATCTGAACGCCGGCTTCTCCGGCGGGGAGAAGAAACAGAACGAGGTCCTCCAGGCCGCCATCCTCGAGCCGTCCATCGCCGTGCTCGACGAGATCGACTCTGGGCTGGACATCGACCGCCTGCAGGACGTCTCGAACGGCATCAACGCGCTCCGCGACGAGCAGGGCGCCGGCATCCTCCAGATCACCCACTACCAACGCATCCTCGACTACGTCGAACCCGACCACGTCCACGTGATGCTCGACGGCAAAATCGCCAAGTCCGGCGGCGCCGAACTGGCCGAGCAACTCGAGGACGAAGGCTACGACTGGGTCCGCGAGGAAGTCTACGAGGCCGCGTAACGCCCATCAGTCCACACCACATAATCCAATCATGAGCTCAGACCAAGACCACCTCAAAGAGACCGACACCGAAGCCCGCTTCGAGTTCAAGAAGGAGGAGAAATCCGCCTTCCAGACCGAGAAGGGCCTGACCGAGGAGACCATCCGGGTCATCTCGGAAGATAAGGACGAACCCGAGTGGATGCTCGAGCGTCGTCTGCGCGCCCTAGAGCAGTTCCGGCAGATGCCGATGCCCGAGGGCTGGCCGGGCGCACCCGACCTCTCGGAGGTCGACATCGAACAGATCGTCCCGTACATCCGTCCCGACATCGAGACGCGCGGCGGCGCGGAGTCCTGGGAGGACCTCCCCGAGGAGATCAAAGACACCTTCGACAAACTGGGCATCCCCGAAGCCGAGAAGAACGCCCTCTCGGGCGTCGGCGCGCAGTACGAGTCGGAGATCGTCTACCAGAACATGCAGGAGCGCTGGGAGGAGAAGGGCGTCATCTTCTGTGACATGGACAAGGCCGTCCAGGAACACGAGGACCTCGTCCGCGAGCACTTCATGACGAAGTGCGTCCCTCCGAGCGACAACAAGTTCGCCGCGCTCCACGGTGCCGTGTGGTCCGGCGGGTCGTTCGTCTACATCCCCGAGGACACCACCGTCGAGATGCCGGTCCAGGCGTACTTCCGAATGAACAGCGAGGGGATGGGCCAGTTCGAGCACACGCTCATCATCGCCGAGGAGAACTCCGAGGTCCACTACATCGAGGGCTGTTCGGCCCCGAAGTACTCGGCGTTCAACCTCCATTCGGGCGGCGTCGAGGTGTTCGTCGGCGAGAACGCCCACGTCCAGTACTCGACCGTCCAGAACTGGTCGAAGAACACGTACAACCTCAACACCAAGCGCGCCATCTGCGAGGCCGACGGCACGATGGAGTGGGTCTCCGGCAGCATGGGCTCGAAAGCCACGATGCTGTACCCCTCCACCGTCCTCAAAGGGCCCGGCGCGACGGACAACCACATCACCATCGCCTTCGCGGGCGAGGGCCAGGACATCGACACCGGCGCGAAGGTCTACCACAACGCGCCCGACACGAAGTCCACCATCGAGTCCAAGTCCATCAGCAAGGACGGCGGCCGCACGAACTACCGCGGCCTCGTCCACATCGCCGACGGCGCCGAGAACTCCTCGACGTCCGTCGAGTGTGACGCGCTGATGTTCGACAACGAGTCGACCTCCGACACCATGCCGTACATGGAGATCCAGGAGAACAAGGTCGACGTCGCCCACGAGGCGACCGTCGGCAAGATCGGCGACGAGGACGTCTTCTACCTCCAGAGCCGCGGCCTGGACGACGACGACGCCAAGCAGATGATCGTCGCGGGCTTCATCGAGCCAATCACGGAGGAACTGCCCATCGAGTACGCCGTCGAACTGAACCGCCTCATCGAACTGGAGATGGAGGGGTCGCTCGGATAACAATGAGCACGCAGGTACACGCAAATCTCACAGCGAGCCAGGTCGAACAGATCTCCGAGGACTTGGGCGAGCCCGAGTGGCTGCTCGAGACCCGGAAGGACGCTCTTGGGGCGCTCGACGACCTCGAGATGCCCGACGTCATCCGGACCCCGGGCCGCAAGTGGACGAACCTCGACGCGCTGGACTACGAGACGCTGGTCGACCCGCTCGACTACGCCCAGGAGAAAGACCGCATCGACGCCGAGGGCGTCGACGTGCTCTCGTGGTCCGAGGCGCTCGACCAGCACGGCGACCGCATCGAGGAACACTTCGGCAGCGTCGTCGACCCGCAGCGCGACTACCTCACCGCGCTGTCGACAGCGCTGTTCTCCGCGGGGACGGTCGTCTACGTCCCCGAGGGCGTCGACGCCGAGGACGTGAAGATCCGGACGACGATGAACAGCCGGTCGCTGTTCAACTACACGCTCGTGATCGCCGAGGACTCGGCCTCGGTCACCATCTTGGAGCGCCAGACCACGGGCGAGGACAGCGAGGCGCGGAGCGCCTCGGACGCGAGCGGTGGAACCGCGAGCGAGGGCGCACGATACTACTCGGGCGTCGTCGAGGCCGTCGCCGGCGAGAACGCCTACGTCCAGTACGGGACGCTCCAGAACCTCTCGGAGGAGAGCTACAACTACCAGGTCAAGCGCGCCCACGCCGACACCTACGCCACGGTCGACTGGATCGAGGGCAACATCGGTTCGCGCCTGACCAAGTCCAACGTCGAGACGCGCCTGCTGGGTGACTCCAGCGAGTCCAAGATCGTCGGCGCGTTCTTCGGCCACAACGACCAGCACTTCGACATCGCCTCGCGAGTCTGGCACGAGGCCGAACACACCGTCGCCGACCTCGTCACCCGCGGCGTGCTCGACGACGAGTCCCGCTCGGTCTACGAGGGCGTCCAGGACGTCGGCCGCGAGGCCTGGGACACCTCCTCGTACCAGCGCGAGAACACGCTGATGCTCTCCGATGAGTCCGAGGCCGACGCCTCGCCGAAGCTCATCATCAACAACCACGACACAGAGGCCTCCCACTCCGCGACGGTCGGGCAGGTCGACGACGAGGACATGTTCTACATGACCTCCCGTGGTGTCGACCCCGAGCGCGCGAAGAACATGCTCGTCGAGGGCTTCTTCGTGCCCGTCTTAGAGGAGGTCGCGGTCGACGAACTGCGCGAGGACCTCGACGCCCTCATCGTCGAGCGCCTGACCGCCTGAGCCCGGACTCCCGTTTCATCCACCTGCCGTCGTCTCTATCGACTGGTCGGACGTGCCACCCGATCGGCTGTGCTCGCCTCGGCGTCGGTGTGGGTAGTCGCGGGCCGGCCCTTTTACCGGTCGCTCTTGTCGCCCCGCAGCCAGACGTACTCACAGGGCCCGAGTGAGAACGTCACGCCGCCGTCCGCGACGTGATACCCGCCCGCGCCGACCTGCTGGGTGGTATCCGCGTCGGGGACCTCCCACTGGAGGACCGCCTCGCGGGGCTCGTGGGCGAAGTTGTGCGCGAAGATGAGCGCCACGTCGTCGGTGTCGACGCGGTGGACCATCACGTCCTTGTGGCCCGAGTCGGCCATGTGGAAACTGCCGTCGCTTATCTCGGTGTTGGCGTGGCGGGCGTCGATGACCCGCTGGATGCGCGAGAGCAGGGAGTCGGGGTCGCCGCGCTGGTCGGCGACGTTGACGTGTGTGAAGTCGTACTCCGTGCCGACGACGGGCGGGTTGTAGCAGTCCTCGCGGTCGGCCGTCGAGAAGCCGCCGTTCTCGCTGTCGTCCCACTGCATCGGCGTCCGGACGGACTCGCGCTCCTCGAGCCAGAGGTCAGAGCCCATGCCGATCTCGTCGCCCGAGAGCACGACCGGCGTGCCGGGATACGAGAACAGCAGGCTGTGGGCCATCGCGATGCGGTCGTGGTCGTGGTCGTAGAGGTCCGCCAGGCGCAGGCGGTGGCCGCGGCCGAATATCCACGAGGAGCCGTCGTCGGGCCCGAAGTACTCCCTGGCGTGCTCTAAGGTCTCCTGGGGGAGCTTCAGCAGGTTCCACTCGTCGTGGTTGCGCAGGAAGTTCGCCCACTGGCCGACCCCGGAGATGTCGGGCAGAATCTCGTCGGCCCGGCGGAGCGGCCAGACGTCCTCGACGCCGATGCCATAGACCATGTGGGCGTTGAGGACGAAGTTGAACATCAGGTCGAACGCCTCGCCGTCCGCGAAGTAGTAATCGAGGTGCTCGGGCTGGTCGTCGGCCTCCGCCAGCAGGACGGCGTCCGTCTTCTCGGCGCGGACGACGTCTTTCATCTCGACGAAGATGTCGATGTCCTCGGTGGTGGCGTCGTGTCCCTTCTCGATGAGCATCGGGTGTGCGGCGTCGATGCGGAAGCCGTCGGCGCCCTTCTCGAGCCAGAAACGGAGGATATCGTGCATCTCGTCGCGCACGGCCGGGTTCGAGACGTTGAGGTCGGGCTGGTGGTGGTAGAACTGGTGGAAGTAGTGTTTCCCGGCCACCTCGTCGTAGGACCAGACGCCGTCCTCGTACTCCGGGAAGATGTTCGAGGTGTGGTAGGCGTCCTCGAGGTGGCTGGTCCAGAGGTAGTAGTCGTGGTACTTCGACTCGGGGTCCTCGCGGGCCCGCTGAAACCACTCGTGGTCGATGGAGGTGTGGTTCAACACGAGGTCCGTCAGCACGCGTATGTCCCGGTCGTGGGCCTTCTCGGCGAGTTCCTCGAAGTCCTCGAGGGTGCCCAGGCGGTCGTCGACGTCGCGGTAGTCGGCCACGTCGTACCCGTTGTCACGCAGGGGGCTCGGGTAGAAGGGGCGGAGCCAGAGGCAGTCGACGCCGAGTTCCTCGAGGTAGTCGACTTTCTCGATGAGTCCCCGGAAGTCGCCCCAGCCGTCACCGTCACTGTCGTTGAACGTCTTTACGTCGAGCGAGTAGATGACAGCGTCCTCGTGCCAGTCGGGCTCGGTCATTCTCTGGACTACTCCTCTGGGGCGGGACAGGTTAGCGTTTCGACTCTCACCGTGGCTGTGGCCCACAGGGAACGGCTTAAGTCGCCGCCTCCCGGATGTGCGAGCATGATCGAATCGCCCCGTCACCGCCGACCGGAGGGGTCCCGATGAGTCTCCGTGCCCCCATCGCGTCGGACCACCAGCTGGCGCGCCTCCTCCAGATCGGCATCGTCCTCGAGGAGGTCGTCGAGGCCCGTGCCGAGAAACACGCCGAGGCGACCCAGGACGCCGAGGTGGTCGCGATGCTCGAGGGCGCCGTCGAGGAGTCGGCCGAGCACCGCGAACGACTGGAGACCATTATCGCCGACCTCAACGCGGAGACGGTCCCCTTCGACGAGATACAGACGCTCGTCGAGGCCCAGTACGAGGCCGACCAGGACTTCGACGGCATCCTCTATGACCAGCTGTGCAACGAGGAGACCGCCTACAAGTTCTACGACGACCTCATCGGCGCCCTCGAGGCCTCGGACGCCGACTTCGGGGTCGACCGGGCGCACCTGCTGTCGGTCCTCGAGACCATCCGCGACGAGGAGGCCGAAGGCGTCGAAGCAGTCACCGAACTCATGGAGGACTATCGATGAATACACAGGCTCAGTATCTCAAGGCCATCTACCTCGCACAGCAACAGGCGGACGGCCCCGCCTCGACGGGTGCCGTCGCTGACTTCCTCGACGTGAGTCCGGCCAGCGCGAACGAGATGATCGGGAAACTGGAGTCCCGCGGCCTCCTCGAACACGAGAAGTACAAGGGCGTCGACCTCACCGACGAGGGGATTCAGCAGGCCCGCGACGCCCTCCAGAACTACTGTATCATCGAGCGGTTCCTCGTCGAGGTCCTGGAGGTCGAACAGTTCCGCACGGAGGCCAAACAGCTCGAGGGCGTCATCGACGAGACGGTGGCCGAGCGCCTCGACACCATCATCGACCGCGAACCGCAGTGTCCGGACTGCTTCGACGCCGAGGGAGACGTCTGTGGCCTGCTTGACGTCGAGGCCGAAGTCACCGGCGACTGACTGGTCTCGAAGCGTTCAAGTACGTTCCGGCGAACGATACCGATAGCGTCCCGCAGTCTCGCGGGACGAGCGCAGCGAAGTCCCGTGGTGTAGTGGCCAATCATAAGGGCCTTTGGAGGCGTTCGGGGTCGCCGTTCGTCGAAGACAGCCCTTGACGGCGGTTCGAATCCGCCCGGGACTATCCTGCTGCGAACGACTTCGTGAGCGGCAGGTATCTTCGGCGGTTCGAACCCTGGAAACCGAACGAAGTGAGAGTTCCTCCGGTTCGAATCCGCTCGGGTGCAGGACGTCCCGTCGCCCGGAGGCCGTCGGACCACCGGCCGAGCCGGCTGCGCTCGAGGGACCTGCAGTCGCCGGACGAGCCCCGAAACGGGGGTTATCGAATTCGAAAACGAGTGACCTGTTCAAAGGAGTTCACGAGCGCGGATTTCACAGAGGCACTACAGCACTCTCTAGAGCACCGTATCGGGTGAAACTGGATCCGAGAGCGACAGTCATCGTGGTGATACTGAGGGCGAACTGAGACGACATTCCCACGACAGATAACTCCAGTTAATTTTATAACATTACAGGATGACATGTGTCATACACCTGGCAACAGAACAATGATTTCTGATAACAAAACGGCAACCGTCTCGGCGAACGGCATCCTCGTCGAACGGACGCTTTCCGTGGAGGACGGGTGGGTCGTCGGTACCATCCAGGTCGAGTCAATCAGCCAGCGGCGGGACGTGGTGCACGTCGTCGAGGAGTTGCCCGACGACCTGCCGGTCGAGAGCGTCGGGTTCAAACGCGACGACCCGCCCAGCGACGGGGAGATAACGTGCGAACGCGTGTCGGTGCGGCTCCCGGTCGAGGGCGACGCCGTCAGTGTCGACTTCGGTATCGAACTGGCCGACCCGGTGAGCGACGTGGCGTTCGAGGAACCGCGAATCGAGCGCGTCGATGCCGCCGACCCGTCGGACTCGGTCGCACAGACCGACGGCGGCGAGAACCCCGCCGCCCAGACCGACGGCGACGCGCCCACCGCCAGACCCCAGAGCGCCGACGGAAGTGGGGCCACCGGGGACACGGACGCGCCGGAGGGGGCCGGCGGGGCCCCGCCCTCGGCCTCGGCTGGGGGTCAGCAGGGTGTCTCCGTGTCGTCGACGTCCGTGAAAGACGTCATCCGGGGGACCGACGCGGACGACTCCGAGGAGGAGGACGGCACGGGCGAGGCCACGCAGGGGCAATCGCCGCGGCGGAGCGTCGAAGCGCGACTCGACTACCTCTCGTCGCGGGTCGACGAGTTCGCCGCCTACACCACCGCGCTGGAGTCGTTCTTGGACGAACAGGGGACGGCCCAGGAGTTCATCGACCGGATCGACGAGGAGGTGGCCGAGCTGGGGACCGCGGTCGAGGCGGTCTCCGAGGAGGTCGACGCCGTCCGGGAGACGAACCAGGACCTCGGTGACGAACTCCGGCGCCGGACCGACGACTTGGAGGCGCGCATCGAGGACGCGCACGGGTCCCTCGAGGACGACCTCGACGACGTCAGGACCCGGCTCGACGACGACGTGGCGCGCCTCGACGGGAGTCTCGACGACCAGGCCGAGGACCTCGACTCGCTGCGCGCCGACTACGAGGCGCTCGAGGCCCGCGTCAGCGACATCGAAGCGGAGATAGAGCGCAACGCAGAGACCGTCGACTCGGTCGAGGCGAGCGTCTCGGACGTCGCCGACGACGTCGACGTGCTGCGAGCGGAGGTCGAGACGCTCCGTGGCGACGTCGAGGGGCTCAGCGAGTTCCGGGCGTCGCTGGCCGACGCCTTCGGCGGCTCCGCGGGGCCCGCCACGCCCGCCGAGGAGTAGCGACACCCCACCCGCATGCTAACGGGTGCCATTCCCAGTCCGCGAGAAACCACGGGCCGGTTATAGTGAATGATATCTTACCTTTAGATATGCTCTATGAAACACTGTTCCCGTCGGTCCTCGGCGAAGTGGCACCGGCTACGCTCACTCTAGACGTCGCCATCGGCGTCCTCGTCGCGGTGGTCCTCTTTGCCCTCTATTATAAACTGATACTTCTCCGGGCAAAGCGGGGTCGTGGGCGGGACGGGCCGAACGACGGCGGCTCGTCGAGGCGCGATACAGGGAACTAGAGGTAGGCGGCGTCCCAGCGGAGGGGCTTGCGGACGTTCCCGCAGCTGTCACACTCGATGCGCCCCATCGAATCCATGGCGTTGGCCAGGGTGTTGCAGTTACTGCAGAAGTACCCGTAGCGGTCGTCGCCCTCCTCGTCGGCAAAGACCACCTGGAAGGGTGCGACCGAGCCGCGTTCGGTGTTGTCGTGATCGATGTAGACGGTACGGCCGTCCCCCGTCTCGATGGGTTCCCGGCCCCACTGTTCGGTCTCGGTGTAGATGTTCTCGACGTAGGTCCGCCCGTCGATCTCGACCTCGTCGGTCCCGACCTGTTCGAACCCGCGCTCGGTGTAGAAGGTGTTCCCCTCGACGTTGTCCGCGAGGACGCGCCCGTCGAGGTGCGCCGCCCCGAGGTCGGACAGGTGGGCACGGGTCTCCTCGAACAGGTCAGAGGCGATGCCCTCCCCGCGGTAAGCCGGGTCGACGTGCAACCACAGGAGGGTCCCGGTGTTGTCTGCCGAGACGACGCTCTCGGAGAAGGCGACGACCTGCTCGTCCTCCTCGGTGACCAGCATCTTGTGGTCCTCGTCGTGCATGATCTCCGCCAGGCGGTCCTCGTCGTACCACTCCTCGATGGCGCTGGTGATCGCTTGCGGACCCAGCGAGTACGAGGCCTGCAGCGACCGCCGGGCGACGTCTCTGATGGCCGGTCTGTCCGCGGGTTTGGCCGTTCGGATGTCCATACTCTCATTCTGTGTGCCGACCGGCATAAACGTACAGTCCCGACGACCGGGTCCGCACTGTGCCTTAAATCTGTTAATACCTCCTGTGAGAATCGATACTCTTCGATGAATAGCGTAGGAAAGTTTATATTCCCACCTGTTTGAATAGCAAATGCGCTTGGAGGTGGACAATTAAGAATAACCTTGCCCAGTTCCCGACCGCCTGTGTTCGACGTGTCGAGCCAACGTCCGTCTGTGCATGTGTGGCCCCCACAGCGACCTTGTACCTTCCATGCGGGTTCGATCGCTCAACCATCCCCGTGGGGGCCGCGCCTCGGTGCCGTTTCTGTCAGTCCCGTCCAGCGACGAGCGTCCCCCCTTCGTCCCCGTCGCGGTCAGCTGTATCCTCTGCCCGTCCGAGGCGGATTCTCCCTGTCGTAACGCTAAAGAGTCGAACGTACCTTTCTACCTGTAAGATGATTATTGGACCCTCTCTGCGGAGGTGGTGTTGTGGGCATCGAGATTAAGGAGTCGCCGGTCTCCGACGAGGAGTTCGAGGCGATGAAGGAGTTCGTCCACGACTACCTCGCCGCGAGCGTCGAGAACGAAGGCGAGGGCGGACGGATGCGCTGGTACCCATGGCACTCAGCCGAATACCGGTTCAACCACATCCTCAACGTGGTCGACATCTCGACGAAGATCGCCCGCCGCGAAGGGGCAAACGAGGACGTCACCAGAGTCGCGGCGCTGTTTCACGACATCGCGAAACTGGAGGCCGAACAGGACGTCCACGCCGAGGCCGGCGCGCGCATCGCCCGCGAGTACCTCGTCAGTCACGGCGACTACCCCGACTCGTTCGTCGACCAGGTGTGTACCGCCATCGAGGACCACTCCTACCAGGGCGACCTCACCGACCTCTCGCTGGAGACCCGGTGTCTCATCGAGGCCGACATCCTGGACAAGGTCGGCGCCAACGGGACGGCGCTCATGCTGTTACGGATGGGCTACGAGGCCCGCACTCACATGGACACGGCCGAGATGGTCGAACGCGTCATCGAACGCGGGCAGGACGCCCGCGACCGCATCGTCAGCGACACGGCCGACTCGCTCATCCACCAGCGCCTGAAGCGGACTCGCTGGTTCCAGGAGTGGCTGGAGGTCGAGGTCGCCGAGATGGCTGCCGACGAGGAGGACCAGCTCGACGACGTCGCCACCGGCATGGGCGAGTCATAGCCCCAGGGACCGGGCGAGAAAGAGGACGCCGGTGGCCGCGAGCACCGCCGCACTCGCCCACGCGACGACGGGCGCGAGTCGCTCGACGCGCTGCCTGGCGGCGACGATCGTCGCCGGGAACCCCGTTATCCAGAGGACGATTCCGCCGAACAGCCCTGCGACCAGCAGCGGGTGGCCCGTCCGGACCACGAGGACGTTCGCGAGGTCCGCCCCGACTACCGGGAGGACCGCCAGGACGTCCACCTGGCCGGGTTCGAGCAGGCCGACGCCGACGGTGAGCCAGAAGACGACCTGGTAGGGGTTGGTCAGGGCCAGCACGAACGCCTTCCGGAAGCCGCGACTCCCCCCGTCGTCGGCTTCGACCGACGAGAGCGCCGTCGCGTCCTTGACCGCGCCGTAGGCGAACCACAGCATCAGGAGGCCACCGACGCCGACCATCGCCCGCCGCAGGACTGGCATCGACCGCACTACCGTCGCCACGCCGGCGAGCGCCAGCACGAAGAAACAGGCGTCGGCCACCATCGCGCCGAGGCCGGCCGCGAACCCCGACCGCCACCCCCGGACCGCGCTCTCCTCGGCGATGATGGCGTTCATCGGTCCCGGCGGTGCCGCGAGCGCGAGGCCGAAGACGGCCCCGCCGACGACTGTCGGGAGAAGCGAGATGAGTCCGGTCTGGGCGAGTGCGGGCCAATGAAGCATCTATCGGAGTGGAGAACGGAGAGAAGAAAACGTCGACGTTACAGCTTGCCGGCCTTCTGCAGCTTCATCAGGTCCTCGGTGTCGAGGGTCTCGCCTTCCTTGAACTTCTGGTAGATTTCCTCGGCCTCCTCGCGGGCGGCCTCCTGCTTTTCCTCGCGCTGGGAGCGCTCTTCTTGCTCCTCTTTCTTGTCGAGCTCGCGCAGGCGCTTCTGGACGCGGACGAAGTCCTCGTGGTGCTGGTCGGCGGCCTCCTGGGCCTCGACGAACTCCTCGTGTTTCTCGTCGGCCTCGTCGCGGATCTCGTCGGCCTCCCGGTAGGCCTCGATCATCTTGTTGTGGTGCTTCTGGGCCTCGTCTGCGAGCTCCGTGACCTTCTTGTGGTGCTTGGACGCCTCGGAGCGGACCTCCTCGGCCTCGGCCTTCAGCTCCTCTAAGTCACCGCTCTGGTCGAGCTTCTCGGTCTTCTCCTGGAGCTTCTCGCGCTTGTTCTCGATTTTCTCGATGAGCTCTTTCTCGTCCTCGGAGGAGAGCACCTCGGTCTGCTGTTTGAACTCGAGCTCTTCGATCTCCTCTTTGAGCTCCTCGACCGAGGTCCCCTCGTCGAGTTCCAGGTCGTTTTTGAGCTTGTCGACCTTGTCGAACAGCTCGTTGGCCTTCGCGTTGAGCTCGTTTCGCTTGTCCTTGTGCTCCTGGACCTGCTCGTTGAGCTCGTCGCGCTTCTCGCGGTGCTCCTGGGCCTCGTCGACCTTCTCGCGCGTCTCGGCGTTCAGGTCGTCGCGGGCGGAGGCCCGCTCGCTCGCCATCTGGTTCAGCTCGTTGCGTCGGTCGCGCAGCTGGCCCGCGAGCTTGATGAGCTCGCCTTTGGACTTGTTTTCGAGATCCTCTTCGGTTACTGTAACGTTCTTTGATTCGTCTATCGAGTCTGCCATTGTTGAAACCTCTATGCCATCACCGCTTCTGCACAGACAGCGAGTCCGCTCGTGAGGGGCTGACGCCAATAATAAGGATTCCCTCTCATGTTGGGCGGAAGGCGATACTGCCTGAACGCGGAAGCGTTCTGGTGACTATTACTATCGGGCGGTTGTGTTTAAATATTGCGGTACACTGGATGCCGCGACAACCGCTCTCATGCCTCTGTGTGCCCGCGTGAAGAGTTACCACGACTCCGATGCCACCTATATATTACTCGCTATCTGGTAGGTCGATTTCACGACGCGGTCCCCGACGGCGACGGCCAGCGTCACCTCGTCGCCGGCCGACAGGTCCAGCGACCCGGCGGTCACGCGTCCGTGGGGCCCGACGGTGTGTTCGGCCTGTTCGCGGGCGCCCTCGTGATCCCACTCGACGGTCACCGTCTCGGTGGCCCCGCCGTCGTGGAGGAGGACGACGTCGCTCGGCCCGGGCGTCGGGTCGGCGAGGACGACCCGCGTCGGTTCGTAGGCGTCGGCCAGCGCGTCGAAGGCCGGTTTCGCCGCCCCGTCGGCGGCCAGGACGCCCATCCCGGCGTCGGCCACGTCACGCAGCGTCTCGAGGACGACGACGCCGGTCCCGCGCTCGCGGAACCCCTCGGCGACCGTCCGGACGAGGCGGGCCTGGTAGGCTTGTGAGGCCTCGCGGCCGTCGTCGACGTACCGCTCGTGGGCGCGGCGGTCGAACCCCGCCTCGTCGGCCGGGTCGTCGGTCCCCAGCGACCCCGCGCCGAACCCGCCGACCATCCCGGTCCCGCCGTACCGGTCACAGAGCCACTCGAGGTCCGTCGCCCGCCCGTACTCCCACCCGGGAAACAGCGTGAGGGCGTCGGAATCGATACCGGGCGGGCCGACCACGGGCACGGTCGGGACGGTCTCGACGGCGTCTGCGACGCGCTCGGCCGCCGTCGCGTCGTAGGCCGCCCGCCAGGCCCGGAAGCGAAAGCGCAGGCGGTCGAGCGGTCCCGACCCGAGGCCCGACGCGTAGGCCCCGACGGGCGCGTCGTGGACGCCAACGGCGGCGAGACTCGGGCGGTGATCGTAGGTGTCGACGAGCGACGCCGCGAGGTCGGCCCCGCGCTCGGCGTCGAAGCCGCCGGCGCCGGTCAGCGGGAGGTCCTGCCACAGCAGGACGCCGTGACGGTCACACGCGGCCGCCACGGCCGGCGGCGCTCCCTGGGCACGGACCCGGACGAGGTTGGCGTTCGCCGCGGCGGCCCGTTCGACGTCGTCGGCCGTCGGGTCCAGCAGCGTCACTCCACGGGCCGGGACGCGCTCGCCGTTGACCCGGAAGCCAGCGTCTCCCGTCTCGACGGTCCGCAGTCCCGTGGTCACCGCGTGGGCGTCGTCGCCGACCTTCGCACGGACCACGTAGCGGGCCTGCTCGCCCCTGTCGTGGGGCCACCACAGCGCCGGGTCGCGGACCTCGATGGTGTGTGAGACGGTCGCCGTCCCGCTCCCGGCGGTGACCTGCGAGCGCGACATCGTCCCGCCGCCCCGACTCGCCCCCTCCGGTCGCAGGGTGACCGTCAGTCGGTCGTCGATGGCGTCTGTCGTCAGCACGTCGGCGGTGACGTCGACGGCCGCGCCGTCGTCGGTCAGGCGTGGCGCCACCCGGACGTCGTCGACGTACGGGTCCGGTCGGGCCTCGACGGCGGCGCGCCACCAGATGCCGGGCACACGCCGCTCGGCCGGGAGGGCGTCGGTGGCGTGCAACCCGCCGAAGCGGTCCTCGGGCGCGCGGCACTCGACGACGACGCGGTACTCGTCTGCGTCGGGCAACCTGACGCGGAGCGGCGCGAAGTAGGCGTCGTGGGTCGCGACGCGCTCCCCGTTGCACCACACGCGTGCGTGTGCGAACGTGCCGTGCAGGACGAGACGGGCGTGCTCCTCGCCGGGTCCTCGCGGGTCAGCGAACTTCGTCTCGTAGGCGACGGCGTCGGCGCCAGCGAACTGCGGCGGTCGGCCCGGGATCGTCACCGGGTCCCACGCGTCCGGCGTCGGCGGGGTGCCGTCCGGTGTGACCGCCGCGGCGCGCCACGATAGCGACATACCCGGTGAGGTGTCCGCCGGAGACATATCAGTTACTCCGCTGTCGATTTCCACTTTCACTTTCACTCCGGGGATGGCTCGCATTCAGGTGGGAGGGGGCACTTATCGGACGTATGTTCGAGGAGTTACTCGACGACGCGCCCCACTGTGACGGCCACGACTGCGACCGGCCGCTCGCGGACCCGGCGCTGGTGTTCGAGACGGACGCCGGCCGCCGGGCGGCCTACGAGTGTGCGTGCGGTGCGGTGACGGTCACCGTCTGCCGGCCCGAGTCGTCTCGCTGAAGTACCCTGCCCGTCGAGGGGGCGTATGCACATCGAGGAGACCGTCCACGCGGCGGGCCACGAACACGTCACCGCCGAGCACGCCAGTACCCTGGAACTGACGAGCGACGACTTCCTGACGCCCGCCGGGGACTGCATCCTCGGCATCGAGGCCCACCAGGTCCCGAGCGAGTTCGACGCCGACTTCGTCGCGGCCTGCCGGGACGCCGACGCGACAATCACCGCCACCCTCCAGGCGGCCGGCCACACCGCGACGGTCACCGGGTCCGGCCACCCGGACCTGACCTTCGAGAGCGACCGCAGCCACGTTCTGCGGACGAGCGACTACGTCGACGAGCGGACGGTGATGGTCGGGGCCGACGCCGCCGCCGCCGACATCGACCGCGACCTCGTAGCCGCGGTGGCCGACGGCGCTGACCTGACGATGACTCTGCGCGTCGCCGGCGACTGAGCGGTCGGTCGTCTCGACGCCTCTTTGGGGTTCGCGGCCCACCGTCGGGACATGGACGACCCCGAACCCGACCGGAACATCAGCGGCGGCGAGACGGGTGGCGGCACGGCGCGAGCGTTCGACCACGGGACCGACGCCACCCGCGCCGAGGCCGTCGTCGACCGACTGGGCGACCTCTACTGGCAGAAGACCTACGGCGGCCAGCCCGCCTTCGAGTGTCTGGTCCGGACGATCCTCAGTCAGAACACCTCCGACGCCGCCAGCCAGCCGGCCAACGACGCGCTGCTGGAGGCCTACGGCGACGAGGACCTGGCGGCGTCGCTCGCCGGGGCAGACCAGCAGCGGGTGGCCGAGACCATCGAGTCGGCGGGCCTGTACAACCAGAAGTCGGCGCGCATCGTCGCGCTGGCCGAGCTGGTGGTCGACGAGTACGGCGGCGCCGACGGCTTCGACGAGTACGTCAAGACGAGTGACTCCGGTGCGGTTCGGGACTGCCTGCTCGAGTTGAACGGCGTCGGCCCGAAGACCGCCGACTGCGTCCTGCTGTTCGCGGGCGGTCGCCCGGGCGTCTTCCCCGTCGACACGCACGTCCACCGCATCGCCCGGCGGATGGGGCTCGCCCCGGCTGACGCGGACCACGAGACCGTTCGCGAGCACCTGGAGCGGGCCATCCCCGGCGAGAAGTGCGGCTTCGGACACACGGCGATGATCCAGTTCGGGCGCGAGTACTGTACCGCGCGGAAGCCGGCGTGTCTGGACGACCCCGACGCGTGTCCGCTGGCGGGGCTCTGTGACCAGGTGGGTGTCTATCCGACCGCCGGCGAGGTCGTCGACCCGAGCGAGACAGACTAGATTCCGTTCTCAGGCGCGCCCGGTGATGGAGATGGTGCCGTGGTCGATGCGGACGTCGAATCCCTCGTACCGGAAGGAGACGGAGGCGTTCGCCAGGCCGGCGCGGTGGTCGCCAAAGAGCATATCCAGGGCGTCGGGGTCGATGACGTCGTAGACCACCGGCAGGTCGCACGGGTCCACACCCTTCCGGTCGGCGACGAGCGCGGTGACCGCCATGCTCGGGACGCCGTCGGCCGGGTCGAACTCCGCGGTGGTCGTGCCCGTGGCTTCGTCCGTCGTGAGCGTCGCGAAGGAGAACATCCCACCCTCCGCTATCGCCTCCAGACCAGTCTCCCTGTCAGATAACTCGTCCATGCTCGTACGGAATCTGTCTACGAGAATGCCAGATACGGTTGACTATGTAATCCGTTTATTACGACAGCGTGGCGAGTCATCCGGTTTCGGACAGCATCTTGCGGATGAGCGCCCGGTGGCCGCGCCGCAGGCGGTTCGCGACGGCCTGTCGGGAGATGTCGAGTCGGGCTGCGATGTCCTCCAGCGTCGCCGCCCTTGGTTCGTCGAAGTACCCCATCTCGTATGCCAGCAGGAGTGCCTCGCGTTGCGGCGCCGTCAGCTCGGACGTCGCCGGGTCGGTGCCCGAGGAGAGCTCGTGCAGTTCCGTCAGCGTGAGTCTCTGCACGCCCCGTCGAACTTGGCGATGGCCCCGGATTCGATGCCGCGGACCTGAATCGTCCATCCCTGGACGGTCCCGTTGGTCGCCAGCAGATTGACGCCGGTCTCGACTATTGCACTCAGAACCCCGTCGTAGGAGGTGACGTACTCGCACCGGAAGAGCGTCCGTTCGCTGACCTGGTCGATGACGCCCACGTTCGACAGGGCGGGCGACTTTGAGAGTATCTCGAGGGTCTCGTCTCCGTGGGGACTCCTGATCCAGACGTAGGGGAGGACGGCGTCCCCGGTCGGAATCAGCCGCTCGATCTCGATGGTCGCGTCAGGAAACGACTCGAAGACGCTGTCGAACGGGAACGCACCTTGCTCGATGGTGAACTCCGCGAGCGTCGCCATTGCAGGTACTATCTCCCTCTGTTGATGTAAGAACGGTGGTAGTATTCACACTAGGGGTGAATTACCGGCGGTGGCCCCAGCGCTGGCCGTCGTCGGCGTACCGGGCGCTGACGATGCGGTTGAACTGGTCGTCGGACAGCGAGACGTCGACGGCGCCGACGTTCTCCGCGAGCTGGTCCGTGGTCCGCGCGCCGACGATGGGCACGCAGGTGACCTCCGGCTGTTCGACGAGCCAGCGCAGCGCCACCTGAGCCGCCGTCGCGTCGAGCTCCTCGGCGACGGTCTCGATCGCCTCGAGGACGTGCCACCCGCGCTCAGAGAGGTAGTACTCATCGAAGGAGTCGTAGATGTCCCCCCGGGAGCCCGCCGGCCCCTCGAACGCCGTCGGGTCGTCGGGGTCGGCCCGCTCGTACTTCCCGGTGAGGAAGCCGCCGGCCAGCGGCGAGTACGGACAGACCGCCAGGTCCTGGTCGGCACAGACGTCGAGGTAGTCCTTCACGTCGTCGCGGTAGCCGGCGTGAAAGAGCGGCTGGGTGACCCCGAAGCGCTCGAGGCCCTCGACGTCGCTCGTCCACAGCGCCTTGGTCAGTTGCCAGGCGGCCATCGTCGACGCACCCAGGTAGTGGATTTCGAGGTAGTACGACAGCGAGCGGTCCCAGTCGCGCCGGGGTTCGAGGTGCCAGACGTGGTCGGCCATCGACAGCGTGAGTTCGCGGTCGGGGGAGTCAGCCTCGCGCCCCGACTCGAGGCAGTAGACCCCTCACAGCCACACGTCAGCGCCTGCTCCGGCCGTCGGTGAAGTGAGACGGCGGTGTCAGGTCACCGGAAGCGGAACGTCTCTAGGTTCTCCGGGGCGAAGGTCCGCAGGTTGTGCTCGTGGTACAGCCCCGAGGAGAGGTCCTGCGTCGCGGACTCGTCGCCGTGGACACAGAGGACCTTCTCCGGGCGCGGACTCATCGTGTTGACGAAGTTCTCGAGGCCCTGCCGGTCGGCGTGGCCCGAGAAGCCGTCGAGGGTCTCGACGCGCAGCGACAGGTCGACCGTCTCCCGGCTGCCGTTGCGCGCCGGGGCCGCTCGCTGCCCGTTCTGGATGCGCCGGCCCGGCGTCCCCTTCGCCTGGTAGTCGAGGAAGGTGAGCGCCGAGTCGGGGTCGGGGCCGACGTGTTCGAGCCACGAGCGGACCGGGCCCCGGGTGAGCATCCCGGACGGGGCGAGGACGATGGCCGGGTCGCCCCCGGCGATTGCCTGCCGTTCCGCGTCGTCGCCGTCGAAGGCGTGGAACTGGTCGGAGAGGAAGGGGTTCGCCTCGGCGTCGAAGATGCGGTCCGCCAGGTCGTCGCGGAGGAACTCGGGGTAGGTCGTGTGGACGGCCGTCGCCTCCCAGACCATCCCGTCGAGGTAGACGGGCAGGTCGGGAATCTCCCCCTCGCGCATGGCCTCGGCGAGGACCAGCATGACCTCCTGGGCCCGGCCGACGGCCTCCGTCGGCACCAGGACCGTCCCGCCGCGGTCGGCGGTGTCGCGGACGACCTGTTTGAGCTTCCGCTCGGAGTCGTTCTGGTCGGTCTGGTAGTCGTTGCGGCCGCCGTAGGTCGACTCGAGGACCAGCGTCTCGACGCGGGGGAACTGGTTGACTGCCCCGTCGAGCAGGCGGGTGTCGCTGTAGTGGACGTCCCCGGAGAAGGCGACGTTGTACAGGCCCTCGCCGACGTGGAAGTGGACGACGGAACTGCCCAGGACGTGGCCGGCGTTGTGCAGGGTGAGCTTGACGTCCGGCGCGATGTCGGTGACGTCGCCGTACTCCAGCGTGATGGTGTGCTTGATGGCCTCGCGGACCATCTTGGAGTCGTAGGGCGGCGTCCGGCCGTCGGCGTTCGCGCTGTCGATGTAGTCGAGCGTCAGCAGACCCAGCAGGTCGCGGGTGGGTTCGGTACAGTAGATGGGGCCGTCGTAGCCCCGTTCGTACAGCAGCGGGACCAGCGCGGCGTGGTCGAGGTGGGCGTGTGTCAGGACGACGGCGTCGATGGTCGACGCCCCGGACCCGAGCGCCTCGGGCACGTCGAGATACGGCGTCTCGCCGTCGGCCCCGGGTTTCTCGCCGCAGTCGACCAGGATTCGCGTGTTGGGCGTCGAGATGACGAACGCGGCACGCCCCACCTCGCGACAGCACCCGAGCGAGGTGATGCGGACCCACTCGTCGTCGGACATCGGTTCGCGGTGGATCTGTCGCCCGACGCGCTCGAGGATGGTCCGGCGCTCCTCGCGCTCCTCGCCGAGGAAGCTGCGGACGTTGTCGACCGTCGAGGACTCGATGGGGGCGCTGCGGACGACCTCGGGTGTCCAGCCCACTGCCGCGGTGATCTCGCGGCGCGTCTCGCCGCCGCGGCCGATGACGGCGCCCGGATTCCGGGCCTCGATGCGGACCTCGCCGGTCTCGCGATCGAACTCGATGTCGGTCACGCCGGCGTCGTCGGGGACGACGTCCCGGATGACGCTCTCCGCGTCCTCGGGACGCGTGAGGGCGCTCGGGTCCGGACGGACCGTGATCCGCTTGCGGAGCTTGGAGGCGAGCTGCCGGACGAGTTCGGTGTCGGCCGCGAACTCCGCCGGGTCTCGCGTGTAGATGACCAGCTCCGGTCCCTCGTAGGTCACATCCGAGACGGAGATCCGTCGCGGGACGACGTCGTCTATCGTTGCCTTCACGCCTTCGAGCTGCTTGTCTACCGTACTCATGAGTCAGAAGGGGTCGGTGTCACCGACAGGCGGGCCCCGCCCTCGCTGGCGGTCGGCCCGGCACCTGCGGGATGAACGCTGTCTACGGGTGTCATACAGTTTGTATATCTCTCCGGAACGGAACTCCGCCCGGAAAATCGGCCTCTACCCGAGGTATTCCCCTCACAATATAAAAGGCTTCGCACTACGTGGGCCTGTTGGGCCGGGGACAGGAATCCCGGTTCCGGCACAAGGCGTATGCTCCCGCCACGCGACGGCACCCCCATGCGCGTCACCCCCACCGTCGTCCGCGAGGAGTACGCGTGGATTCGCGACCGGCGGTCGGTCGTGGTTCCGCTGATCAACGACACCCGCGAGCACCTGGGCGAGCAGTTCGACGTCGACGTCGCCACCGTCACGGACACGCAGTACGACGAGGCCGTCGCGGCGGTGTTCGCGGACGGGGACCGGGCGGTCAACGTGGCCGCCCTCTCCCGGTTGCTCCGGGACTTGGACGTCGAGGGGGACTACCCGGGTTTCGTCGTCGACGAGCTGCTGGGCCGGGAACTCGCCGCCGTCGTGGCCGGCGACCAGCCGCTCCGCCTCCTCGCGGAGGCGACGTTCCACGTCGCGGACGTCCGGACGCACGGCGCCAGCGAGGACCCCGCCGGCGCGGACGACCTGGACGCGGCGCTGGCCGCGGGCGTCCAGACGCGGCTCCCCGGCTGGCCCTGGCAGGAGACCCCGAGCCCATTCGCCCTAGAAGGAGAGTGACGGCGTCCCGAGGAAGGCCGTCTCGTATCCCTCGTGTCTCGAGACCTGCGGCGGGGCCACCACGTCGACGGTCACCGAGGGTTCGGCCGCCGCCGTCGGCACCACAGCGCCGTAGTGGTAGCCGACGCCCGGGTGGAGCGCCGCCCGCAGGGCGTCCTCGAAGACCGTCTCGCCGTCGGCCTCGACGGCACCGTCGAGCGACATCATCGGGAGCGGCACCCGGTTGTACGGGGTGCGGACCGATACGGCGAGGTAGGACTCGCCGTCGCCGAGGAACGGCGCGTCACGCATCCAGAGGGCCACGTACTCCGCGTCGCTCCCACTGGCGGTCCCGAGCACCGTCCCGGGTAGCGACCCGGGGGCGGGGACCTGCGAGGTCGGTATCATCTCCATCTCCATCAGGTCGAGGGCGGCCCGCTCGCCCTGCGTCTCGGGGAACTCCTCGTAGGCGAGCCCCTCGAGCGCGGCGTCGGCGAAGTCGAACTCCACGGTGGCCTCGCCGGCCTCGCCGAAACGACCCTCGAAGGCGTCGAGGCGGCGTTCGGTCATCCCCTCGACGCGCACGGTGAGCTGGTAGACCCCCTCGCCGTCGAGGGCGTAGTTGTCGCCGTAGTGAAAGCCCATGTTCTGGGAGACCATCGGCCAGGGCTGCTTGTCGGCGACCGTCTCGCCGTCGCGTTCGACCGAGATCGAGACGCCCGCGGAGACGGGCAGGACGGTCCCGCTCTCGGGGTCCCAGACGCTCGCCATCAGGTGGAGGCTGTCTTCCTCGCGGATGTCGACGCGCTCGGCGTCCGTCCCGGTCACCGTCCAGAACCGGTGGGGAAACGAGTAGGTCAACCCGACCATGTAGTCGCCGGCCTCGCTCATCCCGACCATGTCCATCCCTTCCCTGTGGGTGGGGCGGTAGGTGGCGTCGGGACGGGCTTCGACCAGCGGCGGCGCGCGCGCCGACTGCGAGCGCAGTGACCCACACCCCGCCACCAGCGACGCCCCGGCGGCGCCGGCACCGGCGAGGAACTGTCGTCTGTTCATGTACGTCCCTATCTACCTCTCGTGAAAGACGGTTCTGGTACGCGGGGCGAAAACGACCAGCCCGGGTCCGCCCGGTTGCGAGTTACTGCGACGGGTCGGCCGGCGGCAGGGCCCGCAGCGACCGGGGCGGCAGCAGGTAGTTGCCCCGCCGCTCGACGCGCATGTACTGGAGGATGCCGTTGTTGACGCGCTGCCCGACTGCCGAGTTCTCCGAGACGTCGGTGCCGTTCATCGCCTGCCTGGTCTCGACGAAGTCGGCGATGGAGCCCTGCAAGGAGAGGAAGTGCAGGCCCGCCTCGCCGCCGTCCGTCGAGTCGAAGTCCCGGCGGAGGATGCGCGGGCTGTCCTCGTCGTCGCGTGCCTGGGCGGCCTTCTGGGCGTGACCGACGACGCCCTCGCGGCGACTGCTCTCGACGACGTCCTCGGGGCACTCGCCGACCCCGCTGTCGGTCCCGAGGTTCTCGCCGACCCCCTCCACCCGGTCCTCGGCCGCGTGGGCCGGGCAGAACATCTTCGAGACGCGCTGGTCCCTGGAGTCCTGTTCGTACCACTGCTGGAGCTGCAGGCGGATAACGGAGAGGTGCTCGGTGGACCCACCGGCGAAGGGGCCGTCGTCGATGGTCACCCGGTCCTCGGTGGCCTGGTTGCCCTTGAACCCCGATTTGAAACCCATGAACAGGGGGGCGTCCTCGGAGACGGGTTCGGAGTCCGGGATGCCGTCGACGTCCTGGTTTGCGGCGGGGAGGCCGGCCCCGACGAACCCGGTCCGGCGGTCGGCCGTCTCGAAGACGCCGTCGAACGCCGCCGCCATCTCGTGGCCGTTCGCGGTGTCGGTCTCGCCTTTCAGCGCCTCCTCGGCCGCGAGCACGGCCCGCTCGTCGTCGCTCGCGAGGTGGAGCAGTGCGTCGGGCGTGTCCGGGTCGGGGTCCTCGAAGGGTGCCAGCGCCTCGGGGGCCGGCAGGTCTATGCCCGCGGGCGTCCCCGTCTCGAACCGCTCGAAGTACGTCGGGCCGTATGCCAGCGTAAAGAGCAGGCCCTCGTTGCTCCACTCGTAGGCGCGTTCGAGCGACGTCAGCGCGTCCTCGACCTGCGCCCGCTCCGTGTCGGTGGGCGTCCCCTCGCCAGCGTACTCGAGCAGCAACAGCACGTGGTGGCGCGCCATCCGGGGGTTGCCCGCGTCGTCGGTGGCCAGGGCGGCGTCCCAGGCGTGCTGGCGCTCGGGCAGCCTCGACGGGTCGTCGGTCCCCGCCGGTATCGATCCGGCGCCGCGGTCCAGACAGGCGGCGAGCGCGGCGGCCCCGCCGATGGCGACGGCACTCTTGGCGAACTCGCGACGGGAGATTCCGCGTCCGGTCATCACGCTCGCTAGCCGCTGCGTTCGCATGACGATTGTGGTACGCCGCTCGAAACCGGTCGCCTCACGTCCCCTCGAGGAGCTGGTCGAGCAGGCGCTCGAAGCGGTCGGTGAGGCGTCCGGCGAACGAGGGTTCGACGGTCCGGAGCAGGCCGGCCGTCGCCGCGGGCCGACGGAGCGACAGGGTGACCCGGTTGCCCGCCCGGCGCTTCGCGACGACGCCGGCCGAGACGAGGCCCTCGAGGTGGTGTTCGAGCGTGCTCCGGGCGACGCCCAGTTCCTCGGTGACCGCCGCCGGCGACGCCTGGCCCGCCGCCAGCAACAGTACGACGACGTCCCGTGCCGTCTCCCGTCTGAGATACGCCAGCGTCCGCCGCTCCCACGGTCCGTATCCCGCCGGGTAGTAGTGGGTGCGGCCGTTGCAGCGCTGTTCGGTGACCGACTCGAGGCGCTTGAGGTGGTACTGGACCTGTCCCGTCGCGAGGTCAAGCGCGCGGGTCAGCTCCCGGAAGTGGACGCCCGGGTTGGCCTCGATGTGCCGGTCGATGCGGTCGCGCGTCTCGCTCATGCGTCTCCCTCCAGTCGCCGCTCGACGGTGCGGGCGTAGTAGACGGCACCGAGGACCAGCACCACGACGACGGCGTCGATAGCGTGTTCGAGCAGGTGGTGTGTCTCCGGCGAGACCAGCGACGTCGCCGAGAGGGCGCCGACGAGCGGTCGGGCCACGAGGGCCGCGAGGGCGAGGGCGACGAGCAGGTACGCTCGCGAACGGCGACGGTGATAGGCCGCCACGCCGAGCGCACACAGCACCCCAGTCGCCACGGCCGACACCGCGAGGACGAAGACGACGTCCGTCTGCAGGCCGCCGGCCTGGACGTCCAGGGGGAGGGGCCAAACCATGCCGGAGCTCGGGACTCGATGCACCTCACTCGTTCGGTTCTGGCGGACTTTTTTCACCTCGCCCTGCGACCCCGGGGTATGGACCGCATCGGGTTCCTCTGTGAACCGGCCCACCCCACGTTCTGGCCCGTCGCCGAGCGACTCTCGGCGCGCGGATTCAAGATCCGGTTCCTGGACCCGACGGACCTGGTGGCACGCGACGACGTGGACGCCCTCGATGCGCTGGTCGGGGCGACTCTCGGCCGGACGTCCTTCGAGGTGCTGCGCTACGCGGACCGGGTGGGCGTCGAGACCTGGAACGGGTTCGTCCCGACGACGGCCCTGGCCTCGCGCCTGGTCGCGCTCGAGGCCCTGGAGGCCGTCGACTGTCCGGTCCCCGAAGTGCGGGCGGACCCGCCGGTGCGCCCCGACGAGTACGTCGAGCGGGGGTGCTACCGGTGGGACGCCGGTGCCGACACGTTCTACCAGCGCCGGCTCGACGCCGACCCGGTCACCCAGCGGTACTACGCGGTCGACGACGGCCGGGAGACACACGTCCGGGCCGTGACCGTGCGCTCGGAACTCTCGGGCCTCGAGGACCTGATCGCCACCACAGACGTCGAAGTGGGGCCGGCGACGCGAGTCCGCGAACTCCTGAGCCGGTTTGGCGCCCGGGCCGTCGCCGTCGATTTCGTCCGAGCGGACGACGCCTACGCCGTGGACGTCGACCCCGCGCCGACGTTCGCCGGGGCCCGGATGGACCAGCACGTCGCCGACGCCGTCGCGTCGCTGACGACCATCGGCGCGTGACGCGAACGGGGAGTTTATTACCGGCACCGGCCACGAATCCGACAATGAGTGGCGAGCAGGAACTCGGCATCACGGAGAGCAAGGAGCATTCACCCGGCGAGTGGTACGCCGAGGTCGTCCAGAAGGCCGGCCTGGCGGACTACGCCCCCATGGGCGGGTTCATCGTCACGCGGCCACGCGGGTACGCCATCTGGGAGCGACTCAAGGGCCACCTCGACGGCTGGTTCAAGGACACCGGAGTCACGAACGCCTACTTCCCGCTTTTCATCCCGGAGTCGTACCTCGAACGGGAGAAAGACATCGTCGAGGGGTTCGATCCCGAGGTGGCGTGGGTCACCCACGGCGGCCACGAGGAACTCGAGGAGCGACTGGCGGTCCGGCCGACCAGCGAGTCCATCATCGCGCCGTTCATGGCCAAGTGGACCCGCTCGCACCGTGACCTGCCGCTTCGCCTGAACCAGTGGTGTTCGGTCGTCCGGTGGGAGGCCACCGAGACCAAGCCGTTCTTCCGCACCAAGGAGTTCCTCTGGCAGGAGGGCCACACCGCCCACGCTGACGAGGCGGGCGCGTGGGACGAGACGATGACCCGTCTCGACCAGTACCGCCGCCTCTACGAGGACGTGCTGGCGATGCCGGTGCTCGAGGGACGCAAGCCGGCCCACGACAAGTTCCCCGGCGCCCACACCACGACCACCGTCGAGGCGCTGATGCCCGACGGCAAGACCGTCCAGGGAGCGACCTCACACTACCTGGGGACCTCCTTCGCCGAGGCCTTCGACCTCACCTACGTCGACGAGGACGAAGCCCAAAAGACGGCTCACACCACGTCGTGGGGCCTCTCCTGGCGGGCGATGGGCGCGCTCATCATGACACACTCCGACGACCAGGGCCTCGTGCTCCCGCCCGCGCTCGCCGAGACCCAGGTCGTCGTCGTCCCCATCTGGCAGGAGGACACCAAAGACGAGATACTCGAGTACTCGGCGGACCTGGCCGCGGAACTCGAGGCGGCCGGCGTCCGGGTCGAACTCGACGACCGCGAACACCGCAACCCCGGCTTCAAGTACAACGAACACGAGCTCAACGGCGTCCCCCTGCGCGTCGAGGTCGGGCCCCACGAGGTCGAGGACGGGGAAGCGACGCTGGTCCACCGCCCCGACGGCGAGACCGCGACGGTCGACCGCGAGGGCATCGCCGACGCCGTCGCCGAGCACCTCGATACCGTCCACGCCAAGCTGTACGCCAGCGCCGAAGAGACGCTGGAAGGCGAGATCCGGGAGGCCGCGTCCCGCGAAGAGATTCTGGGCACCATCGGCCAGCACGGCGGCTACGTGAAAGCCGGCTGGTGTGGCGACGAGGAGTGCGAGGATCCGATCAAGGAGGCCATCGCTGCCGAGATCGTGATGGTCCCGCTGGACCGCGACGAGGAGCCCATCCACGAGGCGTGTGCCATCTGTGGCGAGACCGCCGAAGAGACGGCGTACTTCGCGAAGAGCTACTGAGCGCGGCCGAACGCACTCGCGACCGCGTCCCTGGTTTCGACGTTTCGGAAGACGGTTTTGGGGAGGGAGCGTGTGACGTTTCTCCGTGCCCCCGTGAGTGCATCGGACACCGGTGTATATAAATCGGCGTCAGACTCCGGTCATACAATCGGCAGACCGGGGTCGATTTCTTGTTGTCTCTACAATGGTTTCGCTGCCTTCGACGGCCTGGTTCTCGCACCGTGGCGACTGTTCACGAACTATCATCATGGTCATTATATATGTGTCAATATACCTTATATCCCCTAGTTTGGCATTAACAGCCCCTTAGCCTTAGAGGGACACGCTCTTGTACCAGTAGTCGTAAGAATGGTTCACATGGTTGAGCGACCTACTGGCGAGTCTGCGAGCGGGGCCGGGCTCGTAGACCCCACGGACACGCGGTCGAACTGCGGTGTCGGGGTGGTCATGGACCTCGACGGCGGCAGCGACCACTGGGTAGTATCGGACGGGCTCGAACTGCTCGAGAACCTGGAACATCGCGGGACGACGGGCGCCGAGGAGAACACCGGCGACGGGGCCGGTATCATGCTCCAGGTGCCCCACGAGTTCTTCGCCGATGAGGTCGACGCCGACCTGCCGGCCCCGGGCGAGTACGCCGTCGGCACGCTCTTTCTGCCACAGGACGACGGCGCCGCCGCGGACCTGAAAGCCCTCGTCGAGACGGAACTGGCCGCCGAGGGGCTCGATGTCGTCGCCTGGCGGACGGTTCCCACGGACAATTCGGACCTCGGACAGACGGCGCTCGATTCGGAACCCGACGTCGTCCAGTGTTTCGTCACGTCGACGTCCGGGTGGACGGGCCAGGATTTCGAGAACCAGCTGTACGTCGGCCGCCGCGCCCTCGAGACCACCGTCAAGAACGAGCGGCCCGAGGGCCACGAGCGGTTCTACGTCGTCTCGCTGGCCACCGACGTCGTCGTCTACAAGGGCCTCCTGAAGGCCGAGCAGCTCCCCGACTACTATCCCGAACTCTCCGACGAGCGCATGCGGTCGACGTTCGCGATGGTCCACGCCCGTTTCTCGACGAACACGCTCGGCGCCTGGCACCTCGCACACCCCTACCGCCGAATCATCCACAACGGCGAGTTCAACACCATCCAGGGCAACATCAACTGGATGCGCGCCCGCGAGACGGACATCGCGAGCGACCGGTTCGGGGGCGACTTAGAGAAGGTAAAGCCCATCATCGACGACCCGGAGCAGTCCGACACCGCGAGCGTCGACAACGCGCTCGAACTCCTCCTGCAGGGCGGCCGTGACCTCCCGCACGCGCTGCGGATGCTCATCCCCGAGGCCTGGCGCGGCGAGATGAACGACGTGACCGGCGACCGGCGCGACTTCTATGACTACCACGCCTCGCTGGTCGAACCGTGGGACGGCCCCGCGCTGGTGGCGGCGACCGACGGCGAGCGTATCGGCGCGGTGCTGGACCGCAACGGCCTGCGCCCGTGCCGGTACGACATCCTCGAGGACAACACGCTCGTGATGTCCTCCGAGGCGGGTGCGCTGGACCACGACGCCAGCGAGATCACCGAACGCGGCCGCCTCCAGCCCGGCCAGTGTTTCCTCGCCGACCCCGAGGAGGGACGGGTCATCCCCGACGAGGAGGTCTTCGAGGACATCTCCGACGAGAAGTACGGCGAGTGGGTCGCCAGGGAACAGGTCGACATCGCCGACATCACCGACCGTGCGGACAACACCCCCCAGCACTCGGTCGACCGGCTGCGCAGCTACCAGGCGATGTACGGCTACACCTACGACGAGGTGGACCACCTGCTGGAGCCGATGGCCGAGAAGGGGAAAGACCCCGTCGGCTCGATGGGCGACGACACGCCGCTGTCGGTGCTCTCGCAGTTCAACCGGCCGCTCTTTACCTACTTCAAGCAGCTGTTCGCGCAGGTCACGAACCCGCCGCTCGACTACATCCGCGAGGAGCTCGTGACCTCGCTCGAGTCGCGACTGGGCTACCAGCGCAACCTGCTCGAGGAGTCCTCGACCCACGCGCGACAGCTGGTGCTCGACTCGCCGATCCTCACCGACGAGGAGCTGGACGCGATCAAGGACATAGACGCCAACGGCATGTCGACGGCGGTCGTCGACATCACCTACGAGAAGGGTGGCGACCTCCGCGAGGCCGTCGAACGGGCGCGTGCGGAGGCCGACGAGGCGGCGAAAGCGCACGATATCGTCGTGCTCTCGGACCGCGCGGCCGGCGAGGGCCGCGTTCCCATCCCCTCGCTGCTCGCCGTCGGCGGCATCCACCACCACCTCGTCCGCAACGGCCTGCGCAACCACGTCGGCCTCGTCGTCGAGTCCGCGGACCCGCGTGCGGTCCACCACTTCGCGACGCTCATCGGCTACGGCGCCGGCGCGGTCAACCCCTACCTCTCCTATCAGACCATCGAGGATCTGGTCGCCGGCCCGGACGGCGCGGACCTGCCCGACGCCATCGACGCCTACATCACGGCCGTCGAGGACGGCCTGCTGAAGACCATGGCAAAGATGGGCATCTCCACCGTCGAGTCCTACCAGGGTGCCCAGATCTTCGAGGCCGTCGGCCTCTCCTCGGACTTCGTCGCCGAGTACTTCGAGGGGACGACCTGCCGGACCGAGGGCATCGGCATCGAGGACATCGAGGAGGACCTCCTCCAGCGCCACGAGGTCGCCTGGAGCGAGGACGAACCCGAGATGCCCCGCCAGGGCGAGTATGAGTTCCGCTCGAACGGCATCCACCACCAGTGGAACCCCAACACGGTCGGCAAGATCCAGCAGGCCGTCCGCATGGGTGACTACGACATCTACAAGGAGTTCGCCGAGCTGGTCAACGACCAGAACGAGCAACTACAGACCCTGCGTGGCCTGCTCGAACTAGATTCGGACCGCGAGTCCATCCCCATCGAGGACGTCGAACCCGTCGAGGACATCGTCGAGCGCTTCGAGACGGCGGCGATGTCGCTGGGCTCGCTCTCGCCGGAGATGCACGAGAACAACGCCATCGCGATGAACCGCCTGGGGGCGAACGCCAACACCGGCGAGGGCGGCGAGCCGCCCGAGCGCTTCGGCACCGAGAAGGAGTGTACGACCAAGCAAGTGGCCTCGGGGCGCTTCGGCGTCACCTCGGACTACCTGGCAGCGGCCGACGAACTCCAGATCAAGATGGCCCAGGGCTCGAAGCCCGGCGAAGGGGGCCACCTCCCCGGCAAGAAGGTCAACGAGATGATCGCCCACGTCCGCTACGCGACGCCGGGCGTCGGTCTCATCTCGCCGCCGCCGCTGCACGACATCTACTCCATCGAGGACCTGAAACAGCTCATCCACGACCTGAAGGCAAGCAATCCGGAGGCCGACATCAACGTCAAGCTGGTCGCCGAGGACGGCATCGGCACGATCGCGGCCGGCGTCGCGAAGGCCAACGCCGACGTGGTCCACATCTCTGGCCACGACGGCGGGACCGGCGCCTCGCCCAAGACGTCCATCAAGAACGCGGGGCTCCCCTGGGAGCTCGGTGTGGCGGAGGCAAACCAGATGCTCCGCGCGACCGGCCTGCGCTCGCGCATCAAGATCACCACCGACGGCGGGATGAAGACCGGCCGCGACGTGGCCGTCGCCGCGCTCTTTGGCGCCGAGGGCTACACCTTCGGGACCGCCTCGATGGTCACCTCCGGCTGTGTGATGGCCCGGCAGTGCCACGAGAACACCTGTCCGGTCGGCGTCGCCACCCAGAACGAGAACCTCCGCAGCCGCTTCCCGGGCGAACCGCAGCACGTCATCAACTACATGACGTTCGTCGCCCAGGAGCTGCGCGAGATCATGGCCGAACTCGGCTTCGAGACCGTCGAGGAGATGATCGGCCGCGTCGACGTCCTCTCCCAGCGCGACGACGTCACCCAGCCGAAGGCGAAGCAGCTGGACCTCTCTGCGGTCATCGCCGAACCGGCCGACAACGACGGCCGCTACAAGCAGCGCGAACAGACCCACGAGGTCGACGAGCAGCTCGACTGGGACCTGCTCGAGGCCGCCGAACCGGCCATGGAGCACGAGGAACCGGTCGTCATCGACACCGAGATATCCAGCGTCGACCGCGCGGTTGGCGCGACCCTCTCGAACCGCATCAGCCGGCAGTACGGCCAGGCGGGACTCCCGGACGACACCATCCACGTCGACTTCCACGGGACGGCGGGCCAGTCTTTCGGCGCGTTTCTCACCGACGGCGTGACGATGGACCTCACCGGCACCGCCAACGACTACGTCGGCAAGGGCCTCTCGGGCGGGAAACTCCTCTTGAAGACGCCCAGAGACGCCCCGTACGACCCCAGCGAGAACATCGTCATCGGCAACGTCGCGCTCTACGGTGCGACCCAGGGCGAGATCTACGTCAACGGGATGGCCGGCGAGCGATTCGCGGTGCGCAACTCGGGCGTCAAGGGCGTCGTCGAGGGCGTCGGCGACCACGGCTGTGAGTACATGACCGGCGGTGCCATCGTCGTCCTGGGCGAGACGGGCAAGAACTTCGCGGCCGGCATGTCCGGCGGCGTCGCCTACGTCTACGACCCCGACGGCACCTTCGAGGAGCGGTTCAACGACGGGATGGCCTCGATGGAGGCGACCCTCGAGGGCAAGGACCGACAGATGATCACCCGCCTGGTCGAGAACCACGCCGCCTACACCGACTCGGAACTCGCGGCCGACATGCTGGACGACTGGGACGCGGAACTGGACAACTTCACGAAGGTGATGCCCGACGCCTACGCCGAGGTCATCGCCGACCGCGAACGCGACGACGTCCGCAACGAACCGCCCAAGGCCGCCTCGAAGGTCGCCGAGGCCACCGAGGCGGAGTTCGCCGCGTCGACGGACGACTGACCAGTCGACTGCGGCTTGGCCCACCGCGACCCGACCCGTTTTGTCGCTCCCGTCCGAGACGCCGGTATGGATCGTGCCCTCGTCATCGGCGGCACCCGGTTCATCGGCCGCCACGCCGTCGCGGAGTTCCTGGACGCAGACTACGACGTGACCATCCTCAACCGGGGGCGCCACGAGAACCCCTTCGCCGACGACCCGGCCGTCGACCACGTGCGCGGTGACCGTCGCGAGCGCGAGACGCTCGAAGTCGCCCGCCGGGAGGTCGACCCCGACGTCGTCGTCGACTGCGTGGCCTACTTCCCCGCGGACGTGCGCGTCGCGACGGACGTCTTCGCCGACGTCGACGCCTACGTCTACGTCTCGAGCGGTGCCGCCTACGGCGAGGAACGGGTCCCCAAGCGGGAGGGCGAGACCGGACTGGTGCCCTGTGACGACGACCAGGCCACGACAGACAGCCGCGCGACCTACGGCCCGCGGAAGGCCGAGGGCGACCGGGAAGTCTTCCGGGCCGCGGCCGACGGCGTGCGGGCGATGAGCGTCCGGCCGACCGTCGTCTACGGGCCCCACGACTACACCGAGCGCTTCGCCTACTGGGTCGAGCGGGTGGGGGCGTTCGACCGCGTCGTCGTCCCCGCCGACGGCCTGAGCCTCTGGCAGATGGCCTACGTCGAGGACGTCGCGAGCGCGCTGCGGGTCGTCGCCGACTCGGGGACGGCCGGCGAGGCCTACAACGTCGGCGACGAGCACGCGCCGACGCTGGGCGGGTGGGTCGACCTGCTCGCCGACGCCTGCGAGACGAGCGTCGAGACGGTCGGCGCGAGCAGGCGGGCCCTCGCGACCGCGGGCCTGGAACCCGAGGACTTCCCCGTCTATCGCGACCCGCCACATCTGCTCTCGGTCGCGAAACTCCGGTCGCTCGGCTGGTCGTCGACCGATCACGGGACTGCCCTCGAGCGGACCGTCGCGGAGCACCGGCGCAACGACCGGACCGGGCGGGAGTACGGTCCCGACCGGGCGGTCGAACGGGCGGTGCTGGACGCGCTGCCCGAGTGAACGCCCGCCCGGTGTCCGCAGGACAAACCGATTTGTACCCCGGGGGACGACAGGCGTGTATGTTCGACAAGACCACCTGGATTCGCCTGCCGCGCAACGTCGTGGTGGGCCACGGCGTCTTGGACCAGACCATCGACGCCGTCACCGAACTCCATCTCAGCGGCAAGCCGCTGGTCGTCTCGTCGCCCACGCCATACGAGGTAGCCGGCGAGCGGGTCGTCCGGCAGTTCGCCGAGGCGGGCTACGACCCCGCCGAGGTGGTCATCGAGGAGGCCAGCTTCGCCGCGGTACAGGAGGTCATCAGCCACGCCGAGCACGTCGACGCGGGGTTCATGATCGGGGTCGGCGGCGGGAAGGCCATCGACATCACGAAGATGGCGGCCGACGACCTGGGACTGGGCTTCGTCTCGGTCCCGACGGCCGCCAGCCACGACGGTATCGTCTCGGGTCGGGGGTCGGTCCCGGAGGGGGACACCCGCCATAGCGTCGCGGCCGAACCGCCGCTGGCCGTGGTCGCCGACACACAGATTCTCTCGAAGGCACCGTGGCGACTCACCACGGCAGGCTGTGCGGACATCATTTCGAACTTCACGGCCGTCCGCGACTACGAGCTGGCCCACCGGCTGAAGAACGTCCCCTACTCGGAGTACGCCGGCGCGCTCGCCCAGATGACCGCCGAGATGCTCGTCGAGAGCGCCGACTCCATCAAGCAGGGGTTAGAGGAGTCGGCCTGGATCGTCGTGAAGGCGCTGGTCTCCTCGGGCGTGGCGATGTCCATCGCGGGGTCCTCCCGTCCCGCGAGCGGCGCCGAGCACCTCTTTTCGCACCAACTCGACCGCCTCGCGCCGGGGTCGGCGCTGCACGGCCACCAGGTCGGCGTCGGCGCCGTCATGACCGAGTACCTCCACACCGGGCCCCAGGGGCGCTGGCGGGACGTCCGCGACGCGCTCGCGGCCATCGGTGCGCCCACCACTGCCGAGGGACTCGGCATTGACGGCGAGACGGTCATCGAGGCGCTGACGACCGCCCACGAGATTCGCGACCGCTACACCATCCTGGGCGACGGGATGAGCGAAGACGCGGCGCTCGAGGCGGCGACGGTGACGGGCGTCATCTGACCGACTCGATGCCGGCTACGGACGGTTCGGCGTCCCAGCGGACCCGGTCGGTCTCCTTGGACGGCGGTTCGTCGACGTCCGCCGTGAAGACGATGACCAGCTGGTAGACCGTCTCCGCGGACGGGTCGTCGCTGTTGCAGTAGCCGGTGATGGTGGCGCTGTCGACGTCTTCGATGACGCAGTCGACGCCCACCTTCTCCCGGACGATGCGTTTCGCCGCGGCCTTGGGCGTCTCCTCGCCCGTTATCTGTCCGCGGGGCACCGTCCATCCGCGCTTGCCATCGCGGACCAGCACGTCGTCGGCCTCGTTGCGGACGACCACGTGGACTTCGGCCCCCTCCCGTCCGCTCTCGGTAGCGACCCGCCGGTACTGTTCGTCGTCGACCTCGTATGTGGTCTGGTTCACCGTGACTGCCCCGTAGACCTGTTCCAGGCGTTCCAGCCGGTCCTGGATGTCTTCCCGGGTCCCCCCGTCGCTGACCATACTGACATCTCGAAAGGACCGCGTATAAAGTCGTTCATTATTTTCATCTCTGTTACTGGGCACAATCGATAGACTGCAGCCCCGTCGGTGAACACGATGGGGCGCAGTCTTCCGGTTTCCCCAGGAGTTCGCAGGATGCTCTTAAATACGTCCGATTCGCCTCGCTCGTTCAGACGTGTTCGTCCAGGAACTCGACGACGCGCGAGTAGGCCTCGATGCGGTTCTCGCGCTTGCTGATGCCGTGTCCCTCGTTCTCGAAGATAAGTCTCTCGACCGGGACGCCGTGGGACTCGACCTCGGCGGCGATCTGTTCGGCCTCCCCGACCGGCACGCGGGGGTCGTTGGCCCCGTGGAGGACGAAAAGCGGCGCGGCGATGCGGTCGGCGTTGTTGAGCGGCGAGATGGACTCGAGGAACTCGCGGTCGTCCTCCAGCGACCCGTACTCCGCCTCCCGGAGCTCGCGGCGCCACTCGCCGGTGTTCTCGAGGAACGTGACGAAGTTCGCGATGCCGACGACGTCGACGCCGGCCGCCCAGAGGTCCGGGTACTCGGTGAGCGCCGCGAGGACCATGAACCCGCCGTAGGACCCCCCCATCGCGACGATTCGGTCGTCGTCGACCGCCGGGTGAGCGTGTAGCCAGTCGACGCCGGCCCGGAGGTCCTTCACCGAGTCCATCCGTTTCTCGACGTCGTCTAAGTGGGTGTAGGCCGTCCCGTAGCCGGTCGACCCGCGGACGTTGGGCTCGAAGACGGCGTAGCCCCGCGAGAGGAAGTACTGGGTCAGCCCCGCGAAGGAGGGCCGGCGCTGGCTCTCGGGACCGCCGTGGATGTCGACGATGACCGGCGTGTCGCCGTCCTCACCAGCGCCGTCGGGGAGCGAGAACAGCGCGGGAATCTCCCGACCGTCGAAGGACTCGAAGCGGACCACCGCGGGTTCGACGAACGTCTCGCGGGGGATGCCGGCCGTCGACGCGGCCGTCCAGCGCTCCGTGGCGCCCGTCTCCGTCTCAACCACGAAGAGGTTCGTGTTCACCGTCCGGCCCGTCACGCTGACCGCGAAGCGGTCGGCGTCGGGGCCCCACGCGACGCCGCCGGCCAAGCCGCCCGGCAGGTCCGGTATGGGAAACGAGTCGATTGTCGTCGGTCCCGTGAGCTCGCCGACGGTCAGCTCGTTGTAGCCGTCGACGTTGCGCGAGACGGTGATGCGCCCCGTCGCCTGGTCCAGCGCGACGCCGTCGATGTTCCACTGTGAGTCCTCGCGGACCGGTTCGAGCGTCCCGTCCAGATCGAGGCGGGCGAGGTACAGCCGGTCGCTGTCGTGGTCGGTGACGAGGTAGAGGCCGTCGCCCTCGGGGCCCCAGGACGCGCTGAGATAGCGGACGGTCCCCTCGTGGGGGGTGAGGTGTGTCAGGTCGCCGCGCTCGACGTCCAGCACGTAGAGGTCTTGGTCGAAACTGGAGTGGGCCTCGCTGACGACGAGGTGACTGTCGTCGGGCGACCACCCACCGACCGAGAGCCACCCGTCGCCCTCGTGTATCAGTTCGGCGTCGGTGCCGGTGACGTCGCGCCCCTGGACGTAGACGTCGAAGACGGCCTCGTCCCGGCGGTTCGAGGCGAACGCGAAGGCTTCCCCGTCGTGTCGCCACCCGCCCCAGCGGTGTTTCGCCTCGGGGTGGGCGGTGAGGTTCGTGATGCGGTTCTCGCTGTCCAGGCGGTACAGCTGGGCGCGCTCGTTGCCCCCCTCGTCCATCCCGAAGACGAGTTCGTCTCGCTGGGGCGCGTAGTCGACGAAGCCGACCGGTTCGTCGAAGAAGGTCCGCTGTTCGGGCCACCCGCGTGGCTCCTCGAGGGTCCAGACCTGTCCCACGCCTGTCGTGTCCAGGAGAAAGGAGAGCGTCCCGTCGGCGGAGACGGACGCGCCGTAGGCGCTGCGGACGTTCAGGTAGCGTTCGAGGTCGTACTCGTACACGCCACCCCGAAGGCGGGGCACCGGCAAAACAGTTTGTGGCGAACGGGGGGATTTTTGCCGGCCGGTGTCGTCCCCGCCAGTATGCGTGTCGCGGTCGTCGCCATGGAGACGAGTCACTACCGGGAGACGGCCGGCCGCGAGCGGGTCGAACGGATCGCGACCGACCTCGCCGAGGCGGGCCACGACGTCTCGGTGTTCTGCTCGCAGTGGTGGGACGGCCACGACAGCCGGTTTGCCCCCGAGTCGGTGACCTACCGGGCGGTCACCGTCTCGCCGACGGCCCCCTCCTTCTGTACGCGGCTCCCGGCCCTGCTGGCCCGGTCTCGTCCCGACGTCGTCTACGCGATACCGGAGCCACCCTCCGTCGTGCTGGCCGCCAGTGCCGGGGGGTTCCTGGCCCGCGCGCCGCTGGTCGTCGACTGGTTCGGCGACGAGTCCGTGCCAGAGGGACGGATGACCCGGTCGGCGCTGCGGACGCCGGACTGTCTCGTCACGCCCTCCGAGCTGGTCCGGACGACCCTCCGCGAGCGGGGCGCACCCGACGAACAGACCACCGTCCTGCCCGAGAGCATCGACATGGATCTGGTCCGCGAGGCCGACCCCGCCGAGGAGGTGGACGTCGTCTACGCCCACCCGTTAGACGAGAGCGCGAACGTCAACGCGCTCTTTCTCGGCCTGGCCGAACTCCGACAGAAAGACTGGTCGGCGACGGTCATCGGCGACGGCCCCGAGCGCGAGACCTACGAGCAGGAGGCCGCGGACCTGCGCATCGACGACCGGGTCGAGTTCGTCGGGGCCTGCGACCGCGAGCGGCGGGTCTCCATCTACAAGGGCGCCCACGTCTTCGTCCAGACGGCCTTCAGGGAGTACTTCGCAACCGAACTGCTGTGGGCGATGGCCTGTGGCTGTCTCGGCATCGTCGAGTACCAGGCCGAGTCCAGCGCCCACGAGCTCATCGAACAGCGCGACCGGAGCTTCAGGGTCACCACTCCCCAGGAGATCGCCGACCGCATCGTCGCGTCGGCCGACTTCGAACGCAAGCACGTCGACGAGTCGTGGGCGTCCTTCGACCACGACGCAATCCGGGTCGAGTACGAGGAACTGTTCGACCGCCTGGTTGAGGAGTACGGGTTCGTCTGATGGCAACCGGCGAGGAGAGACGGCTGGCGCTCGCGCTCGTCGTCCCCGAGGTCGTCGGCCTGTCGCTCTTGTTGCTCTTGTTGGGCCTGAGTCTGGCCGGCCGGTCGTCGTTCGCAGCGACGTACTCGGTCCCGCTGCGTCTCGCCGCGTTCGCGTTCGTCCTCGTGGAGCTTCTCATCCCGGTTGGCGTCTACCTGGACGTCAGGCGGCGACCGGACGACCCGGACCTGACGTGGGTCCACGCGGCGGCGCTGCCGGTTGTCAACGTCTTCGGGGTCGTCGCGTACCTCGAGGAACGCCGGCGTGCGCTGGGCGAGTCCGGGCCGTAGGTTTATATTGTAGTTCAATCTACATTTAGTGTGGTGATACATCCATGCAAGCCTTCGTCATGACGGAGCTCGGTGAGGTCGGATTCGCCGAGAAAGAACGACCAGCACCGGGACCGACAGACGCGATTCTTCGGCCGACGAAGGGCCTCGTCTGTACGTCCGACGTACACACGGTCCACGGCGCGATCGGCGAACGCGAGAACCTCACGCTCGGGCACGAGGTCGTCGGTATCGTCGACACGGTCGGTGCGGCAGTCGAGGACTTCGAACCGGGGGACAGAGTGGCCGTCGGCGCGATCACGCCCGACTGGGGCTCGGCCGCCGCACAGGACGGACACTCCTCGCAGTCGAACCAGGCGCTCGGTGGCTGGAAGTTCGCCAACGTCAAGGACGGCACGTTCGCGGAGTTCGTCCACGTGAACGAGGCGGACGCGAACCTCGCTCACATCCCCGAGTCCGTCACCGACGAGGCGGCGGCCTACGTGACCGACATGATGAGTACCGGGTTCATGGGCGCGGAGAACGCCGACATCCCCATCGGAGGAACCGTCGCGATCTTCGCGCAGGGACCTGTCGGGCTCATGGCCACGAAGGGCGCGGCGCTGCAGGGAGCCGGGCGCATCATCGCCGTCGAGACGGTCCCGAACCGACAGGAACTCGCCCGGGAATACGGTGCCGACGACATCGTCGACTTCGAGGCGGGCGATCCGGTCGAACAGATCATGGACCTGACGGACGGTGAAGGGGTCGATTCGGCCATCGAAGCGCTGGGGCGCACCGAAACGTTCGAACAGTGCGTGAAGGTGACGAAACCCGGCGGGACGATCTCGAACGTCGGGTATCACGGCGAGGGCGAGTACGTGAACATCCCCCGCGAGGAGTGGGGCGTCGGCATGGCCGAGAAGACGATCACGACGGGTCTCTGTCCGGGCGGTCGGGCCCGTCTCCGACGGCTCCTCCGCTTGCTCGAGGCCGACCGCGTCGACCCGACGCACATGACCTCCCACGAGTTCCCCTTCGAGGAGACAGACGAGGCGTTCCGCCTCATGGAGACCAAAGAGGGGGACATCGTCAAACCGCTGATCGACTTCGAGTGACCGCTGCAGCGGATCGGGACAGGGGCCCCGAAGGCTCCCGTTTCGCTGCCGACGAATCGGATCGGTGCCCGTTCTCGGTCGAGACGCGCTCGCGCTCGCTATCGGCCAGCGGCCGTAGACGAAACCCGTTTGACCGTTCGACCACTACGGACGCCAGTGACAGACGACGAGTCAGCCGACGGGGACGGCTCGACGGACCCCGACGCAGACAGCGACCGACCCGTCGAACTCGACGCCGTCTACGACGCGTTCGACGCCGTCGGCCGGCCCCACCTGACGGCGACCGAGCTCTCGCGGAAGACCGACCTCACGCCCGACGAGGCCCGCGAGGCGCTGGCGGCGCTCGCCGACGACGGACAGATACAGCGCCACGACGTCTCGGAGGCCGAGTCGGTCTGGTACCCCACCGACGTCGGCGAAGTGACGAAGCGCGAGCGGGTGATCCTCTTCCCGGACCGCCGTGAGATCGTCGTCGAGCACCCCGAGCAGTTCACCCGCGCACAGCTCTCGCAGTTCGCCCGGTTACAGGACAGCAACCGCTCTGGCGGGTCGATTTACGAGATTCGCGAGGAGGACATCTGGGCCGCGCCACACGATTCGCTGGACGCGCTGCTGTCGACGATGCGGGACGTGCTGGGCGAGCGGTCGCCGCATCTCGAGGAGTGGGTGACGGGCCAGTGGGAACGCGCCCGGAAGTTCCGCCTGTACACCCACGAGGACGGCTACGTGGTCCTCGCGGCGGAGAACGACGACCTGATGGGCAACGTCGCCCGGCAGAAACTCGACGAGGACCACCTCCGGGCGCCGATATCGGACTCCGAGTCGTGGGTCAACGAGGACAGCACCGCCGAGATCAAGCGGGTCCTCTACGAGGCCGGCTATCCGGTCCGCGACGAGCGTGATCTGGAGACCGGCGACGCCCTCGAGATGGACCTCCTGCTCGGATTGCGGGACTACCAGCAGGACTGGGTCGAACGGTTCGTCGACCAGGGCTCGGGCGTGTTCGTCGGGCCGCCTGGGTCGGGCAAGACCGTCGCGGCGATGGGTGTGATGGCCGCCGTCGGCGGCGAGACGCTGATACTCGTGCCCTCGCGGGAACTGGCGACCCAGTGGCACGACGAACTGGTGCGCCACACCTCGCTCTCCGACGACGACATCGGCGAGTACCACGGCGGCGAGAAGTCGATTCGCCCCGTCACCATCGCCACCTATCGGACGGCGGGGATGGACCGCCACCGGAAACTGTTCGACCAGCGCCGGTGGGGGCTCATCGTCTTCGACGAGGTGCATCACATCCCCTCGCCCATCCACCGCCGCAGTGCCGACCTCCAGACCAAACACCGCCTCGGCCTCACCGCGACGCCCACCAGGGAGAGCGACGACGAGGAGGAGATATTCACGCTCGTCGGCCCGCCCATCGGGACCGACTGGGGCAAGCTGTTCGACGAGGGCTACGTCGCCGAACCGGCGGTCGAGATACGGCTCGTGCCCTGGGGGACCGAGGACGAGCGGACCGAGTACGCGGCCACGTCGGGCCACGACCGCCGGCAGGCCGCCGCGTCGAACTCCGGCAAGGTCCCGGAGGTCCGCTACACGCTCGCCGAGCACCCCGCGGCGAAGGCGCTGGTGTTCGTCGAGTACCTAGACCAGGGACGGGCACTCAGCGAGGCGCTGGACGTGCCGTTCATCAGCGGGGAGATGCCACACGTCGAGCGTGAGCGGCTGTTCGGGGAGTTCCGCCGGGACGAACGCGACACGCTGGTCGTCTCCCGGGTCGGCGACGAGGGTATCGACCTGCCCGACGCGGAACTCGCCGTCGTCGCCTCCGGTCTGGGCGGGTCCCGCCGACAAGGGGCCCAGCGCGCCGGCCGGACCATGCGACCGGCGGGCGACGCGCGGATGATCCTGCTCGCCACGCGGGGCACCACGGAGGAGGACTTCGTCCGACGGCAGATGCGCCACCTCGCCTCGAAGGGCATCCAGGTCACCGAGACGGAGAGCGAGGCCGTCGAATCGCCAGCCGACGCGGAATAACCGGGTTCACTCCTCGAACCGCGTCGGGTCGCTCGCCGCGTGGACGACGTCCACGGCGGCCACGTTCTCGGGCACGTCGTGGACGCGAACGATGTCCGCGCCGCGCTCGGCGGCTACGGCGGTGGCGGCGACCGTCGCCGACCCCCGCTCGTCCGGGCCCCGACCGACGAGGCCGAACATCGATTTGTGGGAGTGGCCGACGAGCACCGGACAGCCAAGCGCCCGGAACTCGCCGAGTCGGTCCAGCAGCTCGAAGTCCTCGGCGGGCGACTTCCCGAAGCCCAGTCCCGGGTCGACGATGATCTGCTCGCGGTCCAGTCCCGCCTTCTCCGCCAGCAGGACCCGCTCTGTCAGCTGGTCGATGCAGTCCTCGACGACGTCGTCGTACTCGACGTCCGTGTCGGGGTCGACCGGCGTGTCGATGGAGTGCATCACGACCACGGGCACGTCGTGCTCGGCGGCGACCAGTCGCATCTCGGGGTCCTCGAGGCCCGAGACGTCGTTGAGGATGTCCGCGCCGGCGTCGAGTGCCGCGCGGGCGACGCTGGCCTTCCGGGTGTCGATGGAGATGGCCACGTCCGTGTCGGAAAGCGCCTCGATGACCGGCACGACGCGCTCGCGCTCCTGCTCGGCGGGGACCGGGTCGGCCCCGGGCCGGGTGGACTCGCCCCCGACGTCGAGGATGTCGACGCCCGCCGCGACCATCGCCTCGGCGCGGTCGACGGCGTCCGCGACGTCGTCGTATTCGCCCCCGTCGTGGAAGGAGTCGGGCGTGACGTTCAGGATGCCCATGACGGCGGTGCCGTCGTCCCACGGATACGTCCGCTCCGGGGGCGGCTGCTGGATGCCCAGCGCGTCGCGCAGTTCCTCGCCGAACGTCGACAGGCCGTACGGTTGCCCCTCGAGTTTGTCGGTCAGCCGCTTGAACTGCGCCATCGTCGCCATCATCACGACGTCGACGTTCTCCTCGTCCTGGTTGTTCAGTCCGGAGATGGCACACTCCCCGCCCAGCGAGAGCAGTTCCTCCTTGAGGTACTGGGCCTGCCTGACCTGGACCCGCGTTCGCAGGACGCGGTGGACGGCCTTCCCGCGCATCCGCCAGGCTCCGGCGTCGGTGACGTCGGCGGCCTCGATGGTCGCGCGAGCCTCGGGAATCGAGTCGACGCGCTTGGGGACCATCGACCGCGACCACCGCGTCCGGGCCTCGCGGACGGCGTAGAGCGACCCGGTGACGAGGACGGCGTCGTCATCGCTGGCGGCGTCGAGCGCGATACCGAGTGCACCGGCGACGTCGGAGCGCGTCTCGACCGTGGCGTCGGTCGTCGATTCGATGGCCTCGGCGACGACCGACGTCGACTCCGCCCGGTCGACGTTGGGCTTGCAGGCCACGACGTGGTCGGCCGTCGAGAGAGCCGCCGCGATGCCGGTGTGGTCCTTGTCGACCATCGCGCCCACCACCACGTGCAGGTCGTCGTACGCGAACTCGTCGAGCGTCTCGACGACCCGCTCGACGCCGCCGGGGTTGTGCGCCCCGTCGAGGACGGTCAGGGGCGACTCGTCCATCACCTCGAAGCGGCCCGGCCAGTGTGCGTTCCGCAAGCCCCGGGCCAACTCGGCCGCCGAGACGCCCGCGATCTGCCGGCACAGCACTGCCGCGACCCCCGCGTTCAGTGCCTGGTGTTCGCCCAGCAACGGGAGGTGTGTCTCGGCGTGCCAGCCCGGCCCGTCGAGCGTGACGGCGGCCTCGAGGCCCTCGCGGCCGCGGTAGGTCACCGTCACGTCCGCCCCGGCCGCCTCGCCGACAGTCAGTACCTCGTCGGCGACGTCCCGGACCGCTTCCAGTGCCCGTCCCGTCGCGCCGGTCACCAGCGGCGCGTCGCCGGGCGCGACGTGGGCCTTGTCGCGGGCGATCTCCACGACGGTGTCGCCGAGGATGTCCGTGTGTTCGAGCGTCACCGACGTGACCGCGCTGGCGACGGGGTCGACGACGCTGGTGGCGTCGTGCTTGCCGCCGATGCCGACCTCCAGGACTGCCACGTCGACGTCCTGGCGGTCGAACTCCCAGAGCGCGAGCGCCGTCAGCGTCTCGAAGAACGTCGGCGAGTCGTTGGTCGCGCCCTGCGTGGTGAGATGGGGGCGCACCTCGGTGACGAACTCGACGAGGGCCGCCTTCGACAGCTTCCGGCCGTTGACCGTGACGCGCTCGCGAACGTCGTCCAGGTGCGGCGAGGTGTACCGGCCGACGTCCAGGCCCGCCTCCCTGAGCGTGCGCTCGACCATCCGGACGGTCGAGCCCTTCCCGTTGGAGCCGGCGACCTGGACACACCGCAGGTTCTCGTGGGGCTCGCCGAGTTCGGACAGCAGATCCCGCGTGGCGTCGGTGCCGGTCCCGGACGGGAACCGGCGCAACTCGAGGAGGAAGTTCGCGGCCTCGTGGAACTCCATGCACGCACAAATCGGAGCCGCGCGCTTTAGCCTGTCGGACCTACCGTTCGCCGCCCGTGTCACGCTGCGCCCACTTCACGACGGCCGCCGTGACGGCGAGAAAGCCCATCCCCAGCAGCGGCGCAACGTCGACTGACCCGGCCGCCCCGCTGGTCGGGTCCGCCGACGCCGCATCGTCTTCCGTCGCCGCCTGCACTCCGTCCGCCGGCCCGTCTCCCGCCGACCCCTCGCCTCCGGCCGGTGGCGCTTCGACGGCCGACGCTGTGCCAGCCGCGTCCGCGGACGGTCCAGCCGACGCCGCCTCCTCTCTCAGCACCGTCGACTCGGCCGTGTCGGTGAGTTCGACCGTCCGTGGCCTGCCGGTCGGCTCGCTCCCCCGGCCGGCCGCGACGTCGCCGGTGTCCGCTGTCGCCGTGTCCTCGTCGCTGTCGGGGCGCCACTCGTCGACGGGTTCGTCGACGCTGTCGACCATCGGTGGCTGGTCGGCCGCCTCGTCGGCGTTCCGGCGGCGGAGCCACCACAGCACGGCGCTCGCGACGCCGACCAGCAGGAACAGGACGCCCACGACCAGCAGGCCATACTCGCGGACGACCGGCGGCAGACGGTCCGTCGGGCCGCCCTCCGAATCGTCGTCAGTGCCGGCGCTCACGTCGACGGCGGTGTCGTTCGGTGGCGGCGTCTCCCCCGGCCCCGCCCTCCAGGCGTCGAAATCGTCTCTCTCGGCCGGCTCCCCGGACTCGTCGCCGACTGCGACACCCGGGACCCTCCGGAGTACGCGGGCGGCGGGGCCGACCTCCGTCTCGACCCTGACGAACGTGTAGTCTCTCATACGTGTTCTAACGGCCCGCCGGGACGTGAAGCTACCCCCGGTCGCGCTCGGTCAGCGTCTCGTGTTCCCGGCCGGTCCGCTCGGCCGACGCGGCGGGCGTCGACGGGGCCTCCTCGCCGGGCTCGCTCTCGAGCAGCGACTCGAGTTCGCGCTCCAGGCCGGCCTCCGAGAGGTCGCCGTCGACGTAGCGCCGGACCAGCTCCGCCCGACGCTCCTCGCGCGTCGGTTCGGGCGGTTCGAAGCGGTCCGCGAGACCCAGCGCCGACAGCGGCGGGAGGAGGCGCTCGAGCAGACGGACGGCGTCGGCTACGCCCTGGTGGGTCGGCAGCGACGCGCGCCGGCGCAGTTCCAGCGCGAGTGCCACCGCGAGCACGAGTGAGAGCCCGAACAACACGAGCGGCCCGAGGACGGCGAGCGCGACCGGCGCGAGTATCGGGCCGCCCGTGAGCAGCGTCGACAGCGTGGCGGCGGCCCCCACGAGGCCGAGGCCGACGGCTCCGGCGGTGGTCAGGACGACGCCGGCGAACAGCAGGAGGTGGCGGTTGTCGGCGACCCGGGACACGCGTCTAGCTACGGCCAGGACGGGCAAATGCGTTTGGCACCGGTCGGGGTCGTACCGGCGTCGACCGGCGGGCTCAGTCGTGGCGGAACGACCGCTGGCCGGTGAACACCATCGCCATGTCGTGCTCGTCGGCAGCCTCGACGACGCTCTCGTCGTTCTTGGACCCGCCGGGCTGGATGACCGCCTCGATGCCGGCCTCCGCGGCCGCCTCGATGCCGTCGGGGAACGGGAAGAACGCGTCGGAGGCCATCACGGCGCCCTCGGCGTCCTTGCCCTCGGCGTGCTCGTCGGCCTTCATCGCGGCCAGGCGGACGGCGTCGACGCGGGAGACCTGTCCCATGCCGATGCCGACCGTCTCGGTCCCTTTCGCGAACAGGATGCCGTTGGACTTGACGTGTTTCAGCGTGTGCCAGGCGAAGAGCATCGACTCGACCTGCTCGTCGGTCGGCTCGCGCTCGGTGACGACCTCCAGGTCGCCGGCGGTCAGGTGCTGGGTGTCGCGCTCCTGGACCAGCCGCCCCCCGACGAGGGGTTTCTCGGTGATGGTGTCGGTGACCTCGAAGTCGTCGGTGACCTCCAGGACGCGCAGGTTCTCCTTCTCGAAGAGGACGTCCAGCGCCGCGTCGGTGTACCCCGGCGCGACGACGACCTCCTTGAACGAGTCGACGATCTGCTCGGCGGTGTCGGCGTCACAGGTGCGGTTGAGCGCGACGATGCCGCCGAAGGCGCTCATCGGGTCCGTCGACAGCGCCCTCGCGTAGGCGTCGGCGAGCGTGTCGGCGGTCGCACAGCCCGCCGGGTTCGTGTGCTTGATGACCGCGGCCGCCGGTTCGTCGAACTCCTTGATGAGGTTCAAGGCGCCGTCGGCGTCGTTGTAGTTGTTGTACGACAGCGCCTTCGCGCCCTCGTTGAGCTGGTCGGCGTGGACGACGCTGGCCTCCGACACCGTGGTGTCGGCGTACAGTGCGGCGTCCTGGTGGGGGTTCTCCCCGTAGCGGAGGTCGGCGGCCCGGTCGTCCGAGACCAGACGGCGCGCGGGGAAGTTCCCGCCCACGTCGCCCTCGACCGAGACGGACCTGTCCTCGTAGTCGACCTCGACGCGGTCCTCGGCGAACCACTTGACGACGCGGGGGTAGGCGGTGAACTCCCCCTGGTAGAGGACGCGCTCTTTCAGGTCGTCGACGTCGTCGCCCTCCACGACTGGAATCGGCTCCTGCGTGACGATGGGGCCGCCGTCGACCGTCTCGTCGACGACGTGGACCGTACAGCCGGTGACCTTCACGCCCGCCTCGAGCACCTGCTCGTGGGCGTCCATGCCGGGGAAGTTCGGCAGGAGCGAGGGGTGGACGTTCAGCGTCGTCGGCGCCTCGTCGAGGAATTTCTCGCTGAGGACGCGCATGTACCCGTCGAGGGTCACCAGGTCGAAGTCGTACTCCGCGAGGGACTCGAGCACGCGCGCTTCGTGAGCCTCGCGGGCCTCGCCGTCGTCGCGTTCGACGACCTCGGTGGGGATACCGCGCTCGGCCGCCGCGTCGAGCACGGGTGCGTCGGCGTCGTTCGTCAGTACGACAGCGAACTCGGCCCCGCCCGGGGCCCGGTCCGCGATGTTCATGAGATTCCGGCCGCGGTTGCTGGCCATGCCGGCGAGTTTCATATCCGAGTGGGGGCGCGGACTGTGCAAAGTAGTTGCGAAACGGCCGCTCGACGACCCTCGCGACACCCACCGAACTGGCAATCGGGCTCGGTATCTCGGGACGGTCCCGTGCGTGACCGGGTTCCTGGCTCCTGTGAGCGGTCGCGGCGCCGCCGGCGTTCGCGTGTCGACGTGCATTTGTAGCCGGACCGACGAACGGCGAGTATGTCGAAACTGCGGTGTCAGTGGGCTGGCGCCGTCGCCGCGGTCGGGGGACTCGTCTGGGTCGGGTGGGCCGTCACGCTGGGACTGACCGGAGCCGAGACGGACCTCGTCCGGAGCGCCGTCGTCGTCTCGACGCTCGGCGTCGTCGCGGGCCACTACGCGGTCGAGACGTTCTACGGGGCGCGGATGAAACGGCCCGGCGTCGGCGGGACCTGGCTCGGTGCGCTCGGCGGCATCCTCTTTGCCGCCGGCCAGGCGCTGCGGGTCGTCACCGGCGGCGGGACCGTCCTCGTCGCGCTGGGCGTCCTCGCGCTGGTCGCCGGGTCGCTCCTGGCCGCCGTCGGCCTCGTGCGAACGCGCATCCAGCCGCCGTGGCTGGGCGTGTTGCTGGGCGCCGGGACCGTCGTCTTCCTGGGGTTCAGCGCCCAGCCCGCGACGGCGGTCCTCTACGGCCTGGCGTGGGTCGCCCTCGGGCAGGATCTCTACCGGTACGACCCGCCCGACGGCCGCTTCGGCGAGTCGGCGGCCGACTACGGCTGGCTCTCGTAGGCGCCGTTTGCATTCGACGCCACAACGCTAACGTGTCTTCCACGCGACGTGTCTGACGTGTCATCCGACGATACCGAGGACCCCGTGGCGGCGGCACTGTCCGGTTCGACCGACCTCTACGACGTCGCCGAGTGGGACCCCCGGTCGGGGCTCGACCGGTTCTCCGTGTCCATCCACGGGTTCCTGCACGCCTCGCGCCGCTGGCTCCTCATCGCGCTGGGTCTGGTCCTGTTCGTCGCGCAACTTGCCTTCGCCGGCCTGCTCGTCCTCCGGCAACCGTCGCTTGGCATCCTGGCGGCGCTCTCGGTGGTCCCGGCCTTGGCCATCGTCGGCTACCTCTGGTACGGCGACCCGACGATACGCGAACCCGTCGAGACGATGGCCGTCGTGTTCGTGCTGGCCATCCTGTTTGCGAGTTTCGCGGCGCTCGTCAACACCGTCCTCCAGCCGCTGTTCCAGTTGATCCCGGTCGTCGGGATGGCCGTGTTCTTCTTCGTCGTCGTCGGCCCGATCGAGGAGACGGTGAAGTGGCTCGGCGCCCGGGTCGGCGCGTTCGGCACTATCGAGTCGGTCGTCGACGGCGTCGTCTACGGGGCCGTGGCCGGACTGGGCTTTGCCACCATCGAGAACGCGCTGTACATCGTGCAGGGATACTCGCAGGCCATGTCGCTGGACAACGCCGAGCCGCTCCTGGCGGCCGTCCAGACGGCGACGAGTCGGGCGTTCGTCGGCCCGGGCCACGTGCTCTACTCCTCGATCGCCGGCTACTACCTGGGCCTGGCGAAGTTCAACCCCGAGCACAGAGGCCCCATCGTGGTGAAGGGCATCTTCATCGCGGCGGTCGTCCACGCCGTCTACAACACATCGGTCACGTACCTTCCACAGCTGGTGCCGTGGAACCTGGTGACCTTCGTCGGGTTCGTCGTCGCCTTCGACGCCGTCGTCGGTTACTTCGTCTACCGGAAACTCTCGCGGTACAAGCGCCTCTACCACCAGACCGAGGCCAGCGGCCACCACAGCGAGGGGGACCCGTCGGGTTCGGAGTCGGCCGACGCGTAACGACACGCTTTTTCGGACTTCCCGTGCACTCTCGGATATGACCGAGAGAGGGCCACTCGCCGCCGTGTCGCCGCTCGACGGACGGTACGCCCGCTACACCGACCCGCTCGTCCCGTACGCCAGCGAGCGTGCGCTCATGCGCGCCCGCGTGCAGGTCGAAGTCGAGTACCTGCTGGCGCTCGCCGACCTCGACGCGACGCCACTGACCATCGGCGACGACCAGCGCGCGACGCTTCGTTCGCTCTACGAGGCGTTCGACGACGAGGACGCGACCGTCGTCAAGCGACTCGAGACGGAGGGCTACGGCGAGTACGCCGCCACCAACCACGACGTGAAGGCAATCGAGTACTTCGTCCGCCTCGGGATGCCCGAGGAGCTGGACGCCGACCACTGGATCCACTTCGGCCTCACCAGCGAGGACGTCAACAACCTCGCCCACCGTCTGCTCGTCAAGCCCGCTGCCGAGGACGTGCTGGTCCCGGAACTGCGCGAGGTCCGCGACGCGCTGGTGGAGATGGCCCACGACTACGCCGACGTGCCGATGCTCGCCCGGACCCACGGCCAGCCCGCGACGCCGACGACGTTCGGCAAGGAGATGGCCGTCTACGCCTCCCGCCTTGGCCAGGCAATCGGGCGCATCGAGCGCGCGACCGACGACCTCTCGGGGAAACTCGCCGGCGCGTCGGGCACCTACGCCGCCCACCACGCGGCCTATCCGGACGTGGACTGGCCCGCGTTCTCGACGGCGTTCGTCGCGGACCTGGGACTGGAGCACGAACCGCTGACGACGCAGGTCAACCCCTGTGACGACCTCGCGGCGCTGTTCGACGCGCTCCGGGGAGCCAACAACGTCCTGCTGGACATGGACCTGGACATGTGGCTGTACGTCTCGGACCGCTACCTGGGCCAGGAGACCGTCGCGGGCGAGACGGGGTCCTCGACGATGCCCCACAAGGTCAACCCGATCGACTTCGAGAACAGCGAGGGGAACCTCTCGAAGGCCAACGCCGATCTGACCTTCCTCGGCGACTACGTCACGAGCTCGCGCCTCCAGCGTGACCTCTCGGACTCGACGGTCAAGCGGAACATCGGCGCGGCGTTCGCCCACTGTCTCGTCGGCTACCGCAAGTGCCAGAACGGCCTGGCGAAGGTCGTCCCCAACGAGCAGGTGATGCTGGACGATCTGGACGACACGCCCGAGATCATCGGCGAGGCGGTCCAGACCATCCTCCGCCGCGAGGGCCACGACGACGCCTACGAGCAGGTCAAGAAGGCAACCCGCGGCCGCGAGGTGACGATGGCCGACTTCGAGGCGATGATCGCGGACCTCGACGTCGACGAGGCGGTGCGCGCGGAGCTCGAGGCCCTGACCCCGTCGGGCTACACCGGCATCGCACGGGACCTGGCCGAGGACGTCTGATACTGCCGGCTGTACGTTCGTCACAGCTCTCGGAACCCCGGGGGGTGCCGAGTATTTTCTAAATGTTACAGCCGGCAGTATGGGCGGCGAACGGAAAGAGTCACCACGCGCTCGGCCGTAGCCGCGACAACCGATGGTCCTCGGTACAGACAGTCGAGTCATCACCCTGGGGTTGGCCCGCATGGCCGACGCCCTGGGGAACTCCTTTCTCATCATCGTCCTCCCGCTGTACATCGCCAGCGGGCAGATATCGCTGGCCGGCATCGTGGGGACGAGCGTCTTCGGCTTCGTCCTCCAGACGGAGACGCTCATCGGCCTCGTCCTCTCGCTGTTTGGCCTGCTCAACAGCTTCGGACAGCCGTTCACGGGGCGAGTCTCCGACCGGACCGGTCGACGCCGGATATTCGTCCTCGTGGGGCTTGCGATCTTCGCGGTCGGGAGCGCGGCCTACCCCTTCCTCACGAGTTACTGGAGCGTCCTGGTCGCCCGGGCGCTCCAGGGCATCGGCGCCGCGTTCACCATCCCCGCGACGGTGGCGCTGGTCAACGACTACGCGGAGAGCGACGCCGAGCGCGGGGGCAACTTCGGCGTGTTCAACACGTTCCGGCTCGTCGGCTTCGGGTTCGGTCCCATCATCGCCGGCGTGGTCATCACGGGCGGACTCGCCGCACGGGACGTCGTCACGTACTCGCTGTTCGGGTCGACCGTCTCGGGGTTCACCGCGGCCTTCGCCGTCGCCGTCCTGGGGGCGGTGGTGAGTTTCGTGCTGGTCTTCCTGCTCATCGCCGACCCGCCCGCGGCCGCCAACGCCGCGAGCAAGAACCTCGCTATCGCCGTCCGGGACCCGAACGGCCGGGGGCTCGACTCGGTGTTCGTCCTCGGCGTCGGCACCTTCCTGATGGCGACGACCATCGCGCTCTTTGCCACGCTGGAGGGGCCCATCCGGATGCGCCTAGACGAGTCGACGTTCATGTTCAGCGTCCAGTTCGCTGCCGTCGTCATCGCCAACGTCGTCTTCCAGGTGCCCATCGGCCGGGCCAGCGACCGGTTCGGCCGCCGCCCGTTCGTCGTCGCCGGGTTCGTCGTCCTCGTCCCGTCGGTGTTCGCCCAGGGTGTCGTCACCGACCCGTGGCTGATGCTGCTGGCCCGCTTCGTCCAGGGCATCGGCGTGGCGCTCGTCTTCGCACCGTCCCTGGCGCTGGCCGGCGACCTGGCGGGCGAGCGCGGGTCGGGGACGACCCTCTCGGTGCTGACGATGGCCTTCGGCCTCGGCGTCGCCGCCGGCCCGCTGGCCTCGGGGCTCCTCTTTAACTTCGGCGGGTTCAGCACCCCCTTCACCGTCGGCGCTGGCCTGGCGGTCGTCGCGCTGGCCCTGACCTACTCGCAGGTCGAGGAGACGCTGGAGGTCTGACGCTCAGAACTCGTCGATGACGGGTATCCCCAGCGTGTCGTAGTCGGTCATCGCCGCGAGTTTCTCGGGGGTCTCCTCGAGCGAGACCGTCTCGGAGACGATCTTCGCCGGGTCGATGCGCCCGCCCTCGATGAAGCGGAACAGCTCGTCGTAGCGGGCCGGCGACATGCCGATGGCGCCGACGACCGACAGCTCCTCGCCGACGATGCGGTCGGTGGGGAGCGCCACCTGACCGCCCTCGCTACTGGTCGTCAGCCCGATCTGGACGTGCTGGCCCCGCGTCCGCAGGCAGTTGACGGAGTTCTGGCACGTCGTCGCGATACCGAGCGCGTCCACCGAGACGTGCGCGCCCCCGTCCGTGATGGCGCGTATCTCGCCGGGCACGTCGTCGGTCGCGTCGGCGTCGACCGTCGCCCTGGCCCCGAGTCGCTCGGCGAAGTCCAGCTTCTCCGCAAAGAGGTCGACCGCGACCACGTTCGCGCCCAGCGCCGCCGCGATGTGGACCGCCGACAGGCCGACCCCGCCACAGCCGTGGACGGCCACCCAGTCGCCGGCGTCGACGTCGGCCTGGTGGACGAGTCCGTGGAAGGCAGTCATGAACCGACAGCCAAGGCCGGCCATGTCCACCGAGGAGACGCTGTCGGGCAACTGGACGACGTTGACGTCGGCGTCCGGGATGTGGAGCTGCTCCGCGAAGGCACCCGGGACCGCCGGCGCCAGGCCGAGTGCGAGGCCGTTCTCACAGAGGTTCGCGTGGCCCGTCCGGCACTGGTGACAGGTGCCGTCGGCGAGGTTGAACGGGACCGTCACGTGGTCGCCCTCGCGGACGCGCTCGACCTCGTCGCCGACCGCGCGGACGATGCCCGCAGGTTCGTGGCCCAGCACGTGCCCGGGGGCCAGGCCCCGCTCCGCCCAGACTGGGTCCCCCTGCCACGCGTGCCAGTCGCTCCGGCAGATGCCACACGCCTCCAGTTCGATGACGACTCCCTCGGGGTCCGGTGTCGGCGGGTCAACCGTCCTGACCTCCAGCGGTTCACCGTGACCGGTGAAGACAACTGCGCGCATACCCGGACCTGGTCGCCCGACCGAATAATAGTATGCCCAGTCGCGCCGGGAGGTCCGACCGCGACCCCCTCAGACCAATCGCTCGATGCTCTCTCTGAGCGCGCGAGCGGCGGCCCTGACCTCGGAGAGCCGGACGTACTCGCGCTCGGAGTGAGCCACCGCACCGACGTCGTCGGTCAGGTCGCCGGGACCGAAGACCACCGTCGGCGCCCGCTCGGCGAAGTACGAGGCCTCCGTCGCCGCGCCGAAGGGTCGGACTGCGCCGCCGCTGGCACGCTGGAGGACCCGGACGACCTCGGCGTCCTCGTCGGTCGCGAACGCCTCGGGGAAGGGGGTGTCGGGCCGGACGAGGTCCACCGAGAGCCCCATCGGTCCCGGGAGCCACTGCGCGAGGTGGGTCTCTAGGTCGGCACAGAACTCGCCGCTGGTCTCGGGCGGGACGGAGCGCCGGTCGAAGGTGATGACACACTCGGCGGGCACCTGGTTGGTCGCCTCGCCGCCCTCGATCATCGACGGGGTGAGCGTCGCCCGGCCGAGCGTCTCGTGCTCGGCGGGGCCGCTCACTCGCGGTTCCGTCCCGTCACCGCTCGTGCCTTCCGAGGCGCGCTGCGCCTCGCGTTCCTCGTCGTACGTCTCCATCGCCTGCAGGACGGGCGCGGCCGCCCGGATGGCGTTCATGCCGCTGGCCGGGTCGGCGGCGTGGGCGCTCTCGCCGCGGATGGTCACCGTCCCCTCGAACTGCCCGCGAGCGGCGGTACAGACGTCGAGCCCAGTCGGCTCGCCGACGATGACGGCGTCGGCGTCGCTGTCCTCGGCGAGATGCGCGCCGCCGGTCTGGGTCGTCTCCTCGTCGATGGAGACGGCCAGCGTCACGCGCCCGGCGTCCGGCGAGACGGTGACGAAGGCGTCCAGTAGTGCCGCGAGCGACCCCTTCGCGTCACACGCCCCGCGGCCGCAGGCCACGTCGCCTGCGTCTCGTGGCTGCCGGCCGCTCGACTGGTCCGAGGCGGTCGCCTCGCCCCCCTCGTCGCCACTCCCGTCGACCCGCTCGTCCAGGCCGGGCGGTTCGGCCCGCCGCTCGTACGGGAGGTGTGGCGGGACGGTGTCGATGTGCGTGTTCAGGAGGAGGTGGGTCCCGTCGCCGTCGCCCCGCGTCGCGCGGACGTTCCCCAGGTCGTCGACCGTCCCCTCGATTCCCTCGGCGTCGAGTGTCTCGAGGAGGTACTCGCGCATCTCGCCGACGTCCTCGTGGGAGGGGACGTCGACGGCCTCGCGGTGGAACGTCTCGAGATCGAAGGTCGTCGTCACGCCTGTTCCACCCGTGTGACGTCCTCGAGCGTCTCTCGTTCCCTGACGATCCGCGCCTCGCCGCGTTCGATGGCGACCTCCGCCGGACGGGGCTGGGAGTGGAACTGGTTGGCCAGTTCGTAGCCGTACGCGCCGGCGTTCCCGATCGCCAGCAGGTCCGTTCGCTCGGGCCGGGCGATCGGTCGGTCGGTACAGAACACGTCCGCGCTCGTACAGCAGGGCCCGCCCACCGACACCGGTTCGGCCTCGCGCTCGGGGGCGCTGACGTTCCGGATGGGGTGGTACGACCCGAACATCGCCGGGCGGATCAGCGTCGCGAGCGAGGCGTCGACGCCGACGACTGTCGTCGCCGGCGTCTCCTTGACCGTGTTGACCTCGGTGAGGATGCACTCGGCGTCGGCGACGACGTAGCGTCCCGGTTCGAGTTTGATCTGTGCGTCCAGGTCGCCGACCGCGTCCCGGACCTTCTCGCCGACGACCTGCATGTCGAGTGGCTCCTCGTCCTCGCGGTACGGGACGCCGAAGCCGCCACCGAAGTCGACGAACTCCAGGTCGCCCACCCCGTCGATGACGGTCCGGCCCATGTCCGCGACCTTCGCGATGGCCCGGCAGTGATCGTCCAGGTCGTCGTGGAGGACGCCGCTGCCGGCGTGGGCGTGGAGTCCCACGAGGTCGAACCGCTCTGCGACGTCTTCGGCGACTTCGGGCACCTGCTCGTAGGGGATGCCGAACTTCGCGTCCTTGCCGGTCGCGACCTTCTCGTGGTGCCCGGTGCCGATGCCGGGGTTGACGCGGATGGCGACCCGGCCGTCGTAGCCCCGCGCCTCGAGTCGGTCGAACGTGTCGCGCGCGCCGGCGGTGATGGTCAGCCCCGGGTGGGCCGCAGCGAGGTCCGTCGCGTAGTCGAGGTCGTGGTCCGGGGGGTTGACCGCGGTGTACTGGAGCGTCCCCGGCGGCGCGCCGGCGTCGATGGCCCGCTGGAGTTCCCCCCAGGCGGCACACTCGATGTCCGCGCCGGTCTCGAGCAGTTTCGAGAGCACCGCCTGGCCCGTGTGGGCCTTCGCGGCGTACATCACGTGGGCGTCGGGGAACGCCGCCGAGAACCGCTCGTAGTTCTCGGCGACCCGATCCAGGTCCAGCACGTACAGCGGTGTCCCGTGTTCGACAGCGAGCCGTTCGAGGAGCCCGTGGTCCCAGTCCGCGAGACGGCGGACCGGCGGCGAGGCGTCGTTCATTGGCAGAACCACGCCTCGCCGCGTAACAAGAGTTGCGCTCTCGGAGCGAGTGGCCGGGCGTTTCGACGCCGCTGGGACCCTCGTTCGCACCGTCGGCCGTGGTCGTGACTCCGCTGCTCGCTTTCCGAGGGTTTCGCTGCGCTCGCGCTCTCGCTAGTCCCGGAGCGCGTCTTCTCGCTCGGTCGCCTCCAGCGTCTCCTCCTCGACGTCGGTGGCGACGACGGCGGGCTTGTAGGCCCCGCCCGGAATCAGATCGTGTTCGCCGACCGATGAGTCGACGAACCGCTGGAAGGCCCGGCGCTCGGGCGGGAGTTCGCCGTACAGCACCTCGTCCTCGACGAGGTCGTAGACGGGGATGCGCGGGGTCAACAGCGTGTTCTCGCCGACGACGCTGCCCTCGCCGACGACGAACCCGGAGGTGACCCGACAGCCGGCACCCAGCGAGACGTCGTCCTCGACGATGACCGGCGCGCTCTCGACCGGTTCGAGGACGCCGCCGATGAGGGTGTTCGCGCCGAGTTTGACGTCCTCGCCGATCTGCGCACAGGAGCCGACCGTGTCACAGGAGTCGACGAGCGTCCCGTCGCCGACGTGCGCACCGATGTTGACGAAGGAGGGTGACATCATGATGCAGTCCTCGCCGAGGTAGGCCCCGCGGCGGATGGTCGTCCCGTCGGGCGTGTTCCGAGTCCCGCGCTCGCCCAGGTCCTCGGTGTCTCGCAGGGGCAGGACGTCGTGGTATGTGACGCCGCCGTACTGGCGCTCGTAGGTCCGCCGGAACGCGAAGTTCAGCAGGATGCCCCGCTTGACCCACTCGTTGACCTGCCACTCGCCGTCGACCTTCTTCGCGGCGCGAATCTCGCCGGTCTCCAGCGCCGTGAGGAAGGCATCGAGCGTATCCAGCTGCGGCGGTTCGACGTCCTCGACGGTCGCGCCACCTTCGTAGGCCGTCCACAGGTCCTCGACGTTCCCTTCGAGGTCTTGTCCGAGCATTGGTGTCCGTGTGTATCCCCTCCCGGAGTATAGCCTCCGGGGATTCCGAACGGCGGTTCGGGATATATTCTCGGCCGGATCGTCGCGGTAACGGCGCAACAGAATGGGGCGGCCGGCCACCCGACTCCGGCGGCGCTTAAGAGCACAGCTCTTCCGTAGCCGGGCGCGTCACAGAACGATCCACACGAGATTCACCGATAGCGGAGTGAGTCAGCCGGTCCGTACGAGTGGGAAGCATCGACGTCCCTATCGGGAACTGCTCTCGGTCGTATTTCCTGTGAGGTCTCGTGCCGTATCTACCCACTCGTGTTCTGGGAATGGCGCGGGTCGTACGCTGTAGGTGTAACGATACGGACCCCCCTCTGCGTCCTTCGTGATATCGTAGGCGTAGATGATTCCATCTTCGAGGCCGAGCTGGAGCGTTCCGTTGATCGCTGGTGGGGCCTGGGAGTCCGGACGCGTCCCGGTCACCCGGTACGTGATGACTGGGACGCCGTGATGCGTCGTCGTATTGATCGCCTCCCAGGTGTAGGAATCGACGACCATCGTGTGGCGACCGATGTTCGTGGGCGCGATCTGTCCGTAGCGCGGGTCGTATCGGTAGTACGCGTCAGTCGTGTTGTCGTAGACGAACGCCGGGTCCGACCTGAACTGCTCGCGCTGGTGTTCCGGGAGACTGTCGGCTGGTTGGTAGAACACGTAGGTCGTCCCGTTGCGATAGACTTTGGCGTCGTGCCAGCGGTCAGCGATTATCTCTCCCGTCGTGGCGTTGATGTAGTACTCGCCTTCTACGAGTCGGCGCTCGGAGGGGGCAGCATAGAGGATTGCGTACGACTCCCAGTATCTACGCGGCGTGTGAGTCAGATTGGCGTCGTCGGCGCCGAGAGTCGAGAAGTTGATGTGGTCCGGTCCTGCTCCAGGGGGATACGTCTGGTCGGAATCGAGGGGCTCTGATGGGCCAGACCAGACGCCGAGGAGGGCGACGGAAGCGACGACTATTACCACGAGTATGAGCGAGCCAACGACGAGGTCGTGCCGGTTCATACAGGGCACGACTCCCGCTGGCAGGTTATGCATACGTGAAGCTCAAACCGATTTTTGTGTGACGGAGTGGCACTATCCTGTTCGAGGAGACCCACCAGCGCCGCTGTGCTGACCGTCTGCCAGGGTTTTGATGCCGTCTCCGTGATGTGGTCCGTCAGAACGTGCTCGCCGCTGGGGACGACGCGAGGCCCACAACGAAGGGGAGAGACCGTGATTCGTGGGGCTCTCTGCCGGTTATGAACCGACGACTTCGCCAAAGCGGTACCAGTCGGCTTCGCGTCCGTCGACCCACGCGGCGGCGTCGAGCGCGCCGGCGGCGAAGACGGCCCGGTCCTCCGCGCGGTGCGAGAGCGAGAGCACCTCGTCGTTGCCCGCCAGGACGAGCTCGTGCTCGCCGCGGATGTCGCCGGCACGGCGGGCGAAGACGCCGATCTCGTCGGCCTCGCGCGGGGCGTGGCCCTCGCGGCCGTAGACTGGTTGGACGTCGCGTTCCTCCTGTACCACGTCGAGGATGGTGTTCGCGGTGCCCGAGGGTGCGTCGACCTTCTGGTTGTGATGCGTCTCCATCAGTTCGAGGTCGTAGTCGTCCAGCGCGCGCACCGCCTCGCGGACGGTCCGCTGGAGGACCTGGATGCCCCGCGAGAAGTTGGTCGCCTTGAGCACGGCGACCCGCTCGCTGATATCCTTCAGTTGTGCCATCTCCTCCTCTTCGAAGCCGGTGGTGCCGACGACGAGCGCGACCCCGGCGTCGGCACAGGCTTCGGCCAGCGAGAGCGTCGATTCGGGGATCGAGAAGTCGACGACGACGTCGACATCGTGCTCGGCGAGCGTTGCTGCTACGTCGTCGGCGACGATGGGGACGCCCTGGTACTCGCCTGCCTCGACGTCGAAGCCGACGACGATCTCGAGGTCATCGCGGTCGGCCGCGGTGTCGACGACCGTCTGCCCCATCCGGCCGGCCGCGCCGTTGACGGCGACCCGCGTCATCGTTCGACCTCCGCGTACTCGTCCTCGAGGTCCTCGGTCTCCAGGACTGTGAGCACGTCACGGAGGTGGTCGAGGTGTTCGTCCGAGAGTCGCGTCAGGGGCGAACGCACGTGCGCCGGGCCGTAGCCCCGGATGCGCATGGCCTCCTTGACCGGGATGGGGTTGGTCTCGACGAACATCGCGCGGAACAGCGGCCCCAGTTCGTGGTGGATCGCGCGGGCGCGCTCGAAGTCGCCCGACAGCGCCGCACCGACCATCGCACAGGTCCGCTCGGGTTCGACGTTCGCGGCCACGGAGATACAGCCCGTGCCGCCGACCGAGAGCATCGGGAGCGTCATCCCGTCGTCGCCCGAGAGCACCGCGAACTCCTCGTCGCGCGTGCGCTCGATGATCTCGGAGATCTGGTTCATGTCGCCGCTGGCGGCCTTGTACGCCTGGATGTTCGGATGCTCGGCCAGTTCGACGGCCGTGTCCGGCTCGATGTTCTGGCCGGTCCGCGAGGGGACGTTGTAGACGATCTGCGGGACGTCCACCGCGTCGGCGATGGCGGTGTAGTGCTCTATGAACCCCTGCTGTTCGGGCTTGTTGTAGTACGGCGAGATGAGCAGGAGGGCGTCGGCGCCGGCGTCGGCCGCTCGGCGCGACAGGGAGAGCGCCTCGCGGGTGTTGTTCGACCCGGTGCCGGCGATGACGGGCACGTCGTCGACGGCGTCGATGACGGCCTCGACGACCTCGACGTGTTCGTCGTGGGTCATCGTCGCCGACTCGCCGGTCGAGCCCGCGGGAACGAGCCCGTCGACGCCCGCTTCTTCGAGCCGCTGGGCGTCTCGCTGGAGTGTCTCGAAGTCGATGCTGCGGTCCTCGTCGTCGTGGAACGGCGTGCACATCGCGGGAAACACGCCGTGGAAGTCGATGTCGGTCATTGCTGAGTTGTGTCGTGTCGCTGTGGGATATGTCGTCCGGTCTGTCCTCGAGAACTCGACCCGGGACGGGGCGCCACGCCCGCCGCGAGCCGCTAGAACGAGTGTTTGCGTTTCGGCGGGGAGACGACGCGCTCGCCGGCGGCAGTCCCAGCGACCGGGACGGGGAGGCGTCGTCGCATACGAGAACCTGTCTATCCAGACGGTGTTAATAGTTCTGCTCCGCGTCCGGGCGGTCGCGCCGCTGGAGCGCTCGTCGCCGCTCTCGGGGGTCTGTCGGAAAATGCGTCGCTCTGGTGTCTCGCTGCCGGGCTCGGTCGTCGGACTCGGTCCCGCCGTCCGCGCTGACCGCGTCGCCGGGGTGGGACCGACCGGACCTGTTCGAGCCGACGGAGGTGGGTCGGCCGTCGACGTTCTTCGTCACGCAGTCCTCGCCGCCCCAGCCCGGGGCGACGCCGATGGTGAGCGCCCCGCATCGCCCCAGGAGAGCGCCCCGGGCGAACGCTGATTCCGGGTGGCACGGAGACGGTGTCGAGTCCGAAAACCTATCTTTCCGGCGGCGCAATCCGCGCCTATGACCGTCACGCATCCGGGACAGCGCGTCGCCGTGCTGGCCGACGCGCAGAATCTCTATCACACCGCCCGGAGTCTCTACACGCGCAACATCGACTACGCAGCACTCCTGGAAGAGGCCGTCAGCGGCCGCGAGCTGTCCAGGGCCATCGCCTACGTCATCCGTGCCGACTCGCCCGAGGAGGAGTCCTTCTTCGATGCGCTCGTCGACATCGGTTTCGAGACCCGCATCAAGGACATCAAGACGTTCCAGGACGGGTCGAAGAAGGCCGACTGGGACGTGGGGATGAGCCTCGACGCCGTCACGCTGGCGAAGCACAACGACGCAGTCGTCCTCTGTACCGGCGACGGTGACTTCGCCCGCCTGTGTCGCTACCTGCGCCACGAGGGCTGTCGGGCCGAGGCGATGGGCTTCGCGGAGTCGTCCTCCGAGGACCTGATAGAGGCTGTCGACGGCTTCGTCGACATGAGCGACGACCCCGACCGGTTCCTGCTGTAGGATCGACTGGTCGAGTCGGTTCGAGCGGCAGAACGTGGTTATCGGACGTTCAGACCGGGCGACCGTCTTCGGAGGTCCCGATCAGCAGTGCGCCCGCCGCCAGGCCGAGCGCGGCGATGGTGGCACCGAACAGCGGTACCGAGACGTCGAGGGGACCGGTCCCCAGGATGAGCGCCGTACTGGCCGCCAGCAGGACCCCGCCCACGAGTACTTTTCGCTTGTCTGTTGCCATTGTAGTGGCCACTTAGACGTCATCCGGTATAAAATTCCCCAAAACCACCCGACGGGCGTACGATAGACGGTCACACACTACACAAAAAATGGTGATGGTCTGCCTGCGTGGTTTTCCCGCGCCCGCCCGCGGACCGAAAGTCGGTTGTCGCCGGGGCGTCGAGGACGGACGATGACCGACCGCGAGTTCCGGAGCCTCCGCCGCGCCGCCGACTACCAGTTCGGCCGCGGCGCGGGCGCGACGCTCTTTCCGGCCCCCGACGCTATCGAGGTGACCCACACCAGTTCCGGCCGCCCCCGACAGGTCCTGGCCGACAGCGGCCGGCTGGCTACCTACGGCACCGACGGCCGCTACACCCTCGGGGTCGCCGGCGGACGCCGCCTCCTCGATGGGTTCGACGCGCCACGCCACCGCGTCGTCGTCGGCGACGAGAGCGAACCGTTCGTCCGTGAGGGGCGCAACGCCTTCGCGAAGTTCGTCCAGGACGCCGACCGGGACCTGCGGCCGGGCGACGAGGCGCTCGTGGTCCACGCCGAGGGCCACCTGCTCGCGGTGGGCCGTGTGGAACTGCCCGGCCACGGCATGGCCGACTTCGACACCGGGATGGCCGTGAAGGTGCGCCACGGGGCCGACGACGCCTGATCGCCACAGAAGACCTTTACTACGACCGTCGGAACCGCCGGTATGCGCCGCCGCCAGGTCCTTGCCACCCTCGCCCTCACCACTGTGTCGCTCGCTGGCTGTTCCGCACCGGGAACGCCCGGAACCGACGACGGGACGGCTACCGACGCGCGGACCCGAACCACGACGTCGGAGCCGCCCACCACCGAACCCACGTCGACGACCGACGTCACACCGGACCCCGACGACCCCATCGCGGTCGACCTCCGGAACACCACCGAGCGGGAACTGATTGTCGAGGTCACGATCACGCGCGCCGAGGAGACGGTGTTCGAACAGGCCACCACCGTCGCTGCTGGCGGGACACAGCAACTCGACACCGGAATCAGTCAGACCGGGTCCTACGAGGTGACCGTCGCTATCGAGGGCGGGCCGTCGGAGACGGACCCGTTCCCCGTCGGACCCTACGACATTCGGATGGGTTCAAACGCCATCGTGGAACTCTCGATGGACGGGATTCGGATGTACTTCGAAGAGTAAGGACCCGAGAGGCTCCGGAGTCCGCAGTACTGCCGGCCGCTGGTCTCAGGTCGACTCGTCCCCGTGAATCTGCTCGCCCCGGAACAGCCGGTGGGCGATGGTGAACGTCTGTTCTCGCTCCCGGCGGGTCGGGAAGTGTGCGGCCATGTAGCGCGCCGTCGCAATCAGGGGCACTCGACGCTCGCGGTCGCTCTCGGCGTGGTCGGACTGTCGGAACGCCGCCTCGACGTTCTGGAGGGTGTGGAAGCTGGAGTCTTCGCGCAGTAGCCCCTCGCCGAAGGTGCGTTTCAGTGACAGGTCGGCAGGCCGTCCTCGACGGTGCCCTTCGCCAGTGGAAAGCCCATGTGCGGACACCGGTTGTCGACGGCGTACACCTCCTCCTCGTGGTGGAAGAGCGCGACGGTGTGGCCGCCGGCGTCGGCGACGTCGTGGCCCTCCCGTTCCAGCGTCGCGAGGTCCGCGACCGCAACGAGTTGGTCGGACGACATACCCGACGTTCGGCACGGATTCACAAGGTCCTTCCGCCGGGGTCACGCGCTCGTGCCGTTGACGAGCGGCACCGTCGCCAGCGTCTCGGTCCGGGTGTCCGGCGCGCCGAGGGGGCGGCCGGTCCAGACGACGGCGACGGTGTCGCCGGCCTCGAGGTGGAAGCCCACGGTCGCGTCGCCGTCGTGGAAGTCACCGTCGCCGTCGCTGTCGACCCGCGGGTCGTCGACGACGAACTGCGCGCCCTCGCCGACCGGGAGCGCCGACTCGTCGGCCCAGACCACCGTGGTCGTGGCGTTCCGGTCGGCGTCGGTGACGGCGACGGCCAGTTCGTCCGTCGCGGTCCCGGTGAGCCGATCGCCGCCGGCGTGGGTGAGCGTCACCGCCCCCGTCTCGGCGTCGAACTCGGCCTCGACGACGACGTCGGGGGAGTCGGTCCGCAGATCGGCCCCCGGGCCGACGACCAGGCCGGCCAGGGCGACCACCGCGAGCACCGCCAGCCCCCAGACTGCCAGTCGCTCGAGTGGCAGCGCCGCGCGCGCGTCGGTCGGTCCGGCCGGACTCATTGGTCGAACTGTCTGTCGGGGTGCAGATAAGTTTCCCGCCCTGCGTGCGCCGCGGTCATTCGGGGGACGGCACCGGCGTCGCGGGTCGCACTTGCCTCTCGACCGAGAGCCGTTCTATTCAAGTATCTCAATACGGTATCTGCCCACAACGAATGAGCCAGGACTTCTACGAGATACTGGGTGTCTCCCGCGACGCCTCTGAGGACGAGATCAAGGAGGCCTACCGGGAGAAAGCCCGGGAGTTCCACCCGGACGTCAGCGACGATCCGAACGCCGAGGAGAAGTTCAAGAAGGCCAAGAAGGCAAAGGAGGTGCTCACCGACGAGGAGAAGCGCCAGATGTACGACCAGGTGGGCCACGAGCGCTTCGAGCAGGCCCAGAAGCGCGGTGGCGTCGGTGGCGGCGGCGCCGGCGGGGCCGGCGGCATGGGCGGCGACCCCTTCGGCGGGGCCGGCGGCTTCGACATGCAGGACATCTTCGACCAGTTCTTCGGCGGCGGGGGCGGTCGCGGCGGCAATCGACCCCGCCAGGGCCAGGACCTCCAGACGCGCATGGAGATCGACCTCGAGGAGGCCTACCACGGCGCGAACAAGCAGCTCTCGGTCACGCGCCCGGAGACCTGCGGGGAGTGTGACGGCGCCGGCCACCCGCCCGGGACCGACTCCCGGACCTGTCCGGAGTGTAACGGCCAGGGACAGACCACCCGCGTCCAGCAGACGCCGATGGGCCGCGTCCAGCAGACGGCGACCTGCCGGCGCTGCGAGGGCGAGGGCGAACTCTACGAGGAGACCTGTGGGACCTGCGGCGGCGACGGCGTCGTCCGGAACGAGGCGACCCTGGAGGTCGAGATCCCGGCCGGCATCTCCGACGGACAGACCCTCCGGATGGAACGTGAGGGTGCCCCCGGCGAACGCGGCGGGCCCAACGGCGACCTGCTCATCGAGGTCACCGTCCGCGACCACCCGGACTTCGAGCGCGACGGCGACGACCTCTCTCACCAGCACGCCATCTCGTTCCCGCAGGCGGTCTTCGGCGACACCATCACCGTCCCGACCATCGACGGCGAGGTGGAGGTCGACGTCCCCGGCGGCACCCAGAGCGGCGAGGTCTTCCGCCTCCAGGGCAAAGGGATGCCCCGCCTGCGCCGCCGCGGCCACGGGGACCTCTACGTCCAGGTCCAGGTCGTCACGCCCGAGGACCTGAACACGGAACAGCAGGAAGCCCTCGAGCAGTTCGCCGAGGCCGGCGGCGAGGAGGTCGACGTCGAGGAGGGCTTCTTCGAGAAGCTCAAGAACTCTTTGTAAGTCGTCGTCTCCGATTCTGTAGCGGCTTCTCTGACAGTCAGAAAGCCCCCAAGGGACCAACGGTCCCTCGCTGCCTTTCAGTCCCGCCCCACGACTGGTGACCAGCCGTTAGCGGGTGGGACTGAAAGGGGCGACCCGCTGGACTCGGGGGACTCGTTGCGCTCCGCACTCACGACGTTCGTTGCGGTGCTTACGTCGTCCGCCTTCGTCCAGCGGGTCGGGGCTTTCTGGCTGTTCACGTTCGAACCCACTGTTACGCCCATCACTCCACCAATCGCGAGCCACTCGTCGCGCTTTTGGCCGTCCCCGCCCAACCGGCGCCCATGCAAACGCTGCGAGAGCTCGTCGCCGCCGGTCGCGAGCGCGAGGGTGTCCTGTTCACGTCGCCAGAGCGCGCCGCGCCTTACAGTTACCGGGACTTCTGTACGAACGCCTGGAAGGCGGGCAACCTCATGCGCCACTACGGCGTGCGCCACGGGACCCGCGTCGCGGTGGTCGCCGGACCGAAGAACCCGACCGATGAGGACGAACCCGGTGTGCTCCGTGACGGGCCCGACGCGCTGCTGGCGGTGCTGGCCGCGACGCTTGACGGCGCCGTCGTCGACCTGGACCCGCCGGGGGCCGTGGACGCGACGGCGCTCGTCTCGCCGGCGAACTGGCTCGACCGGTACGAACTGGCACCGGGGACGAAGGCGCTGGCCTACGGCGGGCCCAGCGACGACCCCACGGTGGCGCAGTTCGAGCGCGAACTCTGGAGCGAGAACCCGCTCCAGCCGCCGGGCGAGGTGGGGCCCGCCGACGCCGCGCTGGCGGGCGACCGGACCTACACCCACGGCGACCTGCTGGCGGCGGCCCAGCGCGTCGTCGAGGACTACGGCGTCGACGCCGGGACGGCCGTCGCGCTCCGGGCGCCGGTCACCACCGCGGGCGCGCTCGTCGGCGGCCTCATCGCCCCGATGCGCGTTGGCGCGACGGTGCTGCTCGGCGGCGACGAGCCTGCGGACCTCGCGGTCGCACCCGACGACGACGTGCCCGAGTCGACGGTGGTCCGGCCGGCCGACGTCTCAGTGTGAGACGCGATACAGGGCACTGACAGATGTGCGTCGAGAGGGGGCCGGAGACGCCAGTCCGGTGTGGCGGCTCGTCACCCCGGTTCCGCGCTGCCGCTCGTCGGTTGGCTACCCGGCCGGTCCGGTTTCTCAAGGGTTTTGTCCGTTCGGTCGCAACACCGGGTATGGAGTACGACTTCACGCGCTCGGTGGTGCCCCTCGTCGTGATCGTGGCCGTCGCGACGGTCGCGCTCACAGCCATGATGACCCCTTCGACGGTGTTCATGATGGTCCTCCCCTCGATGATCGTCTTCTCGGTCGTCGCGTTCTTCTTCGGGATGAAACACGGCGAGTTCCGCGCCAGTCCGTAGCGGTCCGGGTCGGTCGCCGGGCGCCGCTTCGTCGAAGTCTCAAAACGGCCGAGCGGCTGCTGCCGTCACTCGGTCGGTCGCACGACGTCGGCGAGCGTCACCAGCAGCCCCAGTAGCCAGCCGACCGGGAACGAGAAGCCGAGCCACATCAGGACGTAGGCGGCCCCCTCGCGCTCGAAGTTCTGGACGAAGAACTGGGCGATGCGGTTCGAGTCCAGCAGGTCAAAGAGGATGTAGCGTGCCAGCGCGTCGCTTCCGGGCAGGACGACCTGGGCGACGGCCGTCGAGAACAGCGCCGCGACCACCGGGGGCAGGAAGATGGCGGTCATCGCCAGCGGGAAGGCGAGCAGGACGGTCGTCGCGCGCCCACCGACGCTCCGGAAGCCGACGGCCAGCGCGGCCGAGAGCGTCGCGACGCCGCCGGCGATGGCGATGGCGGTGAACCCGCCGGCGATGAGGTCCAGTTCGAACCGGGCCAGCGCCACCAGCCCGCCCCAGACGAGCAGCGAGAGCACCACGACGCCGACGAGGCCGAGTCGCGTCGCCGTGCCGCCGATGCGCCGCGTCTGGAAGCGGACGACGGTCCCGAACAGGACCAGCGGGTAGATGATCGCGACGACGGGCATCCCCAGCGCGGCCCAGGCCCGGTAGAGGAGCATCCCGGCCTGGCTGTCGGGTGTCCACGTTCCGAGGACCGTATCCCGTGCGCCGCGCTGCCGTGGATAGACCAGTTCCATCCACGTCTCGTGTAACCGACGGAGGTCGAAGCGCATCGCGCCGACGATCCCCTGGTTCCCGGTAGACATACACCAGGGTTTGACCTACCCCGTTTAAAAGTTTGAGGCTCGGTACGGGCCGTACGCGGCGAAACAATCCGACGCGCGTCAGACGCCGTGGACCGCCGCGAGTCAGTCCCAGCTGTCGGGGCCGAAGCCCGGGTTGACGCGCCGCTCCGTGCGCTCGATGGCGTCGATGCGCGCCACGTCCTCCTCGGAGAGGTCGAGGTCCAGACTCGCCAGGTTGTCGCGGATGTGGGCCTCGCCGGTCGCCTTCGGGATGGCGGTGACGCCATTCTCGCGCAGCCAGGCGAGGCTGACCTGCGCTTCGCTGACGCCGTGGTCGTCGGCGATGGCCGAGAGGACGTCGTCGTCGAACACGCCGCCGCGGGCGAGCGGCGAGTAGGCGACCAGTTCGTAGTCGTGTTCGCTGGCGTGGTCGCGCAGTTCCCGTTGCTGCAGGAAGGGGTGCATCTCGACCTGGTTGGCAAAGAGCGGGGCCTCGAGCGTCTCCAGTGCCGTCTCGACGTGGTGGGGCTCGAAGTTCGAGACGCCGACGTTGCGGATCTTGCCCTGTCGGTACAGCTCGTCGAAGGCCGAGAGCGTCCCCTCGGGGTCGTATGCGCCTGCGGGCCAGTGGACGTACAGCAGGTCCACGGCGTCGACGCCGAGCTTCGAGAGGCTCGCCTCGGTCGACGCGAGCACGTCGTCGTGGGCGAGGTTCGAGTTCCACACCTTCGTCGCGAGGAAGACGTCTTCGCGGTCGACGTCGGCCGCCGCGATGCCCTCGCCGACGGCGGCTTCGTTCCCGTAGGCCTGTGCGGTGTCTATATGCCGGTACCCACGCTCGAGGGCGGTCCGGACGCTCTCGGCGCACTGGTCGTGGTCGTCGTTCTGCCAGGTTCCGAGGCCGAGCATCGGCATGCCGTCGGCCCGCGGGACCGCGTCGGGGTTGGCTGCAGGTGTCATCCCGAGATGTCAGGGGCGTCCCCCGGAAATGGGTTGTGGACTGGCGGTCACCCCGCCGGCGGAAACCGACATATTGAGAACCCGGCCCCCACAACGGTCGAGTATGACAGACGGTAGTGTCGACGTATCTCGTCGGGCCTTCCTGCGGACGGCCGCGGGGGTCACGGCTGCCTCGGCCGCGACAGGAACGGCGGCGGCACAGGAAAACGGGACCGAAGGTGACGGTGGCGGTGGCGGGGGGAGCAGCGGCCCGCCGGACTACGGCGGTTTCCTCGACCAGGTCGGCAACTACGACGGGACCACCGTCGACGCCACCGGCCAGAGCGAGGTGACAGTCTCGGTCGGCGCGCAGGGCAACGGCGGCGCGTTCGCCTTCGACCCGCCCGCGGTGCACGTCGACAACGGCGCGACGGTCCTGTTCGAGTGGACCGGCGAGGGCGGTGGCCACAACGTCGTCTCGGACGGCGAGGGCCCACTCGACTCCGGCGACCCCGTCTCGAACGCCGGCGTCAACTACGAGTACACCTTCGAGGAGGACGGCATCTACCCGTACGTCTGTGTCCCCCACGAGGGACTGGGGATGAAAGCCGCCATCGTCGTCGGGACGGACTACCCGACCGCAGACAGCGGCGGTGGCGGTGGCGGCGGTGGCGGCGGTGGGGGCGGGTCCCCGCAGGTGCCCAGCAGCGCGAAGACCCTCGGCGTCGCGACGTCGTTCGTCATGGTGGCGACGCTGGGGCTCGCGTACTTCTTCATCCGCTACGGCGGCGACTACGAGACGCCCGGCGAGGAGTAACTCAGACCGTCTCGCCGTCGCTCCGAATATCGAGGTCGACCGCCCGGCGTTCGCCCTCGAGGTCCGCGACGACGCGTTCGACGATACGCTCCGCCTCCCGTCGAATCAGCGGGACCACCTTCCGGATGACCCAGTCCAGCGAGACCAGTCGTGGCAGGTCGACGGCGTCTTTCGAGGCCGAGCCGGGGTCGAACGCGATGCGGAGCACGACGCGGGAGGCCGCGTCGGCGTCTGCGGGTGCTTCCTCCGGGGCCGGGTCGACTATCCAGTGACCCTCCGCGTCGATGTCCTTGACGAGTTTCCAGTCGATACTGTGTGGCGGGTCGACCGCCGTCACCTCGGACCTGGCGGTGTAGGTCAGCTTCCACCACGAGAACACGAGGTCGTAGCGAGTCCCCGGCGCGCCGTCGCCGTCCTGTCGAACCTGGTCGATGTACTCCGAGTAGCGGGCATAGCCCGGGAAGTCGAGCAGGAACTCGTACAGTCGCTCCGGGGGCACGCGCACCACGGTACTGACCTCGATCTCGTCCACGTCCCCTAGGCGGTGGGTTCGCGTCGTAAACTTTCGGGCGACCCGGCGGCGCGGTAATTGCCGGAAGATTCATTCTGTGCATAATCTGGAACAGACAATATTATTACGCTGTATCCGATACGGGATAGTAGCATGAGTGCTTCCGACATCCAGCACGCCGAGGCGGACGGAGACTCCGAGCCCACGGGGTGGGACGCGGTCAGGGACCTGCCCCCGAGTGCGAAGCTCGTCGCCAAGGTACTGGAGTACAACGACACGCTGACCCAGAGCCAGCTTGCAGACGAGACGCTGTTGCCGCCACGGACCGTTCGCTACGCGCTGAACCGACTCGAGGACGTCGGCGCCGTCGACTCCCGGTTTTCCTTTGCCGACGCGCGAAAGCGCATCTACTCGCTGCGCATCGAGTGAGCTCGCCGGGGCGGTGGCCGTTCTCCCCGACCGGCCCGTCCCGTCCGGGGCAACGTTGATTAGTCGGCCTGCCAAGACGTTGGATATGAAAGTCGTCCTGATTGGTGTCGGCCAGGCTGGGGGCAAGATAACCCAGTCGATCGCCGAGTTCGACTACGAGATGGGGTTCGAGGCGGTACGGGGGGCGCTGGCGGTCAACACCGCCCGTGCGGACCTCCAGAACCTCGACATCGACACGACCCTCATCGGCCAGGACCGGGTCAAGGGCCACGGGGTCGGCGGCGACAACGAGCTGGGCGCACAGGTGATGCAGGAGAACGCCGCCGAGGTGCTCGACGACCTGGACGGTCGGCTTACCTCCGAAGCCGAGGCGGTCGTGGTCGTCGCCGGCCTCGGTGGCGGCACCGGATCCGGCGGCGCGCCGATGCTCACGCGCGAGCTCAAGCGCATCTACGACATCCCCGTCTACGTACTGGGCGTCCTCCCCGGGCGCGACGAGGGGGGCATCTACCAGGCCAACGCCGGCCGTTCGCTGAAGACTACCGCCCGCGAGGCCGACTCCCTCCTCCTCGTGGACAACGACGCCTGGCGCGGCAGCGGCGACAGCGTCGCGGCGGGCTACGAGCGCATCAACGACGCCATCTCCCAGCGGGTCGGCCTCCTGCTGGCCAGTGGCGAGACAACGGAGGGCGTCGGCGAGAGCGTCGTCGACTCCTCGGAGATCATCAACACTCTCCGGGGCGGCGGCCTCGCGTCGCTGGGCTACGCCAGCGCGACGGCCAGCGAGGACCCCGCGGAGAACGTCAACGTCGTCACGAGCGTCACCCGGAAGGCGCTGCTCTCGAGCATGAGTCTGCCAAACGCCGTCGAGGCCGACAAGGCGCTGCTGGTCGTCGCCGGCGACCCGGAGCGCCTCTCGCGGAAGGGGGTCGAACGGGCGCGCCGGTGGGTCGAGGACGAGACCGGGAGCATGGAGGTCCGTGGCGGGGACTTCCCGCTGGCCTCCTCGAAGATCGCGGCGCTCGTGGTGCTCTCGGGCGTCGAGCGGTCGCCCCGTATCGACGAGTTCCTGGACCGCGCTCGGGAGGCCGCGACGTCCCAGGGCAAGAAGGTCGACCCGGAGGAGTTCGACAACGAGGACCTGGACAACCTGCTGTAAGGCGGCGGCGCGTTCGAAAGACGCTGGGGATGAGGACCCTACTGGACCAGGCTGCTGCCGTCGAACGACGTCCGGTCGTAGTCGTGGTCGAGCAGGTCGAGGATGGTCGGGGCGATGTCGAAGAGGTCGGCGTCCTCGATGCGGACCTCGGGGTCGTCGACCAGCAGCGAGGCGTTATCGAAGCTGTGCATCCCGTTTCGCGGGCCGACGCCGAAGACGTCCTCGGAGCCCTTGAAGCCGGCCTTCAGGTCGAAGCCGTGGTTCGGGATGACCACGAGGTCCGGCGCGATGTCGTCGTGGTCGCCGCGGAACGCTTGCTCGCGGGTGACGACGCGTTCGGCCACCTTCTTGCCGTCAGGCCCCTCGAGGGCCTCGAGTTGCTCTTTCAGGTCCGCCCGGACCGTCTCGTACTCGGACTCGGGGACGCTCCCGCGGGGTTCACGGCCCTCGAGGTTGATGTAGAATCGCCCGGGGATGAGCGAGTAGGCCGTCGTGTCGTCGGCGATGTCGCCGAGTTCGCTGTGCTCGTCGTCGTCGTACTCGAGCCAGCCCTCCTGTTCGAGCCACTCGTTGAAGTGGACCTCGTAGTCCAGCGACGTGAACCCGTGGTCGGAGGCGACCACCATGGTCACGTCGTCGGGCAGCAGGTCGCGCAGGCGACCGAGGTAGTCGTCGACCGTGCGGTAGAACTCGAAGAACGCCTCCTGGTTCTCGCCGTCGCGCTCGTAGTCCCTGAACAGGAAGTGGTTGACCCGGTCGGTGGTCATGAAGACGCCGAAAAAGAGGTCCCAGTCGTCGGCCTCGACGTACTGCTTGAACGTCTCGAAGCGCTTCTCTAGGGTCTCGTGGGCGTCCTCGACGAACTCGCTCTTGTCGTCGCTGTGGCCCAGTTTGGCGTTGACGTCGATGCGGTAGCCGTTCGACTCGAGCGTCTCGCGCAGGTCGTCGGGGTAGGCGGCCTTGTCGACGCCCGGTGAGAGGAACCCCGAGACCATCCGCTGGACGTTACGCTGGGGCGGGAAGGTGACGGGGACGTTCATCACGGTGGCGTCGCGGCCGTCCTCGGCGACGCGGTCCCAGAGCCGGGTCGCCTGGACGTCACGCCCCATCGGGACGTAGGTGTCGTAGGAGCCGACCTCACGGTCCTGGAAGCCGTAGACGCCCGTCTCACCGGGGTTGACGCCGGTCGTCAGCGCCGGCCAGCAGGCGCTGGACTCCGGAGGGACGATGCTGTCGATGGGGCCGGCGCTCCCGTCGGCGGCGAGCTCGGTGAGGTTCGGGAACACGTCCGGGTGCTCGTCGATGAGGCTGTACGGAACGCCGTCGATGCCGAAGAAGGCCACGCGGGGGCCGCTATCTCCTTTCAGTCGGTCGAATAGTCCCATGTGACCCGGTATAGCGGTCAGGGACAAGAAACTTCTTTTCGCAACCGGGTCGCACCTGGCGGCAACCGACGCCGGCGTCGATCAGGCGTCCTCGGCGTTCGCCGGGACGACGGTCAGGTGTGCGATTCCGGGTATCGGGGGTTCCTCGCGGCCCGGCGCGCCCGGTTCGTGTTCGAGCGTCGGGTCGGTCTGATGGGTCGCCATCGTATCGGGATATACCGACCGAACGGCCTAATAATTACCCATGCTCATAACTCATCGGCAACTCCTGCCGTCATTACCCACGGATATACCGTCTGGAACGCCGACTGAACCGCCGGCTCAGTCGAAATGCTCGTCGTAGAGGTCCTGGGCGTGCTCGATGGCGTCCATCGCGGCCTGCTTGTCCTCCCAGCCCTGCGTCTCGACTTCCTTGCCCTCCTCTAAGTTCTTGTACGTCGCGAAGAACTCGTCGATCTCGTCGAGCGTCTGCTGTGGGATGTCCTCGAGGTCCTCGATGTGGTCGTAGCGCGGGTCCTCGCTCGGGACGGCGATGACCTTGTCGTCCTGCTCGCCGTCGTCGTCCATCCTCATGAGCGCGACCGGGCGGGCCTCGATGACACAGCCGGGGAACGTCTGATCTTCGACGAGGACCAGCACGTCGAAGGGGTCCTCGTCGTCGTAGTACGACTGCGGGATGAACCCGTAGTCCGAGGGGTAGTGGACGTTCGAGTGGAGCACGCGGTCCAGGACGACACCGGGGATGTCCTTCTCGTACTCGTACTTGTTGCGCTCGCCCTTGAGACACTCGACGACGGCGTAGATCTCTTCGGGTGGGTTCGGTCCGGTTTCCAGATCTTCCCAGAGGTTCGTCATCGTCTCGGAGTGGACCGGGGCGTCAAAAAGTCCTTTCGTAATGTCTCTCGGTCTGGACGACCGGAAGGTATTTTTAGGTGCTATCGAGATATTACTACAAGGAGTAGTTAGCGGCTACGGCCCGACACACACCGACACCGACGCCGGAGTGGCCAGTGTAAATTGAGTACCCCCTGACACTGGCCAATACCCCGTTACGGGGCCGCGGTCCCCTGATTTGTCCTGTCTCTTAGGCTGAAGTTAACAAGTGTTAAGTACTGTGGTGACATCGTACTAACTATGTCAGAGGCACAATCACTCGACGCAAGCCCCGGCATCGCGAAGGACCTCACGGCCTTCCAGCAGAACATCCTGGTCATCCTGGCCGAAGAGCCACGGTACGGCCTCGCTATCAAACGCGAGCTCGAGTCGTACTACGACGACGAGGTCAACCACGGTCGCCTGTACCCGAACCTCGACGACCTGGTCGAGATGGGTCTGGTCGAAAAGAGCGAACTCGACAAGCGAACGAACCAGTACGCACTGACCGAGGACGGCAAAGAAGCGGTCCTCGACCAGCTCGGCTGGGAGTTCTCGAAGTTCGTCACGGACGGCGACCGCGCCGGCATGCTCGAGAACCTGGTCGAGAGCCAGAAGTAATCGCCGTTTACTCGGCGTTACGGCTCGAGTACTCGATTCCCAGATTTTTCGACGGTCAACCGAACAGACTCCTCCAGCAGCGCCCGCTGTTCGTCGCTCGGCCAGGCGTTCCGCGGGAAGTACTCCGTCTTGAACTCCGCGAGTTCGTCGGGGGTCGCCTCCGCGATCGGCTTGGCGTAATGGTTGCCCATGAAGTCCGCCAGTGCCGACGCGGTGGCCCCGTGGACCGGGCCGTGCTCCTCCTCGACGGCCGTGGCCACTGCACGGTTGCGCTCCTCGACGGCGTCCCACTCTTCGGGGTCGCCGGGCCCGCTGAGCTGGATCTCGACGCCCCGGTCGACGTCCTCGACCCGCTCGGGACGGATGACGCCGTCTTCCACCCACTCCTGTGGGTGACAGACCAGCACGTCGCCGGTGTCGTCCGCTCTGACGCGCGCGGTGAAGTCGTGGCTGTCCAGCAACGCGTCCCGTCTGTCGACGTACGCCGTCGCCTCCGCGTCGTCGACCACCTCGCGTGCGAGTCGGGTGAGCCGTTCCGCTTCCTCCAGTACCTCGGGTGGCAGGTCAGTCATCGTCGAGTGCGTCGTTGGCTAGTTGGTCCGCGCGGTCGTTTATCTCTCGCGGAACGTGCTCGATGTGCCAGTCGTCGAAGTCCATCAGGAACTCCCGGACGCGGACCCGCTGTTCGCGCAGGTCGGGGTCGTTCGTGTTCCACTCGCCCCGGACCTGCTTGACGATGAGCTCCGAGTCACCCCGGACGCGGACTTCGTCGAATCCGTACTCCGTGGCGACCTCCAGCGCCCGCACGAGCGCGGCGTACTCGGCCTGGTTGTTGGTCGCCCGGCCGATGGTCTCGCCGCCTTCGGCGACGATGCCGCTGTCGTCGACGAGGACGTACCCGACGGCGGCCGGGCCAGGGTTCCCGCGAGAGGCACCGTCGAAGTAGACGTGGACGCGGCCGCCCGAGTCAGCTCGCAGCAGCGCCTCCAGTCGCGCGGTGTCGCCACCCTGGACGACGACCTTCCCGTCGTAGGCGACGGCGGTGGCGCCCGCGTGTGTGGCGCGCCAGCGTTCGTGCGGCGTGTTCCCCGACTCCACGGGGACGCCGTCGGCTTCCAGACGCTCTCGGGCGGCGGTCGGGTCGCACTCGATGACCGGCATCGTCCGAGGGTGGCCGACGGGCGGGCAAAGCCGTTGTGGTCCGCCGGAGCAGGCAGGCGCTTTCGGTGCGGTGAGTGGAAAACGGAGACTCGACGCGATCAGCTGCTCGAGCGGCCAGCGATGCGCTGGGCACCGGTCTGGCGCCCCTCCTCCCCGCCGACGATGCGGTCGGCGAAGACGCCGATGCCCGACGCGACGATGAGGAGACTACAGACCAGCTGGATGGTCAGGTACGGGTCGAAGCGCGCAAACAGGTACGGCGTCGCCGCCAGCACGATGCCGCCGACGATCGCCACCCCCGCCGCCATGGGGCTCGCCTGCTTGCCCGACGAGATGCGGTACGTGGAATGGGCCAGGGCGATGACCACGAACTCCCCGACGAGCAGGTTGATGAGCGCCTGGACGTACGGAATCGAGAACACGCTCGACAGGATGACGACGACGAGGCTGAGTATCGTTGCGACGAGTCCGAGCCACTTGAGTGCGTCTACCATGTCAGTCTCACTACCCCGCTCTTCCGGCGCCCTCCTAATAGTTGTTCATGCTCTTTCGGTCGCCGGGGGACACATTGATGCCCGCCGGGGGGCAACTGCGAATAGATGCAACTCGACGAGTTCATCGAGGGGTTCGAGCGCGACGAGGCCGCCGAGCGCCGTCGCCTCGCCGCCGAGAAGTCCTACGCCATCACGGACCACCTCGAGGACGTCGAGCGACAGTTCGAGCAGGCCCTCCAGGGCGACACGCTCGTGGGCTCGACGGCCCCCGAGATATTCGTCGGCCGGTCGGGCTACCCGAACGTCTCGACGGGACTGCTCTCACCGGTGGATACCGGGGCCGCCGCTGACGACTTCGCGACCAGCGGCGAGTGGTACCAGCAGGGGCTGGGTATCGAGGACGTCCTCCAGCGCCGCACCGGAATGGTCAACTCGGCGAAGCCGACGTCCGTCGACGCGGTGAGCACGGGGGGCGGTCGCGGGCAGTCGGGCGTCCACGACGTCTGGACGGGCTTCGTCGGCGTCCAGCGCGAGGTGGCCATCGCCGACCACGCCGTCGGCGTGGAGGTCGGCCTCGACGGGAAACCAGACCTCGACGTGGCCTTCGACGACGTCTCCACGCCGACGGGGCCGCGGGCCCGCGCGAAGCGGGCCGACCTCACGGAGAACCCCCACGTTCCCCGCCCGGTGCAAAAGACACTCTCGGACGACGACTGGCGCGCCGAAGGAGCGATGACGTACCTCTACCGGCGGGGATTCGACGTCTACGACATCAACACCATCCTCTCGGCGGGTGCGCTGGGCCAGGCCAGCGAGCGCTCGCTCGTGCCGACCCGGTGGTCTATCACGGCCGTCGACGACACCGTCGGCCAGTACCTCCGGGGGACCGTCCACAACAGCGACACCATCGACAAGCCCGAGGTGTGGTACAACGAGTACATGGGCAACCGCTACTGGGTGCTGCTCTCGCCGGGGCGCTGGGAGTTCGAACTCGTCGAGATGAAGGCCCCAGAGAGCGTCTGGAACCCGAACCCGGGAGCGGGCTACTACCTCGCCAGCGCTCACGAGGGGTACGAGGGTCGCACCGGCTACGTCGAGGAGACGGCCGGGGCCTACTACGCCGCCCGCCTGGGCGTGCTCGACCACCTCCAGGACCGGGGCCGCCAGGCGAAGTGTCTCGTCCTGCGTGAGATAACCGACGATTACTGGGCGCCCGTCGGCGTCTGGCAGGTCCGCGAGGGCGTCCGTAACGCCTTCGAGGGCGAACCGGGCGTCGGCCAGACGTTCGGCGAGACGCTCTCAGCCGTGGCCGACCAGCTGCCGGTCCCGATGGGGGCGCTCCGCCGCAAGTCTCAGCTCGTCGCCGGACTGCAGTCGACGCTGTCGGACTTCTGAGGCGACCCGGGACAACAAATTTCACGCTGGTGGGCCAGAGAGCCTGTATGTTCGCCCTCCTGTTCCCCGGACTGCCTGGCGGCCCCGAACTCCTCATCGTCGTCCTGCTACTCGGACTGTTCCTGGTACCGCTCCCGCTCCTGCTCGCCGCCGGTGGCTACGTCGTCGGCAAGCGCCGCGGCCGGCGTGAAGCGACCCAGGAGCGCGAGGGCGCGTCGAGCGAGGAGTGAGGTCCCAGTTTCCCGCCGGTCCGTCACCGTGTCCTCGTCCTCCCGACGGACGACGAGCACCGGACCGACCGACCCCGCCGCGACCCGGTCGGGTTCCTCGCCCCAGACGAGCGAGGCGAGCGACGGGGCACGCTGACCCATGTCGATGGCGTCGTGGCCCGGGCGGTGTCGACGAGCGCCTCGAAGGGAGTGCCCGCCTGGTGGCTCGTCGTGACATCGACGCCCGCAGTCGCGAGGTGCTCGGCCGCTTCGTCGAGTCGCGTCTGTGACGGGTCTCCCTCGCCGACGACCAGTAGCGTGACGTCGATGTCCCGGTCGCCGACCAGTGGTGCGACGACGCCGCCGATGGCGAACGACCCGGCGGCTGGTCCGGCCGCGAGGCCCGGAAGACGAAGATGCCTGCCCGGATCATCGTCCCGATACCGATGGCGAGGCCAGCGGTGAGCCCGATGGGCCGCTCGAGCTCGGCGTCGTCGGTGGTGGTCGCCCCGTTCGTCTCGACTGTCGGTTCCACGTTGGGGGTCTCGCCGCGGATGTTCTGTCCGGGCTCCTCGCTGGCCATACACGATCCAGGACTGGGCTCGAACGCAGAGTCGTCCGTCGATTACTGTGGGTCTCGACGGCCGTGTTAGCAGGTCTCGTGCCTGTCCGGGAACGAATCGACTCGTTTATCGGTGCCAATCCGTGAGGGGAACCTATGACCTCCGACAGGCGTGGGCCCGGGCCCGCCGAGCCCCTCTCCAGCCGCGCGTTCCGCATCACCGTCGACGACGGTCGCGACGACTTCTGTGCCCTGAGCATCGAGGGCGACGACCCCGAGACCGAGTGGCTCATCTCCGATACGGTCTGTGCGCTCGAGAACATGCGGTGAGCGCGCAGGCGCCTCGTACGACACCGCTCGCTGACTGTTCCAGCGCTCGCCGTCCCCGCCTTGCCGTCGACTCCATGCGTTCGCGTCACGTGCGCCGAGGACCGTCGGTGACCTGCGAGAGCGCCCGTCAGCGACCCACGTCACCGACCGCAGACTAAAGACTCTGGGCCGTGCCGGTGACTCGGACGACAGTGGTCTCTGTGCGGGACACCGACCGGGAGACCCGCTTCACTCGGTCGGGACCGGCCCGGTGCCGATGACGTCCCGAACTGCGTTCTCGAACTCGTTGCGGTCCGCGAAGTACGGCACGTCGACTTCTTCGAGGACCTCGGCCAGCTCCCGGGGGCCGTCGGGCGTCCGGATGGTGGTCTCCCCCTCGCGCTCGACGATGGTGCTGTGTTCGATGCCCCAGGTGAGTCGCGCCGAGACGCGCGCCAGCGGCGCGCCCTCGACGTCGGGCCCCTCGCCGAGTTCGACCGCCGGCGCCTCCTCTTCCTCGCTCTCGTCGTCGCTCATACCCCGACTGTACCCGCGGGCCCGATTAGTGCTTTCGGAAACGTGCCGGCCGTACGCCCGTCTTGCCTCTGTCTGACGGGTAGTTTTGTCGGTGGCCGTGGTACAGCTCGCCATGACCAGTTTGACAGACGTCTACGAGGGGGACGTCGGACGCATCGCGTCGCGCCGGCGCCAGTTCGCCGGGACGGCCCTGTTCGTCGCGGGGGCGGCCGGCCTCGTCGGGGCCATCGCCCTCGCGACGACGGGGCTGGGGTCGGTGCTGGGACTGGACGGGTACGCCGCGCGCGAGGTCGCCGGTATCGTCGCTGGACTGGCGCTCCCGGCGGTGGTCCTGGGTGTGTTCGTCGTCCTGCCCGCGGGGCGACAGATCAGGGCGACGGCCGGCCTCGGCCTGGGCGTGGCCGTCTTCGGCGTCGCCCTGTTCCAGCACCTCTACCCGTACAGCTGGCTCGAGGGCGCACCGCTGCTGGCCTCACTCGCCGGCTTCGTCTACTTCGCCGGCGTCGTGACGACGTTCTGGTGTCTGTTCGTCGCGCTCGCGACGTTCAAGACACGCAACGACCCCGGCGGCACCGCACACATGGCGGTCACCGAGGCGGGGACCATCAGACTGGTCGAGGAGGCACGCTCGATTCCCGGTCTGGGCGGCATCGGGTTCTTCGGCCAGGACCCCGACGGCACCGTCGAGACCCAGACCAACCGGCCGGGGGCGGACTCGGGCGCGGTCAGCGACGGCGGGTCCCAGTCCGACCCGGCGGCACAGCAGTCGTCTGCGTCCCAGTCTCGTGACCGACCACACGCCGCCGGCCGGTCCTCCCAGTCGACCACCGACACGTCGTCCCCGTCCGGCGGCGTGTCGGCGATGGGTCCCTCTGAGCACTCGCTGGATCCCCGCATCGCCAACGCCGGCCCCGAGGCCTCCCCCTCGACCGACGGCGGCACGACGACGGAGACGGGCCACGACCCCATCACGGAGACGGCCGTCCACCGGGGTGAACCGGACACCTACTGTGGCAACTGCCGGCACTTCCAGTACGTGATGGAGGGCGAGGACATCCAGCCCTACTGCACCTACCACGCGGAGGTCATGGACGACATGGACCCCTGTTCGGCGTGGATGCGAAACGACTGAGCCCCCGCCCCGTTTTCCGGTCCTCCCATGTCGCTGGGCTGCTGCTTCGAACCGTCCGCGAGCCCCGGCACTGCTCTCGTCTGCCGACCGACACCTCTCCGCGACGACGAACCCGGGCGTTTAACACGCCCGCCGAGCATACAGGGGGACACCAATGGAGTTCTGCGACGACTGCGGTTCGATGATGAAGACAGAGGGCGATACCTGGGTCTGTGGCAGCTGCGGCTACGAGAAACCGCGTGACGCCGAGACGGAGAAACAGACGGCCGTCACCACGCAGGGCCAGGAGGCCTCGGAGGTCGTCGACACCTCGGAGGTCGACGCCGCGGACATGGGGCCGACGACGAACGCGCGGTGTCCGGAGTGTGGCAACGACCGGGCCTTCTACGAGATGAAGCAGATCCGTGCGGCCGACGAGTCCGAGACGCGCTTTTTCACCTGCACCGAGTGCGAGCACAAGTGGCGCGAGGACGACCACTGAGGCCAGAGCGTGTCTGACGACGCCGCGTTCCCGGTGCTCCCGACCGACCGCCTCTCTGCGGGCGGGTGGACGATCGCCGACGAGACCGTCGAGACGGTCTTCGAGATGCCGACGGCGAGGGTCGTCGGCGCGACCAGGCTCTACGACGACGACCGGACGCGGGGGGCGGCCCGAGAGGCGGTCAGCGTCGACCAGCAGTGGCGCTTCTTCTTCGCGACGCGACTGACGTTCGAGCCACCGCTCGCCCCGGGCATCGGCGCGCCGATGGTGTTGCCGACGGTGCGTTCGGAGGCCGTCTCGGCGTTCGCCGACCAGCTGCGTGACCGCGGGTTCCGCAACGTCGACCGGGGGCGGCGCGAGCGGATCCGCGTCGACTCGGGCGACCGAGCGCGACTCAGGTCGTACTCGGCGTCAGTCGACGTCGGGGACGTCGGCGAGACGCTGTCGGTGACTGGGTGGGTCGCTGTCTGGCACGGCGACGGGTTCCGCATCGCGGCCGGCGCCTATCCGGACGACAGGGTCGCGGACGTGCTGGGTCTCGAGGACCCGCCGGACGTGCTCTGCCGGACCGCCAGGGAGTACCGCGACGACCTGCTCTCGCTCATCCGCGCCGTCGAGTGACCGCGGCTAGCAAGAGCCCCTCCGGGACGAGTTCGACCGGTCCGAGCCCGAGCATCCCTGCTAGCCCGCTCGGCGTCGCTCCGTGGCCGATGCGGGCCAGCGGGACGCCGCGGACGCGCACCTCGGCGGTCAGGCCGGTCGAGGCCAGGCCGGCGGCGACGTCCATCGACTCCGACCGGTGCCGGCGGAACAGGTCGACGGCGCTCGGGAGCGACGGGCAGTCGACGGCCACCAGGTCCTCGTAGCCAAGCACCGTGACCGTCGTCCCGTCTATCGTCACCTCGAGGTCGGCCTCGACGGACAGCTCCGGCCGCCGTTCGAGGCGGTCCAGCAGCTCCGCGACCGTCGTTATCGGTTCGTCGGTCGTGCGCGCCGCCGTCACTGTCGCCACTCACTCACGCTCGCGCGTCTTGACCGTGAGCGTCCCGTCGAGGCGCCAGTGGGCGTACTCCGGGTCGTCGCCCGTCTTGCTCGGGACGTCGACCTCCATGTCCTCGAACTCGTACGTTATCTCGGCGTTGCGTCCGGTCAGGCGGTCATAGAGGCTGATCGCGAGCTCTGGCCAGGTCTGTGTCTCCTCGGGCGCGTCTGTGTCGCTCATACGGTCGGTTATACGGTTCGCTGACGTTTGAAAGTATGCCTCCCGCACCACTTCTGCAGCGCGGTCACGGCCGACGGGCGAACGTGAGGTAGCCGGTGTGGCCGACCCCGGCCGTCGAGGGCCGGGACCCGCGCTCGTCGAAGTCCATCTCGCGCTGGACGGTATCGAGCGTCTCGATGTCGTCGAGCCCGACGTCTCTGGCCGCCTCGACTGCCGCCCGCGTGTTCTCGACGAACGGGGAGTACACCGCGAGCGACCCGCCCCGTTCCAGCAGCGTCGGCGTCCGCTCGACGACGGCGGGGGCGTCCTCGGTGTCGAGCGTGAGGACGTCGAACCCGGAGAGGTCGTCTATGTCGTCGGTGACGTCGCCGGTCCGCACCTCGACGGCCTCCGAGACGCCGGCGACCGCCATGTTATCCCGGGCCACCGCGGCGAACTCGGGGTCCCGCTCGTAGGTCACCACGTCCGCGCCCAACCGGCCCATGTAGGCGCTGAGGATGCCGGTCCCGGTGCCGGCGTCGAGCACCCGGTCGCCGGCGGCCACGCCGGTCTTGCCCACCACGAGGCCGACGTCCCGTGGCATCATCGGCGCGCCGGTCCGTTCGAGGTGGGTAAAGAGGTCCGGCCCGCGGAGTCGGCGGACGGTGAAGCTCGTGCCGAGATGGGTCTCGACGACCTCGCCGGCCGCGACGTCCTCGGGGACCTCGAGGATACCGAGGTCGGACTCGAAGCGCTCGCCGGGTTCCAGCAGGTACTCGCGGTCCTCGTGGACGAAGAGGTAGGCCACGTTACTCCAGCTGGTCGACGGCGTCGGCGAGGTCGCCGTCGTTGTCCTCGAGCGCCTGCCGGGCGGTCTCCTCGTCGACGCCGGCACGCATCGCCACCAGCTCGATATCGCCCTCCGAGATGGTCACCGGGCCGGACGACTCCGTGTCGGCCTCGTCGCTCTCGTCGTCGTCGGCCTCTGCTTCCGTCTCGTCGGCCACACTGCTCGTGCCGTCGCGGGCCCGGGACTCGGGTTCGCCGACGACCTGGTAGGTCTTTTGCCCCTGTGCGGCCATCAGCTGGACCTCCGCGTCGGTGAAGACCAGTTCCTCCTCGGGGGTCCGGATAATCACTTCCTCGGCGTCGATATCCTCCATATCGATGCCCATCTGTTCCATCATCTGCTGTAGCTTGCGCGGGTCCATCCCGCCGCCTCCGCCGAACATACTCCGAATCCGCAGTGCGAGGGGAAAAGTCTCACGACCCGTCGGCTCTCGCCGCCGTCGAGTCGGTCCACGAGCAGTGACGGTGGCGTTCACTCGCCGACCGGGCCCCACTCGTTGCGGTCCCCCAGCCCCTCGTAGCCGTCGTATATCACCGTCGTCACGAGCGCACGAGACCGGCGTTGGTAGGCTGGTCGGGGTAGCCACGGCGTCGGCAGACCCATACGGACGCCCGGTCGCCGGTCGTCGTCGGTGTCGTCCGCGGCTCAGGCCTCGAGCTGGTCCTGCCAGTCGCGGACCTTGCCGGCGGTCACGCCCTGGACCTCCGCAGCGACGACGTCGGGGTCGGCCTCGCGCAGGGCGTCCAGCGAGTCGACGCCGGCGGCCTCGAGCTTCTCGGCGGTCGCGCCGCCGATGCCGTTCAGGTCCTCCAGGTCCTCGACGGCGTTGCGAGCCCGGTACTCCTCGTAGTTACAGATGGGACAGCCAAGTTCCCAGGGGTCGTCGCTGGCGGGGTCGACGACGAGTTCGGGCAGGTCGTGGTCCTCGCAGAACTCGTCGGTCACCTCGATGTCGCCGTTTCGGGGCAGGGGCAGCGAGTAGTCACAGTCGGGATAGCGCGTACACCCGACGAGCCGTGACCCCGAGCGGAGGTGCTTGATCGCGAGTTCGCCGCCTTCCTCCTGGTGGCACTCGGGACACGGGCCGATGACCTCGTCCTCGCTCGCCTCGGCCTTCTCGGCCTCGCAGCGGGGACAGCCGTGGACGAAGGTGTCCCGACCCGCGAGCATCTTGACGTGTTTCATGTCGTGGTCCGCACAGACCTCGTCGAGCACCTGCGGGCTCCCGGTGGAGGGCAGCGGGAGGGTGTTGCGACACTCGGGAAAGCCGTCACAGCCGACGAAGTACGAGCCCTGACGCGAGCGCCGGACGAGCATGCCCTCGCCACACTCCGGGCACGGCCCCAGCGTCTTGTCGGCCTTCAGCGACTCCTGGAGGTACTCGCCGATCTCCTCGCGCGAGTCCTCGAGTTCCTCGAAGACCTTCTCTAACATCTCGCGGGACTCGTCGGTCACCTCGTCTAACGTGGCCTCGCCCTCGGCGATGGCGGTCATGTCCCGCTCTAACTGGGCGGTCATCTCTTCGCTGGTGACGTGGTCGGCGAACTCCTCGGCAGCCTCGACGACGGCCATCGCGAGCTTCGTCGGCCGGGGCGGGTCGCCCTCGATGTAGCCGCGGTCGTAGAGTTTCTCTATGGTATTGTGTCTCGTGCTCTTCGTCCCCACCCCGAGCCCCTCCATGGTCTCGATGAGCCGCGACTGGCCGTATCTGCGGGGCGGCTGGGTCTCCTTGTCCTCCAGGCGGACCGCGGTGATGGCCAGCTCCTCGCCCTCCTCGACGTCGGGGACGTGGTTCTCGCTGGCGCTGGAGTAGGGGTAGACGGCGTGGTAGCCCGGCTCGAGAAGGCGCTTGCCGTTGGCCTTCAGCGAGCGGCCGGCGGCGTCGGCGACGACGCGCAGGTGCTCCCAGGTGGCGGCCTCGGCGACCGTCGCGAAGAACCGGCGGACGACGAGCTCGAATAGCTCCCACTCGGCGTCCGACAGGTCGCTCTGCGAGGGGAGCTCGCCGGTCGGGTGGATGGGCGGGTGGTCGGTCGTCTCCTCGTCGCCCTCGGTGGCGACGATCTCGTCCTGTTCGAGCAGCGACTCGGCGTCCTCGCCGAACGTCGGCGACCCGACGAAGGCGTCGAGCAGGGCGTCCTCCTCGAGGTCCTCCGGGTAGACCGTGTTGTCGGTCCGGGGGTAGGTGATGTAGCCGGCGGTGTAGAGGTCCTCGGCGATAGACATCGCGCGCTGGGCCGAGTAGCCCAGCGAGCTGGCCGCCGAGATGAAGGCGGTTGTCTTGAACGGCGTCGGCGGACTGTCCTCGCGGGTGCGCCGGCGGACGCTCGTCACCGCCGCGGCGTCGACGCTCGTCAGGTCGGCGTGGGCCGCGTCGGCCTCGCCCTCGTCCTTGACGCGTTCGGCCTCGGTGCCGTCGTCGTCGTAGAAGTACTGGGCTTCGAAACTGGACCCGTCCTTCGCGAGGTCGGCGAACAGCTCCCAGTAGGCTTCGGGTTCGAAGGCCTGTATCTCGCGCTCGCGGTCGACGATGAGCTTCAGCGTCGGTGACTGCACCCGACCGACCGAGATGAAGTCGTTGCCCAACTGGCGGGCCGACAGCGAGAGGAAGCGCGTCAGCGCCGCGCCCCACACCAGGTCGATGATCTGGCGAGCCTCGCCGGCCGCCGCCAGGTCGAAGTCAACCTCGTCGGGGTCGGCGAACGCCTCGGTGACCTCGCGGTCGGTGATCGAGGAAAAGCGGACCCGCGAGATGGGGATGTCCGTCTCGGCGCGGATGAGCTCGTAGGCCTCCTTGCCGATGAGCTCGCCCTCGCGGTCGTAGTCGGTCGCGATGACGGCCTCGTCGGCCCGGCGGGCCAGTTGCTGGAGCGTCGTGACGATGTTCTCCTGGGTCGGTTCCTTCGTGACGTCGGCGTAGATGAGCTCCGAGGGCTCGACGTCGCGCCAGTCGCTGTACTCGGGCGGGAAGTCGACGCCGACGACGTGGCCCGAGAGCCCGACGACCCGCTTGTCGCCCCAGCGGTAGACGTTCACGCCGTTGCGTCGCTCGGTCGAGGCGCTGCCCTCCGAGAGAATCTCCGCGATGCGGCGCGCGGCGTTGTCCTTCTCGGTGATAATCAGCTCCACGGCCCACCACCTTGTGCTGTCATTAGCGGTCGATACGCCGCGAGAGAGTCTAAAGACTTTCGGGGGAAATCGGCCGACAGCGCGGGTATGCGTGCGGTTGCGGGCGGCTGCGGGGGCGGGCCCACGCCCGCGAGAGGTTGCCTAGTCGGCCGGTTCCGGCGCCCCGTCCCGACGGGCCCTGAGGTGGCGATAGCCCAAGAAGCCAACCTCCGCCAGCAGCCAGGCGATCGCAAGGGCGGCCGCCAGCAGGCCGTAGAACAGCGCCCACCCGGTCATCCACACCGGACGGAGCCACGGCGCGTAGTGGCCCCAGACGGTGCTCACCTCGCTCGCGACGCCGGCAAGCGGCGTCCCGGCGAACGTGGCCTCGATGAACGTCCCGACCGAGACGTTCTGCTCGCCGCCGGCCGAGAGGTTGGCGCTGCCCGTGATGTCGTAGGTGCCGGTGGCGTTCTGCTCGCGGATGGTCGGCCCGTTCGACCCGTCGCCGTGGGCGATGCGCTCTGAATCGTAGGGGCCCCAGGTCACGTAGTACTCCCAGACGACTTCGCCGGTAGGCGTGACCTCGATGACGCGGTGGTTCAGCGTGTCCGTGATGAGCGTGTTGCCGTTCGGGAGTCGATCGGCGTCACGGGGCCAGTTCAGCGTGTTCGACCCGACGCTCCAGGTCCGGGTCCACGTGCCGTTCGTGTAGGCGTACTCGACGACGCGGTTGTTGCCGCTGTCGGCGACCAGCATCGTCGGCGTCCCGTCCTCTCCACGGAGGAAGTCGGGGTTGTGCTGCTCGTTGAGGATGCTGTGGTTCCCGTCCTCGCCGAGACGCATGTCGATCTCCTTGGTGGTGCGGTTGATGAGCAACACCTGGTCGAAGTTGCGCGGCGAGACCAGGAAGTGGTCGTCGCCGACGACGTCGACGTCGTTGCTGTGGGTCCAGTCCTCGTCCATCCCGCCGTCGGTCGAGGGCGGGAAGTGGTTCCGGTAGGCCCAGGTCCAGGTCACCTCGTCGGTCGTGAGGTTGTAGACGACGATCTCGTCCATCGACGTCTCGTTGGACGCCTCCCACGCTCGCATGTGTGAGATCACCAGCGCGGTGTCGTTGAGCATGTCCACGTCGTGAGTGTCCTCGTAGGGGAGCAGCCGCTTCCAGACCCGCTCCTGGGTATCGGGGTCGTACTCGTAGACGAGCGTCTTGCCCTCGCGGGGCGAGACCACGAGCAGGTTCCCGTTGGGCAGCGGGTCGATGTCGAAGAACCAGCCACTGGTCCCCTCGGGGTTCCGGTGGGTCCACCCCAGGCGGCCGCGTTCGTCCACCGCCACGAGGCGGGCGGGCTTCTTGCGGTTGGTGTTCCCCTGGAAGGTGTAGCCCTGCGCGCTGACCACCGTCGTCCCGTTCGCGGGACTGGTCAGCGTGCCACGTTGCAGTGTCTGTGCGTCCGACGGTTCGTGTGTCACCGCACTGACCAGCATCGGAGTCAGCAGCGACAGGACGAGGAGGGCGACGACGCCGCGGACGGCCCAGCGGCGCGACCTGATACTCGGGAACACACTCCCGCCTGCGGGGCGGGACGGATTAATCCCTTCGAGTCGTTCCGAGGGGCGGTCCTGGCCGCCGCGGGCACTTCCGATGCGCTCATGACGCTGCCGACCAGAGCGTCGACATGGACTCCCGGACCGCTCGCGTCCTCCGTGGTGTCGCCGCCACGCTCGTCTTCGCGACGGCGGCCTTCCACCTCTGGTGGGGTCTCCCGCGCAGCATCATCTACCTGCAGGCCCTGGAGAGTCTCACAGGGCGGGGGCTGCCACCGGACCCGCGTCCGTTCCTCTTTGTCGCGATGGCGGCGCTGCTGTTTGCGGGCCCGCATCTCGTCACGCGGAAGGTCGTCGGGCTGCGTGACGCATACGTCGCCGGCACTGTCGTCCTGCTGGCCTCGGTCGCCGCCTGGGTGTTCTGGCACACCACCGGGCACGGCGCCTTCCTCGTCGACAGCTTCAGCGCCCCGTCGGCGGGCGGCGGCGGCCACCACCACGACCAGAGCAGCCTCGCGCTCGTCCTCGACCACTTCGTCGTCGAACCCGTCGAGGGCGTCATCAAGATAATCGAGCTGTCGGCCATCGCCATCTTCGTCACGCTCCTGTGGAGGGACCCGGCCATCATCCCCGACGGGAACCAGTCCCGGAGCGACGCGGGCGAGGGAGTCGACAGTTAGCGCGGGGGCGTATTCGCGCTCCGCGATTCGTCCCGGCGTCCCCCCGCTTCTCTCGGTCCCGTGAACCGATGCGCAGCGCGTGTCGGACGCTACTCGTCCAGTTCCTCGCGCAACAACCCTTCACAACCACCTTTTTCGTCGTCGGGTTTCCTCGCTCGCTTCGCTCGCTGCGGGAACCCATCCTCGAAAAACCTGGGGGAAAAAGGCGGGACCTCACTTCGTTCGGTCCCGTGAACCGAAGCGCTGCGCGCTTCGGATGCTACTCGTCCAACGCGTCCCGAAGCAACCCGTTCACTTCGCCGGGGTCCGCGCTGCCGCCGGTCTTTTGCATCACCTGGCCGACGAGGAAGTTGATGGCGCCGCCCTCTCCGTCGTCGTAGTCCTGCACGGCGTCGGGGTTCTCCTCGATGGCTTCCTCGACAGCCTGCTGGACGGCGTCGCCGGAGGTCTTGCCCAGGCCCTCGCGCTCTACGACGGTGTCGGGGTCCTCGCCCTCGTCGAGCATCTGCCGGAGCACGGTCTCGTGGGCGTTCTTCGCGGTGATCTCTTCGTTCGCGACCAGTTCGACCAGGCGGGTCACCTCGTCGAACCGTCCCGAGACGTCCGTGATCTGCATGTCGCGGTAGTTGAGTTCGCCAAGCAGGTTGTCGGCGACCCACGTCGCCGCCAGGTCGGCGTCGAACTGCTCGGCGACGTCCTCGAAGAAGTCCGCGACCTGTTTCGTCGAGGTGAGTTTCGATGCGGCCTCCTCGCTGAGGCCGTACTCGGCGACGAACCGCTCGCGGCGCGCGTCGGGCAGTTCCGGAATCGAGAGTTCCGCCTTCCAGTGGCTGACCCGGAGCGGCGGCAGGTCGGCCTCGCGGAAGTAGCGGTAGTCCTTCTCCTCCTCTTTCGAGCGCATCGAGACGGTGTTGCCGTGGGTCTCGTTGAAGTGGCGCGTCTCCTGTTCGACGGCGCGGCCCGACTCGATGAGTTTGCGCTGGCGCGAGGCCTCGAAGGCCAGGGCCTGCTCGGCACCCTTGTGGCTGGAGATGTTCTTGACCTCGGTACGGTTGGCGTCCGCGAGGACCGACTCGTCGATGGTCCCGTCGTCGTCCACCTCGCTCGCGTCGACCATCGAGAGGTTGGCGTCGATGCGCAGGCTGCCGTCGCGGGTGGCGTCGAAGACGCCCAGGTACTCCAGTACTTCCTCGAGCTTCTCGAGGAACGAACGGACCTCCTTGGGGGCGCGGAAGTCGGGCTCGGTGACGACCTCCATCAGGGGCGTCCCGGCGCGGTTGTAGTCGACGAGCGTGTAGTCGGCCCGGTCGATAGAGCAGGTCCGGGACTCCAGCGGCCCGGTGCCCTCGCGGACGTGCTTGATCGAGCCGGGGTCCTCTTCGAGGTGGGCCCGCCGGATGGCGACCGAGCGTCGCTCGCCCTCGACGCCGAACTCCAGTTCGCCGTCCTGGCAGATGGGCGCGTCGTACTGGGTGATCTGGAAGTTCTTGGGCAGGTCGGGGTAGTAGTAGTTCTTCCGGTGGAAGGCGGTCTCCTCGGGGATGTCGGCGTCGATGGCCTTGCCGACCTTCACGGCGGCTTCGACGGCCCCCTCGTTGACGACCGGGAGCGCGCCCGGCAGGCCGAGACACACCGGACAGGTGTGGGTGTTGGGGTCGTCGTCGGCGACGTCGGTCGAACAGCCACAGAATATCTTCGTGTCCGTCTCGAGCTGGACGTGGACCTCCAGCCCGATGACGGCCGCGAGTTCGCCGGACTCGGCGGCTTGTGCAGTCATTACCCGGCGTTCGGCGTCCGGTGGCTAAAGGCTAACGACCCCGGCGCGCCGCCGTGTCGCCGACCCGCGAGCACGCCGGCTCCGGGGGCTGCTACTCGATCAGAGGGCAAACGCTAATATCTCCGAACTACAACGGCCACGCGTGACCATTGCACGGTTCATCGACGCGGTCAGCACGGGGGGGAAGACGCTGACCGTGTACAACGAGGACGAACCCGCCCCGCTGGTGCGGATGCTCCGGCGGATGGTCGACACGCCGACGGTCGACGTGCGTGAGGGGTCCAGCGACGACGGGGCGGTGACGGACGCGGTCACGCTGGAAGACGAGAACGGCGCGGAACTCGGCATGTCGTCGCTCGAGGACATCGCCAGGAGCGTCCTGATGGTCAACTCCGACCTCTACACCACCGGGACGCGCCCCGTCGACGAGGTTCAGACGCCGGAGGTGCTCGCGAACCTCGAGGAGACGACCTTCTCCGTCTCGGGCAAACAGAAGATGCTGCTCATCCAGATGTCCCGCCACATCGAGTCGCTGGCGCTCCAGCACGGCGACGGAACACTCCACGCGGGATTCCAGTACCTCTCGCGCATCGACGACGAACGGGGGACGCGCCGGGTCTACGAGCGACTCGTCGAACGGGACGTCGACGTCCACCTCTACGGCGTTCCGGACAGCGAACTGTCGGTGAGCGAGGACGTCGCGGTCTACACGTCGCCGACCGAGGAGCTCCGGCGCTCCTGGTTCGTCGTCCACACCGGGTGCCCGGACCCGGCCAAGGCGGCGCTGGTGGCCGAGGAGACGGGCGACAACGAGTGGCGCGGGTGCTGGACGTTCGACGGCGAGGTGACCGATGCGGTCACCGAGTACGTCGAGAACACGTACCGTTCGTGACTGGTCCGCCGTGTGACCGGTTCGCGCCGAACCGGCACCTGTGTGTCGCGCCCGACCTGTCAAAATATGTGTCAATGTCTGACGTAGGTATAAGTGGCCGGACCGGTTGGTGTTCTCATATGTGCGGCAACCGTGTCGAGGAACTCGAAGCGCACGTCAAGGAACTGGAAGCGTCCGTCGAGGGGCTCACAGACGAACTCGTCGAGTGCAAGGTCCGACTTCGCGAACTGGAAAACGCCGTCGACGAGGACCTCGGGTTCGGCGACGACGGCACGGTGAGCCACCAGCGGGCCGATACACCTAACACGGAGGACACCGACGGGGCTGACAACAGGGAGGGAGTCGCGGCCGGGTCCGATGGCGACGCCGAGGCCGACGCAGAGTCCGGGTCCACAGAGGACTCGGAGTCGGACATCATCGTCGCGTAGGGAGACGGTCCGCCCACCGTATGCACATCAAAGAGCTCGTCCTTGACAACTTCAAGAGCTTCGGTCGCAAGACTCGAATCCCCTTCTACGAGGATTTCACCACCATCAGCGGCCCGAACGGCTCGGGCAAGTCCAACATCATCGACGCCGTCCTCTTCGCACTCGGCCTGGCCCGTACGTCGGGCATCCGCGCAGAGAAGCTGACCGACCTCATCTACAACCCCGGGCACGCCGACGAGGACGCCGAGTACAGCGGCGAGCGCCAGGCCAGCGTCGAGGTCATCCTCGCCAACGAGGATCGGACGCTCGAGCGCTCGCAGGTGGTCAACGCCGCCGGCACCGAGGACATCGGCGACGTCGACGAGATCGCCATCAAGCGCCGCGTCAAGGAGACCGAGGACAACTACTACTCCTACTACTACATCAACGGTCGCTCGGTCAACCTCGGGGACATCCAGGACCTGCTGGCCCAGGCCGGCGTCACGCCCGAGGGCTACAACGTCGTCATGCAGGGCGACGTCACCGAGATCATCAACATGACCGCCGGGTCTCGTCGGGAGATAATCGACGAGATCGCCGGCGTCGCCCAGTTCGACCAGAAGAAGGCCGACGCCTTCGAGGAACTCGAGGTGGTCCAAGACCGCATCGACGAGGCCGAACTGCGCATCGAGGAGAAGCAGGGCCGCCTCGACCAGCTCGAGGACGAACGCGAGACGGCCCTGGAGTACCAGTCGCTCCGCGAGGAGAAAGAGGAGTACGAGGGCTACCGGAAGGCCGCCGAACTCGAGGACAAGCGCGAGGAACTCGCGGCGGTCACCGAGGCCATCGACGACCTCGAGTCGGAACTGACCGACCTCCAGGCCGAACTCGACGAGCGCCAGGGGAAGGTCATCCGCCTGGAGGACGAGCTCCACGAGCTCAACAACGAGATCGAGCGCAAGGGCGAGGACGAACAGCTCGCCATCAAGCGGGAGATAGAGGAGATAAAGGGCGATATCTCGCGGCTCGAGGACAAGATCGCGACCGCCGAGGCGGCCGTCGAGGACGCCGAGAACGAGCGCCGCCAGGCGTTCGTCAAGATCGACCGCAAGCAGGAGACGGTCGACGACCTGGAGAGCGACATCCGCGAGACCAAGGTCGCGAAATCCAACGTCAAGGCCGACATCGCCGACAAGGAGAGCGAGCTCGCCGACGTCCAGTCCCGCATCGACGCCGTCGGCGAGGAGTTCGAGGAGGTCAAGGAGGAACTCGAAGCGAAACGCGAGCGCTTAGAGACGCTCAAAAGCGAGCGCAACGACCTCCAGCGCGAGCAGGACCGCCTGCTGGACGAGGCCCGTCGCCGCTCGAACGAGGAAGACGAGAAGCGAGACGCCATCGAGGACCTGGAGGCCGAGATCCCGGACCTCGAAGCCGAGATCGCGGACCTCGAGACGGAACTCGAGAAGGCAGAGAAGAACAAGGCGACCATCGGCGAAGTGGTCGACGACCTGCGCGAAGAGAAACGGGAACTGCAGTCGGACGTAGACGATCTCGAGGACGAGATCAGCGCGAAACAGCAGGAGTACGCCGAACTCGAGGCCAAGGCCGGCCAGGACGGCGACTCCTCGTACGGTCGGGCAGTCACGGCCATCCTGAACGCCGACCGGGCGGGCGTCCACGGGACCGTCGGCCAGCTGGGCGGGGTCGACCCCGAGTACGCCACCGCCTGCGAGACGGCCGCCGGCGGCCGACTCGCCCACGTCGTCGTGGACGACGACGGCGTCGGCCAGTCCTGCATCGAGTACCTGAAGTCGCGCAACGCCGGCCGGGCGACGTTCCTCCCCATCACGCAGATGCAGCCCCGAAGCCTGCCGTCCCTGCCCAGCGCAGACGGCGTCGTCGACTTCGCGTACAACCTCGTGGACTTCGACCCCGAGTACCAGGGCATCTTCTCGTACGTGCTCGGCGACACCGTCATCGTCGACGACATGAGCACAGCGCGGGACCTGATGGGCGACTACCGGATGGTCACGCTGGACGGCGACCTCGTCGAGAAGAGCGGCGCGATGACCGGCGGGTCCTCCTCGGGGACGCGCTACTCGTTCTCGGGGGGCGCTGGGAAACTAGAGCGGGTCGCACAGCGCATCACCGAACTGGAGGACCAGCGCGCCGACGTGCGCGCCGACCTCCGGGACGTCGAGGAGCGCCTCGACGATGCCCGCGACCGCGAGACCGAGGCGACCGAGCAGGTCCGCGACATCCAGCACAGCATCGAGCAGACCGAACGCGAGGTCGAGGAGACCCGCGAGCGCATCGAGCAACTCGAGGCCGACCTCGAGGAGATCGCTGGCCAGCGCGAGGCCGTCGCCGAGGAGATGGACGAGCTGGAGGCCGACATCGAGGCCAAGAACGACGAGATCGCGACGCTCCAGGGCGACATCGACGATCTCGAAGCGGAGGTCGCTGACTCGGAACTCCCGGCGCTGACCGACGAGCGTGAGGCCATCGAGGACGAGATCGACGCCCTGGAGGACCGACTGGACGACCGGGACGCCGAACTCAACGAACTGCAACTGGAGAAACAGTACGCCGAGGACGCCATCGAGGACCTCCACGACGACATCGAGGCGGCCCAGAACCGCAAGGCTGAACACGAGGAGCGCATCGTCGAACTCGAAGCGAAAGTCGAGGAGAAGGAGGCCGAGAAAGCCGAGAAGGAGGCCGAGGTCGCGGACCTCGAGGACGAACTGGCCGACCTCAAAGCGGAACGCGAGGACCTGCGCGAGGACCTCCAGGCGGCAAAGGAGGCCCGCGACGAGCAACAGGCCGCCGTCACCGAGGTCGAACGCGACCTCGAGGACGAACGCGAGACCGAGGACCGTCTCGAGTGGGAGATAGACGAGCTCGAGGGCCAGGTCGGCGACTACGACCCCGAGGACGTCCCGGACCACGACACGGTCGAGTCCGAGATCGAGCGCCTCGCCGGCGAGATGGAGGCCCTGGAACCGGTCAACATGCGCGCCATCGAAGAGTACGACCGCGTGGCCGACGACCTCGCTGATCTCGAGGACAAGCGCGAGACGCTCATCGAGGAGGCCGACGGCATCCGCGACCGCATCGAGACCTACGAGGCCCGCAAGAAGGAGACGTTCATGGCGTCGTTCGACGCCATCAACGAGCAGTTCGAGGACATCTTCGAGCGCCTCTCGAACGGCACGGGCCACCTCCACCTCGAGGACGAGGCGGACCCCTTCGAGGGCGGACTGACGATGAAGGCCCAGCCCGGCGACAAGCCCATCCAGCGGCTCAACGCCATGTCCGGCGGGGAGAAGTCCCTGACTGCGCTGGCCTTCATCTTCGCCATCCAGCGCCACAACCCCGCGCCGTTCTACGCGCTCGACGAGGTGGACGCCTTCCTCGACGCGAAGAATGCCGACCTCGTCGGCGAACTGGTCGACGAACTCGCGAGCGACGCCCAGTTCGTCGTCGTCTCGCACCGCTCGGCCCTGCTGGAACGCTCCGAGCGCGCCATCGGCGTGATGATGCAGGGCGACAACGTGAGTGCCGTGACCGGCATCGACCTCTCCGGCGACGGCCCGGAGGACGAGGAGGTGCCGGCGGATGACTAGCGAGGGGCCGACGGAGCGAAGCGACGGAGGGCCCTCGGAGAACTCGAGCGGGGAGCGAAGCGACCCGCGAGATGGCGAGAGGCCCGACGACGACATCCCCCTCGACATCACCGGACATGACGACCGCGAGCCGCCAGGCGAGTCCTCGTCAGCCGAATCGCTGTTCGGTGCCGACGAGGCCGGCGACGACGTGGACCCGACGACGAACGGGCACGTCGAGTCGCCGGGAGGCGGAGGCGACCCCGACAGCGAGGACGCCGACGAGGACGACGGCGAACCGGTCGAGGTGCTCGTCCAGCTCGCCGACGACGGCGAGATCGACCCGTGGGACATCGACGTGGTCCGGGTCACCGACAAGTTCCTCGAACGCCTCGACGAGGGCGACCTGCGGACCGGCGGCCGGGCGCTGTTCTACGCATCGGTCCTCGTCCGGATGAAGAGTGACGCCATGCTCGGCGAGGACGAGGCGGAGGACGAACCGGCGGAACCGTGGGAGCAGGCGATGACCGAGGGTGCCCCCATCGACGAACCCGACCCCTTCGCCGCGCTGGAATCCGAGATGGACCGGCGGCTCGAACGCCGGCGCGCCCGCGGGATGCCACAGACGCTGGACGAACTCGTCCGCGACCTGCGGGACGCCGAGCGCGACTCCTGGTGGAAGGAGTCCCGCGAGTACGACACCTCGGGGTCCCCGAAGGGCTTCGCCCGGGGGACACAGGAACTGGACTACCGCGGGGCCGACGACATGCGCCTCGACGACGAACCGACGGCCGAAGACGTCACCGGTACCGCCCACGCCGAGCACATCGACGACATCATCGACGACGTGTTCGCGGCGGTCCGCGAGCAGTACGAGAAGGGCCGCACGGAGGTGCTGTACCGCGAAATCGAGACCGCAGGCGGGTCCCGGGTCGAGACGTTCCTCGGCCTCCTCTTTCTGGCCCACCGCGGCCGCGTGCGACTCGAACAGGACGACCTCTTTGGCGACCTCTGGATCCAGGACCCGAGCGCGGCGACGGGGCCGGGCGAGGCCATCGCGGACTGACTCCGGTGCGAAGGCGCCACGCGGCGGAAACAGGTCTAAACCGCTCCAGCCCTAACGGTACGTAATGGCAGAGCAGTCGTCGTCGACAGGGATCCCGGAACCCGAGCGACTGGCCGACACGTTCGTCGTCTACGAGGTGGACACCTCCCCCAGCGACGGCGTGCGCTACTACGGCGAACCGCTGACCGAGGCCGAGCAGGTCGTCCAGCGGGTCGCGCCGTGGTTCCGCAAACGGGGGTACCGGGTCTCACTGCGCCACGAGACCGGCGAGTACGTCCTGGTCGCCACCGAGCGGTCGCTCGGCGTCGACGGAATCCCGTGGGTCAACGTCACGCTGGCACTGGTGACGCTCCTCTCGACGCTCTACGCGGGCACCCGGTGGTACGGGCTCTCGGTACCCGAGGACCCGACCGCACTGGTGGCCGCCTGGCCTTTCGCCGTGTCCGTGCTGGGCGTCCTGGCCGTCCACGAGTTCGGCCACTACGCGCTGTCGCGCCGCCACGAGGTGCAAGCGAGCCTCCCGTACTTCATCCCGCTCCCGAACCTGCTGGGGACGCTCGGGGCGGTCATCCGCATGCGTGACAACATGCCCTCGCGGCGGGCCCTGTTCGACATCGGCGTCGCCGGGCCGCTGGCCGGCCTGGCAGCGACGGTGGTCGTCACGGCGATCGGCGTCACGCTCCCGCCGGTCGAGGTCACGCGCGGCATCGCCACCCGCGTCGAACTCGGCTACCCCCTCCTGCTCCAGGGCGTCGCGGCGCTCATGGGCGAGCAACTCACCTACGCGGACCCGCGGCTCCTCCCGAACCCGGTCGTCATCGGCGGGTGGGTCGGTGCCTTCGTGACCTTCCTGAACCTCCTCCCCGTCGGACAGCTGGACGGCGCCCACGTCACCCGGGCGCTGGTCGGTGACCGGATGCGCCTCGTCCAGCGGGCCGTCCCCGTCGCCCTGTTCGGCCTGGCCGGCTACCTCTACGTCTTCGAGGGTGGCCGTGCCGCCGCGCTGTGGGCGTTCTGGGGCGTCCTGACGCTCGTGTTCAGCCGGGCCGGCTCGGTCACGCCGGTCGACGAGACGTCCCTCGGGACCAGGCGCAAGGCCGTGGGCCTCCTGACACTCGTTCTCGGCGCGCTCTGTTTCGTCCCCATCCCGCTGGTGCTGGGCTGACGGCGACGGGGCCGACGACGCTCAGCCGGCCGAACGGAGCCGCTCTGGGGCCACGGTCGACGCGTTCGAACTCCCTCGATGACCCGGGGTCCCGGTCTGGAAGACAGATCCCGTCCGGTGACGAATCCACGGGGTCTTAATCCCCGTGGACGGACAGTCGGTCGATGGACCGCGAACGGATCCTGGCGACGGCGCCGCTTCTCGCGGCGGTCGTGTGGGGCGGCATGTACGTCGTCAGCAAGTGGGGGTTCAGCGAGATTCCGCCGCTCACGCTCGCCTTCCTCCGCGTCGCACTCGGTGCTGGTGTCCTCTACCTGGTCGTTCGGCTGACGACGCCGACCCGGTCGTTCTCCCCGACGGAGTGGCGACGGTTCGCCGCGCTCGCGGTCTGGCTCACGGCGGCGCTCACGACCCAGTTCGTCGGGACGGACCTGACGAACGCGAGTCAGGGCTCGTTGCTCACTATCCTGACGCCCGTCTTCATGGTCGGGCTCGGCGTGGTCGCGCTCGGTGAACGCCTCACCGGCGGGAAGCTGGCCGGCATCGGCCTCGCCTGTGTCGGCACGCTCGTCGTCCTCCTGGGGCAGTACGACGTCAGTGCGCTGGCGAGCGGGAGCGGCATCGGCGGCGGCCTCCTGCTGCTCTCGGCGTTCAGTTTCGCCGCGTTCTCCGTGTACGCGAAACCGCTCATCGAACGGTACTCAGCACTCGAGACGGCCACGTACGCCACCGTCCTGTCGGTGCCGCTGTTCGGGGCGCTGGTTCCGGTCGAACTGTATGTGCGCCCCAACGCCCTCAGCGCCGTCTCGGTGACGCTCCCCGTCGTCGGCGCCGTGCTCTATCTCGGCCTCCTGAGCACCGCGGCGGCCTGGTACTGGTGGTACAAGGGCATGGAGTACGCCGACGCCAGTACGGTCGCGGTGTACTTCTTCGCCCAGCCGGTCGTCGGCGTCGCCCTCGGGGCCGCCCTCCTCGGCGAGCGGACCGGACTCAGCGTGGTCGGTGGGGGTGCGCTACTCGTGCTTGGCGTCTTCCTCGTGAACAGGGCCGACTAGCCCGGGCGTCGTTCGATGGCGGCTGTCCACACCTTCGGCCGCGGCCCCCCGCTTTACCACCGACCCGACAGGGGAAACAACGACGTACGTGGCCGACGTACCGGCGTCTATGAGCAACCGAGCGCCCCTGCTCGAACCCGACGCCGAGGAGATCCGTCTCGTCATCGAGCGACTGCTCGACGAGACGGTCGACCGGGACGAGTCCTTCGAACTGGAACTCGAGGACCTCGAGGTGGCGGTGCCCCTCCGGTTCGGCGAGGACGCGCCGACGGCCACGTGGGGGCTGAACGGCAGCGTCACGGTCACCGTCGACGGCGTCCGGGCCCCCCTGCGCGAGTGGATCGAACTCCACGAGGACCGCCTGGTCGAAGAGCGGGTCGACTGAGTCGGAAGCCCTCGACGTGTGGGCGGAGGTCGAGTGCCAGCGTCCGGACCGAGGCGGGGGCCGACGCCGTCGACGACTGCTGTCCTGGCTTGGCCCGACCACACGCGACGCCCGCACGAGACTACGGACGATGGTCGACGACCCGACCGGGGTCGCTCACTCGAGACGTCGCCAGCCGTCCCCGGTCGCGGTGACGATGTCTCGCCGCTCCATCTCGGTCAGGACCTCCCCCAGTCGCCCGGGCTGGGCGATCTCGAGTTCGGTGTGGCTGACGTCGTGGTACGACCGGAGCAACTCCCGGACGTCGTCCTCGTCGTGGACCGACGCCGCGCTCTTGTCCATGACGCCGGCGAGGAGTTCGCACATGTCCTCGACGAAGTTCCACGGGTAGACGACCCAGGTCCACTCCTCTAAGTACTCCCCGACGAAGTCCGGTTCGTGCTCGCTGGTGTCGAGCAGCTGCAGTGTCGCCGTCCGGACGCTGCTCGGGTCGCGCTCGCGGACCGTCTCCGCGGCCGTCTCGATCGACTTGCCCGTGTCGGCGATGTCGTCGACGATGAGCACGTCCTTGCCGGCGACGGCGCCGTCGGCGAGGGGGTACCGAACTTCGGCTTCCTCGCCGGTCTGGGCCGTCCCGACGTAGTGTTCGATCTTCAGGCTCGCCAGGTCGTCCAGGCCGAGGAAGTCACACAGGCAGCGGCCCCCGAACCAGCCGCCGCGGGCCAGCGCGACGACGACGTCGGGGTCGAACTCGGCGGCCCTGACGTCGTCGGCCACGTCGCGACAGAGACCGTAGATGTACTCCCAGTTGGTGATGGTACACGGGAACTCGTCCGGTAACTCGCCCATGGGGGGAAGTCGGTCGGCGCGGCACCTTAACGGTTTCAGAACGGCCACGGCCCGCCCGAGCGGGCCGGTGTCGGTTGCGGCCACCAGCAGAACTAACCCGGGCGTGGTCCAACGGGGGGTCATGGAGACGCGACAGGCGCTGCTCGTCGACGCGTTCGCTGACGAACCCATGGCGGGCAACCCCGCCGGGGTGGTCCCGGACGCCGACGGGTTGGCCGACGACCAGCTGCAGGCCATCGCGAGCGAACTCGGCGCCAGCGAGACGGCGTTCGTCCTGCCGAGCGAGGCCGCCGACCGGCGCCTCCGCTTTTTCACGCCCGAGCAAGAGGTCGACAACTGCGGGCACGCGACGGTCGCCGCCCACGCCGCGCTGTTCGAGCGCGGCGTGCTCGAGGCCGGCGAGTACACGATGGAGACCGGGCGGGGGACCTACGACGTCGAGTGCAAGCTCGACGGGACGGTCTGGACCGACCAGGGCACGGCCGACGTCGAGCTCGTCGACTATCCGCTGGACGCCGTAGCCGACGCGCTCGGCGTCGACGACGCGACGCTGCGGGACGTCGGCGCGGACATGCCACTCGCCGTCGGCGACACCGGGTTCCCGTGGCTCCTGGTCCCGATAAACTACTTCGAGCACCTGAGCGGGGCCGACCCCGACATGCGAGCCATCGAATCGCTCTGTGAGGACGTCGGCGCGCAGGGGCTGTACGCGTTCACGTTCGACACCATCAGCGGCGAGGCGACCCTGCACGGGCGGGCGTTCGCACCGCTGGTCGGCATCGAGGAGGACCCGGTGACCGGGACGGCCGCGGGGGCCTGTGCCGCTCACGTCCGCCGGCAGGGCGCTCTCGACGACACCGTCGACCAGGTCGTCGTCGAACAGGGCCACTTCCTCGACCGGCCGGGTACCGTGAAGGTGGACACCGACGGCCACGCGGTGTGGATCGGCGGGCGGGCCGTGACGACCCTCGACGGGTCGCTGGCGGTCCCGGCGGCGGACACGTCCGACGACATCATCGAGGTCTGATTTGTTCGCCCCCGAGTAAACCACCGGCCTCGGATGCCGTGACCGGAAGACCCATAGTTCATCTTCGTGACCTTCCAGACGAGTCAATGCCTACATTGTGGCTCGACGACATCGGTGCCGACGACCTCGAGACGGTCGGTGGCAAGGCGGCGTCTCTCGGAGAACTGACTGCGGCGGGGCTCCCGGTCCCGTCGGCGTTCGTCGTCACCGCCGACACGTATCGGTCGTTCATCGAAGCAACTGGCATCGACGAACCGCTGTTCGAGGCGGTCGACGTCGACACCGACGATTCGCACGCGCTGGCCGAGGCGGCAGAGCGTGCCCAGGAACTGATCCTCGAGACGGACCTGCCCGCGGCGGTCCGCGAGGACCTGCTGGCGGCCTACGACGAGATGGGTGACGCCGACGTCGCCGTCCGCTCCTCGGCGACCGCGGAGGATCTCCCGGACGCCTCGTTCGCCGGGCAACAGGACACCTACCTCAACGTCTCGCGGGCCGACCTGCTCCGGCGGGTCAAGGAGTGCTGGGCCTCGCTTTTCACCCAGCGGGCCATCTACTACCGCAAGGAGAACGGCTTCGACCACGACGTGGTCAACATCGCCGTCGTCGTCCAGCAGATGGTCGACGCCGAGAAGTCGGGCGTCATGTTCACGAGCCACCCCTCGACCGGCGCCCCGAAGGCCATCCTCGAGGCCGCCTGGGGCCTGGGCGAGGCCGTCGTCTCGGGGGCCGTCTCGCCCGACAACTACGTCGTCGACCGGACCTCCGGCGAGATCGAGGAGGTGACCGTCGCCGAAAAGCGGGTGATGTGCGTGCGGGGCGACGACGGCGAGACAATCGAGCGCTCCGTCCCCGAGGAGAAACGCGAGGAGCGCGTCCTCTCGGCCGACGAGATACGCCGCCTCATCGAGGTCGGCGAGCGCGTCGAGGCGCACTACGACACGCCACAGGACGTCGAGTGGGCCATCTTCGAAGACGAGGTGTACCTCCTGCAGTCCCGGCCCATCACGACCATCGACGAGGGCACGAGCGCCCCGGAGACAAGCGCCCAGCGGGCCGAACCGACGGAAGGTTCCGGCGCCGCCGACGGCGGGTCGATGCAGGCACAGAGCGACGACGTCCGTCTCTCCGGCCTCGGGTCCAGTCCCGGGCGGGTGACCGGCACCGTCAAGATCGTCGACAAACTCGACAACCTGGACAAGGTCGAGGAGGGCGACATCATCGTCACCGAGATGACCACGCCGGACATGGTGCCGGCGATGAAGCGCGCGGCCGGCCTCGTCACCGACCAGGGCGGGATGACGAGCCACGCGGCCATCGTCTCGCGGGAACTCGGCGTCCCGGCTGTCGTCGGCGCCGACGACGCGACCGACCGCCTGCGCGACGGCCAGCGCGTCACGCTCGACGGCGACATGGGCACCGTCGAACAGGGTACGGCCATCTCCGAGGACGCCGAGGAAGAGGACGTGCCGAGCGTCGAACCCCACTCGCCGGTCAAGCCGATGACCGGGACGGAGGTGAAGGTCAACGTCTCCATCCCCGAGGCGGCCGAGCGCGCGGCCGCGACGGGTGCCGACGGCGTCGGCCTGCTCCGCATCGAGCACATGATCCTCTCGACGAACAAGACGCCCGCGCGCTACGTCGAGGACCACGGCGAGCGCGCATACGTCGACGAGATCGTCGACGGCGTCCGGAGCGTCGCCGAGGCCTTCTACCCCCGGCCGGTACGGGTCCGGACGCTCGACGCCCCCTCCGACGAGTTCCGCCAGCTCCAGGGCGGCGAGGACGAACCAAGCGAGCACAACCCGATGCTGGGCTACCGGGGTATCCGGCGTTCGCTCGACCGGCCCGACGAGTTCAGACTCGAACTGCGCGCGTTCGAACGCCTCTTTGACCTGGGCTACGACAACGTCGAGCTGATGCTCCCGCTGGTGACCGACGCGGAGGACGTCCTGCGGGCGAAGGCGCTGATGGAGGAGGTCGGCATCGACCCCGAGAAGCGCGACTGGGGCGTGATGATAGAGACGCCTGCCAGCGCGCTGGGCATCGAGCAACTGTGCGAGGCGGGCCTGGACTTCGTCTCCTTTGGCACGAACGACCTCACGCAGTACACGCTGGCGGTCGACCGGAACAACAACAACGTCGCCGACCGCTTCGACGAGCTCCACCCCGCCGTGCTGGACCTGATGGGCCAGGTCATCGGGACCTGTCGCGAGTACGACGTTGCGACGAGTATCTGCGGGCAGGCGGCCTCGAAGCCGCGGATGGTCCAGTTCCTCGTCGACGAGGGCGTCACCTCCATCTCGGCGAACATCGACGCCGTGCGCGACGTCCAACACGAGGTCAAGCGCGTCGAGCAGCGCCTCCTGCTCGAATCGGTTCGCTGACCGGCCTTACAGTTCGCTGTCCGGAACCACGACCACTTTGCCGAACCCGTCTCGCTCCTCGATGAGCCGGTGGGCCTCCTGAATCTCGCTCATCGGCAGGGTCTCGCGGATGCGGGGCTCGACGGTCCCGTCCCACACGAGGTCCAGGGCCTCCTCGGCCTGTCCGTGGGTGGCCATCGTCGACCCGATGACCTGCAGCTGGTTCCAGAAGATGCGATTGAGGTCCGTCTCCGGACGGCCGCCGGTCGTCGCGCCGCAGGTGACCACGCGCCCGCCCTTCGCGAGGCTCTTCAGCGAGTCCTGCCAGGTGTCGGCCCCGACGTGGTCGACGACCATGTCGACGCCGCGGTAGTCCGTCAGGTCCCGAACCTCGTCGGCGAAGTCGTCCTCGGCGTAGGCCAGCTTCGCGTCGGTGCTCGCCGTCGCGAACACCTCCGCGCCGGCGTGGGCGGCCACCTGGACGGCGGCGTGGCCGACGCCGCCCGACGCCCCGAGGACGAGCACCGACTCGCCGACCTTGAGGTCGCCCCGGTCGCGGAGCATCCGCCACGCGGTCATGAACACGAGGGGGGCGGCCGCGGCCGTCTCCCAGTCGACGCCCTCTGGGACCGGCGCGAGGTTAGCCTCGGGAACCGCCGCGAACTCGCTGTGGACGCCCCGGACGTGCTCGCCGATGATGTGGAAGTCGGGTGCCAGCGTCGGATCGCCCTTGCGGCTGAACTCGTCGTCGCCGCCGCTCCTCCCGGCCAGCAACGCGACCCGGTCGCCGGGTTCGAACCGCGTGACGCCCTCGCCGACCTCCGTGACGACGCCCGCGCCGTCGCTGCCCGGGATGTGGGGCATGTCGAGGTCGACGCCCGGCAACCCCCGCCGGGTGTGGACGTCGAGGTGGTTCAACGAGGCGGCCTTGATGTCGACGAGGGCCTCCCCTCGCCCACACTCCGGGTCGGGGAACTCGTCGTAGGTGAGCACGTCTCTGTCGCCGTGGGTGTCGAACTGAACTGCCTGCATCGTTTGCACGATGGTCGTGGGTGCTACTTAACCTCGTACGCCGGCGGCACCGACGGCGACACGGCGGCGGTCCGTCCATCGGGGTATCGAACAAAACCGATAAACCAGTTCCCCCCGTCACTGCCGACAGCATGCTCCAGCGGGCCGAGCCACAGGATTTCGACCGGGTGCTCTCGTCGATGTGCACCGTCCCCCATCCTGCGGCCTACGAGGCGGCCAAGCGCTTTCTCGCGACCAACCCCGGCGACCCGGGCACCTACGAGACCATCGCGGACCTCGAGCGGGAGGCCGTCGACTACCTCGGCGAGCTCGCTGGACTCGCCGACCCCGCGGGATACGTCGCCTCCGGCGGGACGGAGGCCAACATCCAGGCGCTGCGGCTCGCCCGCAACCGGGCCGACACCGACGACCCGAACGTCGTCGCGCCGGTCCACGCGCACTTCTCCTTTACCAAGGCCGCCGACGTGCTCGGCGTCGAGTTGCGCACCGCACCGGCCAGGGACCACCGCGTCGACGTCGACGCGATGCAGCGCCTGGTCGACGAGGACACGGTCTGTGTCGTCGGCGTCGCCGGCTCCACCGAGTACGGCTTCGTCGACCCGATCCCCGCCGTCGCCGACCTCGCTGCCGACGCGGGGGCGCTCTGTCACGTCGACGCGGCCTGGGGCGGGTTCTACCTCCCGTTTACCGACCACGACTGGCACTTCGGGCACGCCGAGGTCGACACGATGACTATCGACCCGCACAAGGTGGGCCAGGCCGTCGTCCCCGCCGGCGGCCTGCTGGCCCGGTCGCGCTCCCTGCTCGACGACCTCGCCGTCGAGACGCCCTATCTGGAGTCGACCGACCAGCTGACCATGACAGGGACACGGTCGGGAGCCGGCGTCGCCTCGGCCGTCGCCGCCATGGAGGCGCTGTGGCCCGACGGCTACCGCGAGCAGTACGAGCGCTCGATGGCCAACGCCGAGTGGCTGACCGAACAGCTCGACGCGCGCGGTCACGACGTCGTCGGGCCGGAACTCCCGCTGGTGGCGGCGGACCTCTCGGTGCCGATGACCGACGAACTGCGCGACCGGGGCTGGCGCGTCTCGAAGACCGGCTCCGGCGAGATGCGGGTCGTCTGCATGCCCCACGTCACCCGGTCGATGCTGCGGTCCTTCGTCGCGGATCTGGACTGGTACTGACGGCGTCGTGTCCGGCGAACGAAGTGGGCCGGTTTTCCCCCCGGTTCTGCGACGAGCGGTTCGCGGAGCGCACCCGAGGAAGCAAAAGGTGGTTGGTCGCGGATCCGGACTGGTACCGAGCCGCCGGGGTCTCCGGCCCACGTCGAGTGAATACGTCACGTCGTGACGCAATTCGTCCGAGGGTGACCTAAAGCCGGTACACGCGATACTGAAGGGTGGGTATGGGCCTGTTCAGTAGCGAACCGGCGGCTCGGGTGTGTGGAATCGCAATCGACGACTACGGCCTGCGGATTTCGACGATGTCCTGCGAGGACCGCACGCTGTCGAGTCCAGCGGACGGGGAGTTCGTCGGGATGCTGGACGGACCAGCCACGGCCCGGGCGAGGGGCATCGACGAGACGTTGACGGCGCTCGCGGGACGGACGGTGCCGCTTCTCGAGGCCGAAGACAGGGACGCTATGGGGCGCAGTGCGTCCGCCCGCGACGGCTATGCAGACCGCCTCGCGGAACTGTTCGACGAAATCGACGACGACGGCTGGGACGGGGAGACCGTCGTCGCGATGCCGCCGGACTACGCCGACAGCTCGGCACTCGAGCTCCAGGGGGTCGTCGAAGACAGCGGGTTCGACGTCCGGCAAGTCGTCACGCACGATGCCGCATCGAGCGTACTGGGTGCGGTCGATCACGAGATCAACACCGACGCGAGCGGCAGCCACCCGATCGTCACCGTCGACCTCGGGCTACGGGCGGTCACGGTGACCCTCGCGTCGGTGAACCTCGACGAAGGCCGCGTTCGAGTGCGCGCTCGCGACAGCGTCGACGCCGGCCTGGTCGACTTGCTCGGGCACACTGCGGTGAACGCGATCGAGGACTCCCGGCTGACACCCGACGAGGTGACCCTCGAGATGGAGACGGGACTGTATCCGGCCATCCGACAGATATTCGACCCGTACACGGACTCCGCTCGCGGCGAAATCGAGGTCGGCGGCGAAACGATGCCGGTCACGGTGAGCACCGAGCACTTCATCGGCCTGTTCGCGGACGTCGCCTCGTTCGCGGAGATGGCTGCGACGGAGTTCGTCGTCGAGGCGGGGTACGTCCCGCGGGAAGTCGACCGCGTCCTCATCTCCGGCCTCGGCAGCGAGGGCGACTCCGGCGGCGACCTGACCGCACAGATCGCGGCCAGATTCACCAGCGAGGACTCGATGGCAGCCGAGGTCGGTGCCGGATACGCGCCCGAGAGCGTCTACTACGGGAACGAGATGATGCCGGACGTCGGCGCCGCCGACGTCGCCCGTGAGGCCCACGCCCTCGGACGGGACCTCGATATGCTGGAGACGCTGGACGTGGAGGCGACGTGATGTCTCGTGTGGACGACACCGACTCCGGCGCCCGCTCTGGGAGCGCCAGGAAGCCGACGGAGTTCACGGCCGACGACCTGCTCGAAGAGTACGCCGAGACCTGGAGCGTCGCGAGCGACCTCGTCGAGGCGGCGACGGTGCAGCACGTCGAGCAGTGGGACGCGACGAAGGAGATCGAACGGACGCTCACCGTCACGGAGTCCCGGCGAACGATCTCCGTGGAACCGTCTGATGCGCCGTCTCGAGAGTCGGCCGTCCCGATCGACGAGCGCTACGAGCACGCACCGGATGGGTTCGAGGCTGCGACGGTGACGTTCGTGGACTTCGAGAACGCGTCGCTCGTGAGCTGTACGGACTGCGGGGGAAGCGGCCGAGAGGCCTGCAGCGAGTGCGACCGCCGGACGGTCGTCGAGTGCGAGGCGTGTGGCGGGGACGGCGCCGACGACTGCGGGGAGTGTGGCGGCGACGGCGCACGGACGTGTGGTTCCTGCAACGGCACGGGCGACCACGGGGACGCCAGGTGCAGTCGCTGCAACGGCACCGGCGAGACGACCTGCGAGACGTGCAACGCGACGGGGGAGCGTCGGTGCCCGACGTGCGACGGCGCTGGCGACGTGACCTGCCCGAACTGCTCGGGGAACGGCGACGTGCCGTGTGGCACCTGTTCGGGTACGGGTGAACTGTACGAAACGACGCGGGGGACGCTGGAGTACGAACCGGCGTCGACGTTCTCCGTGGCGGACGCGAGCGGGGCCGACGAGTCGTGGTTCGAGGACGTCGAGGGCGACCGCCTCGACAGGACGGTTCGGGAGACGCCGGACCGTGCCGACGAGGGCGGCAGCGCGACGGTCAAACACGAGATCGAACAGCGCTCGGTCCCCGTAACGAAGGTCACCTACGAGTACGGCGACGACCAGTACGACCTGTTCGAGGTGGCGCGGGACCTCCACAGCCACTCGGCCCCGAAGTCGACCACGAGACGCCTCCTGCCGCTCGTCGCCGGGCTCGTCGTCGCCGCGGGCGCGGGGTACTACATCATGTTCGTCCTCTGAGTCGGGTCCGGACTCGCGGATCGGTATGCGTTCTCGGCCGTCGAGGATTCACTTCAACACACAGTTGGTACGACTCCCCCGTTCGTCACCACTGTTCACCCAAGGTGTGGTCACCGCGAGGTAAGCTCCGTCCCGGCGTCACCGTAGTACGCCGCCAGCGGCGTTCCACGGTCGCGGTGCGTTTCAAACAGTGAGCCGAGCCACTCGACCGCAGTGGCGTCGTCGTTGGCGGCGTAACCCACGAAGTTGTCGTGGGCACCGTGGATCATGAGGTACCCTCTCGTTCGGTCCCCACCGGTTCCGATGTACCACGCGAAGGGCAGGTCAGTGACGACAGATATCGTAATGTTCCCGCAGTCGAGCGCGTCACCGGTACGGGTCGGCATCTCGGCGGCGAGATAGTCGGCCACCACTTCGGTGACGACCAGTGACGCGTCGAGCGAACCTTCGACGACGGCTCGCCGGTGGACCGCCGACATGAACTCCTCGTCGTTCGGGGCGAATGCCCCTCCTCGGAGCTGGTCCGACTCCTCGACGACCGCTCGGACGCGCTCCCACACGACCGCCGGCGGGAACTCGGACATCGTGACGACGTCCGCACCGGCGAAGAAACGGAACTCCCGTGGCCCTTCGGTGTCGAACTCGTTTATGACCTCGCCCCACTCCGTTGCCGTTTCCGCCACCGCAAGGGCCTCGTTTGCAGTCTCGAGCAGCAGCTCTCCGGTGTAGGTCGTCTCGTAGCCGTCCTCGGTCCGCTGGATCAGGTCGGCGTCTTCGAGCGCGTCCACCGCCCGATCGACCGTAGACCGGGAGTCGTCGAACTCGTCGACGAGGTCCCGCTTCCAGGCCGGCCGGGTGGACAGGCGATCGAGATACCGCCGGCGATCGAGAACGAGATCCAACATAGCCGGAGATTATTTTTATATTAATTAAGTATTATTGTTTGGGGCCGGGTACCGAGTACGAGATCGGACCTCACCTCGTCCGGGTGGCTGTCGACGGCGGCTCCGCGAGAGGGACGGCGAGCGTCCGTCGCCGGTCGGGCGAAAAACCGGGGTAGAGCAGGGTTCCTCGAGGGTTCGTATTCAGCGCGGCGAGGGGGAGACACGGGTGATCCAGGACGCCCCCGCATCGAGAATCAAGCGTCGGCGCACCACACTGTCTCCCGGGTTCTTCGACGAGCACGCCGGGAGCGACGCACGCCACTGCTGTCTGACCGCTGTCCGGGGCCGACCGGGGACGACTGGCGCTGAAGCGGTCCGTCGTCACGGGGTGGCTTGGGTCCGATCGCTCCGGGGCCGCGCGAACCTGTCAGCGATATAGGGGTCTACTGAGAGCACATACCAAGATTTAGAACCCATTGGTTGCAAGGGGGGGTGTGGACGTGACTGGCCCGGTCGTTCCGATGATCGCCTTTCTCGGTGAGTGTACGACACACGGCGGGGGACTCTCGCTGCTCGAGGAGGCCGTCTGTACCGCCACGGGGCCGACCGGGCTGGCCATCATCGCGGTGTACTCCTTTCTCATCGCGTTCATCTTACCGCTGCCGAGCGAAGTCGTCCTCGTCCCGGCCGAGACGCTCCGTCTCGGCCTCTCGACGACGGGGAACCTCGTGATGATAATCGTCGCCAGCGCGACGGGCAAGGCGATGGGGAGCCTCGTAGCCTTCCACATCGGCCAGGAGGCCAAGGAGTACGGCCCGCTCGTCCGTCGCATCCGGAACTCGCGGTTCGACATCATCGAGTGGTCCGAGCGCCAGACCGTCCAGCTGGCCAAGAAGTTCGGCTACGTCGGCCTGGCGCTTGCCCTCTGTGTGCCCTTCTTCCCCGACACGCTGTCCATCTACGCCTTCACGGTGCTCGAGGAGGACTACGTCAAGTTCGGCGCCGCGACGTGGGCGGGCAGCGCCGGCCGTCTGCTCGTGACCCTCGGGCTGGCGGGTGGCACCCTGGCGCTGCTGTGAGCCCGCCAGCAGGTCCGCCCGGGCACGTTGGTGTGTACTCTGGTTGAGTACTCTCGTGTATGGCAATGTGCCGCCTCACCGCCCAGACCCTCCGCAGTGGCATCATCGTCCTCGTCGGCCTCGTTCTGCAACGCCGACCTGACGGCCACCTTCGGGGGTACCGAACTGGCCCTCCGGGACGCGACAATCGCCGACCTATCCGCCCACGTGCGTCCCACCGCCATCTTCGGCGGTGCCCGACTCGGCGTCTCCCGGGAGTGGAACGTCCGGATCGACGTCCTGCCGCTGTCCGGCGCCACCGAGGACCGCCGTCCCCGGGCCGACGAACCCCACGAGGACGTGGACCTCGTCGTCACGGGGTTCGCTGCGTTCGGTGGCGTCGAGATACTGGACTGACCCGCTCGCGGAAACCAACCCCCTTTTGACCCACCGGCGGCACACGTTCTGGTATGAGCCACGACGAGTTCCCGACCGAGGAGCCGGCGGTGGTGACCTGTGGACTGCCCTACGCCAACGGCGACCTGCACGTCGGCCACCTCCGTACCTACGTCGACGGGGACGCCCTCTCGCGTGCCCTGCGCCGCATCGGCCAGCAGACCGCCTTCGTCTGTGGGTCGGACATGCACGGGACGCCGGTCGCCGTCAACGCCGCCGAGGAGGGCGTCGAACCCGCCGAGTTCGCCCTGGAGTACCACGAGACCTACGCCGAGACGTTCCCGCAGTTCAACGTCGAGTTCGACAACTACGGCCACACCGACGACGAGACCAACACCGAGATGACCCAGCGGTTCGTCCGCTCGTGGATCGACAACGGCCACGTCCACGAGAAGGAGATCGAGGTCGCCTGGGACACGGAGGAGGATCAGCCCCTGCCCGACCGCTTCGTCGAGGGCACCTGTCCCTACTGTGGCGAGCACGCCCGCGGCGACGAGTGCGACGAGGGCTGTCAGCGCCACCTCGAACCCGGCGAGATCGAGGACCCCGTCAGCACCATCACGGGCAACCCCGCGGAGTACCGTACCCGCGAGCACAAGTTCCTCCGCCTGGCGGACTTCCAGGAGTACCTGCAGGGCCTCCTCGACCGCCTCGAGGGGACCGACAACGCACAGAACCAGCCCCGGGAGTGGATCGAGGGCGACCTGCAGGACCTCTGTATCACGCGGGACATGGACTGGGGTATCGACTACCCGGGGGGCAGCGTTGCTCCGGAGGAGCAACGTGAAGAAAGAAGCGGCAAAGCCGCAGACGCGGACGGCGACGGCGACGACCTGGTGCTGTACGTCTGGGTCGACGCCCCAATCGAGTACGTCTCCTCGACCAGGCAGTACTCCGAGCGGGTCGGCGCCGACGAGTACGACTGGGCGGACGTCTGGCTGGTCGACGGCGAGGAGCGCCACGGCACCGGGTGGGACGACGAGTGGACCGACGAGGGCGGCGAGATCATCCACGTCATCGGCCGCGACATCATCCAGCACCACGCCGTCTTCTGGCCGGCGATGCTGCGCGGCGCGGGCTTCAACGAACCGCGGGCCATCCTCGCCACCGGTTTCGTCGGCATCGACGGCAAGGCCCTCTCTACCTCGCGGAACCGCGCCGTCTGGGCCGACGAGTACCTCGACGCGGGCTTCCACCCCGACCTGTTCCGGTACTACATCACGACCGGCGCCGGGCTCGAATCCGACGTCGACTTCTCCTGGGACCGCTTCCAGGAGCGGGTCAACGGCGAACTGGTCGGCAACGTCGGGAACTTCATCTACCGCTCGCTGCTCTTTGCCGAGCGCAACTACGACGGGACGCCCGACGCCGACGTCAGCGGCGACGTCCGCGAGCGCATCGAGGACGCGCTCGACGAGTTCGAGCAGGCCGTGCGGGAGTACGACGTCCGCTCGCTGGCCGAGGTCGCGATCGACCTCTCGAACTACGGCAACGAGTACATCCAGCGCAACGAGCCGTGGAACCTCGTCGGCGACGACCCCGACCGCGCCCGGCAGGTCATCCGCGACTGCGTGCAGCTGACGAAGGCCGTCGCCGTCGTGATGCAACCGGTCCTGCCGGGGAAGGCCGAACGGCTCTGGGGACAACTCGAGGAGGAAGGCTCCGTCGCCGACGTGTCCCTCGACACCGCTCTGGAGGCCCCGCCGGCCGAGTTCGGCGAGCCCGCAGAACTCTTCGAGAAGGTCGAGGACGACCACATCGAGGGCCTCAACGAGGAACTGGCCGAGCGCGTCGAGCGCGCGGCGTCGCCAGACGCCGCGAACGAAGACGGCGACGCCGACGACGAGCCGGCCGACCTCCAGCCGCTCGTCGAGGAGCGCATCAGCTTCGAGGACTTCGAGGGCGTCGACATGCGCGTCGGCGAGATCCTCACCGCCGAGCCTGTCGAGGGTGCGGACAAGCTCCTCAAACTGGAGGTCGACATCGGCCACGAGGTCCGTCAGGTCGTCGCCGGCCTGCGCCAGCTCCACGACCACGAGGACCTCCCCGGGACGCGGGTCATCCTGTTGGCCAACATGGAGCAAGCCGAGCTGTTCGGCGTCGAGTCCAACGGGATGGTGCTCGCCGCCGGCGAGGAGGCCGACCTGTTGACCACCCACGAGGACGCGCCCCTCGGGACGCGCGTCCGGTGAGGTCACGAGGCCTTTTGTAGCCACGACACGTATCGCCGTGCATGCCAGACGACGGCGGGTGGCGACAGTCAGAGGAGGAACGCGACGTCGTCCAGCACGAGCACCGCCAGTCCGTCCGCGAGGAGTCAGACGGCGGTTCCGAGCCCGGAGCCGGCGCGCTCGACGCCGAGACACTGGTCGACGCCGTGCCGGACCAGATGGTCCAGGAGACCGAGGACGACGACGAGGGCGCGGTCGCCGGGTCGTTCGCGCCGGACCTCGAGGTCCGCCCGGGGACGCCCCGTTTCGAGAACGTCGTCTTCGTCGCGCTGGGCGTCTACGTCGCCATCCTCGCCGTCGGACGGATGTTCGTCGGCGCGTCGATGTACACCCCCGAGACGCTGGGCGCGCTCACGGTCGGCGTCATCGCCGGTACCGCACTCCTCTATGGCCTTTTCACCCGGACCAACCCGGACACTTAATCCCGTGCCGACACTACAGTAGGTATGGTCGACCCGCTGACCGTCGCGCCCCTCGCCCCTCTCCAGGCAGAATCACTGTTCAGTCTCTCGCTTTCCCTGCTGCTGTTCCTGGCCGGGTCGGGGCTCATCGTGGCGGAGGCGTTCGCCCCGGGGACGCACTTCTTCGTCCTCGGGGTGGCCCTGCTGACCGCGGGGCTGGTCGGGCTGTTCATCCCGGCCGGACTCGGCATCTTCGCCCCCCTGATCCTCGCTGCCGTCGTTCTGCTCTCGACGGGCGCCACGCTGTGGGGCTATCGGAAACTCGACTTCGCCGGCGGCGAGCGGGGCGTGACACTCTCGTCGAGTTCCCTCCGGGGTCAGTTCGGCACCGTCACCGAACGGGTCACGACGACGGACGGCGAGGTCAAACTGGAAGACGGGGGCTTCAACCCCTACTATCAGGCCCGGAGCGTCGACGGCGTCATCGAGGTCGGCACCGAGGTGATGGTGGTCGACCCCGGTGGCGGCAACGTGCTCGAGGTCGAGTCGGTCGAGGGGACCGACGACATCGACCGGGAACTCGAGCGGGACCGTCAGCGGACCGACGACCGGGAGTCCGAATTCGAATCCGAGACGACCTGACCGGTTGCGAATCGCAGGTTCCTGTCACGGGTACCCAAGGTTTTTCTTTCACCGAGTCCGAGTCTTCGGTGTAATGTTCCCCGCGTTAGTGCCGCTACAACTGTTAGGAGGCATCATCGGCTTCGTCACCGTCGTCCTCCTCATCATGGCCATCGCGCTGGTGTACTCCAGCGTCGTCATCATCCGCCCGTACCAGAAAGGCGCGTACACCGTCCTCGGGACGTACCGTGGCATCCTCGATCAGGGGATCCACTTCATCTACCCGTTCGTCTCGGACGTCACCCGCTTCGACATGCGGACCCAGACGCTCGACGTCCCGCGACAGGAAGCCATCACCCGCGACAACTCGCCGGTCACCGCCGACGCCGTCGTCTACATCAAGGTGATGGACCCCAAGAAGGCGTTCCTCGAGGTCGACAACTACGAGCGCGCCGTCTCCAACCTCGCACAGACCACCCTCCGTGCCGTCCTGGGTGACATGGAACTCGACGACACCCTCAACAAACGAGGGGAGATCAACGCCCGCATCCGCAAAGAACTCGACGAACCCACCGACGAGTGGGGGGTCCGCGTCGAGAGCGTGGAGGTCCGCGAGGTCAACCCCTCGAAGGACGTCCAGCAGGCCATGGAGCAACAGACCTCCGCCGAGCGGAAACGCCGTGCCATGATCCTGGAAGCCCAGGGTGAACGGCGCTCCGCCATCGAGACGGCGGAAGGTGACAAGCAGTCCAACATCATCCGCGCACAGGGTGAAAAGCAGAGTCAGATCCTCGAAGCGCAGGGTGACGCCATCTCGACGGTCCTCAGAGCGAAGTCTGCCGAGTCGATGGGCGAGCGCGCCATCATCGACAAGGGCATGGAGACGCTCTCGGAGATCGGTCAGGGCGAATCGACGACGTTCGTCCTGCCCCAGGAACTCACGTCGCTGGTCGGCCGCTACGGCAAGCACCTCTCGGGGTCCGACGTCAAGGAGAACGGTCACGTCCTCGAGGGCCTGGAGTTCGACGAGGAGGCCCGGGAGATGCTCGGTCTCGACGACATCGAAGAGATTCTCGGGCAGATCGACCAGGAAGCGCAGGTCGACGTCGAGGCCATGGAACAGGAGGCCCAGAAGATCAAACACGGCGAGGACGCCGGCGTCGACAGCGCCGACGAAGTCATCGAAGAGATGGACGCCGAGATCGACGACGACCCGGCCGCGACCGACGTCGCTGGCGGCCCCGACGACACGACGCGAACGTCGGAGGTCGACAAGGACAACTAACGACTAGCCAGGCGAAGACGTTTTATTACCCAGCCACCTTTTCGGTAGCAATGACACGTGAGGGCGACGTGGACGAGGACAAGCGAGCCACGCTCCGTCGCTTTGCCGCCCTCGGTGCAGCGAGCCCGTTTGCCCGGTTCGCCGACAGCGGGAGCGACAGCGACGCCCCTGACGCTATCGCCGGCTACGTCTCCGCCAATCCGGGCACCCACTTCTCGAAACTCCGCGACGACCTCAAACTGGGCACCGGCGAGGCCCAGCACCACCTCCACCGCCTGGAGAACGAACGTGTCGTCGCTTCCCGGAAAGACGGCGATTACCGGCGGTACTTCCCCGCCGGCCAGTTCTCGGAGACCGAACAGGTGACACTGGGGTACCTCCGCCGGGAGACGCCCCGCGGGATGCTCGTGGCGCTCCTCCGGAACCCCGCAGTGACGGCCTCCGAACTGGCGAGCGAACTGGGCGTCTCGCGGCCCACCATCAGCAACTACGCGGGTGAACTCGAGGCCGCGGGCCTGCTCTCACGAGACGACGGCTACGCCGTCACCGAACCGGAGACGATTCTGCTGCTCTTGGTCCGGTACGCCGACTCCTTTGGCGACGACGCCGCGGCACTCGCGAGCGAGGCGGGCTCGCTCGTCCGGTACGACCCGTAGCGACGCGCTCGTGGGCCCGGAGCGACCTGATCGTTTCGTGCGTAGCGTCGCGACCGGACGGCCCGCGTCGGTCCAGCATTTCGCGAGCGGTAATGGACTGTTACCGCCGACCAGCTGCCGGCCGTGAGGAGCTAACTAATACTGATTCGCAAGTATCTGATGGCGTGAGTTATAAAAAATCCGACACTGTTGGCCGGCGAACGTTCGTAAAGACACTCGGCGCAATCGGCGTGGCGGGCGCGTTCGCGTCGTCTGCGAGTGCCTCGAGTCACACCGTCCAGAACATGGTCGACGACGCGTCGGCGGGCGATACTGTCTCGGTGCCCGCCGGGACCTACCCGGAGACGGTCACCGTCGACAAGGCCCTGACGCTCGTGGGTCCGAACGCCGGTCTCCACCCGGAGTACGACTCGCGCGGGCCCGAGGCGACCCTCGAGGGGTTCCGAATCGGGGCCGACGATGTCTCTCTCGACGGCTTCCGCGTCGCCGACGGGACGAAAGGCGTCGCGAGCGTCGGGAGCGGTTCGACTTGGAGTTCGATCAGCGTCACCCACACCGACTTCGACTCGCTCTCCGAGTGGCCGGTCCTCCACGGGTTTGGCTCCGGTGGCGGCGTCGGAACCAAGGACTGGACCGTCTCCCAGAGCCGCATCGCGAACATCACCGGCGACAACATCACCGGTATCGTCCTGTTCAACGTCGACGGCGTGACGCTGGAGCGCAACCACGTCGAACACGCCACCTCCGGCGTGAGCGGCCGGCGGGGTCACAACCTCGATGGGTGCAGCGACGTGACGATGACCGACTGTCACGTCGACATGGGGCTCCGGTCGCCGTCGAACTCCCTCGCCAGTTTCAACGCGGCCCGCTACTCGCTCCAGCTGTCCATGAGCGACCAGTCCGTCTCGGACGTCCACGTGTGTAACAACACGTTCATGGGCGGCTACGACTGCGTCGTCACGCTCGGGAACGGCGACATCAGCGATGTCGAACTCGTCAACAACACGCTCACGGACAACGTCATCGGCGTTCGTCCGCAGGCGGGGACGAACTCCTCCACCGGGAGCGTCTCTCGCTTCACGATTCAGCGCAACGATATCGCCGACCAGGTGTACGGTATCTTCGTCGACGACGGCGGCAGCAGCGGCGACCCCTACACGGACTTCGCTGCAAACCTGAACGACCTGTCCGGGAACGACCTCGGCCTGCTGGTGCAGTCCGGGGCGAACGTCACGGACGGCATCGACGCCGAGCGCAACTGGTGGGGTGACCGGAGCGGGGCGGACGGGAACGTCGCTGACCCGGATGAACTGGCGAGCACGAAGCCGTGGCTACGCAACGAGCAGGCGGCGGGCACCGTCCCCGGCAAGGGCTGTCTCGACGACTGAGTTTCTCCCCGGGACTCCATCCGTGGTGGCGTCCGGAAAATGAGTACGCGACCCCCGCGAAAGCGCGGTCCGACAGGGCGTGGCGGAGTTCCCGACTCATAGTGACTGCTGTGAGTCATTTCGGTACCAACCGCACGACTACGTGCGGTCGTACCGGTAAACAGTCACAGCAATCACTATCAGGCCTCGACCATCCACGTCGTCGAAGAGGAGTAGCCCCACTTCTCGACGTCGAGGCCGTGCTCGCCCTCGGCGATGGCGGACATGTTCGTCCCCACCTCTTTGGCCGACAGGCCGAGTTCCTCGCCGATGAGCCGGGACTTGAAGTACGTCTGCTCGCCGGCGTGGGTCCGCAGGTACTCGAGGATTCGGCGCTGTTTCTCCGAGAGTCGCGTGTCGGCCGCCTGTGCTGTCGCGCTCATTGTACACCTCTTGCTACACACGAAGCCCCCTTAGCAGATTTGGTACGAACGGTTAACGCCGCGCCCTCGTGCGGTTTTCCGACCGGGTTCCGCTCCGGGCGGGTCGCCCGGGGTCGTTTCCACCCCGGGTTGGTACAGGTGGTTAACACGCGCCTGTCGGGCGTCGGCAGTTCTTTTATACTGGCCACACATTACGGCGAACAGAGGTCTATCACGTATGGAAATCTCGGATCAACTCCTGTGTCTGTTCAGTGCTGACGTCACCGACGAGGGTGACCGCTACGTCGTCGAGGTACCGCGCCGCGAGATCGAGACCGGGTCCGTCGAGGCCGGCGGGACGTACCGCGTCGCGCTAATCTCGGCCGAGGCGGGGACCGAGGCCAGCGACGAGGACGGCACGCCCGAGACGCCACCGGACCAGCCCCAGCCCCCGGTCGAACCCGGCGAGACGCGCTACGTCGAGATCGAGGACATCGGCAAGCAGGGCGACGGCATCGCCCGCGTCGAGCGTGGCTACGTCATCATCGTCCCCGGCGCCGACATCGGCGAGCGCGTGAAAATAGAGGTGACGGAAGTGAAGTCGAACTTCGCGGTCGGCGAAATCATCGACGACGGCGTCTAGTCGGACTCTCTCGTTTTCGACGTCGATGGACTCCAGCCCCGTAGCGGCCGCCACTCCCCGTCTCGCGGTCACTCCTCGTAGGCGGTCCCGTCGGGTCGTTTCGCGCCCTCCGAGTCGTGGACGACGACCTCGCTCTCCGGGTTCGCCGGGGCGTAGTTGTCGCGGACCCCGATGGCCTCCTCGAGTTCCCGCACGGCGCGCTCCTTGAGCGCAGTCGCCAGTTCTTCGGCGTGGTCCCTGTCGATGTCGCGGCCCAGCCCCTCACACTCGTGGGCGTTGAGCGTCACCTCGTCGTCGTCGCCCGCGTCTCGTGGGTCCAGCGAGACACTGTCGACGGCCTCACCCATGGGCTGACTGGTGCCCCCGAGCGCCACGCTGAACGGATACGTCTGGCAGATGAGCGGGCGGTCCTCGTGGACCGTACACGCTCCCACGCCACCCTCGTCTTCGGTGTAGAAGGTACAGTCCCCGCAGTCGTCGGTCTGGAGGGCCCACTCGAACGTCTCGCCCTCGGGACCGTCCGGCCCGTCCTGCAGGCCGTAGGGCATCGGTCGTGCGACGTCCCGGAAGTCGTAGTCGCCGGCGGCCTGCAGGTCGCGAATCTCGTCGGGGAACACCGTAGCGGTGTGTGGCTCCGGGTCGTCGCTGTCCCCGCCACAGGCCGTCTCGCCGGCCCTACAGCAGGCCCCACAGCGCGTACACTCGAACCCGATGGTCTCGATGGCGTCGGCCAGCGCCGCCACCTCCAGGTCCCGTGCGCGTTCGAGCTCCGCTTCGAGCGATTCCACACGCTCTCTACCGTCGGGACGGACAAAAGGGGCCCGACCTCGGCGGCGCTCAGGCGGGCGTCGCTCGCTCGCCGTCCCACGCCAGGTCGCCCTCGACGGCGAGTTTCTCGAGGTGGGCGACCACCGTCGCGCGGGCGAGGGCACGGACGCCGCGCAGGTCCTTGTCGTAGGCCGCCGCGAGTATCTCGTCGGGCGTGGCGGCCCCCGCCTCGACGGCCGCCCGGACGCGTCGTTCCCGGTCGAGTCGGTGGGCGACGAGGCGACGGCAGGTCACCCGCGGCGAGTCGATCGGCGGGCCGTGACTGGGTGCCAGTCGGGCCGGAGCGAGCGCGTGCAGGCGGCGCAACGAGGTCAGGTACGCCCGCAGGTCGCCCTCGGGCGCGCCCACGGCGACGCTCCCCTCGGCGACGGCCAGGTCGCCGCTCACGACGGTGTCGCCGGCCACGAAGGCGACGTGTTCGGGTGCGTGCCCGGGTGTCTCGAGGGCCCGTACGGGACCGTCGCCGGTCGGCATCGCGGTGGCGACGGTGAACGTCCGGTCGGGCGTCACGCCGGTCGCTCGCTCGAAGGCGTCGGCTCGTCCCCGCCTGGCCCAGACGGTGGCGTCGTGGGCGTCGGCGTAGTGGGCGACGGCGTCGACGTGGTCCGGGTGGTGGTGGGTGACGGCGACGTGGGCGACAGACCGGTCGGCGAGCGCCGCGTCGAGGGCGTCGGTGCGTGCCGCCGGGTCGACGAGCACCGCGTCGCTGCCCCCGAGCACGTACGCGGCGGTCTGGCCGGTCGGTGCCCGCGTAGACACCGGCAGGTCGACTCTCGTCACGTCCATCGGATAGACGCAGGGCGTCGAGGATGAAGAACGAGGCGGTCTGTGGACGCGCTCAGGCCGACAGGTAGTACACCTGCTTGCGCGCGTCCGTGAAACTGTACCGCGAGTCGACCAGGCCCGTGTCCTGCAGGCGGTTCAGCGCGTAGCGGACCGTCCGGTCCGGGAGCAGCGAGGCCTCGGCCAGCTGCCCCTGTGACAGCGGGGCCTCGTCATCCAGTACTTTCGCGACGAGCTTCGCGCTCGGCGGGAGCTCGCGCAGGCGGTCCCGGAAGTCCGCTTCGGCGAACGGCGTGGTCGGCGCATCTTCGACGGTAGTGCTCATATCCGGTGATACTCCAACGGTACTGGTAAAAGTTGGCTATATGTATGACCAAACAATACGAATACCTTGATGTGTATAATGTCTCCTTATATTCCGTGACGGTCCGGTCGTTCGAGGGCGGTGGGGGAGTGGGGAACGTGGATTCCAGTATCGTTTTATCCCCCGGGAAGCCACAATCGTAGCGTGAAAGGGCAGGAGTGGTACCAGGCCGACACCGTGGCCGAAGAGTACGAGGCCAAGCGGTTCTCCCGCGGCGGACGGCTCATCGACCGCCGGGAGAAAGCGGCCGTGCTGGAGGCCATCAGTCCCGTCGAGGACAAGAGCGTCCTCGAGGTCGCCTGTGGGACCGGGCGGTTCACCGTCATGCTCGCCGAACGCGGCGCCGACATCACCGGGCTGGACATCTCCGGACCGATGCTCCAGCAGGGCCGCGAGAAGGCACGGGCCGCCGACGTCGACGACCACGTCGAGTTCATGCGCGGCGACGCCGCCCGCCTCCCGTTCCCCGACGACCACTTCGACACCGTCATCGCGATGCGTTTTTTCCACCTCGCGGACACCCCCGCGGCGTTCCTCGCAGAGATGCGCCGGGTGGCCAAAGAGCAGGTCGTCTTCGACACGTTCAACCGGTTCTCGACGCGCTCTATCTACAACTGGGCGCTCCCGATGGGGTCGCGGCTCTACTCGCGGTGGGAGGTCGACCGCCTGCTCGACGGTGCGGGTCTGGAACTGGTCGGCGAGGACCACGACTGGATCCTCCCTTACGGATTCTACCGGAAGATCCCGAACGAACTGGCCGCCTCGCTGCGCTCGCTCGACACCGCCATCGGCGAGACGCCGGTCGGCGAGGCGCTCGCGTCCGTCTCCTACTGGAACACCCACGTGTAGTCGTGCCGGCCCGCGAGTTTTATGCGCTTCCGGAAACGTAGCCGGAGGTATGGAACTCTCGGTAGTGGTCCCGACGCTCAACGGCCGCGAGGAGCTGGCCGGGTGTCTGGACACACTCGCCGAGCAGGTGCCCACAGCGGAGATCGTCGTCGTCAACGGCCCCTCCGCCGACGGCACGACCGGGATGGTCAGGGACCGGGACGACGTCTCCGTCCTGGTCGAGATCGCGGACCGGTCGGTCAACGTCGCCCGCAACGCAGGGATCGACCGGGCGACGGGCGACGTCGTCGCGATGGTCAACCAGGGCCTCTCCGTCGAGGACGGCTGGGTCGGTGCGATTCGCGACGCCTTCGTCGACGGCTGTAACGTCCTGACCGGGCCGACCCACCACCAGTTGCGCGCCGGGATGACCACCGAGACAAAGGAGTCACGGACCATCGCGGGTCGCGAGGTGACGTACTTCAACCCCGGCAACGTCGCCATCGAGGCCGACGTCCTCGCGGCGCTCGACGGGTTCGACGAGTACCTGGACGTCGGCGGCGCACGGGACTTCGCCCACCGTCTGGCCGGCGCCGGGTACGACGTCACGTGGGACACCGACATGAGCGTCAGCCGCGAGTTCGAGGCCGACGGGGGCATCACGGAGACGGACTGGCGGTGGAAGTACCGCTCGCTGTCGTACCGGCTGTTGAAAAACTACGGCGTCCGGCCGACCGTCGCTCGCCGGATCACGAGTCACGCGGTCCGCGACGGCGTCGAGGCGCTGAAAGACGTCGCTCGCGGCGACACGGTCCCCTCGGAGTGGTTCGCGAACGGCCGGGACGTGGTCGACGGCATCACGACCGGCGGGCGGGACGGAGTCACCGCCCGGGTCCGGGACCGGTCTACTCGCCGCAACCCCAACGGGCGGTCGAAGCGGGCCGACCGGGCCGTCGCGGTCTACGACTGGCGGTAGTCAGGGCGCGAGCTCGTCGACGACGCGCCCGGGATTGTTCGAGAACACCTTCTTCATCGCGTCTTCTGGCACGTCCAGGGTGAGAATCTCCATCACTGCCACGTTCGGGTGGACCGCCGGGGCGCCGCTCCCGAAGAGGACGCGGTCGGGGTGTTCGAGCACCGCTCGCTCGAGCTGTCCCCTGTAGCGGACGGCGCTCGTGTCGAGGTACAACTGGTCGTGGCTGTCGAGCAGGTCGATGGCGTCGTCCATCAGATCGCGCCGGAGCGGGTGGCCGCCGAAGTGCGCGAGGATCACGGGGAAGTCGTAGCCGAGCAGCGCCTCGGCGACCCGGGATGGGGGGAACGACTCGCCGCCGTGGACGAGGACGGGGAGCGACACCGACGCGAGTTCCGCCAGCACCTCCTCGTCCGGGAGGCCGTCGGTCGCCGGGTCGAGCTTGAACCCGAAAAAGCGGTCGTCGTAGGCGTACTGCTCGACGTCGGCCGGCGAGGTGTGTGACTCGCCGCGACGGCTCGTGAGGTTCCGCAGCGTCGTCCCCGGGCCGGTGTCGAGACCGCGAATCCCGTTGATGCGCGCGAACGCGACCATCGGCCGGCCGACGGTCATCCTGGCGACGCCGTTGTTCGCCTTCAGGTACGAATCGTCGCGTGGCCCCGGGTAGACGACGGCCCTGACGACCCCAGCCTGGTGCATCTCGCGCTCGAGTTGCTCGGGGTTGCCCACCCCGTCGCGAGGCCGCCGTTCCTCGTCGGGTTCGAGACGGGCGTGGACGTCGACCACCCGGAACTCGTGCTCCAGCTCCAGCATTCTACCCGACTGTGGACCCTTCGCTGTATTAATTCATCGGACGCCCGACCGTCGCTGGCACTGCACGGCGGCCGTTCCCACACTCATCTGACAGACGGCGGGGGGTTCAGGGCTCGGCCGTTCGGAAAGGTTTATATAGAACCGCTTACGATGGTTTAGGTGAGGTTACACACACATGTCATCTGGCCAGCGACGCATGGGCGGCCAGCCTCTTTTCATCCTCAGTGAGGACGCCCAGCGTACACACGGGAAGGACGCACAGTCGTCGAACATCTCGGCCGGCAAGGCCGTCAGCGAGTCGGTACGGACCACGCTCGGTCCCCGCGGCATGGACAAGATGCTCGTCTCCGACAGCGGCGACGTCGTCATCACGAACGACGGCGCGACGATTCTCGGAGAGATGGACATCGAGCACCCCGCCGCGCAGATGATCGTCGAGGTCGCCGAGACCCAGGAGGACGAGGTCGGCGACGGCACGACGACGGCGTCCGTGCTCGCGGGCCAGCTGCTCGCGAAGGCCGAGGACCTGCTGGACGACGACGTCCACCCGACGACCATCGTCGAGGGGTACCACGCGGCGGCCCAGCTGGCAAACGATGCCATCGAGGAGGTCGTCCTCGACGCCGACCTGGACGACGACACGCTCGTCGAGGTCGCCGAGTCCGCCATGACCGGCAAGGGTACTGGCGACGTCAAGGCCCACCGCCTCGCCGAAGTCGTCGTCGAGGCCGTCAGCCACGCGAAATCCGATGCCGGCGTCAACCGCGACAACATCGAGATCCACACCCAGACGGGCGCGGCCTCCTCGGCCACGGAGCTCGTCGAGGGCGTCATCCTCGACGAGACGCCCGTCCACGACAACATGCCACAGTCCGTCGAGGACGCCTCCATCGCCGTCCTCGACTTCGAGCTCGACGTCCGCGAGAGCAACATCGACGCCGAGTACAACGTCTCCAGCGTCGACGATCTCACCGCCGCACTGGACGCCGAAGAGCAGGAACTCCAGGGCTACGCGCAGGCCATCGTCGACGCCGGCGTCGACGTCGTCTTCACGACCGAGGACGTCGCCGACCGCGTCGCATCCAGCCTCGCGAAGGCGGGCGTCCTCGTCGAGGAGGGCCTCCCGATGAAACAGACCAAGAAGGTCGTCAACGCGACCGGCGCCAAGCGCATCGGCTCCATCGACGACCTCTCCGAGGAGGTGCTTGGCCACGCCGACAGCGTCACCGTCCAGAAGCACGGCGACGAGGAGTCGACGGTCATCACCGGGGGAGCGACCGCCGAGGCCGTCACCATCTTCGCCCGCGGGTCGACCGACCACGTCGTCGACGAGATCGAGCGCGCGCTCGAGGACGCCCTGGGGGTCACCGTCGCCGCGCTGGACGCCGGTGGCGTCGTCCCCGGTGCTGGCGCGACCGAGATTGCCATCGCGGACCACATCCGCTCCGAGGCGGCGTCCATCGAGGGCCGCAAACAGCTCGCCGTCGACGCGTTCGCCGACGCCATCGACGTGCTGCCCCGCACGCTCGCCGAGAACACCGGCCTCGACGCCATCGACGCGCTCGTCGACCTGCGCGCCCGCCACGAGAACGAGGGCATCGCCGGCATCATCAGCGAGGGCCAGACCGGCATCATCGGTGACCCCGTCGAGCACGGCATCCTCGACCCCGCCGCCGTCAAGCACGAGGCCATCGACTCCGCCACCGAGGCGGCGACGATGATCGTCCGCATCGACGACGTCATCTCGTCGTCGTAAGCCGCTCATCGCACCGGATCGTCGCACTCCCCTTTCTTTCGCCGCGAAAACACGCTTCGGGTAGTCACTCACGCGTCGGCGACCGACCCGGTTTCCGTCCGCCTACTCGAGGACCGATAGCGTCCCGGTTCGGCACTTCGAACAGTGCACGCGCCTCGACTCGATGAAGACGGTCTCGCAGTCAGAACATTCGTACAGGCGCGCTTCCGGCGCCGACAGCGTCGTCTCCACGGCCTCCGGCACGTCCTCGCGTCGTCCGAAGGCCCCACCGATGTAACTCTTCAGGCTGAGCATGACTCAGGTACGACCGACAGGAGCATCAAGATATCGACTGGTACAAATATCGGACGTACGCGGCCGTGAACCGGCAAGGTCGCGCCGGGCGGGTCAGGCGGCCGACGCGTAGTCGTCGAAGGCGTCGATATCGACGCCGTCGGCGGTGATCTCGGCGACGACGACGCCGTTGCCCGACCCGGTGTCGCGCTCGGCGGCCGCGGTGACCGCACGGATGGCGAGCGCGCGGGCGTCCTCGATGCTCATCTCGGGGTCGTACTCGCCCTCGATGGTCCCCGTGGCCACCATCGTCCCGGAGCCGGTGACGGTGTAGTCGTCCTGCAGGACGCCGCCGGCGGGGTCGATGCTGTAGACGTGGCTGCCCTCCTCGTCGACGCCGCCGATGATGGGGTTGATGGCGAAGTACGGGCCGCCACGGGCGAAGTTCCCGGCCAGGGTCGCCAGGCCGTGGATCGACATCGTCTCGTCCCGGCGGACCTCGTAGAGGTTCGCCTCGGCGCGAATCGAGCGGATGAACGACTGTGCGCCGCCGACGCTCCCGACGAGGGTCATCGCCGCCGTCGGGTGGATCTGCTCGACCTTGGTGACCTGCTTGTTCGAGACGAAACGGCCGCCCAGCGAGGCGCGCCGGTCCGTCGCGACGACGACGCCCTCCTCGGTGCTGATGCCGACGGTGGTCGTCCCCGTCTTGACGACGGCCTCGTCGTCCTCGGTCCCTTCGTCGGCCGGGATGGACCCGACCTCGGGATCGTAGGCGTCGGTCAGTCGGTCGTCGGGGTCGTACATCACTCCTCACCTCCGAGTTCGAACTCGGCCAGCCGGTCCGAGACGTCGTTTTCGGGGAGCGTGCTGAACTGCTCGCTCTCGACGTCGATGGTCGCGATGTCGACGCCCGTCGGGTCGAGGCCGTCGTCGTTGATGGAGGCGAGCGCCCGGAGCGCGAGTTCGATGCCGCCCTCGAGGTCCAGGCCCTCCGCGTACTCGTCCTCGAGGAATCGCTGGATGTCCTCGCGCGACCCGCCGATGGCGACGGCCTGCCACTCGTAGGGCGTCCCCGAGGGATCCGTCTCGAAGAGGCGGGGTTCGCCGTCCTCGATGCCGCCGACCAGCAGGGCGACCCCGAACGGGCGTGCGCCGCCGGTCTGGGTGTACTGCTGGATGTAGTCGGTGACCTCCTTCGTGAGCGCCTCGACGGAGGCCGGTTCGTCGTAGCGCAGGCGGTTGACCTGGGCCTGGCGTCGGGCCACGTCGATGAGCTGTCTGGCGTCGGCGACGTGACCGGCGCTGGCGACGCCGACGTGGTCGTCTATCTCGTGTATCTTCTCGATGCTGTCGCGTTCGATGAGCGGCGACCGGGCGTGTCGGTCGGCGGCCAGCACCACGCCGTCCGCCGTTCGGATGCCGACGCTGGGTGTGCCGCGCTTGACCGCTTCACGGGCGTACTCGACCTGGTAGAGGCGGCCGTCCGGGGAGAAGATGGTTATCCCGCGGTCGTAGGCCTGTTGTTCGTTTCCTTGCATTGTGTGTACTCAGTGTTCACCCGAGGTTAGGGCTTCAGTTATATAAGCCACCTTACGCTGGCAATTCTCGCCGTCAGTACAGCGAGAGATCGCCGGTGACCCGGTCGACGAGGTCGTCCTCGGCCGGGCCGACGGCGAGCGCCGTCACGGTGCCGGGTTCCAGCTGGGTGTGGCCCGCGTCCCTGACTATCGCATGGGGCAGACCCTCGCGCTCCGCGCGGTCGGCGAGTTCGAACAGCTCGGACTCGCCCGTCGCCTTGAGGACGACCTTCTTCTGACCCTCGCCCTTCCAGGCGTTGCGGGCCTGCCGTCCGGTGTCCTCGTAGGCCGACAGGGACGCGTGTGCGACCTGGGCGGCGAGTTTCCCCTCGCCCATGCCGATGTCGGCCCGTGCGACGATGGCCTGCTTCATACCCGCCCCTAGACTGCCGCCCTTAAGCCCCCGTCGGAGCACCGACCCAGTTGCACGTACCACAGGGTACATACGGTGTCGGTGTGGACCCACCGAGAACAGACCCGATGCTCCGTACACTGCTGGTTCGCCCCGCCGAGTTCTTCGAGGGGCGACGCGACGACCTCAACGGCGTGACCGGCGGCCTCGTGATGCTGGGGTTCGCCGTGGCCACCACCGCCGTGGCCGCCGTCGTCCTCTTTGCGCTGACGCGAGCTGTCGAAGGGACCACGACGATTCCGAACCCCGACCGACCCGCCGAGTCGGTCTGCTCGGGCGAGTCCCCGCCGGCGGCCTGTAGCGAACCCGCCGCGGTCACCGTCGACGTCGGTGCGCTCGTCTGGGGGAACGCCGTCGACGCGCTGCCGCTGCTGTTTTTCGGCCTCCTGGCCGGCGCGCTCCTCCTGGCGGTCGCCCTCCACTTCGGCGCGAAACTGGCCCGGGGGAGCGGTGGGTTCGGGGCGACGGTGGAGATTACCGCCTGGGGACTGCTTCCGACGCTCGTCGCCGTCGTCGTGGGCGGTGCTCTGCTCGTCGGCTTCGCCGTCCGGACCGACCTCTCCGTCGCCGACCCGGACCGGGTGGCCGCCGCGTTCCGGCCGATACAGACCGGCGTGCAGGGACTGACACTGCTGCTCGTGCAGGTCGCGGGCGCGGCCTGGCAGGCGTTCGTCTGGGCGGCCGGACTCCGGGTGGCCCATCGGCTCCACCGCATCGGGGCCATCGCGCTGGCCGTCATCGTCGCGACGCTCCCGGTGGTGTTGCTCTAACCCCGGCAGGGCGACGCTCAGTCGACCTCGCCCGGCACCTCGGTGAGCGTCGTCCCGTCGTGACGGACAGCGACCTCGAAGGTGGTGTTGTCCTCGACGGCGGTGAAGTCCATCGTCACGGCGAAGGTCCCGTCGTCCCGGACGACGGCGGGCTTCTGTCGCAGGAAGGGGCTGGCCGAATCGGTGCTGCGCACCCGTACCGTCAGTTCGCTGCCGGCCCCGACGTCGGTCGTCCCCCGAATCGTCTGGTCGGGGGCCGCGCCGACGGTGAGCCGGTCGCCCTCGTGAACGATGTGCGTCCCCGGTGCCGGCGTGGGCTCGGGGGTCGGTTCCGCGCTGACCGAGGCGTCGATGTGGGCGGTGCGGGTCGCCACGACGCCGGTGTCGTTCCGGACGACGACGGTGGCGGTGGCGTTCTCCTCGACGCCCCGGAGGTCGAAGCTCGCCGCGAACGTCCCGTTCTCGCGGACCGTCGCCAACTCCGTGTAGAGGAACGGCGACGCGCTGTCGGTGCTCTCGATACGGACCGTCAGGTCGGTCCCCGCCGCGACGCCGGTCGTGCCACGGACGGTCTCGTTCGCGGTTGCCTGGAGGACCAGCGACTCGGTGCCCGGCTGGATTGCCGTCCCGCGCGGCGTCTCGGCCGGCGCTGACTGGCCGCCGTCGACCCCGTCGTTCGTGACGAGCGGGACGCCGACGGCGGCGCCGGCGAGGACCAGCGCCACGAGCCCCAGGCCCGCGACGAGGGCGACCCGGTGGCTGTTCATCGACGCACCCCCCGTTGTCGCTGTCCGTGGTCCGCTGTCCGGTACGACTGGTCGTCCGCTGGAGGGGATGGGCGGCTGGGCCGCATACACGGTAGACTTGACGCGTGTCGGACATAACCCTCCTCGTGGCTCAAAGCCGAGTTGAAGCAACCGGTGATGCCACGCCGAGGCGGGAGGTTTAGGTACCGCGTGGCGCTACCTCGGGTAATGATACTCTCGGACGCCGACATCCTCCGCCGCCTGGAGGCGGGCGACCTGGTCGTCGAACCGCTCGACGACCCGGACATCCAGATCCAGCCCGCGAGCATCGACCTCCGGCTCGGCAGCCAGTTCCTCGAGTTCCAGCACGCGAACATCCCGTGTATCCACCCCAACTCCGAGTCGGAGGTCGGCGAGTACGTCGAGGAGACAGAGATCGACGAGGGCGGGGAGTACATCCTCCACCCCGGCGACTTCGTGCTGGGGACGACCTACGAGCGCGTCGAGATCCCCGACGACCTCATCGCCCACGTCGAGGGGCGGTCGTCGCTTGGCCGCCTGGCGATCGTCGTCCACGCGACTGCCGGCCTCTGTGATCCCGGCTACGAGGGCCAAATAACGCTCGAGCTGTCCAACCTCGGCACGGCGCCCGTCGCGCTCACGCCGGGGATGCGCATCTCCCAGCTTACCTTCACGGAACTGAAGACCCCCGCCGACCGCCCCTACGGGGAGGAACGGGGCTCGAAGTACCAGGGCCAGCGGGGGCCACAGGCGAGCAAGATACAGGGAGACCGGGAATTCGGTGGCGACCAATGACCGACGAGCGCCAGACCGGTGGGGACCACTGACATGCGCTTCATCGAGGAGATCGTCGTCGACGACTTCCTTCCGACGTTCCGCTCGCTGCTGGCCGACGCGCTCCGGGAGCGCGGGTTGACACAGTCCGAGGTGGCGGACCTGCTGGGCATCAGTCAGAGCGCCGTCTCGAAGTACGTCCACGGCGAGGTCGAGCGGAACCCGGCGCTGCTTGACCACCGCGGCCTGGCCGACCTGGTCGAGCGCCTCGCCGACGGCCTCGCGAGCGGCGAGATGACGCCCGTCCAGGCGCTCGTCGAGACGGAGGTGTTCGTCCGCGAACTCGAACAGGGCGGCCTGCTCGCGACGCTCCACGAGGACGCCGTACCGGAACTGGCCGACTACGACACCGAGTTCTCGGTCCACGACCCGGACTCGGAACTGCGCGCCGCCGAGCGGACGCTGTCGTCGGTCCGGCGGGGGCTCTCCATCCTCGAGAACACGAGCGGGTTCGCCTCGCTCATCCCGGCCGTGGGGTCGAACCTCGTCGAGGTGCTGCCCGGCGGGGACGGCATCGACGACGTGGCGGCCGTTCCGGGCCGGATTCTGGACGTGAAGGGGCGGGCGACGATTCCCGCCGACCCCGAGTTCGGCGTCAGCGAACACGTCGCGACGGTCGTGCTGGCCGCCCGCGCGGCCGACAGCGGCGCGCGCGCCGCGCTCAACGTCAGGTACGACCCCGACATCGTCGCGGCGCTGGCGGCGGCGGGCCACGGGACCGTCGAGTTCGACGCCGAGGCAGACCTGGAGACGGCAGTCGCGGGGGCACTCGCGGAGAACCCGGACGCGGACGTACTCTACCAGACTGGCGGGATGGGCGTCGAACCCGTCGTCTACCTGCTCGGTCCGGACGCCCCGACCGTCGCCGCGTGGGCGCGGGACCTCCTGTGACCGACGCCCGGGCGTTCTACGGGCGCTGGGCGTCCGTCTACGACCACCTGGCGAGCGCGCCGCTCGTGGGCGACTGGCGCGACCGGGCTGCCGACGCGCTCGACGCCGAGGCGGGCGACACCGTCGTCGAGATGGGGTGTGGGACCGGCGCGAACGTGCCCGTCCTCCGTGGACGCGTCGGTCCGGCGGGCCACGTCGTGGGGCTCGACCTGACCCGCGAGATGCTCCTGCGCGCGCGGCGTCACCCCGACCGGGTGGACGGTCGCGTCGACTACGTCCAGGCCGACGGCGCCCGGCCACCGGTCGCGAACGCCGACGCCGTCCTCGCGACGTTCGTCGCGGGCGTCTTCGCCGACCCGGCGGCCGCCGTCGACGCCTGGTGTGACTGCGTGCGACCCGGTGGTCGCGTCGCGCTACTGAACTTCCAGCGCAGCGACCGCGCCCTCGCGGCGCCGCTGAACGTCGCCTTCGAGGGGTTCGTCCGCCTCTCCGCACCGGGGACGCGCCTCTCGTGGCGGTCACACGCCAGTGTCTTCGAGCGGCGCGTCGCCCGCGCTCGCGAGCGCCTCACCGAGCGGACGGTGGCCCGCCGCTACGAGACGTTCGCCGGGGGGTTCCTGGGGCTGGTCTCCGGCCGGGTCCCGTAGGGCTCAGTTCGTTCCCGACTCAGTGGGCGGGAGGGCGGCCGCCCTCGCCAGCGGTTCGGCCCCGTCACCGGGCGCTTCGAGCACGTCCAGCAGGTCCGGTATCGTCCACGTCCGCGACCCGTCGGTACAGGGATAGATGCCGACGATGTCGCCGTCCTCGTAGGCGGCGGCCAGCAGCATCGGGGTCGTCAGCACCGTCTCGCTCCCACCCACCAGGAGCGAGGCGGTGCGCGTCTCGAAGGGCGGCCGGAGGCTCAGCTGGTGGTCCTCGGCCCATCGCTCGAAGGTTTCGATGGTTTCGAGCAGCTCGCTCTGTCGGTTCCGCCCACCGACGACGATCTCCTCGGGCCAGGTCGTCACGGTGAAGTCCGCGAGCACGCCGGTCGACCGGAGGCGACTCAGGCGGTCGATGACGGTCGCCCGGGGGCCACACACCGGCCGGCGCGTCCAGAGCGCGACCTCCAGACCGCTCGCGCGCCCGTCGACTTCGACGGTGGACTCAGTTCGGGTTGCGTCGTTCGACATCGATTGTCAATCGTACACGTATATCTCGCACAAGTAGTTAATCATTTGGGTATTCTCGGTATTAGTACCGGTACACGAACTAATATAGCGAAAAACTGGCCTCTACAGTTAGTCGTCGGCAGGGGCCGGCGTCGTCTGTGAGAGTTCGATCGGGTCGGCGTCGACGCCCAGTTCGTCGAGGGCGACCTCTGCGGCCTTCTTGCCCGAGACGAGCATCGCGCCGAAGGTGGGACCCATCCGCGGGAGGCCGTGGGTCGTCGCCGTCGCCATTCCCGTCGCTATCAACCCGTCGTGGACGAGGCCGGTCTGCTCGACGACGGCGTCCTCGCTCTCGCCGACCCACATCGAGTCGTGACCGGGCGAGTCGTGACCGGGCGCGCCGTAGGTGTCGGCGTCGGTCTGGTCCATCCCTGCGTCGCCCTCCTCGACGTCGATCCCCTCGAGGACCCCGCGCTCGTCGAGTTTCTTCACCGCCATCGCGTCGTGCCCGGTGGCGTCGAGGACCAGGTCCGACTCGACGGCGATCGGGTCGACGCAGGTGATCTCCCGGGGGAGCGCGTGGACCGGCGTCCAGTTCATCACGATGCCGCCGACGCGGTGGTTCTCGCGGACGACCACGTCGGTGAACTCCGTCATGTTCTGCATCTTCGCCCCCGCGTCACAGGCCGCCTTGATGAGGCCCGAACAGGCTTGCGGGCCGTCCGCGAGGTACAGGCCCTCGGTGTCGCGGGCCGGGTCGTAGTCGACCCCGAGGTCAGCGAGTATCTCCTGGGCCGGGTCCCGCACGGTCACCTTGTTCATGAGGAACCCACCGAGCCAGAACCCGCCGCCGAGGTAGTTGTTCTTCTCGACGACCATCGTCTCGACGCCGCGCTCGGCGAGTTCCTTCGCCGCCATCAACCCGGACGGTCCCCCGCCGACGACGACGACTTCGGTGTCGGAGAACTCGAGGAATTCCTCGCTCCACTCCTGGCCGATCGCGCGCGTGACGTCTGCTTCGTCCACGTCGCTGAACTTGTCGAACTGACGCATACCACTAAGTAGTATCGCTGGGTAGTACATAGGCGTTCTGGTGCCAGGATCCTGGATACGCCGGGAGCGCGAAATTTCACGAAAAAGGCCACGCTACCCGATGGTTTCAGGACCATCGGTCCGATCCGAGTGGCGTGTGGCAACGTCTACCGGGACCGGGACCACGGACACAGGCTACGCAGAACCGACTGGCAGGCGCATCGCGGAGGGAGACCGCCACGGGGTCGACCCGTGCCCGTCTCGAAGTTCGCCGTCGCCGGCGGCGTCCTGACGACGGCCGCGATGCTCAACGACGGGGAGACGGCGGGCTACGACCTCTCGTACTTCGCGACGTCGACCGGGTATGACGCCCGTTGCCGGGGGACCGCTCGTCGAGCGCGTCCGCGAAGCCGTCGACCTGGAGTGACCATCGCCCCGCCGCCCCCGCCTCTCACTCACCGTCGCGTGTCCGAATCGCTCGCTCGGCGTCGGCGAGCGCGTCCTCGGCGTCGAACGCCTCGATGGCCGCTTGCTGGGCCTCGGGGTCGTCGAGCAGGTCCCGTGCGTGGGCGGTGATTCCGGGGATCGCCCGGACGATGTTGTCGATTATCGGGACTGTCGCGACCTGTGCCGACCGGCTGAGCGGGTTCAGGTCGACGACGAGCTCGGTCTTCCCCATCGCACCCAGCGCCTCGGCCCGGTCGCCGTCCTCCAGGGGGACGAGCACGACGTCGGCCGCGCCGATGCCGTCGGCGTCCACCTTCGCGCGCTCGTGGTCGAGTCCCGGGATAGTGCCGTCGGCGGTCAGCCCCTTCACTGCGGTCGCGCCGTGTTCCCGCAGGTACTCGGCGATGGCTTCGATGCGCTCTTCGGTCCGGTTGAACAGGTTCACCTCCAGGTCGGCGCCGGTGACCTCGGCCAGTTCGACCAGTTCGCCGGGGACCAGGGCCGCCGCGTTGCCGTTGACCGAGATCACGGCGTGGTCGGCCTGCAGGAGGTGGGCGGCGGCCGCCCGCTCGGCACGGTCGGCGCTCGCCAGGGTCTGTTCCCCCAGCAAGTAGTCGTAGGCCTCCCCCCGGCCCTGTGCGATGAGCCCCTGACGGGAGGTGATGCCGCGGTCGACGCCGGCCTCGATGCGGTGGCGTGTCAGCAGCGACTCGTAACGCGGGTGGCTCTCGGGGACCTCGACCTCGTCGCTCATACGCGCCGTTCTCGCGCGGACGGTAGAAAGCCCGTCGGTCAGCGGTCGGGGTCGACGGCGGCGCCCGCCGGGGCGACCGCACAGACGTTCGCGTCGTAGCCGGCGTCGGTGAGCCCGGTCCCGAGCGCGAAGACGGTCTCGCCGAGCATCGCCATCGCGGCGTCCCCGCCCGCTTCGTTGACCTCGGTGACGACGTCCCGAACCGCCGGCGTGAGCAGGTCGGCCTCCCGTGAGAACTGCCGCGAGGCGCGCATGAACGTCCCGAGCGTCGGCTCTTTGACGACCTGCGAGAGCGCCCGTTCGCCCGCTCCGGTCAGCGCGTCGGTCTCGCCGTCGACCACCTCGGCCGTCGACAGCTCGCCGAGCGTGTGGTACTCCACGCGGGTCCGGGCCGGAATCGCGTCGACGTAGTTGTGAGCGGGCGCGCCGGGCTCGAGCCGGAGCGGGACGCCGCCCCGGGCCTGGGCGACGACGTCGCCAAGGCCCGTCCCGGCCTGCACCTCGGCACCGTGCGCGATGGTCACCAGCTCGTTGTACGAGAGCCGCCGGTCGAAGACCGCGTTCCCGGCCAGCGCGGCCCCGAGCGCCATCGCGCCGGAGACGCCGAACCCGGCCCCCAGCGGCAGCGGCGTGGTCCCCGTCACGCGGGCGGTGGCGTCCAGCGCGGCGAGGACCCGCTCGACCGCGCCCATCTCCATCTCCCTGCCATCGAGCTCGACCTGCGTCTCCTCGGCCGGACTGACGGTCACGTACACCCCGTCCGAGAGCGCCAGTCCCCCACCGCGCGACCCCGTTTCGGTCGGGTTCGACCCCCGGTCGACGGTGAAAAAGCCGGTCACGTGGCCCGGGACGAAGGCCTCGGCTGCCGTTGTCATCGTCTGCCCTCGTGTGTCCACCGGGTTAATCGTTGGCGTGTCGGGTCGACCCGTAGATTCAAGTGAGTTTGCATTGTACTACAACGCATACATGCCGACAATCAGTGCTCGACTCCCCAGCGAGGAGAAGGCGGAACTCGACGACGTGGCGGCGCTGCTCGCAGAGGACCGGTCGACGACCATCCGGAAGGCGCTGGCGGAGGGGCTCGAGACGCTGCGCATCCGGGTGGCCGTCGAGCGCTACCAGTCCGGGGACGTCTCGGCCGCGGAGGCCGCACACATCGCTGACCTCTCGGTCGCGGAGTGGCTGGACGTGGCCCGCGAGCGCAACCTCACCACGCAGCTGACGCTCTCGGACCTCGAGCTGGACGCCGACACGGCGGCGGAGCTGTGACCCGCATCTACGTCGGCCCGACCTCGCTGTACAAGCTCGGCCAGGTCGGCGAGCTGGCGCTGCTGGGTGCGTTCGACGGCGACGTCGTCGTTCCCGCGCCGGTCATCGACGAGGTGGCCATCGAACCGACGGCGACGAACCTCGCGGAGTTCCTCGAGAGCGAATCCGTCGCGACGGCCGTCGACGAGGCGTACCTCGAACAGGCCCGGTCCCTGCTGGGCGAGAAACAGCTCGGCCCGGCCGCCACCGTGCTTGCGGGGGTGCTGGCCCACCGCGACCCGGCGGATCGGTCGGCCGTCGCCGTCGTCTCCGAGGACCGCACCGTCCGTCGCGTGGCCCAGGGTCTGGGGTCGGCGATCACCAGTAGCTTCGGCGTCGTCGTCAGAGCCGCCGTCGAGGACGACACACTCTCCCCGTCGGCGGCAAAGCGCATCATCCGGCGGATGGACCAGCACGGGATGCACCTGACGGGGGAGTTGCGCGAGCGTGCGGTCGGGGAGGTCTCCGGGTAGGATCCAACGGTCGGCGGACGTGCCTGGGTAGCACGGCCGCGAGCGGAGGGGAACGGCGGCACCGAAAGCGTGGGTTTAACAGTCCGGACCCCGACCCTCGGAGTATGCAGGGTAACCTTCCGCCGGAAGCACAGGAGAAACTCGAGGAACTGCAGGACCTCCAAGAGACCGCACAGCAGGTCGCGACACAGAAACAGCAGGCCGAGTCGCAGCTGAAAGAGTCCGAGACGGCGCTCGAGGAGCTCGACGACATCGACGAGGACACGACGATGTATCGCGAGGTCGGCGAGCTGCTCGTCAAGACCGACTTCGACGAGGCCCGCGACGACCTCGAGGAGAAAGTCGGCAACCTCGAGGTCCGCGTCGAGACCCTCGAGAAGCAGGAGCAGCGCGTCCAGGAGCAGTTCGAGGACCTCCAGAGCGAGCTCCAGCAGATGCTCGGTGGCGGCCCCGCTGGCGGCCCCGGCGCCGGCGCGTAAGGCGATGCCGTCAGACGACGAGGTCGTCCAGGCGGCCGCCGAGGCCGCCGAGTCCGTCGTCTTCTCCCGGTTCGGCGTGAGCGAGGTCGACGACCTCGACGTGACCGTCTCCTTCGAGGACGGCGTCCTCGAGGTCGAGGTCTACGTCAACGCCCCGGAGAGTCGACTCGACGAGACCCAGGTCGCAGACGACGCGGCGCTGGCGGCCCGATCGGCCGTCGACGACCTCTTCGCCGACGAGTCCGAGTGACTGCCGGGCGGATTCTCGTCCGGTTGCGACCCGTCAATCACCGACGAGCCACGGCGCTCGCGACCTCGCGGCCCCGCTCAGGTCCGGTCGCTCGCGAACCCGGTCCGGAACGCGATCCAGGCCAGCACCGAGACGAACAGGATGGGCGGGAGAATCATGAAGCCCCACAGCGGGTCCAGTCCCCACCCGAGCAACAACACCAGGTCGAACAGTCCGATGAACAGGAAGGGCGTGACGTACTTCGCGGCCTGCCACCGGTCCATCCCGTCGCCGTCGAGGAGTGATCTCGAATCGTCGTCACCCGCGAGGAGGTCCTCCGTGGTCCGGTCTGTCGACCCGGTGTCGTCCGGGCGGACGCCTGACTCGACGGTATCGTCCATACCACCACTCGGGAACGGACGGCAAAAAGTACCGCGCTTGCGTCGTCGGGGGACGCGCGCCGCGGTGGCCGGGTGTGCCGCGTTACTGCTCGGTGGCGTTGGACGCGTCGGCGGTCTCACTGGCGGCGTCCTGTGCCGTCGCGTCCTCGTCGTCCGACCCGTCACCCGGCGTCAGGTCGCTGATGTGCCGGCCGAGGTCACCCTCGAGCGTGCCGGCGACGTGGTCGTTGATCGTCTCGTGGACGTCGCTGACGAAATCCGGTACCGGGGCGGGCATCGAGGTCGGCGGGCCGCGTTGGCCGGCCGCGCCGACGTCCGCGGGCGGCCCGCGTCGGTCAGCGTCGGCTTCCTCTGTGTCGTCGGCCTCGGCGGCATCGACTGCGGTCTCGTCCACGTTCGCGTCCGCCTGTGCGGTCGTCGCGTTCTCGTTAGCGGCAGCGTTGTCAGAAGCCTGTGCGCCAGCGGCCGCAGGCAGCGCCGCTGCCGAGCCCGTAACGAGGAACACGGCGAGCAGCGCGCCGGTCAGTTTCGTGAGTTGCATCGTGCGTTGACTCCACTCGACCCTGTGGACCGACGGTACATGAAGGGGGTAAGCGCGGAAGGCGAGTCAATGCGGATTTAGTCGATTTGAACGCTCTACGTGCCGATTTAATCCGGATTAACTGGGATTGACCGGCGGCTCACCCATCGTTCTCGCCCAGCGTCCGCTGGCGGCGGTCCGTCCCGGTCCGCGCGCGCTGTCGGGACCGGCCCACGAGGTAGCCGTCGGCCTCGTCGTCGGCCCAGGACGGGGCGTCCTGGAGCCAGACCGGTGCCCTCGGCCCGCGACACTCCCGCGCCCACGCCCGGGCCAGCGCCTTCGTCTCGAAGGTCCGACGCGGGCCGTGGCGGTTCACCCACCGGCCCGCGGGCGCGCTGACCTTCCGCGCAGAGGGCTTCACGATGACGCGGTAGCCGTCGTCGCTCACGGGTGGGCCTACGGGGCCGACCCGTAAACCGCTCCCGGGCTAGGTTTTCATACCCGCGCACCCAACGTTTCGGTCATGGAACACGAGGCCACGGTGGAGGGTGTCGGTGTCGGCGTCAGCGACGAGGGGACGGGGACGCCGGTCGTCCTCCTGCGCGTCCGCGAGGAGATCGTCCCCATCTTCGTCAGTTCCGACCAGGCCCAGTCGATGCAACTGGCCATCGACGGCGAACCGTTCGAGCGGCCGCTGACACACGACCTGCTCGTGGACATGGTCGCGGAGTTCGGCGGCGCCATCGACCGGGTCCGCATCGACGACCTCGCCGACGGGACCTTCTACGCGAAGATCGACACCGAACAGTATCTCGAGTCGGGCCGCAAGGACCTGGTCTTCGACGCGCGCCCGTCCGACGGCATCGCCATCGGCCTCCGGGTGGACTGCCCGATCGTCGTCTCCGACGAGGTCATCGACGCCGCGGGGCGGTCGCCGGACCAGTTCGAGACGGGCGGTGGCGGGGAGTTCGGGGGCTGACCTCGCGCCGATGAGAAAGACTCTCGATTGTCCGTCCCCGACAGGCCCCCGATGAGCTACGACTCGGTCATCTTCGACAACGACGGCGTCCTCCTGACCCTGACCGGCATGGATGCTCACCGGGAGGGGGCCCGCGAGGCGTTCGCGCGCGTCGGCGTCGACGACCCAGACCCGGACCACATCGAGGCGATGAGCATCGGCGTGTCGGTCCCCCGACTCGAGTCGGTGTGTGCCCACTACGACCTCGACCCCGCGCGGTTCTGGGCGGCCCGGGACGCGGCCATTTCGGCGGCCCAGCGCACGGCGATGCGGGCCGGCGAGAAACGGCCCTACGACGACGTCGACGTCCTCGAGGACCTGACGGTCCCCCTCGGGGTCGTCTCCTCGAACCAGCAGGCCACAGTCGAGTTCGCGTTCGACCACTTCGGTCTCGCCTCGCGGTTCGAGACGGTCCGCGCCCGCGAACCGACCGTCGAGAGCCTCCGCCTCAAAAAGCCCCATCCTCACTACCTCGAGGCGGCGCTGGAGGACCTGGACGTCGACGACTCGCTGTTCGTCGGCGACAACGAGTCCGACGTGGAGGCGGCCCACCGCGCCGGCATCGACGCCGCGTTCATCCGGCGACCCCACCGCGTCGACGCCGACCTGGAGGTCGACCCGGAGTACGACGTCCGGGGCCTCGAGGATGTGGTTCGCATCGCCGAGTGACAGGACGAATCCGACGCGAATACGGGGCCATCCGGAATGTCCCCGGGTCGCGACTGGGTGCTATCTGGTAAGTAAACTGAAGTCAGGCTTTCCCCCTCGACGGCGAGACTCGATGTATGGAGAAGTCGGCCGGGGGGCCACGACAGGACGGGGACAGCGGCACGGATGGCAGTGATCGAGCGGCGGCGGACGCACAACAGTCACCACCGGCCCTGCTGGAGACGCTCGCGGCCCGGGTACCGGAACCGGTCGTCGTCGTCGGCCCGGACCTCGACATCGTGGTCGCGAACGAGAGTCTGACCGACCTGGTCGGGCTCTCGTCGTCGGTGGTCGTCGGCGAACCGGTGACGTGGCTCTTCCCCTCGCTCTCTCGGGCTGCCATCGAGGAGAACTGCCGTGCGGACACCGGCGAGTACCTCCGCTCGCCCAGCGACGGGGCCAGCGGCGACGGGTGGGTCGAACTCGCCTTCGACGAGCACCGCTGGGACGACCGGACGTACTACGTCGGCGTCGTCCACGACGTGACCGACCGCCACGAGCGCGAGCAGATGCTCGAGCAGTACGAGCGCATCGTCGAGACCATCGAGGACGGCGTCTACACGCTCGACGAGACGTTCACCATCCAGACGGTCAACAGCGCCGTCGAATCGATGACCGGCCACGCCGCCGAGGACCTCGTCGGCGAGAGCGCGATGGTCCTCGCCGACGAGTCGACCCTGGAGGAGGCGGCGAGACTGGCCGCACAGATGCAGTTCGGCGACCAGGAGGTCGGGACGCTGACGACGGAACTGACGACGGCGGACGGCGGGACGCTCCCGGTCGAGACGCGGTTCACGACCTACGACCTCGACGACGACCGGTTCAGACAGGTGGGCGTGGTCCGTGACATCTCCGAGCGCCGCCAGCTGGAAGCGACCCTCGCGGCGCTCCACGACGCGACGCGGTACCTGTTGCACGCAGAGACCAAATCGGAGGTCGCAGACCACATCGTCGCCACGGCGACGGACGTGCTCGACCTGCCCGAGGCCTCGATGTTCCTCTTTCACCCCGAGGAGAACGTCCTGAAACAGACCGCAGTCTCCGGCCACGATGGCGAGCACGCGACGACTCGCCCCGTCACGCCCGACAGCGGCCTCATCTGGGATACGTTCGTCGACAACGAACAGGTCTCGTTCGGCCCGGACAGCGACCTGGAACTGGGCGGGGGACTGACCGGCACCGAGTGGACGGGCATCGCCTTCCCGCTCGACGACCACGGTGTGTTCTTCGTTCGGACCGACGGGGAGGTAGACTCGCGGGTCCGCGAGCTGATCGAGCTGCTCGCTGCCAGCGCCCAGGCCGCGCTGGCCAGGGTCGACCGCGAGCTGACGCTCCGCCAGCGCGAGTCGGAACGCCGTTCCCAGAACCGTGAACTGCGCCAGCTCGAGGAGGTCAACGCCATCATCAGGCGCATCGACAGGGTGCTGGTGGAGGCCGAGACGGTCGAGGCCATCGAACAGGCCGTCTGTAACCAGCTGGCGGCGTCGGAACTGTTCTCGCTGGCCTGGATCGGCCGTCAGGACGGGACGGATTTGGTCCCCCGCTCCTGGGCCGGCGACTCCGCGCGGTACCTCGACAGCATCGACCGCTCGGTCCAGCCCGAGGGTGGCCCCCCGTCGGTCCGGACGAGCCGGTCGGAGCGGATGACTGTCGTGTCCGCCATCGGCGACGGTCTGCGCGACGATGCCTGGCGGACGGCGGCCATCTCACAGAACTACCAGTCCGTCATCAGCGTGCCGCTCCAGTACGACGAGTTCGTCTACGGTGTCCTGACGGTCTACTCCGATCGCTCGGACGCGTTCGGCGAGATGCTCCAGTCGGTGTTCGCCGAACTGGGCGAGAGCATCGCGAACGCGATACGCGACGTCGAGGCCCGTCAGCGAGGGGCCGCCGACACGGTGCTCGAACTCGACCTCTCGCTGGGTGCCACCGACACCCTGCTCGTCCAGCTGGCAGACGCCCTCGGGACCACGGTCACCTGCGACGGGGCGGTGCCCCACGAGGACGAGACGACGCGGCTGTTCATCGAGGTCGAGGGGGATCCGGACGTCGACGTGGCCGAGACCATCGCGTCCATCGTCAGCGTCGAGGCCGTCACCGATCTCTCAGTGGACGACGACGTCGACCGCTACGAACTCATCGTCGACGGTCCGACCGTCGCGGGGACCCTGACCGAACTCACGGCGAACCTCTCGTCCCTGACGGCGACGGCGCGCGGCATCGAGGTCACGCTGCACCTGACGACCGACGTCGACGTCCGGGAGTTCGTCGAGCGAATCCAGCGACGCTACCCCGAGACGCACCTCGCCGCCCGCCGGGAGAAGACGGTCCCCCACCGGACCCACGACGGTATCCGCGCGGCGCTCGAGGAGCGTCTCACCGACCGGCAGCTCGAGGTGCTGAAGACGTCGTACCTGAGCGGCTTCTTCGACTGGCCGCGCAAGAGCACCGGCCAGGACGTCGCAGAGATGCTCGACGTCTCCCAGCCGACGGTCAACCGGCACCTGCGCGTGAGCGAGCGCAAACTCATCGAGCTCCTCTTCGACGACGTCTGAGACGGCCCCTGACCGGGGAGCTATACACATATGTGCCCCGCTGGGGGCGGTGAATCTGATTAGCCGGAATCTGTTTTTCGGTATCCCCGGTACGGTACGCCGGCGACTCACGAATGACCGAAACAACACTCGTCTACCGACCCGCGCCGAACGAAACGCTCTCTGACACCGTCGTCCGTGCCGTCGCTGACGCGAAGGGCGTCGACCCGCTGGACCTGGACGCTCGCGTCTACGACGCCGTCGACCCAGACGCCCTCGACAGGCTGTTTACCCCCACAGGCGACGGGTCGGCCCGCCAGGGGATGGTCGCCTTCCCGATGGCGGGCTGTCGCGTCGAGGTCCAGAGCGACCACGCCGTCCGCGTGACCCCGCCCCGCTCGGCGGAACCCGCCGCCGAGGTCCGCGCCTGAACTCGCCAGCGCCAGCTGACGCCTTCTCCCTGCCGAGTAATAGTCCGTTACCGGTCGCGATGCCCCTCCGCCGCGTCATCCGGCCTGCAGTCGACGACGGCAGCCGTGTTCGATCGTCGGTATGGGAACCCTACCCCGTTGGTAACTGGTACGTACAATACCGATTACTGGGTCGATCTGGTACGTATCTGTCTGTTATAAACTTCCTTGTCGTAAGAATATCCTTACGTGGGTGTCCGACACGTGGTGATATGGGATGTGCAAGCGACGTCGCGGGGCGCCTGCCGGTCGTGACGCTCGACGGCGGACCGCCTCGAAGTAATACCGTGTTACCCCCTCTCACGCGGACGGTACAGACAGGTTATCGGCCCTCGCCGGGCCGACTCGAAGCGCGGGGGTGTGAGCGATGAGCACCGATAGCCAGCAGGTACAGTCCCCGGACTTCTTCGACCGGATTCAGCGCGTGACACTCCCCGACCGCGTCACCGAACTGGTCGACGAGTACGAGCAGGTCTGTGGTGAGCGCGACCGGTTCCTCTGGCGGTGGATCTACTCGCTCTTTCCGGAGTTTACCCTCTCGTCGGTCGACCCCGCCCACGCCGACCACGTGCGCACGCAGAAGACGATACTGACGATGTACGTCACCGTCCTCGACGACCTGGTCGAGAACCACGGGGACAGGGCGACGTTCGACGAGGCGCGGCGCCTCGTCCGCGCGCCCGCCACCGTCGACCCCGACCGGGCGGCCGTCGACGAAGCGTACTTCGCGTTCATCGACCGTCTCTGGACGGAGTTCACGAGCGGTCTCGAGGACGCTCCCCGCCGTGGGGAGTTCGAGGACGTCTTCGACTACGACATCACCCAGACGCTGAACGCGATGGACTACAGCGCCGTCGTCAACGAGAACCCGCGCATCGCGAACCTCAACGGGGCCGAGCGCTACGACGCGCACAACATGGTCATGTTCCCCTACGCCGACGTCGACCTGATGTACTCCTCGACCTTCGACCTCGCGGACTACGGGACACTGCGGGACCTCCTGTGGGACCTCCAGGAGATGGCCCGAATCGGCAACTGGCTGACGACGTGGGAGCGGGAGGTCCACGAGGACGATTTCACCGCCGGCATCGTCGTCCTCGCCCTCCAGGAGGGTATCGTCTCGCCCGACGAGCTGGCGGGCACCGACGAGCAAAAGGAAGCGGTCATCGAGCGCATCAAGGGCCAGAACCTCGAACAGGTCTTCCGGGACCGCTGGGCGGACCGCTACCGCGCGGTCAGGGACCGGCAGTCCGACGCCGACAGCGTGGACCTCCAGGCCCTCGTCTCCGGGATGGAGACGGTCTTCGAGTACCACGTCGCGAGTCGCGGCCACAAGTAATCCGGCGTCTCGACCGGTCCGGGGTCGGGTTCGCGGCGCCGTCGGCACCTGCAGCACGTTTTATTGTCGACTGATGTGAATTATAGATGTGGTAACGTTCGCGCGAGCGAGCGACTGATACCTATGTCCGAGACCAAGCCACACCAGAACCTGGCCATCATCGGCCACGTAGACCACGGCAAGAGCACGCTCGTCGGCCGGTTGCTCTTCGAGACCGGGAGCGTCCCCGAACACATCATCGAACAGCACCGCGAGGAGGCCGAAGAGAAGGGCAAGGGCGGCTTCGAGTTCGCCTACGTCATGGACAACCTCGCCGAGGAGCGCGAGCGGGGCCTGACGATCGACATCGCCCACCAGAAGTTCGACACCGACACGTACTTTTTCACCATCGTGGACACGCCCGGCCACCGCGACTTCGTGAAGAACATGATCACCGGCGCGAGCCAGGCCGACCACGCCGTCCTCGTCGTCGCGGCCGACGACGGCGTCCAGCCACAGACCCGCGAGCACGTCTTCCTCTCGCGGACGCTGGGCATCGAGGAACTCGTCGTCGCCGTCAACAAGATGGACATGGTCGAGTACGACGAGGACCGGTTCCGCGAGGTGGTCGCGGAGGTAGAGGAGTTGCTCAATCAGGTCCGCTTTGCCACCGAGGACGCCTCGTTCCTGCCCATCTCGGCGTTCGAGGGCGACAACGTCGCCGAACCGTCCGAGAACACGCCGTGGTACGACGGGAAGACGCTCCTGGAGACGCTCAACACCCTGCCCGAGCCACAGCCGCCGACGGACGCGCCGCTGCGCCTGCCCATCCAGGACGTCTACACGATCTCGGGTATCGGGACCGTCCCGGTCGGCCGCGTCGAGACCGGCATCCTCAACACCGGCGACAGGGTCTCCTTCCAGCCGTCGGACGTCGCCGGCGAGGTCAAGACAATCGAGATGCACCACGAGGAGGTCCCGAAGGCGGGCCCCGGCGACAACGTCGGGTTCAACGTCCGCGGGATCGGCAAGGACGACATCCGGCGTGGCGACGTCTGTGGCCCGGCCGACGACCCGCCGACGGTCGCCGAGACCTTCCAGGCCCAGATCGTCGTGATGCAACATCCCTCGGTCATCACCGAGGGCTACACGCCGGTCTTCCACGCTCACACGGCACAGGTCGCCTGTACGTTCGAGTCGCTGGACCAGACACTCGACCCCTCCTCCGGCGAGGTCGCCGAAGAGAATCCGGACTTCATCGAGAACGGCGACGCCGCCGTGGTCACCATCCGTCCGCAGAAGCCGCTGAGCATCGAGCCCTCGTCGGAGATTCCGGAACTGGGTTCCTTTGCCATCCGCGACATGGGCCAGACTATCGCAGCGGGGAAGGTGCTGTCGGTCACCGAGCGCTGACTTCCTCGGTCCCGCAGTGGCAGGGTCGGCGACGACGCGAGTCCGACGCTCGTGTGGCCCCGGGGCGCCGGCGCCTTCGTGCTGTCGCCGAGCGCGCCCTCAGAGCAGGACGGAGACGACGGCGAGCACGATGAAGATGATGACGAGCCACTTCGCTATCGCCATGCTGAGTCCCGCGACGCCACGCGCGCCGAGGAGTGCCGCGACGAGCGCGAGAATCAGGAAGAGGATAGCGAGCTCGACGAATCCACCGCCGAACTGGAGTACCGGCACGTGCCCGGCCGAAACGGCGCTCTGGACCGCGTGGTCGAATCCCATGCGTGGTGCCACGAGGCGAACCTTCTTGACACTTTGCCAATAATTTGGGGTTACTGGGGGGAGTCGTCGGCCGGCGCTCAGTCGTCGGCGACCAGCGGTTCGCCCTCGTCGGCCATCAGGCGGTCCATGGCGTCTACCATCGCGCGCACGGACGCGCGTGTTATGTCAGAGTCGCTCGCGGAGACGGCCACGTGATCGTCGCCGCGGGACATCTCTATCTCGACGGTGACGACGGCGTCGGTGCCGCCGGTGATGGCGTCGACGTGGTAGTCCTCGAGCGTCGCGTCCGCGGCGTGGGACAGCGCCGTCTCGGTGGCGTTCATCGCGGCGTCGACCGGGCCCGAGCCAACCGAGGCCTCCTTGCGCTCCTCGCCGTCGACCGAGAGACGGACGCTCGCCGTCGGGGTGTCGGACCCGGAGACCGCCGTGAGCCCCAGGAGCTCGACGCGGCGGTCCGTGGCCTGGCCGGTGACGTCGTCGGCGATGGTAAGCAGGTCCGCGTCGGTGACGCGCTTGCCCCGGTCGCCGATCTCCTTGACCCGGGCGACGATCTGGGCCAGCTGGTCGTCTGTGACCTCGACGTCGTGTTCGTCGAGCGCGGCCTTCACGCCGGCCCGCCCGGCGTGCTTGCCCAGGGCGAGCCGTCGCTCGCGGCCCACCTTCTCCGGCGGGTACGGCTCGTACATCGAGTCGTCTTTCAGCGTGCCGTCGGTGTGGATGCCCGACTCGTGGGTGAAAGCGTTCTGACCGACGACGGCCTTGTTCGGGGCCAGCGGGATGCCCGTGCGGTTGGCGATGAGTTCGGCGAGGTCGTACACCTCGGTCAGTTCCATCGTCTCGACGCCGTAGCCATGCGAGAGCGCGATGGCGACCTCTTCGAGGGCGACGTTGCCCGCGCGTTCGCCGATGCCGTTGATGGTGCCGTGGACCATGTCCGCGCCCGCGGCCACCGACGTGAGGGCGTTCATCACGGCCAGCCCCAGGTCGTCGTGGGTGTGGGTGCTGACCGGACCCAGCTCGGAGAGCCGGGAGACGCTCTCGAGCGCGCGGTCCGGCGTGGCGTGGCCGACGGTGTCGGCCCAGCAGATGCGGTCCGCGCCGGCGTCGAGCGCCGAGCCGAGCAGTTCCTCGAGGTAGTCGAGGTCGGCACGGGAGCCGTCCTCGCCGATGACCTCGACCCACAGGCCGTGGTCCTTCGCGTACTCGACGAGGTCGACCGTGTTGTGGACGTTGTCCTGCTTCGAGGTGCCGACCTTCTGCTCGACGTGCTTGTCGCTGGCAGGGACGACGAGAGCGACGCCGTCGACGCCACATTCCAGGGCGAGGTCGATGTCGTTTCGGATGCCGCGAGAGAAACTCGTCACGGCCGCGTCCAGGTCGAGTTCGGCGACCCGCGAGATGGTCTCGCGCTCGCCGGGCCCGGTACACGCGCTGCCGGCCTCGATGACGTCGACGCCGGCCTCGTCGAGTTTGCGGGCGATGCGGGCCTTGTCGTCGGGCGTCAGCGAGACGCCGGGGGCCTGCTCGCCGTCGCGCAGGGTCGTATCCAGAAACTGTACCTCGCCGACGTCTTCGAGGGGACGCGTCGCTGGGTGGTCCCCGAACAGTGTGTGCTGACTCACAGAAAGGTCACTTCCGTCACTCTTGGGGGCGAATTTCGCGCCCAGCCGCCTCGCGGCGACTTCCTCTATCCTCCGTCGGGTGTCCCGACATTGTACTCTGACGTGACACGCTCACACTATAAAAAGTGACGGATACGCGCCGCGGTCAGGACTCGACGACGACGGTGTCCCCGACCGCCACGTCCTCGGCCGCCCCGGCGGGCAGTTCCAGGACCGTGTCGGCTTTCGCCCACCCGAACGAGCGCCAGGGGTGCATCGTCCTGACCGCTGTGACCTCGTCGTCGGCGACCCACACCACGTCGATGGGAAACCGGACGAACAGCATGTGAATAGAGCGCCGGCCGACCCGGTCGAAGGGGAACACGAGACCGTAGTCGTCGGGTATCGACCGGCGGAGCATCAGCCCGCGGCCCTGCTGGAACAGCGAGTCGGCCCGCTCGACGTCGGTAGCCAGTGGCCGGGCCGCTCCCGCCGGGTCGTGGACGATGCGCATACCCATCGCCTGGAGCGAGGCGGAGTTAGGTGTTCTGCCCGCGGCGGTGACTGGTGGATTCTTATCGCGTGGGAATCCGTCCCCGTTTTAATCACACTGGGCGTGTCAATTCCACTGATGGCTCGGCTGTTCGGTGTACGGGGTGAGAGGCTATCCCGCTCGACGGGGGTGACGGGAAAGCGCTGGCGATGGCTCGGTGGCCTGGTGTTGCTCGTCCCCGGTATCGCGGTCGGTATCGCAACTGTCGTACAGCTGTTCAACTCCGAGGCCCCGGCGCGCTGGCGACTCGTGACCGGGGCCGCGCTCTTCTGTCTCAGTCTCCCGCTCGTCGTCGGCGCCGCCTGGCTCGCCACGAGTGACTACGAGCCGGCAGACGTCAAGCGCGTCGTCTCCTGGTCGCTGGCCGGTTCGCTCCCCATTACGGCCCTGGCGCTGGTGGTCGTCGGCTACCAGCAGGCACACGGCGTCTCGGTGGCCCAACCGCTGCTGGTCACCGCGTGGGTCGCGGGGACGGGAGCGGTCGGCGGGTTGCTCACCGGCGTCTACGACGTCAGCCGGGAACGCGAGCGGGTCCGCAGTACCCGCGCCGAGAACCGACTCAGCGCCATCGTCGAAGCCTCGCCCGTTGCCGTCATCGCCATCGACAGCGACGGCATCGTCCAGACGTGGTCGAGCGGGGCCGAGCGGCTGTTTGGCTGGACGGCCGGGGAGGTGCTGGGCGAACCGTATCCGCTCGTCCCGGAGGACCGCCGCGAGGAGTTCCGCCGGCACAAACAGCGCGTCGACAAGGGGTACGTCATCGACGGCATCGAAACGCAGCGACAGCGCAAGGACGGGGCGCTCGTCGACGTGAGCCTCTGGTCGGCCCCCATCAACGACCCCGACGAGTCGGTGTCCGGACACATGATCGCCATCGCGGACGTGACCGACCGGAAACAGCGCGAACAGCAACTCGCGGTGCTCGAGCGCGTCCTCCGCCACGACATCCGGAACACGGTCAACGTCATCGAGGGGCGGGGCGACCTTCTCCTACGGGAACTCGACGACGAGGCGAACCTGTCGGCGGCCAGCCGCATCGTCGAGCGGGCCCGGCGGCTCGAACGGCTCAGCGAGAAGGCCCGCGACGTGACCAACGTGCTCCGGGGCGGCGAGAACGCCGGCGTCGTCGACGTCGTCGACCTGGTCCGGGAACAGCGCCGGCGCATCGGCCGGGAGTACCCCGACTGTGACATCCGTCTGGACGCGCCGTCGTCGGCCACCGTCTCCGGCGACCAGCGCCTGGGCATCGCCATCCGCGAGGCCGTCGAGAACGCCGTCGTCCACGGCTACCGGGAGACGCCGGACGGGGAGCCGGCCTACGTCAGTCTCGAGGTGCGACACGAGGACGAGTACGTCGTCGTCACCGTCACCGACACCGGGCCGGGGATTCCCGAGCGGGAACGCAAACCGCTGTCCGCCGAGACGGAGACGAGCCTCCAGCACGGTAGCGGCATCGGCCTCTGGTCGATTCACTGGCTGGTCCGCAGCATCGGCGGCGAGGTGACCATCTCCGACCGCGATCCCCACGGTGCGGTCGTGACCCTCCAGCTTCCGGAAGCGCCCGAGTCGCTCCTGATCCCCGATAGCCGGCGGACAGATTGATTACCGTCGCTCCCGGACCGACGGGCGTGGAGAAAGCGCCCGGCGGCACCTCGGTCGGGGTCGACGACCCGTACGCACACGTCGACCGGTGTGACTTCGTGACCGACGAGGGGAAGTGCCGCTGGGCACGCGAACACGGCCACCACGACCCGGCGTTCGCGAACGCGCGCAGCGCCGACGGCTTCCGCTGTCCCGCCGCCCTCGGCAGGGCCGAGGACGCCGACGGGACGGCCACTGACACCGGACGGGCTGAGCCCGAGTGGAAGTGGGCCGACTGCCCGCACTTCCGCTGTCGCAACCACGAGCGGGCCTGCGTCCGGTGTGGACTCGAGGAGCGCCGGATGGCCCACGCCGACGAGCGACCGCTCCTCGAGGAACACCACCTCTCGTACCGGGACGGGGCGAGCGACGACGACCTGGACCACGAGATAACCGTCTACCTCTGTCGGTGGTGTCACGCCAAGGTCCACGGCTCGTGGGCGCGCGTCGACGACGACGCGGCACCGGATCCCGAGGCCATCGCCGAACAGGAGGGCCGGCGTGCCAGAGAACAGTCCGAACTCGGGTTCGAGTCGGCCGCCGACCGCTATACTGATGACAACTGACAGGCTCCTGTCGGCATCGCTACGTGTGTCCCCCGGCGAGTATCACATCTGATAGCGAGGACTGTAACGATTAAGTCCCCGCTCGGGAAATACGTCGCCACTCGTGAAGGCTCCGGAGGTATCGAAGCGGTCCCTGGGGATGGGATACGTGGTGGGCACGGGCGTCGTGCTCTCGATCGCGCTCGTGCTCCACGCTATCACCGCGATGCAGGTCGGCCTCTATGCCCTCCTGGTCGTCTGTTCGGGACTGGTCCCGGCGCTCTCGCTCGTCGGAGCGAACTACTGGCTCCCCCGGAGCGGCCTCGACGGCGAGGAGGTGTGGACAGTCGCCGAGTGGGGCGGGTTCGGCATCGCCATCCTCACGCTCGCGAACGTCGCAGTCCTCCTCGCCGACGTCGAACTCGTCCGGTACACCCCGGGACTCCTCGCCAGCAGCATCGCCGTGGGCGGGTTCGTCGGCATCCTCGTGGGTGCCCTGCTCGAACTCCGCCGCTCGGCCCGTCGCCTCTCACAGAGCAACGACGTGCTCAACCGCGTCCTCCGTCACGACATGCGAAACGACCTCAACGTGGCGCTCGGCCACCTGAGCCAGCTCGAACGGACGGCCGACGGCGAGGCCGCCGAACACGCCGACCGTCTCCGGGAGACCATCGACGACATGGCGACGACGACCGAAAAGGCCCGGCAGATAGACGTGGCGCTCGCGGCCGACCGGCGGTCACAGCGTCCCGTCGACGTGGTGCCGTACGTCCGCGACCGCGTGGCGGCGGTCCGGCGAGCCTACCCCGAGGCCACCGTCGAACTGGACTGCCCCGACGAACTCGTGGTCCACGCGGACTGGTTGCTCGGGACGGTGCTCGACAACCTCGTCGAGAACGCGGTGGTCCACAGCGAGGGGACCCCCTCGCTCAGCGTCGTCGTCGAGCGCCGTGGCACCACCGCACACGTCCAGGTCCGCGACGACTGTCCCGCCATCCCGGACGCGGAGCTCGACGTCTTCTCCGCCGGCGGCGAGACGCCCCTGCACCACTCGAAAGGTGTCGGGCTCTGGCTGGTCACCTGGGTCGTCGAGAGCTACGGGGGCGACGTCTCCTTCCGGAACACCGAGTCCGACGGCAACGTCGTCGAACTCGAGCTCCGGACCGCCAGCTGGGTCGAGCGCAGCCGATGGCACGGCCTCCTTGACCGCTGAGCCCGACCCGGTATCAGGAAATATATACGCGGCGATGGCATTGCCGAGTGTAATGACCCGAATCGCCGTCATCGACAACCACGGGCAGTTCACGCACCTCGAACAGCGTGCGCTGCGTGACATGGGCGTCGACGTGGACCTGCTTGACAACACGACGCCGGCCGACGAGATCGCCGCCGACGGCGTCGTCCTCTCGGGCGGCCCGGACATCGAGGACATCGGCAACTGTCCCGACTACCTGGACCTCGAGGTGCCGATATTCGGCATCTGTCTCGGGATGCAACTCATCGCCCAGGAGCTGGGCGGCCGGGTCGGCGGCGGCGACTACGGCGGCTACGCCGACGTCACCGTCGAGATCCTGGACGAGTCGGACCCGCTCGTGGGGTCGCTGTACCCCGAAACGCGCGTGTGGGCCAGCCACGCCGACGAAGTCAAGGAGGTCCCCGACGGCTTCGACCGGACCGCCACCTCCGACATCTGCGGCGTCGAGGCGATGAGCAACACCGACGAGGACATCTACGGCGTCCAGTGGCACCCGGAGGTGGTCCACACTGAGGAGGGCGAGGCCGTCTTCGAGAACTTTGTCGCGGTCTGTGACCAGCGGTCGGTCGCTCGTCAGTGAACCGCGTCAGACGCAGGCTATTTATCGGCACACGAGGTTTGGTTGACACATGACGGCCACACAGGGGAACCTCGCCAGTCTCTCCCGCTTTATCTTCCGGGCCCCGAACTGGTACTCGAGCCTCGCGTTTGCCCTGTTGCTCGCCGCCTTTACCGGCATCGCGGCCTTCGACTCCCGGTTCGTCCTCGACGACGCCTGGCAGGGCGTGTTCTATATCGGCCTCCCGACGGCCATCGCCGGCGCCGTCACCCCCTGGGTCGACCGCCAGTTCGGCGGCCAGCTGACCCCGAACCGTGCGTCGCTGCTCGCGCTCATCTGTGAGCTCGTCACCATCGCCTTCCTCACCGTCGCGGGCGTCATCGCCCTGATCAGTCCCCGCTTCGGGCAGAACTTCGTCTTCGACACCCTGCTGGTGGCGCTGGCCTCCATCTTCGCGTTCCGCCTGCTCATCCTGATGGCCGTCTCCAGGCACTCGCTGCTGGCGGCGGTGGTCCCCGCGAGCGTCCAGACGGTGGCTGCTGCCGCCCTGCTGGCCATCTACAGCGGGGCCACGGCGTTCATCCTTGATAACCCGATGCTGCGCGAGATGCTGGCCCGCGCCGAGAAGGCCCCGCCCGAGATACAGGGCCTGATCCCGGCCGACTTCGCCCTGCTGGCGGTCATCTGTGCCTTCTACGCGCTTGCGGTCTGGGCGTTCCTCGTCGTCATCGACCAGCCCTGGCGCTCCTCGCTGGGCGTCTCCGCGCTCGATTTCCTCCGGGGCTTCATCGGCCACATCGCCGAGGGGTCGGACGAACTCGAGGCGTTCTTCGAGGACATCGGCGAGGAGGCGCTGGTCCCGGTGACCGTCCTCTCGGTCCGCCGACCCGGCGGCGAGGAGAAGGCCCGCTTCGTCCTGCCGATGATTCACCCAGGTCCCATGGGCGAGATCGGCGGCGGGAACCTCCCCAAGCGGGTCGCTGACGCCGCCGACGGCCTCGCCTTCCCGCCCCACGCCACCGCCGGTCACGACTTCAACCTCGTCACCGAGCGCGAGGTCGACACCATCCTCGAGACGGCGGCGACGGCCCACGACCGAATCGAGTACACCGACGCGGCGACGGCCGGCCACCGCCTGACCGAGGGCGAGGCGACGCTTACGGGCCAGGCCTTCGGCGACGACGCATTCGTCGTCACCACCTACGCCCCCGGCTTCGCCGACGACGTGGAGTACGCCGTCGGCCTCTCGGCGATGTCCGAGGCACGCTCGGGCGGCCTGGACGACGTCATGCTCGTCGACGCCCACAACAGCAACGACGGGCTGGAGGGCGACGATCTTGGCCACGTCGTCCCGGGCAGCCAGCGCTCGTTCGACATGATATACGGCGCTGGGGAACTGGGCGACCTGCTCGCCGACGCCGAGACGGGGTCGCTCCGCTGTGGCGTCGCCTGGGACGAGACCCCCTGGGATCCCGCGGAGGGCATCGGCCCGCTGGGCATCCGGGTCTGTGTCTTCGCGGTCGACGGCCAGACGACGGCCTACGTCCTGATCGACGGCAACAACATGGAACCGGGGCTGCGCGACAGTATCCTCGACACCGTCGACGCCGTCGACATGCTCGAGGTGATGACCAGCGACACCCACATCGTCAACACCGTCGAGGCCGAGAACCAGGTCGGCCAGGCCATCCCGCCCGCAGAGATCGTCGCCCTCATCGACGACCTGATCGATCGGGCCGTCGCGGACCTCGAACCCGTCGAAGCGGGGATGGAGAGCGAGACCGCCGAGGTCACGGTCTTCGGCAACGACCGCACCGAGACGCTGGCCTCGACGGCGAACGCGATGGTCTCGCTGGGCGGGGCCCTCGCCGCGGCGTTCATCCTCGCGGTGATGGCCGTCAGCGTCCTCATCTTCTCGCTGACCGGCTTCTAGCGGGTTCAAGAGATAAGGGACCCCCGGTCGTTGGATTGGCACATGACGCTCACGGACGCCGTCAAGAACAGCTTCGTCTCCGGACTCATCCTGTTGACGCCGCTCGTGGTGACCCTCTTTGTCCTCCGGATTCTCGTCAACTGGTCGCTCCAGTTCGTCGACCCCGTGGTGCAGGGCACGCGCCTGACACTGTACACGGGCAACGAGATCGCCGCCCAGCTGGTCGCGGCGGTTCTCATCCTCGCCGGCGTCACCCTCGTGGGCTATCTCGCCCAGAAGAGCATCGGCCAGCACCTCTTTGGCAACATCGGCCGCGCCGTGAACTTCATCCCGCTGGTCAACACCCTCTATGCCAGCGTCCGCCAGGTCGCGTCGTCGCTCGTCGAGCGTAACACCGGCTACGAGGGGGTCGCACTCGTCGAGTACCCTCGTGAGGGGGTCTACGCCATCGGCCTGGTCACCGGCGACGGCCCGCCCGAGATGGAGGCCGTCGCCGACGAGGAACTGTACGCCGTCTTCCTGCCCCACAGCCCCAACCCGACGGCCGGCCGACTCCTCTATCTCCCCGGCGACCAGGTCCACGAGATCGACATGAGCGTGCGCCGCGGGATGCGACTCGTCGTGACGACAGGGATGGGCGCCGAGTCCGAGTCGAAGCTCCTGCCGGAGCTCGCGAGGGAGAACGGCCTCGAACCGAAGAACTGACCCCGCAGTTGCGTCGCCTGTCGTCGTGGCCGCGAGAAACGCCGTCGAGATTTGAGCCGACGAGTCGCAGCCCCGGAACGGCGCGAAGCGCCGCACGCCCGGAACGTCTCGGCCCGTTCAAATCTCGACGGCGTTTCCACTCAACGAAGTGGGTCGTGGAAAACGCCGAGGAGGAGATTTGAACTCCTGAGTCCGTGAGGACAGTTGCTCTCGAAGCAACCGCCTTGGCCAGGCTAGGCTACCTCGGCTCACCCTATCGTTCCGCGCTGTCGTCTTTAGGGGTTTCGATTCGACGTCGGGCACCCCGACTCACCGGTCGTCGTCGTCGTCCACGTCGCCGTACCCACCACCACCCGGCGTCTCGACCCGGAGTGCGGTCCCGGCCTCGACGTCCAGGGTAACCTTCGCGCCGACCGCCTCGCCGTCGACGAAGTTCCGGCCGGTCGCCCCGTCGTCGCCCCCTTCGAGGCCCCACGGAGCGTGGCGGCGGCGCTCGGTCAGCAGGGAGACGGTCGCGTCCGTCTCGACGGTGAGCTCGCGGACCAGTCCGTCGCCGCCGCGGTGCTCGCCCGCGCCGCCGCTGCCACGCCGGAGGCTGTACTCCTCGACCCGGAGCGGGTAGGCCGCCTCCAGTGCCTCGACGGGCGTGTTCAGCGTGTTTGTCATCCCGACCTGGACGCCCGACGGGCCGTCGGCGTCGTCGGTCGCGCCCATCCCGCCGCCGATGGTCTCGTAGTAACTGAACGACGGGCCGCCGACGACGAGGTTGTTCATCGTCCCCTGGCCGGCCGCCGGGACGCGCTCGGGGGCGGCCTCGGCCAGCGCGCGGAAGACGACGTCGGTGACCCGCTGGCTCGTCTCGACGTTTCCACCGACCACGGCGGCGGGTGGCGCCGGGTTCAGCAGCGACCCCGGCGGCGCGTGGACCGAGACGGGGTCGTAACAGCCCTGGTTCGGCGGCACGTCGGGGTCGGTCACGCACCGCACCACGTAGTAGACGGCGCTCTTGGCGACCGACAGCGGGGCGTTGACGTTCCCGTCGACCTGCGGGGCGGTGCCGGCGAAGTCCACGTCCAGCTGCGCGCCCTCGACGGTCACCGTCACCTCGATGGGGATGTCCGCGTCCGTGACGCCGTCGCCCTCCATGACGTCGGTGGCGGTGTAGGTGCCGTCCGGTATCTCACGGAGCTCGGCCTCGACCCGGTTCCGGGAGTACTCGCGGACGGCGTCGAAGGCCGCGAGCAGGCGGTCGCCGTGGTCGTCCAGCAGGTCCCCGACCCGCTCGGCCCCGCGTTCGTTGGCGGCGACCTGGGCCTGCAGGTCGGCCTGGCGTTCGGCGGGGTCGCGGACGTTCGCCGCCAGCAGACTCCACACGTCCTCGCGGCGCTCGCCGTCGGCGACGAGGCGCAGCGGTGGAATCCGGACGCCCTCCTGGTGTATCTCGCGAGCGCCGGCGGGCATGCTCCCGGGGGCCATCCCGCCGACGTCGGCGTGGTGGGCCCGCGAGACGGCGTAGCCCACGACGTCGTCGTCGGGGGCGATGGGCGAGACGAGCGTCACGTCCGGGAGGTGGGTCCCGCCCTCGAAGGGGTCGTTGAGGATGAACACGTCGCCGGGCGCCGGGTCCTCGTCCCGGACCGCGTCGACGGCCTCGGGCATCGCCCCCAGGTGGACGGGGATGTGCTCGGCCTGGGCGACCAGTCGACCCGCGTCGTCGAACAGCGCGGTCGAGCAGTCCCGGCGCTCGGTGATGTTCGGGGAGAATGCGCCGTGGACGAGCACTTCGCCCATCTCCTCGGCGACGCTCTCGAGCTGGTTGCGCAGAATCTCGAGCTCGACGGCGTCGAGATCCGGTGCGGTCATGCCTCGCCCTCCAGGTGGAGCGTTCCGCGGTCGTCGACGGCCAGCGACCACGCCGGCGGGACCACGACGGTGCTCTCGCCACCCTCGACGACGGCCGGGCCGGTTCGCTCGCGACCGGGCGCCAGCCCCGCCCAGTCGAGCACCGGCGTCTCGTGCCACTCGCCGTCGAAGCGGACCTCGCGGCGGCCGGCGCCCGCGTCGGTCGTCGCCGCGTGCGACAGCGGCGGCATCTCGTGGTCGACCGTCGCCCGCGCCCGGAGCGTCACCACCTCGACCGGTTCCTCGGGCAAGCGGTAGCCGTGGGCGCGCTCGTGGGCCGCGTGGAACCGGGCGCCGAGTGTCGCGCGGTCGAAGTCCTCGATGGCGACGCCCAGTTCGTAACTCTGGCCGGCGTAGCGACAGTCGGCCTGGAAGGCGACCGTCGCCGCCCCCGGGTCGGCCGCGTCGGAAAGCGCCTCGGCCGCGAGGTCTTCCAGGACGTCTTCCACAGCCCCGGGGTCGGCCTCGTCCAGCCGTGTCCGGTAGGTCCGGGCGGCGTCGTGCTGTTCGTCGGCGGCCAGCAGTCCCAGCGCCGAGAGGACGCCGCTGGCCCGCGGGACGACGACGCGCTCGACGCCCAGGCGGTCAGCAAGCGCCGCAGCGTGCATCGGCCCGGCGCCGCCGAACGCCGCGATGGCGAACTCGCGCGGGTCGTGGCCCCGCTCGGCGGTGACGCTCCGGATGGCGCGGGTCATCGTGGCGTTCGCGACGGTGTAGACCCCCTCGGCGGCCGTAAGCGGGTCGTCGAGGGCCGCGTCCGCGGCGAGGTCGGCGAGCGCGTCGGTCGCCGCGTCGGCGTCGAGTTCGAGGCCCGCCCCGAGCGTGGTGTCGGCGCCCAGGTAGCCCAGCTTCAGGGCGGCGTCGGTCACTGTCGGATCGGTGCCACCCGTCCCGTAGCAGGCCGGGCCGGGGTCGGCGCCGGCCGACCGGGGGCCGACGCGGAGCGCCCCGCCCTCGTCGACCCAGGCGATCGAGCCGCCGCCCGCGCCCACCGTCTCGACGTCGACCATCGGGACCCGGACCGGACGCCCGCCCACGTCCGCGTCGGTCGTCCGCTCGACGCGCCCGTCCCGGACCAGCGAGACGTCGCTCGAGGTCCCGCCCATGTCGAAGGTGACCAGCCCCGCGACGTCCTCGGGTTCGAAGGCGCTGGCGCCGACGACGCCGGCGGCCGGACCCGACAGCGCCGTCGTCACGGCGTTGTCCCGGACTGTCTCGACCGAGGCGATGCCGCCGTTGGACTGCATCACCATCGGGGCCGGCAGGTCCCGCTCGTCGACGCCCGTCGAGAGTCGTTCGAGGTACTCGCCGACGACCGGCGTCAGTCCGGCGTCGGCAACCGTCGTCGCGGTGCGCTCGAACTCGCGGAACTCCCCCAGAACCTCGTGGCTGGCCGAGACCGGGACGTCCAGCTCCTCGCGAAGCGTCTCGGCGGCTCGGCGCTCGTTCTCGGGGTGGGCGTAAGCGTGCAGCAAGGAGACAGCGACCGCCTCGGCGTCGACGTCCCCCGCGAGGGCTCGAACCGCCTCGGGGTCGACTGCCCGCTCGATACCGTCTGTCGTCGCCCGCTCGTCGAGTTCGTAGCGGCGCCCGGCCGGCACCAGCGGCGCGGGGCGGTCGGAACGGGGGTCGTAGAGGTCGGGGCGGTCCTGCCGGCCGATGGCCAGCACGTCGCCGAACCCGGCGGTTGTGACCAGCGCCGTCTCGGCGACCCGCTCCTCGAGCAACGCGTTGGTCGCCGCCGTCGTCGCGTGCCGAAAGACGTCGACGGATTCCGGTTCGACGTCCGCCTGCGTGCAGGCCGTCTCGATGCCCTCGAGGACACCGGCGTGCTGTGGACTCGTCGTCGGCACCTTCGCCGTCGTCATCCCGGCGGCCGTCACCAGGACCACGTCGGTGAACGTCCCCCCGACGTCGACGCCCACCCGTACCGAATCGTGCATACGCCCCGTCGGACCGCCGGCGGGAAAAACGCTCCTCACAGGGGCCCCCTCTCGGGTGGCCCGGACACGTGGTCCCACAAGAGATTTCCCCGCTGCGGGGGACAGTTCTGGGGTGACACGTTCATCGACACCGGTCCGCGTCGGCGTCGCCGGCTGTGGGTTCATCGGGCAGACCGTCGGGGGCGACTTCCAGTGGGACGACCGCGCCTCGCTGGTCGCCATCGCCGAGGTAGACGACGAGACCCGCGAGTCTGTCGGCGACGATTTCGGCCTCCCGGCGACCGGTCGCTACGACGACTACGGGCGGATGCTCGCCGAGGCCGACCTCGACGCCGTCCTCGTCGCGACGCCCCACACGCTCCACTACGAGCAGGTCGTAGCCGCGATGGACCGGGGCCTGCACGTCCTCTGTGAGAAGCCGCTCGCGACGGACCTGGCGGACGCGCGGGACCTCACAGACCGCGCCGAGTCGGGCCAGGAGGTCCTGATGGTCGGGTACCAGCGCCACCTCGAGGACGGGTTCCGCAAGGCCCGCAAGCGGTGGGCATCGGGCGACGCCGAGCCCCGCTTCGTCACAGCCGAGATAACCCAGCGGTGGATCGAGGGCGTCGGCGGCACCTGGCGGACCGACGCCGACCACTCCGGCGGCGGCTTCCTCTACGATACGGGGAGTCACATCCTCGACGCCATCTGCTGGACGACCGGGCTGACGCCCGACTGGGTCAGCGCCGAGATGACCTTCCACGACGACGCCCGGCGCGTCGACTCGCGGGCGCTCGTCACCATCGGATTCGAGGGCGGCGCGACGGCGACGGTGTCGGTGTTCGGTGACGCCCCGGCCGTCCGCGAGCACATCCACATCTGGGACGACGACGGCGCGGTGTACCTCGACGGCCGGGAGTGGGAGCCCCGGCGGTACCGGGAGGTCGACGCCGACAGCACGACGACGACGCCCTACGTCCGTCCGTCGGAGTGGAGCAAGGCACAGGCCTTCCTCGACGCCGTCGTCGAGGGCCGTGACCCGCCTGCCACCGCTCGTGACGCACTGGTCGTGACCGCGATAACGGAGGCGGCCTACGAATCGGCACGGACCGGCCGGAAAGTCGACCTCTCGCTGTGACCTAGCCCCACGTCCAGCGCGTGTCCAGCGAGTAGCGATAGATGCCGGTCAGCGCGATGGCCACGGCGTTCGCGACGAGATACTTCTGGCTGCCCCAGGTGACAAGGGCAAAGAGGATGCCAAGCTGGATCGGGATGGCCGTCCCACGCACGAGGTTCGTCTTGCCCATCCCGACGAAGTACTCCCGGAGCGTCGTGTGTCGCGAGCGGTGGAACGTCCAGTGGTTGTTGAGGACGTACTGGAAGATGATGGTCAGCTCGATGGCGACGAACGCGCCGACGAGGTAGTTCCTGCCCCCCAGGTCGACGAACGTCCACAGGAGCACTGTCTGGACACCCGCGGCTGTCAGCCCGACGAGAAAGAACCGGACGAGCCTATCCATCCGGACTGGCGACCGCTGGGCGAGCGCCATTCGTGGCTACTGGTAACCGAGCGCCCTTAGTCTTGCCGTTATTTCGTCTGACGCCTGGCCGTCGCCTGGCTCCTCGCCCGCCGAGTTCTCGCTGGCTGCCAGGAGTCGGTCCACGTGCTCGGCGACGGCCCGGGAGAGGCGGTCGAGGACCGGCGTCGGCGCGCGCTCGGTCGTCGCCTCCGAACAGAGATCCCGCTGTTCCCCGGGGTCTGCGTTTCGGTCGTACAGCTCGCAGTGGCCGGAGTCGGTGTGCTCGATGTAGGTCCAGCGCTCGTCGCGAGCGCTGAGGAGCAACTCGCCGTCGTCGAGGCGGCGCGGGATGGGCTGACTCGTGACGCTCTCGCCCCGGACGGCCGCGGAGACGACCGGCGTCTCGGCCGCGAGGGGCACGTCCCCGTCGAGCGCCCCGACGAGCGACGGCCCCTCCCATCCCCCGGCGGGGTCGACGCCCAGCAACGCACAGACCGTGGGCGGAATCGCGTCGAGGCCGACCGGCTGGCTGACCGTGCCACTCGGGCCGTCCGGGTGGGAGACGAACAGCGGCACGTCGACGAGCTCGCGGTACAGTTTCGGGTAGTGCGCGAGGTGGCCGTGTTCGAGGAACTCCTCGCCGTGGTCGCCGGCGACGACGACGGCTGTCTCGTCGGCGAACCCCTCGGCGTCCAGCGTCTCCATGATGCGGCCGACGCTGGCGTCGACCTGTCGGACGGTGGCCGCGTACAATGTCTCCAGCGTCTCCAGCGTGCGCTCGTCGACGTCCCACCCCAGGCCGGTTCGCACGTGGGAACTGAGCATCCGGACGACGTTCAGCCGGGTGTCGGCCACCTCCCGGAGGTGTCGGGGCGCGGGCACGTACGGCGTGTGCGTGTCCATGTAGTGGACCCACAGGAAGAAGCCGTCCTCCGTCTCCCGGAGGAACTGGACCGCGTTGTCCTCGAGGTCGCCCATGCGCGAGATGTCGGCGAACGGACGGTCGTCGGACCCGCCGCTGAGCACCGTCGCGGCCCGGCGGAACGGCGACGTCGCCAGCTGGACCCACGCCTGGACGGTCGGGTGGGCCGCGAGGTACTTGCTGTACCCGCCGCTGTCGACGAACGGTTCGAACTCGTCGAAGCCGCGGTCGTACCCCCACGGGTCGGTCAGGAACCCGTTCGCGGCGTTGAACCCCGCCGTCGCGAACCCGGCCTCGGAGAGCCGCTCGGCCAGCGACGGCGTGGACGCCAGGCCGATGTCGGGCCGCTCGGCAAAGACCGGTCGGGACCCGAGGATGCTCGGGAACGAGAACGGCGTCCAGTTGCCCTGTGCGAACGCGTTCTCGAAGACGACGCCGCCGTCGGCCAGGTCGTCGAGCACCGGCGAGACCCCGTCGTCGTTGCCCACCGCGTCGGCCCGCAGCGAATCGACGGTGACGAGGACGACGTTGCTTGCGGCGGGATCCGACATCTACGCCACCTCAGCGTGGTGTCCGTGCCAGCGTCCCTGTCCGCGTCCCCGGCCACACAGAGAGAGAATGACTGCAGTATCGACCTTCCCACGGCTTCGTAGCCACATACCTAGTCCACTGCTCACGCAGTACTGAATCTTCTGGTTTCTCGAGAGAGCCGTCGAACGGCGTCTCCGTGGATGGCTCCGGATTCAATGTGGATTTTACCTACCGCGGGCGATTTATCCCGGCCGGGACAACCTTGCGAGTGCAACGATGCAATACTGCCCTCCAACCCAGCGGTGTTCGAGTACACGGCACCGGATCGCGCCTGGCTCCACGGTGTGTCTGGAGGTGGTACCGTGAGACTGCGCGCGTTCGCACTCGTCGGCCTCTTGCTCGGTGCGGCCGTCCTCGGCGCCGCCCCGGCCGCCGCCGACCAGACGGCGACGATCGACGCGGAGAGTCTCCCCCTTCACGCCGACGACCAGCAGGTCGTCCGGGGTGAGACGACCGTCAGTCCGGGGTCGGAACTGACCGTTCGCCTCCGGTCGAGTGACGGAAGCGACCCCTTCCTCGTACAGGAATCCACCCGCGTCCTCCAGGACGGGACCTTCGCCGCGACGTTCGACATGAGTCAGGTCTCTGGCAACACCAGCGTCAACCTCGTGGTCCACTCCGACGGCGAGACGCTCGTCGAGCGCGACAGCAGGGTCGTCGCGTGTGACGGCAACTGTTCGGACCCGGCACCCCCGACGCCGGCGCCCACCCCCACGCCCACGGAGACGGAGACGGAGTGGGAGGGGTCCGGGCTCGACGTGCGACGGGTCACGACGGTCCAACAGGGCGCAACTGCGACCATCCCGCTCTCGATGGAAGGGGTGGAAGTGGCCACCGTCTCCATCGGCGGCCCGGACGTGAACTACGTGATCAACGCGACGGTCCGTGACGGCGACGCCGACGGCGAGGCACGAGTGCTGTTCAACACCAGCAACGCGGGGACCGACGGCGCGACGCTGGCCGTCGCGGATCCCGACGACGACCTGACGGTGATGACTGACGAACCGGCCCTCCCGTCGACGCTCGACCCGGCCGACTACGAGATTCGCCTGTACGAGGGCGCCGGAACTGCCGGGCAACCGGCCGCCGTCGGCACACTCTCTATCACCGACGACGGAACGAACGACACGGAGCACAACGTCTCCGAGGCTCCCGAGTTCGGGTTCGAGCGGAGCATCGTCCGCACGCGACAGGGCGAGACGGCTCGAATCGCTATCTCGCTTCGGAGCGCCGAGGCCGCCACCGTCTCCATCGGCGGCCCCGAATCCGGGTACGAGATCAACGGGACGGTCCGTGACGGCGACGGCGACGGCCGGGTGACGCTGGTGTTCGACACCGCCGCCGCCGGGCACGACGGGACGACGCTCTCGACGGCGGGGACGGCCGACACCGTCACGGTCGAACCCGGGTCGGAGGTCGCCCTCGACACGCGCCTCGAGGCGGGCGACTACGACCTCTCGCTGGCCCGTGGGACCGCCATCGGCGCTGACGTCGACGACATCGGGACCCTCGTCGTCCAGCCGAGTGATGACGAGGCGTCCCCGACGGCGACGCAGACGGCCGCGCTGTCGGACGCGGACACTTCCCCGCCGCCGTCGGATCGTGACCTCGGTGCTGGCGTCGGTTCGCTCGCTGTCGGTGGCATTCTGGCGACCGCTGCGGCCGTGTTGCTCTTCCGGGCGTTCGTCGCCTGAGGCACCCTCTGTGCGGTCGCGACGGTGCCGATCGAGTCGACAACGACCCGTCTCGACGCGTACCGCTCGTCGCAGTGCTCCTTTTCCAGTCGTCTCATGGCGGCGCCACCTCCACCGCGCCGGACTCGCGAGAGTGACGCTCAGGCGATACTACCGTGAAGCGACGGCGACAGCCAGCCCGAGGACGGCGAGACAGCCACAGAAAAACAGGAGCCCGGGTTCGAACACCTCGAAGACCAGCCACGCGAGCGACCCGCCGGGGGCCGGCGAAGCCGCCGTTGTGCTGGCGGGTCCGAGGACACCGTCCGTGGCGGGATTCGCGAGTCGTTTTGCCCCCCACTGGACGAACAGGCTCGCGAGGCCGAGCAATCCGAGGCCCGCGACAACGTCTGTCAGTGATCGCTGCAGGCGTGGCCGCAGGTCGCCGTCGCCGACGAAGACGATGGGGTCGCTCGCCGGCCCGTAGACGGTCATCTCGTTGCCCTTCTCGGAGTAGACTGTCTCTATGGGCTCGATGAGGCCGGCCTCTCGGAGGTTCGTCACGTGGTAGTGGACGTTCTGGACGGAGGTGTCACACCGCTCGGCTATCTCCGAGGGCGTGCCCGGCTGGTCGAACAGCGTCCGGAACAGTGCCCGGCCGGTGTCCGACGCCAGCGCGTCGAGCACCTCGTCGGTCGCCCGCTCGTCGACGTCGAGCACACGCGGTGTCTCGTCGGGTGCCGCTGTACGTTGTTGGATCTGGTCGATAAGTCCCGGCATACGTGTCGCTGGCGTGTACTGAACGGCGAACCGACAAAGGTCTCCGGCAGACTAAAAATCAGATTTAACCGGTCTCGCTCCCCTCCGCGGCCGTCCGGTTGTCGGCCGCGCGGACCGCTGCGACGGGGTCGACCTCGCCGTGACCGGTCGCGTAGTCGACACCGGCCGCCGCGACGTCCTCGCTCGTGAGTTCGAGCAGGAGTTCGACGTGTCGCGGCGAGAGCGAGTCGTCCGCGGCCAGCACGAGTGCGGCGGTCCCGCCGACGTAGGGGACGGCCGCCGACGACCCGACGAACCCTCGGTCGGAGACGGCGGCGAACCGGCGGTCCGGAGCGACCACGTCGATGCCCGTTCGGCCGTCGGCCGTCGGCCCGCGCGAACTGAACGGTTCGACCCGGTCGACCCGGCTGTTGTACGCCCCGACCGCGAGCACTCCGTGGGCCGTCGCCGGGGCGACCAGGCTCCCTCTCGGGGTCGAGTGCTGTAACTCGTGGGTGGGCGAGACGACGCGGAGGCGGGCACCGGTCGGGTCCGGCGGGCCGCGGACGACGACGAAGTACTCGCCCGGCGAGACGTCGGCGACGATCCGCTCGTTCGGCACGTCGTCGGCGCGATAGGGCTGTGAGCGGGCGACCAGGCGTGGCGAACTCCCGTTCTCGCTGTACAGCTCGAGCGTGTAGTCCTCGTCGGCGTGTGCCTGCTCCCACGACAGCCACATCGTCACCCGCGTCCCGCCCCGGAGCCTGTTGCGCCGGCTCTCGCCGTCGAACTGGAGGACGCCGTCGTCGACGGCGGTGCGGTCGTAGGTCCCCTGCCAGTGGGAGTCCGCGAGGTTCCCGGCGGGCGCGACGACGAGCGTCCCGGCGTCGGTGGCTCGCTCGACGGTTCGGGCCACGGGGCCGGTCCCGTCGCCGGGCTGGCCGTAGAACGAGACCGGCGCGACGATCACGTCGACGTCACGGCGGGTCAACCACTCGACGGCCCGCTGATAGCTGTCGACGCCGCCGACCCGCGTCAGGTAGAGGTCGGCGTCGGGTGCGGTCCGGGCGAGGACGGTCGCGGTGGCGGTCCCGTGGCTGTTTGTACTCCCACGAACCCCGCCACGACCGAACGCACGGGTCTCTCGGACGTGGCCCGACAGCGCGCGCGAATCGAGGTCGAACCCGGCGACGTCGACCACGCCGACAGAGACGTTCGAACCGGTTATCCCGGCCCGGTGGAGCCGCCGGAACTCGTCCTCGTTCGTCGCGACTGCCGGCTCCGCGTCGGCGGCGGTCTCGTCGGATGCCGGCGCCGTCGTCGTCACCGCAACCAGTCCGATTCCGACGGTGAGGAGCGCGACCCCGACGGCCGCCAGCGCCGCCGCGACCCGGACCCGGTCAGGCATCGTTCGCTCCGGTCGGGATGTCTGCCCTTCCGGCTCCGACGGCCTGGTCACGACCGACCGAGCGGGCCTGATTCGATGCCCATGCCGGTCGTTCGACGGTCACCCCACCGGCGTCCACCACCCGGTAGGTGTACGTCCGCGTCCGGACGTGTCGGCCCCACTTGTTGCGCTCGACGGTCACGAACGTCACGGCGAACAGCTCGATGCGCCCGCTGGCGGTGACGACGGCCCGCCCCTCGTACCGGACCTCGTCGGCTTCCAGTCGCTCGCCGCTCGGCGGGCCGCCGTCGTCGGCCGTGAGCACGTACCGTCGTGGCGTGCCGTCCTCGACGGAGCGCACGGTGTACCGCCCGGCGGAGAGCCACCGTTCGAGTCGCGCCGTCCGGTAGCGCGTCGCCGGGGCGACGTCGCTCCGGACCGTGGTCACTCGCCGGTCGTCGCCGCGCCGGTAGCCGGTCGCGGGGCCGCGCCACGTCTCGACACGCTGACGGTCGGCACCGCGCTCATGGACCTCGATGGTACGCGAGGGTCCGTTGTCGTCCACCCACACCCGCGTCCTGACGGTTTCGTTCGTCTCGCCGGTCCGGTTCGACCGGACGCTCTCCAGGTGGACGCTCGCACCAGCGAGGGACCGCTCGTGAGCGGCGACGAGGGCGGCGGCGTCGACGGTCTCTTCCGCGACACCCGGCGGGGTGGCCGAGCTCGCTCTGGTCGTCGTGTCCGGTTGGGTCGGACCGCTCGTGAGCGTCGTCCACCCCGAGCCGAGGACGAGCAGACAGACGAGGACGACCCGTAGACTCGCCATTGGCGGGCCTTCTGCGCCCTCACTAAAATGTCCCCGGAACGCTCAAACCGGCGTCGTAGTCTGGGTCAGCGGCTCGGCCGAACGGCTCCCGTCTCCGGGACGTCGATACAGTTTAATCCCGGGGCCGAATGACTGTCAACGTATGACAGACGGCGACTTCGAGGGCTACGGTGGGCGACACGTCCCCGAGCCCCTCAAAGAGCCCCTCGAACAGCTGGCGACCGCGTACGACGACATCAAGGACACCGACGCGTTCCGCGAGGAACTGGACGCGCTCTTGGGGGACTTCGCCGGCCGGCCGACGCCGCTGTTCCACGCCGAGACCCTCAGCGAGCGCTGGGGAGCGGACATCTACCTGAAACGAGAGGACCTGCTCCACGGCGGTGCCCACAAGATCAACAACACGCTCGGCCAGGCGCTGCTGGCGAAGAAGGCCGGCCGACCCCGCCTCATCGCCGAGACCGGGGCCGGGCAACACGGCACCGCGACGGCGATGGCCGGTGCCCTGCTCGACCTGGACACGGAGATCTACATGGGCAAGAAGGACGTCGAGCGCCAGAAGATGAACGTCTTCAGGATGCGCCTGATGGGTGCGGAGGTCAACGAGGTCACGCGGGGCGACCAGGGGCTGGCCGACGCCGTCGACGCCGCCCTGGAGGACTTCGCGCAGAACATCGAGGACACCCACTACCTCGTCGGCAGCGTCGTCGGGCCGGACCCGTTCCCACGGATGGTCCGGGACTTCCAGAGCGTCATCGGCCGCGAGGCCCGCGAGCAGTTCCAGAACCGGACGGGCGAACTTCCGGACGCGGCCGTCGCCTGCGTCGGCGGCGGGAGCAACGCGATGGGCCTGTTCCACGCGTTCCGCGACGACGACGTGGCCTTCTACGGTGCGGAGGGCGGCGGCGAGGGCGCTGAATCGACGCGCCACGCCGCGCCGCTGGCGGAAGGGCACGAGGGCGTCATCCACGGGATGAAGACCCGGATCATCGACGACGACGTGGAGGTCCACTCCGTCTCCGCCGGCCTGGATTACCCCGGCGTCGGCCCCGAACACGCCATGTTCCGGGCGGTCGGCCGCGCGGAGTACCACGGCGTCACCGACGACGAGGCCCTGGAGGCGTTCCGCGAGCTCTCCGAGGCAGCGGGCATCATCCCCGCGCTGGAGACGAGTCACGGCCTGGCCTACGCGAAGCACCTGGCCGGCGAGAGCGACCACGACTCTATCCTCGTGAACCTCTCCGGCCGCGGCGACAAGGACATGGAACAGGCGGCCGAGATGTTCGATCTCTCCTGAACGGGGCTCACTCCGGCGTCGGGGCGTAGTCGGCGTGCTCGCCGTCGCCGCTCTCGGGGTTGAGGATACAGCGGCGTGAGCCCAGCTGCATGGCTGGCCGAACGGCCCTGGCATTGATAAACGCCCGCCGTTGGACGGCGTCGCCGGCGCTAGTCTAGTGCCGTTGGGCTAACCCGTGTACATAAGTAGGGAGTTCCGCTACTGTGGGTATGGCGAACATCGAGTTGACCAGCAGCCAGCGAGCGGCCCTGACGGCCCTGGTCAACGAGCACGACTCGACCGGCGAACCGGTGAAAGGCGAGGTCATCGCCGAGGCCGTCGACCGGACGCCGGGGACCGTCCGGAACCAGATGCAGCACCTGAAAGACCTCTCCCTGGTCGAGGGGCTCACCGGGCCCAACGGCGGTTACCGGCCGACACCGCTCGCGTACGACGCGCTCGGGCGCGAGGACATCGACGACCCCCAGACGATGACACTCGCGCGCAACAACCGGCGCGTCGACGTCACCGTCGACGGCATCCGTCTGACGAGCGTCCACCACCCCGAGGCGTGTCGCGCCCACGTGCACCTCCAGGAGTCGTTCACCGAGTTCGAGATCGGCGACGCTCTCGCCGTCGGTCCGACGCCGGTTGCAGGGCTCTTGCTCGCCGGCGTGGTCGAGGCCGTCGACGAGGCGAACAACGAGATCGTGGTCGACATCGCCCAGCTGGAGGCCCCGGTCGACGGGCCGGACTAGCGGGCGTCGCGAACCTCCGTGAGTGTGGCCGGGTTCTCGATGCTGGACATGTCGCCCAGGTCCTCGTCACGGTAGACCGAGGCGATGGCCCGACGGATGATCTTCCCGCTCTGGGTCTTGGGGAACTCGTCGACGAACAGTACCTCGCGGGGCCGGAAGGGCTTGCCCAGCTCCTCCCCGACCATCGCCGTGATCTCCTCGCGCAGGGCGTCTCTCTCCGCGACGCCGTCCTCGACGACGACGTAGAGGACCACCGCCGTCCCGGTGGTGTCGTCGGGGACGCCGACGGCCGCCGCCTGGTTGACGGCGTCGTGTTCCATCGCCGCGCCCTCCACCTCCGCGGGACCGACCTTCCGGCCGGCGACGTTGAGCGCGTCGTCGGCCCGACCGTGGAGGAACCACAGGCCGTCTGCGTCCTTCTGGGCCCAGTCGCCGTGGTTCCAGCGGTCCGGCCAGCGCGACCAGTACTCCTCGAGATAGCGCTCGTCGCCCGACCACAGCGACTTCGTCATCGACGGACAGGAGTCGCGGGCGACCAGGAAGCCCCGCTCGTGGGTGTCGGCGATGGACTCGCCCTCGCTGTCGACGATGTCGATGTCCATCCCCAGGCCCGGCCCGCCGAGCGTCCCCGGCTTGAGCGGCTGGATGGGCATGGGCATGAGAAAACAGCCCATTATCTCCGTCCCGCCAGAGATATTGATTATCGGACAGGTCTCGTTGCCGACCGCCTCGTAGAACCAGTGCCAGGACTCGGGGTCCCACGGTTCGCCCGTCGACCCCAGCAGGCGGAGACTCGAGAGGTCGTGGCCCTCGAGCCAGTCGTCGCCTCGCTTGCGCAGCGCGCGAATCGCCGTCGGCGAGACGCCGAAGGTCGTGATGTCGTGGCGGTCTATCATCGCCCAGAACCGGTCGGGTTCGGGGTGGTCGGGGGCGCCCTCGTACATGAAGACGGTGCCGCCGAAGGCGTGGTTGCCCAGCAGCGTCCAGGGCCCCATCATCCAGCCGATGTCGCTGACCCAGAAGAAGCGGTCCGAGGGCTTGTGGTCGAACCCGAAGTAGACCTCCTTGGCCGCCTGGAGCAGGGCGCCCGCGTGCGTGTGGACGATACCTTTCGGTTCGCCGGTCGTCCCAGAGGAGTACAGCAGCATCGACTCCTGATCGGCGGCGAGGTGTTTGCTTGCGTAGGCGTCGTCCTGCGTCTCGACGGCCTCGGTCCACCACTCGTCGCGGCCGGTCCAGGTCAGCGTCTCGTCGGGGTCGTCGGCCGTGCCGATGCGGTCGTAGACGACGGTGTGTTCGACCGGCTCACCGGCCTCCTCGATGGCCTCGTCGGCCGTCCCCTTGAGGTGGACCCCGCTGCCTCTGCGGTAGAACCCATCGCCCGTGAACAGGACCGAGCAGTCGGCGTCGGCCAGGCGCGTCGCCGTCGCGTCGACGCCGAACCCGGAGAAGATGGGGACGGCGATGGCGCCGACCTTCAGACAGCCGTAGAGAATCGCGGCGACCTCGGGGACCATCGGCATGTACAGGCCGACGGTATCGCCGGTCCCGATGCCGACCGATTCCAGGTAGTTCGCCACCTTGCTGGCCTGCCGGTTCAGCTCATGGAACGTCACCTCGCGGACGTCGCCGGGTTCGCCCTCCCAGATGAGCGCGACGTGGTTCCGGGTGCCGCTGTCGCGGGCGGCGTGCCGGTCGACCACGTTGTGGGCGGCGTTGATGGTCCCTCCGGGGTACCACTCCGTGTACTGGGGCCCGTCGGTGTCGTCCCTGACCCGGTCGTACTCGTCGAAGAACTCGATGCCCAGATAGTCCGGCAACACGTCCCAGAACCACTCGACCCCGGAGTCCGGTTCGTCGGGCAGGTCGGTCGTCGTCCGCTCGACGAGTTCGTCGTAGTCGTCGATGTCGTGGGTCTGCATGAACGCCCAGACGTTCGTCGACTCGACGAACTCCCGTGTCGGTTCGTGGACGACAGTGTCCATCTCCTCGAGTGAGTCCGAAGCCATACCCTGCGGTTCGATGACGGGCACCAAAGAAGTTGCGTGAAATACGACGCTTTCTCCAGGCCGACGCGTCCGTGACTGGCTCCGAGTGGGGGCCGACCCCAGTGCTGCAAACGCTTTTCATCGGGGCGGGTCTACCCTGTCGTATGTACGTCCGGGACGCGAAAAACCGCGAGGAGGTCTGGCTGCTGGACCACATCGAGGCGATGGGACTGGACGACACAGCGTTTCGCTCGCGGGACTACGTCGTGGCCATCGACGAGGAGTCCCACGAGAAGGCCGGGTTCGGCCGCATCCGTATCCACAAGACCGACGAAGGCGACTACTGCGAGCTGACGAGCATCGGCGTCCTGGAGGAGTGGGAGGGCCAGGGCGTGGGCGCACACATCATCGAGCGCCTCGTCGAGTACGCGAGTGACGAGGGGTTCGACGTCGTCTACTCGCTGACGAACGCGGCCGAGTACCTGGTGCAGTTCGGCTTCGACCCCATCGAACCGGCGCAGCTGCCCGACCGACTGCGCGAGCGCCTGACAGAGAAGCAAGAATCCCTCCAGCCCGACGCCGTCCCGCTGCGCCTCCAGGTCGACCGGTTCGAGATGCCCGGGCGACACCGCGACCGGTTCAAGCAGGCCGCCGCCGACGACGAGTCGGCCGACGAACCCGCGGAGGGGCCGGAGGACTTCGGTATCGACCCGGACGAGGCGACCTACAAGTACGACACCGGCCGCTGACGGCCGGTCAGCGGACCTCGAGGACCTCGAGGTCGAAGACCAGCGTCCGCCCGGCCAGTTCGTGGTTGAAGTCCACCTCGACGGCGTCGTCCCGGACGGCAGTCACGTCGCCGTGGAGGCCGTTCTCGGCGTGGACGTGCAGGCCCGGTTCCGGCCGTTTCCCCACCATCGCCTCGAACGTCTCGGGATCGTACTCCCGGACTCGCTCGGGGTCGTGGTCCCCGTAGGCCTTCTCGGGTGGCACCCGGACGGTGGCTTCCTCGCCCTCGCGCATGCCGACGAGCGCCTCGTCGATGCCCTCGATAATCTCGCCTGCACCCACGGTAAAGGAGAGCGCCGCGTAGTCGGCGTCGTCGGTGCCCTGGGCCTCCTGGAGGCCGTGTCGGCTGGCGACGTCGGCGCGCGACGTGTCGAATACGGTGCCGTCCTCGAACCGGCCGACGTACTCGATGGTGACGCCGTCGCCCTGCTCGATAGCCATTGGGGGAGGTGCGGTCACGTGCGGTAAAAAGCCGTCGGGCGCCGCCGCCGGAGTGGGCACGTTCGGACACCAGAGTGGCAACAACGCGGCGGGTCCCTGCACAGCAAGGTCACCGCGGGGACTGGTGTGGGACCACCGCGTCGCGAACGCTTATACTCGCGCCGGTCGAGGTTCCGGGCATGTTCGACCCCGACGAGCTGGACGACATCCGCGAGGCGAAAGCCCGGTGGGAAGCAGAGCAGGTCCAGCCGACCGTCGACCGATTCGGCGAACGCAAGGAGACGTTCACGACGGACACCGAGGGGCACGAGGTAGACCGACTGTACACGCCGGCCGACGTCGCCGACGTAGACTACGAGGAGGACCTGGGCTTCCCGGGCGAGGACCCGTACACCCGGGGCGTCTATTCGACCGGCTATCGGGGCCGCCTCTGGACGATGCGACAGTACGCGGGCATGGGCACCGCAGCGGAGACCAACGAGCGGTTCCACTACCTGCTAGAGCAGGGCCAGACCGGCCTCTCGATGGCCTTCGACCTGCCGACCCAGATGGGCTACGACTCCGACGACGCGATGGCCGCCGGCGAGGTGGGCAAGACCGGCGTCGCCATCGACTCCCTTGCCGACATGGAGACGGTCTTCGAGGGCATCCCGCTTTCCGACGTCTCGACGTCGATGACGATCAACGCGCCCGCGTCGGTGCTGCTGGCGATGTACATCGCCGTCGGCGACCAGCAGGGCGTCGACCGCGAGCAGTTGCGCGGGACCATCCAGAACGACGTGCTGAAGGAGTACATAGCGCGGAACACGTTCATCTACCCGCCGGAGCCCTCGATGCGGCTCATCACGGACATCTTCGAGTTCTGTGCGACGGAGGTGCCCAACTTCAACACCATCTCCATCTCGGGCTATCACATCCGCGAGGCGGGGTCGACCGCCGCCCAGGAGATCGCCTTCACGCTGGCCGACGGCATCGAGTACGTCGAGGCGGCCATCGACGCCGGCCTCGACGTCGACGACTTTGCCCCCCAGCTGTCCTTTTTCTTCGCCTCCTACAACAACATCTTCGAGGAGGTGGCGAAGTTCCGCGCGGCCCGCCGCCTCTGGGCGTCGATCATGGACGAGCGGTTCGACGCCGAGAACCCGAAGTCCAAACAGCTGAAGTTCCACACCCAGACCGCCGGGTCGACGCTGACCGCCCAGCAGATCGAGAACAACGTCGTCCGCGTGGCCTACCAGGCGCTGGCGGCCGTCCTCGGCGGGACCCAGAGCCTCCACACCAACGGCAAGGACGAGGCCATCGGCCTCCCGACCGAGCAGTCGGTGCGGACGGCGCTGCGGACCCAGCAGATCCTCGCCCACGAGTCGGGCGCGGCCGACACCATCGACCCGCTCGCCGGCAGTTACTACGTCGAGTCGCTGACCGACGACCTGGAGGCCGACGCCCGCGACCTGCTCGCGGACATCGACGACCGGGGCGGGATGGCCGACGCCATCGAGAGCCAGTGGGTCCAGCGCCAGATCCAGGACGTCGCCTTCGAGCGCCAGCGCGAACAGGAGGCCGGCGAGCGAATCATCGTCGGCGTCAACGAGTACGAGGTCGAGGAGGAGGGCGAACAGGACATCGAGGAGGTCGACGAGGCCGTCGAGCAGGCCCAGCACGATCGGGTCGCCGGCGTCCGGGAGCGGCGGGACGACGAGGCCGTCGAGGCCGCACTGGCCGCGCTCGAGGACGCCGCCCGGGGCGAGGAGAACCTCATGCCGTACCTCGTCGATGCGGTCAAGACCTACGCGACGACCGGCGAGATCTGTAACGTGCTCCGGGACGTCTTCGGCGAGTACCAGCCCGGGTCGTCGCTGTAACGCCGCACTTTCGATCCCAAAGCGTTCGGTCAGCTCTGCCCCGGTTTCCGAACGGCAACTGCATTGAACGATGGACGCGTAGTTTCACGTATGGAACACGACCGACTTCGCCCGGAGGTGTGCACATGAGCACCGACAGGTCCGACCGGCGACTGGTGACGCTGCTGCTCGTCGTCCTGGGGGCGCTCGTCGTCCTCCCGCTGTTCGGGATGGGATTCGGGATGATGGGCTACGGCTCGATGATGGGTGGGATGTGGGGCGGCGGGATGTGGAACGGCGGGATGTGGAACAGCGGTACGGCCCCTGGGTGGATGCTGTTCGTCGGCCTCGTGATGCCGCTCCTGTTTCTCCTGCTCCTCGTGGGAGCGGTGTATCTCGTCTACCGGTTGCTCACCGACGACGACGGGAGCGGCCAGGACGCTGCCATCGACGAGCTCAGGACGGCCTACGCCCGGGGCGACCTGACCGACGCGGAGTACGAGGACCGCCTGGAGCGCCTGCGCGAGGAGTGAGCGTTAGGTCTCCGATCATCAGCGCTGGTCCGCAACCATCCGTTCCAGTCGGTCGCTGACCGCGTCGGTCGCCGCCGTCAGCGCGTCACCGACGCGCACCTCGTAGTCGGCCGGCGAGTCGAGCTCCCGGACCGCCGGCGGCAGTTTCGCCAGCTGCTCGCGCGCTCGCTCCCGCAGGTCGTCCAGTGACGGCACGTCGTAGACCACGTCGCCGTCCTCGACGACCGTCTCGAGCAGGTCGGTTCCCGGCACGTTGTCGGCCTCCGAACGGAGCGCCAGTGTGTCGGACACGTACCTGCCGTCCTCCTCGACGCGACAGACGCTCTTGGCCCCGGGGTAGGTCACCTTCCCCGTCGAGAGTTTCATGCTCGGTTCCATCTCGCCGTCACGCCTGACGGCGACGAGCTTGTAGACGCCCTCGACCTTCGGGGCGTCGGTGCTGGTCACCAGTGCCGTCCCCGGCCCGAACCCGGCGGCGACCCCGCCCGCGGTGAGGAAGTCCCGAATCAGGTACTCGTCGACGCCCGAGGAGATGTAGATGTCGACGTCTCCGAGACGGTCGTCGACGGTCTTCGAGAGGACGGTCAGGTCACCGGAGTCCAGGCGGACGCCGGCGAGGTCGACGCCCAGCTCGTCGGCGACGGCCTGTGCAGTCTCGGCGCCGGCCACCGTATCGTACGTGTCGACCAGCAGTATCGCGTCGTCGCCGAACTCCGCGAGGAAGGTCTCGAAGGCGTCCCGTTCGGTCTCGAAGCTCTGTATCCACGAGTGGGCCATCGTCCCGAAGGTGGGGACGCCCAGCGCCTCGCCCGCGGCGACGTTCGAGGTGCCGTCGAAGCCCCCGATGTAGGCGGCACGGGCCGCCTTCAGCCCGGCGTCGGTGCCGTGGGCGCGCCGCGAGCCGAAGTCCACCAGCGACTGGTCCTCGCCGTAGCGACCGACGGTATCGCGCATCCGAGCCGCCTTGGTGGCGATCAGGCTCTGGAACCCCACCTGGTTGATGAGGGCCGTCTCCAGCAGCTGTGCCTGGCAGATCGGCGCGGTCACCTCCACCAGCGGTTCGTTCGGGAACACCGGCGTCCCCTCCGGGAGCGCTCTGACGTCACCGGTAAACGAGAGGTCCGCGAGGTACTCGAGGAAGTCGGGGTCGAACCCCTCGTCCTCGAGGTAGCGCAGCGCCCGGTCGCCGAACGACAGCGTCTCGACGAAGTGGACGGCCTGCTCCAGTCCGGCCGCCAGCATGTACCCGCGTCCCGGCGGGAGGTCCCGAAAGAAGAGGTCGAACGTCGCCGTCGGGGTGTGGTCCCGTGTGTGGTACCCCTGCATCATCGTCAGCTCGTACCGGTCGGTGAACAGCGACAGGTTCTCCGGGGTGACGTAACCGAAGTCGGTGTCGGCCATTGTCGATAGTTGACACGCTACGGGCAAAAGGGTGTGCTGACGGGCGTGCGAACCAGTCAGAGAGAACGAGCGACCGTGTGGCTTCGGCGACGGCGCCTCAGTGGGTGTGGCCCAGCGCCTCGTTGACGCGTTCGTTGAGATCTGCTATCTTGTGCCGGGGCTCCTCGCCGAGGTCCGCTGGTGGTTCCTCCATAGCTGGCTGGCCGTGGGCGTCGGGTTCGCCGACGATGACGGTGCCGATCATCCCCAGCGTCTCGTGGGGCTTGCAGTAGTAGTGGTAGACGCCCTCGGTCTCGAAGGTGTGTTCGAACGTCGCCCCCTGCTCGGTCAGCAGACCACTGTTCCAGGCGGCCGCTCCGTCGGGCACCAGCTGGGGCTTGTCGTTGTCGGGGTGGTACGCCGCCGTCGCGTGACTCCCGCTCTCGTTGTGGAAGGTGACGGTCCCGCCGACGGTCACGCGGACGACGTGTGGCGCAAAGTGGTACTCGCCGTCCTCCGTCTTCATCTTCACCTCGGCGTGGTCGGTGGGATCGCCGATCTCGCCGTGACCACCCTCCTCGTGGCCGTGACCGCTCTCGGTCTCCTCGCTGTGGCCGCTCTCGGTCTCCTCGTCGTGGTGTTCGGTCTCCTCACTGTGGCTGCTCTCGGTCTCCTCGTCGTGGTGTTCGGTCTCCTCACTGTGGCCGCTCTCGGTCTCCTCGTCGTGGTGTTCGGTCTCCGTACCGCCACCGGGTTGTCCTCCGGAGCTGGAACAGCCGGCGAGCCCGGCAACCGCAGTTCCTGCGACGAGCTGTAGCATGCGACGTCGAGTGTGGTTGGTGGTGGCCATTACAGGTAGACCTACTGTTCCCACTGGTATAGTCCGACGAGGAGATTTGCTGGCCCAGCAAACTCGCTGTCTTTTTAATAGGCGGCTGGGTTTACCTCTACACGTGCGCTCCGACCACGCCGTGACGGAGGTGTTCTCCGTCCTCGACGACGAGTATTCGCGGGCCATACTCGAGGCGACCCGTCGGGGCCCGAAATCCGGGAAGGAACTCAGCGAGGAGTGCGAGATGTCGCGCGCGACCGTCTCCCGACGGGTCAACGACCTCCTCGACCGTGGCTTTATCGTAGAGCGGACTCACGTCGACCCAGAGGGGCACCACTACAGCGAGTACGAGGCCGTCCTTGACCGGGTGGACGTCAGACTGAACGAGGAGAGCGGTTTCGACGTCCGCATCGAGGTCGCGGAGGACGCCGCGGACCGCTTTGCCCGCATCTGGAGGGAAATGCGAAACGACTGACCATGCACATCGAACTCGTCATCGCCAAGACCGTCACCGCCGCGCTCGGCGTCGCCATCGCGTACTAGGCCTACCGGGGGTACCAGCGAACCGGTAGCGAACCGCTCCGGTACGTCGCCGTCGGGTTCGTGTTCATCAGCGTCGGGGCCGTCCTCGAGGGTGTCCTCTTCGACGTCCTGGGCCTCTCTATCTTCGACGCCGGGACGATACAGACCACCATCGTCGCCGTGGGGATGCTCTTCATCCTGTACGCGCTGTACGGTGGGAGCAGGGAACTGGAGCGTCCGGGGGCCGAGGAATGACAGACACGACGACCACCGTCGTCCTGGCCGGGGTCCGCCTGGCGGTGTTGCTCCTGGGTGCGACCATAACCTACTACAGCGCGGTCGCGTACCGCAGGACCGGGGCGCAGTACCTCCGGAACGCGTCCATCGGGTTCGCCATCATGACGGTGGGCGTCCTGGTCGAGGGCCTGCTCTTCGAGGTAGCGGGCCTGAACCTCGAGGTGGTCCACATCGTCGAGTCCGTCGCCATCGGCATCGGCTTTCTCGTGCTCCTCGTCTCGCTGCGGCAGTGAGTGGCGGCCACCGACGGCCCGTCCGTCGACTCCGGAACTATATGTCGGGACGCCCAACCTCTCTGCATGCACTTCGACCACGCCGGTATCGCCACGGACGACGCTGCCACACTGGCGGACCTGTACGGCGCCGCCTTCGACGTGTCGGTCGCCCACGAGGAGACGTTCGACGGGATGCAGGTCACCTTCCTCGACCTCGGTAACGGGTACTTCGAGCTCCTGGAACCGCTCCCCGACAGCGAGGGGGCCATCCCCACCTACCTCGAGCGGGAGGGCCCCGGCGTCCACCACCTCGCGCTCGCGACCCCGGACGTCGAGGCCGCCCTGGCGGCCGCCGTCGAAGGGGGCGTCGACCCGATCGACGACGAACCGCGGCCGGGGGCCTGGGGGCACGAAGTGGCCTTCCTGCATCCGAAGTCGACCGGCGGTATCCTGCTGGAACTGGTCGAGCACTGACCGCGCCGGACCGCCGTGGGCTCACTCCGCGGGCCGGTCACGGGAGTCGTGGAACGCCGCAAACAGGTCCGCCGCGCCGTCGGTCAGGCGGGCAGGGGGGTCGGCGAACCACGTCGCACCGACGAGTTCGGACTCGTCGACGTCTATCGACCCCTTGCGATACTCGGCCCGGAAGTAGACGTCCAGCGTGTGGACCGACCCCTCGGCGTCCGTGTCGGGGAAGTACCTGCTGTGGACGACCTCCTCGACGCCGGTGATGGTACAGCGGACGCCGGTCTGTTCGTGGACCCGCCGCACCGCCGTCTCCTGCATCGACTCGTACTGGTCGCCCTCGCCGCCGCCGGGGAGCGCCCAGCGGTCGGCGCCGCGGCCGAGCACCAGCAGTACCCGGTCACGGGTGTCGGCACCCGCCGCCTCGGGGCGTCAGCGGCCGTCGACTCCTCGTCTCGCTCGCCGTCGCCTGTCATACCGTGACGTTCCCGCCGAGGCGGATAAATGAGACGGTCTCCCGTATCGGCGTCACGTGGTGGAACAGACACATAAAGGTCTATTACGGCCCCGTGAGAGGAATCGTCCATGCAGGCAATTGTTCTCGCGGGTGGCTACGCCACGCGGCTCTGGCCCGTCACGCGGAACCGACCGAAGATGTTGCTCCCGGTGGGGAAGTCGACGGTCATCGACCGCATCCTCTATCAGCTCGAGGACGACGAGCGAATCACCGACGTCTTCGTCAGCACGAACGAGCGGTTCGCCGAGGCGTTCGAGGACCACATCGAGGACATCGGCCTCGAGAAGCCCCAGCTGTCCGTCGAAAAGACGGTCGAGGAGGACGAGAAGTTCGGCGTCGTGGGCGCTCTTGCCCAGCTCGTCGAGCGTGAGGGCTTGGGCGACGAGGACCTGCTCGTCGTGGCCGGGGACAACCTGATGGGCTTCGATATCGGCGAGTTCATCGACCACTTCGAGCAATACGAGGACCCCACGCTCGCGGCCTACGACGTCGGCTCGCTCGAGAAGGCGAAGTCCTACGGCCTGGTCCAGCTCGAGGACGACCAGGTCGTCGACTTCCAGGAGAAACCCGACGACCCCAAGAGCACACTCGTCTCTATCGCCTGCTACGCGCTCCCGGCCGACGCCATCCTGTTCGACGAGTACCTCGAGGGGGACAACAACCCCGACGAACCGGGCTGGTTCATCCAGTGGCTCGTCGACCGGGGGCCGGTCCGTGCGTTCAGCTTCGACGATGCGTGGTACGACATCGGCGAGGCCGAGAACTACCTCGAGGCCGTCGCCTGGAGCCTGGGCGGCGAGAACATGATCGCCGACGACGCGACCCTGGAGAACACGACGCTGGGCAAGAACGTCCACGTCCTCTCGGGGGCCCACGTCGAGAACTCCCACCTCGAGGAGACGGTGGTCTTCGACGGGGCGACCATCGTCGACTCCGACATCCACGGCTCCATCGTCGACCGGAAGGCCCACGTCGAGAACCTCGACCTCTCGGGCGCGCTCATCGGTGCCCACAGCGAAGTCGCCCACGAAGGATAGGCGCCACGAACCGGTTCGGAAGGGGGTTCTCTCGCCCTGGCCGGTTTCGATTGGAGCGGCCGGGCGCCGTTACGCGCGTCGGTAGAAAGGGGCGTCGACGTCCGGGGACGCCGACTCGCCGTCAGTCCGCGCTATGTCGCGGAACGTACTGGCAGTCGGTACATCCCCAGGTCGCGCCGTCGAAGGTGATAGCGCCGTTACAGTCGGGGCAGCGGTACGCCAGGGTGGTCGAGAGGCTGTTGGTTGCCATTGTGATACTCGAGTCAGTCTACCAATATGAATCTTATTATAATATCGGCGATATTCCTTAAGGCACTCGAAGGATGGTAAAGGCCGTGTTCCGAGCGGCGCAACCCTGCTCTGAGTGGCCTACGCCAGGAAGGCGTCGGTGATCTCGAGCGCCCCGCGGTCGCCCTGCCACCGCCGCTCGTACTCGAGTTCGATGCGCCGGTCCATGTGGGGGCCGTCGGTGACGAGCGTCTCGAACTCCCCGCCCTCGCCGAGGATGTGGACGCCGTACTCGTCGGACAGCGTCTCGAGTTCGTCGAGCGCCGCGGCGTCGATTGTCCGGCCGAGCCACGACTCGTCCAGTCCGTAGGCGGCGACCTGGACGATGCGAATTTCGAAGCCCGCGTCGAGCATCGCGTCGGCCAGGTCGCGGGGGGGTTGCTGCCAGAGCGGGGCGAACAGCTCGGCCTCCAGGCGCTCGGCCATCGCCTCGATGCGGGTCGTCTGGTACTCGCTCTCGACGGCACCGGCCGTGAGACCGCCGATGCCGCGGTCCAGTTCGCCGTCGAGCTGGCGCAGCGCGGCCTCGAGCGGTTCGAGTTCCTCGTCGCCCTGGACGCCCGCGTCGGGGACGTCGCCGGCCCCGAAGTCATCGGGTTCGACCTCCAGGAGGGGGATGCCGATGCTCTCGGCGGCCAGGGCCGCCAGTCGCGTCGCCGGGACGTGATACATGTAGGAGTCGCCCTCGGGGTGGACCGTCACCAGTCGCTCGACGGGGTACCCACGTTCGAGCGCCCGGTAGAGCGCCCACGAGGAGTCCTTGCCGCCCGAGAACAGCGAGACCCACGCGCCGTCTGACATGGGGCTGGGTAACCGGTCGGCGGCTAAATCGCTGTCTATCGACGCTGCGGATCAGTCGGCCAGTTCCCGCTCGATGTCGGTCTGACTGACGTAGGCCGCGACGCGGACGCCCACGAGACTGATGAGGATACCCGCGAGGATGAACGCCGCCAGTCGCTGTCCCGACTCCAGGGTGAAGCGTTGGACCTCGACGATGCCGAGGTCCGTCGGGGTGACGACGAAGGGGTCGAAGACCCCGCCACGTTCGAGGAAGTACGCCGAGAAACCGCGGACCACCAGGCCGACCGCGACGGCACCGAACGGGAGGTTCACGTAGGCGCTGCGGACCCCCTCCCGCTCGAGCAGTTCGTCCAGCAGGCGCCCCACCGACGCCGCCAGCGCCGCGGCGGTGAGCCAGGGGACGCTGTGGAACAGGAACATGTTGACGACGATGAACGGGCTCGTCTCGCCGATAGATCCGACGCCCAGCGCGCCGGCGAACAGCCCCACCACCGAGAGGCCGGCGGCGACGACGTAGGTGACCAGCGACACCTGGCCGGAGTACAGCCCCTCCCGAATCTGGCCGGGGAGCCGCGAGAGGTAGTCGTCGATGCCCAGTCCCTTGTAGATGAGGAAGACGCCGAGCGCGGCGGCGATGGCCCCCACCGCCATGGTCGTGCTCTCGACGACGACCAGCAACAGCGGGAACGCGAGCATGACGATGCCGATGGGGACCAGCACTGTCTTGCGCAGCTCCTCGTCGGCGAGGAACTGCTTGAGCAGGTAGTACGTCGACTCGATGTCCCGGGCCTGTCGGACGACCACGCGGTCCACGGCGTCGACACGAACCCGGCTCTCGACGATGGGGACCAGCCGTTCGTCCTCGGCGCTGTCGACGACGACCACGGCGGAGTCGGGGTCGTACTCCTCGACGAGCTCGTCTGTCTGTCGTGCGATCTGGCGGTCGGCGCCGACGCTGTCGGTCCCGCCGCCGACGACGGCGACGACGACCTCGCTCCCGTCCCGCTCGAGGTCCTCGGTGACGCGCAGCCCCTCGAGCAGGCAGTTGACCCGGCTGTCCTCTGGGTCCACGACCCCCGTCTCGGTTATCAGTCGCTCGACGGCAGCACTGCCGACGACCGGACACTCGTCTGCGACCGGGCTGTCCCGGTCGATACAGACGACCAACGTGGTCACAGTTTTGCAGACACGCCCCCGAGATAAAAATCCCTCGCGCCGTTCACCGGCGGAATGAGAGTCCGTCGACGTCGCCGTCGACGGCCCCGGTCAGGCCCGCACCCAGCGCGTAGGCCGTCCGCTGGGCGCCGCCCCGGAGCCGCTGGGTCAGGCCGCGCTGGGGCTCGAACTCGGCGACGGTGACCGGTTCGCCCAGTCTGTCCTCGAGGCGCTCCTCGACGTCCTCGCGGGTCCCGATGCGGTCGACCAGCCCCCGCTTGTGCGCGTCGGTGCCGAGGAAGACCTTCGCCTCCGTCGCCCGGATCTCCTCGGGGTCCATCTCGCGGCCCTCGGCCACCGTCTCGACGAACTGGTCGTAGTAGTCGTCGACGATGCCCTGGAGGTACTCGCGTTCGTCCTCGCGTATCTCCTTCAGCGGGAGGCCGGCGTCCTTGTAGTCCCCGGCGGTGAACTGCTCGTAGGAGAGGCCCGCGCGGTCGGCCAGGTCCGTGGCGTTGACCCGCGAGCCGATGACGCCGATGGAGCCGACGATAGAGCCCTCGCGGGCCCACAGTTCGTCACAGCCGGCGGCGATGTCGTAGCCGCCGCTCGCACAGACGTCGGTGGCGTAGGCGACGGTCGGCCCCTCGAAACGCTCCGCGGCCAGGCGGATGTCCTCGCTCGGGACGATTTCCCCGCCCGGCGTGTTGAGCTTCAGCAGGAGCGCATCCGCGCCCTTGTCGGCGTCGGCCCGCTCTATCTGCTCGACGACGTCGTCGGCGCCGGCGCCGACCGGCGGGCTGACGACGCCGCCACCGCCATCGCGGGTAATCGGGCCCTCGACGGCGACCTCGGCGACGTTGTGTGAGGGGGCGACGGAGTCGGCGGCGTTGCCCCCGATCTTGACCGCGGCGACGACGACGCCGACGACCAGCAGGACGCCGAGCAGCTCGGCGAGGTCGCCCGGGAAGGCGACGAACAGCACCCACCCGACCACCGCGGCGACGAGCGCCACGGCGCCGACGACCACCAGCCGGGTGACCGTCCGACTCGCGCTCACTGGTACATCCCCAGCGGCCGCGCGCTCGTGCTCTCCTCTGTGTCCTGGAGCTGCCGGGCGAGGCGGGCCTTGGCCTCGCGGATCTGCTCGGCCTGGTCGACGAGGACGTCGGTGTCGACCTCGATGCCGGCGATGGGGCCGATGCCCTCCGAGAGCAACCGGCGGGCGGCCCGCGGGTCCGGGAACCGCCGGTCGGCCTCGACGACCAGGCCGACGCTGGTCAGGTCGATGCTGTTGGCCTCGTGGATGAGGGCGCCGGTCGGCCCGGTGATGGCGCCGTCCTCGGTGGGGACGTCGACGCCCGCCGCTTCGAGTAGCGACGCCCCCTCGCCCGTGGAGACGCCGTAGACCACGGGTTCCCGCTCCTCGTCCGGTTCGGTCGCCATCCCGCTGAGGAAGACCGGCGTCACGTCCATCTCCGCGAACCAGCCCACGATGCAGCCCGCGAACTCCGTCGCCGCGGACGGCGAGATCGGCGCGTCGCTCTGGAGGACCAGCAGGTCCTGGTCGGCGTCGGCGTAGAACCGGACCGGCGAGCGGATCTGGGGGTCGCCATCGGCGTAGACACCGATCTCCGGGAGCCCCTCGCAGTGGGCCGATGCGTAGTGGTCCATGTCGTACACCTCGACCAGGTGGTCGGCGGCGATCTTCCCGACGAGGCCGACGCCGGGGAGTCCCTCGACGAGTGTCGGTTCGTCCAGCGTGACGTCCTCACGGTGGACTTCAACGTGTGCCATGCCCCCGTATTCGACTGCCGAAGGCATGAAAGGCGGGGTGGAACGGTCACCGCGCCGGGGTCGGGCTCTTGCCGTCCCGGGAACGCGCGACTCCAGACCACGACCGACCTACGACACGGCGAGGAACGGCACGCGAGGGGCTGTACCGGCCAGTTCCTGCCACCAGATATATGCCTTCTCAGCCCAAGCGAACGGCAGAACATGGAGCGACCGACGCACGTAGCGAGCTCGGGGCCGGTCCTGGTCGTCCAGTCCGACGGCCGCATCGACCACGTGAACACGGCGGCCCGACTGCTGCTGGACGCGCCCTCCACCGACGCCCTCGTCGGGGAGTCGGTCCTCGAATTCGTCGCGACCACGGACCGGGACCCGCTGCTCGACCAGTTCGACCGGTTGGTGGGAGGTGACGCGTCGGCTATCGGGCTGACCCTCACGCTGACGGGCCCGACTCGCGGCGCTCGAGACTTCGTCGTCCTGAACTCGGCCGTCGAGTGGGACGGGGCCGAGCGCGTCGAGATGACCGCCTTCGATGCGAACGAGGAGCTCCCGACCGGGTTCCAAGAGCGGACGATGGACGCCACGCCGGTTGGCATCACGATTGCGGACGCCGACCGGCCGGACGAACCCATCATCTACGCCAACGACGGGTTCTGCGAGCTGACCGGCTACCCCCGCGAGGAGATACTCGGCCGGAACTGTCGGTTCCTGCAGGGGGAGGAGACGAACGAGGACACCGTCGCGGAGGTCAGGGACGCCGTCGACGCCGAGGCGCCGATCACGACCGAACTCCGGAACTACCGTCGCGACGGGTCGATGTTCTGGAACCGGCTCACGATAACGCCGGTCGAGGCACCGGACGGGACCGTCACACACTTCCTCGGCTTCCAGGAGGACGTGACCGACCGCCGGGCCTTCGAACAGGCGAAACGGATCTTCGAGATGCAGGCCGAGGCGCTGGACAAGTCCATCTTCATCACGGACACCGAGGGCACCATCGAGTACGTGAACCCGGCGTTCGAGCGAACGACCGGTTACTCGGCCGAGGACGCCGTCGGCGAGAACCCCCGGATTCTGAACTCGGGCCAGCAGGACGAGACGTTCTATCGCGAGCTGTGGGAGACCATCACCGTCGGTGAGGTCTGGGAGACCGAAATAACGAACCGGCGGAAGTCGGGCGAGCTGTACCGGACGACACAGAAGATCGTCCCGGTGACGGACGCCGACGGAGCGGTAACCAACTTCGTCGCCATCGAGGAAGACGTCACGGACGCCCAGTTCATCGAGCAGGTGCTGCACGTGATGGACCGCGTGCTGCGACACAACGTCCGGAACTCGGTCACCGCGATTCGCGGATTCACGGACCTTCTGGAGGGCGAACTCGACGACCAGGAGCACCGCGCCGCCGTCGAGGCCATCCAGGAGCACACCGAAAAGCTGGGCAAGCTGAGCGACGAGACCCGGACCATCCGGGAACTGTTCCGACGACGGCACGCCGAGCACTCGCTCTCGGTGGCCGCGGTCGAGGGATTCGTCGACACGCGACGCGAGATGCACCCCGAGGCCGTCATCGAACTCTCGATGGACGCCGGCGACGACACGGTGGTCCAGAACGGCAGCCTGTTGCAACTCGCCATCGACGAGGCGCTCGAAAACGCCGTCGTCCACCACGACGGCGAGACGCCACGCGTCGCGGTGACCGTCGAGGCGGCAGACGACGGCGAGGCGCTCCGCGTCGAGATAGCCGACGACGGCCCCGGGATCCCCGACGAGGAGTGGGACGTCATCATGGCCGGCGAGGAGACGCCGCTCCAGCACGGGACCGGCATCGGCCTCTGGCTCATGTACTGGACGGTCACGGCGCTGGGCGGCACGATGCGACGGGCCGAGAACGATCCACGTGGCACCGTCATCACGTACCACGTGCCGCTCGTCGCCGGCGACCACGTCGACGAGTGGAAATCGAGCGAGTGAGTCGCGCCGGTTGGCTGTCGCGACGGCCCGGGTAGACCGCCTTCCCGTGTCGGTGCCCGACCGCTGAGCCCGGCTCCAGACTTCGAAACCGACAAGCGACCTCCCGGCCAACCCCGGGCCAATGGAACCACCCGACCGGTATCGCCCCATCGTCGACGACTTCGAGGCGTTCCGCGAGGCCTGCGAACGCCCACTCCCGTCGGTGGTCAGAGTCAACACGATCAAGGCCAGCGTCGCGGACGTCCGACAGGCACTCGCCGAGGCCGACATCACGGCCGACCCGGTCGACTGGCACGACCGGGTGCTCGTCCTGCCCGAGGACCCGCCGGGGAACAACTGGCCGTACTTCCACGGCTGGATCCACGGCCAGGAGGAGGTCTCTGCCGTCCCCGCGACGGTGCTGGACCCCCAACCGGGCGAGCGCGTGTGGGACGCCTGTGCCGCACCGGGGAGCAAGACGACCCAGCTCGCGGCGCTGATGGACGACCGCGGCGAGGTCGTCGCCAGCGACAACAACCTCGGGCGGATCTCGGCGCTCCGGTCGAACACCGAACGGCTCGGCGCGACCAGCGTGGCCGTCACCCACGAGGACGCGCGCAACCACTCGCTTTCCCCCTTCGGCGGGGCGACCTACGACCGCGCGCTGGTCGACGTGCCCTGCTCCTGTGAGGGGACCATCCGCAAGAACCCCGACGCCTTCGACGACTGGTCGCTCTCGCACGTCCAGGGCGTCGCCGGCGTCCAGAAGGGCATCCTCGCGCGGGCGGTGCAGGCCACCGACCCCGGCGGCACGGTCGTCTACTCGACGTGTACGTTCGCGCCGGAGGAAAACGAGGCCGTCCTCGACCACGTGCTCGGCGAAGAGGACTGTGAACTCGTCGACTACGACCTCCCGCTGACACACCGGCCGGGCGTCACCGAGTGGCAGGACGAGGCGTTCGACCCGAGCGTCACCCGGGCGAAACGCATCTACCCCCACCACAACGACACGGGCGGGTTCTTCTGTGCGAAACTGGAGGTGACGGGATGAGCAACGACAGCACGACGTTCACCCGGTTGCCCGCGACGGACGCCGAGCGCGAGGACGAGGGCAGGGCCACCCGCGCGGAGGTCGTCGACTTCTGGGCCGAGCGGTTCGGCGTCCCGCCCGAGACGTTCGCCGACTACACGTTCTGGGAACGCGGCGCGGGCAAGATATGGGTCTACCGGGGTGACCCACCGTCTCCGGTGGACGTCGAGGGCCTGGGGATGACGTTCCTCAGGACCCGCCAGGAACACTGGAAGCCGACGCTCGAAGCCGTCCAGCGCTTCGGCCACCACGCGACGACGAACGTCGTCCACCTCGAGGAAAACGAAGCCGAGGCGTTCGTCGCCGGCCACGACCAGGAACTCGACTGGGACGGCGACTGGGGCTACCTCGTCGTCACCCACGACCTGGCCGGCGACCCCGAACCCGTCGGCGTCGGCCTGTACGTCTACGGCGAACTGCGCTCGCAGGTGCCGAAAGGGCGGCGACGGGAACTGGACGGGTAGTCGACGCCTCGCCCCGGTTTCACTCTCTGGGCGCGATCGTCCCGCCGGACAGTCCGTCCCACTCGACCCGGTAGCCGAGCCTGGCCAGCAGCGCGCTGTCGTCGTCGACGCCGTATTCGTCGAACACGGTTTCGACTGTCCCGTAGGCCATTCCGGCTTCGAGTTCGTCACGCAGGTCCGCCAGTACTCCCGGACGGACGAGCGTCCGGCCGACGCGCTCGTGGTCGGGGAACGACTTGTCCTCGATGGCGTCCTCGCTGACGCCGTGCTCGGCGGCCAGCGCCGCGAGCGACACGACGTCGGCCTCGGGCCGCAGTTCGTCGGGGAGGGCCGCCGCGCTCGCGGCGACGAGGTCCGACTCGTAGGGCCGCAGCGCGTCACGGACGTCCTTGACACGGACCCGGTCCCTGTAGGGGATCGCCCGGTGGTCGAGCGACTCGATGGCCTCGCCGACGCCCAGCGAGTCGTCGACGGCGACGAGCAGTTCCACGCCCTCCAGATCGGCCAGCCGAGCGAGTTTCTTCTCGACGTACTCGGGCGTCCAGAACCCCATCACCTCGAAGAAGACGCGGAACTCGGCGTCGGCGTTCCCGGTGTTCTGTACGCCGTCCGCGCCGCCGGGTTGCCACTCGAAGGCGAAGTCGGGGACGACGACGTGTTCGCCGGCCGCGAGCGGTTCGGGTTCCCGGACGAGCGTCCAGTCGAGGCCGAGTGCCTCGAACCGTGCGGCGAAATCGGCCTCGACCCCGCTGTCGTAGGTCACCGTCGCCACGGGGTCGGTGCCCGGCGGCGTGAGGTCGGCGTCGGAGAGCGTCAGCGTCCGCTCGGTCCCCCGGTCGTCGACCGTCGCCTCGAGGTGCCACTCGCCGGCCCGCGAGACGGTCCGCAGGAGTCGGGCGAAGCGGGTTCCGTACCGGCGCGTGTTCGAGAACAGCGCGTCCGGCCCGGTGACGACGACTTCACGGCCCGCCTCGGTCCTGCGGATCTCGTACATGAGTCGGAGGCGCTTGACCGCCGAGACGAGCGTCGTGGGGTCGGACGAACGGACGCGAACCTCCGTCGCGTCGAACAGCGCCGTCTGGGCCAGCGAGAGGTTGTACTGCCGGCGCAGATCCGCCGGCGTCCAGCGCGCGTCGACGTCCGCGAGCACTTCGCGAGCCTCCAGATCGGCGTAGAGGGAGTCCTCGACCGCCTCGACGGACACCCCCAGTCTGTCGGCCGCCCGTTCCAGCGCGTCGGCGCGCTCGCCGTCGGTGACGACGCCGACGGCCTCGGCCGCCTCGAAGACCCGCCGTCGCACCCGCTCGGGTGGGACGGCCGCTCGCGTCTCGAAGGTCGCCGCCCGTTCGAGTAGTTTCGCGAACCCGCGGACGAGCTTGAAGTCCGCGTCGCCCTCGAGGTCGGTGAGCGCCGCTTGCAGGTCGGCACGCGTCTCGCCGACGTGCCCCTGATAGACCCCGAGGACGCGAGCGGCCAGTCGGTCCGCCGACTCGTCGACGAACTGCGGGTGGTAGCCGCCGCCGGCCCGCGAGACGCGCAGGAGGTCCTTCGTCAGCACGCCTTCCAGTGGGTGGCCGCGCTACAAAAGTGCCTCGCGCTACTCGTCGCGCTCTGCCCGTCGCCGCCAGGCCCGCTCCTGTCGTCGCTCGGCGACGTGGCTGTCGCCGTCGGCGATGTCCTCGCTGGCCTGGCGCTCGAACTGCTGGACGTCGTCCAGCAGTCCGTCCTCGAACGTCTCCAGCAGGTCGTACGTCCACCGCTCGTCGACCGCGCCACTTGGAAGCAGGTCGGTCCGGAGGCGGTCGGCCAGGTCGTCGTAGCCACAGGCGCGCAACACCGGTTCCGCGTCGTCCAGGTGGTCCATCGCGTGTCCCGTGGCGTGGTGGAACTCGATGAGGTTCCCGTGGGCGCGCCGGAGCCACTCGAGCCCCAGTTCGACCGAGTGCAGCGCGTCCACCTCGAAGTCGTTGAGGTCGGTCGGGTCGTCTGTGGTCTGTGCCATGTGTTCACGTACGTCTTGGAGCGCCATACCTCTTGGCCGCCTGCTGGGGCGCACCGCCCGCGGACCGGCCGCCTGCACCGAGCGGGCTACCGGCGACGCCGTGCCACCCGCTCTTCGGCGGTCTCCTCGGTCACCAGTTCGTACAGCAGGGCTCGGCCGCCGTCGGCTTTCGGGCGGAGGATTCGGCCCAGGCGCTGGGTGAACTCGCGTTCGGAGCCACTCCCGGAGAGGACGACGGCGACGTTGGCGTCCGGGACGTCGACGCCCTCGTCTAAGACGTTCGCCGTCACCACCCGGGAGTAGGTGCCGTCGCGAAAGCGTTCGAGAATCTCCCGGCGTTCGCTCGCGCCGGTCTCGTGGGTGATCGCGGGTATCAGGAACCGCTCGGAGAGCCGATAGACGAGGTCGGTGTAGGCGGTGAAGACGATGACGCGGTCGTCGCGGTGGGTATCGAGGATGGCGGCGAGGCGCTTGACCTTGCGCTGGGCGTTCATCATCTCCTCGCGGGCGCGCTGCTTCGCCAGGAGCGCCTCGCGGGCCGCGGGGTCCCGGCCCGAGCGCTTGACCAGCTCCTGGTAGTCGCTGCCCGACCGGAGTTCGATGCCCGAGCGGGCCAGATAGTCGGTGAACGTGCCCTGGTACTCCTCGTAGCGCTCGCGCTCGGCGTCGGTGAGCGCGACTTCGAGGCGCTTGATGTCGTAGTCCGCGAGGTGCTCGCCGGCGAGGTCGTCTACCGCGACCCGGTGGACCAGCGGGTCCACCAGGTCTTCGACCACGTCGTGCGCATCGTCGGGCCGTTCGAAGGTCGCCGTGAGTCCCATCCGAGCGGGCGCGGCGAGTAGTCGCGCGATGTCGCGGTACCCCTCGCCGCCGAGATGGTGCACCTCGTCGAAGACCACGAACCCGAAGCGGTCGCCCAGTTCGTCCGCCCGGAGGTACGCCGAGTCGTACGTCGAGACGGTGACCGACTCGACGCGCTGTTCGCCCCCGCCGAGCCGACCGACGGGGACGTCGAACTCCCGTTCGAGTTCGCGCTGCCACTGCTCTAACAGGTCGATGGTCGGGACGACGACCAGCGTGGGCGTGCCCAGCGCGACCATCGCGGCGATGCCGATGACCGTCTTCCCGCTCCCGGTCGGCAGTTCGAGACAGCCGCGGTCGCCGGCCGACCGCCAGGCGTCGAGCGCCGTCTCCTGGTAGGCGCGCAGGTCGTAGGTCGTCGCGAGGTCGAGCGACGGGTGGTCGAGGACGCGGTCCTCGTACTCGACGCCACGCTCGTCGAGGGCAGTACGGAGCGCCGCGTACCGGTAGGCTGGCGCGCGCGCGCTCTTCGAGCGGGCGTCGTCTTCGACGCCGGGAAGGTCCGCCGGCGGGTCGCCGTCGAGTCGGACGGTCCCGTTCTCGAACGTCAGCGTCAGCACGGCTTCGCGTTCGCCGCTGGGCCGGATAACGCTTTCCGCCCCGCCGACGCGCTTCGGCGCGTCGATCTCGGCCGTCGACTGCCAGGAGTGGATTTCTGAATCCTTTTATTCGCGAACGGACTTCGTACGTACATGACCGAACAGGACGCCGCCGACGACTCGTCCGTGGCCGACACCGAGCGGACAGTCGAGGACGTCGACATCGAGGAGGCCCCCGAGGACGTGGACGTGAGCGAGGTCGACATCGATGGGGCGGACGACGCCGCGTCCGGGACGCCCGACGAGGCGCTGGTCGAGCGCGTCGCCGAGTCCGACCCCGAGGGCATCGCGAGCGAACTCGCCGCGCTCCGGGCCCGGACCGAGATGCTGGAAGACGAAGTCGCCGACCGCGAGGCCGAAATCGAGGAACTCGAGTCGAAACTGAAGCGCAAACAGGCCGACTTCCAGAACTTCAAGAAACGGATGGAAAAGCGCCGCGAAGAGGAGGAACAACGGGCCACCGAGGATCTGGTGACCCGCCTGTTCGACGTCCGTGACAACCTCGATCGCGCCCTCGAACAGGACGAGGACGTCGACATCCGCGACGGCGTCGAGGCGACGCTCCGCCAGCTCGACGACGTGCTCGACGCCGAGGGGGTCGAGGTCATCGACCCGGACCCGGGAGCCGAAGTCGACCCGACACAGCATCAGGTGCTCGCCAGGGTCGAGAGCGACGAGGAACCGGGTTCCATCGCCGACGTCCACCGCCTGGGCTACCAGATGGCCGACAAGGTCCTCCGCGAGGCGCAGGTCACCGTCAGCGAAGAGTAGCGAGGGATAGCGAGGGTCTGAGCGAAGCGAAGACCCTCGTAATTGTGAACGGCGAGCGAAGCGAGCCGTGAGCAGCGGATGGGAAGCGAAGACCCTCGTAATCACGAGGGACACGGACGGAGCGTGGTGCCCGAGTCGACGACCCCCGACCGCTCGTGTTGCGGTACGTGTTATATGTGCTGATTAGTGGTCGCCGAACAGTTCCAAACCGCCGGAAGGGGGCCCCTCTGTACGGTTCGGAACTCGGCTCATCTAGCAACTTTTAACCGGCGCAATCCGGTAAGAGTCGGTAAGATGACGAGCAACAAAATCCTGGGTATCGACCTCGGGACGACGAACAGCGCGTTCGCGGTCATGGAGGGTGGCGACCCGGAGATCATCGTCAACGGCGAGGGTAACCGGACGACGCCCTCGGTCGTCGCGTTCGACGACGGGGAGCGCCTCGTCGGCAAGCCCGCCAAGAACCAGGCGATCAAGAACCCCGACCAGACCGTCCAGTCGATCAAGCGCCACATGGGCGAGGACGGCTACACGGTCGAACTCGACGGCGAGGAGTACACGCCCGAGCAGGTCTCGGCGATGATCCTCCAGAAGATCAAGCGCGACGCCGAGGAGTATCTCGGCGACGACGTCGAGAAGGCCGTCATCACGGTCCCGGCGTACTTCAACGACCGCCAGCGCCAGGCGACCAAGGACGCCGGCGAGATCGCCGGCTTCGAGGTCGAGCGCATCGTCAACGAGCCGACCGCGGCCGCGATGGCCTACGGACTCGACGACGAGTCCGACCAGACCGTGCTCGTCTACGACCTCGGTGGGGGTACCTTCGACGTCTCCATCCTCGACCTGGGCGGCGGCGTCTACGAGGTCGTCGCCACCAACGGCGACAACAGCCTCGGCGGCGACGACTGGGACGAGGCCATCATCGACTACCTCGCCGACGAGTTCGAGGCCGATCACGGCGTCGACCTGCGCGAGGATCGCCAGGCCCTCCAGCGCCTGACCGAGGCCGCCGAGGAGGCCAAGATCGAGCTCTCCTCGCGCAAGGAGACCCGAATCAATCTGCCGTTCATCGCGACGACCGACAACGGGCCGCTCGACCTCGAGGAGAAGCTCACCCGCGCGAAGTTCGAGTCGCTGACCGAGGACCTCATCGATCGTACCGTGGGCCCGACGGAGCAGGCGCTTTCCGACGCCGGCTACGACAAGGGCGACATCGACGAGGTCATCCTGGTCGGCGGGTCGACGCGGATGCCCCAGGTCCAGGAGAAAGTCGAAGAGATGACCGGCCAGGCGCCCCAGAAGAACGTCAATCCCGACGAGGCCGTCGCGCTGGGCGCGGCCATCCAGGGCGGCGTCCTCTCGGGCGACGTCGACGACATCGTCCTGCTGGACGTGACGCCGCTGTCGCTGGGCGTCGAGGTCAAGGGCGGCCTCTTCGAGCGCCTCATCGACAAGAACACCACCATCCCGACCGAGGAGTCGAAGATCTTCACCACCGCCCAGGACAACCAGACGCAGGTCCAGATCCGCGTCTTCCAGGGCGAGCGAGAGATCGCCGAGGAGAACGAACTGCTCGGCGCCTTCGCGCTCTCGGGCATCCCGCCGGCCCCCGCCGGCACCCCGCAGATCGAGGTCTCGTTCAACATCGACGAGAACGGCATCGTCAACGTCGAGGCCGAGGACAAAGGGTCGGGTAACAAGGAGGACATCACCATCGAGGGCGGCGCCGGCCTCTCCGACGAGCAGATCGAGCAGATGCAAGAGGAGGCCGAGGAACACGCCGAAGAGGACGAGGAACGCCGCAAGCGCATCGAGGCGCGCAACGAGGCCGAGGCCTCGGTCCGCCGCGCCGAGACCCTCCTCGAGGAGAACGAGGAGCAGATCGACGGCGACCTGGAGGCGACCATCGAGGAGAAGATCGAGGACGTCGAGGCGGTCCTCGAGGACGAGGACGCCGACACCGAGGACTACGAGGAGGTCACCGAGGCCCTCTCCGAGGAACTCCAGGAAATCGGCAAGGCGATGTACGAGGAACAGGCCCAGCAGGCCGCCGGCGGTGCAGCGGGCGCCGGCGCGGCGGGCGCTGGTCCCGGTGGCGCAGCGGGCGCCGGCGCCGGTCCGGGTGGTGCGGCCGGCCAGGACGGCGAGTACGTCGACGCCGACTTCGAGGACGTCGACGACGAAGAAGAGAAAGACGACGAGTAACTGCACCGCCAGTCTCCTCTCGATACTCGCATCCGAATCGGGTGAAAAAACGAACCCGGGCCTTTCGACCGCGCTGGTCGCGGTCTCTCGTTACAGCGTCGCCAGAATCTCCGGTGGCACCAGGACGCTGTCGATGCGGTGAACGACGCCGTTGGATGCTTCGGTGTCCGGCGCTTCGATGGTCGCCCCGCCGAGTTCGTCGCCACCGCCGTTGAGGCCGAGGCCGTCGACGTCGACTGTGCCACCGGTTTCCATCTTGATCTTCGAGGCGTTCACCACCGACTCCGAGTATCGTCGGCCGTTGGTGACGTGGTACAGCAGCACTTCTGTGACGCCGTCGGCTCCGAGAGCGCCGACGACGTCGTCCAGATCCTCGATATCGTCGTCGAGTACGCTATCGAGCGTCGCAATCAACTCACCGAACGCTTCGTTATCCGGTGCGAACACCGTGTACTGTCGATTTCCGTCGAGCACGCCGGCGAGTCCGGTCGCATTGAGCGCGGCCTCCAGACTGCTGAAATCCGGCGACTCCTCGACGATGTCGAGAATCGTCCCGTCGGCACTCGCTCCCTCTCGTCGCCCCTTCCCTCGCGCTGCTGCTGTTCCGACACCAGTTGTGAGCAAGATACCTGCCCCTCCGACCGCCTTCAGTACGTTTCGTCGATTCATGTCTGCCATGTTGCACCCGTAAAATGTAACTGAGACTATTAGTTACGTATGCCACACCCGTTAGGAAGCATCGTCGACAGATTGTACAACTCTCGAGAGTCGTCGCTCGGACGGTGTCAACTGGTACGTAACTGGGCTAGAACCGCTGTCAGATACCTAACCGAAGCGCCAACGGCGAAGTTGCTCGCCCCCCGTTCCTGTCTACCGCGAGCACGAGTGGACACCCGAACGACCCGGTCGAGACGCTCCGGTTCCAGCATTCGAAGGCGTTATACGCTCAGGCGCGAGTCACGCTGGTATGAGCGCCTGGTCGGATTGGAATCACATCGTGAAAATCGACCCCGACAAGACGTTGGTCGACGGCGAGACCTACGAGGACGTGGCTGCGACCGGAACCGACGCCATCGAGGTGGGCGGCACGACCGGGATGACCGAGGAGAAGATGACCCGGGTCGTCGAGGCCTGCGGGAAGTACGACATCCCGGTCTACATCGAACCGTCGAACCCCGCCTCGGTGGTCCATAGCGACCGCCACGACGGCTATCTCATCCCCGTCGTGATGAACGCCGGCGACGTCACCTGGATCACCGGGGCCCACAAGGAGTGGATCCGCATCGACGACGACATCGACTGGTCGCGCACGTTCACGGAGGCCTACATCGTGATGAATCCGGACGCCTCCGTGGCGACCTACACGCAGGCCAACTGCGACCTCGAGGCCGACGAGGTGGCGGCCTACGCGGAGGCCGCCGAACACCTGCTGGGCCAGGAGATCATCTACGTCGAGTACTCCGGCATGCTCGGGGACGCCGCGAAGGTGGGCGCCGCCCACGACATCCTCGACGACGCGACGCTCTTCTACGGTGGTGGCATCCGCGACTACGAGTCCGCCCGGACCATGGCCGAGCACGCCGACACCATCGTCGTCGGCGACCTGATCCACGACGAGGGCGTCGACGCCGTCCGCGAGACCGTCGAGGCCGCCAACGACGCCAAAGCCGCCACCCCGACCGACTGACGGCAGATTCCTTTTGTCTCCGCGGCGCGTACCCCGACTATGAGTCCCCCGCAGGCGGTGGTCTTCGACCTCGACGGCACGCTGTGTGAACCCACACAGGACGGCGCGGCGCTCTACGCCGCCGCCTTCGACGCCACCGGGATGGACCCCTTTGGTACTGCGAGCGACCTCTGGGCCTCGCTCGAGGGCCCGCCGGACACCTCGAACGAACAGTCGTATCTCGCTGCCGGGTTCCGTCGACTCGCCGCGCAGCACGGCCACCGACGGGTCCCGGCCGACGACCTCGCCGCCGGACTGCTCGCCGCCGTCGACCGGAGCGCCGTCGCGTTCAGGGAGAGAGCCGAGGCGGCGCTCGACGCGGCGCTCGCTCACGGCCCGGTCGGTGTGCTGACCAACGGCCCCGCACACCGCCAGGAGCCGAAGGTCGAGGCCCTGGCGCTCGCCGACCGCGTCGGGACGGTCTGTTACGCCGGCGACCTGGAACGCCGCAAGCCCCACCCCGACCCGTTCGACCTGGTCTGTGAGACGCTCGACGTCGCCCACGAGCGGACCCTCTACGTCGGTGACTCGCTGGCGTACGACGTGGCCGGTGCTCACGCCGCCGGCCTCCAGGCGGCCTGGTGTCCGCAGACACCTGGCGACGCGAACGGCTACCGACCGGAGTACGTCTTCGAGCGCCCCGACGAACTCGCGGCCGTACTCGACGGGACGGTGGCGGCCGAGGAACCGTGACGGGGGTCGGGAGCACGTGACGGTCGTCGAGGACGTACTGCACCGAGTCGCCCCGGATCGGTCACCCGAGTCCCTGGTGCGACCACGGCAGGGCAACTACAAGGAGACCGTCGTCGCTCGATACGCCGACGGGCCGGATCTGGTCGTCCAGCTGTCAGACGATCCCGACGCGACGCACGTCGAGGCGGTCCTGCTCGCGGAGATCGACGAGCGGACGGCCGTCCCGGTCCCGACGCTGGTCGACCACGGGCGACTGGCCGGTCGGGCCTACCTCGTCACCGAGCGCGTCGCCGGGGCGGACCTCCACGAGCGATTCGTCGCCCTCGACCCGGACCGCAGGCAGGCGCTCGCCCGGCGGTTCGGCGAGATTCTGGCCCGTCTCCACGAGGCGTTCCCGTTCGGGTCTGCCGGGCCGGTGTCCATAGACGAACACGGAGAGCTCGAGGCTGCCGGACGGACCGTCGAGGCAGATTTCACGGCCTACGCCGAGTCGGCGCTCGAAGCGCTGCCCGGGGCGTTCGACGATATCCGCCCGCCGCTCGCCGAGGCACTCGCCCCACCTCCGGCACCTCGGTCACCGAGACTGTTTCCCTGGGACCTCCGCCCTGGGAACGCGCTGGTCGACGACGGCCACCTCGTCGCGGTACTCGACTGGGGAGCACCCCGGGCGACCGACCCCGCGATGTCGGTCGCCAAGACCGAACACCTCGTCTGTCGATGGTACGGAACTGACCCGGCCCCGCTCCGTTCGGCGTTCCGGGCGGGCTACGACGCCGTCCGGACGCTACCCGAGGTCCCCGTCCCGTACTGGCTCGCCGCCGTCGCCGCGTCTGCCGTCGATTCCCGGGGCGTAGTGACCCGGCCCCACTACCCCGAGCGCTCGGGGGCCGACGCGGTCGCGGTTCACCGCGCCTGGCTGGCCGAGTGGCTGGGGACCGGCGCGACCGAATAAACGGAGTTTAAGTCCGTCCCGTCAAACGCCACAGTATGGACGACCGCACCTACACAGCGGACGCCGAGCCGGGCGACGAGGTCACCGTCGCCGGCTGGGTCCACGAGATTCGGGACCTGGGTGGCATCGCCTTCCTCATCCTCCGGGACACCACCGGGAAGATCCAGGTCAAGTTCGAGAAAGACGAGATGGACGACGACCTCGTGGAGACGGGGCTGAACGTCCACCGCGAGTCGGTCATCTCGGTGACCGGGGCCGTCGAGGAGGAACCGCGCGCGCCGACGGGCGTCGAAGTCACGCCCGAGAGCGTCGAGGTCGTCGCCGAGGCCGACCCCGAGCTCCCGCTCGACCCCTCCGGCAAGGTCGACGCCGAACTGCCGACCCGTCTGGACAACCGGACGCTCGACCTCCGCAAGGACGAGGTCAAGGCCATCTTCGAGATCCGCGCCGAAGTGCTGCGCGCGGCACGCGAGGCCTTCCGCGACCTGAACTGCACGGAGATCAACACGCCGAAGATCGTCGCGACGGGGACCGAGGGCGGCACCGAACTGTTCCCCATCACGTACTTCGGCCGCGAGGCGTTCATGAATCAGAGCCCCCAGCTGTTCAAGCAGCTGATGGTCGGCTCCGGCTTGGAGCGGGTCTTCGAGATCGGACCCATCTTCCGCGCCGAGGAACACAACACGCCACGGCACCTCAACGAGGCGACCTCCATCGACTTCGAGTCGGCCTTCTACGACCACACCGAGGCGATGGACGCCTGCGAGCACGTCGTCACGGCCGCCTACGAGGGCGTCGCGGAGAACTGCCAGGACCAGCTCGAGGCGCTGGACCTCACGGACGAGTTCGAGGTCCCCGAGGGCGAGTTCCCGCGGCTGACCTACCAGGAGGCGCTGGACCGGATCAACGCCACGGGCGAACTCGACGAGCCCCTCGTCTGGGGCGACGACCTCTCGACGGAGGCCGAACACGTCCTGGGCGAGGAGATGGGCGAACACTACTTCATCGTCGACTGGCCCAGCGAGATCAAGCCGTTCTACATCAAGGACCACGACGACGACCCCGAGGTCTCGACCGGTTTCGACATGATGCACCCGTCGATGGAACTGGTCTCCGGTGGCCAGCGTGAACACCGCTACGACCACCTCGTCGAAGGGTTCGAACAGCAGGGGCTGGACCCCGAGGCCTTCGAGTACTACACCAAGATGTTCAAGTACGGCATGCCGCCACACGCCGGCTGGGGCCTGGGCGGCGAGCGCCTGATCATGACGATGCTCGGGCTGGGGAACATCCGCGAAGCGGTGCTGTTCCCGCGGGACCGCCAGCGACTCTCTCCGTAGAGTCGCACTGTCACGCGGGAGCTCATCGGACGAACGGAGTGAGTCCGAGGGCGCTCCCCAGTCTCCCGGACTGCTGTGCGCGCTCGACCCGGGAGCGTCTCCGTGTGACGGTTACCGGATGGACTTCAGCGCGGCCGACCCGATAGACAACGCCGCTTTCCGCATCGGTTCCGGCATGCGCGAGCCGACGACCCCTCGCATCGTGTGTATCGGCCCGCCCTGTTTGTCGAGGAATCGGTATCTGAACGACCCCCGGGCGTCGGTGATCGTTTGCATCTCCGCATCGGAGAGCTCGAAGTCGAACACGTCGAGGTTCTCTCGGATGTACCGGTCGGTCGAGCTCTTGGGAATCGCGATTACTCCGTCCTGCTGGATCAGCCAACGTATCGTGACCTGTGCTGCCGTCTTCCCGTGGCGTTCGCCGATTTCCGCGAACGTCTCGTCACTGACGACGCGCCCTTCGGCAAGCGGGCTATAGGCGGTGACGAGAATGTCGTGTTCCTGGCAGTAGTTGACTGTGTCGCCGTGGATGTCCGTGAAGTACGGGTGGTACTCGATCTGGTTGGTGAGTATCGGGGTCTCTGCGACGTCTCTCGCACGCTCCAGCAGCTCGACCGAGAAATTACTGACGCCGATGTGCCGGACTTTCCCCTCGGCGACCAGCTCGTCGAGCGCTCGAAATACCCCTTCCATGTCCCCGTCACGCTGCCACCAGTGGACCAGGAGAAGGTCCACGTAGTCGGTCCCCAGGCGATCGAGAGACCCCTCTGCTTCCGCCAGAAACCTGTCGTACGTTAGCATCTCACGATAGCCTTTCACCTTCGTCGTGAGGAAGACGTCTTCGCGATCGACCTCCGACTCGGCTATCGCGTCACCGATGACGGACTCGTTGTCGTACGCCATCGCGGTGTCGACGTGGCGATAACCAGTTTCGAGCGCGGTCCGGACGGCCTGCAGACACTCTTTTCCTTCCATCTGGTACGTCCCGAACCCGATCTTCGGGACGGATGTTCTGTTCACGCCTACGATTTCGTCCATGTCGGTTGCAGGATGAACCCACTGTGATAATAAGTAGTAACTTATTACCGAGTTACGCATATTTTACGCAGTTTACGACCGAATGGTAGTGGGGGCGAGGAATACATCGGTAGGATGCCTATCCTCACAGGAACACGAATTAGGCTGGACGCCTGCTCAACAGGTCTCCATGCCGACTGTGTGCTTCCGCATTCAGCACGCGTTACCGCTCAGACGCTGCGCGGTTCCACGGTTGCAGGTACTTCCTACCGTGGACGGCGACGCGGGCTCATACTGCCGGCTGTACCATTTAGAAAATACTCGGCATCCCGGGGTGCCAAGAATCTTTCCGAACGTACAGCCGGCAGTATCAGTCGTCGCTCGGCGCGGCGCCCGCGGTCCGACTCCCCGACCCGGACTCCGCGACGACCCCCTCGTTGGCGGCGACCCAGCGCAGCAGCAGGAACGCGAAGACGTACTTCGCGAGGATGTCCAGCCCGGAGTAGCCCCACGAGGTGACGCCGACGCTCAGGAGGGCAAAGCCCTCGGAACCAAGCGCCCAGAGGATGGGGTAGCCCAGCCACAGCACGACGGTCAGCGTGCGGAGCGTCTGGAATATCTCGCTCGTCCCGGCGGCGGCCGCCGCGCCGCTCCACTCCACGAGCAGGATGTAGAGGACGGCCACGAAGAAGGCACAGCTGATGAGGTAGAAGACCCACCGGAAGAGGTACGAGGACGTGACGAGCGCGGCCGCCAGGCCGGTCACGCACATCCCGACGTCCATCGTGATGGCGGTGAATATCGAGGTCCGGTCGGCGTCGGCCAGCAGGCCCAGCGCCAGCAGGATCATCGGCGTCGAGAGCGTCCACGTGAGGTAGCGGCCCCACGGTGAGAGGACCTGCTCGCCGGCCAGCGCGTGGCCGGCTGGCATCTCGAGGAACCCGACTGTCAGCCCAGAGGCGAGCCCGGCGTAACTGGAGATCGAGACGAGCGGGACCAGGAGCGTCGCGACCCAGATGAGGTTCGCCCGCGGGGACTGTACCCCCCTGCCCATGTAGACGAACAGGAGTATCGCGAGTCCCGCGAGCGCGATGTTCACCCAGAGCGACGACTGCAACAGGAAGTCCGACTGTATCTCCCGGAAGGCGTCTGACTGTGTGGCCTGCAGGACCGGTCCGGTGACGGGTGTCGACATACGAATCCAACGTGGGAGCGGGGCATTATATCTTCGCCCCCCAACTGGGTTGGGTCGAGGGGTCGCTGGCGAACGCGGCGGTGGGCACCGGACGGGGGTTCGTTCGCCACCCTCCGCGGTCTACTCCGGGAACAGCTCTTCCTCGCGGTCGATGGCCTCGATGCGCGCGACGTCGTCGTCGTCGAGTTCGAGGTCGGTGGCCGCCAGGTTCGCCGCGAGGTGCGCCCGCGAGGAGGCCTTCGCGATGGCGACCACGTTGTCGTACGAGGTGACCCAGGCGAGACTCACCGCGGCCGGCGTGGTGTCGTGGCGGTCGGCGATGGCCTCGAGCGTCGGATCCTCGAAGACCTGTCCGCCCGCGAGCGGCGAGTACGCGACCAGCGGGTAGTCGTTTGCCTGCGCGTCCTCGAGCAGCGACCGTCGCCAGAAGAAGGGGTGAAACTCCACCTGGTGGGCCGCGATGGGGCTCTCGAGGTGGTCGCGAGCGACGGCGAGGTCCGCCGGGTCGAAGTTCGAGAGACCGACGTGGTGGGTCAGGCCGTCCTCGCGGACCGCGTCGACGGCGGGCAGCGTCGTGGCCGGGTCGTAGTCGCCCCGTGGCCGGTGGACGTACAGCAGGTCGACGGTCGACAGGCCCAGTCGGTCGAGGCTCGCCTCGGTGCCCGGGCGCACGTCCGGCTCGGCCAGGCTGTCGATCCAGAGTTTCGTGGCCACGGTCAGGGCTTCACGGTCGACGTCCGCGGCGGCGATGCCCTCGCCGACGACTCGCTCGTTCCGGTATATCTGTGCGGTGTCGACGTGTCGGTAGCCGACGTCGAGGGCGGTGGAGACGACCGCGGACTCCTCGATGCCCATGGTGCCGAGTCCGACCGGTGGCAGGTGCATGGGGCGATACTCGCGGTGGCGGCTGAAGGGGGTATCGGTCCCGACGGTGCCTCAGATATCCAGCAGCGACTCGAGGAGGTTCAGCTTCGCCCGGCGGAGGTGCTGGTGGAGCGTCGGCGAAGAGATGTCCAGGGCGTCGGCCAGCTCCTCCGCGGTCGTATCGCGGGGCCAGGCGTAGTAGCCCGCGAGGTAGGCGGCGCGCAGAACCTCGACCTGCCGGTCGGTCAGCTGGTCCAGGACGGTCTCGCCATCGCCGCCGGGGTCCCTGTCGCGCGGTCGCTCTTGCTTCGAGGCGAGTCGCAGGTCGTCGATATCGGCCGACAGCGTGCGGTGTATCGTCCGCGGGTCGGCGTCCACCGGCGCCTCCGCGGTGATGGTGAGTCGGTCCCGGTCGGCGACGATGTCGGTGGGTCGCGCGCCCACGTCCAGCAGCGCCGCCTGGTAGGCCCGGGTCACCGTCAACTCGAGGCGGCCACCGTCGCCGTCGCCACGGACCACTCGCCCGCCGGTGACGGGGTCGGTCTCCAGACAGGTCTCGAGGACCGCCTCGGGGTCGGCGCCCTCGACGGTCACGTACTCGAGGTACTCGTCGCCGATGTCGATACACCCCGTCGCCTCCAGGCGACAGCCGTGCCGGCGGGCGACGGCCACGAGCCAGATGTCCTCGTTCTCGGTCTCGAACTCGAGTTCGACCACCCGGTCGTCCAGCAGTAACTGCCTGTTCTGGACGGCCGTGAACGCGAACCCGACCATCTCGCCGAGGACGGTGAACGCCTCGATGGCCCGGTCGCTGAACGCCTCGGGCCGGTTGGCGTAGACGAGCAACGCGGCGTGGACGACCCCCTCGTGGACGAGGGGGACGACCGCGGCCGACCGGAAGCCACGCTCCAGCGCCTCCTCGCGCCAGGGGGTCATCCGCTCGTCGTCCGCGAGGTCGTGGATGACCTGGACCTCGCCGGTCTCGATCGCCGTCAGCCCGGGGTCGTCCGTCCGGTCGGCCGCCCGCGAGCGCTCGGCGACGATGCCGTGGTACTCTTCGCCGCCGCCCGCGCCCGTCTTCCAGACGAGGTGGTTCTTGTCGACGGCCCGCTCGCCGATCCAGGCCAGTTCGTAGTACTCGGATTCGACCAGGCGATCACAGACCAGCGCCTCGATCTCCCCGACGGTCACGGCGGTGCTCAGCGCCCGGATGACGTCCTGGATGAGGACGTGAATCTGCGTGAGCGTCTCGAGTTCGTCGCGCTGGGCCTCGAGTTCTTGCTGGCGTTCCTTGCGTTCGGTGATGTCCTGGTGGATGCCCACCATCCGCTGTGGCGTGCCGTCCGCGTCGCGTTCGAAGACCCGCCCCAGGTCACGAATCCACCGGCACTCGCCCGACTTCGTCCGCAACCGGTGGTCGCACTCGTAGATGTCGGTCTCGCCGTCGAAGTGACGTCGAATCTCGTCCCAGGCCCGCTCCAGGTCGTCCGGGTGGACCAGTTTCTCCCACGTCTCCAGTCGCCCCTCGAGTTCCGCGTGGTCGTACCCCAGCATCCCAGTCCAGCGTTCGTCGAACTCGACGCCGCCCGTCTCGACGTTCCAGTCCCAGACGGCGAGGTCCGCACCCTCCAGCGCGAGTTCGAGGCGCTCGGTCGTCTCCCTGAGGCGGCGTTCGCGTTCACGCAGTTCGGTGACGTTCTGGGCGACGGCCATCCCCGCGATGATTTCACCGGCCGCGTTCCGAATCGGGACCACCTTCACGGAGTAATCCTGGCCGGCGAAGCTGTCCTCGAATGTCCGCTGCTCGCCCGCCAGGGCGTCGCTGTACGCGTCCTCGAGCAGGTCTGCGTTCTCCGGCGGGAACACGTCGCTGGGGGTCTTGTCGATGAAGTCCGCCGGCTCCATCCCCAGCTGTTCTAGGTCCTGGCCCCCGACCTCGAGGTATCGCATCTCCCCGTCGAACAGGAACACGCCGCCGCTGGGGAAGTTCCCGACGAGGTTGTCGAACAGCTCCTTGTACCGCTCCAGTTCCCGTTCGCGGTCCAGTCGGTCGGTGACGTCGCGGGCGACACCCATCAGGCCGAGATAGCCGCTCTCGGTCCCTTCCAGCAGCGTGTAGTGGACCGATATCTCCCGCTCGGTCCCGTCCGCCCGGACGAACGTGAGGTCGACGGTGGCCTCCTCGCAGTCCGGGTCGGTGACGAGTCGCTGCACAGTCTCCTGCCCTTTGGCGAGCTGGCCCTGGGCGAGCACTTCGGAGGCGTGTGTCCCGAGCAGCTCCGATTGTTCGTATCCCAGCATCGACGCCATCGCCTCGTTACAGAAGTCGACGTTCCCGTTGGCGTCGAGCGTGTACAGGCCGTCCTGGGCGAACTCGACGAGCAGGTCCAGCAGTCGCTCTCGAGCCTCCCGGCGGACCTGTTCGGTCACGTCCCGGAGCTGGAGGAGTCTGAGCGACCCGGCGGCCGCCGGCAGGTCGGACTCGTCCCAGAGGAGGTGGCCGTGGTCCGGGACGCGCAGGATCACCGGGTCGTCCGGCCCGTCCCGGAGTCGCTCGAGCGCCGCGCGTCCCTCCCGTGTCTCCGTGAGGACTCGCTCGGCCCAGTCGTCGACGTTGGTCACGGGTGCGCTCGCATCCGGGAGCCGCGATTCCAGCGCGGCGCTCGACCAGACGACAGTGCCGTCGTCCTCGACGAGCACCGCCGTCTCGTCCTCGTGGGCGCGGCGCTCGATGTCGTCTACCGTCGCCGCCAGTGCGTATTCCCGCCGGTCCGTGTGGGGACTGGTCACGCCGACGATCTTCTCCGCCAGGAACTCGTCGTGGCCCGCCTCGCTGTCTTTCTCGACGATGGTCGTCGCGGCCGCAAGCACCTCGTCGTCGAACGCCGCGGGGTCCCGGTCCGTGTAGAAGATGACCGGACAGTCCAGGCCTGCGAGCAACCGCTCGACGGGCCCGTCGAGCCCCTCCGGGTCGAGTACCACGCAGTCGATATCACCGGTAGCGACGTCGAGGGCGGCCTCGACGCTGGCGACGCTGGCCATCGATATCGTGTCACGGCGGTCCGTTATTGCCTGTCGGGTCGCCTCCCGGAGTGTCGCGTCAGCGTCGACGTAGAGCACGTCGATGGTCGCTGCCACAGCGGTGGCCTCGTCGGGGTCGACCAGTCGGCCGTCGTCCGGTCGCCGTTCAGGCAGCGTCTCACGCATTACTGTGTGTACCCATACCACGCGAGCTGTCCCTAATACTCTTGGGTCTCTACCGCCCCGGCCGACTCGGCGACGGAGACGAGCGTCAGCCAGGTGTTGCTGCCCGCTCTGAGCGCGACCAGGTCGCTCGCCTCGACGGTCAGGGTGAGGACGGCCCCCTGGCGGTCGAGCGTGGCCGTCGTCCGGTCGCCGTCGATGGCCCCGACTTCGGGCCGGACGCTGCGCTCGACGCGGCGCGCCCGCTCTGTGTCGTCGAACTCGACGGTGAAAACAGTCCGGTGGGCCGCGCCGGGTGCCGACACGTCAGTTGACGTCGATTTCCTTGACGTCCGGCGACCGCTCTTTCAGCAACACCCGGTGCCCGCAGTACGGGCAGCGGACGCCGCCGTACTCGTCGAGCGTCACGTCGCGCTTACAGCGTGAACATTTGTAACTCATGAGGGGACCTTCGTTCCGGAGCTCCGTTATTCTTCGTCCTCGGCGAGCGCGGCACGGATCGAGCGGCGGACCGTCTTCCCGCCGGGGGTCTCGGGCCGGTAGCTGCCGCCCGTGAACGTGTAGTCACAGGAGCTGCACTGCCAGATGCCGGTCCCCTGCCGCGAGACGTCCTTGTCGCCACAGTTCGGGCAGGCGTGGTCCTCGTGCATCTCTCCCTCGATCTCGGCGACGCGGCGTCGCGCGACGCGACCGTAGCGGGCACCGAAGCGGCCGGCGCTCCCGGTTCGTCCCTTCTTTTTGGCCATAGTGTTCACCAGTCGGCACAGCGGCCACATAAGCCCTTCGAGATACGGCCTCAGCACGCGCTGTCCGGCCCGCGAGGGTGTGTGAGCGGGTCCCGTGGCGCCGCGGCCACAGCGCATTTCCGGCCGGCCCCAGTAGACGCCCGGTGCCATGGACGAGGTACTCGACGTCGTCGACGTCGCCGCGGACTCGGGGTTCGAAGGCATCGTCGCCTGGCTGTTGCGCCTGGTCGGTCTCGTGGCCGTCCTGGCCGGCCTGGGCCTGTGGCTGTTCACGGAGATGGGGCTGTTCGTCGTCCCCGCCGTCCTCGTCCTCGTGGGTCTGGTCCTGCTCGTGGCCCCCTTGGTGCTCCTGCTCGCGGCGGAACTGACCTGACCCCCACGACCACTGATACGGTCGTGCGTTAGTTTTTACCGGTGATTACGGACAGAGATAGTTCCAGATATTCGGTTCATCAACCGTAGGGAATCCTCGTTGGATCTGCTCTTTCAGCGTCGCAAGATCAGGGATGAGGCGGTGCTTGAACCATTCGTTGAGTCGGTCCCAGCATCCTTCCACTGGGTTAAGCTCCGGTAATTTCGGCGGAAAGTACCACACATCGAGATGCTCTTCACCTTCTTCGTCTCCGCGCACGCACGCGACCGAACTGTCTCCGACAGTCTCGGTCGCGCGCTCACCACTGACGTGTTCCCAGAGATCTCTGTTGTAGAAGTACCCAGCACGGTCGAGAAACACTACCAACTCTTCTCCAAACCTCTCTTGGAGCGCTCCGAGCAACCAGATCCCTTGCTGTGAGGTGAGATTCTCTTCGGTCCAGCAGTAGAGCTGTCACCGTCGTCGGTGACAGCGCCCAGCACGGTCACTTTATCCCACGAGTTTGAGGTCTCTATCGTTGGATTTGATCCGATTGGGTACCAGCCACGTCGTTGCACTGTGCCGACGCGCTTGGTGAACTGATCGACGACAACGACAGTTTTCTCGGTCAGCTTCGGCCGTTTTTTTCGACCGTGTCTTGGAACTCGGCTTCTTTTTCCGGGTCAGCCTCGTGATTGCGCGGCCGTGCTGTCCGGCAGGACAGCCCGGCCTTTCCCAGGAGTTTCCGAGCGTGGCCTTCACTGTATTCGACTCCGTACTCTTCTTTGACGTGGTGGAGCAGTAGTTTCGGCGACCACGCTTGTTGCTCGTAGCCGAGTTCCGTCGGCGATTGCTGGAGCTGTTCGAAGAACTGTTTACGCTCGTGTTCGTCGAGCTTTGAGGGGCGACCTGGTCTGGGATCATCGTAGGGGGCTTGCTCGATCGGTTCTTCAGCGAACCGATCGAGCCAGTTGCGAATCGTCTTCTCCACGACACCATGTCGTTCAGCCAGTGTCTCCAGTTCATCGCCCTGCTTTCGACCGATTGCAGCAAGAACACGTTCCCGAGGAATCTCTCCCTCTGTTCGTTCACGGAGATCCTGTAGCTCTTCCAGAGTGATATCGTCCAACCGCCTCATTACCGCAAATTGAGTCTACACTGGCAAATATTTTCGCACGACCGTATGAAGAGGGTGGCGCTCGGAGTCTCCGGTGATGGCCGTCACCGACACTGCCCGCGAGCGCCTCGACCGCCTCGCGCCAACGACCAGCGGCCGGCTCTCCGAGTCGGGGTTCCTGCTGGCCGGTGCGACGGCCGGCGCGCTCGGGTGGGGCGGCACGCAGTTGCTGGCCTGGACGGGCCCGGCCGCCGCCGCTACGCTGGCGACGGGGCTCTGGACCGTGCTCGTCGCCGGGTTCGTCGGCGTGACCGTCCTGCACGGTCCCGAGGCGACGCGGTTTTCGGACCCGATGTTCGTCTGGGGCGCGGTCAACGGGACGGCGACGGCGCTCACGCTCGGGGGTCTCCTCGGGACCGTCCCCCCGCTCGTCGCGTTCTGGGGCGCCTGGGCGGCCGCGTCGGCCGTCGGCTACTGTTGGACCGGCGGCCTGCTCGAGGGGGCCGGCCAGTCCGAGCGCGGCCGTGGGTACCTCCTCTCCGGTATCGTGGCGCTCGCGGTGCTCGCGGCCGGCGTGGTGGCCTTCGACGTGATCGAACCGGTCGCCTTCCTGGTTCTGGGCGTTCTGCACGTCGTCCCGCTGGTGCTCGACGCGCGGCGAGTGCGGTGAGGCTCCATCGCCGTCAGCCCTGCAAGCCCGCCTCGCGGAGCGCCTCGTTCAGGTCCGCGCGGACGTGTTCGCCCAGCTCCCGGTCGCCGGCGGTGGTGACGACGCGGTTCTCCTGGACGCTCGACCCGTCGCGGATGAGCACCCGCACGTTGCCGTTGCCGTCCGCGCGGGTCGCCTTCGCCCGCACGCCCGTCGGTGAACTGGCTCCACCGGCGTCGATGGGCCCGGGGATGACCTTCTTGACGTGGGGGTGGCCGGCGACGGTCTGGATGACCCGCTGGCCGGCGCGGCCGCCGATGAGCGTCGAGTGACTCCCGCCCAGTTTGTCCGCGGGCGCGGCGTCGACCACCTCCAGTGCGGGGTCCCCCTGTCGCTCGATGACCCGCTCGACGGGAGCCTCGCCCTCGACGCGGAAAAACTCGTAGTGCAGCTGGCCCCGAACCGCGGCGATGACCGCCCGGTCGCCGGTGACATACACCTCCTCGGGCCGCTTGCGGCGTACCTCGTCGGCGACGAGGCCGGCGAAGTTCCGCAGTTCGACGACGTCTTTCTCGCCGTCCTCGGCTTCCGGCGTGGTCGTCACCGTCCGCTGCCCGACGACCTCGCCGTCGGCGATACAGGTGACGGTCGCTCGCTCGCGTTCGAGTTCGAGGACGACCACCTCGGTGTTGGCAGTGTGACAGACCAGGCAGTAGTCGCCCGGTCGGGAGAGCGGCGTCGCACACTGCCGACAGTCCATGCAGGGAGGTTGGGTCGCTCGCCCGGATAAGCGAGGCGGTTCGGCGGCGGGGACGGGTGCCGGGTGGGTGGCCCGGGGTATTTTAGCGTCCGGTATTGTCGTCAATAGCACTACCTATGTCTCGAGCCAGGACGGTGCTCCTCTTTCTGGCCGTCACGGTGATCTTCGGGACGGCCTTCCCGGCGGTCAAGGCCGGACTCGCGTTCTTCCCCCCGCTCGTCTTCGTCGCGGTGCGGAACTACTTCGCCGCTGTGCTCCTCCTCGCGTACGCGAGCGTCAGGATAGACTACCGGGTCCCCCGGACGCGACGGGACTGGGCGGCCGTTCTGGCCGGCGGCGTGTTCCTCATCGGCGGGGTTGGCTTCGGGTTCGTCGGCCAGCAGTTCATCACCAGCGGCGTCGCGGCCGTCATCTTCAGTCTCTCGCCCATCGTCACCGGCCTGTTCGCCTGGGGGCTGCTCCCCGAGGAGCGTCTCGTCGGCCGCGACTACCTCGCGATTCTGCTGGGGTTCGTGGGAGTCTCGATAATCGTCCGCCCCGACCCCGGCGCGCTGCTGGACCCCACCGTCGTCGGCAAACTCCTCGTGTTCACGGCGGTGGCCGTCGTCGCCCTCGGGACGGTGCTTGTCAGGCGGAGTCGGACCCCGATGCCGGTCCCGGCCCTGACCGGGTGGGTGATGGTCGTCGGGGCGACCATCCAGGCGGGGTTCGCCGTCGCCATCGGTGAATCGCTGGCCAGCGTCAGGATAACCCCGCTTGCAGTCGCGACGCTCCTCTATCTCGGCGTCGTCGTGGCCGCGCTCGGCCTCGTCTGGTATCTCGTCCTGATGGGGGCCGTCGGCGCCGTCCGGGCGAACCTCGTGACGTACCTGACGCCGGTCGTCTCGTTGCTGCTCGGGTGGGCGTTCCTCGACGAGCAGATTCAGGCGCTGACGCTGGCGGGCTTTGCGGTCATCGTCGTCGGGTTCGCCCTGCTCCAGCGGGGCGACCTGTACGCGGAACTCGCCAGGTACCGCGCGCTGTGCCGGTGACCCGACGGCGGGCCGCGCTCACTCGTCGGGGTCGCCCTTCCGGAACTCCCGGAGGAGTACCGTCGCGTAGCTGCCCTTCGGGAGCGCGAAGGAGAACGTCAGGTCGGCCCCCTCGCGCTCGACCCCGAGGTCGGTCCGCACGAGCACCGCCCGCCGCGTCCCGGTGCTGTCGAAGGCGCCGGGCAGGTCGAAGTCGGCCGGTTCGACCCCGACGTCCTCGAGGACCGCCCGCTCGATGTCGCCCGGGTCGCCGTCGGCGAGTTCTGTCTCTGTGCCCACGAGGGGCGCCGTGACGAACGCCCGGCCCCGCTCGCAGTGGCGCTCGACGGTCCGCAGGCGGCTCTCGGTGACTCGCTGGATGCGGTCCGGGTCCGGCAGCGCCAGGTCGGCCGGGGCGGCGCCGGCTTCCGGGCTTCGCCCGCTCGCCGCTGTCGAGGTGCGTCGCACCTCGCTGTCTGCAAAACACACCACGTCGCCCGCGACGGGCCGGTCGAAGGGGAGGCCACGCTCCAGGCGCGCCGAGAGGACGCGGTTGAAGACGTACGACTGGGCGGCGTTGACGAACAGCGTCTGGAGGTTCGTCGGGAGCGTCTCGAGGGCCTCCCGGAAGTCCGCGGGCGTCTCGCCACCGTTCTCGACCAGCGTGTGACACATCGACCGCTCGTAGCCCAGCGCCCGCGGCAGGCGCTCCAGCGCGCCCGCCCAGTCGCGGGTCTCGTCCACGTACGCGCGGGCCTCCCGGGTGGCTTCGGGTTCGCGCTCGTGGGGGTTGCCGACGTAGGCGAGTACCGCCTCCTCCCAGGATTCGCGGACGATGGCCAGCCCGACCTCGTGGGTGACCGGCCGGCGCGACCCGAACCGCTGCTGGCCGAAGTAGTTCGGGACGCCGACCGTGACGGGGTCCTCGGGTAGCGTCTCTCCATCGACTGACTCGTCCCCGCCGCTCAGCGCGTGCAGGTCCGCCAGCACCGACGGGGCGGTCTCCGGCCGGTCGGCGTCGCGGACGACGATCTCGAAGGCGTTGCCCGCGAGGTCACCGAAGAGGATGGGACGCCCCGCGCGCCCGACCACGTCGATCGTCGCCCCGTCGAGGGCCGGCAGGTCGCCGGCGTCGACGCCCGTCACCGAGAACAGCTGCGTGGTGACCGCGCGCTTGTCCTTCGTGCCCGCCCAGGAGACCCGCTCGCGGGAGATGCCCAGACGGTCCGACAGCGCGCTCGCGAAGTCGTTGGTCTCCCAGTTCTCGAGTTCGGCCCGGAAGACCAGGTGGGGGTACGCGCCGGTGTCGGCGTCGACGGGCTGGGTCTCGAAGGCCTCGATCTCCCGCACTCGGAAGTCCTCTGGCGAGGCCCGCAGGCGCCCGCCCACGCCGTCGGCGTCGCTGACGTAGTACTCCATACCGACCGCGCGCTCGAGTGGATGAGCGGGGCGCATCTTGCTCTGTCTGTTCGCGGGCCGGACTTTAGGGTTGGCGTTCGGCCCCGGCGGCTCACTCGTAGGCCTCGAACTCCCGGCCGAAGGCGAGGAAAGTGGCGACGCCGGCCGTCCCGACGGCCGAGGCGACGCCGAAGGCCAGTTCGGGGCCGGCCCGGACCGTCAGGCCCGCCAGCGTGACCGCCCAGTCGCTCCCGTAGAGCCACCCGCCGATGGCGGCGCTGGGGATGACGACGGTGTTCCGCACGAGGTAGTAGGTTCCGGTGACGCGGCCGCCGGCATCACGGTCGGCCGGGCCGACGATGAGCGCCTTGTGGGCCGGCAGGCCGGCAAAGCGCAGGCCGGAGTACGCGAAGACGGCGACGAGCAGCCACTGGTTCGGCGGCGTGAAGATGAGCACGACCGGGAAGAGCGCGTAGACCGAAAAGCCCAGGGCCACCGCCGGCTTGAGCCCGGTGTATTCGGCCAGTCTGGCCACGGGGGCCATCGAGACGATGGCGACGACCATCTCGATGCCCAGCAGGACGCCGAAGAAGGCGTCGGGCCGGAGGTCGAACCCGAACCCGGAAAACCCCACCGCGAGGAAGTCCGTGACGACGATGACGAAGAAGACGTAGACCATGCCGTTGGCGAACCGCACGAGCGTGTCGGCGACCAGCAGCGGGCGGAGCGTTCGGGGCATCCGCCGGAGGTCGGCCAGTATCTGCTCGACCCCCTCGAAGGACTTGCCGATGGAGTCCTCGCTCGCGTCGTACAGGCGGTGCTGGGCCACGGTGGCGAGGGCGCCGAATCCGACGGCGACGAGCAGGACCCACTGGAACCCGACGACGAACGTCGCGCTGGCCGCCAGCAGGGCGGCGGCAAGCAGCGGCCCGACGAGGAACCCGACGCGGCGGAACACCTCGGTGCTGGCAAAGCCCATGGCGAGGCGGTCGGACGGCACGCTCTGCTTGACGATGGCGAAGGTCGCACCCAGGCCGAACGACTTCCAGGCCTGGGCGAGAAAGAGTCCGACGAAGACCAGCATCCACGCGGGCACGGTGACCGGACCCAGCGCGACGCCGCCGACGACGGACGCCAGGTACCAGAGCCCGAACCCGAGGGTGGCGAGCGTCGCGAAGGCCGTGAGCGCGAACCGGGAGCCGATGCGGTCGGAGACGGCGCCGCCGGGATATGGGTACACCGCGCTGATGAGGTTGCCGACGCTCCCGTAGAGGCCGATGACGCCGGCGCTGGCCCCCAGCAGGCGCAGGTACTCCGGGACGTACCGGCTCGTCATCTGGAAGGCCAGACTGAACGCCAGCATCGACAGGGAGAGCACCAGCACGTCCCGCTCCAGCGCGAAGAACTGCCGGAAGGCGTCGAGCAGATCGACGCTGTCGTCTCTGCCGGCCCCGGATTCGGCGGCCATGACAGTCGGTTCGAAGCAGTCTCACTTAATTCCCGGAACTGTCGGCTATGGTGGGTTATACTGCCGTACGAACCGGTACGGATCCGAGTCGGTCGGGACGGCGAGCAACCGCTCGACGACTGAGAACCGCGAAAAGGGACAGACACGAGCTGGGACTCGTGTGTGGCGACGGCGTGGCCGCCGTGGGGCGGCGACCTGGTGCCAACCGTCGACCGTCGCCTGCTGAAACCGCCGGTGGCCGTAACGGCCGCGAACGCTTCCGCGGCGTGCTACGCACCCCCGCTGTCGGTCTCGTCGTGCCACCGCTGGCGCCGACCGGACGTCGTTGCTGTGCGCTCGTCGGGGGGGCGACGGACCACCCGGGACCGCTCGTGACTGCTCGGCCAGCATCCAGTAGATTAGGCTTGCCTAAAAGTGTATAACGTTGTCGCTTTCCGGCGAGGTGGGTCACCGCGTCACCCGGACCGCACCGGCGGCCTCGAGGTCGAAGGCCTCGTCCCCGCGGCCCCGGTTCACCGCGAGTTCGACGTTCCCGTGGCTCCCGACGGTCACGAGTCGCTCGCCGACGTCGACGGCGGCGTAGGCCCGCCGGACCGGGACGCTGGCGCCGTTTACCGTCACCGACTCGCCGAACCGGTCGGCGAGGACGTCGCCGGGAACGTTGGTGATGACGTTCCCGAAGCCGTCGACGACGAGCACCTCGCCGGTGACGGTGTCGCCGTCCCGTTCGGCGGCCGGGAACTGCAGGTCGACGACGCCGTCGGTCCGCGTCGCCCGGTCGAACCCCTCGATGGCGTCGACGCCCGCTTCGTGGACCGCCGCGGCGGCGGGCGCGAAGACGTCTCGCCCGTGGAACGTCGTGCTCGCGGCGTCCTCGTAGGCCCAGGCGAACGCCTCCGGGTCGTCGGCGAGCTCGCGGGCGGCCGGGAGGAGCACCCCGTTGTCCGGTCCCACGAGCGCGTGCGCGCCGGCCCGGACCACGAGCGCGTCCCGGTCGGTGCCCACGCCCGGGTCGACGACGACACAGTGGACCGCCGGCGGGAAGTACGGGAGCGTCTGTGTCAGCCAGAACGCCGCCGCCCGGACGTCCTGACGGGGGAATTCGTGGGAGACGTCGATCAGGCGGGCGTCACACTCGCTGGCGATGACCCCCTTCATCGCCGCCGGGTACGGCGTCCCGAAGTCAGAACTGAGCGTTATCATCCCTCTGGGTCGCCGACGGACCGGCGCGTCTCGTCGTCGCGTTCGTCCTCGGCGGCGTACCGCTCCAGCGAATCCGTATCGGAGACGTACTGCAGGCGCTTGACGCCGTGACACTCCTCGATGACGTCGACGACGGCCGCTGGGACCCGGTCGCGCCACGACTCGTCCCGGATTATCCGCTCGCGAATCTCGCTGCCCTCGAGCCGTTTCCGGTCGAACATCGGCGACTGGCGCACTTCGATGCCCGACTCCTCGAAGAGTCGCACGACCAGCGGATTGTTCGAGTACGCGACGTCGAAGTCCGGGCACATGCTCTCGACGTGGCTCACCCACACCGCGTTGCGGTTGATGTCTTCCAGCGGGACGACGTACGTCGTGAGGTCGAACTCGGCGACGGCCTTCGTGATCATCATGATCCGCTCGCCGGCGGTGAAGGGGTCGTGTGTCGTGTGGGAATCGTCGGCGCTCCCGATGCCAAGCACCAGCTCGTCCACCTCGTCCGCGATGCGCTCGACCATCGCGTGGTGGCCGTCGTGGTAGGGCTGGAAGCGGCCGATGTAGAACCCGCGCATACCCGTCTGTGTGACGGGCGGTTTGATAAACCCGACGACGAGCGGCCACCGCGCCAGTAGGACCCCCGTAATCCGACTGCCGTCCGCCGGTTCTGATGGTGTGGCAAAGACGGGCGTGGGGAGAAAGTATATCAGTCGACAGGCCCTCCACTGATACGTTAGAAACGTTTGTATGAGCGACAATACCGACACAGACGCGGCTCCCGACCCTGAACGGGGGGCACGTGACGCCGAGGATGGGACGGCGACCGATGAGGACCGGTCGGGTCCGTCGCCAGACGACTCGATGTCTGACGGGCGGACGGACGAGGAGAGCGGTTCACAGAGCGAGGACCCCGAGCCACCGTCTCGCGGAGAACAGACGGGGGATGACCACGGACACCAGGGGCCGGCCGACGACGCTTCGATCAGTGACGATCGGAGCAGGCAGAACGAGGCCCCGGAGAACCCCGACCCTCACGAGGAGACCCTCGCTGACACGACGCTGGGAAGCGACGTGACGGTCGACGGCGAGTCGAGCCTCCGCGACGAGGAGGAAAACCTCCTGGGCGGTCTCGACATCGACACCACCGCCGACATCCAGGTCCCCGAACGACTCGTCGATCAGGTCATCGGGCAGGACCACGCCCGTGACGTCATCAAGAAAGCGGCCAAGCAGCGCCGCCACGTGATGATGATCGGCTCGCCCGGGACGGGCAAGTCGATGCTCGCCAAGGCGATGAGTCAGTTGCTCCCGCGAGAGGAACTGCAGGACGTGCTGGTCTATCACAACCCCGACGACGGAAACGAACCGAAGGTCCGGACCGTGCCGGGCGGGAAGGGCGAACAGATCGTCGAGGCCCACAAGGAGGAAGCCCGCAAGCGCAACCAGATGCGGACCTTCCTGATGTGGATCATCATCGCCATCGTCATCGGCTACTCGCTGATCATCGTCCAGCAGATCCTGCTGGGCATCCTCGCGGCCGGTGTCATCTACCTCGCGTTCCGCTACGGGTCGCGTGGCAGCGACGCGATGATCCCGAACCTGCTCGTCAACAACGCCAACCAGAAGACCGCGCCCTTCGAGGACGCCACGGGCGCCCACGCCGGCGCGCTGCTGGGCGACGTCCGCCACGACCCGTTCCAGTCAGGCGGGATGGAGACGCCGAGCCACGACCGCGTGGAACCCGGCGCCATCCACCAGGCCAACAAGGGCGTGCTGTTCGTCGACGAGATAAACACGCTGGACATCCGCAGCCAGCAGAAGCTGATGACGGCCATCCAGGAGGGCGAGTTCTCCATCACGGGCCAGTCCGAGCGCTCCTCGGGCGCGATGGTCCAGACCGAGCCCGTCCCCTGTGACTTCATCATGATCGCGGCCGGGAACCTGGACGCGATGGAGAACATGCACCCCGCGCTCCGCAGCCGTATCAAGGGCTACGGGTACGAGGTGTACATGGACGACACCATCGAAGACGACCCCGAGATGCGCCGGAAGTACGCCCGCTTCGTCGCCCAGGAGGTCGAGAACGACGGGCGGCTCCCGCACTTCACCGAGGCGGCCGTCGAGGAGGTCATCCTCGAGGCCCGGCGCCGCGCCGGCCGCAAGGGCCACCTCACGCTGAAGTTCCGCGACCTCGGTGGGCTGGTCCGCGTCGCCGGCGACATCGCCCGCGCCGAGGACCAGGAGCGGACCACCCGCGAGGACGTCCTCCAGGCCAAGCGCCGCTCGCGGTCCATCGAGCAACAGCTCGCGGACAACTACATCGAGCGCCGCAAGGACTACGAGCTCACCGTCAACAGCGGCGACGTCGTGGGCCGCGTCAACGGCCTCGCCGTCATGGGCGAGGACAGCGGCATCGTCCTCCCCGTCATGGCGGAGGTCACCCCCTCGCAGGGCCCCGGCCAGGTCATCGCGACCGGCCAGCTCCAGGAGATGGCCGAGGAGGCCGTCCAGAACGTCTCGGCCATCATCAAGAAGTTCTCCGACGAGGACATCTCGGAGAAGGACGTCCACATCCAGTTCGTCCAGGCCGGCGAGGGCGGCGTCGACGGCGACTCCGCCTCCATCACCGTCGCCACCGCGGTCATCTCCGCGCTGGAGAACGTCCCCGTCGAGCAGAACATCGCCATGACCGGCTCGCTGTCGGTGCGTGGCGACGTGCTCCCGGTCGGCGGCGTCACCCACAAGATCGAGGCCGCCGCGAAGGCGGGCCTCGACACGGTCATCATCCCCGAGGCCAACACCCAGGACGTGATGATCGAAGACGAGTACGAGGACATGATCGAGATCATCCCGGTCTCGCACATCTCCGAGGTACTCGAAGTGGCACTCTCCGGCGAACCGGAGAAAGACTCGCTGGTCGACCGCCTCAAGTCCATCACGGGCAAGGCGCTCGAACACGAGGTCGGCCGCCAGGGCGGCAGTCCCAGCCCGCAGTAACCCGTGCCCGAGTGGGCCGCCTTCGTCGGCCTCACGGGCCTGCTTCTAACCGCACTGCTCGCGCTCGCACGACTCTCACAGGACGCGCTCGACACCGACGGCGGCCTCACCGCCGCCTCCGACACGCTTCACCCGGGCCGGCTCGCCGACGGGCCCGACCCGACCTACCCGCGGTTCGAGACGGCCGAGGCCGCCGCCCAGCGCCGGCAGCTCGAGGGGCGGTTCTCGGGCCCCGACCTCTCGGCGGGCGCGCTGTTCGCGAACGTCGCGCTCACCCAGGGCCTGTTCGGCGCGCTCGTGGTCGGCGGCGCGTTTTATTTCGACATCCCGGCGACGGCCGTCGGCATCGTCGACGCGCCGCTCTCGACCGGCCTGCCCGCCGTGGCCGTCGGTGTCGCCGCCGGCCTGGGCTTCTGGGTCGGCAACGAGGTAGCGGCCTCGCTGGCCGACGGCTTCGGTGTCGCCGTCGACGAGTCGCTGCGCCAACTCCTCGCGCCCGACTCCGTGGCCGGGTGGGTCGTCCTCCTGGGTCTCGTCCTGCCGACCATCGCCGTCGTCGAGGAACTGCTCTTTCGCGGCGCGGCCATCGGCGTCCCCGTCGCCGGCCTCGGCGCGCCGGCGTGGGCGATGGCCGTCGTCTCCTCGGTGGCCTTCGCCCTGGGACACGGCGCGCAGGGCCGGGCCGGCGTCCTGGTCACGGGCGCGCTTGGCCTCGGCCTGGCGGGCCTGTTCGTCCTGACCGACAGCCTGCTGGCCGTGGTCGTCGCTCACTACCTGGTGAACGCGCTCGAACTGGTCGTCCACGAGGGGCTGGGCCTCGACCGCCTCTCGGTTTAGAGCCCTTCGACGATCCGGAGCTTCTGCTCGACGGCCGGCGGCGCTCCGCTCGGGCCGTCTCGCACCCGGTGGTCGGGAATCAGCAGCGGCACCGGGTTGGCGTCCAGCGCCTCGCGGACCAGGTTCTGGTCGTCCATCTCCTCGGCCGAGAGGTCCGGCGTCATCGAGGCCACCGTCTCGACGGAGGCGTTCTCGCCGTAGGGTATCTGCCGGACCGCCTCCAGCACTTTGCGCTGGTCGGTCGGGACCGTCAGGCCGACGGCCACGTCCGTGAAGTCGTCCCCGTTCCCGGTGAGGTAGTCGTCGATGCGGTCCAGCAGCGGGTGGTCCGCGCCGGCGTCTGCGTCCGGTTGCGTGGGGAACGAGACCGAGATGATGCGCTCCCCCGCCTCGCCGAGCTGGACGTACCGCTCCAGGTAGTCCGACTCGCGGGCGTAGATACCGGCGTCCCCCGTCGGTGCGCTCATGTCCCTATCCTCGGCGGGTCGCCCCTTCAAGATTCGCCCCTCTGGTGGGGTCGCTCTGCGGTCGCCGGTCGGCGGGCGCTGCCGATGCCGCCCGGCCCGACTGCGCAAGCCTTATGAACATCTCTGTACGTTAGTGTACGGTAATGGACGCTAGTGAGGAAGAGATGGCACCCGAAGTCGCCTCGATACTGGCGGCGGCCCGCGAGCGCGGCGGCGGTGGCGAGCGCGTCTCGGTCGACGACGCGTGGTCGTTGCCCGACGCCGTCGCCCGCGCCGAGGGAGACGGCCGCGTGCCGCTCATCGCGGAGGTGAAACCGACGAGTCCGACCGCCGACGGCGAGCGGACCGACGACCCGGTCGCACTCGCCCAGCAGATGGTCGCCGGCGGGGCCGCCGCCCTGTCGGTGTTGACTGAACCCGAGCACTTCGGCGGGTCCGCCGAGACGCTCCGGCGGGTGCGCGAGGCCGTCGACGTGCCGGTCCTCCGGAAGGACTTCGTCCTCTACGAGGACCAGCTCGACGTCGTGGCGGCAGACGTGATCCTGCTCATCGTCCGGTTCCTCGAGGAGGAGGGCACGGACGACCTCGCGGACCTGCTCGCGGCCGCTCGCGACCGCGGCTTCCAGGTCCTCGTCGAGGCTCACACCGAATCGGAGGTCGAGACGGCCCTGGCGGCCGGTGCCGAGATCATCGGCGTCAACAACCGCGACCTCTCGATGCTCGAGGTCGACCTCTCGACGTTCGAGCGCGTCTCGGCGTCGGTCCCCGAGAGCGTCACCCTCATTGCGGAAAGCGGCATACACACGCCCGACGACGTCACGCGGATGCGCCGTGCCGGCGCGGACGCGCTGCTCGTCGGGTCGGCCATCATGGACCACGGCGGCGATTCGGACGTGACCGAGAACACCCGACGACTCACGGAGACACAGACATGAGCACGGACGACGCACACGACCCCAAGTTCGGCGAGTACGGCGGACAGTACGTCCCGGAGGCACTGATGCCGGCAATCGAGGAGCTGGCCGACGCCTACCGGCGGTACGTACTGGAAAACGAGGACGGCTTCATGGACGAGTTCCGCGAGCGCCTGGCCGACTTCGGCGGCCGGCCGACCCCGCTGCAGTACGCAGACCAGCTCTCGGAGCGCTACGACACCGACGTCTACCTGAAACGGGAGGACCTGCTCCACGGCGGCGCGCACAAGCTCAACAACGCGCTCGGGCAGGTACTCCTGGCGAAGTACATGGGCAAAGAGCGCATCATCGCCGAGACGGGGGCCGGCCAGCACGGCACCGCGACGGCGATGGCCGCCGCGCACCTGGACATGCCCTGCGAGATATACATGGGCGAGACGGACATCGCGCGCCAGCGCCCCAACGTCTTCCGGATGCGCATCAACGGTGCCGAGGTCAACCCGGTGACGGTGGGCCGCGGGACGCTCAAGGAGGCCATCTCCGAGACGATGCGCGACTGGGCGACAACCGTCGAGACGACTCACTACGTCATCGGGAGCGTCGTCGGCCCGCACCCCTTCCCGAAGATGGTCAGGGACTTCCAGTCGGTCATCTCCGAGGAGGCCCGCGAGCAGTGCATCGAGAAGACCGGCGACCTGCCCGACGCCGTGCTCGCCTGTGCCGGTGGCGGGTCGAACACGATGGGTACGTTCGCCGAGTTCGTGGACGACTCCGAAGTTGACCTCTATGCCGTCGAGGCCGGGGGTTCGTCGCTCCAGGTCGACGAGGAGAAGGGGGTCGCGCCCAACTCCGCGTCCCTGTCGACGGGCGGCGAGGGCGTCCTGCACGGTGCGCGGACGAAACTCCTGCAGGACCGCGACGGGCAGATCATGGAGTCACACTCCATCTCGGCCGGACTGGACTACGCCGGCGTCGGCCCGGAGCTCGCACATCTGGTCGACGAGGGCCGCGTGACCCCGGTGAACGTCGACGACGACGCCGCGCTCGAGGCGTTCCACCGCCTCTCGCAGGACGAGGGCGTCATCCCCGCACTGGAGACGGCCCACGCGTTTGGCTTCCTAGAGGGGCACCACGACGAGGTCGGCGACACCGTCGTCGTCAACGTCTCGGGCCGCGGCGACAAGGACCTCGAGACGGTCATCGAGGAAACCTCGAAACGCGACCTCGACATCGCGCCGGACCTCTCGTTATTCGAACAGATCGGCGGAGGGGGACGCTGATGAGCCTCGAAGCCGCATTCGCCGACGAACCGGCGTTCGTCCCCTACCTCGCGGCCGGCGACCCGACCTACGGGGCGTCCCTCGAGTACGTCGAGGCGCTGGCCCGCGGCGGCGCGGACGTCATCGAACTCGGCCTGCCGTTCTCGGAACCCATCGCCGAGGGCAAGACCATCCAGGACGCCATCGTTCGCTCGCTCGAGGCCGGGATGACGCCGGCACGCTTCTTCGAGTTCGTGGAGGACCTGGACGTGGACGTGCCCGTCGTCTGCATGACCTACTACAACCTCATCTATCAGTACGGTGCGGAGGAGGGACCGGGTCCGTTCGTCGAGAGGGCCGCCGAGGTCGGCATCGAGGGCTTCGTCGTCCCCGACCTGCCCGCCGAGGAGGCCGGCCCGCTCCGCGAGGCCTGCGACGAGTTCGGCCTCGATCTCGTCTTCATCGTCGCGCCGACGACCCGCGGCGAGCGCCTGGAGACGATGATGGACCAGGTCTCGGGCTACGTCTACGTCCAGGCGCGACTTGGCGTCACCGGCGCGCGCGACGACGTCGACGACGCCACCGAGGAGTCGCTCGCCCGCCTGGCCGACTGGGACGTCCCCAAGGCCGTCGGCTTCGGTATCAAGACCGGCGAGCACGCCGAACGTATCGTCTCGGCCGGTGCGGACGGCGTCATCGTCGGGTCCGCGCTCGTCGACATCGTCGCCGAGGGCCACGAGAGCGGGGCGCCCGTCGACGACGTGGCCGACGAACTCGAAGCCAAGGCCCGGGATCTCAAGGAGGGTGCGCTCCGCGGGGCACAGGAACGTCCGCAACCGGAACGCACATAATCGCTCTTGCCACACTCTCGCATATCATGACTGCAGGGAAACGCACACGCCTCGACCGCATCGGGACAGACGAGAAGTACGTCATCGTCCCGATGGACCACGGAATCACCATGGGGGCCGTGAAGGGCCTCAAGGACATCGAATCGACCATCGACGCCATCACGCGCGGCGGCGCGGACTCGGTGCTCACCCAGCGTGGCATCGCCGACCGCGTCCACCCGAACAAGAACGGCGCGGGCTACATCGTCCACCTCAACGGGTCGACGACCATCGGCCCCGACGAGAACGACAAGCGCATGACGGGTACCGTCGAGGACGCTATCCGTGCCGGCGCCGACGCCGTCTCGGTCCACATCAACGTCGGCAGCCGGTACGAACCCGAGCAGATAGAGGACCTCGCCGCCCTGACCAGCGAGGCCGAGCGCTACGGCCTGCCCGTCCTGGCGATGAACTACGCCCGCGGCCCGGACATCGACCCCGACGACCCCGACTACAACCAGGCCGTGGGCCACGCCGTCCGCATGGCCGAGGAACTGGGCGCGGACGTGGTCAAGACCGGCTACACCGGCGACGCCGAGACGTTCCAGCACGTCGTCGAGTCCACGTCGCTCCCGGTCGTCATCGCCGGCGGTGCGAAAGGCACCGACGAGGAGACGCTCAGGATGGTCCGTGGTGCGATGGACGGCGGCGCTGCCGGCGTCTCGATGGGCCGGTCTATCTTCCAGCACGACGAACCGGAGAAGATCACACGCGCCGTCGCCAGCGTGGTCCACGACGATTCGAACGCCGAGGACGCGCTCGAAGCGGCCGAACTGGCCGTCCAGGCCTAGAAACTGAACAGCGACAACACGCGACGGGCGACGGATTCGTCGTCCCGGGCGTCCGACGCCGAGTCCGGGCCGTCTTCGGCGGACCCGGAGGCTTCGTCCTCCTCGTCTCCGTCGATCGCATTCTCTCCGCCTGAGCCGGTAGCGTCCTCCTCGTCTCCGTCGGTCGCGCTTACCGCGCCAGCCTCGGAAGCACGCTCTTCGTCTCCGTCGAGGGCCTTTCTCTCGTCTGCGTCGGCGGCGCTCTCGTCGGCAGGCACCGCCCCGGTGGCCGGGTCGGCATCGGTCTCCACCGACGAGGGCCGAGCAGATTCGGCCGTACCCGAACCTGCTTCTCCGCCCCTCTCCTCAGCGGCCGGCGTTGGCTCCTCGGACGAGGCCGTGCCCGTCTGTTCGCTGGACTCGTCTCCGCCGGTCGAAGGCGCACTCTCGTCCGGCTCGGTGTCGCTCTCCGGTAGGTCCACTTCCTCGTCGGCCCCGGACTCCGGCGCCATCGCGTCCGTTTGGGCGGCGGACGGCGCTTCGGTCTCTTCTCCCGTCTCGGTCCCATCGGGGTGACTCGTCTGCTCGTCTGACTCCCCGGCCATTGCCGACTCCCGATCGCCACCGCGGTCCCCACGGGCCGTCTCGGGGTCCCGCGAATCTGACCCGCCGTCGTCCGACGACGTGGACGGGTTGACGACCGTCCCGCCGTCGGTCGGTTCGAGCGGTCGAGCCGTCTCGCCGCCCGGGCCCGCCCCGTCGCTGTGCAGGGACTGCTCGCCGCTCGTGGTAGTTCCGTCCGACGGCGGCGCCCCCTGGAGTCCGAGGTCCCCACGCTCGGCGCCGACAAGTTCCCTGGCGATCTTCCGATAGGCTATCGAGGCACCGCTGTTCGGCGCGTTCGAGACGACGGGGCGACCCCTGTCCTGGGAGTGGGGGACCGCCTCGTCCTCGGGGACGTGACCGAGTAGTTCCACCTCGAGGAACTCGGCGACCCGGTCGGCTCCGGGCGAGGCGCCCGTCCCGGACTTCGTGAGGACGAGGCCCCGGACGTCACAGTCGACGCGCTCGGCGAGCTGTTTCGTGTTCTGGACGTTGCGGACCGAGGCCACCCGCGGCGTCGAGACGAGGATCACCTCGTCGGCGACCTGCATCGGCCGCACCGTCTCCTCGCTCAACCCCGCTGGCGTATCCAGCAGGACGATGTCGTAGTGCCACCGGAGCGTCTCGACGACGTCCGGGAGGCGTCGGAGGTCGGTCTCCGCGTACCCCTGGAGGTCCGTCCCGCTGGGAACCACCGAGAGCCCCGAGTCCGTCTCGTAGGTCGCCGCCTCGATGCCACACTCGCCCGCGAGGACGTCGTGGAGCGTCGTCGCCTCCGTGACGTCGATGTCCACGTCGAGGAAGTCCACGAGGTTCGCCATCGCCAGGTCGAGTTCGACCGTGACGGTGGAGTACCCCGCTGCGGCGAGCGACGCCCCGAGGTTGATACTCGTCGTTGTCTTGCCCACACCACCCTTGGCCCCAGCTATCGCACAGGCGAATCTGTTGTTCATAATTTACGAACCAGATAGCAGTATCTGTTACTCAGTTATTAGATGAGATTGATAACTCTTGCGCCCGTGTTATCTACGATGGATCCGCTCGGTCGTCTCGGCACGGTCGGGTCCGCCGACCGTGTCTGCGGACGACCGGGCTACGGGTTCCGCCACGTTCAAGCCCCATCGTCGCGGACGTGGGCGTATGACACGAAGCGTGTGGCTCAAGGCCGACGACGAGGTCGGCGACTGGGAGACGCGAAAGCGACGGATCACCGCTGGTCTCGAGGCCGGCGTCGACTGGGTGCTGGTCGACGAGACCGACGTCGAACGGGTCCGTGACCTCGGTGCGGTCGACGTCGCGGCCCTCTCCAACGGCGACGTCCACGTCATGGACGCCGAGGGCGAGGACTCCGAGGCGGACGCGACCGTCGTGGGCAAGGACGGCGAGGGCGACGGTACCGTCGACCTCCCGACGGACTTCTCCGGGTCTGCGGACCTCTCTGCGCTGCGCCGCGACGGGACCGCCGCCGAGGGCGGCTACGTCCGTATCTTCGACGAGGACTACGAGGCCTTCGCCGAGGAAGTCGCGAAGGCGGCCGACTACACCATCGTCATCGGCGAGGACTGGCAGATCATCCCGCTCGAGAACCTCATCGCCCGCGTCGGCGACGAGACCGACCTCATCACCGGCGTCCAGAGCGCCGAGGACGCTCGGACGGCCTACGAGACGCTCGAACACGGGGCCGACGGCGTTCTGCTGGACACCGACGACGTCGACGAGATACGCAAGACTGTGGAGGTCCGCGACGAGATGGGGCGCGAACAGGTCGATCTCGAGTACGCCACCGTCACCGCCGTCGAACAGACCGGGTCTGCCGACCGCGTCTGCATCGATACGGGCAACCTGATGGACCACGACGAGGGCATGCTCGTCGGGTCGATGGCTCGCGGCCTCTTTTTCGTCCACGCCGAGACGGCCGAGTCGCCCTACGTCGCCTCGCGCCCCTTCCGGGTCAACGCCGGTGCCGTCCACGCCTACGTCCGCACGCCCGACGGCGGGACCAAGTACCTCTCGGAGCTGCAGTCCGGCGACGAGGTGCAGGTCGTCGACGAGAACGGCCACACCCGCGAGGCGATCGTCGGCCGCGCGAAGATCGAGAAGCGCCCGATGTTCCGCGTCCAGGCCGAGACCGAGGCGGGCGACCGCATCGAGACGCTGCTGCAGAACGCAGAGACCATCAAGGTCCACACGCGCGACGGCCGCACCGCCGTCACGGACCTCGAGGTCGGCGACGAGATACTCGTCCACTACGAGGACACGGCGACGCACTTCGGCGAGAAGATCGAAGAGAGCATCATCGAGAAGTGAGGCGGGCCGCTGTCGGGCCGCTCCTCTCACTCGTCGAGAATCGTTGACGGTCTCTATCCCCTCCGGGCGCCTCTCTCCACCCGGTGACGCCGATGCCAGACACCGCTTCCCCCGTGGCAACGTCACGCGAGGGCGCTCGTCGCCGTTCTCGCGACGACGTCCTCGCTTCCCGGTCTCTTCCGGCCGGGCTGGCCGCGCTGTGGCTCTCGGAGGTGGTCCCGGCCACGCTCAACGGCACGCCGCCGCTGCTCGTCGCGGAACAGGGGCCACAGGCGCTCGTCTCGCACTCCCCCGACCTCGCGGTCGTCGTCCCCGCGCTGGCCGTGGTCGCGCGGTGGCTCTGGCAGCGGCGGGCCTGGGAGTACGTGTTCGCTGGCGTCGCACTCGTCTTCGGGGCACTGCTCGCGCCGGCGATCACCGGCACGCCCGCGCTCTTTCTCGCCGGCGGGTGACCCTGCCGCTCGTTGCCGTCGGCTTCACCGCGCTCCCGGTGGTCGTCGCGGCGGCCTCCGCCGTCGGCTACCTCCGCCGGATTCCCGGGGCCGACCGGGACGTCCGTCGGGACGCCGCGGACTGGCGACGGGGGTCGCTCACGACGTCACGGACGTGGGTCTGAGCACCAGCGCCGATAGCCCGGCGAGGACCAGCAGGACGGCCCCGAGGGCGAACGACTCCGACCACCCCACGCGCGCCACGAGGATGCCCGTCACCGTCCCGCCGAAGATACCCCCCGGAATCTTCGCCGAGTAGACGAGCGCGTAGTTCTCAGAGGAGCGCGCTCGCCCGTAGTACTCACCGACCAGCGAGGGGAAGATGGCGAAGACGGGACTCCGGAAGAAGGCCGTCCCGGCGACCAGCACGACGAACAGCGCCGCCAGGCCCGACAGACCGCTGAGTATCGCCCCGCCCAGCGAGAGGCCGCCCAGGACCAGCGAGACGCCGACGGTCCGCTCGCCGCCGACGCGGTCCGAGAGCGTGCTCATCACCATGACGCCCAGCGCGTCGGCCAGCGCGACGACGGACGCGACGGTGGTCGCCGTCCCCGGGTCCAATCCCAGGCCGGTCGTGAACCCGACCGACTGGCCGATGAGCATCAGGCCGACGCCGTCGACGACCAGCATCACCCAGTAGAGCACCCAGAACTGCCAGGTGCCGACGACAGTCCGCCACCCGACGCTCGCGTCGACGTCGACGGCCCGGTCGGACGTCGTCTCCCCTTTCGGTGCTTCGTCGCGTTTCGGCGGGTCGCGGACGACGATCGTCCCCAGGAGCCCCAGTCCCCCGACCAGCGCGCCGAGGGCCAGCAGCGTGCCCGTATACGAGGCGTCGATGCGGGTCTGGACCAGGGGGATGACGACGACGCTCACGGCACTGAACGCAGTCGTGACCACCCCCGTCGCCAGTCCGCGGCGGTCGGTGAACCACTTCACGGGCGTGTTGACAGCGACGGTGTAGGCCATCCCGCTGCCGACGCCCCCGAGGCCGTAGGCCAACGCGGCGACCGGGTAGGTCGTCGCCAGCCCCAGGCCGGCGTAGCCGGCACACATGAGGACTGACCCGATACCGAGCACCGCACGAGGACCGTACCGGTCGCGGATGCCGCCGGCCGGGAACTGGACCACCGTCTGGGCGACGACGAACAGGGTGAAGACGGTCCCGAGTGCCGCCGGCGAGGCGCCGACGCGGGCCCCGACGGCACCGCTGAGCGTCGTCCAGACGAACTGGTAGGTCCCGGACGCACCCATCACACCCGCGGCGACGGCGACCAGCACCCACCGTCCCGCCGACCGGTCGGCGACGTCGTCGGCCACAGTTCAGCGGTCGTGCTCGGCGTCGACCGGTTCGAGGCGGGTCGTACACCAGTGACAGAACTCGAGGTCCTCGTCGAGCTCCTGTCCGCAGTTGGGGCAGGTCTCACCGTCGACGACCTCCGTTGCCTGGTTCTCCCGGGTGGCCATCCAGTATGCGTCGGCCATGCTGAGTGCCGTGATGGCGAGCAGCGCTATCGAGGCCTCCAGCGGCAGCGCCCGGGAGGCCGCGACGATCGCCTCGATGGAGAGCTCGTCGGGCATGACGTCGCCGCCCACCAGCAGCGACGTCGTGCTGACGACGAGGCCGAACCACAGAATCGCCCGCAGCCATTCCCGCAGGTAGACGTGCCCGAGACCGGGGTAGACGAAGGCGAGCAAGGCGGCGAGCCACGGCCGCTTGCGTCCTGTCTCGCTCATTAATGGCGTCTCGGTCACGAACCACCCTATATCTTCCCCTTCGGAGAGTTTCGGCTGATTCCGGCGCTTCAGAGGCGCTCCGAATCGTTTGTTTCGCTCCGCTCGGTCCTGATCGCTCGCCGCCGCGTGCGAAGCGCCGCGCCGCCGGGCCGTGCTCGACGCCGTTTGGCCACTGCACCCGGCGACAGTCGCGCTCATACGGCACGTGGGCCCTGGCGAGTCCTCAACGGTTGATAGAACAAGAGTGCTGCACAGAGAAGACTAGCTCAGCACAACGACTGCACGTCTCTCGCACGTTTCCCGCTGAATCGGCCGTTCAAGGCATTACGCACATCCATAGAGCAGCACTATCGATACATCGAGAAGGGAGTTACGCGAGGGGGAACTGATTTACCTTCATTTCGAGAACCTCGTTGCAATCTTCACACCGATATCCGGCTGAGGAGCGAGAATCCGGACTGTCTACCGGCTGTTGAAATTCAACGCCACAGAAAGGACAATAGCTAATCTGTCTCTCCATGAGATGACAACGGCGGGAACCCGTAAAGTGTTGTTCATTTGAGAATCGAGTCGGAATTGTCATACGTTGTACTGACCGGTCGCCGGTACTCTCCGATCGCTCGTCTGAATCTGGTGCATCCGCGACCGCTGTCTTCCAGGGCGCTATCGGCCGCTCTATTCCCCGTCGGCATCACTGTGACCGATTCACGTGTCGTTATCTTGCCCGTCGCGATAGCCACTCGTCCCTGCCTCTGCCGTCGATTTAACAATCTTGACGGAATCGACGAGGACGCTCACCAGAAGGAGTGCCCCACCGACGAGGATCAGGGCGCTTGAAAGTGCGACCCTTCCGGGAGAGAGCGAGAGAGTAACTGGAGTGACCACACCGAGAAGGAACAGGCCAGGCCAATCCAGAACGCTCCATTACGCTGAGAGAGGGCTGTAAGCGGTTCCGGCATAATCCTTTGCAGGTTGATATCTATTACGTCCCTTTCTGTTGAGAGACTTGCGCGCTGTAGAGGGTGTCATAGAAGAGTTCTCACACCGTGATCACGGTACTTCCTGGATTATCTCCGCGTTCGTAGTTGGTGATTGCGACGACGAGACGAAGACACAACGCGAGAAACACCTGTGCTCGCGCGTGGACACGGCCTCGGGCGTGCGTTCGCCCGAGGCCGCAGTCCTTCACTGATTCGTTAGTTCGCTCGACTCCTGTGCGGCGATTGTACGTCTCGTCTAGCGTCGATTGCTTCAGCCGTACATCCTCGCTGTGTTCGGTGATGCGGTCTTCGACTCTGTACTCGATATCTTTCGGCTCGTCGGTGTTTCGCGCGTTGTACGGGGCGACTGGCACGACCCCTGCGGCCAGCAGGCGGTCGTGCCAGTCGAGTGTGTCGTAGGCACTGTCACCGACCATCCACATCGGCTTGGCGACGGCGAGCGCGTCACACGTGACGCGCATCGCCGTCTCCTCTGGTGCTTGCTTACTCTCGGTGAACTCTGCTGCAATTGGGATCTTTGCCCCGGTCGAAACGATCGTGCAGCCGTATCCGTGGTAGTACTCTTCGGCGGTTGGATCGTAGCACTTCGACGCGTCTTGATCGGCTGGCAACGCCCTGATATCCGTTGAATCGATGCAGTAGGTCAAGTCGAGCAGGCCGCGGCGGGCGGCCTGCTCGACGAGGTTGTCGAAGACATCGTCAACAACGTGTTCGAGGTCGGTGAGAAAGCGATCGACCGCGTCTCTCGACGGCGGTCGATCGAAGCCACAGCTCAACCAGACAACCGTGTTCCGAAGCTCTCGTTCAACGGGACGGATGCCGTAGATATCGTGGTAGTAACAATGGAGGAACCCACGCATCATCTCTGGTGGTTCGTGCTCTCGTGTTCGCCCCGTCTGCGCCGGGGCGAACACGTCGAACTCTTCGAGAAACTCGAAGGAGAGATGCTCAAACAGCGCTAACGTCTCGGTCTCCGCGACATTGAAAAACGTCTCTACCGAAGGATCATCTTGCAGGGTCGCTGAGGCCATACCATCTCAGCATTCACCCTGCTCTTTGGTGTGGTAATCGTTCTATGACACCCTCCGCTGTATGCAACAGCGCCTCCGAACGCCCCTCAGTGCCTGTCAACAGCAACGTGCGAGGTATCGAGAACGTATGCGACACGAGACGTCCGTTCTTCCCCTCGTCCAGGGATCCCACACGAACCCTGTGTAGCGACCGACGGGGCGTGGTCACCACCAGTTCCAATTTTAATTTTGCGTGATGAACACGAAGTGATGCCCTCCAGACGCACCGTGCTGGGAGTCGGTGCAGTGGCCAGCTTCTCTCTGGGAACGCTGTTTACGGTTCGCAGCGGCCCGATTCGGACCCACGACCCGCCGTCGGATTCGTGGCCACAGTATCGCTGCGACGCTTCCGATACTGCTCGCACCGACCTGCCAGTCCCGGGTGAACCGACGGTCGCGTGGTCGCGGCGCGCGGTCGGGCCCGTCTTCCCGTCGCCCGTGGTCGGGAACCCCCACCGATAGGTCGGCAAGCTCACTGCTCACCACCGTCACCCGTGAATTAGAGGCGCTAACTTCACCAGGGTGCTTCCATGACTCGCTCTACCGGGAAAATGACTATTAGCAATTATTCACACACGATTACATATGACGGGTGGCGACACCGGCTCGGGCTCGAACGGTGAGACCGACAAGCTTCCGCCGGGCCCGGATGGGCTCCCGGTGCTGGGAAACGCCCATCAGTACGTCAGGCAGCCAGTGGGGTTTTTCGACGAGCTCGCTGAGTACGGTGATGTCGTCCGCTGTGAATTTCCGCGCATCGACGCCGTCGCTGTCTTCCACCCCGAGCACGTCGGCGAGGTATTACTGGGACAGGGTACCTACGAACGGTGGAATTTCGACGAGCTGAAAGAACTCCTCGACTACGAGATCGCTCCGCGAGGTCTCACGTTCACCCGTGGTGAGGAATGGAAACGACAGCGCCACTTCCTCCAGCCGATGTTCGGGCTGAACCGGTTGCGAGGGTTCAGTTCGGCCATGGTTGCTGCCACGGAACAACTCATCGAGGAGTGGGACGACGGCGAAGCGATCGTCATCAACGAGGATTTCTCGGAGTTGACGCTGTCGATACTCACGAATTCGCTGTTCGATTTCGACCTCGGCGAGCACCGGCGAGTGATCACCGAGGCCGCCGACGAGCTACAGACCATGGCCGATATGAGTGGCCTCAGTGCCGTCGAACTGCTCTTGCCGTCGTGGGTGCCGACCCACAGGAACCGACGGTACGAGCAGGCGATGGCTGCGTTCGACGAAACGGTCGATACGCTCATCGAAGAGCGGCGAGCGAACCCCGGCCAGTACGACGACTTCCTGACGATGATGCTCGAAACGGAAGACGACAACGAGTATACGATGACCGACGCGGAGATTCACGACCACTTGATCACGTTCCTCGTCGCTGGGCACGAGACGACAGCGATGGCGCTGACGTTCACGTGGCTGTTGCTGGCGACCCATCCCGACGAGCGGGACCGATTAACGCAGGAGGCCACGACTGTGCTTGACGGCCCACCCACGGCAGAAGATCTCGCCGACCTCACCGTTACCGAGCACGTCGTCAAGGAGGCGATGCGGCTCTATCCGCCAGCGGGGATGCTCTTCCGCGAGGCTGTCGAGGAGACAACGCTCGGCGGGTACCACATTCCGGCAGGAACGAAACTTCTACTGCCACAGTTCACTGTCCACACGGACGACCGGTGGTTCGACGCGCCCGAGCAGTTCCGACCCGAGCGGTTTACCGATGCTCGGAGCGACAGACGGCCGGACTTCGCGTACTTCCCCTTTGGCGGTGGTCCCCACCAGTGTATCGGGATGCACTTTGCGATGATGGAGTTGAAACATATCGTCCCGATGCTCGCCCGAACTGTGGAATTCGAGCTGTTGAGTTCACCTCGCCCCGAGATAAACATGGAGTCGACGTTGCAGCCTTCCGAGGATGTTCGGATGCGGGTTCACAAACAGTGACTCACCGTGGCGAGTTCACGACGAAGAATCCCGGGTCTGAACCATCAGCGGGGGCTGCCACCTAGGTCATCGTGTGCAAGACACGCGCGCTGTACGCACCAGTGTCTTTTCGACTACTCAATCCCTGTCGGTAACGACGTGACCGATGTCGAGGGCGAGGGCAGCGTCGTGGCTCTATCGGTTCAGAATTACATGGCGGACTCAGCGGTTCGCTAGCTGCGCGTCGCGATCGTCCGTACGACCTGTATCTGCCCCCCGATCCTGCGCAGAGTAGTATCGTCACGGCTTCCAACGTGGTCACGCCCGGGAAAACGGTACCGAGAGGCGCGATCAATCGCCCGAGGGTCGACGTTTCGGGGATCTGGCCGACACCGCTCCACAAAATCACCACCACTGAAGCCACGGCACCTGCCCCAGCGCCGCTGTATAGAAGGCGCCTTGGCCATGTTCCGGACTACCTCCACCGTGTATGCACAGCTAACAGTCCACAACTTCCGGGACTGGGGAGTCCGAAAGCCAGCCGCATCGCAAAAAGCGAGACCAGCCAGGCTTGTCCCGCCGGGGCCAAGTTGGGAGTACGTTCTACTTGCGACAAGAGTCGCCAGTACTGAACAGAGCGATGCTCCAACGGTGCCAGTAGCTGACTGGCGAGGAGTCGGCACCCGCCGCATTCCGATAGTTCGCCAACCCGGGGATTGTCAGATTTCTGGACGGAGAGACAACCGCTAGGTCCGCCAGCTGACGTACTTCGTCGTATACCGGGGCTCCCGAACAAGCCACTTCCGCTCGTCGTTACCGGTGCGGTTTCACTGGATTCGCGCCCTCTCTGCAGCACGCCTGCTGCAACCGCTCACCGATGGCGGGTATCGACAGAGCCGGAGTATGGGGCCCGACTCACCCCGAAGCGACGGTGGGACAGCACGCCCCGCCACACGCCAGGAGACTCACTCGGCCGCCGAGAGCCGTTCAATCGCTTCCACGAGCACGTCCACACCGATGTCCAGCGTCCGCTCGTCGACGTCGAAGGTCGGCGTGTGGTGGCCGCCGGGGTGGTCGGTCCCGAGGCCGACGAAGGTGGCCGTCCCGCCGTGGCGCTGGACGCGATCCATGAGGTACGTCGCGTCCTCGCTGCCGCCCAGCGCGGCCTCGTGGCGGCGGCTGTCGACCCCGGCGACGGTCCCGGCGGCCTCGTAGACCACGTCGGCCAGGGTGTCGTCGCTCTCTGCGCTCGGCGCCTCGGCGGTGGTCTCGACTCGGCCCGAGCAGTCGTGCATCGCGGCGGCGTGTTCGACCACCGAATCCGCTCGCTCGCTCATGTACTCTTTCAGTGCAGTGGTCTCGCCGCGGACCTCTCCCTCGATGCGGGCCTGTTCCGGGACGATGTTGGTCGCCGTCCCGCCCTCGACGACGCCGGCGTTGACCCGCGTCGCGCCGTCCTCGTGGCGGCGGATGGCGTGGAGGTTCTGGACGGCCGTCGCGAGTGCCTGGACGGCGTCCCGGCCGGCGGCCGGGTGGCCCCCGGCGTGGGCGGACTCGCCCTCGAAGGTGGCGACGAACTGCCGGACGGCGAGGAACCCACCGACGCCCGCCACCACCTCGCCGGTGGGGTGGTCGAGCCCGACGTGGATGGCCAGCAGGTGGTCCACGTCGTCGAGGTGACCGCTCTCGGCGACGGGCTTGCCGCCGCCGATGACCTCCTCGGCCGGTTGGAAGAGCACCTTCAGTGTCCCCGCGAACTCGCTCTCGGCGACGGCCTCGAGCACGCCGAGACCGATAGTCGTGTGCGCGTCGTGCCCGCAGGCGTGCATGTACCCCTCGTTCTCGGAGCGGAACCCGCCCTCGGTTGGTTCGTGGTGGGCCTCGTCGCTCTCGCGAATCGGCAGCGCGTCGATGTCGACACGGAGGGCGACGGTCGGGCCGGGGCCCCGTTCGAACACCGCCAGCGCGCCCGTGAACCCGCCCGCGACCCGTTCGAGGACGTCCTCGCGCGCGCCGGCCTCGCGTGCTCGTTCGAGCCAGCCCTCGAGTTCCTCGTCGTCGGGGACGGCCATCCGCGCCTCGGCGTCGAGTATCTCCGGCCCCACGAGCAGGTCGTCCACGCCGATACGGTCCAGTTCGTCGACGATGCGACTGGTGGTGTAGTACTCGCGCCACGCCGGTTCCGGATGCCGGTGGAGAGTGCGTCGGAGCGAAACGAGTCGCTCGCGTCGGGCGTCGTCCATACCCCCCGTGACGGGCCGGACGGACTTATGACCCGCTGCCGACCTGCCGGCGCTGTTCGACGTCGACTTCCACGTGGACCCCCGCCGGGAACGACCGCTCGGTGACGTCCCGGGCGAACTCCTCGTACCCGACGATGTCGATGGTCCGCTCGTAGACGGTGTAGTTCCAGGCGTCGAAGCGGGCGCCTGGGCCGAGGGTCTTCGACTGTGGCACCCGCAGGTCCCGTGGCGGCTTGGGGTGCGGTCCCTTCAGCTCGACGCCCTTGCGTTCGGCCGATTCCTTGATGTCCGAGACGACGTCGTCGAGGCGATATCGGTTCCCGCTGGTGAGCGTCAGGGTCGTGACGAAGGGCATCTCTGTGGGATGCAGGCCGGCCGGGGGCAAAAGGGCATCTCTTTGGGCCCGGTCACGCATCCGGTGGCCCACCACACGCCGTGTGGTGGGTTCCGGACCGGCATTCCCGCGTGGCGCTCGCCGACGTGCGGCCCGTAGCACGGTTTCGCTGCCGTCTCCGATATTCTCTTAAGTACCGATGTACTACCTGTCGGTAATGATAGAGGCCACGAGCGCGGGAGCCATCCTCTTTCGCGATACGCGTGGCCGGCGTGAGTACCTGTTGCTCAAGAGTCGCCCCGGGGACTGGGAGTTCCCGAAAGGTGGCGTCGAGGGCGACGAGGAGCTCCAGCAGACGGCCATCCGCGAAGTGAAAGAGGAGGCCGGAATCGGCGATTTCCGGCTCTTGGACGGTTTCCGCAAAGACTACGACTACGTCTTCGAGGCGAACGGCAACACCATCCACAAGACGGTGCACCTGTTCGTCGCGAAGTCGTTCGAGGCATCGGCAGAGCTCTCCACGGAGCACCGCGACCTGCAGTGGCGCGACTACGAACAGGCGGTCAACACCGTCACGCAGGACGGCCCGCGCGAGATACTGAAAGAGGCCCACGAGTTCCTCGACGAGAAGCTGGAGAACGGCGAGGCGTGAGCCCTCGCGGACCGTCGCTCGCCGGCCCGCCTAGCGACAGCCCTCGCGAGCCGGTGGGCCGCCGACCGCGAGAGAGCGGCGCCCCGGGGTAAATTTCCCGTGGATTTATATATGGTTCCTGAGATGTCCGCCTGAAGGTCCCACAATGTTAGAAGACGGACTCTCCTACCCGATGCAGGGCGACAGTTGGATTGGGCGGCTGTTGATCGGCGGTCTCCTGATCTTCCTGTCGGTCCTCGTCGTACCGGCGTTCGCGTTCTACGGCTACCTCCTGCGGGTCCTTGAGTCGACCATCGAGGGCGACGCCGAGCCCCCCGACTGGGGCGACTGGGGCGGTCTCATCGTGGACGGACTGAAGGTGACGGTGGTCGGCATCGCCTACGCGCTGGTGCCGACCATCGTCATCGTCGGCCTCGGCGCGGGACTCATCGGCCTGGGCTCTGCGGCCGGCGACCAGGGCGGCGGCTTCCTGGCCGGGTTCGGCATCGCGACCATCCTCCTGATGATTCCGGTGCTGTTCCTGGTCTACTACGTCGTTCCGGCCGCGCTCTCGAACATGGCCGTCGAAGGCCGCCTCGGCGCTGCCTTCGACGTCGGCATGCTCAAGCGCGTCGTGCTTTCAACCGACTACTTCGTCGCCGTGCTGATGCCGATCGTCGTCGGCGTCGTCGTCAACGTCGTCGCACAGGTGCTCGTGCTCACCATCGTCGGTGGCCTGCTGGTCCCGTTCGTCATGTTCTACGGCCAGGTCGCCGTCTTCCGGATGTTCGGGCTCGCGTTCGCAAAGCAGGTCAACGCAGGCGGCGGGCAGCCCTCGGGCGTCGCGACGACGGTCTGAGACGCCCTCCCCGACAGTTTTTATCCGGCCACGCCAACGAGCGGTGTGGACCACGCCGACTCCGAGTTCGCGTTCGAACTGGCGGTCTGTCAGTGGGCCGAGCGCGCGTGGGACCCCGTCGCCGACGACTCGGCGGTGCTGGTCGCCCGCCAGCTCGGGACCCGGTATCGCCGCTGGGACACGCTCGTCCTCGAGTGTGACCCCGACGGCCTGCGCCAGCGCGCCGAATTCGGCCTCGACGCACTGGACTCGGACCTCCTGCACGTCGTCCGCCACGCGCCGGCCGACTGGGCGTTCTACCGCGACGCGCTCCCGGACCCGGGCTACCCCTGGCGCTACGTCCGGGAGGCGATTCACGAGGCCACCGAGCGTGACGCCCTCGAATCGCGAAAGCGGGGCAACCGCATCGAGATACGTCGGCGGCACGCCTATCCGGACTGGGTGCGACGGGTCGTCGCCATCGAGAACAAACCGGACCTCACCGCGAGCGCCGCGCGCGCACTCGTCCCGCAACTCGAACGGGACGTCGCGCTGGGACTCGCCGACGAGGTGTGGGTCGCGACGGCGGCGACGGGCGAACGCGTCGAACCCATCCTGCTCGCGGACCTGCCGGCCGAGGCGGGCGTCCTGACCGTCGACCCGGACGCGGGGGGCGCCGAGGCGGTCTGGCAACCCCGGACGCTCGCCGTCGACGACCCCGGCACCCGGATTCTGGAGCGCCCGGGCGACGGGGCGAGCGCCGCCCGCTTCGAGTACGCCGACCCCGACTGGAAAGCCGGGAAACGCCTCGAAATCGCCGAACGGGCCTACGAGCGAGGCTGGCGGGCCTACGCCGCGACGATGCGCCCGGACTGCCGGCACTTCCGACTGCACGCGGGCGACGCTGGCGTCTATCCCGCCTGTGAGGCCAAGGGGCGGGTGCCGACGCAAAACGAGTGTCGCGGGTCCTGCGGGGCCTTCGAGCCCGAACCGCCGGCCTGGCGGTCGAAGGAGTGGCCGCTCGAGGGCGGCCCGGGCAAGGCGACCAAGCGATTGCTCGCCCGGCGGCGCCGCCGCCAGCGGCCGGGCTGTGGGTCCGAGTGACTACGCCTCTATCGTCTGGACGTCCAGCGCGTCCCGCTCGACGGCGAGTCTGAACGTCGGCACCGTCTTCTGGACCGTCTCGACGAGGCCCTTGTCGACCAGGTTCCGCAGCGCCGACCGGACGGCGTCCACCTCGGGGTCCTCGCCCGCGTCACGGAGCGCGTGGAGCACCGAGACGACGCTCTGACTCTCCTCGTCCGGGCCCGCGACGACGTCGATGACGACCTGTTGCAGCGGCGTGACAGTCACTGTCTGGACGCGGTCCGGGTCCTCGCCCTCGACGAGGGTCGTCGCCTCCGGGGTCGCACAGATGAGGCTGTCCTCGTTCCGGTAGTAGTACTCCTTGAGCTCTGCCTCGAGGTACTGGTGGACCGCACTCCCGCTGTCCATCCCCCACCGTTCCTGGAGCTCGCGGTTCTTCGTCGGCTGGAGCGCGACGATGTCGGCGAGCCGCTCGCTGGCCTCCTCCGAGAGGGTCATCGGGAGTACCTAGCCGGAGGGGTGTAACAAGCGTTCTGAAGTCGCGTCGGCCGAGTTCGTTCACCCAGACAACATACTTGTCGCTCCGGCCCCTCTATCCAGTAGATGGAGACGGCTCCTCTCGCTAGACTGGTACTCTCTGTAGCCCTCCTCGTTTCGCTGCTGTCGGCGTCGGCCGTCGGACCGGCGGTCGGCGCGGACGCGCGAGTCACGCTGACCGACGCGACGGTCACGCCCGCGACGCCGGTCGCGGGCGCCCCGATAACCGCCGAGGCCACGGTCAGGCTCTCGGCCGGCAGCGATACCCAACTCCGACTCGACACCGTCAGCGTCCGTGACGCCGACGGCGATACACTGGGGACGGCGTCCGACCTGGGCCGACTCTCGCCCGGCGAGACGCTCTCGGTCCCGGTCACGTTCAGCGTCTCGGACCCTGGCACCTACGACCTCACGCTCGTCGTCGAGGGCCGCGACGGCGACGGGGAGCGCGTCCGTGCCACGCGCCCGCTCTCGGTCGGCGTCGAGCGCGCGGAACCGCTGGTCGAACTGCGGACCGACGGCCTCGTGGCCGGCGCAGAGGCCCCGGTCCAGGCCGTCGTCTCGAACCCGACGACGGCCCAGCTCCGGGGCGTCACCGTCCAGGTGACCGACCCCGCGACCGGTGAGCGCCTCCGCCGGACGGCGCCGGCGCTCGCGGCGGGCGAGTCGACCACGCTGAACTTCTCGGTCCGGGCGAGCGAACCCGGCACGACCAATCTGACCGTCGCGACGACGTACACGACGCCGACGGGCGCCGCGGTGACCGCGACGTTCGCGCGCCCGACGCCCGTCGACCCGCTGACCGACGACGTCGGCGTCCGCGTCAGGCGCGCCCCGGCCGACGACACACAGCAGCAGGTGACGACGGGCCTGGCCGGCATCCTCGGCGGGGCCGGCGGCGGCGGTGCGCTCCAGCAACAGCAGGACGACGGGGCGTCGGGTAGCGAGGACACCGTGACCGTGACGGTGACCAACTTCGGGAACGCTGCGGTCGAGGACGTGGTGCTCGCCGGCGAGTCGGAGAACGGAACCCACCTGCCCGCTGTCGGTCGGTTCGCCGTGACCGACCGACTCGACCCCGGCGAGTCGGCGACCGTCGAGGCCGACCTCGCGAGCGTCTCGGCCAGTCGTGTCGCCTTCGTCGCGACCTATCGCGCCGCGAACGACTCGACCGGGCGCGCCGTGGGCGAGTTCGCGCTCGACAGGGGCGTCGGGCAGGCGACGCTTTCCGGCCTTGACGTGGTCGTCGACGACGACGGCCGGGTGGCCATCAGCGGGAACCTGGCAAACGTCGGCGACGGCGACGTGCGGAGCGCGCTGGTCGCCGTCGAACCGACCGAGGGCGTCGAACCGGCCTACCCGCAGCGGACCTACTTCGTGGGCACCGTCGCAGCAAGCGAGTTCGCCCCCTTCGAACTGGTCGCCCGAGCTGACATGGACAACGCGACGGCGGTGACGGTCCGGCTCGAGTACACCGCCGGCGAGGCGCGCGTGACCGACCGGGTCGCGGTCCCGCTGCCGGCCGACGACGGCACCGACCGCGACGCCCCCCTCCAGTCCGGGACGCTCGTGGCGTGGGTCGGCGGCGGCCTCCTCGTGACCGTCGCGCTCACGCTCGCGTTCCGACGGCGCGTCTCCGGGCAGCGATGACGGGGACGCCGGGGGTCGGTGACGCGGCGGCGCGTTCCGACGACGTCGCTGGGGGGTCGACGGGTCCCGGGGTCCCGCCGCTCCGCCTCGTCGACGTCACGAAGCGTTACGACAGCGGTCGGGCCGGCTACGTGACGGCGCTGTCAGACGTGGACTTCGCCGTCGAACCCGGCGAGGTGGTCTCGGTCGTCGGCCCGAGCGGGAGCGGCAAGTCGACGCTCTTGAACCTGCTTGGCCTGCTCGACGACCCGACGCGCGGCCGGGTCGAGCTGAGGGGTCGGTCGACGGCCGGCCTCTCGGCGGCCGCGCTGACAGACGCCCGCCGGGAGTCCATCGGCTTCGTCTTCCAGGACTTCCACCTGCTCCCGACGCTGACAGCCCTCGAGAACGTCCGCTTGCCGACGGCGTTCCTCCCGGGCGACGCCACTGACCGGGCCCGCGACCTGCTGGAACGCGTCGGCCTCGGCGACCGGATGGACCACACGCCGGACGAGCTCTCGGGCGGGCAGAAACAGCGCGTCGCCATCGCGCGCTCACTCATAAACGAACCCGCGGTACTGCTGGCCGACGAACCGACCGGCAACCTGGACCGGGAGACCGGGACGCAGATTCTAGAGGAGGTCCGTGCCATCAGCGACACCGGCGTCGGCGTCGTCGCCGTCACCCACGACGACCTGGTCACCGACTACGCGGACCGGACGGTCGAGCTCGTCGACGGGGTGATACAGCGTGGGTGACCGCTTCCCGGCGCTGACGCTCGCCACGCGGAACCTCTCGCGCCAGCGGGTGCGGGCGGCGCTGGCGGCGCTGGGTATCGTCATCGGCGTCTTCGCCGTCGTGACGCTGGGCCTGCTGGGCAACGCCCTCAGCGTGGCGGCGACGGAGGAGCTGGGCGGTCTGGGCAACCAGGTGATCGTCAGTCCGTCGGATGCCTCGGGGAGCGACTCGCTGGATTCCCGTGACCTGGCGACGATCCAGCGGGTCGCAAGCGGGCGCGGGACGGTGGTGCCCCTCAGGGTGACCGGGGCGCAGGTGCGCGCCAGCGGCGGCCAGACGTTCGCCCAGGTGTACGGCACCGACCGGCCCGGGGAGCTGTTCGGTAACGGGAGCGACGGCGTCCCGGCGTTCCACCGGCAGGGCGCGCTCGTCGGGGCGGACGTGGCCGCCGCCCTCTCCCTGCGCGAGGGGAGTACCGTCACCGTCGAGGAAAACGAGTACCGCGTGGTCGGCGTCCTCCCGGCGGTGTCGAGCATCTCGCCGCTCCAGCCCGACTCGTCGGTCATCCTCCCGGCCGACGAGTTCGCCACCTCGGGGTACTCGCAGGTGGTCGTCCGGGCGAACTCCCCGTCAGACGCCAGGGCGGTCGCGAGCGGGGTGGAGGCGCGACTGAACGCCCGCCAGCAGCGGGTCTCCGTGTTCTCGCTGACGAGCGTCCTCGACCGCATCTCCGAGTTCTTCGACCTGCTCAACGGGTTCCTGCTGGCCATCGCCGGCATCTCGCTGGTCGTCGCCGGCGTCAGCATCTTCAACGTGATGCTCATGTCCGTCTCCGAGCGCCGCGGCGAGATCGGCGTCCTCCGGGCAGTCGGAATCCACCGCCGACAGGTGCTCCGGACCCTGCTCGTCGAGGCGACGCTGCTGGGCGTCGTCGGCGGCGCCGTCGGGGCGCTCCTCGGGGCCGTGACGGTCGTCGTCACGGCGATGCTGACGGAGCTGCCGCTGTGGGCGGTGCTCATGCCCGGAAACGTCGTCGTGCCGCTGGGGGCGTTTGCCTTCGGCGTCGTCATCTCGCTCGTCGGCGGCCTCTATCCCGCTTACCGGGCGGCCTGGGAGCCGCCGGTGTCGGCGCTGCGCGGGTGACCTACAGGGACTCGACCGTCTCGACGACCGAGTCCCAGTGGCTCCCCTTCCAGAAGTGCTGGCCGCAGTCGCGACACCGCCAGACCGTCTCCTCGTCGGGGTCCGGGGCGTACTCGGGCGTGGGTTCGGTCCGGTCGACCTGCTCCAGCGGCGCGTTACAGGTCCCACAGTAGCGCGGTTCGTCGGTCACCGCGAGCGCGAACCCGGCGGCCGCGAGTTCGCGCAACTGGTCGGCCACCTCACGCTCGGTCAGCAACACCCCGTCGGGCGCCCGCCCGGCCAGCTGCCGGTCGCGGGTGACCACGCGTCGCCCCTCGGTGTGTGCGAGGGCGAGCATCGCGTCGTCGGTCTCGGCGTCCCGGTCCAGCGCGTAGGCGGCGTCGTAGCCACACATCCGCAGGTAGGTCGCCAGTTTCCCGAGCATGGCGTCCAGCAGGAGTGGGGCCCCACGGGGGTCCTCACCGTGATCGCTGTCCGTCATGTCGGTATCGACCGCCCGACGCCGGCTGGTCCCATCGGAACACAGGGACAGCAATCACGATCAGCCATCGAGGAACTCCCGGACGTCCTCGGCGTCACGCGCGTTCAGCACGTCGGGGGCTTCCGCCCACCCGCGCCTGGCCGTGTGGACGCCGTAACGGACCTGTTCGAAGCTGCTCGGGCTGTGGGCGTCGGTGTTGACGACGATGGTCGCGCCGGCCTCGATGGCCTGCTTGACCGCGCTCCCGCTCAGGTCCAGCCGGGCCGGACTTGCGTTGACCTCGAGGGCGGTGTCGTGTTCGGCGGCCACCTCGGCGAGGCGTTCGACGTCGACGTCGAGGCCGGGTCGCCGGTTGAGGAACCGCCCGGTCGGGTGGCCGACGACGTTCACGTCCGGGTGCTTCGCGGCCGCGACGAGTCGCTCGGTGCCGTCGCCGTCCAGGGCGACGTGGGGCGAGGCGACCACCACGTCGAGGGCCGCGAGCAGGTCGTCCGCGACCGAGATGCTCCCGTCCGCGGCGACGTTCGCCTCGACCCCGCTGAACACGTCGATGGGCGCGTCCTCGGCCACCTCGCGCACCGCGTCGAGTTGCTCGCGCAACTCCTCGTCCGGCACGCCGACGCCGCCGACCATCCCTGGTCCCGTGGCGTGGTCGCTGATGGCGATGTAGTCGTGGCCGAACGCCGCGGCGCCGTCGACCATCTCCGCGATGGAGTACCCGCCGTCGGACCAGTCGGTGTGGACGTGCAGGTCGCCCCGAACCTCGGCTTCCTCGAGCAGGTCCGGCAGGTCACCGCTCGCTGCGGCCTCGACCTCACCCCGGTTCTCCCGCAGTTCCGGGGGCATCCACGCCATCCCGAGGGCCTCGTACACCCCCTCCTCGGTCTCGCCGGCGACGCGCTCGCCGGCCCGCTGGCCGTCTTCTTCGTCGTCGACCGCCGAGACGTCGAAGACGCCGTACTCGTTTACCTTCAGGTTGCGCTCGATGGCGCGGTTGCGGACCGCGACGTTGTGGTCCTTGCTCCCCGTGAAGTACTGGAGGGCGGCCCCGAACTCCTCGGGCACGACCACGCGGAGGTCGACGCGGACGCCGCCGGCGCGGACGCTGGCCTTGGTCTCGCCGGCCTCGATGACGGTGTCGCCCCCCTCCCACTCGGTGAAGGCGTCGACGACGGCCTCGCCGTCGGTGCTCCCCACGAGCACGTCCACGTCGCCGATGGTCGGCCGAAAGCGCCGGAGCGACCCGCCGAGCTCGCACCGCTCGACGACGTCGAGGTCCGCGAGGAACGCTCTGATCTCCTCGCCGTACGGGCGTGCCTCCCCCAGCAGCGCCCGCTCGTGAGCCTCGCGGGCGAACTCGAGGTTGTCGAGGATGTTCTGTTCGGTCTTCTCGCCGAAGCCCTTCACGTCCCGGATCTCGCCGGCTTCGGCCGCCGCCTCCAGTTCGTCCAGGGTCGTGATCCCGAGCGCCTCGTACAGCGTCCCGACGGTCTTTGGCCCGACGCCCTCGACGGCGGTCAGGCCGGCCATGTCGACGGGCAGCTCCTCGCGGAGGGCCTCGAGTTCTTCGATGGCGCCCGTCTCGACGTACTCGGCGACCTTCGCGGCGATGGCGTCGCCGACACCCTCGATATCCTCGATGGCGTCCTCGCCCTCGCTGGCCAGGTCCTCGATCGCCACCGGGTGGTCGCGGATGTTCTCCGCCGCCCGACGGTACGCGCGTGGCTTGTACTCGACACCCTTCGCGTCCAGCAGGTCGGCGAACGCCTCAAGTTCCGTCGCGACGTCGTCGTTCAGGCGCATCTCAGAGACTCCGCCCGGCACGGCCGGTTCCGGAATCCGCGTCCTCCTGGCCCAGTGCCTTCTGCAGGAACTTCATCCAGCGCTTCTTGTCGGCGGCCTCCTGTGCCCGCTGCTCCGCCTCGAGGTCGGCCGACCCGAGCTGTTCCAGCGCGTTCAGCGCCCGGTCGATCCCGATTATCGCGTCGGCGAGCTCCGTGCCCTCCTCGTAGCTCACCTCGCCGTCCTCGATGCGTTGCTTGCGCTGGAGGCGCTCCCGCCGGAGGTTCGTCTTCGCCCGTTCGACCCGCTCGCGTTCGCCCTCCGGAATCGTGTCGCGCCGCTTTATCTCGAAGACGAACGACTGGAGGTCGATCTCCTCGCCCTGGACGGTGATGCGGTCGGGAATCGCGGCACCGACTGTCGCGCCCTCCCGTTCGATGCGCTCCAGCAGCCGTTTGCGCTCGAACTCTCTCACTACCGGTTCGTTCGGTCCGGGGGCTCTTACTCGCTTCGCTCGGCCACCCCCGACCACCGAATCGCCCGCTGGGCCGCCCTCACAGTTCGACTGTGTGATACGTTCTCGCCGGTATCTTTTTGATTTTCTCCCACGTGGATTCGAGACGAGACAGGGTCGACCGCCCGCTCCCCGCTCTCCCCATGACGCTTACATTCGAACCACTCGACGACCAGTCGGGGCTGGCAGTCATCGACCGGGTCGAGCGACAGCGCTACCGCATCCACACCCCCGAACCCGTCGCCCCGCGCCCGACGGCCGCGGATTCGTTCCTGTTCCCGGTCGGGGACGCGGTGACGATTCGGACCCGTTCTATCGTGCTCCCGACGGTCGTTCCCGTCTACGTCCGCGACGCTGGGGGGTCGATGGTCGCCGAGGTCACGCAGTTCGACAGCCAGACTCTCCCCGACGGCGAGTACAGCCTCGACCTCTGTACGCGCATCAAGACCTACCTGCGCGTCGAGTCTGCGTTCGAGGTCAGCGTCGACATCGACCGGACGCGCGTCGAGTTCGAGGAACCGACCGAGGTCCGAATCGGCGCCCGCTCGCGCCACGACCGGCCGGCCGCGACGGTCACGACGACGGCGGACCCCCGCGACGTGATGGCGGCCGTCGAGACGTTCGGGTCGGCGCTGAAGACGACCGACCCGGAGCGGTCGTACCCGACGCTGCGGGGCCACCCGCCGGCGCTCGAACTGGGCGACTCGCTGTCGATTCCGTCGAGCGTCGAGCGGCCGGAGACGGGGGTCACGCTGGAGCTCCCCCCGCGACTCGTGTCGGTGTTCGTCGCGGCGCCGCTTTCCTACTACCTCGGCGCGCGACTCGTCCCGTCTTCGACGCCGCGGCTGACGACCGAGACCGGGTTCGAGTACGCGCTTGACTCGCCCCGCGGGTTCGAGACCGAGGTCGAACGGACATTGAAACAGCTGTTCTTCCTCGACTGCGTGACTCGCACCGAAGGGTACTACGAGATAGACCTGCACGAGCGAACCGCCATCGAACCCTACGTCGACCTGGACTTCGCGAGCCTGTACGACCGGCCGCTCGCCGAACAGGTTGGCGCGTACCTCGATGTCCCGTACGAACTCATCGAGGAGCACATCCCCGAGTGGCGACTGACGACTCACGTCGAACCCACCGCGGCCAACGCCGAGCAGTTGCCCTTCGTCGTCGACGACCTGGCGGTCGTCCGGACCCACGACCACCGACAGCGGACCCGGGCGACGGTGCCCGCGGAGGTCGAGGCCGAGTTCACCCGCGACGACGTCATCACCCGGTCGGCCAGCGCCAGCGACGGGCCGGCCGCAAGCGAGTACGTCGAACCGACCTCCGAGGGCACCCTCGAACAGGCCTGGATCGGCGAGCGCATCCCCATCGGCGCGAGCAAGCTCACCGTCGAGGCGTTCCTGAACCGCCTGAACCGGGAGAACACGGACGAGGACATCTCCATCACCGTCGTCCAGAACGACGCCCGGATGGACGCCGAGCGGCAACTCGTCGACGACGTCTATGGCACCCGGTCGGACCTCCCGTTCGACATCAGGGCCCACAAGAACCTGACGACGGCCGAGCTGACCGACGTGCTCACCGGCCGGTGTGATTTCTTCCACTACATCGGCCACACGGATCGGGAGGGGTTCACCTGCAGCGACGGGAAGTTAGATGCGACGACGCTGGACTCGGTCGGTGTCGACACGTTCCTGCTTAACGCCTGCAACTCCTACCACCAGGGCCTGGGGCTCGTCGAACACGGGGCCATCGGCGGCATCGTCACGCTCAACGAGGTGGTCAACGAGCGGGCGGTCCGCATCGGCGAGACCATCGCGCGCCTGCTCAACGGCGGGTTTCCGCTCCGGGCGGCGCTGACCATCGCGCGCGAGCAGAGCGTGATGGGCGGCCAGTACATCGTCGTCGGAGACGGTGGCATCACCGTGACTCAGACGGCCGGCGGTGCGCCGAACCTCCTCGACATCACTCCGGTCAGCGATGGGTTCGAGGTCGAGATCCAGACGTACTCCACGGACGACCGCGGGCTCGGGACCATCTTCATGCCGTTCCTGGAGGCAACCGAGACGTACTACCTGAGATCCGGGACCATCGATACGTTCCACGTCTCGAGACCCGAACTCGCGCAGTTCCTCAGCATGGAGGAGGTTCCGGTCCGCATCGACGACGAGCTGTACTGGAGTACCTCGGTGGACCTGGACGGCGTTCTCTGAGCGGGCGCCGCTGGCGCTTCTCTGCGGTATCGACCGGAAAAATCCGCGCTGTTGTCCGTGAAACGTGCGTCGCTGGTGGTCGTTTTATGGGCCGCTGATAGCTGCGTTGTTCGCCGCCGCCGCGTTCCCTGCCTGCGTCAGCAGGAGGAGGACGGTGAACAGGACGCCGGCCATTCGTGGGTGCTCTGCGAGGTACTTCGCCATTGTACTGTCTGACATGGTACGACCTGACTGTCGGGAGATGGGAAATTAAATATTTTTGATTGTAACCTACATATATTTACTAATATTAAGTCGCTAATAACTGCGATTTCGGTGCCCGCTCACCATTCCGGCCCGAGAGCCGGTCCAGCGACCGATTCGCCTCCGGTGGCTGTCACGACGACAGTTGGCCTCGTGTCCCCGCTCGGCCTCGTAGCGGCCCCGGTCCGGCGCGACCTACCAGTATCGTTTTGTGACTCCCTACACAACTGGAGTCCAGACTATTCGACAGATGGCTCTCTCCAGCACTTACATCGCGGGCGAACCGGCGGCATCTTCGCGACGGTCTCGCGGGTCGGGCGGGACCGTCGGCGCGCCGCGGCCGTCGCGCGAGCGAGGGGTGGCACGATGACGGGGGACCGGGTCCTGCACCTGGACGGGGAGACGGTCAGGCTCTCGCGGTCCGTCCTGCACAACAGCACACGGGCGGCCGGTCACGACGCACCCCTGTTGCGGACGGAGTCCACAGACCAGCCCACCGACAATGCCATCGAGGTGCCCGTCCCGCTCGCGAAACTGCGCGAGGAGCGTACGATCCGCGTCCTGCACGTCGACGACGACCCGGACCTCGGCGAGATGGTCGGCACGTTCCTGGAGCGAATCGACGAGGATCTGACCGTCGTCACCGAGACGAGCGCCGTGGCGGCGCTCGAACACGTCCGCGAGGGCGACGTCGACTGCGTGGTCAGCGATTACCAGATGCCAAACACCGACGGCCTTGAGCTGCTTGAGCTGGTGCGCGACCAGCACCCGGACCTCCCTTTCATCCTCTTTACCGGCAAGGGCAGCGAGGAGATCGCGAGCGAGGCCATCGCGGCCGGCGTCACCGACTACATGCAGAAGGGGACCGGGACCGACACGTACGAGGTACTCGCGAACCGGGTGCGAAACGCCGTCGAGCAGTACCGGACCGAACAGCAGTTCTGGAGCGCGCTCTCGTGGTACCAGCGCCTGGTCGAACAGGAGCTGGCCGGGGTCTGTATCGTCCAGGCCGGTGAGTTCGTCTACGTCAACCAGCGACTCGCCGAGATTCTCGGGTACGGTCAGGACGAACTCGTCGGCCAGCCCCCCTCGTTCGTCGTCGGCACCGACCGGGCCGACTCCCTGGAGGTGCTCCAGACCCCAGACGATGACCAGGCCGATTCCTTCGAGACCGAGTGCACCGTCCTCCGGGCAGACGGCGAGTCGGTCACCATCGAGGTCTCCGGCGGGGCCATCGAGTACGACGGCGACCCGGCCTGGATCTGTGTCGCCCGGGAACGCGACGACGCGTAGCGGGTCTACACCTTGACGAGGACCTTGATAGCCTCCCGCTCGTCCATCGCGCGGTAGCCTTCCGGGACGCCCTGGAGGTCGACCGTCTTCGTGAACACCGGCGCGGGGTCGAGCACACCCTGCAGGACGTCGTCCATCAGGTCCTCCACGTAGGCCCGGACGGGTGCGACGCCGCCGGCCAGCGTGATGTTGTCGCTGAACAGCGAGTACAGCAGGTCGCCACCCTCGACGCCGTAGGGGACGCCGACGTAGCCGATCGTCCCGCCCGGCCGGCAGACGTCGACGGCCGTCTCCATCGACGACTGTGCCCCGACACACTCCAGTACGTGGTCGACGCCGCCGGCGGTCAGCGCCTCGACTTCACGGACGGCCTCGTCGCCGCGACTGGAGACGACGTCGGTGGCGCCGAACTCCTCGGCCAGTTCGAGGCGGTCCTCGTGGTGGCCCATCGCGACGATGCGGTTCGCGCCGAGGCGCTGGGCCGCGAGCACGCCACAGAGGCCGACCGCACCGTCGCCGATCACCACGCAGGTGCTCCCCTGCTCGACGTCGGCGCTGACCGCTGCGTGGTGGCCCGTACACATCACGTCGGTCAGCGGGAGCAGCGACTCGAGCATGTCCTCGTCGTCGGCGTGTCGGTCGGGCACCCGGACGAGCGTCCCGTCGGCGTACGGGACCCGGACCTTCTCGCCCTGCGCGCCGTCGTGTTCGCCACCCCACCCCTCGTCCTCGATACAGGAGGTGTAGATACCCTTCCGACAGGGCCCGCACTCGCCGCAGCTGATGGCAAAGGGCGAGAGGACGCGGTCCCCGACGTCGACCGAGTCGACGTCGTCGCCCACCGCCTCGACGATGCCCATCGGTTCGTGGCCGGTTCGCCACCCCTCCTCGTAGTCCCGCTCGCCGCGGTAGAACCAGAGGTCCGACCCGCAGACGGCGGTGTGCGTGATTCGGACGACGGCGTCGGTCGATGCCTCGAGCTCCGGGTCCGGAACTTCCTCGACGCGAACGTCTCGCGTGCCGTGGTAGACTGTCGCTTGCATCGGTCACCCATTCGAAGCGGGGCCACAAAAACACGCCACCTCGAGACTGTCGTTCGTGCCGGCGACCCGCACAAACACAACCCCTTTTGTCCCGTCCCCACTACACTCGCCCAATGGCGAAGTGCGACGTGTGTGGTAGGTCGGAAAGTATGCCCTACCAGTGTGGGCACTGTGGCGGGACGTACTGTGGGGAACACCGACTGCCCGAGGCACACGACTGTCCGGGGCTTGACAGCTAGGGCGACCCCGACGGCGTGTTCGACAGCGGGTTCGACGACAGCGTGACGACCGGCGGGTCCAGCCAGTCGGGCGGGCTGGCCGACCGCGTCGGACTCGACACCGGGCCGGGCGGCGTCTTCGGCTACTTCCGTGGGAACATGACCTACGTGTTCCTGGCGCTGATGGCCATCACCTTCATCGCCGAACAGGTCGTCGGCCAGCTGGTCGGCATCTCGAACCCTGTCTTCTACTCGCGGTCCGAACTCTGGCGCTCTATCTTCCTGTTGCACCCGGACAACCTCCTGTACGTCTGGACGTGGGTGACCTCGATCTTCGCCCACGACCCGGCGGGGTTCTACCACATCCTCGGGAACGGCATCGTCATCTACTTCTTCGGCCGGCTGGTCGAACAGCAGCTGGGCTCGAAGCGGTTCACCGTCTTCTTCCTGGCCTCGGGGATGCTGGCGGGGCTGGGACAGGTCCTGTTGCAGCTGGTCCAGGGGGCCAGTTACGGCGTCCTGGGGGCGAGCGGGGCCGCGCTGGCCATCCTCGGCTTCCTGACGGTGCTGAACCCGGACCTGCGGGTGTACCTCTACTTCCTCATCCCGGTGCCTATCTGGGCAATCACCGGGTTCTACCTGCTGGCGAGCGTCTTCGGGATGCTCTCGCCCGGCAGCGTCGGCCTGCTCGGGGGCAACGTCGCCCACACGGCCCACCTCATCGGGCTGGGAATCGGCCTCTGGTACGGGAACAAGGTCAAGAGCCGGGCACACGTCCCGTCGTCGCTGCAGTTCGGCGGTGGCGGCCCGGGTGGTCCGGGCGGTCCCGGCGGCCCCGGCCGACGCCGCCCCTGACCGATGGACGTCGTTCGCCCGGAGTTCGTCCCGGACCCGTCGCTCTCGCGCGCGGCGATGGAGGCCCTCCAGCGCGACATCGCGGCGGCCGCCGTCTTCGAGGACGACCTCTCGTTCGACGTCGCGTCACTCCGGACCGACAGCGACCAGCGAACGCTGGCGGACGCCCCCGGGGACGCTGCCGACGAGGCGCCGCTGGTCGCCGGCGTCGACCAGGCCTTCGTCGACGACCGGGCCGTCTCGGCCGTCGTCGTCCTGCAGGACGGCGCCGTCGTCGAAGAGGTCACCGCCGTCGCCCCGGCGGTCATCCCCTACATCCCCGGCCTGCTCTCCTTCCGCGAGGGCGGGGCCATCCTCGCGGCCTTCGAGCGACTCGACCACGACCCCGACGTCGTCCTCGTCGACGGCAGCGGGCGGGTCCACTTCCGCGAGGCCGGCCTGGCGACCCACGTCGGCGTCACGCTCGACGTGCCGACGGTCGGCGTCGCGAAGAACCTGCTCTGTGGCCGGCCGCGCGCCTCGCTGGACCGGAAACTCCCGGTCGGCGAACGCGTGGCCATCGAGGCCGACCCCGACGTCGAGACGGCCGCCGAGGGGACGGTCATCGGCTACGCCGTCCAGAGCCGCCAGTACGACTCGCCCGACCGCCACGTCAACCCGCTCGTCGTGAGTCCCGGCCACCGGGTGAGCGCGACGACGGCCGCCGACATCGTCCTGGCGACGGCTACCGGCTACAAGTTGCCCGAACCGACCCGCCTCGCCGACCGGGCGGCCGACGCCGCACGGGAACGGGTCGAGACGGGCGAGTGAGCGGCCGTCGCCCGACAAGCGGCGACTAACTATGACCCTCGACCGTCTCGACGACGGCAGATGGCCACGCTCGCACGGGTCGGCGACGGGGGCGTTACGACGGGACGGCCGTCGGCGTCGCTCCCCTCGTCACCGACCGATCCAGCGAATCTGACGGCCGAGGAGGAGAGCCCATGGCATCCGACCAAGAGATAGAGACGAGCGCGCGACGCATCACCCCCGTTCGCGAGGCGGCGACGGTCGCCCCCGGGACGGAACTGCTGTTCGAAGTCGGCGTCCCCGAGTCGGCCGCGGGCCGGGCCGGGACGCGCTGGACGGTCGACGGCCGGGAGGCGACCGACGTCGGGCCGCTCCACGACGAGTACCTGCACCACGGGATGGACTTCCTCCGGCGGACCTTCGAGTCGCCGGGCGAACACGAGGTGACCGCCGTCGTCGTCGACGAGGCCGGCGAGGACGTCGATACGGTCGCGTGGACAGTTACCGTCGCGGACGGCGGCAGCCAGGCACCGGTCCTCGAGCGGCCGACCGCGGTCCAGGAGGTGACCTACGCCGACGACACCGACGCCGTCGACCTGACGATAGCGGTGCGGGACCCCGACGCCGACCTCCACCGGACGGTGTGGTTCCTGCGGGGCGGCGACGTCTACCTCGGGGCCACGTCCGTCCAGGGCGACCGGGACACGGCCACGCTGTCAGTCACGACCTTCTGTGACTACTGTCGCGTGTTCGTCCTGCTCGTCGACGAGAACGGCGCCGTCCGTTCGACCGCGCCCTACTACTTCCACCGCGTCGCGGACGCGAGCTCCGAGGCCGTCGGCGTCGACCAGACGCTGGTCGTCCGGAGCGACGACGGCGACCGGGTCTTCTACGAGTTCGAGGTCAGCGGCACCCTCGCCTACGGGCCCGCGGGCGACGAACCGGCCCACCCGGAGTTCATCGAGGGCGCCCGTGCCCGCAGTTCCGTCGCGGGGGCCAGCGAGGACGTCTTTACGTTCACCGGCGAACTCACGGACGTCCGGACCGAGGGCCCCGCCGTCGTGACGGTCGACGACGACCGGGTCGACCTCTCTGTGTTCGACGACGGTCGGCTGGACCTCTCGGTGTTCGACGCCGACCTGCGCCCCGAGTCCGCCGCCGGCACGGACGCCGAGGTCCACGACCTGGTCGTCGAGAGCACCGGCGCCGAACGGGCGGAGTACGCGCTCGCTGTCAGCGGTGACCTCGAGTACGACGACGACGAACGGACCGACCCGTTCCCCCAGGACCGGGACGGGGCGACCGCGACCGGGACCGTCGCCGACGGCGAGCGCGACCGGTATCAGTTCACGGGCGAGGTGACCGAGTGCTCGGTCGTCGGCCCGGCGACCGTTCGCATCGACGACCAGGTGGTGACCAGCGCGGCCGAGTCGGCCCCGCCACCCGACGACGGTGCGGCGGTCAGCATCCAGGTCGTGGAGTCGGACGTGTCGGTCGAACGCGGCGCCGACGTCGAACTGCGGGGGCTCGTTCGCAACGAGGGGGACGCGGCCGGCGAGCGACGGGTGTGGACCAGTCTGACCGGCCCGGACGTGCTGCAGTTCCGGCGGGACCTGGTGGTCGACCTGGACCCGGACGACCTGCGGTTCGTGGACCTCGAGCCGTACGACACCGCGGCCCTCCCGCCGGGCGAGTACACGTTCTCGGCCACCACCGGGGACGACACCGCCTCGACGACCGTCACCGTCGACGCCGAGTGACCGTCCCTGACAACGTATAACTGCCCGGGGCGTGTTCGCCCAGACGACACATGGCGAAGACGGTGCTGATAACGGGTGCGTCCTCCGGAATCGGGCGAGCGACTGCAGAGGCCTTCCTGGCCGACGACTGGACGGTCTGGGCGACCGCACGCGACGAATCGGACCTGGCGGACCTGCCGGACGGGTGCGTGACGGCCGAGCTCGACGTGACCAACGCCCGCGAGTGCGAGCGGGTCGTCGAGGATCTGGTCGACGCGGAGCGGCGCGTCGACTGCCTCGTGAACAACGCCGGCTACGGCCAGTTCGGAGCCGTCGAGGACGTCTCGACCGGACAGGTCGACGCCCAGTTCGACGTCAACCTCTATGGCCCACACCGACTGATTCGCGAGGTGCTCCCGCACATGCGGGCCCGCGAGAACGGGACCGTCGTCACCCTCTCCGACGTCGCCGGGAAGCTCGCGCTCCCCAGCCAGGGCGTCTACGCCGCCTCGAAACACGCGGTGGAGGGGCTCCACGACGCGCTCCGCGCTGAGGTCGCACAGTACGACGTCGACGTGGTGCTCGTCGAACCCGGCCCCGTCGAGACCGGGTTCGAGGAGCGGGCCGTCGCGGAGCGCGAGGCCACCGACGCGACGGGGGCCTACGACTGGCTCTACGAGGCCGCCGCCGACGCTCGGCTCTCGGGGGTCACCGACGCCTTCGCCGTCTCACCGGAGGCGGTGGCGCTGACGGTTCGCGACGCCGCGAACGCCAGCGACCCGCGCCCGCGCTATCCCGTCGGCGAGGCGGCCCGCGTCCTGCTCCTGGCCCGGTATCTCCCCCCGCGCTGGCGAGACGCCGCCGTCGACCTCGTACGGAAGTTCGTCTGACCATGATACGCGACTCCGACACCCTCGCTCGCTCGCCCGCCCACGACTGCGCGCTTGACTGCCTCGAGGCCGGCATCGAGGCCGCCCGGCCCCGGACCGTCGTCGCCGAGGCGGTCCAGCGCACGGGCAGTCAGCTCCGAATCGACGACGCCGTCTACGACCTCGAGGCCTACGAGCGCGTCGTCGTCCTCGGCGGTGGCAAGGCCGCCGCCCAGGTCGCACGCGAACTCGAGACGGTCCTCGGCGACGCTATCACGGGGGGCGTCGTCGTCACCGACGACCCGGATGCCTGCGACCAGGTGACCGTCCGCGAGGGCGACCACCCCGTCCCCAGCCAGCGTGGCGTCGAGGGCGCCAAAGCGGTCCTCGAACAGGCCCGGGCCGCCGACGCGTCGACGCTGGTGCTGGCCGTCATCACCGGCGGGGGGAGCGCGCTGCTCCCGGCACCGGCCGAGGCGGTGGGTCTCGAGGCGCTCCAGTCGGTCACCGACGCGCTGCTCGCATCGGGCGCGACCATCGACGAGATAAACGCCGTCCGCAAGCACTGCTCGCGGCTGAAAGGCGGGCGACTCGCCGCGGCGGCCACACCGGCGACGGTGGCGACGCTGGTCTTCTCGGACGTCGTCGGCAACGACCTCTCGGTCATCGCCAGCGGCCCCACGGTCCCCGACGGGACGACGTTCGCCGACGCGCTGGCGGTCCTGGACCGGTACGACATCGACGCCCCCGCGGTCCGCGGGTACCTGCAGGCCGGCGTCGACGGCGACGCGCCCGAGACCCCCTCGGCGGGCGACCCCGCGTTCGACAGGGTCTCGACGCACGTGCTCGCGGACGCCTGGACCGCACTCGAGGCGGCCCGGTCGACGGCCCTGGAGCACGGCTACGAGACGATGGTCCTCTCCTCACGACTTCGCGGCGAGGCCCGCGAGGCCGGCCTGGCCCACCTCGCGGTGGCCGAGGAGGTGGTCTCGACCGGCAACCCCGTCGAGCCACCCGCCGTCGTGCTCTCGGGTGGCGAACTGACCGTGACGGTCCGGGGCGACGGCGAGGGCGGACCCAATCAGGAGTTCGCGCTCGCGGGCGCCATCGACCTGCCGGCCGGGGCCGTCCTGGCCGCCGTGGACACCGACGGCCGCGACGGCGCGAGCGACGCGGCCGGCGCCATCGTCGACAGCGAGACGGTCACCGACACAGCGGCCGCCCGGGATGCCCTCGACGACAACGACGCTGGCGGCTTCCTGGACGGCCGGGAGGCCCGCATCGTCACCGGCCGGACCGGGACGAACGTCAACGACCTGCGCGTGCTGGTGGTCGACTAGTCGAGACAGGCCGCGACCACCGACAGCAACCGCTCGCCGTGGACCTCCTCTGCCAGCAGCGGCACCCGGCGGACGTCGTGGCCACGGAAGAGGTCCTGGGAGCGCCGGAGCGCCTCCTGCTGGACGTCCCACCGGCGGGCACAGAACGAGCAGTCGGCGTGGTTGGGCCCCTCGATGTCGACGTCCTCGCCCAGAATCTCTTTCGGGTCCTGCATCAGGCGGTTGACGACGACGGTGCCGACGGGGATGCCGAAGGCGTCGAGCTGGTCGAGCAGGCGCTCGGACTCGACGACGGACAGCTCCTCGGGCACCATGACTACCCGGAAGTCGGTCTTGGTGGGGTCACGGAGGACCGCCCGCAGGTGTTCGATGCGGTCGCTCAGTTCACGCAGGTCCTCGATGCCCGCCTCCGGGTCGACGTCCTCGCTGTCCCCGAACATCCCCGTGAGGTTCCCGAGCATGCCGGAGAACCGCTCGCGAAGCTGGAGGATCTTCCCGACCATCGAGTCCATCGTCTCGGGGAGTTCCAGCAACCGGAGCGTGTGGCCGGTCGGCGCGGTGTCGATGACGACTCGGTCGAACTGGTCGTCGTCGACGTACTCGAGCAACAGCCGCATCGCCGCGGCCTCGTCGGCCCCGGGCATCGACCCGCCCAGCAAGCCGTCCTCGCCGGCCACCGGGTCCTCGCCGCCCGCGCCGGGCATCCCCTCGCCGCCGAGCATCTCGCCGAGGCCGCCGAGTGCGCCCTCCTCCATCCCGAGCGGTCCCTCGCCCATCGCGGCCTCGGGGTCGATCTCGGCGGCAAAGAGCGGGACGTCCTCGCGGATGCGGGTCGGCGTCGCCGCAATCTCCGTCTCGAGCGTGTCGGACAGCGAGTGGGCGGGGTCAGTCGAGACGACGAGCGTCTTCGTCCCGTCGCGCGCGGACGCGAGCGCCGTCGCGGCCGCACACGTCGTCTTCCCGACGCCACCCTTCCCGCCGTAGAGCACGTAGTCTGGGGCGTCGATCCCCTCCGGTGGTGCCACCTGGTCGACTGCTTCGACGTCGAGGTCGGTCATAGCCGTGGCTACGGTCGGCCGGCCTTGAGTACTTCCCGAAAACGTCTCCCCTACTGTCGCGACGACCGCGCCTCACGAACGTCCGCGCCGTCCCTGAGTTTGTCCTCACAGTTCGGGCAGACCCGCGGTCCCTGTGACTCGACTGCTTCTGGCGTAAAGACCCGTACGTACTGCTCGGTGACGAAGTTTCCGCAGTTCTGGCACTCGGGCATCCTCAGATAAAGGCAATTAGTCGGATAAATGTCTTTTGTTGCCTACGAAATGAACCGGTATTCGATAGCGGGGCCTACCCGTGCTCCGGCCAGAACCGGTCGAGCTGGCCCGCGAGGAACTCCGGTGTCATCGTGGTGAACTCCTCGCGTTCCCCCTCGGGGAGGTATGGATACACCGAGTGGCGCGCGTCGGGCGTGTAGCGGCGGCCGACGAACGCGCGGACACCCACCTCGTCGACGCCCCGGATTACCCGCCCGATGGCCTGGCGGGCCCGCCGGACCGCCGGCACCGTCAGCGCGTACTCGAAGGCGTTCTCCTCGCCGAAGGCGTCGCCGTAGGCCCGCTGGACCGCCCGGACGCGGGGCGACCCGATGTTCACCAGCGGGACCCCCACGACCGCACACGTCGAGAGTTTCGCCCCGTCGTAGTCGACGCCCTCGGTCAGCGTCCCGCGCGTGGAGGTGACCAGCACCTTCCCATCGCCGCGGAAGAACCGTCGCTTTCGGCGGTCGGTCGCCTCGTTGCTGGACGCCTCGTCGACGACGACTGGTTTCTCGACGGCCTCCTCCAGGTATGCGCCCGCCCAGCGTGCCTCGCGGTAGTTCGGCATGGCCAGCATGACGTTGCCGGGCGAGCGAGCAAGGGCCCGCAGGGCCTGTGCGTACTCGTCGCGCGTCGGGTTCCAGTTCTCGCCAAGCGGTTTCATCTCGTCGGGGTCGCCCCGATTCCGGGCGGTAAACGGGCACGCGTCGACCAGGTAGGAGGCCCGGTTCTCCGGCGGGAACGGGAGGTCGTACGTCGTCGAGCGGACCGGCCGGGGCGCCTCGTCCTCCGTCGACGACTCGCCAAGCGCCTCCAGGCCGGAGACGCGGGTGAACACGTCCAGCGGTTCGAGCGTGGCACTCATCAGGACGCCCCCGCCCAGCTCGTCGAACACCTCCTTCAGCGCCGTCGCGGGCATGCAGTTGTAACAGAGGAGGCCGGGCGTGTAGACGGCCTGGTAGTCGGCGTCGACGCGGCGGCGATCCGTCGGGGAGTGCTCCAGTTCGATCTCGCGGAGGAACGTCGCGTGATCGCGCTCCCACCACTGGCCCGCGATGACCCCGACGGCGGCACACACGGGCTGGCGCGTCAGGCCGAGCTGGTCGATGACGTCCTCGACGGCCGCGCCGATCTGGGCGAGCGAGCGCCAGAGCCGCCCGTCGTAGCCCCGCTTTTCGGCCCACTCCGTCAACTCGTCTTGCTCGACCGTGTCGGGGTCTCTGAGGGGAATCTCCCGGTCGTGCTCCGGGAGGACGCTCGGCTCCGCGCGCCACCCCTCGTGTTCCGCGTCGAGGTGTGACTCGACGCGGTCGTCCAGCCACCGGAGCAGGTCGTCGTAGAACTTCCGGGCGCGGTCTACCGCGTCCAGAGGCACTTCCCGGGCCGAGAGCACCTCCCGGACCTGTCGCTTGTGGTCGCTGCTCTGCTGGGCCCGCTGGACCAGCAGGTTGCAGTCGTTGCGGGCCTGTTTCAGCGTCTGTCGCCCCACTCTATCGGAGAGCAGGTCCCGCACCCGCTCTTCGAGGCGGTGGGCCTCGTCGACGACGACGAACGTCCGGTCGTCGAGCAGCCCCGAGAGGAGGGGACGCGACCCGGGGTCGAAGAGGTGGTTGTAGTTGCCGACGACGACGTCGGCCTCCTCCAGCATGACGCTCATCACCCGGTGGGGACAGGTACCCCGCTCGACGGCCGCCGGCAGGTACTCGTCTATCGTGGCGACGTTGTGCTCGCCGACGCCGAAGTCGACGGGCGACCCCCTGTTGCGGGCGTACCAGTCGGCCTCGAAGGGGCAGTACAGCGGCGGGTCGTCGCTCTCGGCCATCGACTCGGGGGCGGTCGGCTGGGTGGGACGGTAGGGTGAGGCCGCGCCAGCCGTCGCCAGGGTGTCTTCGCCCAGCGTCGACTGGTCGACGGCGTCGGGCCGGGCGGCCGTCGCGAGGTCCTGAGCCGCCCGCGGGTCCCACCACTGGTCCTCGTCGTCGACCTCGGTCTCGATGGCCGCCTCGGCGACGGCGGCGCCGCTCCCGCGCCCGTCGTCCTCGACGAGTCGCGCCGTCGCCTCGCGCAGGTCCTCGCAGCGCTCGTGCGTGCTGGCGTCCTCGGGGAAGAGTCCCTCGCGGCCGTACGGACAGAGGTCGCGCTTGCCGACCAGCGCGATGCCGGACAGGGGCTCCTCGAGCCCGGCGTTCAGCGTCCGCAGGTCGTCGACGAACTGGTCGAGCTGTTGCTTGACGGGCGTGACGACGAGCACCCGCTCGTAGAGGTCGGTGTCCCGGACGAGCGTGGCTGCGGCGGTGAGCGCCGCCATCGTCTTGCCCGTCCCGCAGGGCCCCTCCATCGCCAGGAAGCCCCGCGACTTGCCCGCCTCGATGGCCCGTTCGACCGCGTCGGCCTGGTTCTCGTAGGGCTCGTCGAACCCGAAGTACGAGCGCCATGCCTCGTCGCCGGTGGCGGCCGAATCTCGCATCGAGACAGGGTTGGGCGGCTTGGTATTTGAACCGCCGGGTTCGCTATCGGGGAACGCAGACGTTCTCGGTCGTTCCACCGTGGCAGCTTACCGGTGTGTTGCACTCGCTGTGACCGATACCGGGGTATCTGGAGCACCGGGGCTGTGTTCAGTCCCTGGCGGGATGGACGGGACAACCGTACGATGGCTGTCTCTTTTCTGATCGCACCCTGGCCCCACCATTCAAACCCGACGACCGAAAGACCCCCGTCTCACTTGATCAGGAGCAGCGACGAGTTCCGTCGGGCTGCACCAGCCCACCCTGTCGGTCGACCGAGTCGAGAGTCATACCGAAAGCAGTCTCCGTTCAGCGACGACCGAAGATTCGCTCTCTCAACGTTCGCGAGGACGGCCGTTCTGCCAACAGGACCGGCGTCTCGAGCGTCTCGAGCGTCTCGAACGCGAGGGAGTCGCGAACGATCCGAGACAGCAACCCGCGCTCGGTGGCACCGATGATCACGAGGCTGTACGCCGAACCAACAGTCCCGATCGCGGTCTCGACGTCACCGGTTTCGATCAGGAGTTCAGCATCGCCCAGCTGGTGGCCGTCAGCCCAGTCCGAGAGAAACTCTCGACCCGCCGCTTCCTCACCGTCGTCCACGATGTGTAACAGAGATACATCCACACCGATGGTTTCGCGGAGCGCCCGGGCCACTTCCGCGGAGAGGTCCGACGATGGACCGCCCGCCGTCGGCACGAGTACGTCGGAGAGATCGAGATCCTCTCCGTCCAATACGAGGAAATCACAGGGGAGGTCGTGCGTGAGCTCCTCCAGAGCGCCCTCCGCGCGGCCGCCCGCCAACTTTGCGCCGCCGTACCCCATCACGACGCGATCAACGTCGTTCGACCGGGCAGCGTCGAACACCTCCTGAAAGCCCCGGTGGGACAGGATCGTCCGTCGTTCGATCGGCACGTCGAACGCTTCCGCATCCGCCTTCGCGGCAGTGAGGAGCTTTTCGGAGGCCGATTTCAGCCCCGATTCGTTCTCGGCTGCCGTCTGAAGCGATGTCTGATCCGGGACGGTGACGATGTGGGTTGCGAGTACACGACCGCCCTCGTGTTGCGCGAGTGCGCCAGCCAGCGTAATCAGGTCGCTTTCGGTTCGCGGGTTCGACAGCGCCACCATCGTCGTTGGGCCCTCGTCCCCCGATGGTGCGACTGCCTCAGCGGCGCCGACGACCTCGTCCGGCAGTTCGCCCTCGCGACTCCGGATATAATCGGCGAGCACTCCGTGCTGGGTCGTTTTGTCCCGGGCGTACACGAAGTACCACAGCACAGCAGCAAGCACGAATCCGCCGGACAGCGCAATCTCCAGTGCGTCCATGAACGCGACCAGTCCCAGCGATAGCACTGCCCCTAGGATCGGCGTGATCGGATAGAACGGGACGGTGAACTCCGGGTCGTACTCGGGTACGTCTGCCTCTCGGAACACGATCAACCCCACGTTCATGAGTGCGTACACGATGAGGTGGAGTACGCTCGCGGCCTTCGCCAGGACCTCGATGTCACGGCCGAGGAACGCGATGAACACGATGATCAGGCCACCGGTCACGAGAATCGAGCGGTACGGCGTCGCGTAGTTCGGGTGGATCTCGTTGAGCCAGTTGGTGACGATCTTGTCTCGGCCCATGGCGAAGTTGATACGCGCCGAGGCGAGAATCGAAGCGTTGGCCGAGGACGCCGTCGCGAGGAGTGCGCCGAGTGTCATCACCGCGGCAGCAGCGGCAGCGATCCCACCGATCGGCCCGATCGAGACGGGGAAGGCAACCGAAGCGGCCTGTGCGACGGGGGCGTCTTGACTCAGATCCGGCCACGGAACCACCCCGAGCATCGTCGTCACGAGAATCGCGTAGATGACGGTGACGATACCGACGCTTCCGATGATCGCGATCGGGAGGTTTCGTCCCGGGTTCTTCAGTTCCTCCGCGACGGTGGCGATCTTCGCATAGCCGAGAAACGAGACGAACACGAGGGCGGTCGCCGGGAGAATCGCCCCTGTACCGAACGGAGCGAGTCCGTCTTCCCCGGCGAGTGTGGCGTAGTCGAACGAGAGAAACCCCGCGATTGCGAACGCGGTGAGAATCGAGAGCAGAACGAAGACGATGACAGTCTGGACGCCCCCCGTCTCCTTCGCGCCGATGTAATTGACACCGACGAAGACAGCGCCTGCGAGGAGTGCGCCCAGCTGAATCGGGTTCAGGAAGGCGATTTCGGGGAGGCCGACGAAGACGGCGAGGTACTGGCCGAAGCCGATACAGTAGAACGCAGACGCGAACGCGAGCCCCATCCAATCGCCCATCCCGGCGATCGATCCGAACATCGGCCCCAGCGACTTGTTGATGTAGTAGTACCCCCCGCCGGCTTTCGGCATCGCCGTGCCGAGTTCGGAGACAGACAGCGCGTTTACCATCGCTATCAACCCGCCGACGATGAAGGAGACGACGACGACCGGCCCGGCGGCGTTCGCGGCGACGCCCGGCAGGACGAAGATTCCGGCCCCGATCATCGTCCCGATACCGATCGTCATCGCCGAGACGAGTCCCAGGTCTTTGGCGAGTTCCTCGTCGCTCATTCCTCTGACTCAACTCGCGGGAGCGCGATAACCGGCAGTTCTGCGTTTAGAACGAGTTTGAGAGAGAGGTCGCCGGAGAGAAACTGCATGAGGCGGCCACCGCCGCGGGAGCGATAGGCGATCGCGCTCGCCTCGACTTCATCAGCTGCCGCGAAGATGGCGTCGACGATATCTCGGCGATAGGCGGTATGCGTATCAGCGTCGGGGAAGACACGCCGGACAGCCTCGTAGGATTCTTCGGCCAGCTCTTCTGATTGTTCGACCGGGGTCTTGTCCGGGACGCCGCCACCTTTCTCGACGACGTGCAACGCCGTCACGTGTTCCGGCTCGTACGGTTCGAGTTGCCTTGCCGTGGCCTCGGCGTCTTCTTCGTTGGCGACCGGGAGTAATACGTGTTCGAGTATGTTCATCTTCATACCACTCCGTGACAGGAACAGACGGGTGCCGGACGATTCATACAACAGAGTCAGTCGCCTTGTATATAAAAATCGGGTTCTGATTGGGCATTCAGTAAAAAGTAGCAGTTATTAGCGCGGTTCGAATATCACTGGCCGGTGTATTTTCTCAAAACCTGAATCTGGACAATAGTATAAAGTCTCCGTCCGGTAGACCTGTGGTATGGGCTATCGATTGGACGAAATCGATCGGCGGATCATCTACGAACTGATGCGCAACGCACGCGATACGTCCGCGCCGAAGATCGCCGAGGCGGTCAACGTCTCGCCGGGAACGATCCGGAACCGGATCGATCAACTCGAAGACCACGGGATCATCCGCTCGTACACCGCCGAGATCGACTTCGAACGGGCCGACGACCGGTTGACGAACCTCTATATCTGTACTGCCCCAATCTCGGAGCGGAAGTCCCTCGCGCGGGAGGCCCAATCGATTCCGGGCGTGACCAACATCCGGGAGCTGATGACCGGCCGCAAGAACCTCCACGTTCTGGCTGTCGGCGAAGACACGGAAAGTCTTCGCCGCGTTGCACGGGCGCTGTCGGGACTCGGCATCGAAGTCGAGGACGAGACCCTCCTGGAGGCCGAGACGCACGTTCCCTACGCTCGGTTCGGTCCCGATAAAGAGGGTCCCACGAGCGATCCGACAGACGCGATCAGCCTCACGAGCGATGCGAAAGTCGTGGACGTGACTATCCCGGCCGAAGCCCCTATTGCCGGGTATACGCTAGAGCGGGCGGTCGCGGAGGACGTTCTCGACGAGGATACACTCGTGATTGCGGTCGAACGGGACGACGCCGTGATCACGCCGAACGGAACGACCACGATCCAGGGCGATGACATCGTGACCGTGCTCTGTCGAGGCGGCGACACCGATCGGGTGTTAGAGCCGTTCGTCGCGGAGGAAGCGACCACAGACCGATGAACTGCGGACGGTGTGGGGAAGCTACTCGGCTTCAGCGGTGCGACGTCGATGGCCGTATCGATCACCGTTGTGACGAGTCCGCGAGGACGTGAGACACCGGTGCTATCGACAGCAGCCGTCACGAAAGGACGAACGTCGGCGCGTACAGGAGCAGACAGACCACCGCGGCCGGGCGGTCGATGCCCCGCCGCCAGTAGAACAGGCCGAGCACGAGGATGGAGACGGCGAGCATGTACAGCAGCGATGGCCGGATGGCCGCCGGATCGGCGACGACCACGTCGAAGAAGACGGCGCCGATGCCAAGCGAGAAGACCGGGTCGGTGATGTTGCTGCCCAGAATCGAGCCGACGGAGATGCCGGTGCGTCCCTCCGAGGCGGCGATGCCGGCGATGACGATCTCGGGGAGCGTCGTCCCCAGGCCGGTCAGCAGGCCGACGAGGTACTCCGGGAGGCCAAAGCGCTGGGCCAGCACGACGCCGTTGGTGACCATCAGCTGGCCGCCGACGACCACCAGCACCAGCCCGCCGAGGATCCAGGGGAACGTCTCTCTGGGCGTCTTCGGTTGCTCGATGACCTCCTCGGTGATCTCCTCGCCGCCCTCGTTGGTGTAGAGGGTGTAGATGAACTGGACGTACGCGAGCATCATCAGCAGTCCCTCCGAGCGGTTGACGACGCCGTCCTCGAGGGTGAGGATCATGATTATCATCGCCAGGATCATCGCCGACCCGTAGACGAGGACGTCGCGACGCTCGGCGACGAAGGGGGCGATGAAGGCGACGACGGCGATCGCCAGCGTGATCTGGGCGGTCTCCGAGCCGACGATGTTGCCGACCACGAGGTCGCCCGCGCCGTAGAAGGAGGCGTAGACGGACGTGACCATCTCCGGGACGGACGTGCCAACGGAGATGAGCGTGACCCCGATGAAGAACGGCGAGACGCCGTAGTACAGGGCCAGGTCGCCGGCCGAGGTCACGGCCCGGTCGGCGCCAACGACCAGGCCGGCGAGGCCGGCGAGGAACAGCGCGATCTCGACGAGCATCTGTCGGGAGAGACTCGCGGCGGGGAGTAAAGTATTGCTCCGGGAACAGGTTCGGCCGTCGCTCTCGGTGGCCGCCAGGTCGCGCTCGGGTCGGCCTTCACCGAGCCCCGCCGTCCGGTGCTCCTCGAACAGCGGCGCGTGGGCGCGGGGGTCGTCTCGCTTCTCTCGGTGGGGTTGCCGACGACGGTCACCGGGCCGTCGGCGCTCTCCACGAGGTCGAGTCGGTCACCGAGGTCAAGCGCGAGGACACCGCCCCCGTCGTCCTCGATGGCCAGGTTGTCGACGAGGCGACCGACACGAACTTCGCCGACACCGTCGAGACGGTGCGCGCCATCGACGAGACAGACCCCATCCAGACCGCCGGATTCTACGACGACGACCTGCTCGGGCAGGCACCGACGGTCGATGATATTCAGGTGAGTCGACCGGCCGCCCGGTGTCGACCGGCCTGGGGGACGCTCACTCGACGAACGCCGCCGGGGTCGCGTCCGCGAACGCTATCAGGTCGTCGGGCGCGATCGGGAAGACCGCCTCCGGGACGCCAGCGCCGGCCCACACCTCGGCGTGGTCGGTGAGCGTCTCGTCGACGTACACCGGTACCGGCCGGTCGTGACAGATGGGCGGGACGCCACCGATAGCCCACCCCGTCGTCTCCTGGACAGTCTCCGGGTCGGCCATCTCGACCGTCTCGGCGCCGGCGACGCCGGCGAGTGCCGACTCGTCGACCCGGTTCGCGCCCGACGTGACCGCGACGACCGGGTCGCCGTCGACGAGAAAGACCAGACTGCTCGCTATCTGTGCGACCGAACAGCCGATTGCCGCGGCGGCGTCGCCCGCGGTTCGCGTCGTCTCCGAGAACTCCGTGACCGCCGCGTCGAACCCGTGCCTGTCCTCGACACGGGCGACGAACTCGTCCACTCGGGGGTGCATACGCCGGGAGAAGGAACCGGGGAAAATGCCGGTTTCGGTCGGCCGCTCGAGCCAGTCGACGAATCCCTCAAGCCCGTCCGGTCCCTTGTCCGGACGAATGAACGCCATCGAGGTAGCGAGACTGACACGGCGCTACGGCGACCTGGTCGCCGTCGACGAGGTCTCGTTCTCGGTCGCCGAGGGCGAGATTCTCGGCCTGCTGGGCCCGAACGGTGCCGGCAAGTCCACGCTCGTCAACACGCTGTGTACCCTCCTCCGGCCGAGCGACGGGACCGCTCGCGTCGCCGGGCACGACGTCCGCGACGACCCGGGTGCAGTCCGGGCGAACATCGGCGTCGTCTTCCAGGAACCGGCGCTGGACGAGGAACTCACCGGCGTGGAGAACCTCCGGTTCCACGGTCGGCTGTACGGGATGCGTGGCGAGTACCGGCGCGAGCGCGTCGAGACGGTCCTCGACCTCGTCGACCTCGGCGCAGACAGCGACAAGCCGGTCGGCGAGTACTCCGGCGGGATGGCCCGCCGGCTGGAACTCGCCCGCGGGTTGCTCCACGAACCCGCCGTCCTCTTCCTCGACGAACCGACCGTCGGACTCGACGCCGGGACCCGAAAGACCGTCCGCGAGTACGTCGCGCGACTGAACCGCGAGGCCGGCGTCACCGTCGTGCTGACGACTCACTACATGGAAGAGGCCGACGCGCTCTGTGACCGCGTCGCCATCGTCGACGATGGCCAGGTGGTCGCGCTCGATACGCCCGAATCCCTGAAGGCCGACCTGGGCGGTGACGTGGTCCGCCTGAGCACCGACGACCCTGCGGCAGTCGCCCGCGCCGTCCGCGACCGTCCGTGGGTCCGGTCGGTAACCGAGACGGACGACGGCGTCACCGTCGGCGTCGACGACGGCGAGGCACGGGTCGCGGCGCTCGTGACGACCGCCAGCGAGGTGGCCAGTGTCGCGACGGTCTCGGTGGACCGCCCGACGCTCGAACGCGTCTTCCTCTCGCTGACCGGGCGGACGGTCGACGAGGCCGAGGCGTCGGCCACCGGGCCACCGGTCACGCCGGTGGCCGGGGAGGACGACGATGACTGACGGGGGGCGTCCCGGTGGCGACGCCGTCGCGGTCTACGGCCTCTGGAAACGGGACCTCGTCAGATTCTGGCGGGCCAAGAGCCGCGTCGTCGGCCTCCTGCTCGGGCCCTTCTTCATCCTGGTGTTCTTCGGCTTCGGGTTCAGCGACGCGCGGTTCGGGGCGGTTCCGTCGTCGCTGTCGTATCTGGACTACCTCGTCCCCGGCATCCTGGGCTTTACGATGCTGTTCTCTGCCTCCTTCACCGGGCTGGCGGTCCTCTCGGACCGCGAGGTCGGCTTCCTCAAGGAGATTCTGGTCGCGCCGGTGAGCCGGACCGCGGTGGTCGTTGGCCGCATCGCCGGGGGCGCGACGACGACGCTGCTCCAGGCCCTGCTCGTCCTGGTGCTCGCCGTGCCCCTCGGGTTCCGCCCGGTGTCGCTCCGGGGCGTTCTCGTCGCCGTCGTATTCCTGGTCCTCATCGCCGCGACGTTCATCGGCCTCGGCCTGGCGATGGCCTCGCAGTTCAAGGACACCCAGGGGTACAACCTCATCATCAACTTCGCGCTCTTCCCCCTGGCCTTCCTCTCCGGGGCGTTCTTCCCGCTCTCGAACCTCCCGCTCCCGGTCCGCGCCGTCGGCTACCTCAACCCGCTCACGTACGGCGTCGACGGCCTCCGGGGCGCGCTCGTGGGCTTCTCCGAGCGGGCGCTGTTCGTCGACTTCGGGGCGATGGTCGTCGCCGCCACGCTCACCATCGCCGTCGGCGCGGCGCTGTTCCGCCGGGTCGAACCGGTCTGAGGGAGTCGGTCACCCGAAGTGCGCGGCCAGCCGCGTCGCCGCTTCCTCGACCCGCGGGGAGACCAGCGCGAACCGAATCCAGTCGGCCCGCGACTCGCCGAACGCCTCCCCCGGCATCCCCGCCACGCCGGCCTCGTCGACGAGCTCGTAGACGTTCTCGAACGTTCCCGGGAAGTCGGGGAAGCGCGCCATCACGTAGAAGCCGCCCTCGGGTCGGTCGTACGCTGCGCCGCTGTCGGCGAGCGCCCCGCAGAACGTGTCGATGCGGGATTCGAGGCGGCTACGACACGCCGCGTAGTAGTCCGGCGAGGTGGTCTCGAGCGCCCGAGCGACGGCGTACTGGGCGGGCCGACTCCCGGTGACGTTCGTGAGCATGTGCTGGGTCCGGGCGCGGTCGAGCAGCTCCCCGTTCGGCCCGTCCTCGCGCGGGAAGACGGCGTAGCCGACCCTGAAGCCAGTGATCGCGAGCGACTTGGAGACGGAGTTCGTCGCGACGACGTTCGGAGAGTCCCGTTCCAGTGCCGAACTGAACCGGCCCGAGTAGTCGAAGTGGTCGTACACCTCGTCGCTGACCAGCAGAGCGTCGGTGGCCTCTGCGACGGCGGCGAACTCGGCCATCGCGTCGGCGTCGTAGACGGCGCCGGTCGGGTTGTTCGGCGAGTTGACCACGATGACCGCCGTCTCGTCGCTCGCGGCCTCGCGGACGGCCGCGGGCCGGAGGTGGCCGTCGTCGTCGACGGGGACGAGCGTCAGGTCGGCCCCGAGGTAGTTCACGCGACCCGCGTAGTACGGGTAGACCGGGTCGGTCAGGATGATCTCCGACCCGGGGAACGACTCGAGGCCGCCGCTCATCGCGAGGTGGTTGGCCTCGCCGGCGCCGTTGGTGACGAGGACGCGGTCGACGTCGACGCCGCGCCGGGCGGCGATCTCCTCGCGCAGGCCACGGAGACCGACGCTCGGCGGGTACTGGAACGAGTCGGCGTCGGCCTCGGCGTACTCGCGGAGGCCCGCACGGAGCCCCTCGGGCGGGTCCCAGTCGGGGTTCCCCGAGACCATGTCGACGACGTCTCGGTCGGCCCGCTGGGCGTACCGCATCACCCGGAAGAACTGTGGCGTCTCGTAGTCCATGGTGACCGGGGATTCGTCGCGGGCGGGCTTTCCACCTTCGGTGTCACTGCCGGACGTACAGCGTCACGACGCCGAGGCCGAGCAGGAGCAGCCCCCACAGCAAGTCCGACCCCGGCAACAACCCGAGCAGGAGCGTCACGAGACCCGAGGACACGAGCGACCAGCCGAGTGTCGTCTGATACGACATGGGTATCCTATCGGCCGGGAACGGAAGATACTATCGTTCGGTTGTCAGGACTGAACGCTTTTGTCCGCGACCGACCAACGGCAGGTATGCCCGACGAACGAGACAGTCCAGTCGAGGAACGCGTCGGCGACGTGCTCCGTGGTCGGGGCGAGACCGTCGCCGTCGCCGAGTCCTGCACCGGTGGCCTGGTCGGGTCGCTGCTCACCGACGTCCCCGGGTCCAGCGACTACTTCGACCGCTCGCTTGTCACCTACTCCAACGACGCGAAACAGGACCTGCTGGCCGTCTCGCGCGAGTCGCTGGACGCCCACGGCGCCGTCTCCGAACCCGTCGCCGGCGAGATGGCGCGCGCGGTCAGAGACACCGCCGGGACCGACTGGGGCGTCGCGACCACGGGCGTCGCGGGTCCCGACGGCGGCACCGAGGCGACGCCCGTGGGCACGGTCTACGTCGGCCTCGCCTTCGCCGCGCCCTGGACGACCGGCGACTCGTGGGTCGAGGTCACGCGCCACGAGTTCGACGGGTCCCGCACCGAGGTGAAAGATCGGATCGCCCGGCAGGCGCTCGCGGACCTCCTCGCGGCCGCGGACGAGGAGTGAAAACACCTTTCGGCGCCGAGTCCGTCCCCCCGCTGGATGAACAAACGCGGGCACGTGCTGAACGCGATTCTGTTGAGTATCGGCCTCGGGTACGTCCTCGACCCCTCCGGCGACGTCACGACGTTCGCGACCATCGCCGAGGTGTTCCTCCCGGTGGTGCTGGGGGCGCTCTTTCCCGACGTGGACACGGCCTTCGGGAAGCACCGCAAGACCCTCCACAACCTGCCGGTCCTCGTCGTCTTCCTGGCACACCCCATCTACCACGCCGGCAACCTCCAGTGGGTCTGGCTCGGCGTCCTCTCCCACTACGTCCTCGATTACCTGGGGTCGCGGCGCGGCATCGCGTTGTTTTACCCGCTCTCGGACCGCGAGTACGGCTTCCCCTCGGGCGTCACTACCTCCAGTGAACACGCCGAGCTGGTGACCGTCGCCATCACGGCCCTCGAACTGGCCGCCATCGCGGTCCTGGTCCACGTCCTCCCGACGTACCTGCCGCCGGACGTGACCCAGCTGCTCGCCGAGAACACCGCCCTGGTCGCCTAATACACCTTCACGTCGTCGAACTCGCCACCGTAGGCGACGTGGTCCGGATGCGTCGGGGCCGTCCCCTGGAGCATCACCCGGTCGAACTTCTCCCAGGTGTTCTCGTAGCCGAGGTGGGCGAACTCCATCGCACAGCGCATCTGGTGGCCGACACCGTGGCGATGGAGGACGCGTCGCGGGTCGCCGTTCCGGAGCGCCTCGGTGACTGCCTGCTCGCCCTCGAGGGGGCGCTCGAACTCGACCCACGCCTCGCCGACGGTCCCTCGCAGGTGGGCGTACGACGACGTGAACGTCGGCAGCCCCATCTCGCTGGCGAACTTCCGGGCCCGCCGGTTGTGGTGCGGGAGGTGCTTTGGGTTGTACACCTCGACGGCGTCGATGACGTCCCGGCAGTGGCGTAGCTCCTCCAGGCCGAGGCTCACGCTCAGGAAGCCCGGATGGGGGACCAGCACGGCGGCCTCCTGCCGTCGCAGTTCGGCCATCGTCGCCGACAGCGTCAGGAAGTCCGGGACCGGTTCCTCGAGGCCGACGGCCAGGACGTGGCGCCGCTTCTGCCAGGAGTTCGCGAACAGCTCGCGGGCGGGGACGACGGTCAGCTGGTCGTCCGAGAACTGCCGGGCGCGCTTTCGGATCTGGGGCAACCGCGTGAAGTGTGGCGCGTACGCGATGGCGTCCAGTCCACGGTCTTTCGCCCGTTTGACGACCTGCTCGTCGAGTACCTTCACGTGCAGGTCGACGGCGTACCCCTCACTCGTCACGCCATTCGGTACCCGGGTCGGTACATTAGTAATTTCCATTCGTGGCGCCGGCGACACCGACCCGTTACTCGGCCGTCGGGAGCTCGACGGTGAAGACGGCACCCTCCGGGTCGTTGTCGGACACCCACACGTCGCCGCCGAACTCCTCGACGAAGGTGCGGACCAGGTAGAGACCCAGACCGGTGCCCGTACTGTCCAGCCCCCGCTCGCCCTTCCCGAATATCGCGTCCTTCTGGTCGTCGGGGACGCCCGGGCCGTCGTCGGCGACGTCCACCCGGACCGACCCGTCCCGTGCCTCGACCGCGACGCGAACCGTCGGCTCCGACCCGTCGTTGTGCTGGACGGCGTTCCGGAGCAGGTTCCGGAACACAGAGGCGAGCATCTCGTTTCCCTGGACCGTCACGTCCGGCAGGGGGTGGTCGACGTGGACCGTCGCTTCCTCGTGTCCGGAGCGGACCTCTGAGACCTCTCGTTCGAGGATCTCGGCCAGTTCGACGGCGCCGTGTTCGGGCCCCCCCTCGAGCATCCGCTCCATCAGCGTGCGGACCGTCTTCGTCAGCTCGACGACGTGGTCGCCGTGTTCGATCAGCGTCTCGAGGTGCTCGCGGCCCGCGTCGTCGACGTGGTCGGAGAGCAGTTCCGCGTGGCCGGTGACCACGGACATGTCGTTGCGGATGTCGTGCCGGACGACCCGGTTGAGCAGCTCGAGCTGCTCGTTTTGCCGTTCGAGGCGCTCTCTGGTTCGCTCGCGCTCGGTGACGTCGTGGAGAATCGAGAACAGCAGCGTCCCGTCGCCGGTCTGGATGGGCGAGGAGTCGACTTCGACCTGCCGGACCGACCCGTCGGCCAGCTCGTGGGGGAAGATGAACCGGTTGGTCTCGCCTTCGCTGGCCGCCCGGCGACGTTGTGCCACCGCCTCGTCGTCGAGCTGGTTGATGTCTTGGATGGTCATCGACTCCAGCGTCCCGGTGTCGTAGCCGTACAACGACGCGGCGGCGCCGTTGGCCCGGTCGATGCGGCCGGTCTCCGGGTCGATGAGCAACATCGGCGCGTTGTGGTCCTCGAACAGGCGGCGGAACCGCCGTTCGCGGAACTTGAGCTCGCGCTCTTTCTCCCTGCGATCGGTGATGTCCTGCACGATGCCGTCGTAGTAGACGGTGCCCTCGACCTCGCGACGAATCGCGGTCACGGAGCCCCAGAAGGGCTCGCCGTCCATCGTCTCCAGCCTGAGCTCTTCCTCGACGACCTGACCGGTGCGTTCGAGTTTCCGGCCGAAGAGCTCGCGCTGGCCGGGCGTCCGGTAGCGTTCGGCCACGTGGGTACCGAGCAGGTCGTCGGCCGACTCGGCGTCGAACATCTCGACGAGCGCGGGGTTGACGTCGACGAACGTCCCGGCGAGCCCCGCGGTACTCCGGTAGACGCCGACCGGAACGTTCTCGATGAGCCCGTGACACCGCTCCAGTTCGGCCTCGCGTTCCTTGCGGCCGGTGACGTCCTGCTGGATGGCGACGAACTTCTCGACGTCACCGTCGCGGACGATCGGTGCGATGGTCTGGTCGGCGTAGTATCTCCCGCCGTCGGCCCGTTCGTTCTCGATCTCTTCTTCCCAGACGTCGCCGTCCAGGATGGTCTCCCAGAGCGCCTCGTAGTAGGTCTCGTCCTCGATGCCGCTGCTGAGGACGGCGGGCGTCTCGCCGAGCACGTCGGCCGCCTCGTAGCCGGTCAGACGCTCGAACTCGGGGTTGACGTACTCGATGGTCCCGTCGACGTCGGTGATGTAGACCGCGTGGCCCGCCTGTTCGACCGCCTGCTCGAAGATCCGGAGTCGACGGGTTCGCGCCTCCCGCTCGCTGACGTCTCGGGCGACCCGCAGGGACGCTCGCTCGCCGCGGTAAGTCACCGCGCCAACGGACACCTCGACGGGGACCGTCTCGCCCGACTCGGTGACGTAGGTCGTCTCGACGACGCCGGCGTCGGCCTCCGGGGCGTCGGGCCGCTCCGCCCGGTAGTCGGCGTCCTCGGACGGCCGGATGTCCGCCGGCCCCATCGAGAGCAGCTCCGACCGCGAGTACCCCAGTCGGTCGACGGCGGCGCCGTTGACCTCGCGGAAGGTCCCGTCCGCGCCGACGACGAACGCCGCCGCGTCCAGCTCTTCCAGCAGTTCGCGCCCATCGAGGGGGGTGGCGGCCGGTTCGCGACCCCTGCCCTGTCTCCCGGTCCGCTCGCGGGCCGTGACGACAGCGTGACCGTCCGCCTCGTCGACCTTCATCGCACACGCGAGCGTGACCGTCGACGCGTCGGGCCGGGCGATCCGCCACTCGAACGTGGCCCGGCCGTCGTGCGCCCGCTCGACGAGCGTCTTCAGGTCCGCCTCGGGCACCCAGTCGTCGGGGGCGAGCGATCGGAACGACTCGCCTTCGAGGGACGAAGGCGTGTGCCCACAGAGTCGCGCACAGCGGTCGTTCGCCGCGACGACGTCGCCGGTCTCGGTGTCGAGTACCGCCGCCCCCTCGGGAACGTGTTCGACGACTGCCCCGCTCCCTGTCATGTCTCCGCCGTACGTGTTCGGGGTACAATTAATTCGTATCGCGTTCCACGAATCTGAGAATACGATTCCCAGAATACTGTGGGCTCGGGCCGCTGCATCCCGCTCTCCGGGGATCTCGACACGCCCGGCGCACGAACCGGGATGCCTGGGGGCGAACGTTTTTATCGCCCCGTGGCCTGTCTCCGCTCGTATGCCACGCTGGGAGTGCGCTATCGAGGGGGACGACCACCAGTTCGACCGGGTCGAGGAGCTCATCATCCACCAGTCGACCGAACACGAACGCATCAAGTGCAAAGTCTGTGGCACCGTCGTCCCCGACGGCTACTTCGCCATCAAGCACACCTTCGACGAGCACTCGCGTGCCGAGTACGTCCGCGCCTACGACGCGTCGGCCACGGAGGTCCGTGCCCGCGAGAACGTCAAGGAGACCATCGAGGAGACGGCCGATATGAGCGAAGTCATCGAGCGACTCGAGGGCGGGACCTGATACTGTCGGCTGTACCATGTAGCAAATACTCGGCACCCCGGGGTGCCGAGAATTGTGACGAACGTACAGCCGGAAGTATGAGACGGCGGTCTCGCGTGGCGGGTTTCCCCGTTCTGGGTATCAGTCCGACGCTGCGGAGTGTACGACGCCGCCGAAAGCGTCCCGCTCGCGTCAGCGCTCTTCGCTATGCGTTCACGGGCGCTCTGCGCCCGTTCACTATTCTCGAGGAACGCTTCGCTCCGTTCAGCGTTCCTCGCGATTCTCGCGGCTCCGCCGCTCGAACTGCATGAAGAGCGCTGTCAGCGCTCTTCACTATCCAGCACCCGAATCTGGTCCCCGCGGACCGTCACGGGGATCGGGACCGTCGCCTCGTACAGCTCGACGGTGACCTGGTCTTTGCCCTCGTCGATGCGCTGGACCTGCGCCTTCTCGCCCTTGAACGGGCCGGCGATGAGCTCGACGATGTCCCCCTCGGCGATGCCCTCGACGTCCGGTTTCGGCGAGAGGAAGTGCTCGACTTCCGCGATGGAGGACTCGCCCTGGACCACGCCGTTGGCGTGGGGAATCTCGTCCAAGATGCGGTCGAAGACGGCGATGTCGCCGGCCTCGACCATCACGTAGCTGGTCAGCGAGTCCGGCGCCAGTGCGGCGTGGATGTCCGGCTCCTCGCGGTTGATTATCATGTCGGCGACGGTGCGTTCCTGGCTCGCGGTGGTCTTGACAGCGTAGATACCCATCTGTTTACACCGGCTTTGCGCCAGGGACGAAGCTCATCACGGCGAAAATGATGAACCCGAGCAGTCCGACGAGTACGATACCCGCACCGGCGATCTTCGCGATCGATGAGAACTCGTTCCAGGACGGCGTACTCGCAAGTTTGAGCACGCGTATGTAGGAGTTGAGGTCGAACGGAACGTCCATACCGGGTGGTATCCACTGATGGCTTTTCTATATTGTGGTAAGTGTCCGCGCCGGAATCGGGGTGGTCTCGGCCGGGTCCGGACGTCGCGAGCGGTCGCCGGTCAGTCGACGTAGTCGATGTCGTCGCCGATCTGCTGGGCCTCTCGCTCCCGTTCGGCCTCGCTCTGCCCGTAGATCTGTGGGCTCTCGACGCCGGTGACGACGATCATCGTCTCCATCTTGCCGTCGAAGTCGCTGTTGACCGACGCGCCCCAGATGATGCGGGCGTCGGGGTCGATGCGGTCGTAGATCTCCTCGACGACGCCCTCGGCCTCCTCGATGCTCATGTCCGGGCCGCCGACGACGTTCACGAGTGCGGAGTTCGCGCCGTCGAACTCCACGTCCAGCAGCGGCGAGCGCAGCGCCGAGCGGATGGAGTCCTGGGCCTTGTTCTCGGAGTCGGACTCGCCGAGGCCGATCATCGCGACGCCGCCGTTCTCCATGATGGTGCGGACGTCGGCGAAGTCCACGTTGACGAGGCCGGGCTTGGTGATGAGTTCGGTCATCCCCTTCACCGAGCGCATCAGGACGCGGTCACAGATCTTGAAGGCGTCCTGCAGGGGCATCGACGGGGCGTAGTCGAGCAGGCGGTCGTTCGGGACGACGATGACGGTATCGGAGACCGCACGGAGGCGCTCGAGGCCGGCGTCGGCGTTGGCCCGGCGGCGCTCTCCCTCGGCGGTGAACGGAATCGTGACGATAGAGATGGTCAGCGCGCCGGCCTCCTGTGCGGCCTGGGCGACGACGGGTGCCGACCCGGTCCCGGTCCCCCCGCCGAGGCCGGCGGTGACGAACACCATGTCCGAGCCGTCGATGGACTGCTGGATGTCCTCGATGTTCTCCTGGGCGGCTTCCTCACCGATTTTCGGGACCGACCCCGCGCCGCGACCGCCGGTTCGCTTGCGGCCGATGAGAATCTTCGTGTCGGCCTCCACCTCGTCGGCGAGGTGCTGAGCGTCGGTGTTGGCTGCCACGAGCTTCGCCCCGTGGATGCCCTCGTCCATCATCCGCGTGACGGTGTTCCCCCCGGCACCGCCACAGCCGACGACGGTGATCTTCGTCTCCAGGTCCTTGACGACGCTGGCCAGCTCGTCGTCGGTCATCTGCCCGGACGTCGAAACCTCGTCCCGTGGTGGTGCTGTCTCCGCTGCCGTCTCCGACGACGATTCCTCCCGTTCCTGCTCGGCCTCGTCGATGGCGTCGTCGATGATCGAGTCCATATTTAAATCCCCTTTGCGTACGAGCTGTTATTAACGTTCCCCCTGTGTCTGACGCTCGGCTGACGCGTTCGACCGCCGTCTCGCCGCCTCTCGCGGCCGTTTCCTACAGCGTAAATCGACGTATACGCTCGCGCTGGAACCGCTCCGGCCCGATTTCCTCCCCGTCGACCTCCACCGACTGGCCCGCCGCGAGCTGGCCGAACTTCGGGCCTTCGGGGACGCCGGCGGTCCGTGCGAGCTCGGGGTCGAAGGTCGTCTCGCGGGCGACGAGCGTCCCCCCCTCGCGCTCGACGCTGTCGTACTGGTCCCGCAGGACGTCGGCCAGTCCTCCGAGGAGTCGGTCGCGGGGGACGTCGGCGGGACAGACCACCGGCGTGGTCACGACGGTGCCGCTCTGTTCGGTGGCGAAGGCGACCGCTTCGGCCTCGACCAGCTCGCGGACGGCCGCGTCGTCGATACCGCGGGCTTCGGCGAGCAGGGCCGCCGGGAGGTCGACGACGGTCCAGTCCCCCTCGAACCCATTCGCCGGGTCGCCAAATCGGAGGCCGGCGTCGACCGACGCTATCTCGCGCTCGAGCGTCTCGACCAGGTCGAGTGGGACGCCGGTCGTCGCCCGCACGAACGTCTCGTCGACGACGCGGTACCCCAGCGACTCGACGGTGGCCACGAGGTCCGGCCGGTCGTCTTCGAGCAGGGCGACGTCGGCGGCGCTGGCCGCGAACGCCCGCCGGAGCACCCCCTCGTACGCCGTCTCGTCGTCGGCCCACTCCGAGAGTGCCTCGAGCCCCCAGTCGGCCGCGACGTGCCCGACGGCCCAGTCCGTCTCGCGTATCACCCGCTCGAACCGCGGGGCGTAGTGGCCCCCGCCGACGCCGAGCAGGTGGCGCCGGGTCCCGTTCTCGGGTGGTGCGTCGGCGGCGATGTCCGCAAGGTCGAGTATCGCCCGCGCGACGGCGGCGGCCGCCTCGGGGTCCTCCCACTGCGGTTCGGCGCTCCCGACCTCGACGAACATCGACGGGACGCCGACGTCCGTCGGACCGTGGTGGGTGCACTCGATGCCGACGTCGTATTCCGCCGGCGCGTGCTCGTCCATGGCGTCGACGACGGCACGGAGCGCGTTCGGGCAGGCCCGCGCGAAGCGGCCGGCGGCGCCGCCGTACTCGGCGGCCCCGAAGTTCCCGGTGTGGTGGGCCGTCAGCAACGGTCCCGTCTTGCCGGCGTGTTTCGAGGCGAACACCAGCAGGTCGGGGTCGTCGAACGCGTCGGCCGGGGCCGCGATGTCGACGTGTGAGTCGTCGAACACTCGCAGCTCGACGCCCTCGCGGCGGTAGACGGTCCCGCCGCCCTCGCCGTCCGGCCGTCCCTCGTCTGTGTGGGTCGTCCAGCCCTCGACGTCGAGCAGGCACTCGCCGATGTGGACGGACGCCTCGTCTGCCCGGGAGACGACGATAGCGAGCATCAGTCGGCGTACTCCGGGTGGACGGGCTCACGGCCCAGGGCGGTTCGCACGGCGTCGCCGGCCAGTCCCAGCAGGAGGAACAGCGACCGGCGGCGAATGACGAACAGTGCCGTCCCGACGAGCATGTACACCGCGGTGTATCCGAGCAGCAACTCGTGGCTCGTTATCGGCAGCACAAGCAGTTCGCGGATGAGGGCAAACTCCACCAGCACCTGCGAGATGAACAGGGCGAACAGCACGATCGACTCACGGACGGATATCTCGAAGTTGACCAGGATCGAGAGCGCGAAGAACGACTGGGCGGCCGTGATCCATATCTCGGCGGCCTGTCGGGCGTCGAAGGGGAGCACGCCGTACCGGCCCAGCGCTAGCGAGTAGACGACGGCGATCGTCCCGATGAGCAGCGTCCACTGGTTGAGCTTCGAGGAGATGAGGGCGTTGAACCCGGCCGTCGAGCGGGCCTTGTTGACCAGCACGGCCACGACGATCAGCTCCGGTGACTCGCTGGCCAGCGGCGCGATCCACTGGATCATGAAGAACCCGGGGATGCCCAGGTTCAGGCCGATCTCCTCGAGGCCGTGGGCGAACGGTTCGACGGCGGTAAAGATCATCGCGCCCGAGTACCCAAAGAGCAGCAAGACGACGATGGGCCGCCAGGGCAGCGACCAGTTCTGGAAGTACTTCGGGACGCCGACGTGTTCATCCTCGTGTTCGATGTCCGATTTCAGCACCAGGCCGATGTACGCGACGTAGAGGCCGACCAGGAATATCGTATCGGCGGCACCGATGCCGCCGCCGAGCGGGACGAAGAAGGCCCACAGCGTCGCCAGGAAGAGGAACGTGATCTCCGTGGCGATGTCACGGTCCAGGCGGACGGCGTCCGCGAGGGTCCCCTCGCGGTCGATGACAGCGGGGTCTCTCGTCCGTGCCGCCCGCCAGACGGTGAAGACGGCGATGCCGGCCCACCCGATGCCGATGAGGATGCGGTTGGCGCCGGTCATGTTGGCGATGGCCAGGTTCGCGTCGTGACAGGCCCGGGCCAGCGGTGTCGCCCCCGCCTCGATCTCGGCGGCCGTCAGCGCTGCACAGGCCTCGGTCGTCGCCCCACCCGCGCCGGCCTGCCAGGCGAACAGCGCGTCGACGGCGTACTCCGGGGCGACGGCCAGGACCGCCAGCACGGCGATAGCGAAGGCCCGCGGGACGTCCTTCTCGGCTGTCTCGGCCCCCCACGCCAGCAGGAACGACGCCCCCAGCACGGCGAGACCGCTGACGGTCACCGTCGCCACCGTCCCGAGCGACGTCCCGGTGAGGAGGGTGCCGACCCAGCCAGCGGTCAGGGCGACTGTCGCGGCAACCTGGACCAGGGGGTGGCGCAGATAGCTCACTACGAGAGTCGTACACTGGTCCGCGTGAAAAGGTTGCGAAAGGCGGTGGGGGGTGGCCGGCCCCCGGGGCGAGAGCGTGGCGTTCATGCCGCCGGCGTGCGCCCGGGGACGTATGGACGTCTACGGTCTCATCGGGAACCCGGTCGAACACTCGCTGTCGCCGCCGATGCACGAGGCGGGCTACGAGGCGCTCGACCTGGACGCGCGCTACGTCACGTTCGAACCGGCGAAAGCCGCCGGCGGGGCGGCGATCTCGGCCGCCGAGACGCTCGCCGTCGACGGGCTGAACGTCACCATCCCGTTCAAACAGGCCGTCTTCGAGGCCGTCGACCCGGCACCGCTGGCCGAGCGCATCGGCGCGGTCAACACCGTCGACTTCTCGGGAGAGACGCCTCGCGGGTACAACACCGACGCCGTCGGTGCCGTCCGGGCCCTGACCCACCACGGGGTCGACCTCGAGGGCACGGCCGTCGTCGTCGGTGCCGGTGGCGCCGGACGCGCCGTGGCCTTCGGCCTCGCAGACGAGGGGCTTGTGGTCCGCGTCGCCAACCGGACCGAGGAAAAGGCGACGGCGCTCGCAGCGGAGGTCGAGGGCGCCACCGGGCACGGACTCGACGGCCTCGAGGCCCTGCTCGCGGACGCCGACGTGCTCGTCAACTGCACCAGCGTGGGGATGGACGAAGCCGCGACGCCGGTCCCCGCGTCGGCGCTGCACGGCGACCTGGCGGTGCTGGACGCCGTCTACTCGCCCATCGAGACGCGCCTCTTGCGAGACGCCGCGGCTGCTGGCGCGACGACCGTCGACGGAGCGTGGATGCTCCTCTACCAGGGCGTCGAGGCCTTCGAACTGTGGACTGGCGAGACGGCGCCCGTCGAGGCGATGAACCGGGCGCTGCGCGCTCGTCTGTAGGCCGTACCAGCAAGAGATTAGTGTCGGGGGGGTCTACGCCGACCTATGGGTCTGCTCCAAACCATCAAATCTCTTCTCGGGCTCGACGGAACCCGGTCTGCTGCTTCCGGCGGAACCAGCGGCGAGCAGGACGTGGACGTCACCGTCGAGCACGAGCCATCTACCGACTCCGAGGACGCGGTCAAGGGGACAGAGACGGCCTCGAGGCCCCCCGAGACCGACGAGCTCGAAGCGGACGACGAACGGGCAGGTGACGACGAGCACGGCGCTCCGTCCGCCGACGGCACCGACTCGGCACCTGCCGAGGCGGCCGACGCCGCGTCGGACGCCGACACCGAATCCGTCTCGACGGCTTCGTCTGCGGTCGACGCCGCGCAAGAATCAGCAGACGAACCCGACGCCGACGCCGACGCCGAAGCGGACGCGGCCGACGAACCCGCGCTCGCCTTCGAGGGGGCCGACGACCCGGTGACCGAAATCAAGGGCATCGGCCCCGCCTACGCCGACCGGCTCGCTGGCCTGGACATCGAGACGGTCGGCGACCTCGCCGTCGCCGACGCGGCCGACGTCGCCGCCCAGACGGACCTCGCGGAGACCCGCGTCGCCGGCTGGATCGAGCGCGCGAACGACTACTGACCGAACCGCAAGGGAATTAGTCGCGCAGCTGTTCTCTCCCGGTAATGGTATCGGTCGAGACCGACCGCGAGACGTTCACCGCCCTCGCGGCCGGTGCTGACGGACGGACACGGATACCCGTCGAGGTCCGCGTCACCGTCGCGGACCCGTTTACCGCCTACCGGCGGGCCCGCGAGGACGTCGGTGGCGTCTACCTGGCGACCACCGGCGGGCAGTCCGGGTGGGGCTACTTCGCGACGGCGCCGGCCGGGTTCCTGTCTGTGTCGCCCGACGACGGGCCGGCGCTGGACGCGCTCTCGGACCTGCTGGCCGGGTCGGCCCTCGAGCGCGGCGACTGTGAGGTCCCCTACCCCTGCGGGGCGTTCGGGTGGCTCTCCTACGACGTGGTCCGGGACCTCGAGACGCTCCCCGAGCACACTGTCGAGGACCGTGCGCTCCCGCGGCTACAGGTCGGCGCCTACGACCGCGTGGCGGCCTGGGAGGAGCCACGCGGCGACGGCCCGGTGAGGCTCCGGGTCACCGCCTGCCCGCGACTGAGCGATCACGAGGACGCGACGGCCGCCTACGAGTTCGGGAGGCAACACGCGCTGGCGCTGGCGCGGCGGGCCGTCGAGGGCGACCCGGCGGTCGGCGCCCCTCCCGTCGAGGCCGACGCGGCCCGCTTCGAGAGCGACTGCACGCGCGACTCGTTCGCCGAGCGGGTCCGGACGGTCAAGGCGTACATCAGGGACGGCGACACGTTCCAGGCCAACGTCTCCCAGCGGTTGCGGGCACCCGCGGCGGTCCACCCCGTCGAGGCCTTCGACGCCCTGCGCGAGGTCAACCCCGCGCCGTACTCCGCGCTCGTGGAGTTCCCGGGCGTGGACCTCGTGAGCGCGAGCCCCGAACTCCTCTTGCACCGCGAGGGCGACCGCCTGGTCACCGAACCGATCGCCGGCACGCGACCCCGCGGCGAGACGCCCGCCGCGGACGACCGCCTGGAGGCCGACCTCCTGCGCGACGAGAAGGAACGCGCCGAGCACGCGATGCTCGTCGACCTAGAGCGCAACGACCTGGGGAAGGTGAGCCGCTTTGGCACCGTCGAGGTGACCGACTACCGGCGCGTCGACCGTTACTCCGAGGTGATGCACCTCGTCTCGGTCGTCGAGGGCCGGTTGCGCGAGCGGGCGACCCTGCAGGACGCCGTCACCGCCGTCTTCCCCGGCGGGACCATCACCGGCGCGCCCAAGCCCCGGACGATGGAGATAATCGACGAGGTGGAGGGGACCCGCCGCGGCCCCTACACCGGCTCTATCGGCGTCTTCGGCTTCGACGGCGACGCGACGCTCAACATCGTCATCCGGACGCTGGTCCGGTACGCCGACCACTACGACCTCCGCGTGGGCGCGGGCATCGTCCACGACTCGGACCCGGACCGGGAGTACGAGGAGACGCTGGACAAGGGTCGGGCGCTCGTCACCGCCATGGACGAGGCCCTGGGCAAGCGAGCGGACCTCTCCGTGGAGGGGACGCCGTGACCGCCTCCGGTAGTGGCACCGCACCGACGGTGCTGGTCGTCGACAACTACGACTCCTTCGCGTACAACCTCGTACAGTACGTCGGCGAGGTGGTCCTCCGTCTGGGCGGGTGCGAGGACGACGTGGCCGTCCGGCGCAACGACGCCATCGACGTCGCGGGCGTCCGGGCGCTCGACCCGGACGGCATCGTCGTCTCGCCGGGCCCGGGCACGCCGGCGGACGCCGGCGTCTCGATGCCCATCTTCGCCGACCTCACGTACCCGACCCTCGGCGTCTGTCTGGGCCACCAGGCGCTCTGTGCGGCCGCGGGGGCCCCCGTCGGCCACGCGGAGTCCGTCGTCCACGGCAAGTCCTCGCAGGTGACCCACCACGGCGAGGGTGTCTTCGAGGACGTCCCCGACCCCGTCGAGGTCGGGCGGTACCACTCGCTGGCGGTCGAACGAGTCGACCTCCCCGACGAACTCGAGGAGACGGCCTCCACCGACGACGAGTCCGCTATCGTGATGGGCGTTCGCCACCGCCAGAAGCCCCACGTCGGCGTCCAGTTCCACCCCGAGAGCATCCTCACCGAACACGGCAAGACCATGGTCGAGAACTTCTGTCTCCGATGTACTACCACGTAGACGGCGACCTCGTCCCGGCCGACGAGGCGACGGTGTCGGTCCGCGACCGCGGGTTCATGTACGGCGACGCGGCCTTCGAGACGCTTCGCGTCTACGGCGGGACGCCCTTCGAGTGGGACGCCCACCGTATGCGCCTCCAGCATACCGCCGAGGCGCTGGGCTTTGCCGACGCCGTCCCCGACGACCTGCGCGAGCGCGTCGACGCAACGCTCGCCGAGAACGACCTCTCGGAGGCCTCGGTCAAGGTCTCGGTCAGCCGGGGCGTCCAGCCCGGGAAGCTCACGCCCGGGGCCGACGTGGACCCGACTGTCGTCGTCACCTGTGTGTCGCTCCCGCGGGGCGGCCGCGACGGCCAGCGGGTGTGGGACGACCCCGCCGAGGTCCAGACGGTCCGGACGCGCAGGGTCCCGAGCGAGGCCGTGCCCGCGGACGTGAAGACCCACAACTACCTCAACGGCATCCTCGGCCGCCTCGAACTCCGCCGGGCGGCCGCTGGCCGCGACGCCGCCGACGAGTGTCTCATGCGCGACCTCGACGGGAACGTCGTCGAGGGGGCCACGAGCAACCTCTTTTTCGTCACGGAGAACGGTCTGCGCACCCCCAGCGACGACCTGGACCTGCTGCCGGGCGTGACCCGGTCGGTCGTCCTCGACCTGGCCCGCGAGGAGTCGTTCCCGGTCGAGACCGGCCACTACTCGCTGGACGCCGTCCGGGACGCCGACGAGGCGTTTCTGACCAACTCGACGTGGGAACTGCGCCCCGTCGCGAGCGTCGACGGCATCGCGGTCGGTACCGGCCCGATGACGACGCTGCTGCAGCGCCTGTTCGACGAGCGGGTCGAGGCCCAGTACTACTGACCCCCGTCAGTCGGCCATCTGGCCCTCGACGATGCCGTTGAGCTTCGTCACGCGCATCCGCAAGATGTCGAACTCGAGCTCGCTGACCGGGCGTTCGTGCACCTCGAAGTACGGGATGTCGAGGCGTCTGGTCACCTCCTCGATGGACGCGTCGACGTTCTCCTCGGCGAGGACCTCGAGTTCGCCCTCCGCGAGCACGCTCTTCCACCCCTCGTCGGTGTCGGCGTAGACGACGAAGGTCACGTACTCCGCGGCCTCGATGAACTTCCGCTTTTGACTCCCCGGTCCGTACCCCAGCCGGAAGTAAAAGCTCGTGTCGTCGTCGTCGAACCAGTACGCCAGCGGCACGCCGTAGCCGTCGTTCTCGCGCCCCATCGAGAGAACGCCGGTCCGCTGGCTATCGAGGAACTCCGCTATCTGGATGGCGTCCATGTCGACTCGACTCATATCTGTTCCTACTGTTCGTGTGACAATAAGGCTACGTGCGCCCGGCAACGCTTCCGAACGTTGAAATCGGGGACCGTCCTACGGGGAGACGAGATGGACGAGGACAGTCGTATCGCCCCCCTCGAGGCGGTGCCCGACGACGGGACGCTCCTGTTTACGGTCCGGGACGGGTTCGATACCGAGGAGGCGCTCCTGGTGTCGCTGTCTGACGGTGTCGTGGCCTTCGAGAACTACTGCCCCCACTGGCGGGACGTCCGCCTCGACAAGGGCAGCGGGGCGACGATGCGCGGGGACGAACTGGTGTGTGAGAAACACGGCGCGACGTTCGAATCCGACTCCGGGTACTGCAACTACGGCCCCTGTGAGGGGGCGGTACTCGAGGCGATCGCCGTCCGCGTCGAGGACGGAGCGGTGTACCTCACCGACGACCGCTACGAGTTCGAGAACCGTGGGCCGTCTGGCGACCACGACCGGTCCTCGCGGGGCCGGATCGGGTTCTCCGGCCAGTAGGCGGGCCACGCGACCGCCGACCCACACCGGCTACTGGATCCTGTAGGCCGGTTCCGAGACGCTCTCGTGTTTGCACTCCGGGCACCGACTGGGCCGGTTCGTCAGGTCGTCGAAGTCGGCGAACCCGCAGGCGTCACACTCCGGGGGCGCCACGAGCAGCTGTTCGTCGGTCGAGTCGAGCGACCGGGCGATGTGTTCGACGTGTGTGAGCGCGTCGCTGGTCTGTATCTCGAACGTCCGTGCAATCGTCCCGGCCGCCATCGGTTCCTCGCGCAATCGGTCCGCGATGCGCTGGCGCGTCGTCCGACTTGCCTCGCGCATGCCAGTAGTTGGCAACCAGCCGTTATAGACCTGTTCCTCAGGCGCCGGCGTGGCTTTATTACTTCCGGTAGAGTTACATGACGTATGGAAGACACACACCGCGCAGCGGTCGCCGCCGAGGAGCGCGACGAGTTCCTCGGGGTCGGCGGTACCGGCGTCGTCTCGTTCGAGACCGAGTCGGGCCGCTCGCCACACTCGGTCCCGGTCTCGTACGGCTACGACCCCGACCAGACGACGTTCTACTTCCGGCTGGCGACGGGCCTAGACAGCGAGAAAGGCGAGGTCCTCGACCGGCCGGTCACCTTCGTCACCTACGGTCGCGACGGGGAGACCGACCGCTGGGTGAGCGTCGTCGCGAAGGGTCGCCTGGAGGCCGTCGACGCCGAGGGCATCGAGACGGACACGCTCGCGGGCCTAGAGCAGGTCGACATCCCGCTCGTGGACGTCTTCGACGTGCCCGTCCGGGACATCTCCTTCGAGTTCCTCCGGCTCGTCCCCGAGGAGCTGACCGCCCGGAGGGAACTCCGGGCCGACGTCTGACCGTGTTCCGGTCACCGGCGTCGAGGGCGGCCGGCGCGACGCCGGGCGTGCGCGCCGCGTCCGAGCGACACGCGGCCAGTGGGGGCTGAGCCCGCGGGCGACAGATGGAGTGGCACGCACGCTCGGCGTCGGACGTCCTGGCGGCGCTCGAGACGACCGAAGAGGGGCTCTCGAGCGACGAGGCCGCCGAACGACTCGCGTCCGTCGGTCACAACGAGATACGGACCGACGAGCGCCGGCACCCGGTCTGGGTCTTCCTCGACCAGTTCTCGAGTGCGCTCATCTGGGTCCTCCTCGCGGCCGCGGCCCTCTCCTTTGCCATCGGGCACACGGTCGATGCCGTCCTGATAACGGTGATCCTGCTCGGCAACGGCGTCTTCGGGTTCGTCCAGGAGTACCGCGCCGAGCGAAGCCTCGAGGCGCTTCGCGAACTGGCCACGCCGGAGGTGCGGGTCCGCCGTGACGGCACCGACGCGACGGTAGCGGCGACAGATGTGGTCCCCGGAGACGTGGTCCGCCTGAAGCAGGGCGACGTCGTGCCGGCGGACTGTCGCCTGCTCGAGAGCCGGAACCTGGAGGTCGACGAGGCCGCGCTGACCGGCGAGAGCATGCCCGTCGAGAAAGCCGTCGAGGCCGTCGACGCGGACACACCGCTGGCCGAGCGCCCCAACGTGGTCTACAAGGGAACGAACGTCAGCCGCGGCCGGGCGCTCGCCGTCGTCGTCGAGACGGGGATGGAGACGGAGATGGGCGCTATCGCGACGGAACTGCTCGCCGCCGAGGATCCGGAGACGCCCCTGCAGCGTGACCTGCACAAGCTTGGGCGCCGACTGGGCCTCGCGGTCGTGGTCCTCTCTGCGATCATCGTCCCGTTGCTCGTCGCCGGCGGCACGGCGCTGGTCCAGGCGGCCCTGACGGCCGTCTCGCTCGCCGTCGCCGCGATTCCCGAGGGGCTGCCCGCCGTCGTCACGCTGACGCTGGCGCTGGGCGTCCGGCGGATGGCCGACGAGAACGCGCTGGTCCGGACCCTCCCGGCCGTCGAGGGGCTGGGCTCGGTCGACGTGGTCTGTACGGACAAGACCGGGACGCTGACCGAGGGCGAGATGCGGGTCCGGGTCGCCTGGGTCGACGACCAGTTGTTCCGCGTCGAGGGCGTGACGGACGAGACAGACGCCGAGCACGAGTCCGACGACCGGCTCCGTACCCTCCTCGAAATCGGTGCGGTCTGTAACGACGCGACCGACGACGAGGGCGACCCGACCGAACGGGCACTCGTCGCCGCCGCAGCGGAGCACGGCCTCGACGTGGGAACGCTCCGCGGGGAGCGCCCCCGCGAGGACGAGGTGCCCTTTACCTCGGAGCGAAAGCGCATGGCCACCGTTCACGAGGACGTCGTCTACGTCAAGGGCGCACCCGGGGTCGTCCTCGAGCGAGCGACCCGCGTGCTCCGCGAGGACGGCCCGGAACCGATGGACGAGGCGACCAGGGAGCGCATTCTGGCCCAGGTCGAGGGCTTTGCGAGCGACGCGCTGCGCGTGCTCGCGTTCGCCTACAAGGACCGCTCGGACGAGGGCGGTCCCGAGGAGAACCTCGTCTTCGTCGGCCTCCAGGGGCTCATCGACCCGCCGCGTGACGCGGTCGCGCCGGCCATCGACGACACTCACCGGGCGGGTATCGACGTGAAGATGATCACCGGGGACAACGAGGTGACGGCCCGCGCCATCGCCGGGCAGGTCGGAATCGAGTCGGCGTCGCTGACCGGCGCGGACATCGAGGCCATGGACGACGAGACGCTCCGCCAGCGAGTCGAGGAGATCGACGTCTTCGCCCGCGCCGAACCGGTCCACAAGGTCCGGATCCTCCGGGCGCTCCAGGCCAACGGCCACGCGGTGGCGATGACCGGCGACGGCGTCAACGACGCCCCGGCGCTGAAAAACGCCGACGTCGGCATCGCGATGGGCATCCGCGGTACCGACGTCGCGAAGGAGGCAAGTGACATCGTCCTGCTCGACGACAACTACGCGACCATCCGGACTGCCATCGAGCGCGGACGGACCATCTTCGACAACATCTGGAAGTTCGTGGGCTACCTCCTCTCGGCGAACGCCGCCGAGGTGTTGCTGGTCTTCATCGCGTCGCTCTTTGGCTACCTCATCCTGCCGGCGGTCCAGCTGCTCTGGATAAACCTCCTGACCGACGGCCTGCCGGCGCTCGCGCTCGGTACGGACCCCTCCGGCGACGTGATGGACCGCCAGCCCAGGGAGCGGGGGTCGGGCATCATCGACCGGGAGATGGTGGCGTTCATCGTCGGCGCGGGACTCGTCGCCACCGCCGTCATGCTCGGACTGATGTTTTTCACGCTGGACGGGGCACCGGCGGTCACGCCCTACGCGATGACGATGGTGTTCACTGGGTTCGTCGTCTTCGAGTTCGCCAAGCTGTACGTGGTCCGCTGGACGAGAGACACGCCCGTACTGTCGAACCGGTGGCTCGGGGCCGCCGTCGCGCTGTCGAGCCTGCTCCACCTCGCGGTCCTGTACACGCCGCTGCGGACCTACTTCGGGACGGTGCCGCTCTCGCTCGCCGACTGGGGCCTGCTGGCGGGCGCACTCGCCATCGGTGGACCGCTGTTCGTCGTCGTCGGCTTTGTCGTCAAGCGGTACGTCGCCCGGCCGACCGCCTGACTCACCCCGGCAGGACGAGGTTCACCGCCGCGACGACCAGTCCCGCGAGCCCCATCCGGGCGGCCGCGACGTACCACCGCTGCCCGGAGATAGAGCCCATGTAGGCCCCGAACGCGCCGAGGACGCCGACGCCGAGACCGACGGCGACGACCGCCGCCTCGGCCATCGTGAAGACCGACCCCTCGAAGAGGAAGGCTGTCAGCGGCACGAGGATGCCGACCAGCGGCCCGAGGCCGCTCATCGTCGCGTGCAGGACGCGTGCACTGCGGTGGTCCCGCTGGATCCGCGTGTCGTCCAGGTCGGTGAGCATCGCGCGCTCGATGCGCCGTATCTCGGCTCTGGTCTCGGCGCGCTCGATCTCCCAGACGCTCCAGACCGCGGAGGTGCCCAGGCCGACGGCGGCGCCGAGCCCGATTCTGATGACCGTCAGCCCGTCGGGCACTCCCGACAGGACGGCCCCGACGACGATGCCGATGCTGGTCAGCGTCCCGTCGAAGCCGTTCGAGATGAAGTACCGGCGCGAGATAGCGCGGACGTCCTCCCGGGCGAGCAGCGCCCGGAGCCGACTGCGAACGGGGGGCACGCCTCAGGCGTCCTGGAACGTCGCTCGTTCCTCGACGACGTACTCGCCACAGGACACTTCGTCGATGGAGTGGACCGACGCGCCCAGCTCCTCGATCGTGCCCTCGACGTCGTCGTAGGCGACGCTCTCGCCTTCCAGCGTGACCTTGACCGTCTGTACCTCCTTGTCCTGTTCGACCAGCGAGACGGTGGTCCCCACGACGCTCTCGACCCCGGTGATCCGCTTGGTGAACGCGGGCAGCGGGGGCTCGTGGGGCTTCAACACGTCGAGGACGATACGGCGGACGGCGACCATGGCACGTCGTAGGGGTGCCCCGGCCCTAAAAGTACCTCTCCAAAAGTACTTTCGGACGAGCAACAATTTAAGGCCGCATCCCCCGAACTCTCGGGCACAGATGTTCGACACCATCATCGTACCCACCGACGGTAGCGACCAGGCCCACCGGGCACTGGCGACGGCCGCCGAACTCGCGCGACAACACGACGCGACGGTCCACGTCCTGACGGTCGTCGACAGTCGCTTCCTCGGCAAGGCGACGGAGATAGACGACGCCGAGGCGACGGCCTCGGCCGACCTCGCGGAGTTTACCGCCGCCGTAGACACCGAGGGGCTGTCGGTGACCACGACGGTCCGCCACGGGATCCCCGACGAGGAGATCCGAACCTACGCGACCGACCACGATGCCGACCTGGTGGTGATGGGGACCCACGGCCGGACCGGCGTCCGCCGCTACGTCCTCGGGAGCGTCGCTGAGAAGGTGGTCCGTCTCTCCGACGTGCCGGTCCTGACGGTCCACGGGACGGACGGCGGCGCCGACGTCTCCTTCGAGAACATCCTCGTCCCGACCGACGGGAGCGAGGGGGCGCAAGCGGCGGCCCGTCCGGCCGCGGCCGTGGCGATGCCCACAGGCGCGACGGTCCACGCACTGTCCGTCGTCGACGTCCGCTCGATGGGCGTCGACGTCCGCTCGGACCTGATACTCGACGAGCTCCAGCACGTGGCCCAGGACGCCGTCGGCAGCATCGAGGACGACCTGGCGACCGAGGGCGTCCAGTCCATCCGCACCGAGATCGTCCACGGCGTGCCCTACCAGGCGATTCAGTCCTACGTCGAGGACAACGACGTCGACCTGGTGGTGATGGGGACCCACGGCCGGACCGGCCTCGAGCGCTACCTCCTCGGGAGCGTCACGGAGAAACTCGTCCGGACCGCGCCGGTGCCGGTGCTGACCATCCGGGCCCCGGAGGAAGGCGAGGAATGAGCACGGCGTGACGCGGGTTGTGCCGATGCCGGGACCAGGCCCTTGTTCGGTGAACGGGTAGTGGAGGGACACGCACCGCCAGACCGATGATACGCTATCGAACGCAACCGGAGCGGGAGGCCGGCCTCGAGCGCGCCCGCCGCGTCGCCCACGTCATGGACGGCGCGGTCAGGGTTCCGGGCACGGACGTCAGGGTCGGACTCGACCCGATCCTCGGCGTCGTCCCGGTCTCGGGCGACGCCGTCGCCGCGCTCGTGTCCCTGTACGTCGTCTTCGAGGGCCTCCGCGTCGGCCTCCCGAAGCGAACGCTTGCGGCCATGCTCTGCTGGGTCGCACTCGACTTCCTCGTCGGGTCGATTCCGCTCGTCGGCCCGCTGTTCGACGCCCGGATGCGAGTCAACGAGCGGAACGCGGGGACCATCGATCGGTACGTCGACCGACGGCGACAGTGAGAGGGGCCGGGACTTTTAGCCGATGGGGGCGAAGTGGCGGCCATGCTGACCGGAGTCAACGTCGTCCTCGGGGTGTCCGGGTCCATCGCCGCCGTCAAGACGGTGGAACTCGCCCACGAGTTGCGCCGCCAGGGGGCCAGCGTGCGGGCCGTGATGACCGACAGCGCGACGGGCATCGTCCACCCCTGGGCCCTCGAGTTCGCCACCGAGCACGACGTGGTGACAGAGATAACCGGCGCCGTCGAGCACGTCGACCTCTGTGGCACCGACGGGTGGGGCGACGTCCTCCTGCTGGCGCCCGCGACGGCCAACACCGTCGGGAAGGTCGCGGGCGCCATCGACGACACGCCGGTGACGACGTGTGCGACGACGGCACTGGGGGCCGGGATTCCGGTCGTCGTCGCCCCGGCGATGCACGAACCGATGTACGACCATCCGGGCGTGCTGGACGCCATCGAGCGCGTCGAGTCCTGGGGTGTCGGATTCGTCGACCCCCGCGTCGAGGAGGGGAAGGCGAAGATCGCCACCGAGGAGGCCATCGTCACCGACGTCGCCAGGGCGGCCGGGGACCGCCCACTCGGGGACCGCCACGTCGTCGTGACGGCGGGGGCGACCACCGAGTCCATCGACCCGGTCCGGACACTCTCGAACCGGGCGTCGGGCCGGACCGGCCGCGAGGTGGCCCGGGCGTGTTACGTCCGCGGGGCCGACGTGACGCTCCTCCACGACGGGCCCGACGTCCCGTACGCCACCGTCGAACGCGTCGAATCCGCCGCGGAGATGACCGCGGCGGCGACGGACCTGGCGCCGGCGTGCGACGCGCTCGTCTCGGCGGCCGCCATCTCGGATTACACCGTCGACCGGGCCGACGAGAAGATCCGCAGCGGCCGGTCGGGGCTGACGCTCGCGCTCGAACCCACGCCGAAACTCATCGACACGGTCCGGGAGGCTGCCCCGGACCTCCCCATCGTCGGCTTCAAGGTCGAGACGGACGGCGACGACCCGGCCCTCGTCGAACAGGCCCGCGCGCTTCGCGACCGGGTCGGCCTCGCCTTCGTCGTCGCCAACGACGCCGGCGTCATGGGCGCCGACCGGACCCGCGCGCTGGTCGTCCGCGACGGCGACGCCACGGAGTACGCCGGTGACAAGCGGGGACTCGGAGCGCGCGTCGCCGACGAACTGGCGTCGGAACTTGACAGCTGACACACGGCGGGTGACTCATTGCGAAATAGTTTTGCGTGTGCCGCAGTTTCTCACCGATAACGACAGTACAGCGCGCCAATCTACGATAGACAGGATTCTCAAACCACTGTGACTGTATCCAATTCACGCCGACTGCTGGTCCCTGTCGCCGATTCCGTGACGGTGCGAAACACCGTCGCCTACGCCATCGACCAGGCCGGGGTGCTCCGGCGGGACGGCGACGCACCGGTGGAGCTCCACTTCGTCGTCGTCCCGGGGACCCGTGCCGTCGATCCCGACGCCCCGGAAGAACTGGGCGCGGCGACCGACCTGCTCGACCGCGTCGCCGTCTGGACCGACGAGGACCTCGGGGGCGACCCCCCCGAGGGGCTCTCGGTGACCCTCGAGGTGGTCGGCGCCGACCGCTACCTGTTCAGTCCGGGCGACTACGCCGACGTCCTCCTCGAGTACGCGGCCGAACACGACATCGGCCGGGCGATCCTGGACCCGGAGTACAACCCCGGTGGCGCCGCGCCGATGTTGCGCCCGCTCGAACTCGAACTCGCCAGAAACGGTCTCGAGATAGAGGAGGCCCCGGTCGAGCGCGAGGCCCGACAGACGGTGCTGGCCCGCGCGGCGACGCTCCCGAAGTACGTGAGCGTCTTCGCCGCCTCGTACCTGTTTTACCTGCTGTTGAGCCCGTGGAAACCCCTGGACTTCTTCACGGGCGCGATAACCGCCACGCTGGTCTCGGCGCTGCTGGCGCCAATCGCCTTCAGCAAGCAACCGTCCATCACGCGCCTGCCCGTCCAGCTGGCCCGGATGGTCGTCTACGTCCCCTACCTGCTGTGGGAGATCGCCCTGGCGAACCTCCACATCGCGAAGGTGGTCCTGCACCCGTCGCTGCCTATCGACCCCACCGTCGTCCGCTACCGGGCGGCCGTCTGGGGCGACGTCCCGGTCACGACGCTCGCGAACAGCATCACGCTCACGCCGGGGACGCTGACGATAGACGTCACTGACCGCGCCTTCGACGTCCACGCCCTGACCGACAGCTCCCGGGCGGACCTCCTGGACGGCAGCCTCGAGCGGGCGGTCCGGTTCGTCTTCTACGGGCGCGAGGCCGCCGCCATCGCCTCGCCCGAGGAGCGCGGCGACGGCGAGGAGGTGACGTACGATGGTTGAGTTCGAGACGGCGCTGCTGGTCATCGCGGGGGCGTTCGTCGTCTTCGCCATCGTCTCGCTGTACCGGGTCTTCGCCGGCCCGACGCCGTTCGACCGCATCATCGCCGTCAACGTCGTCGGGACGAACACCGTCATCGCCATCTCGCTGGTCGCCGGCGCGTTCGACCAGTCGGTGTTCCTCGACGTGGCGCTGGTCTATGCCCTGCTGAACTTCCTGCTCTCTATCGCGTTCTCGAAGTTCACCGTCGAGCGGGGTGGTGTGCTGTGACGCCGACCGAGTGGGCCATCGTCGCGCTTGCGGCGCTGGGCGCCTTCTTCGGCGGTGTCGCGGCCATCGGCATCGTCCGTCTACCGGACGTGTACACACGCGCCCACGCGGCCTCCAAGAGCGACACGCTGGGGGCGGTCCTCGCGCTCGCGGCCGTCGCGCTGGCCATCCAGACGAACCTCTCGACCGTCAAGGCCGTGTTCCTGCTCCTGTTTATGTTCCTGACGAACCCGACGGCCGCCCACGCCATCGCGCGTGCCGCGGCCGACCAGGGCATCCAGCCGTGGACCGTCGAGGACGGGGAGGGTGACCGATGACGCTGACGCTCGTCGAGGCGGCGCTCATCGTCTTCGTCGTCGCCTGTGCGCTGGGTGCGGCGCTGTTGCGGGACCTCCTCTCGTCGGTCATCGCCTTCGCGGCCTACAGCCTCGGGGTCTCTATCATCTGGGTCATCCTCCAGGCGCCCGACGTGGGGTTGACCGAGGCGGCCGTCGGCGCCGGCATCATGACCATCCTGTTCCTGCTGGCGATGGCAAACACCGTTCGCCCGGACGAATCCCGGCGCTTCGAGTCGGTCCGGCTGCGGACGGTCGTCGGCGTCGGCGCGTTCGTCGTCGTCCTCGGTGCGACGATACCCTCGCTGCCGGCCATCGGCGACCCGACGGCCCCGGTGGTCGCCGGCGAGGTGACCCAGTACTACATCGCCAACGCCTACGAGGAGACGGGCGTACACAACGCCGTGACGGCGGTGCTCGCGGCCTACCGTGGGTTCGACACGCTCGGCGAGGCCGTGGTGGTCTTCGTCGCCGGCGTGGCCGCGCTGTCGGTCCTCCGGCAGGAGGTGTTCGCATGAGCGCCGACGACCAGCCCGGACTCTACGTCGAGAGCACCATCATCATGACGACGGTGCGGGTCGTCTCGCCGTTCGTCCTCACCTTCGCCCTGTTCGTGATGTTCCACGGGGCCGATTCGCCCGGCGGCGGGTTCCAGGGCGGGGTCATCGCCGGCGCGACGGTGATGATGCTCGCGTTCGCCTACGGCATCGAAACCACTCGCGAGTGGGTCGACGTGCGTGTCATCGCGGCGCTGGCCTCCGGCGGCGTCCTCACGTTCGCCGCCATCGGCCTGGGTGCCATCGCGCTGGGCGGAAACTTCCTCCAGTACGACGAGTACCTGTTCATCTACAAGGAGGCCAGCAAGTACGGTATCGAACTTGTCGAACTGGGCATCGGCGCCATCGTCGCGAGCGTCGCCATCGGCCTGTTTTTCCTCCTGGCGGCTGGCTACGGCCACGTCGTCGACGGCGAGGGAGGTGAGGCATGATACTCGACCTGCTCCAGACCCACTACAACTACTACGCGGTGGTCGTCCTGCTGGGTATCGGCCTGTACATGCTCGTCGATTCGGACAACCTCGTCAAGAAGGTCATCGGGATGAACATCTTCCAGACGGGCATCTTCCTGTTTTTCATCACGCTGGCCTTCCGGGCCGGGGGCAATCCGCCGGTCATCACGGAGGGCGGGGGTCCCTATGTCAGCCCGCTGCCCCACGTCCTCATCCTGACCGCCATCGTCGTGGGGGTGAGCCTGACGGCGGTGGCGCTGGCGCTCATCATCCGCATCTACTCGGAGTACGGGACGCTGGACGAAGAGACCCTCAAACAGCTCTACTATGATTGAACAACTCCCCGTCTTACTGGTCGTCGTCCCCATCGTCGGCGGTGCGGTACCGCTGGTGGCGAGTCTCGTCTCCGACCGTGCTGGCTGGCCCATCGCGACCCTCACGCTCGCGGTCCACACCGCACTCGCGGGGTGGCTCGCGTGGTCGGTCGGGACCGGCGGGACGATCGACTACGCGGTCGGCGACTTCGCCATCCCCTACGGCATCGAACTCGTGGTCGACGGCCTCTCGGCGGCCGTCGTCCTGCTCATCAGCGTGGTCGCTCTCGGGCTACTCGCCTACGCGCGCAGGGCGGGTCCGCGCTCGAACGCCTTCTACAGCCAGTATCTCCTGCTCGTGACCGGTCTCTCCGGGATGGCGGTCACCGGCGACGTGTTCAACCTCTATGTCTTCCTCGAGATCACCGGGCTTGCGGCCTACGGCCTGGTCGCCAGCGGCCGGGAAGCCAGCGCTGCCGTCGCCGCGCTGAAGTACCTCATCATCGGGACGGTCGGCGCGTCGCTGTACCTGCTGGGCGTCGGCTACCTGCTGGCGGTGACGGGGACGCTGAACATGGCCGACCTCGCGGGCAAACTCGCGGCCATCGGCTACGGATCGCCGCTCGTCCTGACTGCCTTCGCGCTCATGGTCGGCGGCCTGACGGTCAAGGTCGCGCTCTTCCCGCTGCACACCTGGCAACCCGACGCCTACGCCAACGCACCGGATACGGTGAGCGCGTTCATCTCGGCGCTGGTCTCTACCGTCGCGGCGTACGCGCTCGTTCGCGTGCTCTTTTCGGTGTTCACCGTCGACTTCCTCACGGCGGTGCCGGTGGCGCGCTGGACGCTCGTCGGCCTGGCCTGCGTGAGCATCGTCGCCGGCAGCGCCCTGGCCGTCTCCCAGACCAACGTCCAGCGGATGCTGGCGTACTCCTCGGTCTCCCAGTTCGGCCTCGTCGTCGCCGGGTTCGCCATCGCGACGCCCACCGCGGTCGTCGGTGCGACGATCCACCTGCTGGGCCACGCCGTGATGAAGGGGGGCCTCTTTGCCGCCACCGGCGTCATCGAGCGCGAGACGGGCGCGTCGACGGTCGGCGGGTACGCCGGACTGGGAAGTCGGGTGCCCGTCGGCGCGGCGAGTTTCGCCGGCCTCGCGCTGGCGATGGTCGGCGTCCCCCCGGCCATCGGCTTCGTCGGCAAGTGGTACATCGTCGTCGGCGCCGTCCGGGCGGAGATATGGCCCGTCGTCGTCGTCCTGCTGGCGAGCACGCTGCTGACGCTCGCGTACTTCGCGAAACTGGTCGAGCGGCTCTACTTCGCCGAACCGACGATCTACGAGGGCGACGACGACGCCGGGGCCGCACCGGTCGCAGACGGCGGTGAGAGCCCTGTCTCGGCCGGGATGCTCGCCGTCGTCGTCGGCGCGGCCGTCCTCGCCGTCGCGCTCGTCGCCGCCGTCCCGACACTCGAACAGACGCTGCTCGAAACGCTCCCACCGCTCCTGGACCAATGACAGACGTCGCCTCACTCAGACCCCTGCTCGCCGTGCTCGTGTCGGCCGTAGCGATCCCAGTCATCCTCTCGTTCAAGGAGCGCCCGAACGTCCGCGAGGGCGTCACCATCGCCGTCGCGCTCGCGAAGTTCGGCGTCGTCGCGAGCATGGTCCCCGGCGTGCTCTCGGGCACCCGCTATGTCTTCTCGATCGGTCAGTTCGCGACCGGCATCGAACTCGCTCTCCGCGTGGACCCGCTTGGCCTCCTGTTTGGCCTGCTCGCGAGTCTGCTCTGGATCGTCACGAGCTTCTACTCCATCGGCTACATGCGTGGGCTGAACGAACACGCCCAGACGCGCTACTTCGCGGCCTTCGCCGCGAGTCTCGCCTCCGCTATCGGCGTCGCGTTCTCCGCGAACCTCCTGACACTGTTTGTCTTCTACGAACTCCTGACCGTCTCGACGTACCCACTCGTGACCCACGACGAGACGCCACAGGCCCGCGCGGCCGGCCGGAAGTACCTCGCGTACACCTTCGGCGGCGGCGTCGCCGTCCTCGGTGGCACCGTCCTCGTGTTCTTCCTCACCGGGACCGGGGTGACCGGGGGCACGACGGCGTTCACGCCCGGGGGAATCGCCGCCCTCGCGACCGCCGACCCGACGCTGGCCCGCGCGGCGTTCGCGCTCCTCGTCGCCGGCTTCGGCGTCAAGGCGGCGCTGATGCCGATGCACTCCTGGCTCCCCGACGCGATGGTCGCGCCGACGCCCGTCTCGGGCCTGCTGCACGCCGTCGCCGTCGTCAAGAGCGGCGTCTTCGGCATCGCACGCGTCGTGCTCGACGTCTTCGGCCCCGACGTGATGGCCGACCTCGGCGTCGACCTCCCGCTCGCCGCCGTCGCCGCGTTCACGCTGCTGACCGCGAGCGTCATCGCCCTCCGCAAGGACAACCTCAAGCGCCGCCTCGCCTACTCGACGATCAGCCAGCTGTCCTACATCGTGCTGGGGCTCGCCTTGCTCGAGGGGCCGGCGCTGGTCGGCGGCCTGCTCCACATCCCCGCCCACGCGTTCATGAAGCTCACCCTGTTCTTCTGTGCGGGGGCCATCCACGTCGAGACCCACACCGACGACATCAGCGACATGGCCGGCATCGGGAGACGGATGCCGCTGACGATGGTCGCCTTCGGCGTCGCGGCGGCCGGGATGGCCGGCATCCCCCTGGTCGCCGGGTTCGTCAGCAAGTGGTACATCATCATCGGCGCGCTGGAGGGCGGTGGCCTCGTCTTCGCCGCCGCCCTGCTGGTCTCGGGCGTGCTGAACATCGCGTACTTCTGGCCCATCGTCTACCAGGCGTTCTTCGAGTCGCCCGACTCCTACGACGAGAAACCGCTCCTCGAGGAGGTGCTGGGCGGGCGGACCGCGGTTCGCGCCGACGGCGGCGACGAAGCCGCGACCGACGCAGAGGGCGAGGAGATTCCCCGGCCCGAACACGTCGACCACCTCGGCAAGCACCACGAGGACCACGATCACCACGGCGGTCCGCCCGCCGACGGCTGGGACGACCGCGGCTGGCTCGGCGCCGAGAGCACCTGGTTCATGCTCGCCCCCATCCTGACGGCCGCCACGCTCTCGCTCCTGCTGGGCATCGTCCCCGACACGGCCGTCTTCCTGCGCATCGTCGAGGCCGTCGTCACCGGCCTCCCGGGGGTGGTGGCCTGATGTCGACGCTGACGCTCCTCCCGCCGGTGGTCGTCGTGCTGGCGACGGCGATCCTCGTCGGGGTGCTCCCCCGGAAACCTGCCCACGCGCTCGGTGCCGCCGTCCCCGCGCTGGCCGTCCCGTGGTCGCTTTCAGTTCCCGCCGGGACCCATCTCCAGACGACGTTCCTGGGCTTCCAGGTCGCCTTCCTCAACGTCGACGAGTTCTCGCGGCTGATGGGCCTCATCTTCGGCATCATCGGCACCGTGGCGGTACTGTACTCCTACGCGAGCGAGGCCGAGTCGGTCCAGACGGCGTTCGCGCTCTCGTACGTGGGGACGAGCTTCGGGGCCGTCTTCGCCGGCGACTGGCTCACGCTCCTCTTCTTCTGGGAGCTGATGGCCGTCACGAGCACGCTGCTGGTCTGGCACTACCGCGGCGTCGCCGTCCGCGCGGGCTTTCGCTACGCCCTGCTGCACGGCATCGGCGGGACGCTCCTGATGGCCGCCATCCTCCAGCACTACGTCGTCCAGGGGACCTTCATGTTCACCGGCGACGGGATCACGGCGGGGCTCCCCGCGGCGCTGGCGGCCGTCGGCATCGGCGTCAACGTCGGGTTCATCGGCCTGCACGCCTGGCTGCCCGACACCTACCCGCGCCCGCACATCGCCGCCAGCGTGTTCCTCTGTGTCTTCACCACGAAGACCGGCGTCTACGGGATGTACCGGGCGTTCCCCGAGGGCAACGTCGCCATCGCGTACATGGGCGGCGGGATGGCCGTCTTCGGCGCGATGTTCGCGCTGTTCCAGAACGACATGCGCCGCCTGCTCTCCTATCACATCCAGTCCCAGGTCGGCTACATGGTCGCCGGCGTCGGCATCGGGACGACGCTGGCCCAGGCCGGCGCGTTCGCCCACGTCTACAACCACATCCTCTACAAGGCGCTGCTCTTCATGACCGCCGGCGTCGTCATCTACCGCACCGGGAACGAGAACCTGAAGAAACTCGGCGGCCTCGCCCGCGAGATGCCCATCACCGCCGTCGCGTTCACCGTGGCGGCGCTCTCTATCGCCGGCTTCCCCGGCTTCAACGGCTTCGTCAGCAAGGGCATCGTCATCGCCGGCGCGCACTACGACTTCGTGACGGGCCCCATCACGCTCGGCACCGAGCGCACGACGCTCGAGTGGCTCCTCCTGCTCGGGGGCGTCGGCACGTTCATGTCGTTCATCAAGTTCGGCTACTACGCCTTCTTCCACGGCGAGTACGACGGCACCGTGAAGGACGCCAACCGCGGCCAGACCGTCGCGATGGTGGCCGTCGCGGTTCTGTGTGTCGGCTACGGCCTCCTCCCGGGGACGCTGTTCGGCATCCTCCCCTTCGACGTGACCAGCGAGAGCGTCGTCTCGCACGTCTACGTCACCTACACCACGGGCCACGTCGTCGAGGGACTCGCGCTCGCGATCGCGGGCCTCGTCGGCTTCTATGTAACCAAGAAGCCACTCTCGAAACTCGGCCGGGTGCCCGACGTCGACTCGCTGTACAACCCGGCCGTGTTCTACGGCATGCGCGCGCTCGTCTACGCCACGACGGACCTCTATGCCGCCGTCGACCGGGCGGTGGTCCGGGGGACGGCGGTGACGACGCACGTCGTCTCCGAGCCAAACGAGGTGGTCCGCCGTCTGCGCGCGTCGGCACAGGACGACGAGTCCTTCGCCTACCCGCTTCGTGCCGGCATCGGGTTCAGCATCCTGGTGCTGGCGGTGTTCGTCGCGCTCGCGATGCTCGCCCTGTCGTGACCCTTCCGCTCTCCGCTCCTGTCCGTCGGTCGATGGGACTGGCGCCCCACGTCGCGGCACCGTCCGCACGGATTCGGTGACTGGTAACCGACCCCGTCGTCGATGGGCCACGCTTACCGACGATTGGACAGTTATAGTGACTGTTTACTGAAGCCGAATTACTCAAGGTAATTCGGGCTCTTTGGGGCCTAAAAACTCATTTCAAGGCGTAATTGAATCGATGAAGGGTGAGAAGGGTATATATGCGCTGCAGTCCAAGTACGAGTCAGCACACCTCCGCGAACAAGGCCCGACTTCCGAACAGTAGGGACTTGTTACCACCGTGCGATACGCACCGCCGGTGTGCGTGGACACAAGACATGAATCCGAAACAACTCCTCTCAGACGACGACGCTGTCTCGCCGGTCATCGGCGTCATCCTGATGGTCGCGATCACAGTTATCCTCGCCGCCGTCATCGCAACGTTCGTCCTCGGTCTCGGTGACCAGATCAGTAATACCGCGCCGCAAGCGAGTTTCTCGTTCGAGTATAACGAAGGTGCCGATGATAACTATGATAATGACGACGACGGCGATGGGACGCTGAATATAACCCATGATGGCGGAGACACGATTGAAGCCCAGGACCTTTCGGTTTCAGGTTCTCAAGACGACGGTTCTTGGGGAGATGATATTTCAGAGATCGACTCCAGCACTGCTCAGTTCGCTGCCACCTCTAAAATTAGCGCCGGAAGCACGCTTACAGTGAACGTTAATTCCGACGATACAGTCCGAGTCACCTACCAGGATCCCAGCGGCGGGAGCACGGCCACTCTCGGCAAGTGGGAAGGTCCCGACGCGTAACCACTTCGGTTCCAGTTCTCTGCGGATTTTCACGAGAAATCTCGGCCACCGCTGGAGTTATTAGTGCGCATCGCGCACCTCCTGGTATCGGATGGTTTCCGGACGAACGGGACGACGGGGTCCTGCCCAGCAATGAGTCAGGAGACGAAGGTGTCCGGGACCCGCACGTCGAGTGACCGGCTGTCGAAGGGCGAGATTTTCGACGTCCTCCAGAACGAACGCCGCCGCTACGTGCTCCAGTATCTACGCACAAACGGCGGCCCGGTCGAACTCGGCAATCTGGCGTCGGACGTCGCCGCGAAGGAATACGACTGCGTGCCTGCCGAAGTCTCGAGCGCACAGCGCAAGCGCGTGTACACGACACTCCAGCAGACGCATCTCCCGCGCATGCACGACGCGGGCATCGTCGAGTACGATTCCGAGAACGGCGTCATCGACACAACGTCACATACGAACGAGCTGACGGTGTATCTCGAGATCGTCCCGGGGGGCGAGTTCCCGTGGCGGGAGTACTACCTCTCGCTGGGCGCCATCAGCCTCGCCGTCGTCGCGATTCTCTGGGTCGGCATCTACCCGTTCACGCTCGTCCCACCGCTCGTATGGGCGACGGTGATGGCCCTCGTCCTCACGGGCTCGGCAGCGTACCACACGTACGTCGCACGCGAGGTCACGCTCAGCGAGTACGCCGAGGACCAGGAGAGCGACGAATAGCTGCGTTCGGTTTCGTGGGCGGCACTTTTCCTGTTACATTGCCGACCACTTTGTCGATTGGCCCCCTCGACCTATTACCTCACCAACTAGTCTCGGAATCCGGCTTCAACAGGCTCTTGACGCGTTTCAAGCCGGGGTTGAACGGGTGAAACGTGTTTCGGGTATAAGTCAGATCACGTGGATACACCAACCAAGCACACCTCCACGAGCAGCGAAATATCTCCTTACCGGAGATAGGTTCGAATTACTGCTCGGACAAAACCCGGTGTGTGGAGAACACAATGGATATCAAACGACTCATCCACGACGACGACGCTGTCTCGCCGGTCATCGGGGTCATCCTGATGGTCGCGATTACCGTCATCCTGGCGGCCGTCATCGCGTCGTTCGTCCTCGGACTCGGCGACCAGGCACAGCAGACGACTCCACAGGCAAGTTTCTCGTTCGATTATACATCCGGTGGCCCGCTTGATGTCACTCATGATGGTGGTGACTCTATCGAAGCACAAGAGCTGTATATTCGCGGTAGTAATCTAAATAGTCAGACTGGAAGTTGGGACTCAATCGGCTCTTACAGTCCAACTAGTGAAATCACAGCTGGTAATTCTCTGAGCCTTAGCGGGGTTCCAAATAACTACGATGTGAGGGTTGTCTACGAAACTGTGGAGGGCGACAACTCTGCGACTCTCGCTCAGGACCAAGGGCCTAACGCATAACTAACCCCGATTTTTCTCGTTTCTACCGTCCCACAGCGACCGCTCTCTACGATGCATTTATCTCCGGCTATCCAGTGGGTGCTAACGATGGACTATGCTCGTGGCGTCGTGTTCGGCGCGGTCGGCGTCATCCTCGTCACGACGCTCGTCTCCGGCCCCCTCGTTCCCGGTGTCGCGCTCACGTCCGAACCGGCCCAGCAGGCGCTGGGTCAGGGGACCGCCACCGTCGCCGACGCCACGCTTCCCGAAACCGCCACCTTCGAGCGTGCGTCCTTCGGGGCAGAGAACTACCATCTGACCGTGCCGGCGACGACGGTACGATTCAGCACGCTCGAGGGGAGTCCGACGCTCTCCTATCGGCTGACCATCGCCGGGCTCGATTACACACGGACGACGACGCACTTCCTCGGGCCGTCGACGGGTGACCGGTACCGACTGACGATGCGGTCGGACACCTTCTCGCTCGAGGCTATCAACCAGTCGTCGTACGAGGGCCGACTCTCGGTCGTCAAACGCGACTCGAGCGGTGAGACCGTCGTCGCGTCGCGAACCGTCACCATCGGGGTGTCCGGATGAGCGTCGCCGAAGCGGTCGCCAACCTCCGGACCGAGAATCCGCTCGACCATCTCCGAGAGCGGAGCGTGGCCGTCCTCTTCGGTGACAGACCCGGCCTCGCAGTCTTCTTGGGCACGCTGTGCCTGTTCGGCCTCGTCTGGCGCACCGACTTTCTCATCACCGACTCCTATACCCTCGCCAACGGGCTCTACAGTCTCTCGAACGGCCAGCTCGTCCTCACCGAAGCCGCCTACGGTCCGCGGCTGGATACCCCGGGTGCGGAACGGGTCGGCGACGCGCTCATCGCGCGGAACTACGGCGCCATCGTGCTCTCGCTCCCGGTCTGGCTCGCGCTGGAGGGGCTCGAACGCGCCGTCGACCTCCGCATCGCGCTCGTCGCGCTCTGGTCGCTGGCGCTGCTGGCGCTCGTCGTCACGGTCGGGCGCTACCTCGGGGACGACCGTATCACGGTCGCCGGTAGCCTCGGCGTGCTCGCGCTGTTCGCCCTGAACGTCACGCTCGCGCACCCGCTCGACGGCGAGATGACGCACCTCTACGCCCTGCAACTGTTCCACCTCGGGATCGCCGCGTTCACGCCGGTTCTCTTCTACCGCCTCCTTGCTCGCATGCACTCGGCGCGCGTGGGGCTGGCCGGCACCGTGGTGCTTGTCCTGGGCACGCCGCTGGCGCTCTGGGCCAGCGTGCCGAAACGCCACGCGCTCACGGCGACGGTCGTCGTCGCCGTCGCGTACTTCCTCTACCGGAGCCGGACCGATGCCGACGGCACGCTGGTGCGTCGCCCGGCGACGTTCCGCGGCCTCGGGTACGCGACAGTCGGCCTGTACGCCTGGGTCCACGCGCCCGAGGCGCTCCTGTTGCTCGTCGCGCTCGCCGTCGCCGACGTCCCGACAGCCCCGGACAACAGCGCGCGGACGCTCGCTATCGTCGCGGCGGCGTTCGCCCTCTCGCTGGTTCCGTTCCTCGTGACGAACGCGCTCGTCGTCGGGTCGCCGCTCAAACCGCCGCGGCTGTTCGCCGTCTCGGGTGGTGACGCGGTGAGTTCGGCAGCCGGTGGCTCGAGTTCGGGTTGGACTTCGACCGGCCCGCTCGAGCCGCTGCTCCTCGCCCTCTCGCCGTTCCTGTCCGTCGTCTCGAAGTTCCTCCGTCCGCTCACGATCCTCGCCGGCGAACTCGTCGTCGGGTTCGAGTCGATACTGACAGGACCGTCCGAAATCTACCACACGCTCGTCCGGTCCGGCCACACCTCGGGCACGCTGAACCTCGACAACGAGGAGGCCGTCAACCTCTCGGTGCTCGAGTCGGCCCCCGTGTTGCTTGCCGCCGCGGGTGTGCTCCGAGCCGCACAGGCGCGAGCAGCTGATCTTTCGCTCCCCGCCCGCGTGCTCCCGGCGAGCCGCGTCGTGGACCTCTTTGCCCTCCTGGCCGTCGTCGGCCTCACGCTGCAGTACGCCAGCCGCCTCCCCATCCACGCCCAGATAACCGTCCGGTACCTGTTCCCGCTCTTCCCGCTGGGTGTCTACCTGGTCGTTCGCCTCCGGGTCGTCCGGCAGACGCTCACCGACCACTGGCGACCGTTCGCCTGGACGGTCGCGGGGACGCTGCTGGTCGGCGGGCAACTCGTCGTCGTGGTCGTCTACCTCACCGCCGACGGCCTCGGCGAGGCGTTCCAGTTCCACGCGCTGCTCGCGCTCGCAGTCGGACTCCCGCTCGGGGTGTGGGCGCTCGCGGGTCGGTCCGACGGGTGGGGCGGCCGCGTCGGGGCCGTGCTGCTCGGCGTCGCCACGGCCGTCCCGACGCTGTTCGTCCTGCTGACCGCCCTCGAGTACTACCCGCTTGGCAACGCCCACGCGCTCCCGATGGTGCGGGAATTTGCCGATCTGCTGACACTGCTGTGAGTCGCTGACGGAGAATTTTTGTACGGGCTTGCAGTACCGACGCCATGGACCAGCTCAAGGAGTCGCTGCTCGAGGCGCCGATAATCGAGAAAGACGGATACCACTACTTCGTCCACCCCATCAGCGACGGCGTCCCGATGCTGCACCCGGAACTCCTCCGCGAGATCGTTATCAAGATCATCCGGAAGGCCGAACTCGACGACATCGACAAGATCGTCACGCCGGCCGCGATGGGCATCCACATCTCGACGGCCGTCTCGCTGATGACGGACATCCCGCTCGTCGTTGTCCGCAAGCGCAAGTACGGCCTCGACGGCGAGGTGTCGCTCTCGCAGGTCACAGGCTACTCCGAGAACGAGATGTACGTCAACGACGTCTACGAGGGCGACCGCGTCCTCGTCCTCGACGACGTCCTCTCGACCGGCGGCACGCTGGCCGCGCTCACCGGTGCCCTTGAGGACATCGGGGCCGAGATCTGTGACGTCGTCAGCGTCATCAAGAAGGACAACGGCACGAACGAACTCGACGAGGCCGGCTACGACGCCAAGACGCTCATCAACGTCCAGGTCGTCGACGGCGAGGTCGTCATCACCGACGAACACGGCGACGGTTGAGGGTCGCGGCGTCGCTACTACGGTCCCTCGCCGGAAGTCCGTTGCCCGTGATAGATTCACTGTGGACGAGAGACGTGGGCGTGCGACGGCTCTCGGCACCGAGGACAGGTGGTCGTCGTCTTATCGCGAGTTCGAGACGAGCTCGGCGCTCTCGGTGTGCGTCGCGCTGCCGTCGCGGGAGCGGCCATCTTCGGCGGCCCGGTCGTCCTTCCAGAGGAGCCAGACACCCATCACGCCGACGACAAAGATGACGCCCAGCGTCGTGAGGGTGTACGCCTGTGGCTGGCTGGCGCTGAGAAGTCCCGTCACGTTGACGGCGAAGTGCCAGACGATCAGTGGCCAGATACTATCGAGTCGGAAGGCGACCGCGGCGAGCCCGATACCCAGCGGGATGATGAGAATCATGGACGGGAGCCACTCGGCGACCGAGCCCCCGAGGATGATCTTCGAGACGTGCGTGAGACCGAATGCGGTGGCGGTGACGACGCCGGCAAAGAGGTGGCCCCGCGACTCGAGCGCCCGGAGCAAGACGCCCCGGTAGAGGATCTCCTCGAAGAGCGCCGCGCCGAGCGCAACGCCGACCACGATGACGAGGAGGGTCGCCCAGTCCTGGAGAATCACTCCCCGGACGAGGGATACCTCGGGGATAGCGAGTCCGAACACGACCGGTATCGCCACCGCTGCGCCGAACGGCAGGAGGTACACCAGCGCCCGGCGGTCGACCGGAGCGAGGAGACGGATCTCGTCCCACCACCCCAGCCACGCAACCAGTGCGATCGTGAGGCCGACGAACAGCCAGTTCAAGAGGAGTCCGACACCGTCGAGCGTGAGTTGCGGCAGGAGCGGCGCGAGGACGAACCGACCGCCGACGGCTACCCCGACAAGTACGACGGTCACCCCGAGGGTGAATGTGATCGGCCGACGTTCGATAATCGCGTTCATACGATAGCAACGACGTCAGACTACTTATAGAGATATTGATATATACTGGCAAACGATACCCTGCCGGCTCTGTCGCTTCGTTACTGTCACCGTTCAAAGCGCGACGGGTGTCGGTCCCCGCGATGTGACCGCCAGCCGACGGGAGGTAGATCTGAACAACGCGAACCCCTCGCTACGCTCGGCGTTCTCTCGTTCAAATCGACTCCGAGAGAATTTGCTGCTCGCGTGTTGCTCGCAGCAAAATTATAGCGGGAGGTAGATTTGAACTACCGATCTGCGGGTTATGAGCCCGCCGGAATCTCCTGGCTATCCCATCCCGCTACCTCTCGCTAACCCCGGCCACTCATTAAGGGTTGTGATTCAGGCGCCGTCCGTGAATTAGTACCGCGGTCGGCTCAGTCGGGCTCGTGGACCTGCCAGGTAAAGAGGCTCTCGAAGACGTAGTTGACGAACATCCCGACGCCGATGCCGCTTCCCTTGGCCACGAGCAACCAGAGGTCGACGCCGACGAGCGACAGCGGGACGAAAAGGAGGCGGTAGACGACGACGAAGACGACGAACTGCGTGGTGCTGCCGCCGGCCCGAACCGCGTGGGACCGGAGGAGGCGGCGACCGAGCGAGCGGTGCTCCCCCTCGGCGTCGAACGTCCAGTTGTCGTTGATCGCGAACATCACGAGGATGGCCGTCTCGATGCCGAGGACGGTGGCGATCTCGGGCAGGACGCCGAACACCTCGGTCAGCACGACCAGCACCGTCGTATCACAGAGGGCGCCGACGACGCCGACGGAGACGAACTGGCCGAAGCGCACGCCCGAGACGAGCGCCTCGAAGCGGTCGGGGACGACCTCGCGGAGTCGTGCCAGCCGTCCCGTCATCGCTCCTGTTCGACGAGTGCGGTCGGTTGCTCGCGCCGGGCGGCGATGGCGGTGTGGAGGCGACTGTCGCTGAGCCGTTTCGCCCGGTGACGGGCGGCCAGCAGGGCACGCATGAGCGCGACGGAGGTGCGGACCGGCGAGACGGTCGACCCCGGCCGGTCCTCCCACTCGATGGGGACCTCGACGACGTCGTGCTCCAGCGCGCCCGCGACGGCGATCAGTTCGACGTCCCAGGCGAAGCCGGGCTCGTAGATGTGCTGGCGGACGCGTTCCCAGGCCTCGGCGGTGAGGGCCTTCGCGCCACACTGGTAATCGTAGAGGTCGACGGCGAGCAGTCGGCCCGCCAGCCACGCGAACCCGTCGCCCAGGAAGCGGCGGGCGAACGTCTGGTGGCTGGTGACCGTTGCGTCGGGATGGCGGCGCGACCCGACGGCCAGGTCCGCGCCACGGTCGGTCACCTGCGCGACGACGCGCTCGAGCGAGTGGACCGGCGTGGATGCGTCTGCGTCGACGAAGGCGTAGACGTCGGTCTCGAGCCGTTCGAAGCCGGCGGTGATGGCCGCGCCCTTCCCCCGGCGGTACGGGACCGTCTCGATTTCGGCTGACAGGTCGGCGAGGGTGGCGGGCACGCCCTCGCAAGGGTCGTCGAGTTCGACGACGACCCTCGCCGGCGAGAGGGCGTCCTCGATGGCGACGACGTACGCTCGCAACTGGTCGACGTCGGGGCGAAAGGCGGGCACGACGACGCCGACGGAATCCGACATGGGGAACAGTCCACTCCCGGTGAGTAAAAACAGTTCGAATGTGCCAGTGCCGTCGCGGTGCAAAAGAGGTATAGGACAGGATTGCGCTCTATCTACCGATGGAGTACGGCCTCGTCGGGCTCTGGCTCGCGCTCTACCTGTTGTTGCTCTACACCGGCGGGACCGTCGCGGCGTCGCTCTGCCCGCGCTTTGCCGACCGCGGCGCGGCGTTCGGCGTCCCGGTCGCAATCGGGATCCTGTGGCTCGCGACGTACTTCTTCGGTCGCCTCTCGCTCACGCTGGGCGTCTGGATCGGTCTCGTCGTGCTGGTCGCGACGGCCATCGGGCTCACCTACCGGGGCGTCTCGGTGGACGAACGGGCGGCCGCCGAAGCGGCCGTCGTCTTCACGGTCGGGTTCCTGTTCGTCGTCTGGATTCGTGCGCTCGACCCCGCCATCGTCTCGCTCGGCGGCGAGAAGTTCCTCGACTTCGGGTTGCTCCAGTCGCTGCTGCGGGCCGACAGCCTCCCGCCCGAGGACATGTGGTTCGCCGGCGAACCGGTCGCGTACTACTACGGCGGCCACCTCGCCGCCTCGATACTGGCTCGGCTCACCGGGACGCCCGGCCAGTTCGCCTACAACCTCGCGCTCGCGGGGTTCTACGCGACGCTGGTGACGGCCGCCTACGGGCTCGCGGGGACCATCGCGGCCGACCGGGGCCTCCCGCGGCGACTCGCAGCGGGCCTGGGCGCGTTCTTCGTGGGCTTCGCGAGCAACCTCTCGACGCCCGCGCAGTTCGTCATCTGGCTGTTGCCCGGCGGCCTCCGACAGTCGGTGCTCGCGGCCACGGGCTACGAGCCACGGGGGCTGGCCGACGGCCCCGACGCGTTCAGTTACTGGGACGCGAGCCGGGTCATCACCGACGACGCCGGCGACTTTGTCACCTACGAACCCTCGGCGGCGTTCGTCATCGACGAGTTCCCGCTGTTCGCCTGGCTCAACGGCGACCTCCACGCCCACATGATGAGCACGGGCTTCCTGTTGCTCGTCGCGGCGCTCTGTCTCAGTTACGTCCAGACGCCCGAGACGGAGCGGCGCCGACGCCTCGCCCTGTTGTTCGGCGCGATACCGGCGGTCGGTGGCGTCGTCGCGGTCACGAGCACCTGGTCGTTCCCGTCGGTCGGCGGCCTCGTCTTCCTGACTGTCGCGGTGGCACCGGCCGATCCGGCGTCGCTCCTGCCGGCCGGTCTCCGGGCCCGGATTCCCTCGGCGGGTGTCTCTCACGAACTGACTCGAGTCGGCCTCGCCCTTTCGGTCGCTGCCGCGGTCCTCCTCGTCGGCCTGCTCTGGTCGCTCCCCTTCTGGCTCGGGCCCGCCAGCGGCCGCGAGATCGCCGTCCTCCCGGACCGCATCTCGCTGGTGGAACTGCTCTCGGTCCACGGCCCCTTCGTCGTCCCGTTCGCGCTGTACCTGTACGCGCGACTCGGTCGCGGGGTCGGGACCGCCCGGGCCCGCCTCGTCGGCGCGGCGACGCTCGCCCTCGTCGCCGTCACCGCCGTCCTCGACGCCGTCGCGGTCGGCGTCCTCGTTCCCCTGCTGGTGGGGACGTGGCTACTGGCGCGCTCGCCCGCGCTCGAACAGTCCGTCGCTGCCGTCCCCGCCCTGGCCGACGGCGGCGACCGCCCGGTGGGCTTCGAGGCGGTTCTCGTGCTCGCCGGCGCCGGCCTGGTCTTGCTCGTCGAGTTCGTCTTCGTCAGGGAGAACATCGGCCGGATGAACACCGTGTTCAAGACCTACATGCAGGTGTGGATCCTCTGGGGCGTCGCCGTCGGGCCGGTACTCGCGTGGCTCCTGACGCGCTGGCGACCCGAGCGGCCGGCGGCACTCGATGGGACACACTGGGTCCGCCCGGCGACGACGGTGTTCGTGACGCTACTGGTCCTCTCGACGTCGCTGTACGGCGCCTTCGCGCTCGCGAACCACGCCGAGCGGGGCGGGGACGCGACGCTGGACGGACTGGCACACCTGGAGCGGACCCAGCCAGTCGAAGCGGCGGCCATCCGGTGGCTCGACGCGACCGTCGAGGGCCGCCCGACGATGGTCACGGCAGCGCCGGCCGACTACGGGTGGGATCCGGCCGAGGGCGAGGGCGCGAGTGCGCCGGCGAGCCTGACGGGCATCCCCACCGTCGCCGGGTGGACCCACGAGGCCCAGTACCGCAACCAGTCGGTCTACGACGCCCGCGTCGAGGACGTTCGCACTATCTACACCGGCAGCGCCGACGCACAGATTCGTCTCCTCCGGGCCTACGACGTCCGCTACGTCTACGTCGGCCCGGCCGAGCGCAACCGCTACGGGGAGATAACGGTCGACCATCTCTCGGGTATCACGCCAGTGAGGCGCGCGGGTGACGTCGTGATCTATCGGGTCCACCCCGAGCAGCTGTAGGTCGGGCCGCCAAAAACCGGGTGTCGGGCCGCTCAGGCTTCGCCGGCGGCCGCGCCGCGCTCGCGGAGCACGGTGACGCCCTCGGCTTCGATGTCCTCGGTGTCGAGGTGCATCGGGATGTAGTCTTGCTTCTCGAAGGTCTCCTGTTCGTCCTCGCTCCCGATGGTACACCACAGCTGGGGCCGGTCGGGGCCGTGCCAGTCGCCCTGGCGCGCGACGGCGAACACCTCGTACTCCTCCCCGTCGTACTCGATGCGGCCGCCCTTCCGGAGGCCGGGGTCCCCGTGAATGATGAGTTTCTTCATGCCCAGGGGTTCGGAAACGGCGTACTTAGGGATATCGAAGGCGAGTCCGGCACCCGTGGGGGACCGTCGATATCCGATATCCGATATCCGAGGCGGTTCGTCCGAGCGGCCCGGTCCGCTTCGACAGAACGTGTGATACGCGTGCGCCACGAGACCGAGGCCACTGGTGGCTGTCATCGTCCCCATCAGCAGCGGTCGCGACTACTCGGGGCAAGTTCCCGGACCGTTCGCTCCCGGAGGTCGCGGCTCGCACCGAGCGGGATCGTGACGATGACGTCGTCGACTACGTCACGCGCAGCGAGACTCTCGAACTGCATACGGGCCTCGCTCGGACGACCGACGATTGCCAGCTGTCCCATCATCTCGTCGGTGACAGCGTTCCGGGCCGCGTCGCGGTCACCGTCGCGCCAGGCGGCAGCGATTCGAGCGGCCTGGTCGGGAAAGGAGAGCGCCACGGCGTTCTCGTAGCCCTCGCTGCTTCCCACGTAGTACGCGAGGTGGTTGCGAACCGTCGTGACTGCCTCGTCGGTGTCCTCGCTCACCGCACACGGGACGTACGGCACGACGGAAATCTCACTCCGGTCCCGGCCCGCGTCGCTGGCGGTCTCGGCTACTGTCTCGTAGGTCGCTGCTAACTTCTCGAAGGGGATGTTGTGTGGCAACCAGCCGTCGGCGACGCGACCGGTCGCACGTCGATTCGCCGCACCGAGGGCGGCCGCGTAGACCGGGATGGATTGGTCTAAGGGCGGGAAGTCCGCGACCTGAAACACCTGCCCGTCGTAGGTCACCCGGTCGTCGCCGTCCAGGAACAGCTTGACGAGTTCGACGGTCTCGTGGAGTCGACGCGGCGGATTGTCGAAGGCCATCCCGTGGAGGTCGGTCACGGCTTTGGCCGTGCTCGTCCCGAGACCGAGTCGGACCCGGCCGGACGCGGCGCCAGCGAGGGTCGCCGCGGCCTGCGCCAACGTGGCCGGCGAGCGGCCGTAGACGTTGACGATAGCGGTCCCGAGGTCGAGCGTCTCCGTCTGTTCTGCGGCCGTGGTGAGCGTGACGAACGCGTCTCGGCCCCACAGTTCGCTCGCCCACAGCGACTCGTACCCCAGCGATTCTGCCCGGGCGGCGAACGCCGTGACGTCGTCGTGCTCCGCCGGAAGCAAGAGGCCTGCTGCCATGGTGACTCCACCGCTCCGGCGACGTAATAACACTCCGCCGGGTCTCGACCCGCCAGCGAACCCGGCCGGCTAGCGATACGTGATACCGAGCACGGACGCCCCTGCACGCGGGACGCTGTCGTCACGGCTTCCGCAACATATCACGGGCCGTGGTGTGAACACGTCGTCCGTGGACTCGTCTGGCGTCCAGACGGCGACACGACGGCCGTTCGGGAGAGCGCAGTCGAGTACGTGCACGTCCACCAAACCACGCACGGCGGCCCGACTCCGAACCAAACGGGTTTTAAGCGGCCACGCCAAATCGCTCCGTAAGGTCGATATCTATGGAGATGCCGCGACGCTTTAACACGTACTGTCCGCACTGTAACGAGCACCACGAACACGAGGTCGAGAAGGTCCGTTCCGGCCGCGAGACCGGGATGAAGTGGATCGACCGCCAGCGCAAGCGCAACTCCGGCATCGGGAACGACGGCAAGTTCTCGAAGGTCCCGGGTGGCGACAAGCCCACCAAGAAGACGGACCTGAAGTACCGCTGCTCGGAGTGTGGGAAGGCCCACCTCCGCGAGGGATGGCGCGCCGGCCGACTCACCTTCCAGGAGTAAGCATGGCAGGGAGCTTCATCACCGTCGCCTGTCCGGACTGCGAGAACGAACAGACCATCTTCGAGAAGGCCGCAAGCGAGGTCTCGTGTGCCGTCTGTGGCCACACGCTCGCCCGCCCGACCGGCGGGAAGGCCGACATCGAGGGCGAAGTGACCGCCGTCGTCGAGGCACGATAGGATGAAATACAGCGGCTGGCCGGAGCCCAGCGAACTCGTCGTGGGCAAGATCGACGAGATAGAGGACTTCGGCGTGTTCGTCGACCTGGAGGAGTACGAGGGCAAGCGCGGGCTCGTCCACGTCTCGGAGGTCGCCAGCGGGTGGATCAAGAACGTCCGCGACCACGTCAACGAGGGCCAGACGGTCGTCGCGAAGGTCCTGGACGTCGACGAGAGCGCCCAGCAGATCGACCTCTCGATCAAGGACGTCAACGACCACCAGCGAAAGGAGAAGATACAGGAGTGGAAAAACGAGCAGAAGGCCGACAACTGGATGGAACTGGCCTTCGGCGAGGACTTAGACGACGAGACCTACGGCGCCATCGCCAACGAACTGCTCGCCGAGTTCGGCTCGCTGTACGACGGCTTCGAGGCGGCGGCCATCCACGGCGAGAGCGCGCTCGAGGACACGGACCTCGACGACGACGAGGTCGAGGCCATCGTCGAGACGGCGCGCAACAACGTCTCGGTGCCCTACGTCAACGTCACCGGCTACGTCGACCTGCGCTGTTCGACCAGTGGCGGCGTGGACGTCATCAAGGAGTCGCTCAAGGCGGCCGAGGGCAACGGCGAGGTTCCCGACGAGATCGAACTCGAGGTGACCTACGTCGGCTCCCCCGAGTACCGGATCCAGGTGCGAGCGCCCGACTACAAGACGGCCGAGAGCGAGCTCGAAGCGAGCGCGGACCGCGCGCGGGCCGTCGTCGAGGCCGAGGGCGGCACCGCCGAGTTCCACCGCGAGCGCCACGAAGACGACGAGTAGGGCGATGAAATCCGACATCCGGGTGTGCTCGGACTGGGAGACGGCACACGAGCGCCCGGTGTACACGCTCTCGGCGACGTGTCCCGACTGCGGGGCCGAGGCGATAAACAGCGCCCCGGCGCCGTTCGATCCGACCGATCGGTACGGCGAGTATCGACGTTCTCTTAAGCGCCGCCGCCGGGAATAGCGGGTATGGACGAATTCGACATCGAAGTGGCGGCGGACCCGACCCTCGAGGACCCGGTGCTCATCGAGGGACTTCCCGGGGTTGGCCACGTCGGCAAACTCGCTGCGGAGCACCTGCTCGAGGAACTGGACAGCGAACTGGTCCGGCGGGTCTACTCGACGCACTTCCCGCCACAGGTCACCATCGACGAGGGGCGCGCACAGCTGGCCTCCGCGGAGTTCCACGCCGTCCGGACCGAGCAGGGCCCGGACCTGCTGGTCCTCTCGGGTGACCACCAGGCACAGGACAACCAGGGCCACTACGGCCTGACCGACACCTTCCTCGACGTCGCCGCGGACTTCGGCGTCCAGCGGGTGTACGCACTCGGTGGCGTGCCCACCGGCGAACTCATCGAGGAGTACGACGTGCTGGGCGCGACCACCACCGACGAGTTCGCCGACGAACTCGAAGCGGCCGGCGTCGAGTTCCGCGAGGACGAACCGGCCGGCGGTATCGTCGGCGTCTCGGGCCTGCTGCTGGGCCTCTCCGAGCGACGGGACCTCCCCGCGACCTGTCTCATGGGCGAGACCTCCGGGTACCTCGTCGACCCCAAGAGCGCCCAGGCCGTCCTCGAGGTCCTCCAGGAGATGATCGGCTTCGACGTCGACTACGCGTCGCTGGAGGAGCGCGCCGACGAGATGGAGGAGGTCGTCCGCAAGATACAGGAGATGGAGGGGCAGAACGCACCGGCCCCGTCCGACGAGGACCTCCGCTACATCGGCTGAGACGGGCAGCGAGCATTTCTTTACCGCTCGGTTCCAACGCTGGCGCGTGCAAAGCGCACTGGGGACGCTGCCGGACTGGCTGACCATGGGACTCCTGCTCGGGGGTGGGTTTAGCCTCGCCGTCGCGGTCGTCTTCGTGGCCGCAGACCGCCTGTTCCCGACCGAGCGACCGGCCCGACAGCTGTACGACGGCGGCGAGACCAAGCGCCGGACCGAGCTCCGCGAGTACCTGCGGGCGATCGACGAGCAGTTCGCCGAGAACCACTTCGTCGAGGGCCAGCACGTCGCCTTCTACCTGCCCGAACGCGACGTCGCCATCACGTTCGACGCCCGGGCGTACTACCGCATCGAGCGCTCGCCGACGATTCCGGTGCTGGTCGAACACGAGATGCCGGGCGTGCAACTGGGGGCGCGCCTCCCCTTCGACGTCCCGGAGGTCGACCTGGGGCCGGACCCGAAGACGCAGGTCCACCCGACGGTGCAGGCGTTCGCCGAACTGGGCCTCCAGCAGACCGCCACCATCGACGAGGTGAAGTCGGCCTACCGGCGTCGCGTCAAGGAGGTCCACCCGGACCACGGGGGCGACGAGGCCGAATTCAAGCGCGTCCGCGAGGCATACACGACGGCCAAGCAGCACGCGTCGTAGTCACGGCTCGGGCGACGGGTAGTTCCCTCGGCCGGTCTCGGTGTACCCCGACGCCGTAATCCACCCGTCCTGTGGCCCGGTCGCCCGCGCGTGGACCCTGTCCTGATAGTCGTTGCCCGTCCACCCGCCGGTGAACCACTCGTTGGCCCCCGTGACAGACACTGTGCTCTCGACCAGCGCGTCGTCGCTCGTCTTGTAGTCGAGATACACCGGCGCGTCGTACCTGTAACAGACCGCCTCGTCGTGATAGGGGAGCGTACACTCGGTCAGGTCGCGCGCGACGCCCTCGCCGTAGAGCGTCGGCGAGACGCCGACCGGGTCGCGCGTCTCGATGGGGTAGGTCGCGTCGACCGAGATCGTCCTCGCGACGGTCCGCCGGTCCCGTTTGGCGTGGTCCGGGTTCTCGGGGTCGTACTCCGCCTCGGAGATCTCCTCCTGGCGACCCAGCCCGTCTTCCTCCACGTACCGGAAGTAGCGAGTCTCGACGGTCAAGCGCTCGGTCGTGAGCTCGAGCATCGGTCCGCGCTCGGTCTCGACGACCGACGCGTCGAACGTCTCGCCTGCCCCCTGGCCCCCGGAGTCGAAGTCCGCGGCGAAGGTGCCGTTCGGGGCGACCTCACCCGCGTCGACCGGGGACTCACCGTCGACGAGCGGCAGTGGCACGCGGACGGTCACGTTCCGGAGGGTCTCGTTGGCGTCGACGCCGACGCTGTACTCGTAGGTGCTGGTGTAACTGTCCGGGTTCGGGCCGAAGAACGAACAGCCGGCGGTCACGGCGAGACAGGCGACGAGCAGGAGGGTGAGTGGGGGGCTGGCGGACATGGATGGCGAGTGGTTCGATGGGACGAATTGACAGCCACCTCACAAAACTGTTCGGGGCTTTTACCCGCAGTGTTTCGTCAAGAGATTAAGATCGTAACCAGCCGGAAAACCCCGACTGACTGAACTCGGAGGCCTCGATGCGGTCCTAACCCACTACGTTCGTTGCGGTCCTTACGTCGGCCGCCGTCCTCAGAAATCGGAGATTGCTGCTGGGCTGCGCAAGAGCTGTGCTCTTGCGAACGTCGTTCAGCCTGCCGCTCTTTCCAGTCCCACCCAAGCCCGCTGGTCAGTTGGCATGGGCGGGAATGAAAGGGGCTGCGCTCTCAGCGAACCCCGGCGACGCAAGCACCGCAGTGAGGCAACGAACGAGGAGCGCAGCGAGTCCCGGCAGCTGAGAGCGCGGGGGATTTCTGGCTCTACAACCCGAATACGGCGAAAGTAAATACTGCTAGTCAGAGCCCGCGGCTCATCAGGTGCGAGCGCAGGAGGTCGGCCTCCTTGCTCCCGGCGACGGGGTTGACGAGCACCACGACGTCCTCGGCGTCGAACGCACCGCGCGCCGCGAGCGTGCGGGCGCCGGCGACGGCCGTCCCGCCGGTCGCGCCGACCTCCGGCCCCAGTTCACAGCAGTCGACGGCGCCGCGGAGGGTGTCCTCGTCCTCGACGCCGACGGCGCCACCGTCGCTCTCGTCGATTGCGCCCAGCGCCGCCTCCCCGGCGGCGGGCTCCGGGACCTCCAGCGGGCCGACGATGGTGTCCGGGTGCTCGATTCGCGCCGGCTCCGACCGGCCGTCAGCCCACGCCCCGGCGACGGCGTCCGCGGTGGCCGGCTGGGCGGCGTAGAGGCGCGGGGCGGCCTCGCTCAGCCCGCTCTCGGCCGCCACGTCGAACCCGCGCTGGAGGCCGACGAGCGACTCGCCGTGGCCGGTCGGCTGGACGACGGCGTCCGGGGCAGTCCACGACAGCGCCTCCAGCACCTCGAGGGCGACCGACTTCGCCCCCTCGACGCGGAAGGGGTCGCCCGGGGCGACGGGGGTCCAGTCGCCGTCGGCCTCGCGGAAGGCGTCGACGGCGTCGGCGTAGCGCCCCTCGACGACGCGCATGTCGCCGCCGTGGACGTTGACCATCGCCTTGTTGAGGAACGGACAGCGCGAGGGGACGAATCCCTTCGAGTCGATGCCGGCGCGGGCGGCGTAGGCGGCGCTGGCCTGGGCGCCGTTGCCCGTCGACGGCGTCGCGACTCGCTCGGCCCCGCGCTGGGTGGCCGCCGTCACGGCGAGCGAGAGCTTCCGGTCGGCCAGCGACCCGGTGGGGTTGCGGCCCTCGTCTTTCACGTAGACCGCGGCGACGCCCAGCTCGTCCGCGAGTTCCGGCACCGGGACCAGCGGCGTCGCCCCCTCGTCGAGGCTCACCGCCACGTCCCGCGGGAACGGGAGCAGCGGTTCGTATCGCTCCGGCCCGCTCACGTGGGGCAGGTCGTCGGGGTCGAGGGCCGGCACGTCGTAGTCGGCGACCAGCAGGCCCTGACACGCCGGACAGCGCCGGGTCCCGGGGTCGCTTCGCTCGCCGCACTCGGTGCATCGCAGGCCGCGGAAGGCCGCCGTCGTCTCCATGTCCGGTCCTCGGGGCGGGGGAACCAAGTGTCGTCCGGTCTCCTCCAGCACCCTCTTGACGGGTGCGGCCCAAGCCCCGCCCATGACCGAAGTCGCCGTCGTCGGGAGCGGGCTCGCGGGGCTGGTCGCCGCCCGCCACCTGGCCGAGGCCGGTGTCGACGTGACCGTGTTCGAGGAACGCGACGAGGTGGGTGGCCGGGTCCGTACGGCCCACGAGGACGGCTACACGTACGACCGGGGGTTCCAGGTGCTGTTCTCGGCGTACCCGGCGGTCCAGCGGGAACTGGACGTGAACGCTCTCTCGCCGCGGCGGTTCTCGCCCGGGGCGACCATCGCCCGCCCGAACCACCGCTCGGTGCTGTCGGACCCGCTCCGGGTGCCCTCGGCGGCCGTCGAGACGCTGTTCAACCGCGAGGTGAGCACGGCCGACAAAGTGCGGCTCTTCCGGCTCCAGCGCGAGCTGGCCGGCGCGGACCCCGAGACGCTGCTCGACGGTGGCGGGTCGACGATTCAGGACTACCTGGTCGACTACGGGTTCTCGACGCGGTTCGTCGAGCGATTCGCCGCCCCGTTCTACGGCGGCATCACGCTCGATCGCTCGCTGGGGACCGACTGCGCCGTCTTCGAGTACACCTACAAGATGCTGAGCGAGGGCGAGATCTTCGTGCCGGCCGCGGGGATGCAGGCGATGCCCGAGCAGCTGGCCCGGCGGGCCCGGGCCGCCGGCGCGACCATCGAGACCGGGCGCGCGGTGACGGGTGTCGACGGGGCCGACGACCTCGGCGAGACCACCGTGACGGTCGGCGGCGAGACGCTCGTCGTCGACGGGTGCGTCGTCGCGACGGACCCACAGGCGGCGCGGGACCTGACCGGCGTCGACGCCATCCCGACCGGGGGGCTTGGCTGTGTCACGCAGTACTTCTCCCTGCCGACGAACCGGGCGCCCGACACCGGCACGCGCATCGTGCTCAACGCCGCCGACGACCGGCCCAACACCGTGGCCCCGATGTCGGCCGTCGCGCCCGAGTACGCGCCCGAGGGCATGGAGCTGTACAGCGCGACGTTCCTGGGCGTGCCCGACGAGAGCGACGCCGACCTGGCCAGCGGGGTGCGGGAAACACTCCAGTCGTGGTATCCCGCGGCGGGGTTCGACGGACTGGAACTGCGACGGACCGACCGCGTCCCCTTCGCCCAGTTCGCCCAGCCGCCGGGGTTCCGCGCCGGCCGTCCCGCCCCCGACGCGCCCGACGGTAACGTCGTGCTGGCCGGGGACTACACCCGCTGGTCGTCGATACAGGGGGCCCTAGAGAGCGGCCGCGTGGCTGCGGGCCTGGTGCGATAGCGACGGGTCGCAGAACGCGCGACGGCCTAGACGGGTCGACCGCCGCTATTCGGGTTTCCCTCGTGGTCCTCGCTCTCGTCGTCGAGGAGGACCGCGGAGACGTACTTGATCGTCGCGTAGTACAGCGCCAGGAGTGCGATGAGCGTGACTCCGATAAGCGCGAGTGCGGCAGTGGTCTGGACCATGTTCGACGGTCCACCGCGATGGCTGAAATACCTACCGTTATAGCATCTCACGGAACTCCCCGAGGGCGGGGAACCGGAGCGCCTCGCGGCCGCTCTCGTCCCAGACGACGGGTTCGAGTCGGTCGCCGTCCGTCACGAGCGGCGACTGGAAGTCCTCGGCCCGCATCCGGTTGACCTCGACGCCCGCGTTGAGCGTGTTGAACGAGGGGAGCATCACGACCGTCGCGCCGCGCAGCTGGTCGCTGCCGACGAGGTAACAGGGCTGGCGCTGCCCCTCGATGGTGATGGTCGGGTGGTCGTGGCCGACGACGTACCGGTCGGCCTCGGCGTCGGGGACCTCGTGGCCGTGACAGACCACGGTGTCGCCGACGCGGTAGGACGGCGGCGCGGGGCCGTCCCAGACGGCATCGAGCATCGTATCGTGGTTGCCGGGGGTGACGACGAGGTCGGCACCGGCGTCCACACAGGCCGCCCGGAGGCCGGCGACCACGTCCTCGACGGTCCGGGGAATCGTCTGGAAGGAGTGCAGCAGGTCGCCGGCCACGACGACGTCGCTCGGGCGGTGCCGGTCGACCAGCGCCTCGAACCGCCGGGCGACGTCGGCGCTCGACCCGACCGGGAGTTCCAGGGACCCACCGGTCCCGCGGCCGAGGTGGAGGTCGGCCACCACGAGCGTCTCCCCGAGCAGGACCGCCCGGTCGTCGTAGGTGGGCGTCATCGCCTCCGGGTCGGGGCCGGCCACACAAAGCCGTGACGCCCGCGCCGTCGGTGGAGTTTTTACCGCCCACACCCGTGGACCCAGTATGGTCGACGTCCTCGAGAACAAGCGAGCGGCGACGCGCTTTCGCGTCCTCGTCGAGATCGCCGAGCGCCAGCCCGCGGTGAGCCAGGGCGAGATAGCGGAGGCCGTCGGCGTGACCAGCCAGGCCGTCAGCGAGTACATCCGCGAGCTGGTCGACGACGGCTTCGTCGAGAAGGAGGGCCGATCGCGCTATCGGGTCACCAAGGAGGGCGTCGACTGGGTGTTCCAGGCCGCCACCGACCTCCGCCGGTTCACCGAGCGGGTGACCGAGGACGTCCTGGGCAGCGTCCAGGAGGACGCCGCCATCGCGTCGGCCGACCTGACCGAGGGCCAGACCGTCTCGCTCTCGCTCGCCGAGGGGCTCTTGCACGCGGCCCCGGACAGCGACGACGGCGGCGCGACGGGCGTGACGACCACGAGCGCCGCGGCGGGCGACGTCGTCGGCGTCACCGGGTTCGAGGGGATCATCGACCTCGACCCGGGCCACGTCACCGTCGTCCAGATCCCTCCCATCCGGTCGGGCCCGGTCGAGGACGCCGCCGGGGTCGCCGACGCCTGCGAGGGCGTCCCCATCGTCACTGCGGCGGGGGTCGAAGCCGTCGCCACACTCAGGGACGCCGGGGTCGAACCGACGACGTACTTCGCGGCGGGCGAGGTGGCCGCCGACGCGGCCTCCCGCGGCCTCGATGCCGCCGTCGTGACGACGCGTGACGCCGTCGGGCGCGTCACCGACGCGCTCCGGGACGCCGGCGTCGACTACGACGTGACCCAGTGAGCAACCTTTTCGAGGCCACCACGCCTCTCTCCATACATGACTGACATCGACGCGGACTCGACCGACGAGGCCCTGGCGACGTTCTTCAGTGCAGCCGAGGACGCCTTCGACGAGTACGAGCGCGGCTACACGGACGCTGACGCGACGCTGCGGCGCCTCGAGAGCGCCATCGACGACCTCAGGGCAGCGACCGGGTCGGAGTGACCTGGGGCGAACAGTATTGTAGTCTCGGCGTCACGTCACTGGTATGACCGACGTGGTCGTCGTCGACGGGGCACGAACCGCACACGGGTCGCTCCTGGGCGCGCTCTCCGAGCGGTCCGCGACCGAACTGGGACGCGCGGCAGTCGAGGGGTTGCTGGACCGGACCGGGGTCGACCACGACCTCGTGGACTGGGTCGCGATGGGCAACGCCGTCCAGGCCGGGGTGGGGCAGGTCCCGGCGCGCCAGGTCGTCGTCGAGTCACCGCTGCCCGACGCCGTACCGGCGACGACCGTCAACGAGGCGTCCGGGTCGGGACTGCGGGCCATCACGTCGGCCGTCGACCGGATCGAGGCCGGCCGCGCGTCGCTGTGTCTCGCCGGCGGCATGGAGTCGATGTCGAACGCGCCCTACCTCGTCCCCGAGCTGCGCGGCGGGCGCCGCCACGGGAACACGACGCTCGTGGACGCGATGATACACGACTCGCTGTGGGACACCCACTACGACGCGCACGTGGGGACCCTGACCGACCGCATCGCCGACCGGTTCGACATCGGCCGGCAGGCACAGGACGAGTACGCCCGCCGGAGCAACCACCGGGCCAGCGAGGCCGTCGAGTCGGGCGTCTTCGACGAGGAGATCGTCCCCGTCGAGGCGGGCGAGTACCTCGTCACCGAGGACGAGGGCCCCCGGCCGGACACGACGGTGGAGGAACTCGCCCGCCTCCCGCCGGCCTTCGGCGAGGACGGCACCATCACCGCTGGCAACGCCTCGAAGCTCTCCGACGGCGCCGGCGCGGTGTTGCTCGCCGACGCCGAGACGGTCGACGAGGCGGGAATGGGGCCGATGGCCCACGTAGAGGACTATGCCGTCGCCTATCGCGACCCCGCGGAGTTCTCGCTTGCCGTCTGTGATGCCGTCTCGACACTCCTGGCGGCCAACGACCTCTCGGTCGCGGACGTCGACCACTTCGAACTCAACGAGGCCTTCTCGGCACAGATGGTCTACGTCGCCGAGGAACTCGGTCTGCCACCGGAGACACACAACCCGCTCGGCGGGGCGGTGGCGCTGGGCCACCCGATCGGTGCCTCGGGGGGCATCCTGACGACGACGCTGCTGTACGCGATGGAGCGCGAGGACCACGACCGGGGCGTGGTGGGGATGAGTGTGGGTGGGGGCGGGGCTATCGCGATGTCGCTGGTGCGCTGAACTGACCCAGGAACCCTGGCGCGCGCTGTCGCTCGCTCCGTCGAGCGACGGAACTGTGCGAGGGATGAGCGAGGGAGCCGGCGACCGAGCGAATCGGCTGGGGAGGGTGTGGCTGTCGGGTGGAACGAAAGGGGCCGACCGCTCGACGAGCGAGACGAAGCCAGCACTACAGCGAACGGAGTGAGCGAAGCGCGCAGCGAGTCGCAGCCGTCGAGCGGGAGGGGAATTTCTGGCTGTTGGTAACTCCCCGGATACCCAGATCCGAGGCGGCCTCTCCCGGACGTGGACGGGAAGAATTATCGGCCCAGCACTCACCCACCCAGTATACGATGACCGAATTCTCTCACCGCGTCGAGCAGGTGTCGATCTCCGGAATCCGCGAGGTGTTCGAGGCCGCGGGCGAGGACGCCATCAACCTCGGCCTGGGCCAACCGGACTTCCCCACGCCGGAACACGCCCGCGAGGCGGCCGTCGAGGCCATTCGGGCCGGGAAGGCCGACGCCTACACGTCGAACAAGGGCACGCTCGAGCTCCGGGAGGCCATCGCCGCGAAGCACGCCCGGGACAACCACCTTGAGGTCGACCCCGAAGACGTCATCGCCACCTCGGGCGGGAGCGAGGCGCTCCACATCGCCCTGGAGGCCCACGTCGACCAGGGCCAGGCGGTCGTCTTTCCCGACCCCGGGTTCGTCTCATACGAGGCGTTGACCCACCTCGCGGGCGGGGAACCAAGGCCCGTGGGGCTGCGCGAGGACCTGACGCTCGATCCGGAAACTGTCGAGGACGCCATCACCGAGGACACGGCGGCGTTCGTCGTCAACTCGCCGGCCAACCCGACGGGGGCGGTCCAGTCGCCCGAGGACATGCGCGAGTTCGCCCGCATCGCCGACGAGCACGACGTCCTGTGTATCTCCGACGAGGTGTACGAACACCAGGTGTTCGAGGGCGAGCACCGCTCGCCGGCGGAGTTCAGCACGGAGGGCAACGTCGTCGTCGTCAACGCCTGCTCGAAGGCCTACTCGATGACCGGGTGGCGACTGGGCTGGGTCACCGGCCCGAACGACCGCATCGAGCGGATGCTGCGGGTCCACCAGTACGCCCAGGCATGTGCGTCGGCGCCGGCACAGTTCGCCGCGGAGGCCGCACTCACCGGCCCACAGGACGCCGTCGGCGAGATGCGCGAGGCCTTCGAGGAACGACGGGACGTCCTGCTCGAGGGCCTCGCGGAGATGGGGCTGGAGTGCCCGACGCCGAAGGGCGCGTTCTACGCGATGCCGAAGGTGCCCGACGGGTGGGTCGAGGCGGTCATCGACCGCGGCGTGGTCGTCGTGCCCGGCGACGCGTTCGGCGAGCGCGGTGCGGGGTACGCGCGGATCTCCTACGCGACGGACATGGAGTCACTCGAGGCGGCCATCGACGTCATGGCCGAGGCGACCGCGGCCGTCCGCTGAGCGTCGCCCTGCCGGTGGCGCTCGCGGACGCTGCTGGCCCGACCTGAATTTGGTAGAGCCTCGGTAGAGAGTGCGAAGAACGGTTATGTGTCTTCGACGTGTCGCTCCGGTGAGCGCTCCGTGTCGCCCACACACCACATCGGCAGTCCGTTCGCAGCCCGCGAGAGTCAGGCCTATAACCAGGGCACGAGCACACAGACACGGGAACGCGCGATGGAGAAGGCGCTCTGGTACCTCCTGACGGCGACGCGCGGCGGGGCGAACAGAGCCCGCATCATCGACGCGCTGTCGGAGCGACCGATGAACGCCAACGAACTCGCCCAGGAACTCGACGTGGGCTACAAGACGATTCGACATCACGTGGAACTGCTCGAGGAACACGACGTCGTCGAATCCGGCGACGAGAGCTACGCGAAGCTGTACTTCCTGACCGACCGGTTCGACAACTACCGGGACACGTTCGAACAGATCGTGGCGCAGATGGACGAATGACTGGGCGAACCGACGCCGTCGACGGTGGCAAGCGACGCTTCGCGGGGGTGGCTCGCTGATGGCGATGGGGCCGCTCATCACGGCCGCCGCGGCGCTCGCGGGGTTGAACGTCCTCCTCTTGCTCCCGCTGGTGGGGGTCTGGGTGCGCAACTTCACGACGTTCCGCTCGGGGCTGGTCGGCGGGTTGCTGACCTTCGCCGTCGCGATGCTGGTCGAGAACGCGCTCGCGCTGTACTTCTTCTTCTCGATGCAGAGCTTCTACGCCGGCGACCCGCACGTCCAGCAGGCCGTCCTCGTCCTCCGGACCGTCCAGTTCGTCGCCATCGCGGTGCTGAGTTACAGCACGCTCAGGTAGCCTGGCTGACGCGACGCCGAAGGGTGGATATGGACCCGGCCCCTAACCCGGCCGATGGATCACCTCGCACCCTCTAACGTACCGGTGTACACGACAGCGACGGAACATCGGGCCATCTGGGACCGCTGTGCGGACCGGGGCCATCCGGTTCTGGCCGTCCGCGTGGCCACCCGCGGCTACATCGTCAGGTACGACCTCCAGCATCTCGACCGGGAACTCACACCGGCGGCTGTCCAGGCACTTCGTGACCGCGTCCGGGCGCGCAGACCCTATCCCACCGACACCGACCCCATCTCGGAGTCCGAAGGGGTCGGCGGCGAGGCCGGTGCCGTCTCCGGGGCGTTACACACCCGGACCGAACAGGCGGGGCGCGACCTCGCCTCGCACATCTCCGAGTTCGTCCTCGACCGGCGCAACTGGCGCTGACCCCTCGCAAGAAACGGCACGCACGAGACTTTTTGCCGTCGGCGCCCGTGTATCGTCGTATGGCAGTCGCCCGACACGACACGGGGCCGCTCTCTGCCGGGCGCGCCCTCGCCTCCCAGGTCCACCCGGTCTTCATGCTCCCGCCGCTGGCGACGTCCCTGTTCGGTGGCTTGCTTGCAGTCGGTCTCTCCCTGCCGGTCGCTGCGCTCCACGCGGGGGCGATGTTCTTCGCGGTCTACACTGCCCACGTCAAGGACGGCTACGTCGACTTCCACGTCCGCGGCGAGGACGACGACCACCCGATGACCGTGACGGGATGTCGCCTCGCACTCGCCGCGGCGACAGCGGGATTCGCCGCCTGCACGGCCGGCATCGCGCTGGCCGTCGGCCCGTGGGCGGCCCTCCTGACAGCGCCGACGTGGCTCATCGGCTACGCCCACGCGCCACAGCTCGACCTCAACACCGTCGGCGCGACGGTGGGGTATCCGACCGGTATCGCGCTGGCGCTCGTCGGCGGGTACTACGTCCAGGCGACTTCGCTCTCGCCGCGCGTGCTGGGACTCGCCGCCGTCTTCCTGGTCCTGTTGACCGGTATCAAGATAATCGACGACGAGAAAGACCACGACTACGACCGGTCCATCCAGAAGCGGACCGTCGCCGTCGTCCTCGGCCCGCGGTACGCCCGCCACCTGGCGCTCGGCCTGCTGACTACTTCCCTCGCTGGTGTCGTCGCGCTGACGGTGACGCTTCCGGGGATACCCCCGAGCAGCGCCGGTGCCGCGCTGGTGTTCGGTGCCGTCGTGCTCGTCGCCCAGCGGGCCGAGTCGTCGCTGGCGACGAAACTCCTGATTCGCGGATCGTACCTCTTTCTCGCGGTGCTGGTGGCCGCGGTCTGGTTTCGTCCGCTGGGATAGCCACCCGGACGCGGTCGCCGACCTCAGGCCGAGACGGTCGCCTGGTCCGAGACGGTGTTGCCGGCCTGGTCGGTCACCGCGATGCTGACCCGGTAGTCGACGCCGCCGCCCTTCTCGAATCAGAACTCGTCGGTGTCCGAGGCCGCGGCGATGCCGTCGTAGGTCCAGGGGTGCTCCGGAGGGGGGTCCCGCTGCTGTCGGCGACTGCAAGCGACACCGAGACGAGGTCGGCGTCGACGTCCGTGACCTCCCAGTTGACCGTGACCGCCGCGTGTGGGTCCTTCCGGCCGGCCTCGGAGACGTTGCAACGGGTGATGACCGGCGGCGACTCAGTGGTCTCCGTGACCGTGGTGAACGTCGCCGTGGTCCCGGCGGCCGACTCACCACTCGAGGAGAGTGTCGTCGTGCGGAACTCGTAGTCGATCCCGCTGGACAGTCCGGAGACCGACTGGGAGACGCTCCCCGCGGCAGTGACCGACTGCGATGCGGTCGTCGACCAGGACCCCCCGACCGGCCGGTACTCGAAGGCGGCGTCCACGGAGTCGGCGCCGCCGAGGTCGGTGACCGACCCGGTGAGCGTCGCCGACGTCGTCTGGACGTCCGTCGCCCCGTCTGTCGTCACGGCCAGTGAGGACGTCGTCTCCTCCGTCCCGTAGCCGTCCGCCCCGTAGCCGCCCTCGCCGAACCCGGCCGTGCTGTCGGCGGCGGCGACGTTGCCGACACCGAGCGAGGAGGCTGCGACCGTCCCGAGAGCGCCCGTCAGTTTCAGTACCGACCGTCTGCTGAACACGCTTCCCTGACCCGACCCTGCGTGCTGGCGATCCGTCGTTCGACTCCGCTAGTCGTGTCTCGCTATCGAGTCGATGGGGCCAACCTACTTAAAAAGGAATTCGTACCGAGGACCCATCCCTACTCCAGAGACAGTGATAGTTGCACCCCAGATACGTACGATAGTTACAGACCTCGTCTGAATGACGTCTCTCGTGCAAACACTTCACAAACACGGGGCTGGAACTGGATATTATTTTTGGATTGACATTCGATATGCCCGCCGTGGACGAGGCACGCCCCTTGCCGCCGGCCGTCGTGGTCGTCTCGGCGGATTCCGTCTCGACTATCGACTCGCAGGTGACCGCGACCGACCGCGTCAACTCGACGCCGACGTCGGGGCCCGTTCCCTCGACGACGACGTCGACCGACTCCACGGCCGTGCTGTCGCCACACGAGACGTCTGCGATGACGGCGCCGCTCTCGCCGGAGGAGAGCGTCTCCGGACCGCGCACGCTCGACAGTGTCGGTGGTGTATCCTCGTCCCCGGCGACGCTGACAGAGACCTCGAGGGTCGACCTGAAACGGTTCGTGACCGTCGCGAGCGACGCCCGCGTGGTCGTGTTGCCCGGCACAGAGACGGAGTGCTCCTGGACGCCGAGATACGCGGCCTGGTCGTCGCCGATGACGACATCGACCCCCCGTTCGGCTATCGTCGCGGTGAAGGCCCCGGTCTGTGCCACGGCGAGGACGAGCGCGAGACCCAGGCCGACAAGTGCGACCTGGCGGCCGGCGTTCATCGGTCGCCCACCTCCGGTGGGTCCGCGGTGGTGCCGAGCCGCAGGCGCGAGACGTTGAAGTACGTGTGGACGGCCGCCGAGACCAGCAGCACGACAGCCAGGAAGACGGCCCCGGAGAGGTCGGGAATCGAGCCGAACGGCCCGAGGTCCATCCACGCGCACCCCAGCACGAGCAGTCCCAGCACCGACAGGCCGAGGTAGTAGAGGCTCCACGGGACGTCGCCACCCGGGACCACGTCGAGATAGACCTCCAGGTCCGCGACGGCGTCGGCGAGTTCGACCGTCTCCCTGTTAGAGTCGTACGCGACGAACCCGCTCTGGTCCATCTTCGGCAGGTGGTGCTGGTGGAGCGCCGTCTTGACGCGCTTGGTCTCCATCGAGGTGAGTTCAGCGACCGGTTTGTCGTTCTCCCAGGCCGCCACGTGCTCGGCCAGCTCCCGCAGGTAGACCTCCCGTCGCTCCCGTTTGAGATAGTGGAAGACGAACCGTCGTCGCCTGTTGCTCAGGATCTCGAATACCTGGTCTTGCGACGGTGTCTGCTCGTCGTCTGATCCCCCGGTGCGCCTGGATAGCTCTGTCCGTGCCTGGCTCATTCCTCGTCTCCCCCGAACGTCGACGGATATCGACACCTCATTCCGGATTCATTTAGTTAGTAATATTACATTGGATGGTAATCCCGTTGTGATATCTCCAAGGTAACCCGAATACTGTGGGCAATCGAGATAAGCCCAAGTTACTCACCAGAACAGAGGTATTGCGCATCGAATACGCCGGTTTCTGTCGTGCAACCCCTCTCTTCGATGTGCCACTCGTGTATACAAAAGAGAGGACGAGTCGTTGCTTCTCGCGCGCACACCGGTGCAGTCACGCCGTCTGGCACGACTGGCCGCCGGGTGTGTCCATGGGACATCCAACGATGCAACGACGCAACTTCCTCGTCGGCATGGGTTCGCTGGCCGCCGGTTCGGCGGCGGCAGTGGGTACAGGCGCGTTCACCTTCGTTGAGGCCGGCCGTGGCGTCACGGTCCAGACCACCGGCGACGACTCGGCGTATCTCAAACTCGACGGTGACAACGAGTACGTCACAGACAACAACGGCGAACTGACGATCGACCTCGGGGGGACCTCGGGCAACGGCAACGGCGGGTCCGCGTTCAACTACGACGCCGCGACGCGCGTACAGGGCGTCGTGACGGTGGTGAACCAGGGGCCCAACAGCCTGTCTGTCTCCCTGGAGGGAGACGGTGGAAACGTCTCGGTCGTCGGGGACGTCGATAACGTCGACATGGACTCCGGGGAAGGCATCTACTTCGCCGTTCGGAGTCCGACGGTCGCCCCCGGCGACGCCGCGTTCATCGACGTCGCTATCGTCGAAGGCCCGGACGGTGACACCGAGGTCGGCAACGGGGCAGGTGGCACCCTCACGATAGTCACGAATTGAACAGCCTCGGGCCCTGTCGGTTCGGGGTTTGACGAATTCGGAACTCGGGAGTTGGTGACTCGATGGGTTAGCTCGGTTTCGATCTGCGGTCCGCACGGCAGCCCCCTTCTGGAAAACGTCTGCGGAGCGTCGTTCCCAGTCGTTCTTGGACGCTTGGTGTTCGATGGCGAAACTCACCAGGTAAACCTACCTTACACTTTGAAAACACTCACTTCAGCATGCAGAGGCACGTTCTCTGCACACAGGATATCTTTGCATTGGTGTCACTGTATATACACAAAGGGTGGTGGGACCATGCAACGAACGAGCACACCCCTGACGGCGTGTCGGTGACGGGATCGGTCGTACGGGTGTGCGCACGGAGACCAAACAATGCAACGACGCAAATTCCTCGTCGGAATGGGATCGCTCGCCGCCGGCTCGGCGGCTGCAATGGGTACTGGTGCGTTTGCTAGTGTGGAGGCTACTCGTACCGTCGGTGTCAATGTGGCAGGTGACCAGGCTGCTTATCTCGGTTTGGAAGCGACGTCACCGTACGCCGAATACAGCGGGAAACAACTCGTCTTGGACTTCAGTGGCAACAATAACGGTGGCAGCGGTATCAACGCCGACTCGGTTACGACTTTTGATGGCGTTTTTCGGATGACCAATAACGGTCCGAACAATCTCGACATCACTATCGATAAATCCGGTTTGGCTAACCCGGATCGATGGCATTTCGTCCCAAAAGAAGTGTACGAAGAGTACAGTGGTTCCTACCCCGAAGATAGCTTCTACCCGAGCTAGGACGACTTCGGCGGGTACGAGAGTACCAATGCAAGTGGAGGTGGTCTTGACTCGGGTACTTCTACGCTAGTTGGTGTGGCGATCGACGCGCGGGACATGGCCAGTGTTCCAGGGGGCGAAATTAGATTCGCCGTCACGGATGCGGATGGTCCGTACGGAAGCAGTTAATTTGAAACAGCTTCGTAACTAAACTCTTGCAGTAATATTTTTTGTCCTGACATGGGACTGAAGAAGGCGGGGATTGTAATTCCACAACTTGCAATCCTTCTCATCGTGCTATTATTGGTTCTCGGATCAGTCCTCGGCCAACCAACCCTTCTCGGCTTCGTGACCTCTGGCAGCATGGAACCGACTCTTGACGAGGGCGACGGCTTCTTCGCAATCCCGGCGGCTATCACCGACGGCCCGGGAGCGGGTGACGTCGTCGTCTTCCGTGCCGAGGAGATACAGGGCGGCGGCCTGACCACCCACCGAATCGTCGAGGAAACCGACCGAGGCTACATCACGAAAGGCGACGCCAATCCGTTCACAGACCAGGACAGTGGTGAGCCACCGGTAAAATCAGAGCAGATCGTCGCCGTCGCCTGGCAACCCGGTGGCGAGGTGCTAGCGATACCCGGCGTCGGGAGCGTCGTCACCGGCACCCAGCGCGTCCTGCAGACAGTCCAGAGCACGCTCGCCTCGGCACTCGGCACCCGTTCCTTGCTCGGCGTCCAGGGACTCGCGTACCTCGTCTTCGCGCTCTCGCTCCTGTTCTACGGGATCGACGTGTGGCGGGACAGCGGCCGGGAACGGACCTCGCGCGACCGGTCACGGGACACCGGCACCAGCGCACGGCTCGTCGTCGGCGTGCTCGCCGCCGTCGTCGTCGTGAGCGCCACCGCGGCGATGGTCGGGCCCGCGGGCCCACAGGAGTTCGGCGTCGTCAGCGCCGAGAGCGACTCGCCGGGGCCGCGCGTCATCGAGAAGGGGACCACCGAATCGACCACCTATCCCGTCGGCAACGGCGGGTTCGTCCCTGCCATCGTCTTCCTCGAACCGGGCGACGAGAACGTCGACGTCCAGCCGCGCGAACTCACCGTGCCGCGACAGTCGGTGGTCAACGCGACCCTGACGATTCACGCGCCGCCCGAGACGGGCTATTACCGCTACTTCGTCACGCAACACCGGTACCTGGCGTTGCTGCCCCAGGCCCACGTCCGGGCGCTGTACGAGGTCCACCCGTGGGCGCCCATCGCCGTCATCGACGCGCTGCTCGGCGTGCCGTTCTACCTCGTCGGCGTTACGCTGGTCGGGACCGGGCGAGTACGCAGGCGGTCCCGCGACACGGGGCGCTCGACGGCGGCACGCGTCCGGCGTCGGGTGCGCCGGCTGTATCGCTAACCCGAGCCAACCGAAAATATTGATAGTATAACAATAGCGATCCCAGGCGGCCTTGCAGGTCATGGGGGACCGCTGGTTGCAGACGCGCGCAGCGCTCGAGTCGTGGTTCGAGGTCGTGGTCGTCGTCTTTCTCGTCCTGGCACTCGTCGGCGGCTGGGTGGCCTACGGGGCGCACGTCGACCCGGGCACGACCACGGAGGAACGGACCGTCTCGTCGTGGGCGACGACGGGGACCTACACCCACCAGGCGACGGTCACCGAACCGAACCCGGTGTACGACCGCGGGACGACGCTCGAGAACCGGTCCGTGTATCTGCTGGCCGCGACGCCGGACCTCGACGGGCAGTTCGCCTTCTCGTACAACGCCACCGACGGCGGCAGCCTCGACGTCGACGTGGAGGAGGCGCTCGTCGTGCGGGCCGTCGACGAACGACAGGAGCGGACGGCAGTGGTCTGGGAGCAGTCCCGGACGCTCGAGACGCGCACCGAGTCCGACGTGGCGCCGGGGTCGCGGGTGACAGTCCCGTTCTCGCTGGACGTCAACCGGACGCAGAACCGGACCGAGCAGATTTCGGAGCGACTGGGGAACCCGCCCGGCGAGCCCCGCGTGCTCGTCGTCACGACGGTCCAGTTCTCGGGGACGGTCAACGGCCAGGCGGTCAACCGGACGGCGGCCTACGCCATGCCGATAACGTTCTCGCAGAACGCCTACCGGGTGAACGCCTCGGCAGACACGACCCGCGACGAGACGACGGCCCTCGTCGAGGTGCCCCGTGAACCCGGGATGCTCCGGACCGTCGGTGGGCCGCTGCTGTTCGGCGTCGGGTTCCTGGGCCTCGCGGCGCTCACTGTTGCTCGCTCGCGAAACGATTTCGAGTTGAGCCAGCGCGAACGGGACCTGCTGGCGTACCGGGGTGATAGAGCCGAGTTCGACGAGTGGGTCACGTCGTTCGACCTGCCGCCGGAGGCGCTCGACCTTCCTCGGGCGGAGGCGACGTCGCTCGCGGACCTCGTGGACTTCGCCATCGACACCGATAACAGCGTCGTCGAGAACCCGGGGAGCGAGACGTTCTACGTCCGGCACGACGGCGTGCTGTACACCTACGAAGCACCACCGATGGACGCACCCGAAAACGCGCCGACGGTGGACGGCTCGCCACCGGAGGCCGAGCTGAGCGAAGACGAGGGCGCACAGTAGCCCACCACCAGGTCAGTTCGAACTGACTATCTTGATGACGGCTCCCTCCTCCAGTTCCGTCTCGTCGGAGACCCGCCGCTCGGCGCGGGCGTCGACGGCGTGGATGTAGCCCTCGCCGATGTCCGAGTGGACGGCGTAGGCGAGGTCCTTCGGGGTCGACCCGCGGGGGAGCAGGTGGGCGTCCGGCAATACGTTCCCCTGGCCGTCGGTCCACTTCGTGTCGTTCTGGACGGGGTAGGCCGTGATGTGATCGAGCAGGTCGTAGACGGCGGTGTCGAGCGACCCCTGGACGCCGGTGCCGCCCCACTGCTCCATGACGTCGCGAATCTGATCGAGGCCGGCCCGCTGCTGGTCGCTCACGTCGCCGGTTATCTCGAAGTCGGGGTCGCCGGGGTCGTAGTCGACGACGCCGGCCTCGGCGGCGTTTCGCAGCGCGAGTTCCCCGTCGGCCGTCGCCGGGACGACGATGTCGGCCGCCTCGCGCAGGCGCTCGACGTTGCCCTCGGGCGCGACGTCGGCCTTGTTCGCGACGACGACGATGGGTTTCGTCCGCAGGCGGATCTCGCGAGCCAGCGACTCGCGGTGCTCGTCGGTCCAGGCGATTGGGTCCTCGGGGTACTCGAGTTCGCGCAGCGTGCGGGCGACGTCGAGTTCGCTCGCCCCGACGCCGGCCAGCATGTCCACGAGCGCCTCGTCCAGCGAGAAGTCCGGCGACCGGGACTGTCGCTCGATGGACTCCCAGTTGCGGTCGACGATGCTCGCCAGCCAGAGGTCCATCTCCGCTTCGACGAAGTCCACGTCCTCGACGGGGTCGTGTTCGCCCACCTCGACGGGGTCGCCCTCGGCGTTCGTCCCACCGGAGGCGTCGACGACGTTCAGGATGACGTCCGCGTTCGTCAGCTCGTCGAGGAACTGGTTGCCCAGGCCGCGACCCTCGTGTGCGCCGGGCACGAGTCCGGCGACGTCGATGAGTTCGACCGGGACGTAGCGCTTGCCGGCCCGGCAGTGCTCGTCGCCACACCGCTCTTCGCGGTCGAGACAGGGACAGTCGGTCCGGACGTGGCTCACCCCGCGGTTGGCGTCGATGGTCGTGAACGGGTAGTTGCCGACGTCGACGTCGGCCATCGTCGCGGCCTTGTAGAAGGTAGACTTCCCGGCGTTCGGTTTGCCGGCGAGTGCGATAGAGAGCATGGCAGGCCGTACCAGTGGCCGGGGAAAGGGGGTTTCGGTTCGACGGCAGTTTGACCGTCCCCAGCGGTTATTGTCGCTTCGCTGGTACGGTCGGGTATGTCCCCGCCGTCTCGCTCGCGACGCTGGGTGCTCCGTCCCGCCGTCGCGTTGCTGGCCGGACTCGGCATCGCCACGCGACTCCTCGCGATAGACCTCGTCCCCGCGTGGCTCTACCTCGGCCCCGTCACGCTAGATACGATCAGTCTGCTGGCGTTCGTACTCGGGTGTGTCGTCGTCGTCGACTGGGTCCAGCGCCGGAGCGCCGGTGGGCCCGACAGCACGGCACGCGTCGGGACCGGTCTCCTCGGCGTCCTGACCGTCCTCGCGTCGGTGTTCGCGCTGGTGTCGCTGAACACGTCCGCCGGCGGCGTCTTCTTCGCGGGCGTCCCGGCACTCCTACTCGGGAGTTGCCTGGTCGTGGTGGTACTCGTCCGGTCGGGATATCGGCTGGTACTCGGTGCGCACAGCGGCGACCACCCCACGTAACTCAGTTCGAGGCTTCGGCCGATTCGTTCCCGTCGTCGGTGGTCGCCTCGGCTGCGCTATCCTCGGCGTCTTCGTCGCCGTCGGGAGCCTCAGGCTCGCTCGCGTCGTCGCCATCGTCGTCCCCTGCCTCGAGTTCCTCCGCCATCTCGGCCATCGCCGCGGCCGACTCGTCGGGCCGGTCCAGCACCTCGTCGGTGTGCATCCGCATCTCCTCGCGGGCGCGGATGGTCCCGTCGACGGTGGCGTTCTCGTGGAGGTGGACGGTTCTGGCCGAGATGTCGCCCCAGATCTTCGCGCCCGGGCCGATGCGGACGTCGCCGTTCCGCGTGGTCACGTCGCCTTTGATCTCGGTGCCTCGCCCGACGACGATGTCCTGGCGCGTACGCAGACTGCCGAAGACGACGTTGTCGCGACCGACCTCCAGGGACTTCGCCCGGATGTTGCCGTGGAGACGGCAGTCGTCGCCGACCGTCGCCGGGGTCGAGACGCGCCAGGCGTCGTCGGAGACGGTCGCGCCCCGCGGGATACGGATCGGGTCGTGCTCGCTCTCGTCGCCCAGCATCTCGTCTAAGACGTCTTTCGCGGCCGCCTCCTCGCCGATGCGCAGCAGGTGCGAGAGGTAGACGAACAGGAAGACGATGGTCGGCATCGGGTTCCGGATGACGATCCAGCCGTTGGCCTCGAACCCCTCCTCGATGTCGACCTCGTCACCGATGTCGAGGTCGCCAGCGACACGGAGTTCGCCGCCGATGTGGACGCGCTCGCCGATGTAGGCGTCCTCGCCGACGAGGACGTTGTCCGCGACGTCACACCACATGTCGAGGCGGCAGTCGCCCTCGGCCTCGATGTGGCCGCCAAAGCGGACACGTTCGTCGGCGACGACCGACCGCCCGCGGACGCCGAACTCGACCGTGCTCTGCCCGCCGATCAGGACGTCACCCTCGGTCACCAGGTCGTGTTCCTCGACGGTGGTGCCGTCGGGAATCGCGAGTTCCGAGAGCGGGTCAGAACCGAGTTGCACGTCGCGTATGTGGGAATCAGGCGTATTAAACCCTCAGGACGCGCACGACGGGCGTCTGACGGGCGTCTGACGTGCCCGTGGTGTCCCGCCAGAGGCTACACTTTTATCCGGCGGTCGCCTAGCCCGGTCCATGACCGTCCTTTCGTTCGACGAGCAGGGGGTCGACGTGGTCTACGAGGGAACCGAGTTCCGCCTCGAGAAGGCCCTCATCGAGGACGCCGTCCAGAAGTCCTACCCGGACGTCACCGACCACGAGGTGTTACAGATCGTGGAACCCGAGCCGTCACTGTCGGGCGAACCCCGCCGAATCGCAGAAATCGTCCGGTGAGACTGGCCGCCGTCCTGTAGACCCCACGAGGGAAATGTAACCTTCGACGGAAACACTCGAAAATTCAACTATTGTATCGCTGTCTTGCGAAACTGACGACCCGAAATCGTGGCAAAAACTCACAATGGCGGCAAGCATTTACGTGCCAGCGGCCGAACGAAGATTAATGTCAAACCCACGTGTCGCGGGGGCCGGTGTCACGAAGTTCGGGAAACACCCCGAACGCACCGGCCGTGACCTGTTTGCACAAGCGGGGCTCGAAGCACTCGACCAGTCCGGCGTCGACTCGGACGACGTCGACGCCCTGTTCTACGGCAACTTCATGGGCGAACTCGCGGAACACCAGGGGCACCAGGGCCCGCTGATGGCCGAGGCCATCGGTCTGGACGTACCGGCGACCCGTTTCGAGGCCGCCTGTGCGTCCGCGGGCGCGGCCATCCGGGCGGCGGTCAAGGACATCCGCAACGGCGAGGCGGACGTCATCGTCGTCGGTGGGGCCGAGCGGATGACGAACATCGGAACGGCCGCCGCGACGGACGCGCTTGCGATCGCCGCCGACGACCTCTACGAGGTCCGTGCGGGGATGACCTTCCCCGGTGCCTACGCGCTGATGGCCCGCTCGTACTTCGAGGCCTACGGCGGTTCCCGCGAGGACCTGGCCCACATTGCAGTCAAGAACCACGAGCACGCGCTCGTCAACGAGCACGCCCAGATACAGAAGGAGATCTCCGTCCAGGACGCCCTCGAGGCCCCGACCATCGCCAGCCCCCTCGGCCTGTACGACTCGTGTCCTATCACCGACGGCGCCGCGGCGGCCGTCCTCACCAGCGAGGCCTACGCCGAGGAGCACGGACTCGAGGCCCCGGTGGCGGTCACCGGGACCGGCCAGGGCGGGGACAACCTCGCCCTGCAGGACCGCGCCCACTTCGCCCAGACGCCCGCGGCCGACGCGGCGGCCGAGGAGGCCTACGCGGACGCTGGCATCGGCCCGGCCGACGTCGACGTCGCCGAGGTCCACGACTGTTTCACCATCGCCGAGGTGCTGGCCATCGAGTCGCTCGGGTTCTACGAGCGCGGCGAGGGCATCAGTGCGGCCACCGACGGGGAGACGACGCGTCACGGTGTCATGCCGGTCAATCTCTCCGGGGGCCTCAAGGCGAAGGGGCACCCGGTCGGTGCGACGGGCGTCGCCCAGCTCGCGACTATCGCGTGGGTGCTCGACGGGTCGCATCCGCGGGCCGACGCCGTCGAGGACGGCCGGATCGGCGTCTGTCACAACGCCGGTGGGACCGTCGCCTCTACGACGGTCCACGTCCTGGAGGTGGCAGAATGACCGAGGCGGCCCCCGACGGGCAGTACGACGCCTGGCTGGACGCTATCGAGGCCGGCGAGGGCTACTACCTGGAGTGTGCGAACGGGCACGGCTGGCTCCCGCCCCGGCGCATCTGTCCCGAGTGTCGGTCCCGCGACCTCGGGGAGGAGCGGCTACCCGATTCCGGCAAGGTGACCACGCACACGACCATCACGGTCCCGACGCCGCAGTTCGAGGACGACGCCCCGTACGTGACCGCCGTGGCGGACTTCGGATCCGTCTCTATCACCGGGATGGTCCGTGGCATCGATCCGGAAGACGTCGAGATCGGCACGGTCGTCGGCGTCGAGGTCGGCGAGCGGGTGACGACGGGCGACCGGGCCGTCGTCTTCCGGCCGCGCTGAGACCGACCCGCCGCTCACTCGACGGTGATAGAGGCCGTCTCGCCGCGGACGACGGCGACGAACTGGGCGGGGTGCTCGACGTGTGGCAACAGGAGCGAGTCGCCGAAGACGACGAGTCGCACGTCGGCCTGCTCGGCCAGTCCGCGCCCGTCCGAGAGTGGCGTGATGTCGGCGTCCTCGCCCCAGACGAGCGTCGTCGGGACGTCGACCGATTCGAGCACGTCCCCGAGGTCCGCCTGTGGGTCGAGGAACCCCGAGACGAACGACGCCGGCGCGAACCTGGCGCCCGGCTGGTGGCCGGACTGCCACTCGTAGTCGACCACCTCGTCGGTGAGGTTGTCCATGTCGTAGTAGCCGTGGTCGGCGTGGAAGTGCCGGATGGAGGGCTTCGAGACGATGAGGTTGTAGATGGCCTGGCCGACCACGGGCGCGCGAAGCAGCGACCGGAGCCAGACGTTCCCGCCCCCCATCGACGAGTCCGTCGGACAGACCAAGATCAGCTCCGCGACGTCGACGTCCCGGGCGGCCGACGCGGCGTAGGCCCCGGTCAGCGACGAGGCGACGACCGTCGGGTCCGTGGCCTCGTCGGCGAGGAAGTCACGGACGAACGTCGTCAGCAGCGACGCCGAGTACAGCAGCGGCGGTCGGTCGGAGTGACCGAACCCCGGGAGGTCGGGGGCGAGGACGTGGTAGTCCGCTGCCAGCTCGTCGACGACGGTGTGGAACTCGTGACTGGACCCAGCGGCGTTGATGCCGTGCAACAGCACCAGGTCCGGGGCCCCGGGGTCGCCGGCCTCGGTGTAGGCGACGTCGAACCCCCGCCAGCGGTACGTCCGCTGGGTTCCCGGCAGGAATGGGTCGAACTCGTCGGGCGAGGCCCGGAGGAGTCGGTTGGCCAGCGCCGTCGCGCCGACGGTTCCCGCCGCGAGTCCGAGCACGTTGCGGAGTTTCATGCCCGACTGTAGGGGACAGAAGCTCTTAATACGTAAGGGCGGCGACACGTGCCGAACCGACCGACGACGGGCCGGCCCGCGCCTATGCCTCGCGGTCCAGACACTCCCGGAGCGGCGCCAGTACCTCGTCGACCACGGTATACGGGTCGGTCTCGCGGGCGACCACGTCGTCGACCAGTCGGTCGAGACCGCCCTGGCGGTCGAGCTCGCGGGTGACCAGGCCGTTGGCGTCCTCGCGGAGGAGCGTCCGTATCTCGGCGGCGAAGCGCGCCCGTTCCTGTTCGTCGCGCCGGCCGGTCCGGTCGAGGAAGTCGCCGTGGTCGGCCAGCGCGTCGAGGAACGTCTCGACCCCCTCGCCGCGGTTGGCGACCGTCTCTACGATAGGCGGGGCCCACGTCCCCGGAGCTCGCTCCCCGTTCGTCGCCGGTCCATCCTCAGTCGTCCCCCCGGCGGTCTGGTCGGGGCCGTGGTGGCCGCTGCCTGCTCTTCCGTCTCGCTCCCCCTGGCCCCGGTGTTGCAACATCTCGCGCAGCTGCTGGACCGTCCGGTCGGCGCCGTCCAGGTCGGCCTTGTTGACGACGAAGACGTCCCCGATCTCGAGGATACCGGCCTTGAGCATCTGGACGTCGTCGCCGCTGCCGGGCGGGACCAGCACCGCGACGGTGTCGGCCGTCCGGACGATGTCGACCTCGTTCTGGCCGGCGCCGACCGTCTCGACGATGATCTTGTCCTTGCCGAAGGCGTCGAGCGCGGTGACCGCGTCGGTGGTCGCCGTCGAGAGGCCGCCCAGCGACCCGCGGGCGGACATCGACCGGAAGAAGACGTCCATGTCGCCGGCGTTCGAGGCCATGCGGATGCGGTCGCCGAGCACCGCGCCCCCGGAGTACGGCGAGGAGGGGTCGATGGCGATGACGCCCACGGTCAACCCGCGCTCGCGGTAGGCCGCGGCCACCTTGTCGACGAGCGTCGACTTGCCGGCCCCGGGGCTGCCGGTGACGCCGACGACGTCCGCGTGCCCGGTGTGCTGGTGGAGCGTCGAGACGACGTCGCGATAGCCGGGCGCCCGGTTCTCTATCTTCGTGATGACCCGGGCCAGCGCGCTGTGCTTGCCCGCGAGCAGGTCCGCGACGAGGTCGTTCATCGCTCGGGCGCGTGCTCGCGGATGTAGGCTATCATCTCGTCCATCGACGCGCCGGGCCCGAATATCTCGTCGACGCCCTGGGCGCGCAGCTCCGCCTTGTCGTCGTCCGGCACGATGCCCCCGACGAGCACGAGGCGGTCGTCGAAGGCGTCGTACTGCTTGAGGCCGTCGAGGATCTTCGGGACCAGGGTGTTGTGCGCGCCCGAGAGAATCGAGATGCCGACGACGTCGACGTCCTCCTGGACGGCGGCCTGGACCACTTCCTCGGGCGAGCGGTGCAGGCCGGAGTAGATGACCTCGAACCCGGCGTCACGCAGGGCACGGGCGATGACGTGTGCGCCCCGGTCGTGGCCGTCGAGGCCCACCTTCGCGACCAGGCAGCGAATGGTCCGCTCGCTCTGTTCGTGCTCGACGCTCATGGCAACGTCTACCACGTCCGGTGGTTTCACTCTTGCCCACACGGGGTCGCGCTCAGGACAGCGAGAGGGCCAGGTAGGGGACGACGAACAGCACGACGAACATGAACAGTAGAATCAGCCCGTAGCCCGCGAGGGTGCTGGCCGCGGTGAGCCAGGCCGGGTGATCGAACTGCTCGAGACGAGTCACCATACTCGTAGTTGGGGGTGGGTCGCCAAAGCGTTGGGGGACGACCCCCCTCAGGCGTGTCCCTGCTCGCGAGCGCCGTCGCGAATCTGCGTGGCTCGCTTGCGGACGCGGTTGGCGTACCGCTGGACTTTCTCGGGCTTGTGGCCGTAGAACGAGGCCACCCAGTGGACGTCGATGCCCGGCATGGTCAGGAAGTACGCGGCCAGCGTGTCCCGGCCGGCCGCGATGACGACCGGCGGGACGCCGCGCTCGCCGGTCCCGGCCTCCTCGAACCCGTTGACGTCGAAGTAGACGTCGGCATATAGCGTCGCCGTCTCCGGGTCCGCGAACTCGATACCCCCGTGCTCGGGGGCCTCGAACCGGTAGCACCTCCCCCCGCCGGGCGTCTCGCGCTCGACGATGCGGACCCCGAGGATGTACTCGCGGTACGTCGCGCCGGTCTCCTGGTCGGACGTCGACGTCTGGTCGTCGGTCTGGGACATGGCTGGTCAGTTCCCGTTGCCGTTGCCGTTGCCGTTGCCGTTCGGACTGCCGTTGCCGTTGCCGTTACCATTCCCGTTACCGGGGGTCGACTCCGGTTCGTAGACGTAGAGACAGTCGTTGGGGTAGGAGCGCTTGGACTCGGCGAAGCCGTCCTCACAGCAGAGGACGCGGCCGTCGTCCATCGCGTAGACGTTGTCGATATTTCGCAGAGCGTCGTTGGCGTCCTCGGCGGGGTCGGTGAAGTCCGGACCGACGATGACCGGTTCGAGCGTCGAGACGTTGTAGTCGTCTCCGAGCTCGGCGCGGTAGACCACGCCGCCGTCGACGCGATCCATCTGGATGTCGCCGGTGTCGTCGGCCATGTCGTCGTTGAACTCCGAGATACCGAAGTAGACGTAGTCGCCGGGCCCAGCGCCCGCGACGCTGTCGACGCCCTCGGCCTTGTTGAACTCGATGGAAGCGCCGACCTCCTTTGCGGCCGCGCGGGTCTCGAGGAAGGGTACCTTGCGGAGCTCCTCGTCGACGTTGTCGGGGCCCTCGGCGGTGTACTGGTCGGCCCACTCGAGGATCATCTCGTTCGTGATGTAGTTCTGGTTCCCGTTCGCGACGACTTCGCGGTCGGCTTCCTCGAGGGCGGCTTCGAGGTCGTCTTCCCAGTCATTCTCCTCGGTGTGGGCTTCGAGGTAGTCGACCTGGTTCACGTCGTCGTACTCTGCAATCCACTCCGCACACTCCGCGTTGGAGGCGTGGCCGAGCGGGACCCACCCGACCTCGAGTGGGTACTCCGCGGGCGATTTCCGGGTTCCAGTCTCGGACGCGTTCGCCTGGTCGTTCGTGATCTTGGGCGCGTAGAGCGTCCCGGCGATCTCCATCGGGTCGACGGTCGTCATGTCCTCGTCGGCGACGAACTTGTAGATGCCCTTCGAGTCGCCGTCCGAGCAGCCGTAGACGGTCCGGTTGTCGCTCTGGAAGTCGGGCGCTTCCCACGACGCTCGGCCCATCACGTAGTGCTTGATGGCGGTCGGCGGCTCGTCGTCACCCTGCTCGCGGAATTCGACGTGGTAGCCGTAGCGGTAGGGGTTCGGGTAGACGTCGCTGATCGGCTCTACGGTGTTCCCGCTCGCGCCCTGGTCGACCTGCTCCGCGCCGAGGTAGTACGCGAGGAACTCGACCCCGGTGAGCGCCCAGTAGCCCTGGACGTACCAGGACTCGTCATCGTAATAGTCGTCGACGGCGTCCTGGATGCCGTTGGGGTTCGGCCGGTTCCAGAACTGCGCGCCCCCGACGAAGCCCTTGCCGGCCCCTGCCTCGACGATATCGCCGACGGACGCCGTCAGCGAGACGCGCGGGTGTGCGTAATTCTCCTCCGAAGAGACCATCGTCCCCCAGGGGGTCTTATCGCCGTAGCAGTTGATGCGCGTGCCACCGAGGCTGCGGAGCGACTCGGTGTTCGCGAGGTTGATCGCGTGCTCGAGGTCAGACTCCCACTCGCCGTCGTCCGTCTGTGTGAGGGGGATCCGTGAGACGTTGCCCGGGCTGTTCTCCCAGTTGGTGTAGAGGAACCCGTCGTACTCGGAGTCCTCGCCGGCTTCGACGACCTGGTTGCAGTCGGGGTTCGTCGCGGCCGCACCGTACTGGGTCCCCTCGAAGTTGCCGAGCGTGATGTCGGTGCCGTCGGGCGTCTGTGCCACGCCGAGCAGTTCGGCGCCCCCGTTGATGACGTCGCGGCCCTGACCGAGGTACGTATACTCGCCGGCACTGCTGCGGATCTGCGTCTGTTTCTCCTTCGTGTCGGGGATGCTCAGCTCCTCGAAATCGTCGTTGTCTCCGTCCAGCTCGAACTGGAACCCGCTGAAGTAGCCGACACCGGGGTTCTTGAACTCGCCCTGGTTGTTCTCCTCGGGGTGCTGGTTGCTGAAGAGGAGTGTCCCGTCGCCGAAGACGTACGGACCCGTGACCTCCGCACCGAACGCAGTGTTCGCGAACCGCTTGAGTTCACCCTTGACGCTCGGGGCGTCCGGGGGTGTCCGTCTCTGCCACTTCTTCGCCACTCGCAACGCCGATGACGCTCGCGCCGAGCGCCGCAGCGACTGAGGTCTGGAGCAAATTCCGCCGGGTAAAGTCGGGCATGCGGGTGAAGCGCCGGCCGGTAAATTTAAATTCATTTATATTTCTCGAATAGGGGTAGATGTTTGGAACATAGTCGACCCGGGTGCTACCGGCAGACGGTATCCGTCGGGTATGTCTCAGTAGACTATTTTTGTCAGATACGTACCAGATCCACCGCCGCACCCGTCTCGGTACTCTCGCTCCCGCATCGCTATTCGCTGAACCGCTTCTCACCGGCACACTCCGTCACCGAAAACGCATCTGCACCTTGAGCCGCTGGATGGCTCGTCCTGTCACATCCCCATGTCGTCGGCCGCCCCCGGAACCGGCAGCGAGTGGGGGTCGGCCCCCAGCAACTCGGCGGCGTGGTCCAGGGCCATGTCGAACCCGTAGTACCGCTCGAGTTCGTCGCCGTCGGCCGTCGGGCGGACCTTGAGCATCGCGTAGCCCTCGCGGTTCTGTGCGACAGCCGCCGTCCCGGACTCGCTCTCGAAGGTCAGCACGCGCTCGGCCTCCGTCTCGTAGTAGCGGGCGGTGACACCGCCGGCGGACGCCTCGGTCGCTGGCTCGGAGTCGGTCATCGCCGCGGTGTTGGGACCGCTCATAGTGAAAGCTGTCGATAGCCCGGACGGGACTGGAAGATTTATGCGACGCTCCCCGCACCCTACAGGCAGGATGGCCCGACGCGCCGGCACGGCATGGCTCTGCCGCGCCCTCGCTTCGCGGTTCGCCGTCGACACGCGAGCGCTGGCGGTCTTTCGCGTCGCGCTGGCGACGCTCCTGCTCGTCGACCTGGCGCGGCGGGCGACGGACCTCGTGGCCTTCTACACCGACCACGGCGTGTTTCCGCGGGCGCTGCTGCCCGTGGTCGAACCGGGCTACCAGTACCTCTCGCTGCACGTCCTCTCCGGGGCCGCGTGGGTCCAGTGGACGCTCTTTGCTGTCGCGGCGCTCGCGGCCGTCTCCCTGCTCGTCGGCTACCGGACCCGCCTGGCACTCCTCGTCTCGCTTGTCCTGCTGGTCTCGATACAGGCCCGTAACCCCGCGATTCTGAACAGCGGCGACACGCTCTTTCGCCGCCTGCTGTTCTGGAGTCTGTTCCTCCCGCTGGGCGAGCGGTGGGCCGTCGACGCTACGGGCGAGGACTGGCGGCCGGCGGTCGTCGGCCCGGCGACGGCGGGCCTCCTGCTCCAGGTCGTCGCCGTCTACGCGACCAACGCCGTCGTGAAGTTCCGCGCCGACGTCTGGCTCCGGGGCGACGCGGTCCGCTACGCCTTCCAGCTGGACCATTTCACGGTACTGCTGGGCGACGTGCTGGCCGGCCACGCGACGCTCCTGACGCTGGCCGACTGGGGGTGGGTAACGCTCCTGGTCGCGTCGCCGCTGCTCGTCGCCCTGACGGGTTACCCGCGGGCCGCGCTGGCGGCCGCCTTCGCCCCGGTGCACCTCGGGATGGTGCTGACACTCTCGCTGGGCATCTTCCCGCTGGTGTCGGTGACCGCGCTCGTCCCGTTCGTCCCGCCGGTCGTCTGGGACCGCCTCCAGCGACGCGGGCCGACCGGACTGGGGGCGCTCGCCGGGACACTGCCCGACCGGCGGGACTCTTTTCAGGTGCCAGGGGGGGTCCGCTCGCTCGCCCGCGCGGCCGCGGTGGTCTGTCTCGTCGCCCTCCTGGCCGTCAACGCCGTCGGCCTGGGGCTGGTTGCACCGCCCGCGGGGACGCCCGACGCCGTCGCCGACCGGTCGTGGGACATGTTCGCGCCGTCGCCGCCACTGGGGACGTGGTGGTACGCCGCACCGGCGACGCTCGCGTCGGGCCAGCGAGTCGACGCGCTGCGCCGCGGGCCGGTCGACCTCTCGCGACCGCCGGACGCCGCGGGGACCTACCCCAACGAGCGCTGGCGGAAGTTCCTCGACGACGCGAGACGCGAACCGGCGCTCCAGCGGTCGCTGGTCGCTCACCTGTGCTGGCGGTGGAACCGGGCCCACGAGGACGAGATGGTCGCAGTCCGCCTGGTCCAGCTGCGCGAACCGACGGACCTCGACGGCCCCGAGACGGTCGAACGCGAGCAGTTCGCGGCGTTCGAGTGTGCGGACGTCTCCTGATACTGCCGGCTGTAACATTTAGAAAATATTCGTCATCCCGGGGTGCCGAGAATCGTTACGAACTTACAGCCGGCAGTATGCGGACCGCAACGCAGAAGGGGGTCTCCCGCCCGGTCACGGTATGAGCAAGTGGTTACAGAGCGGGCGCCGACGGGACATGTGTATCCTCCTCGCCGGCGCCGAGGACGGGGAACTGTCCGGCCAGCGGCTCAAGACCCGGCTGGAGGACCGCTACGACACGCGCATCGAGCCCCGGAGTTTCTACGGGGCGCTGGAGGCGATGGCGGACGCGGGGTTCGTCGAGAAGCGCGTCGACGGCATCGCCGAGAAGTACGCCCTGACCGAGGCCGGCGAGCGACGCCTCCGCGAGCAGTACGAGTGGATGGGAGACCACCTGGACTAGACGACCCACTCCAGCGTCTCGACGAGGTAGCTGTCGCCCTCGAGGCCCACGAGCCACGAGTACTCGAACGGCGGCGGGAGCCTCGCGTCGTCGGTCAACGTCTCCCGGAGCGACGTGAGCGGCCGGGAGACGGGCACGCACTCCCGGTACTGGTCGGCCCTCGCCGCTCGAAGGACGTCGCGCTCTGCGGCCGAGAATCGCTCCCCCGGGATGCGGTACTGTTCGCGGACGAGGGTCCCGAAGGCGTCGCGGTCCGGCGCGACCGCCGTGGCGCCCACCTCGTGTGTGAATCGCTCCGTCGACGGCCGGCCCCCGCTCCACACACGGAACCAGCGGTCCCGCCAGCGTACCCACAGCACGTCGCCGGTACCGGCGAACCGCGAGTTCTCGAGTCCATCCGGGTAGGGGACCGGCGACTTCCGGACGGAGAGACCCTGCGCCGGGAGTTCGTCGCGACGTTCGGACCCGGCGCCGAAGACGAGCGTATCCAGCGCCCGCTGGTCGACCTGTGGGAGAGCCCCGAACTGGACGGTGGTCGCGTCGTCCGGGGGTGACTGTCCCTTCTGCCACTCGACGTTCAGGACGAGCGCGGTGACGGCCGTCGTGTTGGTCGTGGTCGCATCCAGTCGGTAATAGCGGCCGCGGTGGGCGACGAACGCCCCGGACGGGACGGGCGGCCGGTGGGTGTACGACTCGACTGTCGTCGTGCCGTCTTCGACGGCGCGCTCCACGAGCGCGAGGCGATCGCCCTCGAGGGACAGCGGCAGCTGCTCGACCGGGTCGAACCGCTCGGCGGAGACGTTCACCCCCTCGTCGCAGTCGGGCGTCTCCGTGTGGGTGTGCGTATCGGTGAGGCCCGCCGTCTCGCTCGGTTCGGACTCGGGAGGCGGAGCCGGCGACGTCTCGGTGTCCCGACCGGCCGGTGCGACGCACCCGGCACCTACCGCCGAAGCGACCGTCGCGAGCAGCGCGCGCCTGTGGGGCATATCCGGAGCGTGCGTCCGGGACGGAAAAGGCCTTCTGGACGCTCAAAACGCCGCCGAGCTACTCGAGCAGCTGGTCGGCGATGGTGTTCCGGAGCACTTCGCTGGTCCCCTCGTATATCTCGTTGAGCTTGGCGTCCCGGAAGAACCGTTCGACGGGGAAGTCCTGGGTGTAGCCGTAGCCGCCGTGAATCTGGATGCCCTCGTTCGCGACCTCGCGGGAGACCTCGGAGGCGTAGAGCTTGGCCTGGGCGGCTTCCTTGACGAACCGCTCGCCGCGCATCTTCTTGTCCGCCGCGCGGTGCATCAGCATTCGCGCGGCCGTCGTCTTCGTGTCCATGTCGGCCAGCTTGTGCTGGATGGCCTGGAACTCCGCGATGGGCTGGTCGAACTGCTCGCGCTCCTGCGCGTACTCGATGGCCGCGTCGAGCGCGGCCTGTGCGATGCCGACCCCGCGGGCGGCGATGGTGATGCGCCCGCCGTTGAGCGTCTTCAGCGCGTGGACGAAGCCCCGTCCCTCCTCGCCGAGCCGTCGCGATTCGGGCAGTCGCAGGTCGTCGAAGCGCAGTTCCGCCGTCGGGCAGCCCTTGTCACCGAGTTTGTGCTCGGTCCCCTCGACGACGAACCCGTCGTCGGTCTCGGGGCGGACGACGAACGAGGAGATGCCCCTGTTGCCCGCGTCGGGGTCCGTCTTCGCGAAGAGGACGACCGTATCGGCGACCGACCCGTTCGAGATCCACAGTTTCCCGCCGTTGACGACGTACTCGTCGCCCTCGCGGCGCGCCGTCGTCTCCATCGCTGGCACGTCGCTGCCCGCGCCGGCCTCCGAGAGGGCGAAGGCACCGACGTCCTCGCCCTCGGCGAGCGGGACGAGGTACGCCTCCTTCTGGGCCTCGTCGCCGAACTCGTATATCATGTTGCAGGCCAGCGAGACGTGGGCGGCGACGATGGTCCCGAGGCCGCCGCTCCCGCGCGAGATCTCCTCTAAGGCCATCGCGTAACTGTGGTAGTCCAGGCCGGCGCCGCCGTACTCCTCGGGGATGGGCATCCCCAGCAGGCCGAGGTCGGCCATCTCCGAGACGAGGTCGGCGGGGAACTCGTCGTTCGCGTCGATGTCGCCGGCCCGGGGGACCACTTCCTCGTCGACGAACTCCGCGACCATCGCCCGTATCTGGCGCTGCTCCTGGGTCGGACTGAAATCCATGCGATCAAGTACCGACTTGCAACGCTTTACTGTTGGCCAACCGCCCGTCCGTTGTCGGGAATTGAACCGCGCGCGAGTGACGTCGCTCGGCCTACTCGTACTCGTAGAACCCGGCGCCGGTCTTCTTCCCGAGGTCGCCGGCGGCGACCTTCCGCTTGAGGAGGTACGCGGGCTGGTACCGGTCGCCGAGTTCCTCGTGGAGCGTCTCGCTCGCGTCGAGGACGACGTCCAGGCCGATGTGGTCGGCCAGCTCGAGCGGTCCCATCGGAACGTTGGTCCCCAGGGTCATCCCGCGGTCGATGTCGGCCTTCTCGGCGACCCCTTCGTCGAGGGCACGGACCCCTTCGTTTATCCACGGCATCAGGATGCGGTTGACGACGAAGCCCGGTTTGTCGTCGGCCTCCCACGTCTCCTTGTCAAGGTCGGCCGCGAAGTCGTGCGCAAGGCGCAGCGTCTCGGCGCCCGTCCGCTCGCCGACGACCACCTCGACGCCTTTCATTATCGGGACCGGGTTCATGAAGTGCAGCCCCAGCACGTGTTCGGGGTGGTCGGTGACGCTCGCGATGGTCGTCACCGAGAGCGTGCTGGTGTTGGTCGCCAGGACCGTCTCCGGCCCACAGACCTCCGACAGCTCCTCGAAGACCGTCTGTTTGAGGTCCATGTCCTCGGTGACCGCCTCGACGACCAGGTCGGCGGCCGCCAGGTCGGCGAGATCCGTCGTGCCCTCGATGCGCTCGCGGGCGGCAGCCGACTCGCCCTCGGAGACGGCCCCGCGCGCGACCAGTCGGTTGAGACTCTCCTCGATGGCGTCGAACCCCTCCGAGACCAGCTGCTGGTTCACGTCGCGCATCACGACGTCGTAGTCTGCGGTCGCCGCGACCTGAGCGATACCGCTCCCCATCGTCCCCGTACCGACGACACCGACGGTGTCTATCTGGTCCAGCTTCATGTGGGAACTGTTCACAGGGCATTCGTGTAAGTCTGCCGACGTTCTCACGGCCCGTGAGGCGTGGCTTCTCTGCGACACTGTCGCAGGGCTGCAGCGCTCCGTCGAAAGGTTCACTCGGCTTGTAGTAAATGTCAGAGAAAAGATACTTATGGATGCCGTGAGTACGACTGTTCGATGACAGACTTCGGACGACCTCCGACTCTCCCCTCGTCAGTCGGGCTCTCGGCGTCCGAAGCCGTCCGACACCTTCCCGACCAATGAGCAAGTCACTCGAAACCCCGACCAGTACGACCGACCGGACGATCGATACTATTCTCGACACCATCTCGTCGACGACGACGGACGTTCGCTCGGCTATCGCCGGCCACCGGGAGGCGGCCGGGACGACCAACCCCACCGGCGACTCGCAGCTGGCCGCCGACGTCAGAGCAGACGAGCTGTTCGAGCGTCGCATGCTCGATATCGACGGCGTCGCCACCTACGCCAGCGAGGAGCGCGAGTCCCTCGCGACGGCCGACGGCCGTCTCCACGTCGCCATGGACCCCCTCGACGGCTCCTCGAACCTGGTCCCCAACAGCGGCATGGGCACCATCTTCGGCGTCTACAGCGAGCGCCCCCCGACGTCGGGCCGGAACCTGCTTGCCGCCGGGTTCGTCATCTACGGGCCGGCGACGACCATGGTGGTCGCCCGGGACGGCCACGTCCGCGAGTACATCGTCGAAGCGGGCGAGCAGCGCCTGGTCGACGACGACGTGACCCTCCCCGAGGACCCGACGGTGTTCGGGTTCGGCGGCGGCGAGGACTCCTGGACCGACTCTTTCACCGGCTACGCCGACGAGATCCGCCAGGAACTCAAACTCCGCTACGGCGGCGCGATGATAGCGGACATCAGCCAGGTGCTCTCCTACGGCGGCGTCTTCGCGTACCCGGCGCTGCAGTCCCGGCCCGAGGGCAAGCTCCGTATCCAGTTCGAGGGCCAACCCATGGCCTACGTCATCGAGACGGCGGGCGGCCGCTCCAGCGACGGTACCCAGTCGCTGCTCGAGCCGGAGCCAGCCACGCTGCACGAGCGGACGCCGCTGCACCTCGGCAACGCGGCGCTCATCGATCGACTCGAGGCCTCGCTTCAGTAACCTAAGTATATCGCGAGCGCCTTCAGGACGCCGTAGACGACGACAACCAGCCCGACGACTGCCGAGAGAATCGTCCCGACGATGCCGCCGGGCCACAGCGCCAGCGGACTGGGCACGCCCAGGTCGGGCAGCGAGAGTGACGGGAGCGACGGGCCGCCCCCGCCCGAACTGACGTTCGCGACCCGCCGGTTCGCCACGGCCAGCGTCCCGCCCTCCGGCACCGTCCGCGCGAACTCGGTCGTCCGCGTCTCGCCGGCCGGCACCGTCACCGTCCGACTCGTGAGCACGCTCCCGTTCAGGACGACGACGACGCGGCGGTCTCCGGTCGCGGTACCACGGTTCGCCAGGACGACGGTCACGACCGCCTGGTCGCCCGCCGACAGCGTTTCGGGCGAGACGGTGACGTTCGTGACGACGACGTCCGGGTCGCCACTCTCGGTCGGTGCGGGCGTCGACTGTGCCCGTGCCTGCACCGTCGCGTCGGATTCGGGGCCGCTCGCGGGAGTGACTTCCCCGGTGCCGACGACGAACGTCGAGAGGCCGGGCGAGGACGCCTGGTAGATCACCCGCGAACCGGTGCGGTCGACGACGGCCGTCTCCAGCGGGACCCACCCGCCCTCGTCGCGGTAGAGCGTGACGCTCGCCGGGTCCGTGTCGGTGGCGTTCAGCGCCGCCGTCGGGACGGCGAACGTGAACGTGACGCCGCTGGCGGTGGCGTTGCCGTGTTCGAGGTCGAACCGGACCAGGCCCACCTCGCCGGTGGCCGTCGCGAACGACGGTGGGGTCCGGTCTCTGGCCCGGACGTCCAGTCTGACCGTCTCGTTCGTCGGGAACGTCGCCCGGATGCGCTCTACCGAGGCGTTCGCGCCGGTCACGAGCGACCCGTTCGCGCGCGTGATTCGCTGTGCGGTCCCGGTGCCGGTCAGGTTCACGACGGCGCGCCGGGCGCCGGGCTTCCTGACGTTGGCGGACCCGTCGATGCCGGCACCGACGACCGCCACCCGGTGTGTCTCGACGGCCGTGTTCCCGAACGGGTCTGTCACCTCGACGGTGAGCTCGTGGGTCCCGGGACTGGCGAACGCCACCGTCACGGAGTCGCCCGGGAGGATGGTACCGCCGTCGACGCGCCACCGGTAGGACTCGATGCCCTGGTCGTCGGTCGCGTTCGCGGTGACGGTGACTGACTCGCCGACCGTCGCGTCGGTCGGTCCCGCGACGGTGACGGTGGGCGCCGACCCGTCGTACCTGAACGTCCGCTGGTGGCCGAACCTGATTGCGTTGTCGTGACGGTCGACCACCGAGAGCAAGATCAGGGAGTACTCCCCCTCCTCCGGGAACGTGTACCGGGTGGTGTAGGTCACCGAGCCGTCCACGTCGACGCTGAAGTTCGAGCGGTAGAGCGTGTCTATCTGTGGGCCACCGATGGAGAGCGTGAGGTTGCCCAGGCGCTCGTTGACCGTGATCGCCATCTCGACGGTCGAGCTGTTCACCCGCGTCGTCTCGAAGGCCTGGTAGCGTGGCGTCACCGTGTCCATCCCCGTCGCGGTCACCGTCCCGTCGGTGAGCGTGTTGCCTGCCTCGTCGGCGATGGCCGCGCCGCTTCGGAGACCGACGGTGACGTTGTTCACGTTCAGACGCTCGGCTAAGTGCAGCGACACCCGCGCGCCCGTCCGGTTCGCGCCGGAGGCGTTGATGGACGTCACCGTGACGTTCTCGACGGTCCCGCTCGACAGCAGGAAGTCGTCGCTGGTGATGCTGCCGGTGTCTACCGCCCCGTTGTCGTAGACGGTGACCTCGATGGTCGTCGCGTTGCCCTTCGTGGCTGTCCCCCACTCGGGGGCCTCGGTGTCGGCGGCCGCGACGGTCCCGGTGAACGCCGGGAGGGCGACGAGCGCCACCAGCACACAGCATACCCCCAGACGCCACTGGCGATACCGCCGTCCGGGGCCGTGCTCCCTCCTCGCCCTCCGGTGCATTGGTACGTAGTTGCCAAGCGCCCGCTATCAATCGCACGGCGACATTACCTCGGTTGATAATCGCGTGCCGGGAGGGGTAACTACTGAGACCCCTCCGGCCGTGAGGTGTGGTATGAAGGTTCGCATCGCTGCGGAGGCCAGCCGGGACGAGGCCTCGGCCATCGCCGCCGCGGTCGCCGAACACGTCGGCGAGAGCGTCGAGGTGTACGTCGGCGACGCCCAGGAACCGACGCTGGTCCGGGAGGTCCTCGAGTCTGACGACGCGGGCACGACGGCCGACGGGGACCTCGGCCCGACCGAGCGCGAGGCCCGCCTGCGCGAGGAGATCGCCGACATCGAACGCGGCGGCCCCGAGAAGTACCGCGAGCGCCTCGCCGAACGGGGGAAGCTGTTCGTCCGCGACCGCCTCAGGCTCTGGTTCGGGGAGGACGGGCTGGACTTCGAGGACGGACGGTTCGCCAACTTCGACAGCTGGCATCCGGACAGCCCCGACGTCGAGGACGCGGACCCCGACATCCGCCTCCCGGCCGACGGCCTCGTCACGGGTGCGGGGACGCTCGACGGCCGGCAGGTCCACGTCGGCGCCAACGACTTCACCGTCAAGGCGGGCTCCGTCGCGGCCCGCGGCGTCGAGAAGTTCATCCGCCTCCAGGAGCGCGCCCTCAAGACCGGCCGGCCGGCGCTGTATCTGGTCGACTCGTCGGGCGGGCGAATCGACGAGCAACGGGGCTTTTTCGCCAACCGCGAGGGCATCGGGAAGTTCTACTACAACCACTCGCGCATCTCGGGGGTCGTCCCCCAGATCTGTGTCCTCTACGGTCCCTGTATCGCCGGGGCGGCCTACACGCCGGTGTTCTCTGACTTCACGGTGATGGTCCGCGGAATGAGCGCGCTCGCCATCGCCTCCCCGCGGATGGTCGAGATGGTCACCGGCGAGGACGTCGACCTGCAGGAACTCGGCGGCCCGGACGTCCACGCGAAGTACTCTGGTAGCGCAGACCTGGTCGCCGATGACGAGGAACACGCCCGCGACCTCGTGGCACAGCTCGTCACGTACCTGCCCGACAACTGCGAGGAGCGCCCGCCGCGTCGGGAGGGGACCCGCCCCGCGCACTCGCCGTCGGAGTTAGACGCCGTCGTGCCGGCCGAACCGAACAAGGGCTACGACATGCGCCGGGTCATCGAGCGCGTCGTCGACGCCGACTCCTTCTTCGAACTCCAGCCGGAGTACGGCAGAGAGGTCCTCACCGGGTTCGCCCGCATCGACGGCCGGTCGGTGGGCGTCGTGGCGAACCAGCCCAACCACCGTGCCGGCGCCATCTTCCCGGATTCGGCGCGCAAGGCCGCCGAGTTCGTCTGGAAGTGCGACGCGTTCAACGTCCCGCTGTTGTACCTCTGTGACACGCCGGGGTTCATGGCCGGCTCCGGTGTCGAGAAGGAGGGCATCCTCGAGGCGGGCAAGAAGATGATCTACGCCACCTCGGAGGCGACGGTGCCAAAGCAGTGTGTCGTCGTCCGCAAGGCCTACGGCGCGGGCATCTACGCGATGTCCGGGCCGGCCTACGACCCCGAGTCGACTATCGCGCTCCCGTCGGGTGAGATCGCGATCATGGGCCCGGAAGCCGCAATCAACGCCGTCTACGCGAACAAACTCGACGCCATCGACGACCCCGAGAAGCGGGCCGAGCGCGAGCAGGAACTCCGCGAGGCCTACCGCGAGGACATCGACGCCCACCGGATGGCCAGCGAGGTGGTCATCGACGAGATCGTCCCGCCGAGCGACCTCCGGGCGGAACTGGCCGCTCGCTTCGAGATGTACGAGACGGTCGACAAGGACCGCCCCGAGAAGAAACACGGGACGATTCTCTGATCGTGATTAGTGCCGGTCAGTTCGGTAGCGACCGCACGACGCCGGCCGGTCGCATCGGCACACAGGGACAGCGATCACTATGAGCCAGGCTCGTCGAACTCGTCACGTACTGTGTTCCTCGAGAATCCTGCTGAGTCGAGGGGCGTACATCTGGCAGATAATTCTCTGCCTGGGATTCTGTGGAGGACCACCTTCTCTCGGTGTAAATATCAAACATAACAGTGGGTATAAAATTATTAGAACGGCAAACCAGTAGCAGGACATGGTGCTGGAATCACAGTGGAAGCAGCTACGAGACGTATATCGGCAGTCCCGTGTTCGGCGTGGAACGAAAATCGTACTGCTCATTCTGCTCGGGTTAGTTGCGCTCACCATCGAGTTGGCGCCGACGTATTTTTCGGTGCCACAGAACACACTGTACCTGGTCGCCTTCACGCTCCTCTCTCTGGAGGTTGTTGAGACAAAGCTTTACGATATCGAACAAGAGGTCGAGAGCGTACAGAGCAGTTTGGAATCTAGCTCTAAGATATTCACAAACACTAGAGATGCCTACCAGTACTTGGAGGAGCGAGCGTTCGACTACCCGAACACGACCGGCCCGGATCAGGAGGCGGTCAATAGCAATCGCATCTATCTAATCCACTATCTCGGCAGTTCCTTTTCGACCAGAAACGCGCTCACGTACGCGAAAGACTCCAATAGCGAGGTGTTCATCCTGCTGAAACACCCCTCCTCGATAGAGGTGGAGGAACTGCGCAATCAAGTGTATACGTTCATCGAGGAGACACTGCCTGCCTACTTCGGCACCTATGACAAACTGCACGTGCGGTTCTACCGCTTTCAGCCTTCGGTCAACGGTATCAAAATCGGATCACATAGCATCGGAGTCGGGTGGTACACCTTCCACGACGAGGGCGGGTTTCCACGAAAGGTGAACGACGATCTGAACCCCACGCTCATATACACGCGAGAGAACCCCAACAATTACAAGATCATCAATGAATGGTTCGTGGACGTCTTTACGAAGCTGTGGAAGGAAAGCGAAACGCTCTCCGATATGTACGACGCCGAATCTCCGGAGCGGATAACCGACTGGGTAGAACAGTCGAACACCGAAGACAAAGAGGCGTTGTTGCGTCGCCACAGTGCGAACCACCCTGAAACGAAAGAGGCGCTTTTCCCGGACCAATAACTGAACAGCGAGACAGTGTTCCTCCATCTGCGAGTATCTGCTACCGGAGAACACCTGGGTTCGACGCGAAAGATGTTTATATGTAATAATGTAAGAAGCAGCAAGAGTGACTGATTGGGTAGTTTTCGATTTTGACGGAACGCTCTGTACGAACCGGTCGGGGTGGACCGTTCTCGCTGCACTATTTGGAACAGAATCGGAGTCACTCCGTCGAAAGCAGGCGTACTTTGACGGCGAGATGTCCTTCGACGAACGAATCGAGAGAGACGTGCGTGCCTGGAGACAGTATGACGTCACGAAATCCGACGTCGAGCGGGCTGCAGAGGCCGTTAAACTTATGCCCGGGACGGAGTCGATGCTCCGGAAACTCGACGAATCGGGATTCGAGTTCGGCGTGTTGAGTGCGGGCGTGGCCGACCTGACGGCCAAAATAGAGCGGTTCGACCCAGCGTTTATTGTAGGAAACGAACTGCACTTCGAAAACGGACTGCTCGCAGATGGCGAAACGAAGGTAAGCGCGACATCAAAGACGAATTGGCTGGCCAAGCTGGGTGCTGAACACGGATTCGATCCCGCAGAGATAACCTATATCGGCGACTCGAACACGGACATCGAGCCGTTCAAGCTGGTCGAGAGGGCGATCCTCTTCAATCCCGACCCTGCACTCGATCCGACCGGCCACGAAGCCGCTGACGTGGTCAGGGAGTCACAAGATCTCTCGGATCTTGAAAGCCATTTCTGAAGCGTCGTTCGGGTTGCCCACGATTGAGAACCGTATTGAACAGAAGTAGCGTAGAGATTCCGCGAATAACGTTCGGAAATCGGTCGATGACAGCAGTCTCGATCAGGATAGCAGCGACCCGACGGCGCCACCGACGGCCGAGTCCAGGGCGAGCACGAACGCGATGAGGACGCCAACCACGAGGACGCTCAGCCCCGCCACCCCGCCGATGGGGCCAGCCCCGATGCCGCCGACGAGGGTGGCGACGACGCCGAACAGGAGTGCGACGATCACGCCACCGATCGCGCCGGCCAGGAGCCCGTGCCACAGCCCGCTCCGGATGTTCCCGCCGGCGACGTAGCCCGCGGCGAAGCCCCCGATGAGGCCCGCGCCGATGTGGCCGACGACCGGGAGGAGGAATGCCAGGAGTCCCGCGACGATGCTTACAACGAACCCGATGCCGACCGCTCGCCAGTCAGTCATACCCGTCGGTACGACACCGACCGGATTAGCGGTTCTGCTTGCAGTGGCAGGGTCGGCGGTGGACTCACTCGAGTGAGCGCACCAGGACGGCGGCCGCGAGTGCCGTCAGCCCCACGTCCCGGACCATCACGTCGAGGAAGACACCACCCTGTGTCACCCCGACCACGAGGAGGTACAGCGTCGTCGCGGCCAGCGAGACTGCGCCGACGGCCGCGGCCGCCGTCGTGTGCCGGTCCGCGATCAGCGCCGCGCCGAACCCCAGTTCCAGCACCCCGTTGGCGAGCATGAACCGGACCGGCGTGACGACGAGCCAGGGTTCGAGCCAGGCGACGACGTAGGCGGCCCACGACGCGGGGTCGAGCAGTTTGTGGGCACCGGCGAGAAGCAACATCACACCGAGCCCGACACGGGCCAACGTGTCGGCGTCCCACCTTCGGAGCGCCTCACGGGTGCGCGCGACGATCATCACTCCAGCGACCGCTCGACCAGCGCCGTCCGCTCGAACGAACAGACGAGGGTGTCGTCCTGCCGGTAGACCTCGACTTCCATCGTGACCACGCCCCGTTCCTCGTCGCTCGTGAGTCGCGTCTCCGTCACCGTCGTCTCGGCCCGGACGGTGTCGCCGTGGAAGACCGGCGCGGGGTGCTCGACGTCGTCGTAGCCGAGGTTCGCCACGATGGTCCCGTCCGTCGTGTCCGGGACGGTGAGCCCGACGGCGAGCGACAGCGTGTAGAGGCCGTTGACGACGCGCTCGCCGAACTGCGTGTCGGCGGCGAACTCGGCGTCCAGGTGGAGCGGTTGCTGGTTCATCGACAGGTCACAGAAGCGCTGGTTGTCGCTCTCGCTTATGGTGCGGCGCGTCTCGTGGACGATGGTCTCGCCCTCGGTGAACGCCTCGAAGTACTTGCCGGCCATGGCTGGCGTCAGGTGCGCGGCGGCCTTAGGGGTGCGGGACGGGCCGACACTTACGGTCCCGCCGGTCCAAGCGGGGGCATGGTCCGCAGGAGTGTCCTCTTTTCGCCCGGCGACGACGGGGAGAAACTCCGGAAGGCCGTCGACAGCGACGCCGACACCGTGGTGTTCGACCTCGAGGACGCGGTCGCGCCCGACGCGAAAGCGGCCGCTCGCGAGACGGTCCGCGACGCGCTGGGCGACGTGCTCCCGTGCGACCTCGAGGTGTGCGTCCGCGTCGACCCCGTCGGGCAGGGCGCAGCAGCGGACCTCGACGTGGTGCTCTCCGGCCCGCACCCGGACGCCGTCGTCCTGCCGAAGACCAGCGGCCCGGCGGACGTCGACGGACTCGCGGCGCTGCTCGGCGACCACGGAGCGGCCCTGCCAGTGCTGGCGCTCGTCGAGTCGGCCGCGGGCATCCTCCACGCGGAGGCCATCGCCGCCGCCGACGCCACCGACGCGCTCGTCTTCGGCGCGGAGGACCTCGCGGGCGACATCGGGGCCACGCGGACGGCGGCGGGCGAGGAGGTGGCCTACGCCCGCCAGCACGTCGTGCTCGCCGCGCGGGCGGCGGACGTCGACCCCATCGACACGCTCTATCCAGCCTACGAGGACCGCGAGGGACTGCGCGCCGACACCGAGACGGCCGTCGGGCTGGGCTACGAGGGCAAGCTCGCCATCCACCCGGCCCAGGCGACGGTCATCAACGACGTGTTCACGCCAACCGCGGAGCGACTCGCGTGGGCCGAGCGGATCCTGGCCGCCCGCGAGGAGGCCGACGGCGGCGTGTTCGTCGTCGACGGCGAGATGGTCGACGCACCGCAGGTCCGCCAGGCCGAACGGATCCTCGAACGCGCCGAGGCCGCCAGGAACTGACCGCGTGTTACGGGGCGACCATGGCCGGCGGTATCCTTTTGCCGTCTCTGTGTCAATCGCTACGGTATGCCCACCGAGGTGAACCCGTTCGAGAGTCTGCAGGAGCAGATCGACGACGCGGCGGCGTATCTTGAATACTCGACCGACGTCCTCGAACGGCTGAAACACCCGGAGCGGGTACTCGAGACGAACCTCTCCGTCGAGATGGACGACGGCTCCATCGAGGTGTTCCGCGCGTACCGGTCGCAGTTCAACGGCGACCGCGGTCCCTACAAGGGCGGCATCCGCTATCACCCGCAGGTCTCGCGCGACGAGGTGAAGGCGCTCTCGGGGTGGATGGTCTACAAGTGCGCCGCCGTCAACATCCCCTACGGCGGCGGGAAGGGGGGCGTCCGAATCGACCCGCGCCAGTACTCCGACAGCGAGATAGAGCGCATCACCCGCTCGTTCGGCAAGGAACTGCGCCCCATCATTGGCGAGGACCGCGACATCCCAGCACCGGACGTCAACACCGGTCAGCGCGAGATGAACTGGATCAAGGACACCTACGAGACGCTGGAGAACACGACCGAACCGGGCGTCATCACGGGCAAGGCGCCCGAGTCCGGCGGGAGCGCCGGCCGCGTCGAGGCCACCGGCCGCTCGGTGATGCTCGTCACCCGCGAGGCCTTCGACTACCTCGACCGGGACATCGAGGACGCGACCGTCGCCGTCCAGGGCTACGGCAACGCCGGCTCGGTCGCCGCGAAACTCATCGACGACCTGGGAGCCAACGTCGTCGCCGTCTCGGACTCCTCCGGCGCGGTGTACAACGCGGACGCCCTCGATACCCGCGCGGCCAAGGAGCACAAGCGCGAGACGGGGTCGCTGGCCGGGTTCGAGGGCGCGACCGAGAAACTGACCAACGAGGAACTCCTGAAGATGGACGTCGACCTGCTCGTCCCGGCGGCGCTGGAGAACGCCATCGACGGCGACCTCGCGACGTCGGTCGAGGCAGACATGGTCGTGGAGGCCGCGAACGGGCCGCTCACCCCGCGAGCCGACGACGTCCTCACCGACCGCGACGTCCACGTCTTCCCCGACATCCTCGCGAACGCCGGCGGCGTGACCGTCTCGTACTTCGAGTGGGTCCAGAACCGCCAGCGGTTCTACTGGTCCGAAAAGCGGGTCAACGACGAACTGGAGACCGTCATCACCAGCGCCTTCGACGACCTGGTCGACACCTACGAGCGGACGGGCGCGCCGAACTTCCGGACGGCGATGTACGTGGTCGCCATCGAGCGCGTCGTCTCGGCGGCCGAAGAGGGCGGTATCTGGCCGTAGCTCGCCGGGACCGCCGCCGTTTTCCGCGCGCCGTCCCACGGACCGATATGGACACCTACGAGCGGTCGGTTCGCGTGAAGGCCCCGTTCGAGACCGTCTGGGAGTTCCACTCGACCGGCCAGGGCCTCGTCGCGCTGACGCCCGACTGGATGAACCTCCGTATCGAATCCGAGACGGGCCCGGACGGCGAGTCCGACCCCGAGGTGCTCGACGCGGGGTCGACCGTGGTCTCCTCCATCAGACCGTTCGGCGTCGGCCCGCGCCAGCGGTGGGTCTCGGACATCGTGGCCCGCGAGGACGGAGAGGACGAAGCCATGTTCAGGGATGTGATGCGGGAGGGTCCGTTCCCGCACTGGGAACACACCCACCGGTTCCGCGCCGACGGCCCTGACGCCACCATCGTCGAGGACCACGTCGAGTACGAGCTCCCCGGGGGACCGCTGGGTCGTGCGGTGGGGCCGCTCGGCTTCCTCGGGTTCGAACCGATGTTCCGGTACCGCCATCGGGAGACCAAACGGCTCCTCGAGGCCTAGAGGTACTGGGCCTCGGTCTCCTCGACGCCGACGGGGACCTCGCGGCGCGCCGTCCGGCCGTCGAGCTCGACCGTCACGGTCACCGTCCGTGGGGCGACAGACAGCACGCGGTCGAGCGGGACGGACGGCTCGGCGACGACCGTGCCGTCCCTGTCGCGCGTGACGCCGTAGTCGACGGTGACGACCGACCCGAACACGAGGCTCCTGATGCCCCGGCCGAGGCCGGTGTCGGACTCGCCCAGGCGGTCCTCGACGACCGGAACCACCGTCTCGGTGGCGTGTTCAAACGCCGTGCGGCGAAGCCACGCGGCGAACGGGTGGGTCCCATCCCCGTCGCGGACCCCATCTCGCTCGGTGAGGAACGTGGCGTCGTCGCGGACCGCCCGCGTCGAAACGGGTGCCCCCCTCGGTCGGTGGAGGCCGCGCTCGGCGGCGACGTCCGCTCTGGTGGCGTCCCCCACTGCCGCCACGCCGAGGAGGGCGGCGAGGGCAGCACCGACGCCTGACAGGTAGCGTCGTCGGTTCACGGTCGCTACCACGTGGCCACCGGGAATGAAGATTCAGATGACTCAAGCGTCGTTTGTAGCGTCCCGCGCTCGTGGACCGGGTCCGACAGGGCCTACATTTATCTGTCAAACGACCCACTATATCGTATGCCTGATGTACTCGTGGTCGGCGGTGGCGCCGCCGGCCTCAGCGCGGCGCTGTTCACTGCGAAGAACGGACTCGAGACCGTCGTCTACGACACGGACGGGACGTGGCTGCACAAGGCGCACCTGTTCAACTATCTCGGCATCGAGTCGCGAGACGGCACCGAGTTCGTCGAGGACGCCCGCAAGCAGGTCGAGTCGTTCGGCGCCGACCGCCGCGAGGCGACGGTCACCGCCGTCGAGGCCACCGACGACGGCTTCACCGCGACGACCGACGAGGGCGAGGTCTCGGCGACCTACCTGATCCTCGCGACGGGCGCGAAACGCGACCTGGCCGAGGACCTGGGCTGTGCGACGACCGACGAGGGCGTCGTCGACGTGGACGTCTCGATGGAGACCAGCGTGGCGGACGCCTACGCGACGGGCGCGATGGTCCGCGCCGAGGAGTGGCAGGCCATCATCTCCGCGGGCGACGGCGCGGCGGCCGCGCTGAACGTCCTCTCAAAGGAGAAGGGCGAACACTTCCACGACTTCGACACCCCCGACGACGCGCCGTGAGCGCCTGCCGGCGAGTCACGTCCCGTCGCTGTCCAGTGCCCGCTTCTCGACGGCCCCGCGAATCGCGGCAGCGTCGAAGTCGTGGTCCGGTCGCAGGTTGACGAAGTCGAGGAACTCCTCGGCGGCCAGCAGTTCGCCGGCGTCGTAGTACTGCGCGGCCGCGGCGACGGCCACCGGCGCACCGACGAGCGGTTCCAGCGCGCCCAGCGCACACGCGAGGTCGTAGGCACGGGCGTCCGCGATGGCGTCCGCCCGGACGCTCGTCGCGTCGATGAAGTACACCTCGTCGTCGGCGACCAGGACGTTCTCACACCGGAAGTCGCCGTGGGCGAGGCCGTGTTCGTGCATCCGGTGCAGGTCGTGGAAGACTGTCGGCGTGTGGCGTTCTATCTGCTCGCGCGGCAGGTCGTCGAGCGTCTCGAAGTCGGGGAGATACGACAGCACCACGACGCCCATCCCCTCGTACTCGAAGGCCTCGACGGGGTCGGGGGCGTTGACGCCCAGTTCGCGCATCCGCTCCGTGGCCGCGAGTTCGTGTTCGGCCATCTCGTACGGGGTCCCGAAGTGCTCGAAGAAGCCCTCGGTCCCCGAGGAGAACGCACCGAGGTTCCGCCCCGTGGTCAGCAGGCCGTGGACCAGCGAGTTCTGCTGGGTGATGAGCTTCACGAACCACCGGTCGTTGACGACGAAGGGCGTCGAGAGCCAGTTGTCCGCGTTCAGGAACGTCACGCGGGCCGACGGTTCGTCGTAGCGGTCCATGACCGCCCGAACGACCCCCTCCAGTTGCTCCCAGGGGACCGACCCGCGCAGGAACCGTCGGAACGCCATCGTCAGAACGGAGGGAGGGCGCGGGCAAATGGCTTGTGACCGGCCCCGTGGTATTTGTTCACAGAACCCCTACGACGGATATGGACTTCACGCTCCCCGACGAACACCGGATGATACGGGATTCGGTCCGCGAGTTCTGCGAGCAGGAGATCGCGCCTATCGCCCAGGACATCGAGGACGACCACCGGTTTCCGGCGGAGATATTCGACCAACTGGCCGACCTGGACGTGATGGGCGTCCCCATCGACGAGGAGTGGGGCGGCCTGGGGAGCGACACGTTGACCTACGCGCTGGTCGCCGAGGAACTGGGTCGGGTCTCGGGGAGCGTCGGCCTCTCGTACGTCGCGCACACGTCGCTGGGGTCGAAACCCATCGAACAGTTCGGGACCGACGCGCAACGCGACCGGTGGCTCCGCCCGCTGGCGACGGGCGAGTACCTCGGCGCGTGGGCGCTGACCGAACCCGGGAGCGGGAGCGACGCCAGCGACATGGACACACGCGCCGTGCGGGACGGCGACGAGTACGTCATCGACGGCACCAAGCAGTTCATCACCAACGCCTCCATCGCGGGGTCGGTGCTGGTGAAGGCCGTCACCGACCCGGACGCGGGGTACGACGGGGTCTCGACGTTCGTCGTCTCGCCGGACGACGAGGGCTGGGCGGTCACCACCGAGTGGGAGAAGATGGGGCTGAACGCCTCGCCGACCTGCGAGCTGCAGTTCACGGACTGCCGGATCCCCGCCGACCGACTGCTGGGCGAGGAAGGCGAGGGCTGGGACCAGACCCTCACGACGCTCAACGGGGGGCGCATCTCCATCGCCGCGCTCTCGGTTGGCCTGGCACAGGGCGCGTTCGAGGCCGCCCGCGAGTACGCCACGGAACGCGAGCAGTTCGACCGCCCCATCTCGAAGTTCGACGCCGTCCGCGACAAGCTCGTCGAGATGGACCGCAAGATCGAACGCGCACGCCTGCTCACACACAAGGCCGCGACGATGTACGACGCGGGTGAGGATAGCGCTGGGCCGAAGGGCCAGCGAGGCGGCGGCGAAGCCGCCAGCCTCACACGCATGTCCTCGCTGGCGAAGCTCGACGCCAGCGAGATTTGCCGGGAGGTCGCCGAGGAGGCCGTCCAGGTGCTCGGGGGCTACGGCTACACCACGGACTTCGCGCCCCAGCGGTTCTACCGGGACGCGAAACTGATGGAGATCGGCGAGGGAACCAGCGAGATTCAGCGCCTGGTGCTGGGTCGCGAACTCGGCCTGTAGTCGGCCCCACGGTGCCGGTAGTGCGTGGCCGGACTCGGGGCGCGTCGGCCGACTGCGAGTGCCCGCCCGGCACGTTGCCGGATCCCCCCCGACAGATCGCAGACTACGTACCACTCCGGTGCGGATGGGGTCGCTCACTGGCCACTCGCCGTCTGGTAGGTACCCACAAGAAGAACGGTTTTGAGGGTATGTTCGTCTTACCCGCTATGGACCTGGACCGACTGTCGCCGCTCGACACCGACTCGCTCGACCAACTCGCCGCGTTCACCGGCCTCGGATGGACGACCTCGCTGTGTGGCTTCCTCGCTCTCAGCCTCGGCTACGGCCCCGGCGTCTTCCACCGGGCCCTGGTCGACTCTCGCCTCCTGCTGTACGTGAGTGCCGGCTGTTTCCTCGCGACGCTGGGGCTCGACCGCCTGGCGAGGCGGCTCGCCGACCGGGCCGACCCAGCAGAGGGCCACGCCGACGCAGGGGCCCAGCCGGCCGACTAAGGTGGGCTTACTCCACTTCGGGGACGATGGTCACCGGCACCGACACCGTATCGAGGACGGCGAAGGCGGCGGTCCCGCCGGTCAGCCGGTCTTTGAGTCCCTTGTGTCTGTGCCCCATCACGATGTGGGTGATGTCGACGTCGGCGGCCAGTTCCAGCAGTTCCTGTGCGACACGGGTACCGTTGCGCCGACCCGACCGGCCGACGTACTCCAGTGCCACCGTGGCGACGACGGGCGCGTCCCCGAGGCGCTGTCTGAGTTCTTCGCGGAGCTGTCTCGCGCCGGCGTCTGCGAGTTCCTCCTCGAGCAGGTGGACGACGTACAGTTCCTCGTCTAAGCCCTCGGCGAGCGTTATCGCGGTGTCGAGGACGTCGTCCGACACGGCGTCTGGTGCGATGGCCACCAGGATTGTCATACGCTAGCCACGTGCGCCAGCAGCAAATACGTTTCATCGCACCGCCCGCTCAGGTCGTGGCTTTCAGGTTGTGGACCGGGTCGAGACGCTCTATTACCTCGGCGGTCGGTTCCAGGGCCCGGCGGATGACCTCCGCGTCCTTGTAGGCCATCGGTGCCTCGTCGCGGACCGCCTCGACGACCGACTCCGAGTAGACCCCGTCCATCGCCTCGGCGAAGGCGTCCATGTCGACAACGTCGTGAGCGCGCCCCCTGCTCATCACCCGGCCGGCCCCGTGGGGAGCGGTCTGGTGGTACGCGTCGTTGCCCTTTCCGCGGGCGATGACCGACCCATCGGCCATGTTGAACGGGACGACGAGGCGCTGGCCCTCGCGTGCCGGCGTCGCACCCTTGCGAACCGTGAGGTCCCGGAAGTCGATGTAGTTGTGGATACTCTGGAACCGGTCGACCGGGTCGACGCCAAGCGCCTCGCAGATGGCGTCGCTCATCAGATCGCGGTTCCAGCGAGCGTACTGCTGGGCGAACAGCATGTCGACGTAGTACCCGTGTGCCGCCCGTCCCTCGAGCCAGTCGAGGTCGGTGTTCCGGTCGTCGCCCGCGCCGACGTGGGGGCCCAGCGACCCGAGCGCGTCGAAGGCGTCTTCGATGTCGTTCCCCTCCAGTTCCCGTCGCAGTTTGCCCTTCCGGATGTGTGACTCGCCTTTGCCGCCGGTGACCCACTCGTAGAGGTCGGCGTCGCTGACCGTCTCCGGATCGAATTTCAGGTAGTCGGCGTACTCGTCGGGGATCGACTCGCGGATGGCCCCGACCGCCCTGCGGTCGGTCGCCTTCGACTGCCAGTACTCCGCGACGGACTTGCCCAGGTACCGGGACCCGCTGTGGACGACGAGCCAGTAGGCGCCCGAGTCGCGGGCGCGGGCGAACTCGACGAAGTGGTTGCCCCCGCCCAGGGTGCCGGCGCTCCGGATGACGTGGCCCATCCCCTGGCGCTGGTCGGCCAGCACGCGCGCACAGAGCGACTCGAAGTACTCGCCGTCGTAACCGTCGAAGTCGAACTCGACGGGGTCGACGTGCTCCCCGAACCGCTCCGCGACGGCCGCGTTGAACTGCTCGAACACCCGGTTGGCCCGCTCGAAGGGGAACTCCTCGACCAGGTGCGGGGCGTCGTCGTAGTCGTGGACGGACCGCCCCATCGGAACTGCCTCGCGCACGCGGTGCTCGCGCTCCGGGTCGGTCAGGGGCAACTCGTCCCCGAGGTCGGTCGCGGCCATGCCACACCCCACGTCGACGCCCACCACGTTCGGGACGATGCGGTCGCCCAGCGGCATCGTGAACCCGATGGGTGCGCCCGCCCCCCAGTGGGTGTCGGGCATGATTCGGACCGGTTCGGTGAACGCCGGGTGGTCGATGAGCGCCTGTATCTGGGCGCGACACTCCGTCTCCAGTAGTGACTCGTCGTCCACCATCACGCGCGCCGTGGTGTGCTCGCCGACCAGTTCGATGGGCATCTCTGTCGAGGGTAGTCGAGACGGTGTGTTGAACTTCACGGTGGCGACTGCCCCTCGGCCCGGGCGGGCACGGAAAGATGCACGGCCGAACGCGGCCAGAATTCTAAATGTCCGATAATTCGGGTTCTCGACCCCTCAGAATCGTTTTCAGTTGCTGGGAACACGTGGCTGTTTATATGGAGTTGCTCCACACACATCCACATGTGAGGTAACGACGATGTCCTACCAAGCAACCAACCCACTGGCCGACGAGTTCACGCTCGACCTGGACGGCCCACTGACGGCGTACTGGCTGGCCTTCCTGCGCATCGTCACCGGATGGTGGTTCTTCCACGCCGGTGTGACCAAACTGATCGAGGACGGCCTGGCCTTCACCTACGGACCGGCCTACATGCAGCAGATGACCGGTACCGCGCTGGGCCCCATCCCGGTCTGGATGGGGAACAACCTCGCGTGGCTCATCAAGCCCGGCGTCCCGCTGTTCGAGACGCTCATCGGCCTGGCGCTGATGGCCGGCGTCCTGGTCCGGCTCGCCTCCCTCGGGGGCATGATATTCATGACCCTGTTCTGGATCGGCAACGCCGGCTTCGGCCACGGCCTCGTCAACGGCGACCTCATGGGCCTGCTGCTGTTCGCCACGATGCTCATCCTGGGCACGGGGCGATACTACGGGCTCGACGCCATCATCGAGAAGCTCGAGTTCGTCAAGCAGCATCCACGCCTGAAATACATCCTCGGCTGAGGAGGTGACACAAAATGACTAACGACATCATCGACAAAGCGGCAATGGCACTGAGCGGCGGACTGATGCTGCTGGGCATCGTCGGGCTCGGCATCGTCGAGATCCTCGCCGGCAAGCCCTACGGGGCGGCACCGATGACGAACGACGCCGGAGAGGTCATCGCGACTCCGATGGTCGACCCGGCGCTCCGGACCGGCCTGGTCCTGCTCGGGCTGGCCATCCTGGCACTGTACGGAGCCTACCGGTTCACGGCCCAGATAGAAGAGGAAGCGGCTGCGGCTGGCCACGAAGTGACGGCCGACTGACCGAGTGCATCGGACACACTCGTTCCCGCGGATTTTCGGACGGTCCTGACCTGGTAGCGACAGCGTCGTCTCGTCGCCGACCGAAGTGACCGTGGATTTATCGGTCGGTCGACCCTCGGTCGGACCATGCTCGACGTGGGCGACCCCGCACCGGACTTCGACCTCGACGGCACCGCCGGCGCGGGCTCTGGGTCCTACCGCCTCTCGGCCGCCGCCGACCGGGTCCCGGTGCTGGTGGCCTTCTACACCGAGGACTTCGCGCCGGCCTGTGCGGGCTACCTCGAGGCGCTCCGGGACGCCGACTGGGGCGCGCTGACCGACGGCATCGGTGTCTTCGGCGTCGCCCCCGGAACGATGGCATCCCACCGCGAGTTCGCGACCGAACTCGACCTGCCTTTCCCCTTGCTCGTCGACGACCCCGGCGTCGACGCCCAGTTCGGCGTCCAGCGACCCGACGGGACGACCCGCCGCTCGGCGTTCCTCGTCGACCGGCGGGTTCGAGTCGCGTTCCGCTGGGCCGACGAGCGCGAGGCACCCGACACCGCGCCCGACGTCGACCCCATCCTGGACGCGGTCGGTCGCCTCTAAGGCGAGAACGACACGCCAAAGTCCGGGCGGACCAGGGAACGGGTATGGGCACGCCCCTGGATTCACGTACGGCACAGGCCGCCGAAGTCGTCGACAGACTCCACGATGAGTACCCCGACTCCACCATCTCGCTCGACTACTCGACCCGCCTGGAGCTGCTGGTCGCCGTCGTCCTCTCGGCGCAGTGTACCGACGAGCGGGTCAACGAGGTCACCGGGGACCTGTTCGAGAAGTACCAGACGGCGGCGGACTACGCCGAAGCCAGCGAGGAGCAGCTCGCCGAGGACATCTACGGCATCACCTTCCACAACAACAAGGGCGGTTACCTGAAGGGCATCGGCGAGCAGCTCGTCGAGAACCACGACGGCGAGGTGCCCGACACCATGGCGGCGCTGACCGAGCTGCCGGGGGTGGGGCGCAAGACGGCCAACGTCGTCCTCCAGCACGGCCACGACGTCGTCGAGGGCATCGTCGTCGATACCCACGTCCAGCGCCTCTCGCGGCGCCTCGGACTGACCGAGGCGGAACGGCCCGAGACCATCGAGCAGGACCTCCTCGATGTCGTCCCGGCGGACGAGTGGCAGCAGTTCACCCACCTGCTCATCGACCACGGGCGAGCGGTCTGTGGGGCGCGGTCGGCCGACTGCGAGGCCTGCGTGCTCGCCGACATCTGTCCGTCGGAGCAGGGCGACAGCGACGTCGACCTCGCCAGCGGCGAGGCCTGGGCCTGATTCTGGACGCCCCACCGGCACTCAGACGACGTACCGGAGGACGTACCGCGCCGCGCCGACGACGTACGCCAGCATCCAGAAGATGACGTAGCCGAACACGCCGATGCGCAGTCGCGAGCGCCAGTGACTCATCTGCTCACCGCCGATCTCCTCGAGGAGCAGGTCCTGGTCGTAGTCGTTGTAGAGGTCGTGTTCCCGCTTGGCCCGGAAGATGCGGACGATGCCCGTGCCGCCGAACAGCAGGAGAGCGTAGGCCTGCAGGCCCAGATAGGCGTGGACCGCCGAGAGGCCACCGAGCTGGTCCGGGAGCCGTGGCACCATCCAGCCCAGCATGGGCACCGTCGTCAGCGTCAGGCCCGTCGTGACGAACTTCAGGTGGTGGACCAGCACGTCCCACGTGACCGGGTCGGACTCGATGATGTAGTACGCGCCGTAGACGAAACAGGGGAAGCTGAGCGTCACCGACGCCAGCACCACTGTCGCGATGGCGCTCTCGGACACCATAACCCCGGCTTAGGACCCGACGGCAAAAGGGGCGCGGTTCCGAGATTCGCGCCCCGGGCCGGCCGGCGCCCGCCGCCGATGGCACGCGGCGTCGTGGCGAGGAGCGCCCACAATCGTCACCCTAAGGGGCTTTGCCCCCCTAGAGGAGCGTGATGAGTGATTCCTCGGACAAGCGGTCTCGCCCGGACCGGCCGACCGATACGCCCGACACCGACTCCGAGGACGTCGAGGCGCTCCGGAAACAGGTCGAGGAGAAGTACGACTTCGACAACTTCGGACCGGCGGACATGGCCGATATGACCGCCGAGGAGTGGGACGTCGCTTTCGACCCCGACACCTGGATCACCGGGGACGAACTGCTCGACCGCGTCGATCGCGACCTCCGGAACCGGGTCGCCCAGCGGGACGTCTTCGCCCGCATCGAGCGCCACGAGGACCCGCCGCGGGTGCTCGCCTACTCGGACGAGGGCTACGCGCTGGTGTACCCCGACGGCAGCGTCGAAGGCGAGGGCACGGTCATGCGGGACGTGAAACCGACGGTGGCGCTCGCGTCGATGGACTCCTACGACGTTCCCGAGACGGTCCCGGACAACCCCCTGCCCGAACCCGAGGCCGTCCCCGAGGGCGGCGGCGAACTGGGCAACCGGATGCTCCAGGTCATCGCCGGCGCGCAGCTGCTGGCCGGTCTCGGCCTCCTGCTCGGTGGCGTGCTCGCGGTGGCGAACCTCATCGGCGGGCCCGGCGTCAACACCGTCTTCCTGTTCGTCGCCGGCCTGGCCTTCATCGCCATCGCGCTCGTCCTCTTTTTCACCGTGGCCAACGCCCGGCTCTCGGATACGTTCCGCGCCGAGGAGTACCGCGAGCGACTGCGCGCAATCGGCCTCGAGGACGGCGAACGTCCCGACTTCGTCCCCGAACTGGACCCCCAGGCGGCCGGGGAGCGAGAGGAGACGGAGTAGCACACCGGAGGAGGCCAAGACGGTGCCTGCGGGCGGTATCCGGTGGGTTTATACAAACTCAGTCCTGACTTTCCGTTGTATATGAACAGGCGGGAGTTCGTCCGGACTGCCGGGGGTGCCGCCGGTGCGACGGCGGCCCTCAGTGCGACCGGCACAGCCGCGGCCCAGGAGGAGGGTGGCGGCGGCGAGACAGTCCCGGATTACGGCGGTTTCCTGGATCAAGTTGGGAACTTCGACGGCACGACCGTCGACGCGACCGGGCAGGACGAAGTGACAGTCGCCGTCGGTGCGCAGGGCAACGGCGGCGCGTTCGCGTTCGACCCACCTGCGGTACACGTCGACAACGGTGCCACCGTCAAGTTCGAATGGACCGGCGAGGGCGGCGGCCACAACGTCGTCTCGGACGGCGACGGCCCGCTCGACTCCGGCGACCCGGTGTCGAACGCCGGCGTCAACTACGAACACACCTTCGAGGAAGACGGCATCTATCCGTACGTCTGTATCCCACACGAAGGACTGGGGATGAAAGCCGCCATCGTCGTCGGCGAGGACTACCCCACACAGACCGTCGGCGGTGGCGGCCCGGTAGAGGTCGACCCCCACAAGGCGGGGGTCCCCATCCAGCCCCACTTCGTCGGCTTCGGCGCGGGACTGGCCGTCGTCATCTCGCTGGTGTTCACCTTCTTCCTCCTGAAGTACGGTGAGTCGCCACACACGAGCGGGGGGAACAACTGATGTCCTCCGAAGGCTCCACCTACGGCGACATCCACCGGTACGAACCGCCCCGCGAGAGCACGGCCGCCGCCGTCGGCATCGTGTTGCTCACCGTCATCCAGATCGTCCTCGTCGGGCTCTTCACCTACGGGATGCTCGCCGGCTGGGCGTCCGGCATCGGCACCTCGCTGACCCTCCGACTCATCGAGGCCAACATGTTTTTGGGCGGCGTCCTGACGGCCATCTTCATCGACCTGGCCTTCATCATGATGCTGTATCGCAAGGAGTTCCTCCCCGACGTGATGATCGTCAAGAAGCGCCGTCGGAAGTGGGAGGACCTCTACATCGAACAGGACGACGTCGACGGGACCACCGTCCTCGACAACGAGGCGCTCGTCGAGAACATCAAACGTGCGGTCTACCCATACTACAAGAAATAATGCCACTGGACGAAGACAAATATCCATCCGAGACAGGTCGGCGCCGTTTCGTGAAAGGCGTCGTCGGGAGCGCAGCACTGTCGAGTGTCGGTGTCGGTGGCGCGGCCGCCGTCGACGCGACGACCGACGCGGCCGGTGAAGGCGGCGGGACGACCACGTTCGTCGGCGTCGAGAACACCGACGGACCCGCCCCGCGCGGGATGCCCATCATCCCCATCGAGATCAACGGCGGCGAACTGAGCGGGATCTGGCCGGAGTACGACCCCGCACAGGGCGTGGCCGTCCAGCAGGACTTCGGCGGGAGCGGCATCGACTACTCGTCGGCCTGGTTCCAGTACTGCGGCGTCCAGAGCGACGGCGCGATCTACCCGCAGGCCGAGCGAAACAACAGTTTCAACAACAACACCGGGTCGTTCGCCTGGCAGAGCGAGTACGAGAGCGGCGTGACGCTCACGGTCGACATGTTCTCGGACTACAAGGAGTGGGGCAACGGCATCGGACGGTCCGGGGTCGGCAAACCGGCGAGCGTCAACTGGCGGTCGAACAGTGACGGTACCGGCGGCGTGCCGGTCCAGATCATCCGCTCCGTCGAGGTCGAGAAGATGGCAAACGGCGAGGGCAAGTACGGCGACCTGCCGGGACCGGTCCAGTCGTTCGTCTCGGCGGCGACCCAGGAGGGCTTCATCGCCTGGCTGAACAAGTGTACCCACTTCTGCTGTGTCCCGGGCTTCAAGACACAGGCGGGGAGCGCGAACTTCGGGGCCGCCGACGAGATCTACTGCCAGTGTCACCAGTCGGTGTACGACCCGTTCAGTCCCGTCCAGAAACAGTTCGTGTCGCTCCCGCGGCCACCACAGGAGTAACCAATGAGTCTCGAACGCAAAGACGACCACGACCACAAAGGCTGGATGGAATCGCGTGAGCTGACACCGATAGAGACGGTGTACCTCACGGCGCTGATCTGGCTCGACAAGCGGCTGCGCATCGTTGACTACCTCGAGATCCTCGAGGACCTCTACTACAAGGTCAACATGCAGATGCCAAAGAGCCACACCGAACAGTACAACCTCGACAACAAGTTCTGGTACTGGTACCCGCTGTACGCGCTGGGGTCGTTCTCGACGCTCGCGTACATCGTCGCTGCCATCTCCGGTGCCCTGCTGGGCTTTTACTACGCGCCGGCCGCGGCGGCCGCCGACGGCTCGCCGACGGTCGCGTACGACTCCGTGATGCTCATCATGGGCCAGTTGAACCTCGGGTTCTTCCTGCGCTCGGTCCACCGCTGGTCCGCGCAGGTGATGGTCGCGGCCGTGTTCCTGCACATGCTGCGGGTCTACTTCACGGGCGCGTACAAGGAACCGCGGGAACTCAACTGGATCATCGGCATCGTCCTCATCTCGCTGACCCTGGTCTTCGGGTACACGGGCTACCTGCTCCCCTGGAGCCAGCTGTCGTTCTGGGCCGGCCAGATCGGCGTCGAGATGTCGCTGTCGATCCCACTCATCGGCGAGTGGGTCGCCCAGCTGATGTTCGGTGGCTTCACGCTGAGCCAGTCGACGCTCGTGCGGATGTACATCCTGCACGTGTTCGTCCTGCCGTTCGTCACGACGGCGGTCATCGCCGTGCACATCGGCATCGTCTGGATGCAGGGCATCGCGGAACCACACTGATACAATGAGCGACAACGACACCAACGACGACGTTCGCACAGACGGCGGCGGTACCGGCATCGTCCCGCCGGACGACGAGACCCCGACGTGGTCCGAACGCAAGCAGCGGACCCAGGGACTCTCCCGGCTGACCTACGAGTACTTCGAGCGGTCCCGCCGCGAGGACCAGGACCTCCGCCAGGAGTCCGACTACGTCGAGCGCGACGTGCTGGCGTTCCCGGCTTGGCCCCACGAGATGATCCGCAACCTCGCGCTGTCGGCCTTCTTCGTCGGCATGATCCTGTTCGTCTCCGCGGCGCTCCCGCCGGAGATGCCGAACCCGGCCAACTCCAGCGTCACGCCGGCCATCATCCTGCCCGACTGGTACCTCTACTGGTCCTTTGGCCTGCTGAAACTCGGCCCGCTGAACCCCGATCTGAGCATCCTGGGCGGGCAGAAGCTGATGGCCGACCGGACCTACGGCGTGCTCGCCAACGTGGTTGTCGTCGGCTTCGTCGCCATCGTCCCCTTCCTCAACAAGGGGTCGGCCCGGCGCCCCGTCGAGCAGCCGTTCTGGGCCGCCGTCGGGATGTCCGGCGTCATCTTCAGCCTGACCATCGCCGCGCTGTCCATCAAGAACCTCATTCCGATGGACTCCCACCTGCTGTTCGACCTGACCTTCCTCCTGCCCGTCGTCAGCGCCACCATCACCTACGCGGTGCTGAAGACGATGCGCGAGGGGTACATGTTTGACCTCAACCGGCGGTACTACCGCTTGCGCCCACCGAAGTAGACCCTCGGTTCGAGACTCCTCCTGTTTTTCGTCGGTACATCTTTCGACGTTCTTCGAACCTCGGTTTCGGCTGGCAGCGTCTCTCAGGCGACGACCGGTCGGTCTCCGAGAGCGGCGTCTCGCCGCAGTAAAGTAGGTCGCGCCCCTAGCCGCGGTGATGACCGAGGACGACTCGAAGCCGACGGCGGACCGACGTGACGTCGTCGTCCCGTTGCGCGTGTACAAGACTGTCACCGTGTTCTCGACGCTCTTTGCCGTCCTCTGTGTGGTCGGGGGGTTCATCCTCGTCGACACGGCGACCCAGCGCGCGTCGGTCCCGGCCTCGGAGATCGACGTGCCCGTCGCCATCGCGGGGCTGGGACTCATCCTCGCCGGAGCCGTGGTCTATGCCTTCTCGACGCGCTTTCGGACCGAGGAAATGGGAAAGTCTAAAGACGACGCTACCGAAGAATCAGGTAATGGCTGACGAATTCATCAAGGGGTTCGGTATCCTCATGGTCGGCGGGCTCGCCTGGATGACCTTCGCGGGCTGGTACCGCACGCCGAGCTTCGAGGAGGCACAGCTCACCGGTGAGGTCACCATCGAGAACCCGACCGTCTTCGACCAGATCGGACTCGTCCTGATGGACGCGTTCTTCTGGTTCGCCATCATCGGCGCGCTGACGTTCTGGGTGATCATCCCGCTCATCGGCGAAGCCCGCGAGTATCTCGACGAGCGCTCGGCCTGATTCTCCGTTCGCCGTCCACGCAGGGGGCTGTGACCCCGCCGCCCTCGCCACGACGTTCTCCCGAGTAGCCGACGGCACGTACACGTGACGTGCGTGTCGGGTGGCGTCGCGGCGCCGGTCCGAAACGGACAGCGTCCCCGGGGCAGGTTTGGACGCCCGTCGGTGCGAGAGGGCAGACAGCACCGTCGTCGGGCGTTGTCTGCGGGCCACGCGGGTGGGGAATCGGCCTCGCTACGCGGTAGCCGGTACCGTCTCGGTGGTACCGTAGTCACGCCCCGACGACGATCTGAGACACGTTCGAGAGTCACCCGCCCGTCGGAGGCCGGCCGGTCGACAGCAGTCCGGTCGTGGATGCTTCGGTCGGGAAAAGACCTCGTCCGTGTCGCGTCAGACGATGGCGTTCCAGGGCGAGGCGATTATCCAGAAGAGGCTCTGGAAGCCGGCATAGAGGAGGACGAGCATCGAGGCGACGATAGACCCTTTCGGCCGTTCGAGGGGAATGTCGCGGCGTGCCTCGACCTTGCGGGACTCGAACTCGAAGAAGTCCGTGATGACAGCACCGAGGACGAGTACCGACATCACCATCCCGCCGTGGTGGGCCAGCGTCATGTAGTAAAACGAGGCGACGACCAGCTGCACGTTCGTCCCCACGTGGAGGGGCATGCGTGTGATGGCGTCCACACCGCCCTCGCTGTACTGCTTGACGTGTTGTCGGTGGGCCAGCTGCCGGGTCAGCAGGTTCGCGACCACCAGGACCATGATGACGTACTCGATGACGAGGACGCCGCCGGGGCCCGTGCTCCCGAAGATGGTGTCCAGCGGCCCGAAGAGCGTGACTGATGGCTGCATACGAGACACTGTGTTCGGTCCCCATTAGTGTCTTTCCAATTCTCGCCCGCTCAGTCGAAGCGCGACCGGCTCGCGTCGACGACGGCGGCCCGCCAGGTCCCGTCCCTGGCGAGTGTCACCGATCTGGCGTAGTCGACCGCCCCCGCCTCCGCTCCATCGACGAACAGCGAGACGGTGGCCTCGTCACGGTCGACGGTCACCGTGACGGTCTCGGCGGGGAGCACCCAGTGGTCGGGGTTCGTCGCGAACGGAGCGATTGGGGCCACGACGCTGACGGGTGCGGGTTCGACCACCGGCCCACCGATGCGCCGCGCGTAGCCGGGCGACCCCGCCGGCGTCGCGACGGCGACGCCGTCGGCCCTGAAGGTCCCGACGTGGTCCGTCGGGCTGGCGACGGTGTACTCGGAGATGTGGGCCGCGTCCGCCGTGACGAGAATCGCGTCCCGGACGGCCGTCCCGACCGGCTCCTCGTCGAGCGTGACCGACAGGAGCGGGTGGCGTTCGACCCGGGCCGACCCGAGCGAGCGGACCGCGTCCGGGACCGCTTCGCGGGACACCGACCGGACGCCCCGTCCGGCCGCGACCGGCAGGATCAGCGGGTCGTGGTCGGCCCGCGCGGCGGCGGTCACGGCGGCCTCGCCGACGGCGACGACGCCCTCCGTCGACGGGACTGCGCCGGTCGTCTCCGTCTCGACCGGCACGCCGGCCGACTCGAGGCGCGCCGCCACGTCGCCGTCGCCGACGACCCCGACGGTGTCGCTCGGGTTCGCGGTCATCACTGGAGGATCCGACCGACCGGCAAAAAGCCTGCCGCACTGCCCCCACAGCGGGCGCTCTGTCGCCTCAGTTCAGGAACCGATTCCGTGCGTACTCGAACAGCGTCGGGAGGTCGTCGAGGTGCAAGAGCTGTGCCATCGCGAGCTTGTCGCCCCGGTTGGCCCGCTGGAGGACGTCGTCGTCGCGTGCACGGAGGTCCGCCATCAGGCGGTCGTAGCGCTCGTTGGGGACGAGATAGAGCAGCTCGGTCAGCGTCAGGCGCGCCCGCGCCCGCGGGGCCACGTCCCGGTGCCAGAGGTCCTGGTAGACCGAGAGGTGCTCGGCCGAGGTGTCGCGCCCGTCCGGGGTGAGCGCCGAATCGACGGTGATGGCGGCCGCGCGGGCGGACTTCATGCCCGTGTGGATACCCTCACCCCAGAGCGGGTCGATACTGGGGACGGTGTCCCCGATGGCCAGGAAGCCGTCCGTGTACATCTGTCCCGGCGACTGGATGTGGGCCGACCCGCGGTGCTGTTTGCCCTCGATGCGTTCGGCGTCTTCGAAGCGCGGATCCGTCTCGAGCCAGTACTCCAGGTAGTCGTCGATGCCCATCCCCTCCGTGGCGTACTGCTGGTGGGAGTCGTTCTGGATGTAACAGAGGCCGACCTTGGCCGTGTCCGCGCCGGTGTGGAAGAGCCAGGAGTAGCCGCCCGGCGCCAGGTCGTGGTCGAGGCGGAGCATCATCGCGTCGGTGAGGTCCGCGTAGTCGTCGTGGTCGACGTCGACGCCCTCGAACTCCCACTCGACGCCGATGGCCTGGTGGTCACGAGCGAGGTCGGTGACGCCGAGTTTCTTCGCCAGCGGTGCCGCCGGCCCGGTCGCGTCGATGACGACGTCGGCGTACACTTCCTCGTCGCCGTCGTAGCGGACGCCGACGATTTCGCCGTCCTCCATGATGGGCGCCGAGACCCGTGAGTCGAAGCGGTAGGTCGCGCCGTTCTCCCGACCCTCCCGGACGAGAAAGCGCTTGAAGTCTGCGAACTCCAGCACCGCGCCGGTCTGTTCGCGGACGTAGTGGTCGTTGGGCGACTCGAGGACGACGCTGTCGGTGTAATTCATGACGACGTCGTCGGGGATACCGAAGGACGCCATCATGGAGGGGAACGTGCCTGCGGTCGACTTGTTGCTCTGACGCGGGAACTGGGCTTCCGGTTCCGTCTCGAGGACGAGGACGTCGTAGCCCCGCTCTGCTATGTCGCGGGCACACTGGGCTCCGGCAGGCCCGGCCCCGGCTATCACCACGTCAAAGCGGTCGCGCATAGTCCAACGTGCCTCCTGTGCGTAATCAGTCTTGCTGAATGCACCGACGGGGCTCTCGAAAGCGTAAAGGAGCCCCCAGTCACAGCACCGCCAACGCGGAGATTCGACAGATGGTCCTGCAAACTGCGGCGGGCGTCCTCGCGAACCGGCGGCGAGTACCGACAGCCCTGCGAGCGGTTCTGGGGTACTACGCCGACACCGGCGTCTTCGACTACGCGAGCCTCTCGCTGAAGTCCGAGATAGACGACCGGACGGAACGGATGGTCGCAGACGTGAACGCACGCGTCGAGGACGCGCTGGCCGACGAGTTCGGCCACCCCGTCGACTTCGAGTACGACACCAAGCTCATCCTGCCGGCCCAGCTCACGCTGGGGTACGTCTACCGGGCGGCCCGCCGGGCGGCCGACGGCGACCCGGTTCGAGAGCCAATCGCCGACGGCGTCCCGCCGGTCGACGAGACGGCACTCGAACGGGGGCCGGACCAGGACCTCTCGCCCCGCGAGATGGTCGTCCGGGCCGAACAGATGACCCGTCTCTCTATCGAGGCACTCGTCGACGGCGACATGCGCGACGCCATCAACGACGACGAGTTCGAGGACTTCGAGGTGGACTTCGACGCCGACGAAGCCGACCGGCGACGGGTCGCCGAGGTCGCCCAGGCGGCCCTGCAGGACCACCTCGAGGGTCTGCTCGAGGAGATGCCGCCGGTCGTCGCTGAGGCCTACCAGTGGGCCGTCGACTACAGCGAGGCCCACCAGGACCGCGACGAGCACTTCCGGGACCTGATGGCCGACGCGGAGGCCGGCGACGAGGCGGCACTTGCCGCCATCCGCGAGGAGTACAAGTTCGCCGACTTCGACGAGGAACCGCCGACGTTCGGCGAGCGCGAGATGGGGCTGCCATACAGCAAGACCCAGTACGCACGCGTGGGGGTCATCTACGACGGCATGCTGGATCTCTATCGTCTGGCCGGCCTCGACGTCGACGAGACGTTCGCGAAGGCCATCGTCCTGGCCATCGTCGGCGCGCAGGTGTGGCTCGACGACGTCGACGACTACGCCGACGACCGGGCGAACGGCCAGCTGACGCCGGTCACCGCCGAGTACCTGCTCGCGCCCGACGACGAGGCCGCCTACCGGCACGTCGTCGACATCACCGAGCAGTACCTCGACCTCGCGGAATCGTATGCCACCGCGGCCGACTCGCCGCTGACCGGCATCGCCGCCGAGTACATCTACCGCTCCGGCGACCCGCTGGTGCTCCCCGGCTCGTTCTGAGGTGCCCTACCGCTTGCCCAGTGCCGTCTCGAAGACGCGCTGTGCCCGCTCGTAGGCCACGTTCCGGTCGACGATAGGGTGGGGGTACTCCGGGGCCAGGCGCTCGCGCTCGGCGTCCGAGAGGTTCGGCCACTCGACGATCGTCTCGGCGTCGACCCCCCGGAGTTCGGGGACGTACGCCGTCACGTAATCGGCACCGGCGTCGTACTTCGCCATCTGTGCGACGGGGTCGAAGATGCGCACGTCGACGGAGTCGGTCCCCGTCGAGGCGGTCCACTGCCAGTTCGCCGCGTTGTTCGCGGGGTCGTAGTCGACCAGCTGCTCGGCGAAGTAGCGCTCGCCGATTCGCCAGTCGGTCAGCAGATGCTTCGTGAGAAACGAGGCGACGTTCTGCCGGGGCCGGTTGTGGACGTAGCCTTCCTCGTGCAGCTGGCGCATTCCGGCGTCGACCAGCGGGTAACCCGTCTCGCCCGTCTTCCATGCCGCGACGTGCTCGGGGTCGTTCGCCCACGGGATGGCGTTCGGGAACGACCTGTAGTTGTCCGTCGGGAGCGTCGGGTTGTGATACAGCAGGTGGTAGTTCCCCTCGCGCCAGGACAGCTCGTACCGGAACTTCTGGACGTTGCGCTCCGGATCTCCGTCGACGGCGCGGTACCGGTCGGTGGCGTCGGCCCACACCTCGCGGACGCCGAGCATCCCCGTCGCCAGGTACGGCGAGAGGCGCGACACCGCGCCGACGGGGCGCGCGACGGCCGCCGCCATGTCGTCGCGCGTGTCGGCGTACGTCTCGATGCCGTCGGCGAGGAACCGGTCGTAGCGCTCCCTGGCGGCGTCGTAGCCCGCCGCCGGCAGGTCGACGTCGGCCTCGGTTGCCGGCGGCGCCTCGTCGTCCGCCACCGCCTCCAGCGCCCCGTCGGCGGGGTCGTCCGCGGGCGGCATTTTCTCCCGGGTCTGCCAGTCCTCGAAGAACCGACTGTGGTTCCGGTAGCGCTCCGCGAGCGTGCCAGGGTCGACGAGGACGCGGTCGACGACCGACCGGGTCGGCACTGCCTCGTCGACTCGCCGCTGTCGCTCACGTCGCTCGGGGTGGTAGTGTTCGTTGTAGTAGACGCAGTCGGCGCCGTACTCATCGAGGACGTCCGCGAGGACGTCGGCGGCCGGGCCGGTCCGCACCAGGAGGTCGCTCCCTCGCTCGCGGTAGGCCTGTTTCAGCGCCCGGACGCCGTCGAAGACGAACGCCCGCTGTCGTGTGCCGACCCGGTCCAGGACGTCGGTGTCGACGACGAAGACCGGGAGAACCCGGTCCTCGCTCGCCGCGCGTACCAGGCCCCGGTTGTCCGGAACGCGGAGGTCGCGCTGGTGCCAGAAGACGTGCATACTCCATACAGGGAACCGCGCGGTATGGGTTCGTCCCCAACTCTGTTGTGTGTGCCAGGTGTGAACGCGGACCGCTTCGCCCCCTGGGTTGCCGAAAGCACGACCGTCCCGCGAGCGACCCAAGTGGGTCCCGCTCGGTTCGAACCCGGGGCAGAAACGGGTGAGCTAGTAGAACTCGCGGACCAGGTCCATCGCGCCCTCGGGGGCGCCGTCGGGGACGTCGTTCATCGGGGCCTCGATGCCCTCGCGTTCCTCGAAGGGTACGGAGGAGTCGTCCTGGTAGAGGACGCCCATGTACTCCTTGTCGGACTCCAGGATCTTGTCCTTGGCCTGGTCGCGGTTGCTCGGGTCGTGGTCGGTGTCGGCCAGGTCCACGATGGAGTCCCGGAAGTAGTCGTAGGTGTCGACGTCGTTGAACGTGACACAGGGCGAGTAGACGTTGACGAAGCCAAAGCCGTCGTGCTCGATGGCCTGCTTGACGATCTCGGCGTGGCGCTGGGCGTTCGAGGAGAACGACTGGGCGATGAACGTCGCGCCGGACGCCAGCGCGAGCGCCTTCGGATTGACCGGCGGCTGGCCGGGGCCATCCGGCGTCGTCGCCGTCTCGAAGTCCTCCCGGGAGGTCGGCGAGGCCTGCCCCTTCGTCAGGCCGTAGATTCGGTTGTCCATGACGACGTAGGACATGTCGACGTTGCGCCGGACGGCGTGGATGAAGTGGCCCGCACCGATGGAGTAGCCGTCGCCGTCGCCGCCGGCGACCATCACTTCCAGTTCGGGGTTGGCCATCTTCACGCCGATGCCGACCGGGAGCGCGCGGCCGTGGACGCCGTGCAGGGCGTAGCTGTGCATGTAGGTCCCGATCTTCCCGGAACAGCCGATGCCGGCGACCACGAACGTGTTGTCGGGGTCGTTGCCGGTCTCGGCCAGGGCTTTCATCATGCCGTTCATGGTCCCGAAGTCGCCACACCCGGGACACCAGGTCGGTTGCTTGTCGGACTTGAAGTCTGTGAATCGGACGTCTGAGCTCATTGTGTGGCCTCCTGTGTGCCGGCTTCGCCGGCGAGTTGCTGCTTGATCTCCTCCGCGAGTTCGTCGGCCTTGAATCGCACGCCGTCGTACTTGTTGATGCGGTCGACCCGCTGGAGGACGTCGTGTTCGACGACGTCGGCGAACTGGCCGGTGGCGTTACACTCGACGACGATGACGTCCTCGGCCGCCTGGACCTCGTCGGTCAGGTCAGGGCGTGGGAAGATGTAGGGCACGGAGATGAATCGAATGTCGTACCCCTCGTCGTCGAGGAGGTCGAGCCCCTCGCGGAGCGCGCCTTCGTTGGAGCCCCACGAGATGACCAGCGTGTCTGCGTCGGGATCGCCGAACTCGCGGTAGTCGAAGTCCTCCTGCTCGCGGGCGGTCTCGACTTTCTGCTGGCGCTTGTCGACCTGCTCGATGCGGACCTCCTGGTCCTCGGTTCGCCGGCCGAGTTCGTCGTGTTCGAGGCCGGTGGTCATGTGTGCCCCGTCTGTCGTCCCGGGGAAGGCCCGCGGGGAGATGCCGTCGGCGGCCGCGAAGTGCGCCTGGAAGCGCCCCTTCTCGTCCAGCCAGGCGTCGACCTCCTCCTCGTCGACGACCTTCCCGCGGTCGATCTCGACCTCGTCCATGTCGAACGTCTCGGGTGGGAACGTCTGTTCGGTGACCGCGAGCGCGAGGTCCGAGACCAGGAAGACCGGCGTCTGGTACTTCTCCGCGAGGTTGAACGCCTCGACGGTCTTCCAGAAGCACTCGGAGATGGTCGTCGGCGCGACGACGAAGCGCGGTATCTCGCCGTGGCCGCCGTACAGCGTCAGGTTCAGGTCGCCCTGTTCCTGCTTGGTCGGCATCCCCGTCGAGGGGCCCGAGCGCATCACGTCACAGATGACCAGCGGCGTCTCGCTGGTCGCGACCAGGCCGAACGTCTCGGTCATCAGGTCGATGCCCGGGCCGGAGGTGGCCGTCATCGAGCGCGCGCCAGCGCGGGCCGCGCCAAGCGCCATGTTGATGGCCGCGAGTTCGTCTTCGGCCTGGACGACCTTCCCGCCGAACTGGTCGATGCGGCCGGTCAGATACTCCATGACGTCCGTCGCCGGCGTGATCGGGTAGCCAGAGTAGAACTTGCAGCCGGCGGCCAGCGCGCCCATCCCGATTGCCTCGTCGCCGTTCAGCAGCACGTAGTCGGCGTCGGTACACTCGAGGTCGAAGCCGAAGTCGTGGTCGTACTCCTCGCGGACGTACTCCTGGCCCTTGCGGGCGGCCGTCTTGTTGTTCTCGACGATGGCCTCGCCCTTGTCCCCGAAGCGCTTCTCGAGGCTCTCGTCTAGGTTCTCGATGGGGAAGTTCGTCACCTCGCAGGCCGCGCCCAGCGCGACGACGTTGAGCATGATGGCGCCGCCCGCGTCCTCCGCCAGGCGCTTGAGCGGGACTTCGAGTGCCGTCGCGTCGCCGGGCACCTCGACGTCCTGCATGGTCGAGCGCTCGCCGTCGTAGATGATGACCGAGTCGTCGTGCAGCTCGTCCTCGTTCTCGTGGATGGTGCGCTCGGTCAGCGCGATGAGGATGTCGAGGCGGTCGACTACGCTCTCGACGCGGTCGACCGACGTGCGGACCTTGTAGGCGGTGTAGCCGCCTCGAATCCGCGAGGCGAAGTCCTTCGACGTGAAGACGTGTCGACCGGCCCGGGAGAGTGCTTGCGCAAAAATCTTCCCCGTGGAGTCGATACCATCGCCGGCTTCCCCGCCGATGGCCCAATTGAGGTCGTCTGGCATATATCTCAGGGGTAGCCTGCGGGGTGGGAAAAGGCTTCTGTGTGTGCCCGCCCGCGCGTAGACTCGAATGTGAAACAATTTCCCCGACAGCCGGCAGAATCGACCGAAACCCCCTTGGCGAGTCCCTGCCACCACCTCGGCATGGACGAACGTTCACTCACGGTCGCCGCCGTCCGGTCCGTCGGCCCCGACAGCGTCGCCATCGACATCGAGACGCCGCCCGAGTTCGAGGCCCAGCCGGGCCAGTTCGTCAAGCTCACCCTCGCCGTCGACGGCGAGGACCACGCCCGGTTCTACACCATCTCCTCGCCGGACGTCGACGACGAGTTCGAGATAACCGTCGGCATCGACCCCGAGGGGGCGGTCGCGCCCCACCTGGCGAACCTCGAGGCCGGCGACGAGGTACGCATCGAGGGTCCCTTCGGCTCGGACTACTACGAGGGCGAGGCGCGGGCTGTGATTCTCGCCGGCGGGCCCGGCGTCGGCCCGGCCGTCGGCATCGCCGAGCGCGCCCTGCAGGACGGCAACGAGGCCGCCGTCGTCTACCGCGACAGCGACCCGATTCACGTCGAGCGCCTCGAGGCGCTCGCGACGGCCGGGGCAGAGGTCCGGGTGCTGGCGGCCGAGGAGGACCTGACCGACGCCGTCGCGGCGGCCGTCGCCGACGGGGGGCAGGTCTTCGTCTACGGCTTCGCGGACTTCCTCGACGCGGCCACGGCGGCCATGGAGGCCGCCGGCGTGGACACGGAGGACATCAAGGTCGAGAACTTCGGCTAGTCGCCGGCGCCGTCGTCGACGAGGCTCGGGTGCATCGTCGGTTCGCCCGGCATCGGTTCCTCGAAGTACCGCTGCATCACCTCGAGTGACTCCTGTTCGCGCCGCTCGCGCTCGGCCTCGTCGATCTCCTCACACCCCGGCGGAGACGATTCGCGTCGAGACGCCGGCCCGGGCGGTGAATATCGCCGCCGAGAGTCCGGCGACGCCGCCACCGACCACGATGACCGATGCAGGTTCGTCCGTCATACCCGTCGGTAGCAAATCGGCTGACAGAAGTCTGCCGATTTCGGCCTGCGTCGTCGCTCGCGTGCACTCTGGCGTCCGGCCGCGGGCGGTCGAACATGGCACTACCCGAAGCCTCATAACGGTCCATCTACTAAGGGGGGTGTAATGACCGACACCGTCGATGAGGTGGACTTACCATACGACGACGACGCCTCTCAACAGAAGAAGATAGAGGCGCTGCAGGAGCGACTCGAGGTCTTAGAGTCGCAAAACGAGGACATGCGGGACAAGCTGCTCGACGCGAACGCCGAGAACAACAAGTACCAGCAGAAGCTCGAACGACTGACCCACGAGAACAAGAAACTCAAGCAGTCGCCGCTGTTCGTGGCGACGGTTCAGGAGGTCGGGGACGACGGTGTCATTATCAAGCAACACGGGAACAACCAGGAGGCAGTCACGGAGGTCACCGACGAGATGCGGGAGACCCTCCAGCCCGACGACCGGGTTGCGGTCAACAACTCCCTCTCTATCGTCAAGCAACTCGACAGCGAGACCGACGTCCGCGCTCGCGTGATGCAGGTCGACCAGTCGCCCGACGTCACGTTCGCCGACATCGGTGGCATCGAAGACCAGATGGCCGAGGTCCGCGAGACCGTCGAGATGCCGCTGACGAGCCCGGAGATGTTCGAGGACGTGGGCATCGACCCGCCGAGCGGCGTCCTGCTGCACGGCCCGCCCGGCACCGGGAAGACGTTGCTGGCGAAGGCCGTCGCCAACGAGACGGACGCGACGTTCATCAAGATGGCCGGGTCGGAACTCGTCCACAAGTTCATCGGCGAGGGCTCGAAGCTCGTCCGCGACCTCTTCGAACTCGCCCGCCAGGAGGAACCGGCGGTCGTCTTCATCGACGAGATCGACGCCATCGCCGCCAAGCGGACCGACTCGAAGACCTCCGGGGACGCCGAGGTCCAGCGGACGATGATGCAGCTGCTCTCGGAGATGGACGGCTTCGACGACCGCGGCGAGATCCGCCTCATCGCGGCCACCAACCGCTTCGACATGCTCGACCGCGCCATCCTGCGGCCGGGCCGGTTCGACCGCCTCATCGAGGTGCCCAAGCCCGACGCCGAGGGCCGCACCCAGATCTTCCAGATCCACACCCGCAAGATGAACGTCGCCGACGACGTCGACTTCGAGGAACTGGCCGAGGAAGTCGAGAACGCGTCGGGCGCCGACGTGAAGGCCATCTGCACCGAGGCCGGGATGTTCGCCATCCGCGACGACCGGACCGAGGTCACGATGGACGACTTCCGGGACGCCTGGGAGAAGATCCAGCAGGAGGAGGCCGAAGACGATGACGTCTCCCGGACGTTCGCCTGACCCGGTCCCGGTTTCCCCGATTCGTTCCAGAACACAGAAACCCGTCCGTTCCTGAGAGTGCATATGGCCGTCGCAGAGAAACTCCAGTCGCGCGTGCGCGCCTCGCCGCGGCGCGTCACCGCCCTCATCTCGCTCGTCGGATACGCGCTGGTCTTTGCTACGTTCGGCGGCGTACTGCCCTTTCCGGACATCAGCGACCAGACAGTCATCCTCCTGAGCGACGCCATCGCCGTCGTCAACGCCACCGCGCTGACGGCTATCGTCGCCGGAGTGTATTTCATCAAGACGGACCAGATCCGCAGACACCGGGCCGCGATGCTGACTGCCTTCGTCCTCATCCTCGCCTTCCTCGTGATGTACCTCCTGAAGGTCGGCGGGGGGTTCGAGAAGGAGATCCTCGCCGACGGGTTCGTCTGGACGGCCTACATCGTGATGCTGGCCGTCCACGTCGTCCTGTCCGCGATTTCCGTCCCCGTGGTGGTCCACGCCGTCGTCCTCGGCCTGACCCACTCGGTGTCGGATCTGCGCGAGTCCGCCCACGCCCGCGTCGGCCGCATCGCCGTCGCCGCCTGGGGCCTGAGCCTCTTTCTCGGACTGGTGACCTACGTGATGCTCAACCACATCTACGGGTGGGTGCCGAGGGGGACAGAGGCGGCGCTCCTGCTCGCGGTCGTCGGCCCGTCGATTCGTCGCTGAGTGCGGTCGCCGCCCGCGGTCAGTCCGTCCGGGGGAGGAGTCGTGCGCCGACGGTGACGGCGACGACGGCACAGACCGCGAGGACGACGAGCGGCACTGCCGGGTCGCCGGTCCCCGTGGTGACCGTGCGAACGCCCCGCGAGAAGTAGGTCAGCGGTGAGAGCCACGTCGGGAGCCAGGCCGGCAGCAGCGCGGGCGGGACGAACGTCTCAGAGAGGAACAGGAGCGGGAGCGCGATGCCGTTGCTCGCCGAGATGACGCCGTCCTGGGAGCTCGCGAGGGACCCGAGCATCGCGCCGACGCCACAGAACAGCGCGACGCCGAGGACGACGAACGGGACCAAAAGCGGCGAGGGCTGGATCGTCGCGCCCGTCAGGACGACCATCAGGCCCAGGATGAGCAGGCCGGCCAGGCCGATGACGACGACGTTGACCAGCGTCTGGGCGAGCAGCCACTCCGGCCGGGTCAGCGGCGTCGTCGCCAGCTTCTCGAACCGGTTGCCGTCCCGGTGGCGGGCCACCTCGCTGCCGACCCGCGAGAGTGGCGTGAACAGCACGACGACGGCCAGGTAGCCGGGGACGTAGTAGGCCGGCGGTTCGGTGAACAGCCCCCCATCCCCGGGGCGCGTCTGGACGAGGACGCCGAAGATGACGACGATGATGACGGGGAAGAAGAACGTGAAAAAGACTGCGGTCCGCCGCCGGAGGAAGGCGAGCGCCGCGGCCCGCGTCTCGGCCCGCAGGCGACCGGTCCAGCTCACGCGAGGCCCTCCGCCGGGCGCTCGTCCGCTCGCGGTTCACCCCGCTGGCCGACCGCCGTCCCCGTCAGTTCGAGGTAGACGTCCTCCAGGTCCGGCTGACGCCAGGTGAGGCTGTCGTAGGCGACCCCCGCGTCCTCGAGCGTGTCGACGACGCTGGCGATGGCCTCCGGGCGGACGCCGGCGACGACCAGGCTGCCGTTCCTGACGGCCATCTCGGCGGGGTAGTCGATTCGGTCGGGCGTCGACTCGTCGAAGGTGCCCTCGACGACGAGCTGGCTTGACCCGCCGTGCTCGGCGACGAGCGCGTCGGGGTCGTCGAGCGCGACCAGCCGTCCGTCGGCGAGCAGCCCAACCCTGTCGGCCAGCCGGTGGGCCTCCTCCATGTAGTGGGTCGTGACGACGATGGTCACGCCGCGGTCTGCCAGCCCCTCGAGGAGGTCCCACAGCGCCCGCCGGCCCGCCGGGTCGATGCCCGTGGTCGGTTCGTCCAGCACGAGCAGGTCCGGGTCGTTGATGAGTGCGGTGGCCACGCAGACGCGCCGCTGCTGGCCGCCCGAGAGGTTCTCGTAGGCCGTTCCGGCGCTGCCCGCCAGGCCGACGTCGGCCAGCACGTCGTCGACGGCCAGCGTCTCGTCGTAGAGGCCGGCGTAGTACGTGAGCAGTTCCCGCGCCGTGAGGCGCTCGGCGGGCGTGAACGACTGGGGGAGCAGGCCGATTCGGTCGCGGTCGACCGCCGTCGGGGGCGTGCCGAACAGCTCGACCTCGCCTTCGGCGTCAGTCGTCCCCGTCAGCGCCCGGACCAGCGTCGTCTTTCCGGCGCCGTTGGGGCCGACCAGCGCGAGCACCTCGCCCGCGTGGGCCGACAGCGACACGCCGTCGAGTGCCACCGTCTCGTCGTACGCACGGCGGACGCCGGTGGCGACCAGTACCTCGTCCATGGTGGGGCGTCTGTTCCCGCCGCCGAAAGCCGTTCCGTTCTCCTACAGGCGGGCCCGGACATCGCGGACGATGTCGTCGACGTCGTAGTCGTCCTCGCTCTTCTCGTAGACTGTCTCGCCGTCCACGGCGACCCGAAACACGCCGTGGTCGCCGGTGACCAGGCTGACGCGGTCGAGGTCCCGTTCCAGCCCGTTCAGTATCGCCCGCTGGACGTCTAGCGCTCGCTCTCTGAACCCACAGGGCACGCAGTACTCGATGGTGACGTCGCTCATACCTGCTCCTTCGGGGCCAGCGACAAAGGTCTGTCCTACCGCCTGAGCCACCCGACGAGCGTGACGTCGAAGCGGTTGACGGCATAGAGGAGGCCGACCGAGACGAGGAAGACGGCCGTGGACGCGCCGTAGGACTGGTTCGTCGCGACGGCCGAGAGCGTCGCGCTCGCCCCGACGACGCCGCCGACCACCGAGGCGACGATGGGCAGGACACAGCTCACACACGAAAACAGGCCGAGGACACCGCCGGCGAGGCCGCCGCTGGCGTTCAGCACCGTGATGTAGACCAGGTACGACAGCGTGAGGTAACCCAGGACCTTCCACGGCATCAACACGACGGCCAGCGGCGACCCGCTGTAGACGACGGTCGGCGAGAACCCGGGCGGGGCCGCCAGCACGAACCGGAGGCCGGTGCCCTGGCCCCCGAGGCCGGCGACGCCGCCGATCCAGGCCAGCAGGAGGCCGTAGCCGACCGCCACGGCCAGGCCGACGAACCGGCGTCGCCGTGGCACCGAGGGTGGACGGACCCGCCAGAACACCAGCGCGGCGACGTTGAGCCAGACGAACGGAAAGGCGAGCAGGAACCAGTCGGTGGCCGGGTCCGGAACCAGCGTGAGATACAGGAAGACCGCCAGCAGCTCGGCGTTCAGGACAGCCGCGACGACGAACAGCGACTGGCCGTCGGGGACGAACCTGCGCGGGTCGATACTGGTGGTGGTGCTCATAGGACGAGTGCGTCGACGACGACGGCCAGCAGCAGCGCCCCCAAGTACGCGTTTGAGGCGTGGAACGCCCGGAAGGCCGCCTGCTCGGTCTGCTCGCGGTGGAGGCGGACGACCGCCCACAGGAACACCGCGCCCAGCACCGCCGAGGTCAGCGAGTACAGCGCGCCCAGCGACGTCAGCGCCGCCAGCACGCCGGAGGCGACCAGCGTCGCCCCGAGGTAGTAGACGATGTGTTTCCGGGTGACCGTCTCGCCGCGGACGACGGGCATCATCGGGAAGCCACCGGCCTCGTAGTCGTCCTTGTACGCCAGCGCGAGGTTGTAGAAGTGTGCGGGCGTCCACAGGAAGATGACGCCGGCGAGCACCAGGCCCGGCAGTCCGATCGTCCCCTCGACGGCGGCCCACCCGATGAGCGCCGGGAGCGACCCCGCCGCACCGCCAAGTACCGTGTTCTGGACGGTGTTGGGCTTCAGCACCAGCGTGTAGATGACGCTGTAGAACAGGATGGCCGCCAGCCCGAGCGCGGCCGCCAGTGGGTTGACCAGCCAGAACAGCGCGAGCGAGGCGACCGCCAGCGCGACGCCGAAGGACATCGCGTTTCGGACCGGTATCTGGTGGGTCGCGATGGGCCGGTCGGAGGTCCGGTCCATGCGCTTGTCGACGTCACGCTCCAGCACGTGGTTGAACGTGCCCGACGAGCCGATGGCCAGGACCCCGCCGCCCAGGGTCAAAAGCACCGTCCTGAGCGACAGCTGCGGGCCGGCGGCCAGCGCCATCGCGGCGGCGGCGACCAGACACAGCAGCCACATCAGCCGCGGCTTTGTCAGCCGGACGTACGCCGACGCCGTGGCGACGAGGCGTTCGCGCGTGGTCAACGACGCCGGCGGCGACGGGGCCGGGTCGTCGGCGCCGTCGGCCGGCATCGGGTCCGGCGAGGGGTTCCGCACGGGGTCCTCGTCGTCGCTCCCTGTCTCGGCCTCCAGGTGCCAGGCCAGCGCCAGGACGAACGCGGTGAAGATTCCCATCCCGACGGCGAGGTGTGCGCCGGGGAGCTGGCCGGTGGCTCCGGACGTGGCGACGAACGCACCGAGGGCCACCTGCACGGGATAGAGGCCGAGCGCGAGCACCAGTGCGGCTTTCACCCGTGGCCGGGTCGCGGCTCTGAGCCCGGCCACGACCGTCGCGAGTGCGAGGACGCCCACGACGGCCGCCGTCAGTCGGTGGCCGCGGGCGATCAGCAGTGCCGGGTCGTTCAGGCTCACGGGACCTCGACACAGCGGCCAGGTCGTACAGGCGGTCACGGCGTCGGTGACCGCGCTCGTCGCGCCGGCGATGACCAGGAGGTAGACGCCGACAGCGGTGGCCGCCAGCAGTCCGGAGAACCGCCGGGTCTCTGCCATTAGTCGTTTCTTCGGTCCGGTGCACTTAGACCCCGCGCTTTTTCCCGCGCGACTGGAATCCGGAAGCCCGAGACGGGACCCGCCAGATGGAAGACAGCAGTTATTTATCTCCCAACTCCTAACCCGCGAATATGACTCGGAAACGTGCCGGCCTGGTCGCGCTGTTCGGCGTGGCGTTGCTCGCGCTCGCCGTCGAACCGGCCGCCGCGCAGACAGCGGACTCGACGACGGAGAGTCTCATCTGGGGCCTGAACCAGAACCTGCTTTACGTCGCGATTCCCATCACCGTACTCGTCGAAGGGATTCTCGTCTACACCGTCTGGCGGTTCCGGAACAAGGAAGAAGCGCTCCCGACCATGGAGAACCGCCGCCTCGAGATCACCTGGACCATCGCGACGGCCATCATCCTGCTGTTCGTCGGCGTCGCCTCCTACCAGGTGATGGCGAGTCCCTACGTGACCGCCTCGGCCGGAGACAGCGCCGAACTGGCCGATCAGGACCCCGAACGCATCGAAGTCGTCGCCCAGCGCTACGGCTGGACGTTCAACTACGGGCAGACCGACGTCTCGACGCAGGGCACCCTGCGCATCCCGGCCGACCAGGAGGTGGTCCTGCGGATAACCTCGACCGACTGGCTCCACGCGTTCCACGTCCCGGGCCTGGGCCTGAAGTCCGACGCGTTCCCCGGCCAGCACAACACCATCCGGACGGTCGCCAACGGCCCCGGCACGTACCAGCTCTACTGTGCGGAGTACTGTGGCTCCGGCCACTCCCAGATGCTGGGCACCGTCGAGGTGCTGCCCCAGGACGAGTACGACCAGTGGCTCCAGAGCCAGCAAAACGAGACCGCGAACTGATTTTCCCGGCCAAACCGTTACCTCGGTCCCGGCCGTGACCCCGACATGGAGTTCTACGACGACCTCTCGGTCGGTGATACGTCGTCTTTCGGCACCTACCAGGTCACGCGCGACGAGATCGTCTCCTTCGCCCGGCAGTACGACCCCCAGCCGTTCCACACCGACGAAGCCGCCGCCGAGTCCTCGATGTTCGGTGGCCTGGTCGCCAGCGGGTGGCACACGGCCGCGATGACGATGCGCCTGCTCGTCGACAACTACCTCTCCGGGTCCGGGGCGCTGGGCGCCCTGGGCGTCGACGAGCTCCGCTGGCCCACCCCGGTCGAACCGGGCGACGAGCTCGCGGTACGTATCGAGATCCTCGAGAAGGATGTCTGGGACGAAACCAGGGGGCGCGTCGCCACCGAGATCACGACGACGAACGACGACGGGGCCGTCGTCCTCTCGATGGTCGCGCAGGTCCTGTGGCGTCGCCGAGACTAATCAGCCACAGACGTTCGCCGTCGCGTAGACGTTCCCGGTGTTGGTGATGGTGACGCCAACACCCATGCGCTCGATGCCCGGGAGGAGGAGTCGATCGCGGTAGATGTTGGAGGCCATCCAGTCGTCGACGATGGCCCTGGCCACCGCGCGGTCGTCCTCGAGGAACCGCTCCTCACCGTCGACCGTGTAGGTCTGTCCGGCCACGACCTTCCCGATGGCCTCGAACTGGTTGCGCTCGGGGTTGTCGGGCTTGACGACGTAACTCCCCTTCTCGGACTCGTAGACGCAGGTCTCGTAGAGGTCGTGTTGGCGGTACCGGTCGGCGCTCGAGACACCGTCGATCTCGTGAACGACGCGCCCGGCCGACGCCATGTCGGTGCTGTGGTCCATCGCGAGGTCGTTCAGCTCACCGGCGGTCGTGCCGGTAATCTGGAGCGGGTCCAGCCCCCTGGACTGTCGCTCCTCGTTGATGAACTGCTCGACGTACTCGGTGACGTTGTCGTCGTTGAACTGGCGCGGCGAGACCGGAGTCTGAGCCGTCTCAGTCTCCGTTTCGGCCGGTTCGTCGTCTGACGTCGGCGTCTCGGTCGCCGCTGTGCCGTCGCTGTCGTTACCCGTCGGTGTCTGCGTCGGTTCGTCGGGCGCGCCGCCGTCGGCCACTGCCGGCGCCGGACTGCCACCGCCGATCTGCATACCGATGAGGGCGCCGACACCGACCGCAGAGAGCAGGACGATTATCCCGACCACGATGATACCCTTGTTAACCATCTCGAAACCGGGTAGACGACGTGAGTATGTAAGTGTAAGGTCGATTCTACCGCGGTGACGAGGTCCTCCCTAAGTTGCGACCCGGAACCCACCTGTCGGTTCGGAAAGGCACATAAGGGTACGGTGGCGACGTTCGGTATGGTCGACAACGTCATCTGGCCGGCGGCGCTCGACGCCGGGGCCACCCGAAGCGAAGGGCGACGCGTCGCCCTGGACCTCGCGGTGGAGGACCCCACCGTCGACGAGATCGCCAAGGCGGTCCAGCAAGTCGGGTACGACTCGGTCATCGAACGGGACAAGACGTACCCGCGCGAGTACGAACAGCGGGGCCGGGTGCTGGTGAAAAACGCCGACGACGCGAGCAAGAGCGATCTGCTCGGTGCCGTGGCGGCGTACCTCCAGGTACTGCGCGAATGAGACGCGTCGGGGCCGTCGTCCGGACTGCACAGGGCCTGGCCGTCGTCCGGGCACCCGACGAGACCTACGCGGACGTCGGGACGGGCGTCCTCGACGAGGACTTGCGCCGGGTCGGCACCGTCGTCGACGTCTTCGGGCCGGTCGAGCGACCCTACCTCGCGGTCGACCCGACGGACGCGGTGCACCTGCCCGGCCTGCTCGGACAGACGCTGTACGCCCGCTGAGTCGTGGCTTCGAAACGCTGAAACCGACGCTCGCCGACCGTCCGGTATGGACACGCGCTGGCGAGTGGCCGCCGCGAGCGGGCTCATCGCACTCATCTTCCTGGTCGTCCAGCTGGGGGCGCTGGCGCTGGTCGAGCCCTTCCAGTCGGCGGGCTACCAGGCCGTCGAGGACCCGTCGGACCCGACCAACAGCCTCGCGTACGTCTTCGCCATCCTCGTCGCGACGGCGGTGATGCTGGCGGCGTTCAAGTTCAACGTCGACCAGCTCATCCGCGCGGTCATCGTCTTCTCGGGCGCCTGGCTCTCGCTGTTCGTCTTCCGGGTGGTGGTCCCCCCGGTCCTGACCGTCGGCGGGCTCAACGTCGTCGCCTGGGGCCTCGCGGCACTGATCGCGGTCGGCCTGCTGGTCTACCCGGAGTGGTACGTCATCGACGCCGCCGGCGCGGTGATGGGTGCGGCGGCCGCGGGCCTGTTCGGTATCAGCTTCGGCGTCCTCCCGGCGCTCGTCTTACTCACTGTCCTGGCCGTCTACGACGCCATCAGCGTCTACGGGACCGAGCACATGCTGACGCTGGCCTCCGGCGTGATGGACCTGCGCGTCCCCGTGGTGCTGGTGATTCCCCTCTCGCTCTCGTACTCGTTCCTCGACGCCGAGACGCCCGCACCTGACGAGGACGACGACGCGGACGGGCCCAGCGCCGACCCGGCTCTCGCCGACGGCGAGGGAGCATCCGGGCCCGACGAGAGCCGGGCCGACGCGAGTACCGGCGGGCCACTGGACCGGGACGCGCTCTTTATCGGCCTCGGCGACGCGGTCATCCCGTCGGTGCTGGTCGCGAGTTCGGCGTTCTTCGCCCCGGCGGGCGTCGCCACCGTCCTGGGCGTCCCCTTGCCGGCCGTGACGGCGATGGTCGGCACCTTCGCCGGCCTGGCGGTGCTGCTCTGGATGGTCCTCAAGGGCCGGGCCCACGCCGGGCTCCCGCTGTTGAACGGCGGGACCATCGCGGGGTACCTCGTCGGTGCGCTCGCGGCGGGTATCACGCTGGTCGACGCGCTGGGGCTCGCGCCGTACCTGTGAGTCTCCGGTTACCGGCCGGTGAGCGCCTGGCTCGCCGGGGCGAACGCGATCTCCTCGCCCAGTCCCGCTTCGAGCGCGCGGTCGTAGAGCAACTTACCGGCCGCCACCGTCTCGATGGCCGTCCCGCCGGAGTCGAAGACGGTCACGTCGTCGCGTGACTCCCTGCCGGGGGCCGAGCCGGCGACGACGTCGCCCAGTTCGGCGTGGACGTGGTCCTCGTCGACCACGCCCGCCTCCAGCGCCGCGATGAACGACCCGGCGTCCCGCGTGACGCGGGCCCGGAGGTCGGGTACGTACGTCGCCCGCGCGACAGTCTCGGCGTCGAGCTCGCGCTTCTCGGGATGGTACTGTCCCATCGCTGTGACGTGCGCGCCGTCCTCGAGCACCGCCCCGTCGAAGACCGGTTCGCTCGCGGTGGTCGCGGTGACGACCACGTCGGCCCCCTCGACGGCGGCGGCGGAGGACGCCACGGCCGCCACCGTCGGGTCGAGCTCCTCGTTCAGCTCCGCGGCGAACGCCTGGCGGTGCTCCGGGGTCGGGGAGTACACCTCGACCCGGTCGAAGTCCCGCACCGTGACGGCCGCGCGGACCTGACCCCGGGCCTGTGCGCCGCTGCCGATGATCGCGAGGTCAGTGGCGTCAGCACGCGCGAGCGCGTCGATTCCGACCGCGCCGGCCGCGCCCGTCTTGAACGGGTTCATGCTCGCCCCGTCGACGAGGGCCAGCGGCGCGCCCGACTCGGCGTCGAATATCGGGAGCGCGAAGTGGGCGTCCTGGGCCCCGAAGCCGGCGGCGTAGGTGTACCCGCCCATCGCGCCCGTCTCCGGGAGGATAGCGAGGTAGCCGGTCAGCATGCCACCGGGGGCATCGTTGAACAGCGTCGTGCGTGGCTCTGCCGGGGCGCCCTCGCCCCGCTCGCGGTACCCCTCACGGACCGCGTCGACGTACTCGGCGGGCGTCGCCAGGTCGGCGACGTCGTCGCTGGTGAGAAATAGCGCGGTCGAATCAGCTGTCATGTGTCGGTGTTTGCCCGAGCGGGCCTTAACCCATGTGGCGGGTGATCGAACGGGAAAATTCTCGAGCAATCGCTCGGAACTGGACGGAGGAAAGAACGCTGACGGGTTCAGCGACTCAGTCGGCGGTCTGGAGCGACTCTGCCTGCGAGGTGTCGGTCGGGGTCGGGTCGACCGGGGCACGGACGAACATCGCGTGACCGATGAGGCCGACGGCGACGACTGACGCCAGCGGAATCGCGGTCGTGAGTTCGAAGCCGGAGAGCGTGAGCCCACCAGTGATGCCTGCCATCGCGAGCGGGATGAGACCGAGGACAACGTCGTAGTAACCCGTCATGAGTACGATTATTCCTATGTACCATGGGTACATAAGTGTTTCCCGTAGCCAACAGATAGTATTCTCAGTAGGTACTAAGTAGTTATTGTGTACCCAAGGAAAAACTAACTCATAACTTATGAGTCGAATCTGTGTGGAAACTTCCGGTAACGTCCTCCTACCGTTTATATTGTGCCGGGTGAGCGGCACCCGGACTGGGGCGGGCGCACTCGCACACAGTGGAGTTCGCGTTCTATCTGGTCGTCGGACCAGTGGATCTGGGGGGCGGCCGCCAGTGCCAGCGGAGGACACAGCGTATCGAGGCGTAAGAACAGCCCCCTGGACACTCTCAGCGGTTCGCAGGCGACGAGGACGTCCCTCGGTTCCGTCGCGGTCGGGCCCGCCACTCGTCGCGGGAGCCGATTTTCCCCGCTGATAATCGGGAAGGAGCGCTTATTATGTGAGACCGGATACCACGATATGGAGGGACAGTGCGGCAAGGGACCTGTCCTCAGCATCAATGAGCACCAACGCTACGGACGATACCGCCGACGTCGCGGGGAACGCGAAGACGCGATACGCCGAGTTGAGCATCGGAGACGACGAGTTCGTCATCTACGACCGTGAGAACCACCAGGCGTGGATCCAGTCCTCGAAGACAGTCCCGGTAGGCGACCTTCGATAGCCACGTCACCCCTGGCGTGGGGCCGGGCCCCGGCGACAGCCGCCGCCGGACGCTGCGTGTGACACCCCCTTCCCGGAGCCACCTTTTTTTACTCTGATAAGATCAGCGTCGCGAGCAGGCGCCACCCACAGAGGAGCGCCCCCCCGACGACCGTCGAGACGAGCGCGAACGTGAGCGCGGCGTCCCCGTGGAACACCGCGGTGGCCCGGAGCAGCTGGGCGACGACCACGGCGACGACCCACCCGCCGAACGTCGCCGCGAGGGTCCGCCCCGGTGGCAAGTGCGACCGGGCGGCGTAGAACCCGCCGGCGACGGCGACGAGTCCCCACCCGACGAGAAACGGGGCCAGCGTCCCGCCGACCCGGCCGGGGTTTACCAGCGGGTCGATGCCGTGTGAGTACTCGCCGGCGACGACGAAGACCAGGAGCGCGAGCACGTCCCCGAGCGCGAGCACGGCGGTCCTGGACGACAGTTCGACTCGACCGCTCTCGACCGTCGAGACGCTCATACCCGCCGTTGGGGATGGCGGTACTTTGCTCTCCCGCTATCGACGGCCGGCGACCGTGTAGGCGAACCCACCCTCGACGACCGTCGGTGTCAGTCCGGCGTCGTTCATCGCGGACGAGAGGTCCGACGGCGTGTAGAACGCCGAGTCGAACCCGACGAGCCGCTCGGCGGCGACCAGGCCCCGGCCGCGCACGGTGGTCGGGTCGAACTCCCTGACGACGAGGACGCCACCGGGGCGCAGGACCCGGGCCGCCTCGGCGAACACCGCGTCCACCTCCCGGATGTGATGGAGCGCGTCGACCACGAAGACGGCGTCGACGGCCGCCGAGCGAACCGGCAGTCGCGTGGCGTCGCCGACGACCCCGGCGATGCCGTTCTCGTGCGCCCGGGCGATCATCCCCGGCGCGGCGTCGACCACCGTCCGTTCGGGGACGTCAAGTCGCCTGACGGCCCGCCCCGGGCCCCCGCCCACGTCCAGCGCGTGTGCTATCTCCCGGTCGGCGACGGCGAGTCCCGCACGGAGCTTGCTCACGCGTGCGCGGGGCATCACCAGGTCGTAGGCTCGTGCGAACCGGTCGAACCGGTCGACGTCGGCGTGCATGTCCCCTCGTTCGCGACCCGGGTACTTACAGGCCCGTCCCCCGGCGGCGGCCGCGGTCACAGTGAGAGCGGGTCCCGCCCAGCAGGCCCATAACCGCCCGGCCCGTAGCATCTCGCGCTCCCCACATGATTCCACCACTCGCCCGGCGCTGTCCCGCGTGTGGCTACTGGACCTGGAGCCGGCGGTTCGCCGCGGTTCCGGACGCGGACCCGCGACGCGTGACCTGTCCCGCCTGTGGCCACCAGTTCCAGGTGCCCGACGACCCGCGGGTGCTCTGAGCGGTGCGAGGGTTCTCGTCGTCTTCGGACTCCAAACGTACTTTTCGCCGGGCGACGACTCCCGGATATGGAGTTCGCCCTGCTGGGCTGGCCAGAGGACGGCCATCGCCTCCGTCTGGACCACGAGCACTTCGCCTACGCCGGGAAGTTCGTGATGACCACGACGGGGAAGGCCGTCGTCGGCGACGACGGCGTCGTCGCGGCCGCCGCGTTCGATGCCGACCGGACCGACCCTGACACCCTCTGTATCCGCTACGTCACGGTCCGTGAGGACCGGCGGGGCGAGGGAATCGGGAGCGAGTTGCTCCGCTTCGTCAGGGGGCGGGCTGTCGACCGGGGCTACGAGCGGGTCACGATCGGCGTCAACAACCCCTTCTCGTACCAGGCTGCCTACAAGGCTGAGTTTGCCTACACCGGGACCGAGCAGGGACTGGGCGAACTCGAACTCGCGTGGCCGGGTGACCGATCCGCCGGGCGCTATCAGGCGGGCCTCGATGCGTTCCGCGAGCGTGACCTCTCCCAGGAAGAAGCGGCCTTCCTGCGCGCACACGAGGGGACCGCTCCGCCGCACGCAGACGAGGGTGGGTGAGGGGCGGCCACGATCGGCGACGCCTCGCGTCGCTCCAACATCCTGCACTGCCCTCCACGGCTCCCTTCGGTCGCCGTTCCGGTTCGAGACGCCGACCGAAGGGAGGCGTCTCGCTACCCGGGAGCTTCAAACCGATGTCGGCCCAACCTCCGCCGATGGGAAACGCAGACCTCCGCTCGCTCGCAGTCATCGAGGACGTCTCGTTCGACGACCTGGACGGGAGCGTCGTCGCCGTCGACGCCCACAACTGGCTCTACCGGTATCTCACGACCACGGTGAAGTTCACCGGCGACGGGAAGTACACCACCGCCGACGGCGAGGAGGTGGCCAACCTCATCGGCGTCGTCCAGGGCCTGCCGAAGTTCTTCGAGCACGACCTGACGCCCGTGTTCGTCTTCGACGGGGCCGTCACCGACCTCAAGGACGACGAGGTCCAGAAGCGACGCGAGCAACGCGAGCGATACGAGGCGGAATTAGAGGCGGCCCGTGAGGCCGGCGACGCCGTGCGCGCGGCGAAGCTCGACTCGCGGACCCAGCGCCTGACCGCGACCATCGTCGAGACCACCCGTGACCTGCTCGACCTGCTCGACGTGCCCGTCGTCGACGCGCCCGCCGAGGGTGAAGGCCAGGCCGCCTACATGGCGCGAAAGGGCGACGTCGACTACGCCGGCACCGAGGACTACGACGCGCTGTTGTTCGGGGCGCCGTTCACGCTTCGCCAGCTCACCTCGAGTGGCGACCCCGAACTGATGGACTTCGAGGCGACCCTGGAGCGCCACGACCTCACCTGGGAGCAACTCGTCGACGCCGCCATCCTCATGGGGACGGACTTCAACGAGGGCGTCGCCGGCATCGGACCCAAGACGGCCGTCAAGACACTCCACGAGCACGGCGACCTCTATGGCGTCCTGGAGGCCCGCGGCGAGCACATCGACCACGCCGACCGCATCCGCGACCTCTTTCTCGACCCCGCGGTCACCGACGACTACAGCGTCCGGACGGACCTGGACCCGGACGTCGACGCGGCCCGGCGGTTCGTCACCGAGGAGTGGGAGGTCGACGCCGACGAGGTCGCTCGCGGGTTCGAACGCATCGAGGAGTCGATGGTCCAGACCGGGCTGGACCGCTGGACGTGATGCGCAAACCCGCCGGGAGACTGGGTAATACGACCTTACTCCGGGTTTGAACGTCATTACTCCAGTTCCGTTGACGCAAACTATCTAGCGGGTCAGACGCGGGGGTTCTATACACATAGCGACCACGCTCATACGCCTCTCCCCGTTCTATACAGTTGATGAGTGACGCAGTGTACCTGGTCCAGAACAACGGCGAAACCCGAATCGAGCTCGACGAAGAGAGTTATGATCGGATTATCGACAGCCCCCGGGCGAAGGTTATCGGGCACCGCCGCAACGGTCCCATCGTGAAGATCCGGTAACCACCTCTCGTCGCCCTGCGGCACCGCTCGCGAAGTACCGACGCCACCCTCAGGATTCCTCGATCAGCTGGTCCCTGAGCTGTCGTATTCGCTGCTGGAGGCGCTCGACCTGTTCGTCGACCTGGCTCTCCGCCTCCCGCTGGATCCCCTCGAGCTGGCGTTCGGTCTCCTCGAGGAACGACAGCGTCTGTGACTCGAAGTCTTCGTGGACCGCAAGCAGCATCTCGAGTTGCTTATCGACCGTCTCGAGGTACGACGCCGACGCGTCCTCGAGGCCCTCCACGCTCGACTCCGCGGCCTCGACGGCCTGCTGTCCGGCTTCGCTCGCCGCGTCGAACTGCCCGTCGATGGCCGTCCTGACCTGGTCGATGCCCGCCGCCGATTCCGGGACGAGCTGTTCGATAACGTCGAGGGTCTGGTGGAGCGTCTCTCGGGTGGTCTCGGCACCGCGCTCGTTCATGTCCGCCCCGCTCTCGAGGCCCGAAAGCATCGCGCGATTGAGCTGGCGCTGGAACTCGAGGCTGTGTGTCAGTGCGCGCTGGCTCCCCTCTATGGTCTGGCGCTGGAACTCGAAGGCCGACTGGAACGGGTTCGTGTCGTCCGCCATACGGGGCCGTAACGCCGCGATATCACATCAAGCCTCGCCTGGAGGCCGACCGTGCGGCCAGACGGACGTGCCGTCCTCGGCCGTCGGTCAGACCGCCGACTCGATCTGCTCGACCGTGTCCATGTCACGGTTCAGGATGGCCTCGCCGGTCGCTCCGTCGAAGACGTGGATCGCCTCCTCGGGGAACCGGACGGTGACCGCGTCGCCGGCCGTCACGGTCCGCATCCCCTCGACCGTCGCGATGAACGACTCGTGGTCGCCGGCCGCGAAGTGGAGGTGGACCGTGTTCACGTTCCCGCGGGGCTCGACGACGTCGACGACGGCGTCGTAGTCGCGGTCGTTGTCCGCTCCGTCGACGAGTTCGACGTCCTCCGGCCGGATGCCGAGCGTGAGGCCCGTCTCGTCACCGAGGCTCTCTGCGACCGACGCCGAAAGCGGGTACTCGAAGTCGCCGGCGACGAGCGTCGCGCCCTCCCGGGTCACCCCGAAGAAGTTCATCGCCGGTTCGCCGACGAACCCGGCGACGAAGCGGTTGTTCGGTTCTAACACTCGAGCGGCGTCGCACACTGCTGGAGCGTCCCGCCGTCGAGGATGGCGATGCGGTCCGACATCGTCATCGCCTCGGTCTGGTCGTGGGTGACATAGACCGTCGTCACGGCCAGGTCCTCCTGGAGGTGCTGGAGTTCGGTGCGCATGTCGGCGCGCAGTTTGGCGTCCAGGTTCGCCAGCGGCTCGTCCATCAGGAACACCTCCGGATCCCGGACGATGGCACGGCCCAGCGCGACGCGCTGTTGCTGGCCACCCGAGAGTTCGCCGGGCTTGCGATCGATGAGGTCGTCGATGCCCAGCAGCTGGGCCGTTTCGTCGACGCGCTCCCGTAGCTCGTCTTTCGGGAGGTCCGTCGACTGCTCAAGCCCGAACGCCATGTTCCGCGGATGGTCATGTGAGGGTACAGCGCGTACGACTGGAACACCATCGCGACGTCGCGCTGGGCCGGCGGTTGGTCGTTGATGACCCGATCTCCGAGCCGTATCTCGCCGCTGGTGACGTCCTCCAGGCCGGCGATCATCCGGAGCGTGGTCGACTTCCCACAGCCGGAGGGACCGACCACACAGAGGAACTCGCCGTCCTCGATGTCGACCGACACCTCGTCGACCGCGCGGATCTCTCCCTCGTCGTCGTCGTAGAATATCTTCGTGATGTCGTCGAGTGTCAGTTGTGCCATCGGTAGATCACTCCGCGACTCCCCTCGCGAACTGTTCGCCGAAGACGATGTACACGAGCAGGGTGGGCAGCGCCGCGATGACCGCGCCGGCCATCGTCAGCGTGAAGTCCTGCTGGACCCCGCCGGTCAGCCGGACCAGGCGCTGGGTCGCCACCTGCGTGTTCGGGTCGTTCAGCAGGACGAGCGCGAACAGCAGGTCGTTGTACACCTGCGTGAACTGGTCGATGAGCGTCACCGCGAACATCGGCAGCGACAGCGGGAAGATGATGGTCTTGGAGATGCTGAACGCCGTCGCCCCGTCGAGGCGGGCGGCCTCTACCATCTCGTCGCTGATGGCCTGGTAGTACGCCCGGAACAGCGGCCTACAGATGGGGATGCCGTAGGCCGCGTGCGTGATGGTGATCGAAGGCCGTGCGGGCGCGAACCCGCCCGGCGTGGTGCCTGCGGTCCGCGCGGGTCGCCCCCGGACTGCGAACTCACCGTGCGTCGAGACAGGTGACACTTAACGATTCCGAATGGTAATGCACAATTCTACGGGGTTTAGACGGTGCAATTCGAGTGATTCGCGGTTCTCGACTCCGCTCGGGGGCCTGCCACATCGAGGTCGTCCGGCGGCGGTCCGGGACGATGGCAGGTGAGCGTTTCTCCCCGTGGACATCGACGTCTCGCTGCACAGTTCGGGTGTACCGGTGGCTTTTACGACCCGGCCGTCGACCGTCCAGCTGTATGACCGACGAGTTCCGGACCGAACAGGACAGTCTCGGTGAGATGGCGGTCCCCGCGGACGCGTACTGGGGGGCACAGACACAACGAGCGGTCGAGAACTTCCCCATCAGCGGCGAGACGTTCGGTCGGCGGTTCGTCCGTGCGCTGGGCGTGGTGAAGAAGGCGGCCGCCCGGGCCAACCGCGACCTGGAGGCGATTCCCGAGGACAAGGCCGACTGTATCCTCGAGGCCGCAGACGAGGTCATCGCCGGCGAGCACGACGACCAGTTCCCGGTCGACGTCTTCCAGACCGGTTCGGGCACCTCCTCGAACATGAACGCCAACGAGGTCATCGCCAACCGCGCGACCGAACTGTACGGCGGCGAGGTCGGAACCCGGGAGATCCACCCGAACGACCACGTCAACTTCGGGCAGTCGAGCAACGACGTCATCCCGACGGCCATGCACGTCGCCGCCCTCGAGGCCGTCGAGAAGGACGTCATCCCCGGGCTGAAGGTCCTGCGCGACGAACTCGCCGCGAAGGAAGCCGAGTTCGACGACGTCGTCAAGACCGGTCGCACCCACCTCCAGGACGCCACGCCAATCACGCTGGGCCAGGAGTTCTCCGGCTACCGGACCCAGATAGAGAAGGGCATCTCCCGGGTGCAGGACACCCGTGGCCGACTCGCCGAACTCGCGCTCGGGGGGACCGCCGTCGGGACGGGACTCAACACCCTGCCTGAGTTCCCCGGGAAGGCCGCCGAGTACATCAGCGAGGAGACGGGCATCGAGTTCCGGGAGGCCGACAACCACTTCGAGGCCCAGGCCGCCCACGACGCCATGGCCGAGGCCCACGGGGCGCTCCGGACCGTCGCCGGGTCGATGAACAAGATCGCCAACGACCTCCGGTTGCTCGCGTCGGGGCCACGCAACGGGCTCGGCGAACTCGACCAGCCCGAGAACCAGCCCGGTTCCTCGATCATGCCCGGGAAGATAAACCCGGTCGTCGCCGAGTCCGTCAACCAGATCCACAAGCAGGTCGTCGGCAACGACGCCGCCGTCTCGGCCGGCGCCGCCGAGGGGCAGATCGACCTCAACCTCTACAAGCCCGTGCTCGCCCACAACTTCCTCCAGTCGGCCCGCCTCGTCGCGAACGGCAGCGAGGTGTTCGGCGAGAAGTTCGTCGCCAAGCTCGAGGCCGACCGCGAGCACTGCGCCGAGCGCGTCCAGCAGAGCATGGCGCTGGCGACGGCGCTCAACCCGGCCATCGGCTACGACAAGGCCAGCAAGGTCGCCAAGCGCGCCCTCGCCGAGGGCAAGACCATCCGGGAGGTCGTCCTCGAGGAGGGGTATCTCGACGAGGACGAGGTCGACGAGGTGCTCGACCCCGTGAAGATGACGAAACGCGGCGTCCTCGGCGACGACTGAGCGAGGGGCAGACGACAGTCTGGTCGCGGTAGCGTCAGTCCCCCGCCGTTTCGTTGGCGGTGTCGATCCGCGTTTTCGCCTCCCCGAGCCACCCCGGCGGTTCGACGGTCGTCCCGCCCAGCGCCTCGTAGCGGAAGCTGTAGCGTATCTCCTCTCTGGCCGTGACGTAGCGGATGTCCATGCGGGAGACGAGTCCCGTGACGTCGACGAGCAGCGCCACCCGGTAGGTCTCGGGTTCCGACAGCAGCGAGGCCCAGGGCGGCGCGCCGCCGGCGCCCACGACCCGGACGTACTGGCGCCCGTCGCGCTGGACGCGCGCGGTCCAGGTCTCGTTCGTGACGAGGTACCGGTCGACGTAGAAGGCGGTCTCGTAGGCGTACTGGTCGCGGTCGAAGTGTATCTCGCCGCCACGGTAGGTGACCGACCCGCCGGTGGCGCGGCGCTCGTACCACTGCTCGCCGTCGCCGTACGTCGACTGTCGGTACTCGGTGTGGTTGCCGTCGGCCGAAGTCCGGACCCGCTCCAGGTCGTGTCGGTACGTCCGCACTCCGGTGACGACCGTCGTCTCGTTGCGCCGGAGCGTCGTGGTCGTTCCGTTGTCCAGCGTCCGCGTCGCGACGTACCGCTCGTGCATCGTGTACGAGCGGTTCTCGAGGGCGTCCCGGTGGGCCGTCGCGAGCGTCTGCGCGCTGTGCAGACCGTCCTCCGAGATGCCCGGGGGCCACACCGGGGGCGGCGACGCGGCGGTCGGGACCGGGGCCGGCGTGACGGTCCTCGCAGGCTGCTCGCCGACCCCCGCGAGGGACGTACACCCGGCGGTGACGACGAGGACGGCCAACGCGGCCCAGTAGTGCCACCGCATACCACGCCGTTGGGCCCAGGGAGGAAAAAGGCGTCCGCCGGAAGGGTGCGTTTTTTGGCCCCCGGTCACGGACACGCTGACAATGACTGCCGCCGACTTCGACTACGAGGAGCTGGGGCTCGTGGCCGGGCTGGAGATCCACCAGCAGCTTGACACCGAGACCAAGCTGTTCTGTAACTGCCCGACCGCCCTGCGCGAACCCGATGCCGCCGAGCGGTCGTTCACCCGGTACCTCCACCCGACCAAGAGCGAACTCGGCGAGATAGACGAGGCCGCCCTCGAGGAGAGCATGGTCGACCGGGAGTTCGAGTACCTGGCCTACGACACGACCTGCCTGGTCGAGGAGGACGACGAACCCCCCCACCGCATCGACCGGGAGGCGATGGACACCGCCATCGAGATCGCACAACTGCTCGACATGGACGTCGTCGATCAGGTCAACGTCATGCGCAAGATCGTCGTCGACGGCTCGAACACGACGGGGTTCCAGCGCTCGATGCTGGTCGGCAACGACGGCGAGATCGAGACCAGCGAGGGGGTGGTCGGGGTCGAGGACATCCTCCTGGAGGAGGAGTCCTGCCAGCGTATCGAGGAGACCGCGGACGGGGTCCGCTTCTCGCTGGACCGCCTGGGGATCCCGCTGGTCGAAATCGGCACGAAACCGGACATCAGCACGCCGGCACAGGCCCGCGAGGCCGCCGAGCGCATCGGGATGTTGCTCCGGTCGACCGGGAAGGTCAAACGCGGCCTGGGTACCATCCGTCAGGACGTCAACGTCTCCATCGCCGACGGGGCCCGCATCGAGCTGAAGGGCGTCCAGAGCCTCGACGACATCGAGGCTCTGGTCCGCAACGAGGTCCGGCGGCAGGTCGAACTGCTGGCCATCCGCGACGAGCTCCAGGCACGGGACGCGAGCGTCGGCGACCCACGGGACGTCACCGAGGTCTTCGAGGAGACAGACTCGGGCGTCATCGAGGGCGCGCTCTCCTCGGGTGGGCGCGTCCGGGCCGTCCTGCTGTCCGGGTTCGACGGGCTCGTGGGTCGCGAGATTCAGCCCGACCGTCGCCTCGGGACGGAGCTGTCCGACCACGCCAAACGCCACGGCGCCGGCGGCATCTTCCACACCGACGAGCTGCCGGCCTACGGGGTCACCGAGCCCGAGGTCGAGGCCCTCCACGAGGCGGTCGGGGCCGGCCCCGAGGACGCCGTCGCCATCGTCGCCGACGACCCCGAGACGGCCGAACTGGCCATCGAAGCCGTCGTCGACCGGGCCGAGACGGCCCTGGAGGGCGTCCCGGAGGAGACCCGCGACGCCACCGCCGAGGCCACCTCCCGGTACCTCCGTCCGCTCCCCGGCGCGGCCCGCATGTACCCCGAGACGGACGTGCCGCCGGTCGAACCGGACCCCAGCGACGTGGCGACGCCGGAACTGCTGACCGAGAAGGTCGAGCGCTACCAGGCCGAGTACGACCTCGACGAGGGACTGGCTCGCCAGGTGGCCTACGGCCAGCGCTGGCCGCTGTTCGAGTCGGTCGTCGCCGACGGCGTCGACGCCACGCTCGCCGCGGGGGTGCTGGAGTCGAGGCTGACCGAACTCCGCCGCGACGACGTGCCGATCGACGCCCTGACCGACGCCCACCTCGGGGACACGCTGAGACTGGTCGACGGCGGCGAGGTTCCACGGGAGGGTATCGAGGATCTCCTGACCGCGCTCGCCGAGACGCCGTCGCTGTCGGCCGAGGAGGCCGTCGACCAAGAGGGCCTGGGCGGCGTCGACGAGGACGAGGTCCGCGAGGCCATCGTCGAGGTGGTCGAGCGCAACGCCGACCAGGTCGAGACGGAGGGCATGGGCGCGTTCTCGGCGCTGATGGGCGAGTGCATGGGTGCGCTCCGCGGGAAGGCCGACGGCGACGTGGTCAGCGACGTGCTCCGCGAGGAGATACAGAAGCGCACCTGAGCGCTCGGAATCGGGATCCGAGGAGCGATCGAGGCGATATCTTTCTATCCCCGGGGGGTCTACACCCGGTATGTACGACGTAGGGGACCTGCTACCAGTCGATGGCCTCGACCCGGGCTCGACGCTCCTGCTGGTCGGGCCACCGATGACCGGGAAGCGACTCCTCGGCATGCGGCTGCTGGAACGGGGGTTCGCCGACGGGGAAGCGGCAGCGCTCGTCTCGACGGACTCGAGCGCCGTCGACGTCCGCGAGATGCTGGGACAGATCCACGGCGAGTCCGTCGACGGGCTCCCCTTCGGCGTCGTGGACTGCGTCGGGGAGATGCAGAGCCGCGACGAACTCGGCCCGCTGGACCACCGGGTCGGCTCGCCGGCCGACCTCACGGGCATCGGGATGGAACTGACCGACCTGCTCGAGACTCTCTACACCGAGCACTCGACCCGCCTCCGTCTCGGTCTCTTCTCGCTGACGACCATGTCGATGTACGCTTCCGTCGAGCAGGTCGTCCGCTTCCTGCACGTCCTCAGCAATCGCGTCTCGGAAGTCGAGGGCGTCGGCTTCGTCGTCGCCCACTCGGATACGATGGACGACGAGGCCCTCACCCAGCTCCGGTCGTTCGTCGACGGCGTCGTCGAGGTCCGGGAGGACGACGGGACCACCGAGCTCAGGGTCCTGGGCGTGACCGACGAACCCACCGACTGGGTTCCGTTCGCGAGCTCGCTCGAGCGCGAGCCGTCGGTGATAACCCCCGCCGACGGGTCGGCCGACGTCGACGTCCCTGCGTCGCTCCAGGCGGTCATGGACGAGATACAGATGGGGCGACCCACGCTGAGTATCTGCAACTACGACCGGGCCCCGGAGACCCTCTCGGAGATCGAGCGGTACTTCGACCGTCACAACGTCGCGGTCCGGGAGGCGACACTCGACGTCGACGAGCCCCGTTCGTTTGCCCTGCTTCACCACGGCGACGACCTGCTGGCCTCGGAGAACGTCCAGTCGCTCCGGAGCGCCATCGAGATCGACTCCGGCGAGACAGCCGCGTTCGCCGAACGCCGGGCCTCGGACCTGCTGACGCGGCTCGAGGAGTCCATCTTCGGCGCTTCGGCGGCCGACAAGTCGCTGCTCATCGACGTCAGCCACAACATCGAGCTGCTGGCCGAGCGCAACGGCGGCGGCCGACTGCACGCCGGGTTCCAGCGCTTCTCACGCCTCGTCGACGACGAGCGAAGCGCCCGCATCTACCGGAAGCTCTCCCGTGCGGGGACCGACGTACACGTCTACGGCGTGCCGGACGCCGACATCGACCTGAACGGGGTCGTGCCCCACGGCCACGACGTGCCGGAGATCGCCAACTCCTGGTTCGTCGTCTACGACGGCAACGGCGACCCGGACCAGCAGGCTGCCCTCCTCGCCTTCGAGACCGGCGACAACGAGTACAACGGGTTCTGGACGTACGACAGCGAAATCGCCAGTCGCCTCGACGCCTACCTCACCGAGACGTACGTCGACGCCGCGTCGGAGGCGGACCTCCCGACCGACTGAGAGCGACTCACTCCTCGCTGTCGAGGCGGAGACGCCCCTTCCGAAAGAGCCCCCGGAGCGTCTTCGCCTCGCGTCCGGTCGGGTGCGCGCGCCCGAGCAGGCGCCTGAACATCCGCCGGGCCTTGGGCTGTTTCTCTGCGGGGTGGCCCACGGCCTCGAGGAAGGCGGCGAACTCGTCGTGGACGCCCTCGAGGGCCCGCTCGTCCGCTCGTGCGTGCAGCGAGTCGGGGTGCTGGTCGCGCTCGACGGTCACGTCCCGAAGTTCGTAGAGGACGATCGTCGCCGCCTGACCGAGATTCAGGACCGGGTAGTCCTCGCTCGCGGGAATCGAACAGATCTCGTCCAGGCGTGCGAGCTCGTCGTTGATCAGCCCCACGCGCTCGCGGCCGAAGACGATGCACGTGTCGCTTTCCACACCGGCCAGCGCGTCGGCCAGGTCCCGCGGCGTCGTCGCAGGATACCTGACGTGGTTCCGGTCGTCCTCGTTGGGAACGGCCGTACAGCCGACGGTGTGGTAGTTCTCGACCAGGTGGTCGAACGTCACCTCGCGTGCGTCCGGCAGGATGTCCTCGCGGGCCTGCCCGGCGAAGCCGTAGGCCTCGCCCTCGGGGTCTAACTCCGGCGGGTCGACGAGCAACAGGTCCGAGAGGCCGAAGTTCTTCATCGAGCGGGCGATGGTGCCGACGTTGCCCGGCGTCTCGGCGTCGACGACGGCGACCGATATCATACGTCCAGGTCGTCGAGGTTCACGTCGATGGCCTCGAGGTCCGACTCGTCCATCTGCTCGAGTTCCTCCTCGAGCCCCGGGATGGCCTCGGATCGACTCGGCGCTTCCGGGAGGGCCGTCGGGTCCTCGTCGACGTGTTCGAGGCCCTCGTAGCCCGCCGGCGCGCGCCCGCCGTCGACGAACCACTCGTGGAACGCCTCCTGCATGGCGGTGTCGCCGGCGTACTGCTCGCCGCCTTCCTCGCGGAACCAGTAGAGGAAGTCCGGTTCGTGCTCCGAACAGAGGACCACCTCGCCGAGCGGTTCGCCGTAGATGACCTCGGCGACGTTACACTCCTCCGGGTGCTCGCGCCCCATCGAGAGCCAGCAGGCGTCACACGGGTCGACCACCCGGTCTGCCAGCACCAGGATGCGCTGGCGTGTATCGGGTTCCATGGTCTTCAGCGGGCGGACGCGCCCGTTGGAGTCCAGGACGTCCGCGTCGAACCGCCAGCCCCGCAGACCGATGCTCACCTTGTCCATACCGGTGGCTAGTCGGTTGCGAGACTAAAAGAGCGCGATGTGGCTGCTGGTACTAGCCCAGCAGGAGTTTCAACCACTTGTTGTTCTGCACGAACGACAACTGCTCGATGCGGCTGTCGAGCCCGAGGATGCGGCCGGAGCCGAACGCGCCGAGACCGAACAGCAGGGCGGCGTAGACGATGTGGTCGTCGACGACCCAGCCGTGTGCTAGCGGGAGACCGGCCAGCAGACCGCCCTGGAGCGCAGCCATCCAGTAGAATATCATCATCACGGCGCCCCAGAACGCGGCGAACCGGACCGCCGCGCCCAACAGGAGTGCCAGGCCAGCCAACGTCAGGCCGAGCATGTTCAGCCAGTCGATGAGCGGGTTGCCGGCCATCGCGGCGAACAGGCCCGTGAAGGGGTTGCCCTCGGGGACAGCGTTCAACAGGAACCCGGCGGCTGTCCAGTTGTTCTCCGGGTTCGCGTCCATGTAGGTGACGAGTTTCGTGATGCCGCCCTGGAACAGCGTCCAGCCCATCACGATGCGCATGAAGAACAGGGAGTAGCCGACCCAGTTCTCCGAATAGTCGAACTGTACGTCTCGGCCGAGGATTTCCGACTGTAGGGTTTGGCGAGTCGCCATGTATAGTAGTTCAACAAGTCAGTATATTATTCTTTTTCCCGTTCTCGGTGCCTGAGAAGAGAACTCGACGGGTGATTTCGTCCCTCAATAGTGCGGTTTCGGCTGGTCTCGGGGCTTTCTGTGCCCGCCGCGACGGCTCGATCGCCGATGTGTGCGTCGCCGGGCCTCGACCGGCCACGCGCTTCTCGCTCGCACCGGTCGTATGACCGATGCTCCCTCGTTGAATGCGCTGACGACGCTACACGGCCGTATCAGAATACTGGTAACTAATCCGAACGTTCAGGACAAACAGGTGGCAGTAAGAGAAAACTTATACCGGTGGCCTCGAAAACGTGTGATGAAAGCCGAAAGGGCACCCGGGTAGGGGTACACGGACGTGCCACTTCGGCTCAAAACTCACTTTATCGAGAGACGACCCTGAGAGCACCTGCTATGGAGTTCGAGACGTGGGAGCCGGTCTACGAATCGCTGCTCGCCGACTTCGGGTATCCGCGGCCCGGCGACGAACGCGCCCGTGACCGACTGGCGACGCTCCTGGCCGACCAGTCGACCTACGACCTCGCGGACCTGTCGCTGGAGGGCGCGAGGGTGGCCATCGCCGGCGCCGGCCCCTCGCTCGAGGCCGAGGCCGACCGTGCCAGCGCCGCCGACGTCGTCCTCGCGGCCTCGACGGCGACTGACCGCCTCGAGAGAGTCGGTATCGCCGTCGACTGCATGGTGACCGACCTGGACAAGAACCCCGGGACCGGGCGGCAACTGACGGCGTCCGGACGTCCGGTCGTCGTCCACGCCCACGGCGACAACGTCCCGGCCCTCGAGCGGTGGGTCCCCGAGTACGACCCCGCGTTCGTCGTGCCGACGACGCAGGCCACACCGGCGGGACCGGTCCGGAACTTCGGGGGGTTCACCGACGGCGACCGGGCGGCGTTCCTCGCGGACCACTTCGGCGCCGCAGAACTCGAGTTCGTGGGCTGGGACTTCGAGGACCCGAGCGTCGACGCAGCGAAGCGGCACAAACTCCGGTGGGCGGAACGCCTGCTCCACTGGCTCGAGCGGCGCCGCGGCGAACGCTTTCCCGTCCTGGACGGCCGGCGCGACGCCATCGACCCGATCTGAGTCAGGGCGCGAGGACGTCCATGGTCGCGTCGATGGCCTCGCGGTCTGCCGCCCGCGGGAACGAGACGTTGATCGCGTCGACGCCCTCGATGGCCTCGAACTGCGCCAGTCGGTCGAGACACTCGTCGGGCGTGCCGGCGACGGCGATCTCGTCCAGCAGCGCGTCGTCGATGGCGTCGATGGCGGCGTCTTTCTCGCCGGAGGCCCATCGCTGGGATATCTCGTAGGCCGTCTCCTCGTAGCCCTGTCTTTCCAGCGCGTCCCGGTAGAAGGTCCCCATCCCGCCGACGTAGAACGCGACGTGCTGGCGGGTGAGGTGACGCGCCCGCTCGCGGTCGGCCAGCGCACAGCAGGGCAGTGACAGCGTCACGCGCTGAGCCGACCGGTCCCGGTCCCCTAGCTCCGCGCCGGTGTCGAAGTCCGCCAGTCGCTCGCGGATGCCGTCGGCCGTCAGCATCAGTGCGTGCCAGCCGTCGGCAAACCGGCCCGCCAGTTCGACCGACTTGGGTCCCATCCCGCCCGCGTCGACCGACGGGACGGGGTCGGGCGGATCACAGCGGAGCCGGAAGCCCGACAGCTGGAAGACGTCGCCGTCGTAGGTCACCGTCTCGCCCGCGAGGACCTGCTTGACGACGTCGACGACCTCGCGGGTCCGGCGCAGCGGGCGCTCGAAGTCGACGCCGTGCCAGCCCTCGACGACGATGGGACCCGACGGCCCGAGGCCGACCCGGAGGCGGCCGTCGGACACCTCCTGGAGCGTTGCGGCGGTCTGCCCGATGAGCGTCGGTGAGCGAGAGTAGACGTTGAGTATCGAGGTCCCGATGCCGACCTCGTCGGTCTCTCTCGCGATGCTCGTGAGCGTGGTCACGGCGTCGCGGCCCCACGTCTCGGGCAACCAGACGCGCTCGTAGCCGCGGTCCTCGGCGCGCTGGCTCATCCCGACGAGCGTCTCGACCGACGGCTGGGCGGCCACCGGGAGGTAGACGTCGCGGACTGTCATCCACGGGCCTCCGGCGCCGCCGTGGCGTTGGACATGGAGCCCACTGTGGTCGGGCGTGTGATAAACCCACAGGCGCGTGGCACGGCCGCCGTTGAAACGGGTTTCAACAGCCCGATGGTTGACAGACGTACCTCCGGCGTACCGCCGTCCGCCCGGGCTCTCAGTTCGCGTCGCCGTCGACGGCCCGCGTTCGTGCCTCCCGGGCCGTCTCGACGACCGTCGCGGGCGCGAGGTCCACGGCGGTCCAGGGGGGGAGTCGCATGTCCCGACCCGGCGGCTGGATGCCGACGGCGTAGGCTTCGACCTGGTCGAGCTCGGCCGCCCGGTCGTGGGTCAGGCCGTTGAACGCGGCGTCGGCGGCGTACTGGTCGACCAGGCGCTCGCCGGCCGCGAGGTACCGCTCGGTCAGGCTCCCGTAGTCGGGGTCGACGCCGGCCTCCTCGACGGCCCGAAGGAGGGCAGCGCCGACCTGCTCGGACATCGACGAGAGACCGCCGCGGCCGCCGACGGGTTTGTGGTCGTGCCGGTGGACGCCCAGGTCGACCTGTGCCGACTTCGCGGGCCCGACCTTCCCGTAGGTCTCCCCGAGCATGCCGACCTCGAGCCCCCAGGCTCGCTGTGACCGGAGCCGGCGTGCCGCGTCGGCGGTGACGGCGAACTCGCCGGCCAGCGGGTAGCGGAACGCCGCGAGATAGCGGACGAACGGGTGGGGGTGGCGCTCCTCGAGCGCGCGCACCAGCGGCGCGATGAACAGGCGGACGAGCCGACCGTAGAGTCGGCCCTCCTCGACGCGGGCGTAGTAGCCCTTGACGAACTCGTGGTCCATCGTCAGCGGTGCGAGCAGTCGGGGCACCGTCGACTCGTCGTAGGTCGTCGCGTCGGCGTCGTGGACTGCGACGTAGTCGGCCCGGTCGGCCGCGATACCGAGGCCGAGCCAGACGTCACGGCCCTTCCCCGTGGGCCCGCCGAGGCCGTGGTCCTCGAGCAGCGTCGCCAGCGCCGGGGCGTCACACCACACCGTCGTCACCGACAGGTCGAACCGGGCGACCCACTCGCGAAAGCCCTCGGCTACCGCCGCGGGCGCCCGCAGCGGCACCACCACCTCGGCCGGACCCACCGCCTCCAGCGGGCCGAAGACGAACTCGGGCGTGACGGCCTCGAGTGTGTCGCCGGCAATCGGGACGACGACGGCGCTGTCGGCCACCGGCGCGTCGGGCGTCGGGTCTGTGAGGTCGTGCAGCGTCGTGACGAGTTCCTGTGCGTAGTCCATCGGTCAGGTCCGGAGTGCGTCGACGAGGGCGTCACAGTCGGCTTCTGCGGGGAGGCGGTCGGCGAGCGCAGAGAGCGTGTCCCGGCGGCCGCCGACCAGGAGGCTCCCGTCGCCGGTCCGGACGACGGCACCCGTCTCGCTGGCTGCCTGCACGAGCGCGTCCCTCGCCTCGGGGTCCAGTCCCCCGACCTCGAACACGGGGCCGGCGAACGGGTCCCCGTCGCGGTCGGCGGCGCCGATCCGCTCGAGGTGTCGGGCCACCTCGCGGGACTGGCGGACGTCGAGCTCGGTGACGGTCACGCCGTCGCGGACGACCTCCCGGCGGTCGGTGAACGCGGCCCCGATGGTCGCGGCGTCGACCGTCTCGCGGACGTCGTGGGTCCGCACGACGTGGGCGCCCCGCTCGACGGCCATCGAGGTGGCCGCCAGGCTCACCGGCAGCGCCTCGTCGGTCGAGCGGTCGGCCAGCTCCCGGAGGAAGTTCTTGCGGTTGATCGAGACCAGTATCGGGAGGTCGAAGGCGCGGAACTCCCGCAGGCGCCGGAAGGTCTCGCGGTCGTCCCCGGTGGTCTTTCGCTCGCTCCAGCCACCGAACGCCGGGTCGACGATGGTCTTGTCCGTGAAGCCGTTCTGCTTGAGTGCCTCGTAGACGCGGTCGACGTAGTCGGCCTCGCTGGCCCACTCGGGGGACTTCCGCTCGGCCCAGTCGACGTCGTCGACGGCGCCCGGGCGTTCGAGGTCCGGCGGACTGGCCATCTTGCCCACGGCCACGTCGTACTCCCGGCAGACGACCGGCATCTCGGGATCGGCGAACCCACAGATGTCGTTGACCATGTCGAAACCGCGTTCGAGCGCCGCCTCGGCCACCTCGGCGTACCGGGTCTCGATGGAGAAGACGGCGTCGCCGCTGACCGACTGGATGGTCTCGACGGCCGTGTCCAGGCGGTCGAGTTCCTCTTGGGCCGAGAGCACGTCCAGGCGCTTGTTGGCCGACTCCAGGCCGACGTCGACGATGTCCGCGCCCTCGTCGATGAGGTCCTCGTCGACGAAGGCCGCTGCCTCGCCGGGGTCGTCGAAGACGGAGGGCTTGTAGGGCGACTCCTCACTGACGTTCAGCACTCCCATGATGCGCGGCGGGTGGTCGTCGCCGATCCCCAGACCGGCCGCGTCGACACGTCGCATATCCTGCCTGTAGGACCGGGCAGGGTAATCGTTGGCGGTTGCGGCGGCCTACGCTGCCTCCGCGTCGCCCGGCGGGCGGGGGCTCTCGTGGGTGTACTTGACGACGTCGAACTCGTCGAAATGGTCCCGACCGGTCACCGACCAGTCGGTCCCGAGGTAGGGAAACACCCTCGCGCCCGTGGCACGCTCCGGGAGTTCCGAGACCAGTGCCCGGTCGGCGTAGGGGAGGAACGTCGAGTACACGTTCTGGCCGCCGATGACGTAGCCCACGGCGTCGCGTGACGCGACGGCGTCGACGGCGTCGGGGACCGTCGAGACGAACGTCGCGTTCGCGGCCTCGTACTCGCCCGGGTCCCGGGTGAGGACGACGGGGTGGGTCCCGCGGACATCGGTCATCCCCGCCCAGGTCTTCCGGCCGACGACGACCGGGTGACCGGCCACCCGCTCCTTGTACTGCCGTTCGTCCTCCTCGTAGTACCACGGGATGGTCTCGCCGTCGCCGATGGCGCCCGTCTCGGCCACCCCCGCGATCAGCACGAGCTCTGTCATACCTCCGCTACGGCCCGACGTGTAAAGTCAGTGTCCACGGGACGCCGCTCGCGTCACCCGGCGACTGTGCTGGTCCGGACGGGGACTATCCCCGGGAAGGAAATACACTAGCTACGGCGAGAAACCAAACAGACGTAGCGAAGGAACGAGACGGAGACGGCCGGCGACGTGTGATTCGCGTCGGACTCAGGCGGTGATCTCGACGCCGGGTTCGAGCCACGGTTCGGTACGGCCCACGGTGACAGACTGGAACTGGGAGAGCCAGTTCTCGTCGCCGCTCTCGAAGGCCTCCAGCGCGTCGCCGACGGTGAACGTCCGTTCGGCGTCGCTGCAGGGGAACACCGCCTCGAGCTTGGTGTCGTCGTAGATGGCCAGCGAGACGACGGGGAAGACGACGACGTCCTCGACGCGGTCCATGCCCATGTACGTCCGGTTCCGGCGCTCGAACGCCGGTTCGAGCGTGTGTCCGTTGCACTCGGCCCAGTCACGGAACTCCTCGTAGGTGGCCAGCGCGCCGGAGCGCTTGTCCTCGGCCATCGTCCGGATGCGCTGCCACTCGCCGGAGACCATCGAGTCGGTGAACACGCCGTTGGCCTCCAGGCGCTTGACCCGGTTCAGGACCTGTTGCTGGGCGTCGAATGTGCCGTACGTGTCGCCTCGGAGATACAGTTCCGCCCGAAGCTGTGAGTCGACTGTCATGGTTCTCTCGTACCAAAATTCATCAGATACCAACATAACTCTTTCCCAGGGATAATCATGACTCACTCTATAAATTCTCACCAAGGAACTGCGCCAGAGGAAAATCCAGTACTGGGAAAATAGCGATTCTGGGTGTTTCGGACTTGCCAAATTGTGTCAACTGGTGCCAATTATATTACCGCGGTGGTCGATGCCGGTTTCGGCCAGCGTCGAACAATTTGCGGACGAGGCCACGGACTTCTATTACAATTCTGAAACCAGTGAGTCCGGCGTGTTCCGGTATTCGGACCTTCACACGAGGGTAATTATCGGCGACAGGAGAACGGTACCACGGGGCCCGTCAGTCGTCCGCGCTGGCTTCCGCACCACTTCCGACGACTTCTATCTCGCCGGCGTCGAGTTCCTCCTCGATCTCGCGGGCGGCCTGCACCATGTCGCTACCACTTTTTACCTCGTCGGGAAGCCTCGCTGCGCTCGGCTCCCACTCCTCGCAAAAACATGGGGAAAAAGACCCGAATCGCTTCGTGATTCGCGGGAACCGCTTCACGATGCTCTCTATCTCTCTTAATCGTCCGCGCTGGCTTCCGCACCACTTCCGACGACTTCTATCTCGCCGGCGTCGAGTTCCTCCTCGATCTCGCGGGCGGCCTGCACCATGTTCTCCATCTTGCCGTAGGCGACCTCGCGCGGGAGCAGTTTGACGCCACAGTCGGGCGAGATGGTCAACCGCTCGGGCGGGACGACCTCCAGTCCCTTCAAAATGTTCTCCTTGATCTCCTCGACCGACTCGACTTCGGCGACGTGGGCGTCGACGACGCCCATCGCGAAGTCCTTGGTGAACTCGTGCTCTTTGAACACGTCGAGTTGCTCGTAGTCGCCGTTGGCCAGTTCGAGGTCGTACTCGTGGACGGGGTAGTCCAGGATCTCGGGGTAGATCCGGGAGTAGTCGCCGTAACAGACGTGCAGGCCGAGGCGGACGTCGTCGGGAATCTCGTCGACGATGCGCTCCAGACACTCGCCGACGATGGCGTGGTCGTCGGGCGTCGTCGCCAGCGCGGGTTCGTCGATCTGGATGTAGCGCGCGCCGGCCTCGACGAGCGCCTCGATCTCCTCGTTGACGAGGTCCGCGAGGTCGTAGGCCAGCGCCTCCTCGCTTTCGTAGATCTCGTTGAACGACCAGTTCGCGAGCGTGTACGGGCCGGTGATTGGCACCTTGACCGGGCGCTCGGCGACCTCGTCGGTGAACTCGAACTCCTCGACGAGCCACTGCTCGCCGTACTCGACCTCCTCGGCGACGGAGGGCTTGTCGAAGTAGTTGTGACCCCACACCTTCACGCGGCCGTTGAACTCGTAGCCGTCGATGCGGTGGGCGAAGTACTCGACCATCTCGTTGCGCCGCATCTCGCCGTCACAGACGACGTCCAGGCCACAGCGCTCGTGCTCGTGGGTGATGAGCCGCGAGGCGTCGTCCTTCGATTCTTCCCACTCTGTCTCACCGAAGTCGGCGTCCTCGTCCTCGTACAGCTCGCGGGCGCGGTCGTGCCACTTGGGTTTGGGGTACGAACCGACGACGGTCGTCAGCAGGAAGTGGTCGTTGGGGTGATTCTCGGGCTTGAACTGGTCACGTGGTCCTGTCATGTTAGGCCTCCACAGCGAGGTCGGTGGCGTTCGCGAGCGATTCGAGCTTGGCTTCGAACTTGTTGACCGGCAGGTAGAACAGCTCCGTGTTGGCCGTCGCGTAGACGGTGTCGTAGGCGGTGTTGGTCTGCTGTTCGAACCAGTCGACGCGGTCCCGGATGGTCTCGGGGGACTCGACGAGCGTGTTCTGGCCGTCGACGACGCCGAGTGCGACATCGTCTTTGGTCCCGTACTCCTGGACGTTGTAGACGTTCTGGTCGTGGTCGGCCACGAGGTCGAAGCCGATGGCGTCGACGTCGGCGTCCATCAGGTGGGCGTACACCTTCTCCTCGATGGCACCCCAGTAGGTGTGGGCGACCACGTCGGCGTCGGTGGCGCCGGCGACGGCGTCGATGGCCTCGCTGGCGCGTTCGTCCGGGCCGTCACCGGGAGCATTCTCGACCAGCGACGGTTCCAGCAGGAACAGCGTCTCGACGTCGGGGAACTGCTCGACCTCGGCGGCCAGAAAGTCGGAGACGGCCTCGAGGAACGCGGCCTCGTCGCCGTAGTGCTCGTCGGTCGCGAGGTCCGAAAGCGAGTACGGCCCCGGAAGCACGGCCTGCAGGCCGTCGTCGACCAGTTCGCTCGCGGCGTCGAGTTCGGCGGCCACGTCGCCATCGGGCGTCAGGTCGCCCTGGACGACCGGCTCCCGATAGAAGTTGTTGTTGTCGTAGTAGCGGACGATGCCCCGTGTCTCCACGCTGTCGTGGACCGCCAGCGGGTGTGCGAGCATGTCGTCCCAGCGGAGTTGCCCCTCGACGATACGGTCGAGGCCGGCGTCCTGCTGGACCGCGACGACCTCCTCTCGGGCGCGCCGGTAGGCGTCGACGACGTCGTCGCCCTCGTCGCCCGCGATGAGGTCGCTCTTCTGGTGGCCCTTCAGGTCGGACAGCTCGTCTTTGGCCCAGTCCGGTAGCGGGAACAGGCCCGGAGTCGTCGCGACTAATTGTGTCATTACGCCCGGCTATGAAATGACGGGCTTTAATATTTCCTATTCAAGAAAATACCTCACAGTAATCTCACTGGACGAACCGCAGGACGACGAGTTCCTCGTAGGGATGGTTCTCGCTCGCGGCGCGCTCGCTCTCGAGGCCCCTGTCTCGGGCATACGAACGGACGGCAGCGGGGTCGGTGAGGCTGCTGACCAGCAGGAGCGCGTCGCCGCCGGGCGCTAAGACCCTCGCGATGTCGTCTAGGAACGGGTCGATCAGGCGCCGGCCGTCCTCGCCGCCGGAGAGGGCGTGTTCCATCCAGTCGTCCCACTCCTTCTCCTCGGGCGTCGGGAGGTAGGGCGGGTTGAACACCACGAGGTCGAAGACGCCGTCGCGGAACGGCGCGACGAGGTCACCGCGGACGACGTCGACGCCGTTCGCGGCTGCCTGGCGACAGGCCAGCGGGCTCACGTCCACGCCGACAGCCACCGCCCCGGATTCGACGAGCACCGACGCGACGTAGCCCGACCCGGTGCCGACGTCCAGGGCCCGCTCGCCCGCCTCGACGTACTCCTCGGCGGTCCGTGCCAGCAGGGCCGAGTCCTCGGCCGGCTGGTACACCGACTCGACGCCGCGCGCGTCGGCGAGCGCCGGTCGGCCCCCGCCGTCTCTGTCCGTGTCTCCGTCGTCGTCGGGGCTCCCCTCGTCCATCCTACTCCTCCGGGTCGCCGACGTCGTAGGCCAGCGTCGCCAGCGCCGCGAAGTCGGCCGGTGCGAGTTTCCCGGCGCGGGCGCCCATCAGGTCCTCGTCGGCGGCGTTGACGACGGCGTCGGGGTCACCCAGCCCGGAGATGTGGGCGGTGTTCCGAACGGCGTTGCGCATCGTCTTCCGGCGCTGGGTGAACACCGCCTTCAGGAAGTCCATGAAAAAGTCGTCGCTCGGGACGCTGTAGTCTGGCTCTCGCGGGGTCGTGCGCACGAGCGCGCTCGTGACCCGCGGCTGTGGGTCGAACGCCTCCGGCGGCACCGTTTCGACGACCTCCACGTCGGCGTAGTGCCCGGCGGTCACCGAGAGGCGGCCGTAGTCGTCGGTCGCCGGGTCGGCGGCCATCCGGTCGGCGAACTCCCGCTGGAACATCAACACGAGCGGGCGACCCGCCGGCAGGAGGCGGAAGGCGATCTCCGAGGACGCACCGTACGGGAGGTTCGAGATGCTCGCGGTGAACGCGGGCAGATCGACCTCCAGCGCGTCGCCCTCGACGACGGTGAGACGGCCCGCCTCTCTCTCCGGCGCGAACTCCTCGCGGAGGTGGGCGGCGAAGGCGGGGTCGCGCTCGACGGCGGTCACGCGGTCGGCGACGGCGAGCAGGCGGTCCGTCAGCGCCCCCGGGCCGGCGCCGACCTCGAGGACGTGCGAGAGGTCCACCCCCGCGTCGATGGCGTAGCCGGGGATGCGGTCGAGCACCCGGCCGTCGACCAGGAAGTGCTGGTCCCGTCGGGTGTCGGCACGTTTCCCGGCGCGTCTGACGAGTGCGTCCGGGTCGCGGCTACCGGTCGCTGTGTCGGTCATCGCCTGGGCCTAGATGGTCGGCGGTGAAAAGTGACGCCTATTCGCTCTCCTCGCGCCGGACGAAGATGCGGTACTTCAGGTCGTTCTCGCGCAGTTCCTCGAGGATGCGCTCGACGAGGATCTCCTTTGGCTTGTGGAGGCCGCTGACCCGCTCTTCCAGTTCCTCGAAGCTCTCGAAGGGCTTTCGCTTTCGCTCGTCGAGGATGGAGTTGCGCAGCTTCTTGCCGATGCCCGGCAGGAGGTTCAGCTGGTGGAGTCGCAGCGTGATTGGCTGGGCGTCGTTGTAGAAGTCGACGAAGCGCCGCTCGTTGCCCTCGACGATCTCCTCGACGGCGTACTCGACCTCCGACTGGGTGCCTCCGGGCAGGTCCTCGAACTCGACCTCGGTGATGCGGCCGAACTCCGTCAGGTCGACCCGGTCACCGAAGGAGACGTCCGAGTCCTCGTCCAGCACGAGTTCGTAGATAGAGAAGTCCTGGACGTCGAGCGCGAACGCGAGCGCCGCTTTCTTATGCTGTGGGCGGTCGTCGTCACTCCGTCCGTGCGGGAGGACGTCGAGGACCGCGCCGACTATCTCGTCGCCGCTGTCCTCGGGTTCCGTGGTCGTCATACCGGTCCGTACGGTCAGAACCTACTTAATGTCGGCGGGTGGGACTGATTTCCCCGTCGACGGTGCCCCGGAGAACTGCGGTGGGGCGTCGGAATCTCAGGCGTACTGCCGGACGACGTTGAGAATCTCGTCGAGTTCGTCGCCGTCCAGGGAGTACCGCTCCTGGGCGAAGACGGCGCGGAGCTCGTCCCGGTCGAGCGGCCGGAGGTTGGCGATCTTGTAGGCCGTCGCCTCGTCGACCTTCTCCAGTTCCTGCAGCTGGTCGACGAACTCGCGGGACTCCTCGGGGTCGAGCAACGCGAAGCGGTTGACGTGTTCGATGGCCCGCTTGAGCTCGTAGCGCATCTCGCGGTCCTCGTCGGCGGCCCGCTCCATCTCCAGGCCCTCGAGTATCTCCTTGGTCTCGGCGACGGTGAGATACTCCTCGGAGACCTTCTCTTTGAAGATGGTCATCGCTTAGTTCTCTTGGCGACGGAGGTGGGCGGGCTTGACGATGATGGTCTTCTCCTTGTTGCCGTCGACGATCTGGACCTTGTAGGCCGTGCCCTGTTCGCCGATGACCTCGCCGGTCTGACCGTCGAAGCGCGGGTGGAACCGGCCCTTCGGGACGGACGGGTCGATCTTCATGTGGACCTTCTCGCCGACCTCGTACTGCTCGACGGCGCGCTGTGGCGGGGAGGTCCCGCGGTCGCGGGGCTTGTTCTTGAGTTTGTCACGCGTCCCTTCGAGGGGTCCGTTGGAACTAGGCATTCTTGACCTTCGCTTGTCCACTCGCCCTAATAAAACGTGCGTTCCGCGGCCGTCGGGCGTCGACTGTGGCAGCCGCTGACGGGGCGCGTGGCCGAAAAGACGCGAGCCAGTCCGTTCAGAGGCGGCCGACGCTGTCGACGTCGACGGATTCGACGCCCTCGACCTCCGCGAAGGCCTCCTCGACGGCCTCGGTGCCACCGGTGTCGTCGGGCACGATGACGGTCGGGAACAGGGCGACGAGACCGAAGGCGACGTCGTCTCGCTCGAAGCCCTTGATCTTCGCTCCTTCGGGAAGCGCGCCCTCGAGACGCTCCTGGAGTGCGTCGAGGTCGACTTCCGGGCTCTGCGGCATGATCTTGATCTTGGCGGCGACTTTCCCCATCGTTATGGTCCTCGGAATCCACAGTCGGGACACTCATAGAGGTTGCTCTGCTTCCGGCAGGTGGCACACCGATAGATCTGGTGCCCGCAGTCCGGGCACTTGAACGCGGCGGCGTTCGTGCCGGCGATGTTGATGCCACACGAGACGCACTTGCGCGCCTGTTTCTGCTGGCTCTCGCTCATACCTCCCCGTATCCCACCGCGACTTTTAACGATTGCCAAACGTCTCGGGGGGCGAGACGGGGTGACACACCGTCGCCTAGCTCCCCGGGAGGATGTCCCCCAGGGCGGCCCCGATGGCCATCGGGACGAACGCGACGCTACAGACACACAGCGAGACCCAGGTCACCCGCGGGTCGGTCGACCACTCAACGACGCCCCAGGCGGTCAACACCGCGACGGCGGTCAGAAAGGCGGTGAGGGTGACCCCGACGAGTCGGCGCGGGACGACCCCGAAGAGCCGGTCCGCGACGCGGACGTCCTGGAAGTCGGCGACGTAGAGGATACCGACCACCATCGCCACCGCCGCCGCGACGGTGCCCGCAAAGTACAGCGGGTGACGGGCGATGTGGCGGCCGGCGTCGACGGTGCCGCTCTCGACGGCCATCGGGATGCCAAAGAGGAGCGACCCCAGCACCGCCTCGGCGAAGTCCGCCCGGTCGAAGCCCCAGACGACGCGCCCGAAGACCGGCGTCTCGTGGCCCTGGACGTCTATCGCGGCTCGCATCGCCTCGCGGACCTGCTCGCGCTCCATGGGAGTGTCGACGATGTCCTCCAGCGCTTCGAGTTCGTCGAACAGTGCGCCGATGGCGTCTTCCTCGTCGACGTCGGGTTGGTGGTTGTCGTCCTCGCTCATCCGTCGCCCCGCGCAGTCGACACCGACGCTGTTCGTCGGTGAACTTGTTGTCCGAGCGAGTGGGCAACGGCGACGGCGTCTCGCCCTCGCAGGCCGGCCACGGATTCGGCCACTTCCATGCCGACACCACTGACTGGGACCGGGTTAAGCCTTTACGCTGGGGTAGGAAGCCAGCGTCGCCGGATTTTCGACCGGCGACTCCCCTGGAACCACCCAAACATTTATATGTAGTTGGCTGTTCTCCGTAAAAGAACACATGGAACGTCCGACGCGCCAGCGCAACACCGAACAGGAAGAGCGCGAGCAGGAGTCCGAGGCCACAGGACAGCAGACCTGTCCGGAGTGTGAGTCGGAGTCGATATCCAGTGACGGCGGGGGAGAACTCGTCTGTGAGGACTGCGGGCTGGTCATTGAGGACGAGAACATCGACCGGGGGCCTGAGTGGCGGGCGTTCAATCACTCCGAGCGACAGTCGAAGTCGCGCGTCGGCGCGCCCACCACCCAGACGATGCACGACAAGGGGCTGACCACCCAGATCGACTGGAAGGACAAGGACGCCTACGGGCGCTCGCTCTCCTCGGAGAAACGCAGTCAGATGCACCGCCTGCGCAAGTGGCAAGAGCGCATCCGGACGAAAGACGCCGGCGAACGGAACCTCCAGTTCGCCCTCTCGGAGATCGACCGCATGGCCTCCGCGCTGGGCGTCCCCCGGTCCGTACGCGAGGTCGCGTCGGTCATCTATCGTCGCGCGCTCAACGAGGACCTCATCCGCGGCCGTTCCATCGAGGGCGTGGCGACCGCCTGCCTGTACGCCGCCTGCCGACAGGAGGGCATCCCGCGCAGTCTCGAGGAGGTGTCGGACGTCTCCCGCGTCGAGCAAAAGGAGATCGGGCGCACCTACCGCTACGTCGCCCAGGAACTCGAACTGAAGATGGAACCCGTCGACCCCAAGCAGTACGTCCCCCGCTTTGCCTCGGAACTGGAACTCTCAGAGGAGGTCCAGTCGAAGGCCAACGAGATCATCGACACCACCGCCGAACAGGGCCTGCTCTCGGGCAAGTCCCCGACCGGCTACGCCGCCGCCGCCATCTACGCCGCCTCGCTGCTGTGCAACGAGAAGAAGACCCAGCGCGAGGTCGCCGACGTGGCCCAGGTGACGGAAGTCACCATCCGCAACCGCTACCAGGAACAGATCGAAGCGATGGGAATCCACTGAGTCGGCCGGCCGCTCTTCTCTCGAAGGTCCACCTGTCCGTGAGCCACGCGCCGGCGCGTGCTCATGGGGTCACGATTCGACCGAAAAGATCGCCGTCTGCCAGGACCGCCGCCGGACCCGTTCAGTCGTCGGCCGGACGTGCCGTCGCGGTCTGTCCGCCACGCGACGATATCGTCGAGAGCCCGTACATCGCGATGAGGCCGAAGCCGACCTTCGTCACCACGTCGAGGTAACTGATGACCAGCGACGACGTCTCGACGTCCATCAGGCCGATGCCGGCCAGCCCCAGGAGCCAGACGACCGGGTAGACGAGCCACAGGACCACGACGAAGTTCCGCAGGGTCCGATAGAGGCTCAGTTCGAGGTCGCTGAGCGCCCGTCCGGCGGCATCGTCGACGGCGCCGTAGAGCAGGTAGACGACGCCGGCGAAGGCGAGCGCGCCGAGGCCAAACAGGCCGTAACTCAGCGGCGTGGCGGTCACCGCCCCGGCGAACCCGAAGACGATGGTCAGCGCCTGCAGGCCCACCAGCTTGACGAGGTCCTCGCGGGCCGCGTTCGCGAGCAGACCCAGGAAGAGGACGTTGATGGGCGTCGTCAACAGCCAGTCGACGTAGCGGACCACGTACACCGTGTGGCTCTCCGTCTGGACGGTCCCGACCCCGAGCACCAGCAGGGCGTACGCCACGATGGCGATGCCCGGAATCGCCACCAGCAGGAGGTAGCGCCGTCGGGTCGATTCGGGGACGAGCCGGTAGCCGTAGGCCAGGACGGCCGTCCCGAGCAGTTCGCCGAGCAGTCCCAGCGTGAACCAGGTCGTTATCGTTGCCATTGTCAGTCGTCGGTCTCCGCGGTCGGCGTGTTCGCGCCGACCTCACCGCTCGAGTCGACACGGAAGCGTTCGAGGAGCGATTCGAGGTCCGCGGCGCGCTGGCCCAGCTCGTCGGCGGCGTCGGCGACCTGTCCGATGGCGGCCTCCTGGTCGTCGGCCGCGCCCGCGACGACGTCGGCCTCCGTCGCGGTCTGCTGGCTGATCTCCGAGAGGTCGTCGATGGTCCCCATGACGTCCTGTGCGGTCCGGGCCTGTTCGGCCGTCGCGTGGTCTATCTCCTGGATACCCGTGTCGACCTCCTCGGTGTACTCGACGATGGTCTCCAGCGCCTCGACGGCCTCCTCGACGGTATCGACGCCCTCGGTGATGCGCTGGCTCGTCGACTCCATCGTCTCGACCGTGTCGCCGGCCTGGGCCTGGATGCGTTCGATGCGCGCCTCGATGTCGCTTGCGGCCTCCTTGGTCTCCTCGGCGAGGCCCTTTATCTCGTCGGCGACGACGGCGAAGCCGTCCCCGTCGCCGTCGGCGTGTGCCGCCTCGATCGAGGCGTTCAGCGCCAGCATGTTCGTCTGTTCGACGATAGAGGTGATGACGCTGACGATTTCGCCGATTTCGTCCAGGTCGTCGTCGAGGGCGTTGATCTCGGCGACCGTCTCCTTGGTCACGTCGTCGATCTCGCTCATCTCCTCGATAGCCGCCTGTGCGGCCTCGCGTCCGTCCTCGCCGACGTTCGCGGCCGACTCGGAGGTGTCGGCGACCTGCTGGGCGGCCGAGGCCACCTCCTCGGCCGTCGCCGAGAGGTTCTCCATCTCCGATGCCGCCGAGTCCAGCCCCTCGTTTTGCTCGGTCGCACCCTCGAATATCTCTTCGATGGACGAGGCGACCTGCTTGCTGGCCTCGTCGACCCGGTCGGCGTTGGACGCGACCCGGTCGCTCGACTGCATGACGTTCGCGGCGAACGTCTGCATGTTCGCGATGGTCGACTCCAGCGCGGCCAGCGTGGCGTTTATCTCCTCGCCGACGGCCGCCATCGCGTCGCTCATGCTATCGGTGTCGACCCGCGCGGTCAGGTCGCCGTCCGCGGCCGCGTCGAGCGCGTCGCTGTACTCCTGGGCCTTCAGTTCGAGGTGGCTGCTGAGCGCCTCCATCTCGTTGCGCTCCTCCTCGACGTCCGCCCGCGCCGCTTCTGCCTCCTCGCGGGCCGACTCGGCCGTCTCACGGGCGGATTCGGCCTCGGCGATCTGCTCTCTGAGGTTCGTCCGCATGTTGTCGAAGGCGTCGTAGAGCGTCCCGAACTCGTCGGTCCTCGAGGTATCCAGTTCCACATCGAGGTCGCCATCGGCCATCGCCTCGGCCTTCGCGGAGAGTCGTCGGAGCGACGCGATGGTGTTGCCACCGATGGTGACACCGACGAGTCCCAGGTTCACCACCGCGAGCAGGATGAGTCCCACCAGGTCGGAGTTTATCTGGTTGCTCAGGGCGTAGGCCTCCGACGGCGCGGAGTGGGTCATGACGATCCAGTCCTGGTCCTCCAGTCGGGAGAGCCCCATCACCATCGAGTCCGTCTCGACGAACGTGCTGTTGCCGGGTTCGAGTTCGCCCAGCGGGTCGCCGTCGAGCGTCGAGACCGGTGCGACCGTCCCGACCTTCGACGTGTTGTGGTGGAAGACAAACCGGCCGTCGGTGCCGACGACGAGCGTCCGTGACCCGGTACGCTGCCTGGATATCTCGCCGGTCTTCGCTTCCAGGTCGGTCATGTACACGAGCAGGCGGTCCTCGGCGCCCGGAACCGGTGAGACCACGGCGACGATGGGGTGGTCGACGACGGAGACGGAGAACGGCCGCGTCACGTAGGTGTCGTCGGGCCCCTCGAAGGTGGGGGTGTCCGTCGCGAACGGCGCGCCCTGCTCGGCGGCGTTGACGTCGACGAACTGCTCGTTCGAGCTCGCGAGTATCTCGCCCGACGCCGTGTCCACGTAGTGGACGGCGACGACGTCCGGCGGGACCGCATCGTCCGCGACCATACTCTCGAGGCGATTCTGTATCTCCGTGTTCGACCCCGTCGCGAACACCGGCCTGCTCGATGTCGTCCGGGCCTCGCGTCGCGTCGTCGACAGCCAGGCGTCCAGCTGGTCGGCCTGGGTGTCAGACAGGGCGGTCAGCTCGTCCGAGACGTCTGCTTCCAGCGTGGCAGACGCCTGGACGCTGACGAGCACCCCGAAGGCGACGACGACGACGATCGCGAACGCGAGTGCGGCGCCGAGCCGGCCGGCGTAACTGTCGCTGACAAAGTTCGGCAGCGGTGACGCGCTGTCTGATGCCATCGCCCAGTGGTACGAAAAAAACCACCTAAAGGATTCGTCCCCGATTCTCAACAGTGATAGAAAGGTCCGGTACTGCTCGAGGTCACGACGGTCCGGATGAACCGTCGGAACCGGCGTTCGCCCCGGTCGGTACTACCACAACAGTCATGCGGGACGCTTCTAGAGTGTACTGTCACGCACTATGTCGCCGGACGAGCGCGGCCCGAAGGACCCGCGGACGCTGGTCGCCGAGGTCATCACGGCCCCCGAGACGGGGCGTACGCAGCTCCCGGCCCTGCTGGGGTTGCTCGACGTTGGCGACCGGCAGGTCCGACTCGGCGCGGTGACGGCCCTCTGTGTCGTCGCCGAGGACCACCCGGCCACGGCGGACTACATCGTGCGCCGCCTGCTCGACCGGACCGGGGGCGACCAGTCCCTCGAGGTGGCTCTGGCGCTCGAGTACCTGGCCGCCCGGTATCCCGGGGCGGTCGAAACCGAGCTGGACGCCTACAACGCGACCCACGACGCGGACCGCGACCTCGGTGACCTGACGGCGGAGTTAGGCAGCGCGACGCTCCACGAATCGTCGCTGGGCCTCGACGTGGGTCGGACGACCGCCGTCGGCGACGCCACCACCGGGCGGCGGACCGACGACGACCCCGAGGACGTCGAGACCGACGACGATGCCGACGAGGCGGACGCCGACGGGACGATAGGCGGCGGTTCGACCGCCGATCTGTTGCCGGGCCGTACCGACTGGATCGCCATCGTCGAGCACGAGAGCTCGTTCGACCGCCTCTCCGTCCTGGCACCCCGCGACAGGCGGCGGTACGGGGACGTCTACCGGACGCTCGGGGCCGTCGACGGCACCGACGTCGCCGTCGCGATACGCCTGCTCGACACGCCCGATCCGGACACCGACGCCTTCCGGTCGGCCGTCGGGACACGACTCGACGACTGGGCCACCGTCGCCGGCCTCGACAACGTCGTCTCGCTGTACGACTGGGGCCACGAGCCGCACCTCTGGGCGACGACGGAGTACACCGACGAGACGCTTGCCGACCGCGGCCGGTTCGACCTGGCAGAGGCCGCCTGGCACGCCGAACAGCTGGCCCTCGCCGTCTCGTCGCTCCACGAACGGGGCGTCGTCCACGCGAGCATCGACCCGGAGAACGTCGCCTACTACGGGAACGTCCTGGCGGCCGACGACCGACAACCGCCGCTGCTGGACAACGTCGGGGCCATCCAGGCCTACCGGCACGTCACCGACCCGGCGAACTACCTCGACCCGCGCTACGCCGCGCCCGAGTTCTACGACCGCCGCTTCGGGCGCATCGACCACGCGACCGACCTCTATCACCTCGGTGCGGTCTGCTACCGCCTGTTCACCGGCGAGCCACCCTACGCCGGCGAGTTCGAGACGATCCGCGAGCGCGTGCTCCAGGACCCCCCGCCGACGCCGAGCGAGGCGGCCGACGTCCCCGCTGCCGTCGACGCCATCGTCGGCAAGGCGATGGGCAAGCGGAAACTCGCGCGCTACGAGTCGGTAACCCACCTAACACAAGAGATACGTACGCTGAAAGCGAGTCTCGAAGACGATGGTGGGTAAGGTGGCCGTCGAGCTCCAGTTCGTGGCAGGGAATCCCAACCTCACGTTCATCTTCTTCATCGCTCTGACCCTGCTCGCGACGCTGGGGCTTCGCTTCGCGTTCTACGCTGTCCGGAACCGCCGCGCCAGCGACCTGGTGGCGGAACACCGGCTGTGGGACTTCCTCGCCGTCGTCGGCCTCCTGTCGGTCCTGTTTGCCGTGCTCGGCCTGCTGGAGATCGTCACGACGCTCACCTTCCCGTACAAGGGGGCGCTCGTTTTAGCGCAGGTGCTGCTGCTGGCAGTGACGATGCGGTTGCTCTACCGGAACGTCGTCCCGTCGACCGGCGACCCCCACCGGTTCACGCGCCCCCTGACGTGGGCGGCCCTGCTCGTCGTCGGGGCCGTCTTCGTGGGCCTGGTCGTCGTCGGCCGCCACCCCGCGCTGGTCGGCGTGCTCGGCCTGAGCGCACTCGTGTTCGCGGCCGCGGGGTTCGCGTTCGGCCGGCGCGGTGCCGCGGCGACCCGCGTCCAGGGGACGGTGGTCGACACCTTGCTCCGGCACCTCCTGCCGGTCCTGCTGTTTGCCGCGCTCGTCCCGGCGGTCGACCTGGCGACGCTGGCCGGCCTCGACCGGGCCGTCGTCTTGCACGTCCAGGTCGTCTTCGTCATCATGACGGCGACCACGCTGATGACCGCGACCATCAAACTCCGGCAGAACCTCGCGAGCCTCTGACCGGAGCCGGTGGTCCGGCCAGTAGGGTCTGTCCGGTCGACCACCCGCGTGCTGAGCATTTATCACGTTTCCGACCGTTACGTCGGGTATGTCAGTCGAATTCGACTTCGACGGTGACGTAGCGCTCGTGACCGGCGTCGGCGGTGCCCTCGGAAGTGCGGCCGCACAGGCCTTCCTGGAGGCCGGGGCGACGGTCTGTGGGGCCGACGTCGTCGACCCCGAGAGCGAGGACTTCCTGCTCGAAGCGCCCGAACGTATCGACTTCCACCAGGGTGATTTCACAGCAGAGGCGGAGGTCGAACGCGTCGTCGGCGATGTTATCGACGAACACGGCCGGCTGGACTACCTGCTCAACATCGCCGGTACCTGGCGCGGCGGCGACCCGGTCCACGACACCGACGTCGATACCTTCGATTTCCTGTTCGACGTCAACCTCAAGACGATGTTCCTGGCATCGAAACACGCCCTGCCACACCTCCAGGAGACGGAGGGGGCCGTCGTCTCCGTCTCGGCCAGGTCGTCGCTCGAGGGCGGCGAGGGCGACGGCCTCTACCGGGCGACGAAGGCCGGCGTCCGCCTGCTGACCGAGACCATCGCCGAGGAGAACCTCGGGACGGTGCGGGCAAACGCCGTCATGCCCAGCGTCATCGACACGCCGATGAACCGCGAGATGATGCCCGACTCGGACCACTCGAAGTGGGTCGACCCGGCCGACATCGCCGCGATGATGCTGCTGCTGTGCTCGGACGCGACGTCGGTCACCAGCGGTGCGGCCGTGCCGGTCTACGGCGAGGCCTGACCGCCGGGCCTGCGCGTCGCCACCCTCGCCGGCCACCACCCCGGAGGTGGTGGGGTCGATGTGGCCGGGGCCTGTCGACAGCAGTGGCGCCAGCAACTCGCGCTCCCAGACCGGCCAGGAATCGGGTAGTCGGCTGGCGGGACCGGGTCCGCAACGGTCCCCTTGAGGTCGGCCCACGTCGCGGGACTCTCGTGGACCCACAGGGCGGTGACCGTCCTCCCGACGTCTCTCGATGCCACGCCGGACCCGGCACTCGACGAGACCGGAGAGAACGAACCTCCCCGTCGCGCCGCCTCCCGGACCGCCGCCAGGGACTCCGCTGCCGTCGCCGTCACGGCGAGGTCGTAGTCGTGGACGCTCACGAGCAGATGTCGCTCCCGCGGGGCTACGGGCGGCCGGAGGAGGTCCCCTCGGCGACGGTCAGTCGCGTCCGAACCGATGCGATTTTACCACGATGCGAGAGACTCCCCAAGATAGAGCATGTCCGAGCGAGAGACGTGGGCAACGAGAGTTGGATTCATCCTCGCGGCCATCGGGAGCGCAGTCGGTCTCGGGAACCTCTGGCAGTTCCCGTTCAAGACCGCGACCAACGGCGGGGCGGCCTTCGTCGTCTTCTACCTGGTGGCGGTGGTCCTCGTGGGCTTCCCGGCGATGCTGGCGGAGTTCGTGCTCGGTCGGCGGACCAACGTGAACGCCGTCGACGCGTTCGCCGAACTCGGCCACCGCCAGTGGCGCGTCGTCGGTGGCCTCGCGGTGTTCACCGGCTTCTGGATCCTGTCGTACTACAACGTGGTCGGCGGGTGGGTCATCCGCTACATCCTCGGGAGCGCGACGGGCGCGTACTTCGCCGACCCCGGCGGCTACTTCGGGGCCGTCTCCTCCGGGCCGGGTGCGGTCCTGGCACAGGCGGCCTTCCTCGCCGTCGTCGTCGGCATCGTCGCGCTGGGCATCGAGGACGGCATCGAGAAGGCGACGAAGGTGATGGTCCCCAGCATCGTGGTGCTGATGGTGGCGCTGGCCGCCTGGGTCGCCACGCTGCCCGGGGCCGCCGAGGGGTACGCCTTCTTCCTCTCGCCGAACGTCGACGCGATGATGGCCAACGCCGGCAGCATCATCCCCTTCGCGGTCGGCCAGGCCTTCTTCACGCTCTCGCTGGGGATGGCCATCATGATTACCTACTCCTCGTACGTCGGCAGCGACGACAACCTCGTGTTCGACGGCGGGATGGTCGTCGTCACGAACACCCTCGTCGGCGTCCTCGCCGGGCTGGTCGTCTTCCCCATCCTGCTGACCATCGGCGCGGAGATCACCACCGAGAGCGGCGGCGCGGGGGCGCTGTTCGTCGCGACGGCGGCCGGGTTCAGTTCGGTCCCCTTCGGCCGCGTCTTCGGCGTCGTCTTCTTCGGCGTCGTCCTCATCGCGGCGCTGTCCTCGGCCATCAGCCTGCTCGAGGTGACCGTCGCCTACGCCAACGACAACTTCGGGATTCCGCGGCCCCACCTCGCGTCCGCCGTCGGCCTCGTGTTGTTCCTGCTCGGCCTCCCCTCGGCGTGGGACACCAGGTGGCTGACGTGGTTCGACGACGTCGCCTACCAGCTCTTTCTGCCCGTCTCCGTGCTCGCGCTGGTCGTCTTCGTCGGCTGGGTCGTCGGCCGCGACGCCGTCGACGAGCTCCGGCAGGGGAGCGAGGGGCTCGGCCCCGTCGGGCCCGTGTGGCTCTGGACGCTGCGGCTGGTCGTCGTCGCGGCCATCGTCGGCACGCTCGTGCTGGGAGTAAACGAGCTGTTCCTCGTCGAGGACGCCGCCTTCTTCCAGCCCTTCTGACCGATCTGGGCCGCTCTCGACACGTTTTTACCGGCGAGCGAGGACCCTGCAACGATGACGAGAGCCACCTGGCGGACTCGACTCGGGTTCCTGCTCGCCGCCGTGGGCAGCGCCGTCGGCCTCGGGAACATCTGGCGGTTCCCCTGGCTGACCGCGACCAACGGCGGCGCGGCGTTCCTGTTGCTGTACGTCCTCGTAATCGTGCTCGTCGGCGTCCCCGGACTGCTCGGCGAGATGGTCATCGGTCGGCGCTCGCGCCGGAACCCGGTCGGCGCGTTCGGGGCGCTGGGCGGTCCGCGCTGGCGCGCCCTCGGCGGCGTGGCGCTCGTGGCCTCGGTCGTCGTCCTCTCCTTTTACTCGGTGGTCGGCGGCTGGATCCTGCGCTACACGGTCGCCAGCGCGACCGGCGCGTACTTCGGCGCGCCCGCCGAGTTCTTCGGCGCCATCGACTTCGGCGTCGGCGCGGCCGGCTTCCACGTCCTCTTCCTGCTGGCGACGGTCGCCGTCGTCTACGCGGGCGTCGACCGCGGCATCGAACTGGCCACGACGGTGATGGTCCCCGGCATCGTCGTCCTCTTCGGCGCGCTGGCCGTCTGGGCCGCGACGCTCCCCGGCAGTTCGGGCGGCTACGACTTCTTCCTCTCGCTGGACGTGGCCTACCTCCGGGCGAACTTCGTCGACGTCCTGGTGGCGGCGGCCGGACAGGCCCTGTTCACGCTCTCGGTGGGCGCTGGCGCGATGCTCACCTACGCCTCCTACGTCGACGAGGACCGGTCGCTGGCGGCCGACGGCACCGTCATCGCGGCGCTGAACACCGGCATCGGCGTCCTCGCGGGGTTGGTCATCTTCCCGCTGCTGTTCTCGCTGGGCGTCTCGCCCGGCGAGGGCGGTCCCGGCGCGCTGTTCGTCAGCCTCGCGGGAGCCTTCGCTGACCTGCCCTACAGCCGCCTGGTCGGCGTCGTCTTCTTCGGCGTCGTCCTGCTGGCGGCGCTGTCCTCGGCCATCAGCATCCTCGAGGTGCTCGTCGCCTACCTCGTCGACGAACGCGACATGGCGCGCTCTCGGGCGACCCTCGGCATGGGCGGGCTCTTTCTGGTCACCGGGACCGCCGCCGCGCTGTCGCCGTCGCTGTTCTCCTTGCTGGCGGACACCATCGCCAACCTCGCGCTGACCGCCGGCCTGCTCGGCTTCCTGCTGTTCGACGGGTGGGTGCTCGGCCGCCTGGCCCTAGAAGAGTACGAGAAGGGCGCGGGCCCCATCGCTCGCCTGGCGGGGCTCCCGTGGTACTACGCCGTCGCCGTCGTCCTCCCGCTCTTTCTGGCGTTCACGCTCGTCTCCGGCCTCGCCGGGGTCGTCGGCGTCTCGGTCAGTCCCCCGCAGGCAGTGGCCGTCGCCGTCGTCGGCGTGGTCACGGTCATCGCCCTCATGCGGACCCGTGCCGACCCCGCGCCCTGACGCCGGCCCGGATGGAAACCCGGAAAGGCGTCCGGGTCCTCCGGTCGGACGATGCACCGGAGTACCATCGACCTCGCCGCGCTCGCGGGCGACTTCGACCTCCAGTCGACCGTCGAGAGCGGGCAGTCGTACCTCTGGGACCGCGAGGACGGCCGGATGTACGACCGGGACGGCGAGACGGGGAGCGACGCCTGGTACTGGACGACGGCCCGGGTCGACGGCGACCCGGAAGTCGTCCGCGCGCGCCAGACCGATGGTGTCCTCGACTGGGAGGCCTCGTTCGACGCCGAATCACACCTCCGGGCCCGCCTGGGGCTCGACGACGACCTGCCGGCCATCCGCGGGACGGCCCCGCCCGACGCCGTCGTCGAGGAAGCCTACGACGCCTACTGGGGGATGCGCATCGTGCGCGACCCGGCCTTCCCGACGCTGATCTCGTTCATCTGCTCGGCGCAGATGCGCGTCGCCCGCATCCACGGGATGCAACAGGCGCTGCGCCGCGAGTTCGGCGACCCGGTCGCGTTCGACGGCCGGCAGTACCGCGCCTATCCGACGCCAGAGGCGCTGGCCGCTGCCAGCGAGGCCGACCTGCGAGATCTGAACCTGGGCTATCGCGCGCCCTACGTCAAGCGGTCGGCGGAACTGGTCGCCGACGGCGAGGTACATCCCGAAGACGCTCGGGGACGCGACTACGAGGACGCCCGCGCGGCGCTGACGGAGTTCGTCGGCGTCGGCGAGAAGGTGGCCGACTGCATTCTGCTGTTCTCGCTTGGCTACCTCGAAGCGGTCCCCCTGGATACGTGGATTCGCACCACCATCGCGGAGTACTACCCGGAGTGCGACCGTGGCAACTACGGCGACACCTCCCGGGCCATCCGCGAGGCCCTCGGCGGCGAGTACGCCGGCTACACGCAGACCTACCTGTTTCACTACCTGCGCTCGGGCGGTCGGGACACTAGAACCTAACTTTCGGCCCCCGCAACCTCGACCTATGTCACGCACGCGAGCGCACGTCTTCGTCAGCGGCAGGGTCCAGGGCGTCTACTTCCGGGCGACGACCCGCGAGACCGCACAGGATCAGGGCGTTAACGGCTGGGTGAAGAACTTAGACGACGGACGGGTCGAAGCCGTCTTCGAGGGCGAGGCGGCCGACGTCGAGGCGATGGTCGAGTTCTGCCACGAGGGGAGCACGCGGGCGAACGTCACCGACGTCGAGGTGACCTACGAGGACCCCGACGGGCTCGAGGGGTTCGAGGTCCGCTGGTGACCCGGCCCGCCGTCCCCGTACCGTTAGGAGGGTGGCCGGCGAACCCTCGCGCATGATCACTGGCTCAGCGATGGGCGTCGTCGACGAGAACGCGGCGGCGCTGGGCGTGCCGCGCAAGCAGTTGATGGAGTCCTCGGGGAACGCCGTCGCGGGGGCGGTCCGGGACCTCGTCGACCCCGGCGACTCGGTCACCGTCGTCGCCGGCCGGGGGAACAACGGTGGCGACGCGCTCGTGGCGGCCCGCTTTCTCGACGACGTCGACCTCCGGGTCCTCCTGCTCGGACGCCCGGAGACCATCACGACCGACATCTCGCGGGAGAACTGGGACGCCCTCCAGCGCGCCGAGTACCCCACGGAACAGGTCCGCGACGCCTCGGCGTTCGACCTCGGGAACCCGGACCTCGTCGTCGACGCGATGCTCGGGACTGGCATCAGCGGGGCGCTCCGTGAACCGGCCGCCACGGCGGCGGCCGCGATGAACGCGAGCGACGCGACGGTCCTCTCGGTGGACGTCCCCTCGGGCCTCGACGCCGAAGACGGATCGCTGGCCGAGAACGCCGTTTTCCCCGACCACGTCGTCACGTTCCACGACACCAAACCCGGCCTCCCGGACCTCGATGCGGGCGTGACCGTCGCGGACATCGGCATCCCCGACGCCGCCGAACTGTTCGTCGAGCGCGGCGACCTCCAGCGACTCGACCGCGACCCGGCCAGTCACAAGGGCGACAACGGCGAGATGCTGGTCGTCGGCGGCGGCCCGTACACCGGCGCGCCGGCCCTTTCCGCTCAGGCCGCGCTCCGTGCCGGCGCCGACCTGGTGCGCGTGGCGTGCCCGTCGGCCGTCGCGCGCGAACTCCAGGGCTACAGCGAGAACCTCATCGTCCGGCCCTACGACGGCGAGCGACTCGAACCCGCTGACGTCGACCGGGTCGCTTCCCTCGCGGCCGAGCACGACACGCTCGTCCTCGGGCCGGGGCTGGGCGACGCCGACGCGACGATTGACGCCGTCCGGGACCTCCTCTCGCGGTTCGACGGCACCGCGGTCGTCGACGCCGACGCCCTTGCGGTCGTTCCCGAAGTTGACACCGACGCGACCCTGGTCTGTACGCCCCACCAGGGGGAACTCGTCGGGATGGGCGGCGAGACGAGCGACGACTGGCGCGAGCGGGCCGACCTCGTCGAGTCCTTCGCCGCCGACCTCGGCCAGACGCTGCTGGTGAAAGGGCCCTACGACGTTATCTCGGACGGCGAGGTGACCCGCGTCGGCCGGACGGGCAACGCCGGGATGACCGTTGGCGGGACCGGCGACGTCCTCGCGGGCGTGACCGGCGCGCTCGCGTGCACGCAGGAGGCCCGCCACGCGGCCGCCATCGCGGCCTACGCGACGGGCGCCGCCGGCGACCTGGTGGTCGAGGATCGCGGCTTCGGCCTCGTGGCGACGGACCTGCTGGACGCGATTCCGACGGTGTTCTGGGGAGAACAGTAGGCGCGACCGCGCTCAGGCCGACGCGCCGACGAGGTCGCCCGCCTTCGCGCGCGAGCGCTCGACGATCGCCGGGCGGGCCTCGAACTCGATGACGACCTGGTCGCCGTAGTCGACGGTCTCGACGTGGGCGTGGTCGTGGATCCACGAGACGAGGCTCATGGTGTCGTCGGTCATCGGCAGCACGAGGCGTTCGCGCTCGTAGTCGGGCAGTTCGGCGTCGATGCGCTCGGCGAGGGCCTCGACGTTGAGGCCCTCCTGTGCGCTGACTGCCACGGGGTTCGGGGCCAGTGCCGAGAGGGCCTCCTTCTTCCGGCGGACCTCCTCGTCGTCGACCTTGTCGGTCTTGTTCAGGACGGTGACGATGGGGGCCTCGTTGCGCTCGTAGAGGGTGTCGTGGCTGGTCACCAGCTTCTCGCGTATCTCCTCGACGGACTCGGAGACGTCGACGACCAGCAAGACCAGATCCGCGCGATAGACCGAGTCCAGCGTCGACTTGAACGACTCGACCAGCCAGTGGGGCAGGTCCTGGATGAACCCGACGGTGTCGGTGACCAGTACCTCGCGCTTGCCCACTTCGGCGCGACGGGTCGTCGTCCCCAGCGTGGTAAAGAGGCGGTCCTCGCTCTCGGCGGTCGTATCGAGGTCCGGGTGGAGGTCCTCGTTCTCGTCGACCTCGAGGTCGGCCGCGAGACGGCGCAACAGCGTCGACTTCCCGGCGTTGGTGTAGCCCGCCAGCGCGACCAGGTCGAACCCCGACTCGCGGCGCTGCTCGCGGCGGTGTTGCTCGGTCTCCTCGATGGACGCGAGCTCGTCCCGGATGTTCGAGATCTGCTTTTTGATGTCCTCCTCGCGACTCTCGTCGTACTCGCCGAGCCCCATGAACCCGGGGCGCTCGTCGCGCTTCGCGAGGCTGGCCTTGGCCTCGGCGCGCGGGAGCTCGTAGCGCAGTTCGGCGAGTTCGACCTGGAGCTGGGCCTTCCGCGTGCGGGCCCGTTGCCCGAAAATCTCGAGGATGAGCCGGAACCGGTCGATGACGCGGACGCCGCTCATCAGCTCGTTCCCGATGTTGTAGGTCTGGTAGGGGCCCAGCTGGTTGTCGAAGACGACGATCGTCGCGTCCTCGCGAGCGACCGCGTTGGCCAGGCGCGCCACCTTCCCCTCCCCGATGTGGTAGGCCGGGTCCTCGGTGCGCGTCTGGGTTATCTCCGCGACGACGTCGTAGCCCGCCGCGCGCGCGAGGTCACGTATCTCCCCGGTGTCTGCGGTGCCGCTGTCGACTCGTTTCGCGATGACCGCTCGTTCCGTGGTGTCTGTCGCCGTCACTCGCTTCAAGGTACGTCGTCCGTTTATTTAATCTGCAGGGTGGGGTCCGGTCGTGTGCGCACACCGGCCCGCACCCGGAGGCGTTGCACCGTCGCGCGGGTAGCCGTGGTATAGACGAGTCGCACCGTTCCTGCCGGTGCTGTGGCGAGCGACCGGTGACCGGCCTCGTCGCGACGTCGCGCAGACGCCGTTGTCTCAACGCGACACCCGCCGTCGGGGCCCGTCCGGAACGGGCCTCTCGACGCCGTCGAGCAGTGACCTGGCGTCGGTAGCGACTTCTGACGCACCGCTACTCGGCGTCGCGCTGTGGAAAAATGGGTCGCAGGTGGTTACGCGGCAATGCTCGCGGCCGCGATGAACGACCAGCGGGTACCGCTGGAGGTCTCGGTTTCTTTCTTCGCTGCCTTCGTCGTGTTTCGGGGGTGTTTCCAGTTCATCACGACTACATACTCCCTCTGTGCGTATAAAGTGTTCGATATCTTATATATTGTCGTGGTTATTGATTAACAACGAGGACTGTGAAAGATATGTTTTCAGGCGTATCGACGCGAAATCCCACGACGGTACCGACGTATCGGACGGGGCAGCCCTGGTACCTATCGGAATTTCGACCTGTCCTGGCACCCCGTCAGGAGCCGTTTCGACTGCTCGGCGAGTCCGACGCCTGTAGTCGAGTCCGCTGCAACCGCCCTGCGCATCCGGCTGGATGGGAGGTACCAGTCCCCGCCGGCCGCCTGCCGATGGCCCGTCGGGTGAGGGGCCGGAGTCCGGTGTCTCTCCCCTGTGACGTGCACTTCGGCGCTGTTTTCACTCCTGATACTCCAGGTTACCCCGCTTTTGTTCCCCAGTCTCCAGAATCGGCACCCAATTCTCCCCTTCGATATCTTGAACCCGCCCAAACTGAGCGCCAAATCGTGGTAGTATGTGGCAAGATAGTACTATAACCCTCCGTCTGTTATGCTGTTGTATCCATGAGGAAGCAGGAGCTCATCCATCTTCACAGCCTGCTCGCGCAGGTACAGAACCACTACGAAGCCGACACAGGATCCGAGGTCGCCCAAGCGGAGTACACGGCGCTCGGCGTCAAGCCGACGTCCATCCACAAATCGAAGACCGACCACAAAGACGCCGTTTTTGCGCTCGCCGACGGCCTGACCGACGACATGCTCGAGCGCAGCGACGAACCGCTGACGCTCACCGCCGACTGAACCCTTCTGTGTCGGTATCCACAGTCCCCCCCTTTTTTCCGCCAGCCACCGGCTTCTCGCCCACCGGCGTCCTCACGTCCGCTCGCTGCCCTGCCACTACGTTTAAATATACCCTTGCTGAACCCCAGGGTAGTCAGATGCCGAAAATAGAGATCTCCGTTCCGGAACACCTCGAGATGCAGATTTCACAGCTGGTCGACCAGGGCGAGTTCCTCAACCGCGAGGACGCCTTCGAGAGCCTCCTCTCGACCGGACTCAAGGCCTACAAGGTCAGCGGCCCCAGCGAGGAAAACGACGAACCGGGCTTCGAGGACGATCCGCTGGAGGACAGCGGGATGATGGGCCACGACGACGAGTACGTCTTCTGAGTGTGCAAGTGTGGTACGCGGTACCTCAACCCTCAGTCAACTTATAGGCCGTGGGGGCGTAGTCTACCCGTGAGCGAAGATACAGGGCGACGGAACCTCCGTATGCCTACAAACGACGAGCTGTTCGCGGTCGTAACTGAACACCTGGGCGGGAACCACGTCCGAATCCGCTGTGAGGACGGCGAGACGCGTCTGGGCCGCATCCCCGGCCGGATGAAGTTCCGCACGTGGATCAACGAGGACGACATCGTCCTCGCCGAACCGTGGGACTGGCAGGACGAGAAGGCAAACATCGAGTGGCGCTACACCGGCCAGGACGCCGACCAGCTCCGTGCCGAGGGCCACGTCGACTCGCTGACCGCCTGAAGTTTTCTGTACCCTGTCTCGATGCGTCCGAGCGACAGCTCCAGGTCTCCTGTGAGTCGGCCGTGTGCCGACGGTCGCTGCGCCGCCGGCCCCGACACACTGGCCCGACGCAACCGGCAGTCCGTCCGCGAGGGGCTCTGGACGCGCGTGACCACTCGTGCGCACGCGGACGAAAACTCGACTGCGCGTTCGCGGGGCGCAACCTGCCCGTCTGCGACGACGTAGGCCTCTATATCTCTGTGTACTCCGGGAGAGACTATTGTCGGTCTCCGGTCCCGCCGCTGGATGCCCGGCGAACCGTGCGTCGGTGTATCAATCAGAACGCGAACCATTTCTACCACCGACCCTCCGCTGTCGTGCGGTTCGGTGTGTGACGGCGTGACGGCACGTACGAGCCATGTGGGGTCTGCACAGGGTGGGTCTGAGACGAGTCATTTATATATACCCCTCTCCTCGGAAGAAATGCGAAGGTCGCACGGGGCACCACCCCGGGCGAACACGGTCCGACGCGTCCTCGCGACGTTCGGGCCGTTCGCAGAGAGCACGTCGACGTCGCTTCGGCGACACCGACTCTCTCGACCGATGAGGATTCCACCCCTGCGGTCCGCCGTCAAGATGGAATCTGATGTGAGCCCACGGACCCATACAGCAGTTACCATCGATACTGGAAATCGATGGGTTACGCTTCCGACGGAGTGATACCACACTCAGACGTTGCATCGCGCAACGCCCGCCGCTGACTCAGTCAGCACATTCCGGTTGATCCTGCCGGAGGCCATTGCTATCGGAGTCCGATTTAGCCATGCTAGTCGCGCGGGTTAGACCCGCGGCGTATAGCTCAGTAACACGTGGCCAAACTACCCTACAGACCGCGATAACCTCGGGAAACTGAGGCCAATAGCGGATACAGCTCTCTCGCTGGAGTGCCGAGAGCTGGAAACGTTCCGGCGCTGTAGGATGTGGCTGCGGCCGATTAGGTAGACGGTGGGGTAACGGCCCACCGTGCCCATAATCGGTACAGGTTGTGAGAGCAAGAGCCTGGAGACGGAATCTGAGACAAGATTCCGGGCCCTACGGGGCGCAGCAGGCGCGAAACCTTTACACTGCACGACAGTGCGATAGGGGGACTCCGAGTGCGAGGGCATATAGTCCTCGCTTTTCTGTACCGTAAGGTGGTTCAGGAACAAGGACTGGGCAAGACCGGTGCCAGCCGCCGCGGTAATACCGGCAGTCCAAGTGATGGCCGATATTATTGGGCCTAAAGCGTCCGTAGCCTGCTGTGTAAGTCCGTTGGGAAATCGGCCAGCTCAACTGGCCGGCGTCCAGCGGAAACTACACGGCTTGGGGCCGAGAGACTTGACGGGTACGTCCGGGGTAGGAGTGAAATCCTGTAATCCTGGACGGACCACCAATGGGGAAACCACGTCAAGAGACCGGACCCGACGGTGAGGGACGAAAGCTAGGGTCTCGAACCGGATTAGATACCCGGGTAGTCCTAGCTGTAAACGATGCCTGCTAGGTATGTCACGCGCCATGAGCACGTGATGTGCCGTAGTGAAGACGATAAGCAGGCCGCCTGGGAAGTACGTCCGCAAGGATGAAACTTAAAGGAATTGGCGGGGGAGCACCACAACCGGAGGAGCCTGCGGTTTAATTGGACTCAACGCCGGACATCTCACCGGTCCCGACAGTAGTGATGACAGTCAGGTTGACGACTTTACTCGACGCTACTGAGAGGAGGTGCATGGCCGCCGTCAGCTCGTACCGTGAGGCGTCCTGTTAAGTCAGGCAACGAGCGAGACCCACATCCGTAGTTGCCAGCGATATCTAGCGATAGTCGGGTACACTACGGAGACTGCCGTTGTTAAAACGGAGGAAGGAATGGGCAACGGTAGGTCAGTATGCCCCGAATGGACCGGGCAACACGCGGGCTACAATGGTCATGACAGTGGGATGCGACGCCGAGAGGCGGAGCAATCTCCAAACGTGATCGTAGTTCGGATTGCGGGCTGAAACTCGCCCGCATGAAGCTGATTCGGTAGTAATCGCGTGTCAGAAGCGCGCGGTGAATACGTCCCTGCTCCTTGCACACACCGCCCGTCAAAGCACCCGAGTGGGGTCCGGATGAGGCCTGGATACCCAGGTCGAATCTGGGCTCCGCAAGGGGGCTTAAGTCGTAACAAGGTAGCCGTAGAGGAATCTGCGGCTGGATCACCTCCTACAGAACGGGACTGGGGCACTGCCCCAGCCCACAATCGTTGTCGGCATCCGCCGACGACACCGAAGCGGACTGCTGTATGGGCCCGCTGGGCTCACGAGACCTATCCGAGGCGGATACCCCTCGCGGGGTGTCGGGTGCAACTCCCGACGGGTCCGTATCTCGTGTCACGCCCGAACCGAGCCCCTTAAGTGTGGGACGGCGCTCGGACGTGATACGACGACTGATGCACCAACCCGGGTGAAACCGCGGTTGGGAAGGGTCGACTCGCCCACCTCTCCCACCTTGGGGGCGAGAATGAAACCGTGTGTACGTGCGATCCAGGCGTCCACTGGACTCGTTCAACTACAGTTCAACGAGTCACAATTGACGTTGGCTACTATGCCAGCTGGTGGATAGCTCGGCTCGAGAGCTGATGAAGGACGTGCCAAGCTGCGATAAGCCGTGGGGAGCCGCACGGAGGCCAAGAACCACGGATTTCCGAATGAGAATCTCCTCAGCAATTGCCTCGCGCAATGAGGAACGCCGGGAACTGAAACATCTTAGTACCGGCAGGAAAAGAAAGCGTAACGCGATGTCGTTAGTAACCGCGAGTGAACGCGATACAGCCCAAACCGAAGCCCTCACGGGCAATGTGGTGTCAGGGCCACCCCTCATCAGCCGACCATCTCGACGAAGTCTCTTGGAACAGAGCACGAAACAGGGTGACAGTCCCGTACTCGAGGTCAGTACGCTGTGCGGTGGTTCCAGAGTAGCGGGGGTTGGATATCCCTCGCGAATGTCGCAGGCATCGACTGCGAAGGCTAAACACTCCTCGAGACCGATAGTGCACAAGTAGTGTGAACGAACGCTGCAAAGTACCCTCAGAAGGGAGGTGAAATAGAGCTTGAACTCAGCTGGCGATGGAGCGACGGGGCATACAAGGTCTTCCGACGAATGACCGAGACGCGAGTCTCCAGTAAGACTCGGAAGAAGCCGATGTTCCGTCGTACGTTTTGAAAAACGAGCCAGGGAGTGTGTCTACATGGCAAGTCTAACCGGAGCATCCGGGAAGGCACAGGGAAACCGACATGGCCGCAGCCTCACGGCGAGGGCCGCCGTCTTCAAGGGCGGGGAGCCATATGGACACGACCCGAATCCGGACGATCTACGCGTGGACAAGGTGAAGCGTGCCGAAAGGCACGTGGAGGCCTGTTAGAGTTGGTGTCCTACAATACCCTCTCGTGATCTACGTGTAGGGGTGAAAGGCCCATCGAGTCCGGCAACAGCTGGTTCCAACCGAAACATGTCGAAGCATGACCTCCGCCGAGGTAGTTCGTGGGGTAGAGCGACCGATTGGTGTGACCGCCTCCGAGAGGAGTCGGCACACCTGTCAAACTCCAAACCTACGAACGCCGCTGACGCGGGGATTCCGGTGTGCGGGGTAAGCCTGTGCACCAGGAGGGGAACAACCCAGAGATAGGTTAAGGTCCCCAAGTGTGGATTAAGTGTAATCCTCTGAAGGTGGTCTCGAGCCCTAGACAGCCGGGAGGTGAGCTTAGAAGCAGCTACCCTCTAAGAAAAGCGTAACAGCTTACCGGCCGAGGTTTGAGGCGCCCAAAATGATCGGGACTCAAATCCACCACCGAGACCTATCCGCACCCGTCACAGGGTGACCGAGTAGGTTGGCGCTCTATTTGGGTGGAAGCAGGGGTGAGAACTCCTGTGGACCGAATAGTGACGAAAATCCTGGCCATAGTAGCAGCGATAGTCGGGTGAGAACCCCGACGGCCTCATGAATAAGGGTTCCTCAGCACTGCTGATCAGCAGGGGTTAGCCGGTCCTAAGTCATACCGCAACTCGACTATGACGAAATGGGAAACGGGTTAATATTCCCGTGCCATCATGCATTCAAAGTTGACGCCCTGGGGTCGACCACGCCGGGCCTTCGCCCGGTCGAATCGTCCAACTCCGTGGAAGCCATAACGGCACGAAGCGGACGAACGGCGAGACAGGGAAACGTGGTTCAACCTGGGGCCCGTGAAAAGACGAGCATGATGTCCGTACCGAGAACCGACACAGGTGTTCATGGCGGCGAAAGCCACGGCCTGTCGGGAGCAACCGACGTTAGGGAATTCGGCAAGTTAGTCCCGTAAGTTCGCGATAAGGGATGCCTGCTCAGGAAATGAGCAGGTCGCAGTGACTCGGAAGCTCGGACTGTCTAGTAACAACATAGGTGACCGCAAATCCGCAAGGACTCGTACGGTCACTGAATCCTGCCCAGTGCAGGTATCTGAACACCTCGTACAAGAGGACGAAGGACCTGTCAACGGCGGGGGTAACTATGACCCTCTTAAGGTAGCGTAGTACCTTGCCGCATCAGTAGCGGCTTGCATGAATGGATTAACCAGAGCTTCACTGTCCCAACGTTGGGCCCGGTGAACTGTACATTCCAGTGCGGAGTCTGGAGACACCCAGGGGGAAGCGAAGACCCTATGGAGCTTTTACTGCAGGCTGTCGCTGAGACGTGGTCGCCGATGTGCAGCATAGGTAGGAGGCGGTACACAGGTACCCGCGCTAGCGGGCCACCGAGCCATCAGTGAAATACTACCCGTCGGTGACTGCGACTCTCACTCCGGGAGGAGGACACCGGTAGCCGGGCAGTTTGACTGGGGCGGTACGCGCTCGAAAAGATATCGAGCGCGCCCTAAGGTCATCTCAGCCGGGACAGAGACCCGGCGAAGAGTGCAAGAGCAAAAGATGACTTGACAGTGATCTTCCTAACGAGGATCGCTGACGCGAAAGCGTGGTCTAGCGAACCAATTAGCCTGCTTGATGCGGGCAATTGATGACAGAAAAGCTACCCTAGGGATAACAGAGTCGTCACTCGCAAGAGCACATATCGACCGAGTGGCTTGCTACCTCGATGTCGGTTCCCTCCATCCTGCCCGTGCAGAAGCGGGCAAGGGTGAGGTTGTTCGCCTATTAAAGGAGGTCGTGAGCTGGGTTTAGACCGTCGTGAGACAGGTCGGCTGCTATCTACTGGGTGTGTTATGGTGTCTGACGGGAACGATCGTATAGTACGAGAGGAACTACGATTGGTCGCCACTGGTGTACCGGTTGTTCGAGAGAGCACGTGCCGGGTAGCCACGCGACACGGGGTAAGAGCTGAACGCATCTAAGCTCGAAACCCACCTGGAAAAGAGACACCGCTGAGAGTCCGCGTAGAAGACGCGGTCGATAGACTCGGGGTGTACGCACTGAGGTAACGAAGTGTTGAGCCCACGAGTACTAACAACTCGAAGCCATCAATCATACGCACTGTGACTCGTCGAGAGTATTTGAACGAGTCCAGGCGCAAACTGGATCGCACGATTACACACGGTTCTAGGACCGACCGAGACCGGTATCATCACGGTTCGACTCCGTGACTCGGCGTTAAGGCGGCCATAGCGGCGGGGTTGCCTCCCGTACCCATCCCGAACACGGAAGATAAGCCCGCCAGCGTTCCGGTGAGTACTGGAGTGCGCGAGCCTCTGGGAAACTCGGTTCGCCGCCGACCACTCATACCTTATTGCTCGCACGGAGAGCCATCTGCGGCTCTGCGTGCGGGCTTTTTGTATTTATACAGCGACCTCGACAGCCGTGAGTGCCGGATTTGTCTGTGCCGGCCGACGCTCGCACGTGCTCGACCGCGGCGTCACCGTCGTCTCCTGTCGGGACTCGCTGGACGGTCGTGACGCCGACGCGGTCGACCTGCTCGAGGGCGTGACGGCCGTCCCGACGGCGATATGGGGGAGTTGACCCGACGGCAGGCCCCGATCACTCGATGAGGGACAGGATCCGGTCGTAGTACGCCCCGAAGTCCTGGTCGGAGCGCGACCGGGGGCGTTCGACATCGATGGCGACGATCTCGCGGACCCGCCCGGGTTCCTTGGCCATCACGACGACGCGGTCGGCCAGTTTGACGGCTTCTTCGACGTCGTGGGTGACAAAGAGGACGGTCTTGCCCGTCTCCGACCAGATGTCGAGCAGTTCGTCCTGGAGCATCTTCTTGGTCTGGGCGTCGACGGCCCCGAACGGTTCGTCCATCAGCAGGAGGCCGGGGTCGACCGCGAGCGCGCGGGCGAGCGCGACCCGCTGTTTCATCCCGCCCGAGAGGTCCCGCGGGTACCTGTCGCCGAAGCCGTCGAGGCCCACGAGGTCGAGCAGCGCGTCGACGCGCCGGCGCCGGTCGGCTTCGGGGACGCCCTGTTTCTCCATACCGAAGGCGACGTTGCCGGCGACGGTGCGCCACGGGAAGAGGTGGTACTCCTGGAAGACCAGGCCCAGGTCGGGGCCGGGCCCGTCGACTCGGTCGCCGTCGAGGAAGACGCCGCCCGTGGTCGCTGCTTCCAGCCCCGCGATGATACGGAACAGCGTGGTCTTCCCACAGCCGGAGGGGCCGACGATACAGACGAACTCGCCGGGCTCGACCTCGACGGAGACGTCGTCCAGTGCCTGCACGGGCCCGTTCCCGCTCGACCCGGGGTAGCGCTTGCCCACGCCGTCGATGCGGACGCGGGGGGTCTCGTCCGGACCGAGGCCGGCGTCGGTCAGCGCCACGCCAGAACCCTCCGCTGGACCGCCCGGAAGGAGACGTCGACGATCAGGAAGAGCAGACTCAACACCAGGATGTAGGTGATGACGACGTCGACCTGGAGGTTGTTCGAGGCGCGCAGGATGCGCCGGCCGATGCCGGGGACGCCGAATATCTCGGAGGCGACGACGAGCATCCAGCAGCGGCCGATGCCGGTCCGGATGCCGGTCGAGATCTCGGGGAGCGCGGCCGGGATGACGACCGCACGGATCTGCTCGACGTCGCCCTGGACGCCGAGGCTGCGCGCGACGTCGAGCAGGTCCTCGGAGACCCCCTCGACGCCGCCGTAGGTGGCGTAGAAGTTGATCCAGAACGCGCCGACGGCGATGATGAACGCCGCGCCCGCGTGGTTGATGCCCAGCCACGCGATGGCGAAGCCGATGAGCGCTAGCGGCGGCACCGGCCGGAGGACGCGCACGACGGGCGCGGTGACGTCGTCCAACAGCGGACTCCAGGCGAGCGCGATACCGGTGGCGACGCCCGCGGCGGTGCCGACGACGGCCCCCGGGATCCAGTGGAGGATGCTGTTGCCGAGCGCCGTCGCCATCCCGCCCGAGGTAGCCTCCTCGAAAAACGTCGCCGCGACGGCGACGGGCGAGGGGAGGACGTACGACGGCTGGACGAGCGAGACGGCAAACCAGAGGCCGACGAACGCGGCGACCCCGACGACGCCGCGCAGTGCGCGCCGCCCGTCGAGGCCCCCGAACGGGTCGCCGCTCTCCTCGGACCGCTCTACTGTCTCTCCGACGTCGATAGCCATGCTCGTACCCCTCCTACAGGCTCTCGTAGGCGCCGTAGTCGAATATCTCCTCCAGCGCCAACTGCGACTCTATCTGTCCGTTTTGGGCAGCGAACTGGGAGAATATCTCCGTCCCGTTCTCGATCTCCCGCGGGTCGGTCACGAAGTTCGAGAGCGGTCCCTGGAGCGCCGAGAGCGCCTGGTCGGCGGGCATCCCGATGCCCGTCTCGACGATGTCGGCGGTCCGTTCGGGGTTGTTCTGGATGAACTCCGTCGCGCGGACGTGCTGTTCGAGGAACTGGGTGGCCACGGTCGAGTCGCGGACGTCGTCGCTCATCAGCGTCACCGCGGCCGGCTGGCCGGGCATGACGTCGCCAGCGAGCCTGAACACCTGGACCGGCGCGTCGGCCGCTTCGGCCCGGGTCGGGACCGGTTCCATGATGGAGGACCCGTCGATCTCGCCGTTGGCGATGGCCTGGAAGACGGCGTTGGCCCCGTTGATCTCGACGATGTCGACCTGCGAGGTGTCGACCTCCGCTTGCTGGAGCCAGTAGCGCAGCAACACGTCGGGGACCGACCCCTGCGGGAAGGTCCCGAAACGGAACTTCCGGCCCTTCTCCTCGCGCCAGACCGAGAACGCGTCGGCCCCGTGGTCCTCCCACAGCGCCTGGAGGTCCTCGTGGGCCATGATTGCCATCGGTTCCTTGATGTTGGCCGCCGTGACCTTCGCCGGGATGCCCCGGTCGATGACGATCATCGAGGGGACGATGCCGAACATCGCCACGTCGAGTTCGCCGCCGCCGTAGGCCTGGACGATGGCCGGGCCGTCGGTGAACTCGCGGGCGTCGATGGTCGCGTCGACGTCGTCGAAGTACCCCTCCTGGTCCATCACGAAGTACTGGAGGTCCGGGAAGATGGGCATGTACGCGAGGGTCACCTCGTCGCTCCCGCCCAGCCCGAGACATCCGGTGAGACCCACCGTCGCGGTGGTACCGGCACCGGCCAGAAACGCGCGCCTCGAGACGCTTGCTGTGTTGTCTGCCATTGACTGGAGCTAGCGGTGGCGCCGTTTATCCGGACGGTCGGGGGCAAGGACTTCGACAATCGGGAACGACGCGGGGAGGGTGAACTGGTGGGTAATCCCCCCGTTCCGGCCACTCGAGGGCGTCTCGGCTCGAGCGGGCCGTCCCAGGTAGTGGACCTATTTGCCGGTAAACGCCACAATTCAAGTCAGAGGACCGACGAGATGCCGGTTTCAGGTTACGTCGAGGTTACCGGCCGTGACGGCGATTGCCGCCGTCACTCCTCGAGGGTCGTCGTGGTTCGCACGTCGGCCGCGGACCGGCCGACCTCGACGGTGTAGGTCCCCGGGTCGACGGTCCACCCGTCGTCGGGGTCGTACCGGGACCTGGAGAGGTCGGCGAGGTCGACGGCGACGGTCCGTGACTCGCCCGCGTCAAGTTCGACGGCGGCGGCCCCGGCGAACTCGCGGACCGGCCGGTCGACGCCCTCGACCTGTGGTGGACGGACGTAGGTCTGGACGACCTCCCGCCCGCGGCGGTCAGAGACGTTCTCGACGGTGACCGAGACCGTCTCGCCGTCGACCGACGCCGGGCCGTACTCGAAGGTCGCGTAGGAGTGGCCGTGACCGAACGGGTAGGTGGGCTCGGCGTCGGTGGCGTCGAAGTGGCGGTAGCCGACGAAGACGCCCTCGTCGTAGGTGGCCACGCCGTCGACGCCGGGGAACCGCCGTTCCTCGCTCGTGGGGTAGGCCGCCTCGGGGGCGAAGGTGACCGGGAGGCGCCCGCCGGGGTCGCTGTCGCCGTAGAGCACCGACGCGACGGCGTCGCCGTCGGCCTGTCCGGGGTACCAGGCCTCGAGGACGGCGGCGACGTCCTCGCGCCAGGGCGTCTCGACGGGACCGCCCGAGCGCGCGACGACGACGGTCCGGTCGTTCGCGGCGGCGACGGCCTCGACCAGTTCGTCCTGGCGGCCGGGGAGCGAAAGCGAGTCGCGGTCCCGCGCCTCCGTTGTCGTGTCCCGGACGAACACCACCGCGGCGTCGGCGGCCTCGGCGGCGGCGACGGCGTTCTCCAGCGACGGCTCCGTGTCCGGCGCCTCCGTCTCGGGTTCCTCGCGCCCGCCCTCGACGAACGGCAGGAGGTCGAACAGCGAGACGTCCTCGATCTCGGGGACGCCGCGGGCGACGGTCACCTCGCCGTCCGCCCGGGCCCGGACGCCCTCGACGGGGGTCACCGAGTGGAACGGCGTGGTCTCGGAGGACCCGCCGCCGCCGACCTTCGCCTCGTAGACGTGCGGGCCGACGACGGCGACGTCGGCCCCGTCGTCGAGCGGCAGGACGCCGTCGTTCTCGAGCAGGACCGTCCCGCGGGTTGCGACGCGCTTCGCGAGGTCGCGGTGTCGCTGGCTGTCGAGTTCCCCCTCGCCGCGCTCGCCGTCGAGGTGACCGGTCCGCGAGAACTGTCCGAGGACCCGCCGGACCATGTCGTCGAGACGCTCGGCGGGCACCTCGCCGGCCTCGATGGCCGCCGCCAGCGGGTCGCCGAACAGGCCGGCGTGGGTGGCGTCCGGGATGCCGTCGGGCCACTCGACGTCCGCGAGGTCCTCGTCGGGCGCGGCCGGGACGCCGGGCATCTCCATGTCGAGGCCCGCGTTCGCCGCGCCGACGGTGGTCTCCAGGCCGTACCAGTCCGAGACGACGTAGCCCGAAAAGTCCCACTCGCCTTTGAGCACGTCGCCCACGAGGCGCCCGTGGTCGCTCATGTGGGTCCCGTTGACCCGGTTGTAGGCGGTCATCACCGACCCCGCGCCGGCCTCGACGGCCGCCCGGAACGGCGGGAGGTAGAGTTCGCGCAGCGTCCGTTCGTCGACATCGGCGCTGACGGTCGTCCGGTGGGTCTCCTGGTTGTTGGCGACGTAGTGTTTCACGGTCGCGACAACGTCCTCGGACTCGATGCCCGAGACGAGCGACGAACCCACCGAACTCGCCAGCACGGGGTCCTCCGAGAGGTACTCGAAGTTCCGGCCACAGTGGGGCACCCGGACGACGTTCACGCCGGGCGCGAGCAGCGCGTCCTGGTCCAGCGCCGTCGCCTCGCGCGCCATCGCGGCGCCCTGCTCGCGAGCCAGGCCGGGATCGAACGTCGCTGCCGTCGCCAGCGAGGCCGGGAAGGCCGTCGCTCGCTTTCCTTCGGCGCGGATGCCCAGTGGTCCGTCGACGAGCCGGATGGGCGGAATCCCGAGCCGGTCGACGCCCGGCAGGTAGCCCGTCGCGGTGCCATCGGGGTCGACGGCCCCGTGGACGAGCGAGCGTTTCTCCGCGGGGGTGAGCGCCTGCACGGGGGCCTCGACCCCGTCCGTGTCAGTCATATCTCGACCGCCGACCCGCGCGGATATAGGCGTTGGGTACGCGTCGTTTATCCCCCCGCCCCACGACGGTATCGTATGACCGACGCCGGCACCATCCACCCGGAGACGACCGTCGGCCGGGTCGCACTCACCGTCGCCGACCTGGACGGGGTCGCCACCTTCTACGAGACGGTCGTCGGCCTCGTCGTCCACGACCGGACCGACGCGCGGGTCGTCCTCGGCGACGGGACGACGCCGCTGCTCGAACTCGTGGCCGCCCCGGACCGGCCCGAACGGGGCCGCGACGAGGCCGGCCTGTTCCACGTCGCCGTCCGCGTCCCCACGCGAGCGGCGCTCGGCGCGGCACTGGAGCGCGTCGAAGCCGGCGCGCGCCTCGACGGGGCGTCCGACCACCACGTCAGCGAGGCACTCTACCTCTCGGACCCGGAGGGCAACGGCGTCGAGATATACCGCGACCGGCCGCGTGACGAGTGGCCCGAGCGCCCCGACGGCCGGGTCCAGATGGACACGCTCCCCCTGTCGCTGGACGGGCTGCGCGCCGAGAGCGACGGCGGCGGCCGGGCCCCCGTGGGGACCGACGTCGGTCACGTCCATCTCGAGGTGACTGACCTCGAGGCTGCGCGCTCGTTCTACGTCGACACGCTCGGGCTGTCCCTCCGGCAGGAGATGCAGGGAGCGCTGTTCGTCGCCGCCGGCGACTACCACCACCACCTGGGCCTGAACTCCTGGCGACGACGGACCGCGCCACAGCGCGGGCGGGGGCTGGCGTGGTTCGAGCTCCGCGTTCCCGACGCGGCGGCCCTCACGGCGGTCAGGGAGCGACTCGAAGCGGCGGGCCTGGCGGTGGCAGATCGAGACGACGGCATCGCCGTGACGGCCCCGGACGCCGTCTCGCTTCGCCTCCGGGCGGTCGAGTGACCCACTCCCCTGGCACGGACCAGAGGAAACGACTCAAGAGCGTCGGGCCGGTACGGACGGTATGACCGCAACTGACAGCGACGTGTCCCCGGAGGCGAACTGAATGTCGGGTCCGCATCAGGATCAGCCCCTCGTCACGGCGGGGACGCCGCTGGCGGACGCCCGCGCCGCCGCGATTCTGGTCCACGGACGGGGCGCGACGGCCCGCAGCATCGTCCAGATGGGCACGGAGGTCCACCAGGACGGCCTGGCGTTGCTCGCCCCGCAGGCGGCCCGGAACACGTGGTATCCCCAGTCGTTCCTGGCGCCCGTCGAGCAGAACGAACCGGGCCGCTCGTCCGGCCTGCAGGCGATTCGGGACGCCCTCGAGGACGTCGAGGCGGCTGGCATCGACCCCGAGCGGGTGATGCTGCTCGGGTTCTCCCAGGGCGCCTGTCTCGCCAGCGAGTTCGTCGCGCGCAACCCGCGCCGCTACGGCGCGCTCGTGGTGCTGAGCGGTGGCCTCATCGGCGAGTCGGTCGACCCCGACGACTACGAGGGCGACCTCGAGGGGACGCCGGTGTTCGTCGGGTGTAGCGACGTCGACCCCCACATCCCGCTCGAGCGGGTGCAGGTAACGACCGAGGTGTTCGAGCGACTGGGCGTCGACGTCGACGAGCGCATCTACGAGGGAATGGGCCACGGCATCAATGAGGACGAGCTTGAGTACGTCGCGGAACTCGTCGTCGACCTGGTGGGCGGGGAGTGAGGCGCCGGGAACGGTCCACCCCGTCGACGTCACGGCAGGGGACCGGCCTGCCGTAGTAGTATATAACTGTTGGGGCGGTCGTGTGTGGGTACCGGCCCCTCACCGCGAGGTTTTGTCGCTGGCACGACCAGTAGGTGTATGGACACGAAACGCCGGACCTTCCTGCGCGCGCTCGGTGCCGCAGGCGTGGCCGGCCTCGCCGGCTGTACCGGAACCGGGGGCTCGGGGGGGCCCGCGGCCACCGAGACCGAGGGCGGCGGGACGGCAACGACGAGTGCCGGTGAGGCGACGACGATCAGCGCGGACGATGCCCGGCCGCCGACGGTCGACCGGCGCCTGTTCCTGGGCCACGACGTCGAGACGATTCGAAGCGAGATCACGAGCGGCGGCGTCCCGAAAGACGGCATCCCGGCCATCGACGACCCGCAGTTCGGGCCCGCCGAGGAGGCGGCGCTGGACCCGGGCGACCCGGTATTCGGGGCCGTCCGCGACGGCGAGGCGAAGGCCTACCCCCAGTCGATACTCGTCTGGCACGAGATCGTCAACGACGTGCTCGGCGGGGACCCGGTGGCGGTCACCTACTGTCCGCTGACCGGCACCGCCCAGGGCTTCGAGCGGGGACCGGTCGAGTTCGGGACGTCGGGCGACCTTGTCAACTCCAACCTGGTGATGTACGACCGCGGGACGGACAGCCGGTGGCCCCAGGTGACCGGCACCGCCGTCGAGGGCCCGCTGGTGGGCCAGTCGCTCCGGGAGTTCCGGGTCGTCTGGACCACCTGGGAGCACTGGCGGGCGGTCTACCCCGACACGGTGGTCCTGACCGACGAGACTGGCTTTTCGCGGCGCTACGGGTCGGACCCCTACGGCCAGTACAACCCGGAGCGGGGCTACTACGCCAACGACCGGACCATCTTCTCGCCGCTGGTGAGCGACGACCGAAATCGACCGAAGGACGTCGTCATCGGCACCCGGACGACGGAGGGCGCACTCTCGTTCGACAAGAAGTCGCTGCTGGACGAGCGCGTATTGGGCGGGGCCATCGGCGAGACGGAGTACGTCGCTGTCGCCGACCCGGCCCTCGAGACGGGCTACGTCTACGAGACCAGCGACGGCCTGACGGTCGCGGCCGCCGGCGACGGCTACCGCGTCGACGGCGAGACCTACGCCGCCGCCGAACTCCCGCTCGACCGGACGCTCGCGTTCGACGGCATGTGGTTCGCGTGGGCGGGCTTCTACCCGGAGAGCTTCCCTATGTCGAATGAGAGGTCCAAAGAGGGCCCGACCGTCGCCGACCGCACTGCGCGACTGCTGGGCAACACCGTCGTCGCCATCCGGGGCGCGCTGTCGCGCCGCGACGGACGGGGCGCGTTCCTCCTCGCCGCGGCGGTCTACGTGGTGGTCTACCTGTACGGCCTCTCGCACCCTGGGTACCGGCCCGTGGGGCTTCGAGCTCTCGGTCGTCGAGAACCCGCTGACGCGGGCGTTCCGCCCGGTCGGCCCCTTCCAGTGGGAGCCCGTCGGCCTGCTCGTCGTCGGCCCGGTCGAACTGCTCGTCGCGCCGCTGAACCTCGCGCTCGGGGGCATGCTGGCCGCCCTGGTCGGCCTGAACTTCGCCGTCTCGCTGGTCGCCTGGCGCGGACCGAAGGCCTGCCGCATCGGCCCGGGCGCTGGCGCGGCAGCCGGGATTCCGGGGCTGCTCTCGGGCGTGGTCTGCTGTGGGCCGACCATCCTGCTGATCGTCGGCGTCCAGGCGAGTGCCGGCGTCCTGACGGTGTTCCAGTGGCTCCTCCCCATCGCCGTCGTGGCCCTGCTGGGGACGCTGCTGTGGGTCGGGACGAACGTTCAACCGGAAGCCGTCTAGGCGCGTCGTCCGCGGGGTGTCACTCGACGTCCGCCAACGTGCCGAAGTCGTCGACGGGGACGACGGAGTAGTCGATGTTCAGCGTGTCTTTCGTCGCGCGGATCTTGCCCACGAACGACGAGATCTCCTCTAAGTCACCCTCGAGGACGAACAGTTCCATACAGCGGTGTTCCCCGACGTGGCTGTGGAAGTTCGAGGCGACGATGCCCTCGTGTTCGTGCCGGAGGTGCATCATCTTCTCCTCGACGCTCGTGGTCTCGTAGTCGAACAGGACGGTGACGATGCCCATCAGCTTCCGCCCCTCGAGGCGCTTGTCCTCGAACTCGCCCAGCAGGTTCCGGCTGGCCTCCCTGATGATCTCGCTGCGGCCGGTGTAGCCGTGTTCGTCGGCGAACTCGTCGATGCGCTCGAGCAACGATTCGGGCATCGAGACGCTGACAACGGTCATGTATTAACGGGAGGGGGTTGAACTATTAAGGATTATCGAACTCCGGTGGTCGCCGCGAGACGCCCCCTCGCCCTCCGGGGAAAGCTTATAATCGGATAGTCTGACCAGCTTCACAGTATGACTGCGAACGTCGTGACGGACGTCAACCGCCCGTACGTCCCGGGAGACGGGGCGAAACTGACCGCGGAGATAGAGGTCGACCCGGGCCGACGGGCGGGGCGTCCGACGCGACAGCTTGCGCTGTGTATCGACTCGAGCGGGTCGATGGCCGGCGACGACATCCAGCAGGCCCGCGACGGGGCCGAGTGGGTGTTCGGCCTGCTCGAGGACGACGACTACGTCGCCATCGTCACGTTCGACACCGAGGTCGAGACGGTGCTGGGCGCGACGCGCTGGGGCGACATCTCCCGTGACGAGGCCCTCGACCGCGTGGCGAACGTCACGGCGGGCGGCGGGACAGACATCTACCGCGGCCTGGTCGCGGCTCGCGACGCCTTGCACCACCTTCCGGCAGACGACCAGACCGCGCGGCGCATCCTCTTTCTGTCCGACGGGAAAGACCAGAGCCACGGCGAGGCCGAGTTCCAGACGCTGGCCCGTGCCATCGACGAGGACGGCATCCGCATCAGGTCGGCCGGCATCGGGTCGGACTACCGTAAAGAGACCATCCGGACGCTGGGCGAGACGGCCCGCGGCGAGTGGACCCACCTCGAGTCGGCCGGCGACATCGAGTCGTTCTTCGGCGACGCCGTCGAGGCAGCCGGGACCCTCGTCGCGCCCGACGCGTCGCTCGAACTGGACGTGGCCGACGGCGTCGAGGTCAGCGAGGTGTACCGCGCGGTGCCACAGACCCAGCAGGTCGACGTCGAGTGGGCGGGCAACGCGACGGAGATTCCGCTTCCGGACCTGCTGGAACGAGAGGCCCAGCGCGTCGTCCTGAAGATCCACGCGCCCCCTCGCGAGGTCGGACAGACGGTGACCCTCGCCGACGTGACGCTTTCGGCCCGCGGCGAGACAGCACACGGTGCCATCGAGGTGGCGTACACCGACGACCCCGAGCAACTCGCCGTCCACAACGAGGGCGTCGACATCGACCACCGACAGACGGTCATCAAGACCGAACTCGGCAAGGGCAACGTCGCCGAGGCCCAGACCCAGGTCGAGAAGATGACCAAGGTTCACGGCGCGGACACGCAGGCGGTCAAGTCCGCCGAGCGCGAGACCCGGATCGTCGCCGAGGGCGGCCGGGCCGAGGAGAGCGAGGCGACGAAGATCGTGACCGACGAGGGGCTCCAGCAGTGACCGGTCCCACCGCACGTCGACGACACCCGACGGCGGGTTCGGGCGAGTGTCGACGCCAGTGACCCATGACCTGGGAACCCGAGCCGGGCGACGTCATCGCGGACCGCTACGACCTCCAGGAGTTCCTGGGCAAGGGCGGGTTCGCGAAGGCCTACCGGGCCACGGACCGGGCGACGGGCGACAACGTCGTGCTGAAACACCCCAACTACACGGAGTCCCAGAACGACCCCGACGTCATCGAGGCGTACTTCCGGAAGGAGGCCGAGTCGCTCCTGAAGATTCGGGAGGCGGGTGGCCACGAGAACGTCATGGACCTCTACGACCAGGTGACCGAGCGCGACGTTCCCTTCCTGGTCGTCGAACTGGTCGCCGGCGGCATCGAACTCGACGAGGTCATCGACCGCCACGGCCCCATCGAGGACACCGACCAGGTCCGGCAAATCGGCATCGACCTCTCGGACGCGATGGGCTTCCTCCACGAACACGAGATCGTCTACCGCGACCTGAAACCCGAGAACGTGATGCTCACGTCAGACATCACGCCGACGCTCATCGACTTCAACACGGCGACGGGGTTCGACGCCGCTGGCGACCCGTCGACGGGCAACTCCGGGACGACCATCCTGGGGCCGTTCAAGCCCCGCGAGGTCGCCGAGGCCAGTCGGACCGACGTCCGCCAGGGGCCCTGGTCCGACGTCTACTCCATCGGGAAGATCCTCCTCTTTCTCCTGAAGGGGAGCGTCCCGAAGAAGGACGGTGTCGACCCGCGGGACTTCGGGGCCGACTGCGAGGACTACCTGGCCGAAATCGTCGAGCGGGCCACCCAGACGGACTACCGGGACCGCTACCGGAACGCGACGGTCCTGAAGGAGGTGCTCCAGACCCGCGACCCCGAACCGCCGGCGCGGGCCTCTGTCCGGTACGTCCAGGCCGACGAGCGGTTCACCGTCGAACCCGGCGACACCATCGGCCGGCAGGGGGCACGTGGCCCGTCGGCCTCCATCGCCATCGACGACCCGCAGGGCGAGTACATATCGTCGGTCCAGGTCCAGTTCGACACCGCGGACGGCGACTGGCACCTCCACGACCGGAGCCTCAACGGGACCTTCGTCCAGCAGGGACGGGGCTGGCAGCGGGTCCTCTGTGCGGCGGGGCGGGAACGCCTGCGAGACGAGGGCGAGGACCCCACCGACCGGCACGGGCGGGTCCCCCCGGAGTCGGTCCGCCTGCACGACGGCGACCTGGTGTCGCTCGTCCACCCCACCTACGGCGTCACGTTCGAGTTCCATCCGGAGACATGACCATGCGATACAGCACCAACTACGACATCGGCGAGCGGAAGCGCGGACGGGGAATCAACGAGGATAGCGTGGCTCTGACCGTCTTCGAGGAGGGGCACCGCGAGGGCTACCGCGAGGGGACCCGCGACGACGGGCGGCCGACGAACCGCTCGGCGGCGGCGTTCGTCCTCGCGGACGGGGCCGGCGGCCACGACGCGGGCGACGCGGCGTCCTACATCGCGACGACGAGCGTCGCCGAACGCCTGGCGCCGGTGGCGATACGCGCGGCCCGGCGCCACCCCGACCAGTTCGACGTGGACGTCGACCGGTCGGTTCTCCCCGACGCCCGCGGCGAGGAAGGCATCCAGGCCGCCGTCGAGGATGCCATCGTCGAGGCCCACCGGGACGTCATCCGGTACGCTGCGGCCGCCGGCACCCAGTCGTACACTACCGTCGTCGCCGGCGTCTACGCCGACGGCGCCCTCCACTACGGCTGGGTCGGCGACAGTCGGGCCTACGTCGTCAACGAGGCCCGCGAGACCATCGACCGGCTGACCCGGGACCACTCCGTGGTCCAGGACCGGGCGGACGGGGGCGAACTCGACGCCGTGGCGGCTCACGTCCACCCCGACGGCAACCAGATAACCCGCGCGCTGGGCGGGTCTGGCTACGAGGACCCCGCGGAGGCGTCTGTGGAGGTCGACACCCGGAGCGTCCGCCTGTACGCCGAAGACACCCTGGTGGTGACCAGCGACGGTCTCGTCGACGCCCAGACGGACGCCCCCGACCTGTACGACGAGTACGTCGCGTCCGGTCGGTCTGCGGCGGTCGCAGAGCGCGTCCGGGAGGCCGTCGTCACCGACGCCGAGATTCGGGACGTCGCGCTCGAGGCGACCACGCTCGACGCGGCCGCCCGCGAGTACGTCTCGCTGGCCAACGACCGGGGCGGCAAGGACAATGTCTCCGTCCTCCTGTTCGAGGACCCGGTGCTCCCGGCTACGCCCGAATCCGGCGGCCTGCCGGTCCGTGCCGTCGACTCCGACCTCGACGTCCGGGACCGGGACACCGTCGTCGTGACCGATAACTGAGGGGTATCGCGTGGGCAACTGTTTTTGCCCCCTGGGAGGTACCGACAGCCATGGCCGACACAGACGACGGAGACGCGGTCGAGTGCCCACTCTGCGGGCAGCCCTTCGACCCGACCGCCGCCGGGGGCTGGTGTACGAACCCCGACTGCGGTGAGTGGCAGTACGAGGGCGCGGCGGGCGACGGCGACGAGGCGAGTGAGGACGCCGCGCCGGCCGCCGACTCCGAGACCGGACCGACAGACGAACTGGGTACGGAGGCCGCCGACGCCGATTCCGCCGACGCCGACCCGGAGGCCGGACCCGCCGAGCCAGACCCGGCCTCCGGCGAGGCGAGCTGGGAAGACGTCGACCCCGCGCCCGAGGGAACAGCTTCGGCGCCCGAGGACGAAGACGACGAGTCCGACGTGGACGCCGCCGACGATCACGGGGACGAGACCCCGGCGACCGACGACGCGGACGCGTCGGAACCGGCCGGTGCCGAGTCCGCGTCGACGTCGGCGGAGACGGGCCCCTCGGACACGGACGACACTGGGGCGGACACCGACGCGGTCACGGCCGACACGCCCGCGACCATCGAGTGTCCCGACTGCGGGACCGAACTCGACGCGGACGCGAACTTCTGTATCGAGTGCGGTGCCGACGTCCAGGCCGTCGAACCCGGTGGGGACGACCTCACAAAGTGTCCGTCCTGTGGCACCGACCTCGAGGGCGACGAGCACTTCTGTGCGAACTGCGGCGAGGACCTCGAGGCCCACCGGGGCGGGTCCGGGGACGCCGAGGCGGACGTCGACGCCGTCGACGCACTCGCCGCGCAGTCGGCGGACGAGACGGCGGCCGTCCCGGACTCGCTCGTCCTCTCGGTGGCCGGTACCGACATCACCGTCGCGGACGGTGACAGGGTGGGCCGGGCGGTCCGGGCGGCGCTCGCCGACGCCGGCCGCCCCGAGGACGAGGCGGTCCGCATCCACCGCGAACACGTCCGGTTCGTCCGCGAGGCCGACGGGTTCTACCTCGTCGACCTGGGCGAGAACCCGACGACGCTCAACGGTCGCTCCCTGCGGAAGGGCGACCGGGAACCCGTCGGGCCCGGCGACGAGCTGGAGCTGTCCGGCGTGGCGACCATCACCATCGAGGCGCCGTGACCGGGATTTCACCCACACTTAAGCGCCCGCTGTAGAAACCACTGACCAATGTGGGGCGGCTCCCTGTCCGCTGAACTCCGCGACTCCGTCCGCCTGGTCGGCGCCGAGCGATGGTTCTTCGCCGGCGGCGTCCTGGGTACTGTCGTCTACGGCGGCTGGGTCCTCGGGACCGGAACGCTCGCCGACGCCGTCGCCCCGTCGCTCGCCGGGTCGACCCTGTTCTCGGTGGGGTCGGCCCCCGTCGATGCGCTGGCGGTGCTGGCGGCCGTCGGCTGGGTAGTCGTCCCGGCGCTCGTCGCGGCGGCGCTGCTCGACCGCGCGCTGAAGAACACGCGAGGGAATCTCGCGTCGCGCTACCGGTTCGACCACCCGAGCGCGCTGGTCGCGCCGTCCGGTCTCGTCGTGTTCGCGGTGGTGGCCGTCGGCGCCACGGCGGGGCCGTCCCCGCTGCTGGCCGCCGCCGGCGCCGTCGCCGCCGCGCACCTGTTCGTCAGGACGCTCGCCTACGGCTACCGGGTCTACACGTTCTCGGTGCCGCCGCTTCTCTCCCTGCTCTCGGTCCTCGCTGCGGCCAGTCTCGCCGTCGCGTGGCTGGTCCACGCGCCGGCGCTGGGAACGTTCACCGGGTCACTCGGGGACCGACTCGCCGCCACGGGCGTCGCGTCCGTCGCCGAGACGGTGGTCGCAGCCAGCGGCGTCGACGCCGGCACCGCTCGCTCGGCCGCCGTGATGGGACCCGCGGTGCTCGCGGCGGCCTACCTGGTGCCCCAGTCCGCCGTCGGCCTGGTCGTCGCGCTGCGCGCGCCGCTCGAGAATCCGCGACCGCGGCCGGGTCAGCGCTACCCGAGTGCGGGCCGTCGTACAGCGGCGCCATCGGCTGACGCCGGTGGCCCGGGCCGGGACGACGGGGCGGCCGAGACGGACGCGGACCCGGACGAATCCGCTCCGGCGGGAGCCGACACGGCCGACGATACCGACGACGCGCCGGCTGACTCCGACGAGTCCGGCGGGACCCGCGTGTTCACGCCGGACGAGCCGCTTCCGGAGGAGACGGCGGCGGCCGACGAGCCGACGCCCGACGGCACGACCGCAGACGAGTGGTTCGCCGACACCGCGGTGTACACCGACGACGCCGCGGGCGAGGGAACGTCCGACCGGTGCCCAGCGTGTCACGCGGACGTACCGGCCGATGGGTCGGCACGGTTCTGTCCGAACTGCGGCGAGCGCCTCGACTAGACGTCGAAGACGACGTAGGCGCGCCAGCCGTCGGCTCGGTCCTCCAGGGCCATCTCGGAGTAGGTCACCGCCTTCACCTCGCGGGCCTCGACGGCCGGCAGCGGGACGCCGCGTGCGCTCCCCTCGAGGTGCCACTCGTCGCCGTCGGCGCGCACCGTCGCCTCGTTGTCGACGGGGAGCACCGAGCGCACGTCGCGTTCGTAGATGAGCTGATCGAGGTAATCGAAGAGGAGCGCCTCGCCGGACTCCGCGGTGACCGTCACCGAGAAGCGCTCGCCCGCCGGGGGAACCTCCTCACACATCGCGGCCGCGAGGCCGTCGGCCACGGCGGCAAAGGTGGCACCGAGGCTCTCGCCGGTGGCTTCGACGGCCACGTCCGCGGTGTGCTCGCGGAGGTCGAACGGCATGGGAGACTCCTCGGCGACTACCGTCCGTCAGTACTGGACGTCGACGGTGTGGTGTTCGGGCCCCGAGTCGCTCACCGGGGCCGTCACCGTCAGGACGCCGTCCTCGTACACCGCCGAGATGTTCCCCTCCTCGATGGCCTTCGGCAGGCCGATGCTCCGGTGGACCACGCCGCTCCGGCCGGTCGCGTCGGCCTCGACGGCCTCGACGTGGAGGCGGCTGTCGTGCCATCGGACCTCGATATCGGCGGGGTCGTGGTCCGGCAGGTCGAACAGTACGACGTACGCATCGTCTTCGCGGTACAGCTCCACGCCTTTCCGGGGATGATGTGTCGTCACGTGTGTCACCTCGGGTGGCAGTTCGCCGGCCACGCTAATAACTTGTGTGCGCGCTTTTCACTGGTTGGAAACCGGGATGTCTCCCAGTTCGACTGTGTAGCCCGTCGAATCCGTCCCGCCGTCGGACGTGGCGGTGACGACGGTCACCGAGACACTGGCCGGGCGCTCGCCGGACGGGAGCATCCACGACCCGGTGACCTGGCCGGTCTCGCCGGGTTCGAGGTCCCCGGTCGTGCCCGTCCCCGCCACGGTCGCGCCGTTGTGGGCCGTGGCCGCACCGACCTGTACCTCGGCCGGCCGCTCCCCGTCGTTCGTGACGTTCAACGTCAGGAGGAACTGCCAGCCGTCGTCGGTGGTGAGCACGGACGCCCGCGAGATGTGGGCGGTGGGTTCGGCCTGTGTCAGCACCTCGTCGCCGGCGTGGGCCCCGGTCACCTCCGGGGTGGGCGTCTTGGCGCTCGCCGTCGCCGCGTCGCCGCCGTCACCGCCGGCGACGTAGTGGCTGAGCATCCCGCCGAAGGTGGCGACCTCGATGAGTATCGGGAGGCCGATGCCGATGACTATCAGGACTCGTATCAGCGTCGTCTGGTCGGGGCCGGAGACGTCGTCGAACATTGGTGAGCAGATGGGGGAAAACTGGTCGGGTCAGACCGGAATCGGCGGACTACCGGGCGCTGTGATGCCGTCGGCGAGCATGGCCGCGAGCGGCGGGCCGTAGGCGATGACGATGAGGACGAGCGCGATGGCCGTCCACAGTTTGTAGTTGTCGAGGATGCGCGGGCTGTGTTCCGGGCCGGACAGCGGGTCCGGGAACACGCTGTTGACGCGCAGGCGCCCGCCGCGGTGGGCGATCCAGGTCTCGGCCATCACGACGAGGAACAGCGCCGCGCCGACGAACAGGAGCGTCCCGCCGATGGCGATCTGCAGGCGCATCTCCCCGACCGTGCCAGCGACCCCCTCGAAGGAGAACTCGCTGTAGGTCGGCTCTGCGGTCCGGCGCGGGATGCCGGCCAGGCCAGCCCGGTGCATCGCGTTGGACATCAGCGCCATGCCGATGAACCAGATGTAGGGCTGGATGGCCGCAAGCCCCCGCCGCTGGAGCTTCTTGCCCGTGATCTGGGGCACCAGCCAGTAGCTGATGGCCATCGCCGTCAGCGCGAAGGCCGTGCCGACGGTGAGGTGGAAGTGGCCGGGCACCCACAGCGTGTTGTGGATGAGGTAGTTGATGTTCATCCCGGCGTTGATCATCCCGGAGAACCCGCCGGCGGCGAACATCAGGCCGGCCAGCGCACAGCCGGCGAAGGCCGGCTCGCCCCACGGCAGGTTGCGGAGCCAGCTGAAGTAGCCCTTCCCGCCGTTCTGTCGGGCCCCGTGTTCAAGCGAGGCGACGACGGTGAAGGCGGTCAAAAGCGAGGGCAACAGCAGGAACATCGTGTTCGTCATGGCGATGAACTTGAAGCCCTCGGGGATGCCGGGGTCGACGTACTGGTGGTGGAAGCCGACCGGGGTCGACAGCAGCAGGAACAGCACGAAGACCACGCGAGCCAGCGGGTCGCTGAACAGCCGGCCGCCGGCCAGCTTCGGCAGGATGGTGTACCACACGAGGTACGCCGGCATCAGCCAGAAGTACACGACCGGGTGACCGAAGTACCAGAACAGCGTCCGGGTCAGCAGCGGGTCGACGTTGCTGATGAGACCCAGCGACCACGGGATGAGAAAGACGACAACCTCGACGGCGACGCCGATGGTCGAGATGTACCACATCAGCATGGTCGTGATGACCATGAACGTCTTCAGCGGGATGCGCTCGCCGGCGTTCTCGGAACGCCAGTTCCACAGCGACTTGAAGTAGGCGTAGCCGGCGATCCACGAGCCGACGATGATGAGCGCGGCACCCAGGTAGAACGCCGGGTGGGCTTTCATCGGCGCGTAGAACGTGAACAGGACGTCGGCCTTCAGCGAGTGGCCGAGGATGGACGGCGCCCCGAAGAGGCCGCCCAGGATGGCCACGGCGGCCAGCACGGTGCCGACCAGCATCAGCCAGAAGGCACCCCACGCGGCCCGCTGGGGGAGCACGCGCTCGAGACTGTTGCTCACCGCCCACCCGAACAGGCCGGCGATGAAGAACGTCGTGAACACCAGCGCCAGCAGGACGCCGTGCCCGGTCAGGATGGTGTAGTAGTCCGCGGAACTGAATATCCGGAACGTACCGGTGCGGTGCAGCGCCTGGACGATGCCAAAGACGGCACCGAGCGCCAGGGCGATAAACGAGACGATGAACTGACTGCGGATGAGTTTCGAAGTCTTGGGGTACTCGTCGACGAAGACCATCAGTTGCTCACCTCCTGTGGTTCGTACTGGTCCTTCGGGACCACTTCGACGGACCCGCCCATCGTGTGGTGGGCGGCCCCGCAGTACTCGTGACATACCAGCCCGTAGGTCCCCGTCTCGTCGAAGACGGCGGTGACCTCGGCGACCTGTCCGGGGATGACCATCGTGTTGATGTTGGTCTCCGTGATGGAGAAGCCGTGGACCACGTCCGCGCTGGTGACCTTGAACGTCACGCGCGTGTCCGCGGGCACCCGGATGGGGGTGTCACCGCTGCCGGGCCGGAACTGGAACTGCTGGGCGACGACGTAGACGACGACCTGATCCTCGCTCGCCTGGACCACGCCGGGGTCGTCGAACTGTGTCCCGGTGTTGCCGTTCTGGACCGCCTGTGCACTGATCTGCCCTCCGGAGTCGTCGACCATCGAGATGCCGGCACCGACGGTGCCATAGGAGATGGTTGCTATGAAGCCGACGATGAGGAGTATCGCTGCGCCGAGCCAGACTTTCTCGAAGTTGTGAACCTGCATGTTATCACCCGATCACCGACACGCGGCCGAGGAACTCGACGAAGTACATGAACGCCCACAGGAGCGCGATGAGGACGAAGTAGAAGGCGACCAGTGCCGCCGTCCCCTTGGGGTCGTACTCGTCGTGTGGCAGCTCCACCGCCGGTTCGGTCTCTGCCGCTTCTTCGACCGGAACCGGCCCGGTCGCACGTTCCAGGTCGTCGTCGGTCCCCATCTGGGGCGGCCGTTCCCGGTAGCGGCGCCGCATCACCGCCGCGAACAGCAGCGGCGAGAAGAACGCCAGCAGGACGGACCCGCTCAGGAGCCACTGGGGCCCGGAGAGTTCGATGCTCCCGCGGCCACCGCCGCCACCTTCGCCGCCGCCCCCGCCCCCCTCGAGGGGGCCGCCGACGACGACGGCGCCTTTCATGCCCAGCGACTCGTGGGGGACACAGACGTACTGGTAGACGCCCATCTCCTCGAAGGTGTAGGAGTAGGTGGTCCCCGATTCCGCGACGGGGGACCCCGAATCGAGGGGTCCGTCGCCGTCCGAGACGACGTTGTGGCCACCCCCCTCGCCGGTCCACGTCCAGACGACTTCGGTGCCCGGCGAGACTCTGACCGCCGGCGGGTCGAAGGCGAACGCGCCGTTGTTCCCCTGGGCACCGACCGATATCTCGACGGTGTCCTGGCCGGTCCTGTCGACGGTGGTCCCGTCGAAGTTCGAGACGTCGTCGAAGAAGCCGCCGTAGTCGGGGTTGGCGGGCGGTCCCTGGGGCTGGCTACTGCCGCCACCGCCCGACCCGCCGGGACGGACGACGACGGCGCCTTTCATCCCGAGTGCCTCGTGGGGGACACAGACGTACTTGAAGATCCCCTCGGATTCGAAGGTGTAGGAGTAGGTGGTCCCCGACTCCGCGACGGGGGACCCCGAATCGAGGGGCCCGTCCCCGTCCGAGACGACGTTGTGACCGCCGCCCTTGCCGTTCCACGTCCAGACGACTTCCGTGCCCGGATTGACCATCACGGCCGGGGGGTCGAACGCGAAGTTACCGTTGTTCCCCTGGGCCCCGACGGTGATCTCGACGGTGTCCTGTCCGCGTTTGTCGACGGTTCCATCGAAGTTCGAGACGTCGTCGAACCAGCCACCGTAGTCGGGTTCTTCCTGTGCCGATGCTAGTCCTGCCGCACCGAGCGCGGTCGCGCCGGCCGCGCCTTGCATGAATTGTCTCCTTCTTAGTGACATCCACATCCCTCCACTGCAGGAGGCCGATCCGTCACTGTCGTCGCTCCAACGGTCTGTCGGCCCATATCCACCCGAACCAACGTCATCGACTAAAAAGCACCCAGTGTTTTCAGCGGATAGGAACGCCCCATCCATTTTTATAGACGGTCCGCCCAAGCGTTGTCCATGTCGATGTCGAACCCACGTATCGTGACGCTGCTTGCACTCGCCGGGCTGGCCCCGGTCGCCTACTATCTGCAGGGGACAGGCCGGACCATCGTCGCGCTCGCGCTCGTCAACGTCGTTCTCATCGCCGCGAGTCTCTACTGGATGACGGCGAAGGGCGCGTCGGAGGGTGCCCCGGCCTGAGATGGGCCCCGGGCTCCCGGTGGGGACAGGCGAGACAGCGGGCCTACTGGCCTTTGCCGGCCTCGGCCTCGTCGGCAGCGTCCACTGTCTCGGGATGTGCGGGCCGCTGGTCACCACCTACGCCGACAGACTCGACGACGGCGGCCCGGTCTCGACGCACGAGATCCGACAGCAGGCGCTTTTCAACGTCGGCCGCACGCTGAGTTACACCGCCGTCGGCGCGCTGCTCGGGGCGCTCGGGGCCGTCCTCTACGACATCGCCGGCCTCGCACAGATCGGTACTGCCGTACGCGGCGCCGTCGGTGTGCTCGTCGGCACGTTCATCGTCGCCGTCGGTCTCGGGTACCTGACCCGCGGGAGCGCCGTGGACCTGGCCGCCTCGGTCCCGGTCGTGGGGACCGGATTTCAGCGGGTCTCGGCGGCGCTCGTGGCGAGGATCGACGCCTGGGTCGACGGTCCGGGGATGGTGGCACTGGGGGCGATGCACGGCCTGCTCCCGTGTCCGCTGCTGTACCCGGCGTTCCTGTACGCCTTCGCGACGGGGTCTGTGGTGACCGGCGCCCTCTCGCTCGCGGCGCTGGGCCTGGGGACCATCCCGCTCGTGTTCGCCTACGGGACGGCCTTCGGGACGCTCTCGCCGACCCGCCGTTCGACACTCCACCGGGTGCTGGGCGCCGTCTTCGTCGTGCTCGCGCTCGTGCCCCTCGCGAACGGCCTGGCGGCCTTCGGCGTCTCGATCCCCAAGCCGCCGCTGCCGATGCCCTGGATGTGACGACCGATGGCCGACTGTACGCTCTGTGGCCTGCCGGTCGACGCCGCGGTCAGCGACGACGACGTCGAGGGGACCTTCTGCTGCCGGGGCTGTCTGGAGGTCGCACGGACCCTCGACGACCCGGCGACGGCGTCCGTCGCGGACGCCGACACCGGCACCGACCCCGACGACGCCGCGGGCGAGACGGCGTACCTCGCCGTCGACGGGATGCACTGTGCGACCTGCGAGACGTTCCTGGAGGCCCGCGCGACAGACCACGAGGGCGTGACCGGCGCAGCGGCCAGTTACCCGACGGGGACGATGAAAGTCACCTACGACCCCGCCGTCCTCGACAGCGAGGGGCTCCCGGACGTCGTCGCCGGCACCGGCTACGACGCCAGTCACCGCCACGACGAGGACGACGACGAGTACGAACTGGAGGGGCGTCTCATCGTCGGCGGTTTCTTCGGGATGATGACGATGCTCTGGTACGTCCTCTTTCTCTACCCGGCGTACCTGGGCGTCGACGGGTCGCTCCTGTTGCTGGACCCGGCCGGTCCGGCGGGCGACTACCTCCTGTGGAACATGGCCGTGATGACCGCCGTGGTCGTCGGCTACACCGGGTGGCCCCTGCTCCGGGGCGCCTACGTCAGTCTGCGGGCCGGCCGGCCGAACATGGACCTGCTGGTCGCGATGGCGGCGACGACGGCCTTCGGGTACAGCGTCCTCGCCGTGCTGCTGGGTCACACCGAGGTGTACTTCGACGTGGCGACGGTCATCGTCATGGCCGTCTCACTGGGCGATTACTACCAGGACCGGGTCCGGCGGGGCGCGCTCGAACGGTTGACCGAGTTCACGACCCAGCGGGCCGACACGGCCACCCGCCGGACGGACGGCGGGACGGAGACGGTCGACGTATCCGACCTCCGCCCCGGCGACGAAGTGGTCGTCCGGAGCGGCGACCGGATTCCGGTCGACGGCACCGTCGTCTCCGGCGACGGCGCGGCCGACGAGTCGCTCGTGACTGGGGAGTCCCGGACGGTCCGCAAGACGGCGGGCGACGAGGTGCTCGGCGGGTCGCTGCTGACTGAGGGCGGCGTCGTCGTCAGCGTCGGCCCCGACGCCGAGAGCACCATCGACCGCCTCACGACGCTGCTGTGGGACGTCCAGAGCGGCCGCGGGGGCGTCCAGCGGTTGGTCGACCGCATCGCCGCCGTGTTCGTCCCGCTGGTGGTCGTCCTCGCCGTCGTCGCCACGGGCGCCCACCTCCTGTTCGGCGCGGGGCCGACCGACGCACTGCTGACCGGCCTCGCGGTGCTGGTCGTCTCCTGTCCCTGCGCACTGGGGCTGGCGACGCCGCTCGCGACGGCCGCCGGCATCCGCCGGGCCTTCGACGCCGGCGTCGTCGTCACCGGCGAGTCGGTCTTCGAGACGGCCACCGACCTGGACGTCGTCGCCTTCGACAAGACGGGGACGCTGACGACCGGCGAGATGGAGCTGCTAGAGCGCGCCGACGAGCCGGTGATGCGCCGGGCGGCTGCCGTCGAGCAGTTCGCCGACCACCCGCTGGCCGCGGCCGTGACAGACGCCGTCGCCGTCCCCGACGCCGCCGTCGAGGCGTTCGAGAGTCACCCCGGCCGCGGCGTCAGCGCCGCCGTCGACGGCGAGCGGACGGTCGTCGGCACCGTCGACCTCGTGAAGTCGCTGGAACTGGCCGTCGACGACGACCTGCGAGACCGGTACGACCGTGCGCGCGAGGCGGGGCACGTCCCGGCGCTGGTGGCCTGGGGCGGCCGGGCCCGCGGCCTCGTCGTCGCCGGCGACCGGCCACGGGACGACTGGGAGACGACGGTCGACGCGCTGGCACGCGACCACGAGGTGGTCGTCGTCTCGGGCGACAGTCCCGACGCGACCGCCGCATTCGAATCGCATCCGGGCGTCGACGAGGTGTTCGCCGGGGTCCCGCCGGAGGCAAAGACCGAAGTCGTCCAGCGCCTCCAGTCCCGCGGGACGGTAGCGATGGTCGGCGACGGGAGCAACGACGCGCCGGCGCTGGGCACCGCCGACATCGGCGTCGCGATGGCCTCGGGTACCCAGCTGGCGGCCGACGCCGCGGACGCCGTCGTGACCACCGACGACCTGGCGGCCGTCCCCGAACTGCTGGACGTGACCGCGGCGACGCGGTCGCGGGTCCGCCAGAACCTCGCGTGGGCCTTCTGCTACAACGCCGTCGCGCTCCCGCTCGCGCTCCTCGGACTGCTGAACCCGCTGTTCGCGGCGGTGGCGATGACCGCGAGCAGTCTGCTCGTCGTCGGCAACTCCACGCGCTCGCTGGCCGGGCAGCCGTCGTCGGCAGGGCGGGAGTCGACCCCGGGTCCTGCTCGCCCGGTCCCGGAGAGCGACTGAGGCGACGGCCGGACACCGTCTGCCGGCAGGTCCTCGAGAACGCCACGGAGCACAACACCGGACCGGGCCCACAGGTGTGGGTGACCGTCGAGACGGGCGAGGACAGCGTCACCATCACCGTGGCGGACGACGGCCCCGGCATCGAGGAAAACGAACTCAGCATCATCGAAGAGGGGACCGAGACGCCGCTGCGACACGGCAGCGGGTTCGCGCTCGCGCTCATCGCCTGGGGGACCGACATCGCCGGCGGGTCGGTCAGTTTCGAGGCCAACGAGTCGACTGGGACGGTGGTCACCATCGACGCCCCGACGCTATCGGGGCCGGACCCGGCGACGGCGGCGTCGGCCGACGACGGCTGACGGGCCGCCTACTCCGTCCAGCGCGCGTCCGAGAGCGTCCGCTGGACGGCTTCCTCGCCGACGGCGTACGCGAGCGTCTCGAAGCCCGAGCGCTCGACCGGGTCCGAGGCGTTCGCGACCAGTCGGGAGACGATGAACTCCGGCGTCGACTTCCCGACGGTGCCAAAGCGGGGCTGGTAGTCGACCTGGAGCTCGAGGTCGGTGCTTAGGCCCTCGGCGAAGATGCCGTCGACGCGGGCGACGTCGGGCAACGGTTCGAGGTCCTCGGCCAGGTGGGTGACGAACACGCCCAGCGCGTCCCGGTCGACGGTCAGGGTCACCAGGCCGTGCAGCAGGTTCGCCGCCGACCCCGGTTCCGTGATAGCCTCGAACTCGTCGACCAGCATCAGGGTGCGGTCGCTGTCGGTCAGCGGCGGGACGACCGACCGCAGCGTGGACTCGAGAACGCCGGCGTTGAACGATGCGTGACGGCGGTGGAAGACGACGGTGTCGACGACCCCCACCTCGGCGGCCGTCGCGGGGACCGGGAGGCCCATCTGGGCGAGCAACTGGACCTGACAGAGCGTCTCCAGCAGCGTGGTCTTCCCGCCGGAGTTCGCCCCGGTCAGCACCGCGACCCGGTCGCCGGTCGGCGGGGCGTTCGCGCTCTCGACCGCAAGGTCGTGGTCGCCGACGGCGTAGGTCACCGGCTGGACGTCCTCGACGTCTGCGAGCGCGAGGTTGCGGGCCTCCCGGACCGCGATGGTCGAGCGGTCGTCGACGAACGTCGGGCGCACCAGGTCGAACGCCAGCGCGAACCGGGCCAGCGAGACCGAGAGCGCGATGTCCCCGACCGCCTCGACGGCGGCGTCGACGTCCTCGCGAGCGGCCGCGAGGTTCTCCTCCAGCCGGTCGGCCACCTCCGCCTCGCGGGCGTCCAGGTCACTGCGGAGCGCACTCCGCAGGTCGCGCAGGGCCGTCGCCACGAAGTCGCGGGCGTCCGTCGCCTCCCCGGGCATCGCGTCGCGGACGCTGGCCGCCTCCAGGCCCGTCTCGGCGACGACGTGGCGCACCAGCGCGTCCTGGAACTCGGCGGGCCGGCGGGCCTCCTCCTGGACGGCCTCGACGACGCTCGCCGACCCCGCCGCGAGGTCCTCGACCTGCCCCAGCTGCTCGCGGAGGCGGTCGAGTTCGTCGTCGGCCCCCTCGCCGACCCGGTCACCGCCGCCCGCGAGGCCGGCGAGTGCCGCCCGGGCGTCGGCGAGTGCGTCGCCGTCAACCTCGGCGAGCGGTTCGAAGACCCCCGCCTCGACGCCGGTCTCGCGCAGCCCCAGCGCCGTCTCGACGGCGGAAAGCTCGCCGCCCTCGGCGTCGTAGCCCTCGAAGGCGGCGATGATGGCCTCCCGATCGGCGTCCGGGAGGGCCGCCCAGGTGTCCCTGGCTTCGAGCACGTCGTCGAGCCGGCGCTCCATCTCCTCGCGCGTGGGAAGCGGTGTCAGCACGCGGATCCGGTCGGCGGCGTCCGCCGTGACGGCGTACTCCTCCGCGAGGTCCAGCAGTTCCTTGTAGACGTCGCGGGTGTCCCGGGTTGCGAGCAGATCCATCGACTCCGCCCCGGTGGCCCGCCGCAGAATCCGGGTCGCCCGCCCGCGCGAGAGTCCCGCTGCCGTCAGGGTCCGCGTGTCCGCCGACTCGATCGCCTCGATGGCCCGCTCGACGCCCAGTGCCTCACTCAGCAGGTCGGACGTCTTCGGCCCGATGCCCCAGTACTCCTCCAGTCGCATGGGCGTGGCGACGGGCGGGCCGCGTTTAGTCGTTTATGAACGACGCCTGACTCACCCCTGTCCGCCCCGGTTCGCCGACAGGGCCTGCCAGGGCACGCGCCCCTGTTCCACGATGTTCGCCGGTTCGAGCGCCGGGTCGGTGAGCGTCACCCGCGCGAGGCCCACCGGCCCCGCACGCGGCGGTGCCAGGTTGTCGGGGGTCGACGTCTCGAAGGGTGCCTCCTCCACGTCGCCGACGACGACGCGGAGTGTCATCCCGAACCCCTCGTGGGGCGAACAGAGGATGTCGTAGACGCCCTCCGTCTCGAAGGCGTGGAGCCAGGTGCTCGGCACCGGGGCGCTTGCCTCCTCTTCTTCCTCGTCGCCGTTCTCGCCGTCCTCGTCGTCCTCACCGGCTTCCTCATCTTCGTCGTCCTCGTCGGCTTCCCCATCTTCGCCGGGTTCCGCGGGCGGTTCTATCTGGTCGTCGGCGATGGTGTCGGCTCGCCACCCCTGCAGCGGCGAGGAGAAGGCGTCCACGCCGACCGGGACGCGCCGCCGCATCCCGAACGCCGGGTGGTACGACACAACGTTGTGGTCGGGCGTCGTGAAGACGAACTTCACCACGTCGCCGGGCTGGACGTGGAGCCCGGTGGGCTGGAAGAAGAAGTCCGCCGGCCGCTCTGGGTTCGTCGGCGGGCCGGAGATGAGCGTCCGGACCGTGTGGACAGTCCCCGAACCGTGGTCCATCTCACCTTCCGCTCCCTCGTCGTCGTCTTCCTGGGCCATCGCGGCCCCGCCGAGGACCGACACTGCCGCGCCCGCGCCGATGGTCTTCATCACGTCGCGCCGGTACGGGCCGTGTGTGTCTCTCGACATGGCGCGTAGGCCGTCGAGCGGGTGATCTATTGTTATATACTTGATATTTTTTGCGCGCCGACAGCGAAGCACCGATTACTCTCGTTCTGCACTCGCTTACCGGTCGACAACGCGCTCTTACCACCGAGACGTCGAAGTACGGTGGCATCTGGGGCGTTCCCACACCGACTGGCGCCCGCTTCGCTGCCGGCTGGAAAGTGGGGCTTTCGGCCCGCCGTGACGCCGGCGCATCACTCAAGCCCCTCGGGACGCAACCGGAAGTATGGCTCCACAGGGGTCCGACGACCAGGTCTGTGCCGACTGTGGCGAGGCGGTCGACCCGAACGCGGTGCGCTGTCCGGTGTGTGACAGGCCGCTGCTCGCGAACCTCGACCCTGCGGCCGTCACGGCCCGCCTGGACGCGACGGGCGGCGACCTGGAGACGGCGCCGCGCTGGGCCGTGCTGTTGACCGGACTGGCGCTGGGCATCGCCATCGCGCCGCTCGTGACTTACGCCGTCGTCATCACCGTCGGCGGCGTCCCCCTGCCCCTGCTGGCCACCCTCGCGCTTCTCGGCTGGCTGGTCCCCGCGGCGTACCTCGCCCGTCTCCCGAACCCGAGCGCCGCGCTCGCCCGTGGCCTCTACCTGGTGGTCGGCGGGGTCGTCGCCGTCCTGGCCGCCGTCGTCGTCGACGCCGGGCGCGGCCAGTCGACCGTCGAGTCGAACGTCCTCGTCCTCGGCGTCGTCGCGCTGGCGGTACCGGCCGTCCTCGCGCTGGTGCTCGCCCGGCGCGTCGCCGCCCGTGCGGCCCGACAGGCCCGGGGCGAACCAGGCCGGTTCCACGAACTCGCGGGGCGAGCGCCGAGCGACCGCGATCAGCCCGACGAACCCGACTCCTGACGGCTCGCCCGACTCAGCCCCAGAACGATTGCGTCCGGGCGTACTCTCGCTCCTGGCGGAGGATGTCTCGGTAGAACTCGTCCTCGTCCTCGCGCAGGCGGTTGATGATACGTGCGGCGTTGTGCGGCCCGACCCCGCGGGCCGCCAGCGCGACGACGGCCCGGCGCCCGTGGGACTGGACCAGCGACCCGGCGCGGTAGGCCCGCTCGGTCATCTTCTCCTGTTCCTCGTCGCGCTCGTCGGCCCGGACCGCCGACACCACCTCGTCGGCCCACGGGTTCAGCGCCGCGATGCGGGTCGACCCACACTCCGGGCACTCGGGCTGGTCGCGCACCCGCTTTACCTGCTGTGTGCGGTCCCACCCCTTGCAGTGGAGACAGCACAGCAGGACGCGGTCGTTCTGGATGCGCTCGCGGACCGTCTGGATGACGCTCGCGTCGGCGTTCTCCGGTGAGAGGAGCTCCCGGCCCGAGGAGCGCCCACCCAGGCCCACCGGCGTGCGCTCGGCGACCGTCTCGAGGGCGATGTCCCCAGACTGCAGCGCCGCGAGGATCTCCGCGGCCGCGTCGACGGCGAGGTCCTCGTGTTTGACCTCCCGGAGCGCCTCGTCGTACATCGGCGTGTCCGCCAGCGCCGCCAGCAGGCGGTCCCGGCCGAAGTCGGTCGACCCGCGCCCGCGCCACCGCTTCAGCGACCCGAACTTGGTGGCGACCTGTGCGAGCTTGAACTTCAGCGCGTCGGCGTTCTTCAGGCTCAGGTCGACCAGCGCCGGGAGGTGGTCGGGGTCGGTCTCCTCTATCACCTCGACGACGTCGCCGGCCGTGATGCGCCGCGGGACCTCCAGTTCGATGCGGTACGGGTCCACCTCCATCGCGACCGAGGATCCGGCCCGCTGGCCCAGCAGTGCCGAGAGGACGCGCCCGAGCGTCTCGTTTATCTTGTGGCCGTAACAGGCGTTGAGCACGACGTCCCGCCCGTGGAACTCGACGAGGACGGTCCCGTCGTCGGGGATGGGGGCCTCGTGTCGCGCCAGGTCGGCGAGCCCCGTCTCGATCGTCTCGGCGCCCGCGTCGTATCGCGTCGCGAGGTGGGTCGCGACCGACACCGCGTCGGCGCCGTCCTGTAACTGGCGGCCGGCGACCCGCCGAACCTCGCCGACCTCCTGCGCGACGGCCCGCGGGACCGGAATCTCCGAGCCGACCCACGACGGGACCTCGCCGGCGGGGTCCTCGATGGGCGAGACGGTGACCGTCTCCTCCTCCTCGTCGATGGTCGTGATGCGCCACATCTCCCCGCGCTGGACGAACACCTCGCCCGGCGTGGCGAAGTTGACGACGAAGCGCTCGTCGAGCGTCCCGACCTGCTTGCCGGAGGCGACGTCCTCGACGTCGTAGGTCGCCTCGTCGGGGATCATCGAGAGGTTCTGGTAGAAGTACTGCCAGGTGCCCCGGCGCTTCTCGAGGGTGTCCCGTTCCTCGTCCAGCCAGACGACGTTGTTCGCCGCGAGTTCCCTGACGACGTCCTTGAACGCCGCCTCCCGGAGGTCCCGGAACGGGTACGCGCGGGTCAGTATCTCGTAGGCTTCCATCGCCCGTATCTCCCCGGTGTCCATGACCAGGCCCGCGACCTGGTTGGCGACCGTGTCGAGGCTGCCGTCGTGTATCTCGGCGGGTTCGACCTCGCCCTCGCGGGCCTGCCGGGCGATGGCCAGCCCCTCCAGCGTGTCGTCGGCGTGGGTCGTCACGACGGTGCCCGAGGAGACCTGGTCGCTCCGGTGGCCCGCCCGCCCCACGCGCTGGACGAGCCGCGAGACCTGCCGTGGGCTCCCGTACTGGACGACGTGGTCGACGTGGCCGACGTCGATGCCCAGCTCCATCGACGACGTACACAGCAGCGCGTCGAGTTCGCCGGCCTTGAAGCGGTCCTCCACGTCGATGCGGGCCTCCTTCGAGAGCGACCCGTGGTGGACCCCCAGGTCCGTGCCCAGTTCCTTGAACCGCGAGCCAAGCGCCTCGGCGGTCTGGCGGGTGTTGACGAACAGGAGCACCGAGTCGTGGGCCGCTATCAGGTCGTCGATGTAGCGGACGTGACTGGCCGTCTCGGCGTCGGTGACGAGTTTCTTCGACAGCTGTTCGTCGCGCTCGGTCACCGCCGGGCGGACCACCTCGACGTCGAGACGGCTCCCGATGTCTATCTCGACGATGGCACACGCCGACCCGCCCGTGAGGAACTGGCCGACCGCCTTCGGGTCGCCGACCGTCGCCGAGAGACCGATCCGCTGGAACTCCCCGGCGAGTTCGGCCAGGCGTTCCAGACCGACGGTCATCTGTGCGCCGCGTTTCGACGCCGCGAGTTCGTGCACCTCGTCGACGACGACGTGCGAGACGTCCGAGAGCGCCGTCCGCAACTTCGACCCGGTGAGCATGGCCTGGAGCGTCTCCGGCGTCGTGACCAGCACGTCCGGCGGGTCGTCGGCCTGCTGCTGTCGCTGGTAGTCGGTCGTGTCGCCGTGGCGGACGTCGACCTCGAGGCCGAGCGTCTCGCCCCACCAGTCCAGCCGCTGTCGCATGTCCCGGTTGAGCGCCCGGAGCGGCGTGATGTAGAGCGCGCCGATGCCGAACCGTTCCTCGTCCCGTGCCAGCGCGTCGAGCACCGGCAGCATCGCCGTCTCGGTCTTGCCGGTCCCGGTCGGCGCGACGACGAGGGTGTCGCGCCCGCTCACCAGCGTCGGAATCGCGCGCCGCTGTGGCTCGGTCGGCGTCGAGAACCCCCGCTCCGAGAGGGCGGCCCGGACCTGCTCGCCCAGCGCGGTGAACGCCGCCTCGCCCCGCACGGCCCCGTCAGTCATCGGGGCCGACTAGCCGCCGCAACTGGTTAAACACGTTGTGTCGACGGCGGCGCCGTCGACGCGAGTACCCGCTACACGAGCTCCGTCGGTGCGGTCACTCGCGCCCGTCGCGCTCGTCGTCCGCGTTCCGCTCCTCGCTCTGGTCGTCGTGCTCGCCCGGGAGCCGCTCGCGGCGCTCCTCGGCGGTCACCTCCACGGCTGTCGCGGTCCGCTTTGCCTCCGCGGCCTCCTCGACGGCAGCGTCCGCCGTCTCCTTCGCCCCGGTCGTCCTGTCCCGCACCTCGGCTGCCTCCCCGACGTGCTCGCCCGTCTCCTCGATGTCCGCCGCGGCCCCCTCGACCGTCTCCGCGGCCCCCTCGACCTCTTCGGCCGTCTCCTCTAACTCCGCCGCGGTCTCCTCGAGTTGTTCCGCGGCGTGTTCGAGTTCGGACGCTACCTGAGCGACTTCGGTCGTCCCGCGCTGGTAGACTCGACCGAGCACCACGAACTCGACGATTCCCGAGAGCACGAGGACAGCCACCGCGACGGCCGTCGCGACCCCGAGCACCGACGCGGCCTCGCTCCCAAGGGTCACCAGTCCCCCCTGGGCGGCGACGTAGACCACCGCCAGGGCCGCAGCGAGGACGAACATCGCGCGGACGAACAGCCGGTAGGCCCGTGCTCGCTCCCCGAACAACAGCGCCTCGAACCGGCTCCCGAGCCGACCGAACGGCGAGTCGTCTGGCATACCCTGACTGGAGGCCATCTGTCTATATAAGCGTTGGTGGGTATGTCCCGCCACCGGTGGGACGCTGACGGGGCGACCACATGTTCAAGGGCGTCCGGTGTGCACGGATGGTCATGTATCTCGCCGACGAGGCCTGGCCGGACCTCGAATCGTACTTCGACACCGAGTCGCTCGCGCTCGTCCCCCTGGGGTCGACCGAACAGCACGGCCCGCACCTCCCCGAGGGGACCGACCACATCATCGCCGAGTCCTTCGCCAGGGCCGCCGCCGAGCGGACCGGCTACCTCTGTACGCCGACCGTCGCCGTCGGCGTCAGCCCCCACCACCGCCAGTTCCACGGCACGATGTGGGCCGACCCGGGCCCGTTCCGGGACTACGTCGAGAGCCTCACCCGCAACCTCGCGTACCACGGCATCGACCGCGTCGTCTACGTCAACGCTCACGGCGGCAACGTCGAACACCTCCGCGAGGTGGGACGCCGACTCCGCGACGACGGCACGATGTACGCCCTGGAGTGGATGTGGGACGAGAGCATCACCGACCGCATCGAGGCCGCCTTCGAGCACCCGGGGCCCCACGGTGGTCCGAAGGAGACGGCGCTCATCCAGCACCTGGCCGACGACCTCGTCCACGAGGACCGCCTGGAGCAGGCCCGGGACGGTGGCCTCCGGGAGTTCGACGACGGGACGGGGCGCGTCCACGGCGCCCGGACGTTCTACGACGCGATCGACAACACGGAAAACGGGGTTCTGGGCGACCAGACGGACGCCAGCGCCGATGTCGGCGCCGAGCTGTTCGATGCCGCACTCGACCACCTCTGTCGGCTCTGCTCGTGGCTGGACGACCAGCCGGCCGGGGCACTGCTCCCGGCCGACCACGTGTGAGACGGTACTGCTCGGGTGACAACCGGCGACAACCCGGACGTGGTCCCCCTGCCGGATCAGGGCCTCACTGGCGACTCTCGACCTGCTTGGAGAGGTCCAGCCGTACCGGGTGCCCGCGAGGAGAGGGCGTCCTGTTCGCCTCCGGCCGACGCTCGGGAACGGGCGTCTCGGTCATCGAGAACTGCGTGCCACACTTACAGGTCACGCTCCCGCCGTGGTCGATGGTGAGCCAGGTATCGCACTCGGCACAGTAAATCTCTGTTTTCTCGCGGGTCATCGAACGGGTATCGTCCGCCTACGAACGTCAGTATACGCTGCTTACCCCCCCCATTATCTGCGGCAAAATCTGAACTTCGCCACTTTTCGTCGCGATGTCTCGGCTATCTTTCGCGCCGGTCCCTCCACAGACACGCTCTCCGGATGCGTGCACAGCTGGTACGTGTTACCGACGAAACTCGCTCTTACTTAGGTCACCGCCAGCGCCCCGTCGGTCAGACTCGCTGGTAGGGGCCGAGTCGGGTCCCGTCGAGCAGGAACGCCTCGGCGCCGTCGAGTGCGGCCGGGAGGAACGGCGCGAGGAAGTCCTGTCCCTCGACGTTCACCCAGATCCCGCCCGAGCGGTCGTTGAACGCCGGAAAGACGACGAGGTCGACGTCGGCCCCGACGGGGGCGTCGAAGGGGTCCTGGCCGAGTGGCCCCCGGAGCCAGGCGCGCTCCTTGCGGACGCCACCGACCTCGTCCTCCAGGCGGACCACCGGGTGCTCGTGGCCCATGCACACCACGTCGGCCGCGAGGACGTCCGGCGACGGCCAGGTGTGGCCGTGGACGAACCCCACGTCGCCGAGTCGCACGCCGTGGGCCGGCGCCATCGTCACGTCCGCGCCGATGACGTCTAGCACCCCCTCCAGGTCGCCGTCGTGGTTGCCCTTCACCAGCGTCACGGGGACGGCGAGCGCGTCGAACAGCGCGGTCAGTTCGGCCCGTTCCTCGGCGAACGGGTCACCGATAGCGTACCCGAGGTCGCCCAGGACCACGACGCGGTCCGGGGCCGTCCGGTCGACGAGGCCCGTCAGGCGGCGCCGCCGGTCCTCGGCCGCCGACGCGAGTTCGACCCCCTCGTAGCGCAGGCCGGCCTCGATGCCGGCGTGGTAGTCGGCGACGACGAGCAGTCGCTCGCCGTCGGCTTCGACCGTCGCTGCGGGGACGTCGGGGAGCGGTTCGACCGCCATCGCCCGGACGTTGGCGGGCACGCGAGAAAAGCGCCGCGTCTCAGATCGGGGTCAGCTTGCCGTCTTCGGGTTCGTAGCAGCGACCGCCCATCAACGCGTCCTGGATGGCGGCCTCGACGGCCGCCGGGTCGGCGCCGTGGCGGTCGGCGACGGCCGCGACCAGGTCCTCCCGGTCGGCGCCGCTGCCGTCGTCGAGGTCCGACATCGCCTCCATCACGGCGTCCTCGAGGTCGACGTCGTCCGCGTCCACGGTCTCCGAACCCGCCGCGTCCGCGGGTGCATCGTCGGTCGCCGGGTCGTCTGCCGGCACGTCCTCGCCCCCCGACTCCGGCGTGGCGCTTTCGTCCGTCGCTACAGTCGAGTCCTCGGCCGATTCGGCCGCGCGTTCGACCTCCTCCGCGCTCGGCGTCTCGATGTCGGCCTCCCCGGGGTCGTCGACGTCCGTCCCGCTCTGGAACTCCGTCCCGAACTCGGATTCGATCTGCTCGCGTTCGTCCTCGTCGAGTTCGAACTCGGGTTCGAAGTCCCCCAGGTCGTCGTCGGTTGCCGGTTCGTCCCCGGTGGTCGACTCGCCGGCGACGCCTGTGTCGGTCTCGTTCGCGGTCCCCGCATCGTCCGTTCCGGTGGCCGATTCCGGCGCGGAGTCGTCGCCCGTCTCGGTCCCGGGACTTCTCGCTGCCGTCTCGACCGACTCGTCCGCCCCGCCCGCCGAGGCCGGTTCCGTGGCCGATTCGGACGCGGTGGCGGCGGGTTCGCCGGGCTCGGCGTCGTGCTCGCTGTCCGCCGTGGGAGTCTCGGCACTCGCCCTCTCGTCGGTGGTCGTCGTCTCGGTGCCCGTCGCTTCGACGGGACCGGTGTCGGCTGCCTCGGCCCGGTCGCTCGCTGTGGATTCGGCCGAGGTCGGTTCCTCCGGACTCGACGCCGGCTCTGCACTCGACTCGAGCGCCTCCGCGTCGCTGGTCGAGACGGTCACCGATTCACTGCCGTCGGCCGTCGGCGCGGCCGGCTCGGGCTCCAGGTCCGCCTCGCCGTCCGGTACCGATACCTCGACATCGGCGAGCAGCGGAATCGGGTCGTCAGTGCCGTCGTCGGGGCGCATCGACACGCCGCGGGCCTCGTCTCGCTCGCCGGTGACGACGCGGGCCGCGTCGAGCGCCGTCTCCCGGAGCGCCTGGAGGTACTCGCCCGTGGTGCCGTAGTGGTCGAGCGCCAGCGTGACGCCGGCGGCCTGGGCCTCGGTGTACCCGCTGTTCTCGAGGGCCGTCCGCAGCTGGCCGCCTGCGAGGCCGGTCTGCTTGGCGCTGGCCAGCAGGCCGACGCGCTCGACGGTCTGCTCGGCGGCCTGGACCACCCAGCGGTCACGCGTCTCGGCGTCGACCTCGCTGATGCTCTCCGGGCGAATCGAGGTGTACACCCGGTCGCTGTCGTCCGGTTCGAAGGTCCGTGCCTTGCCCGTCACCGCGACGAACAGCGGCGGCTCGGCCGACTCGAGGAACCCCAGCGCCTCGGGCTGGTACTGCCCGGCGTAGACGACGAAGGCGCCGGTCGAGTCGGCGACCCGCGCGCGGAGCACCTCCTGGTTGACGGACTCGACTTCGGTCAGCACCCCGACGGCGAACAGGCGGTTGACCCGCGCGCCGGTCGGCGTGACGACGTAGTTGGGGGCGCGCTCCTCGTCCGATTCGGAGTACGAGAAGTCGGCGTCGTCGAACTCCGTGGCGAACAGGCGGCAGGCGACCTCTCGCAGTCGCGGCTGGTCGTCGCCGTTCGCGCTCATGTGTCCACCTCCGCGAGGAAGGCCGCGGCACGTTCGGCCGGGTCCTCGGCGGCCGCCTCGAACGACGAGGCGTTGTGGTTGACGCCGTACTCGTCGATGGACAGCGACCCGCGGACGACGAACTCCCGACCCACGATGCGGTCGGCGATGCGGTCCGCGACGACGGACTTGTCCATCGCATCGCGTGCGTGGTCGCGCGCCTCGTCGATGTCACCGCCGTAGACGGTCGCCGTCAGGTCGGCGTCGAGGATGACCGTCGCGGTGGCCGTCCCGTCGTCGAGGATGGCCTTCGTCCGGAGGTCGTCCTCGCCCTCGACGGTGCCGTGGGTCCGACACTGGTCGTTCTGGATGACGCGACCACACTCCGGACAGCGCTCGATGAGGCCCGACCCGTCGCGCACCTCGATGACGTTCCCTCGCAGTTCGACGTCGAACAGCCCGCCGCTGTCGACGGCCTCGCGGATGGGCATCCGCGGGGCGCTGTCGGTGGCGTTCATCGGCGTCTCCAGCGCCGTGACCGTCGAGAACTCGGAGAGGTTGATCGCCGGTGCGCTGCGGAACTCGCGGACGAACGACTCCTCGATCCGGACCGACGCCCCCTCGCTGAGCTCGTCGTGGGGCTGCCAGTCGGTGAAGGGCGTCCTGGCGCTCTCGTCGCCGAGGACGCCGCTCAGGATGGTCGTCTCGCCGTCGCGGCCGTCGATGACCTTCTCCTCGCACTCCAGTACTTCGACCTCGACGTTGATGCCGCGGTCCCCGGGCGTGACCTCGCTCAGCTGCCGGTCGCCGCCGACGCGGGCGTCGACCGTGAGGTCGTCCTCGGGGACCGTCGCCCGCGTACCGTCGCCGAGGTTGAGCTCCGGCTGGCCCTCGTACTCGCGGAGGCTGACGTTCTCCAGCCTGAGCGTCTGCCCCGGCTCCAGGTCGCCCTCGAACCCGTCCCAGGCCGTATAGGAGATGGTCCCGGTCTCGTCGGCGAGTTTGCCCTCGCGGATGACGTGTTCCTCGTCGTTGTACTGGATGGTCCGGTGGCCGGCGGTCAACACGACCGCGGTGACGGTCACGTTCGAATCGCCGGGGGTCACGTCCGCGATGGGCTTGCGCTGCCCGGCGCCGTCGCTGCTTCCGGCCCCGCTCCCGTACTTCCGACGGACGCTCTGTTTGGCCTCGTCCATCGGTACCGAGTAGCTGACGAGTTTCTCTAAGTGCTGTGTGACCTCCTCTTTGTCGACGCCGAGGTCGGAGGCGAGTTCCTCGGCATGGTCTTCGAGAGACATCGAACGGTGGTTCGGCGGGGGCAGGGAAAAGGGTTTGCGAGGCTGTCTGGCCGTCGGTGGCGGTGGCTGGCGGCGCGGCCCACAACGGCAGCGACCCGACGAACTACTGTCGACCGACGTACCAGTTTCCCCTACGCTTATTTACCAGAATGGCATCGCTGTGCGTATGGGTCACACGTGCAACCCGGCCCGGGTCACCTGGGTGTGCACCGGAAGCGACGGCGATTCCAGCGACGGCAGACCGGACGGGCGCCGGGGGGACTGACGTGGCCGGAATCTTCGGATCGAAGCCGTCGGACGCTCACGTCATCTGGCGGACCGGCCGGGACGACGACGGCACGAAGAAGTTCGACTTCGAGTACCTGCGTCTCTGGGCCGCCCACTACGGGGTCGACTACGAGCAGTGGACGCGGACCGACCACGAGCGGAGCGACGAATCCCGGGCCCAGCACGCCTGCGTGTTCAACTGGTCGACGACCGGCGGCCAGGAGATAACCATCGGCGACTCGAACTGGTCGATGGGCCAGCAGCGCAAACCCCGGACGTTCGTCGAGATCGACGAGGCTGGCGTCGCTCGCATCCAGGGCTGGTCGACCGAGGCCATCCTCGACGTGGGCGAACTCGTCGTCGACGGGCCGACGTTCGACCTGAAGACGGTCGACGGGGCGGTCAAGACGCTGGACGCGACGGTCCTGGCGGACCCGCCCGACACCGACTCCGAGTGAGACCGGCCCGGGGGCGGCGGTGAACCGGCACCTTTGTGTGTGCCGTATGCGGATGGCCCACGTATGTCGCGAGGTGACGAGAACGAACAGAGTTCGGTGGAGGACTCGCTGGACATCGACGTCGGTGAGAGGCCGGACGGGGGCCCCGACATCGAGTTCTACGGTGGCACGCTGGTCAGCGGACTGCCGATAGGATTGTTCATCGTCTGGGCCATCGTCCAGAGCGGCCTGTTTGGCATCTCCGATACTACGGGACTGGTCGCGGGGATGTTGCTCGCGCTCATCGTCGGCATGTTCTTCGTGAAAGGCGACTGGAAGACCTACGCGAACACCATCTTCGAGGGGATGACCCAGCGGGTCGCGGCGACGGCCATCGTCGCCTGGCTGTGGGCCGGGATGTTCTCGGCGACCATCCAGGCCGGCGGGTTCGTCGGTGGCCTCGTCTGGGCGGCAAACGCGATCGACATCGGCGCGGCGCTGTTCCCCGCCGCGACGTTCGTCCTGGCCGCGCTGCTGGCGACGGGCATCGGCACCGGCTACGGGACCACCGTCGCCTTCACGACGCTCTTTTTCCCGGCGGGCATCCTCCTGGGGGCGAGCCCGGTGCTCGTCTTCGGGGCCATCCTCTCGGGGGCCGTCTTCGGCGACAACCTCGCGCCCGTCAGCGACACCACCATCGTCAGCGCCGTCACCCAGGACTCGGATATCGGCGGCGTCGTTGCCTCGCGGTTCAAGTACGCCATCCTCCCGGCCATCGTCGCGCTCGGGGCGTACGTCGTCGCCGGGTCCGTGATGCCGGGCATCGACGTCGCCGGCGACGCGCGACAGGTGTTCGTCGAGAGCGCCACCCCGGCCGGCTTGCTCCACCTGGTCTCGATGGGCGTCGTCATCGCCACGGCCGTCAGAGGCCGCCACATCGTCGAAGCCATCTCGTGGGGTCTGGTCGTCGCCGTAGCCGCGAACCTCGTCTTCGGCCTGGCGAGCATCCCCGAGATGCTCGTCTTCCGGGCCCCGGCGCGCTCGGGCGTCGCCCAGTCGCTCTCGTCGCTCCCAGTCGTGGAAATCGTCGACGCCAGCGCCTCGCCGAGTGTCGGCGGCAGCATCTACACCGGCGCGCAGGGGTTCTTCCCGCTCATCGTCCTCACCCTGCTCATCGTCGCCGGCGCGCGCATCATGATTCGCGGCGGCGGGTTCGCCGCCCTCCAGGACTGGCTGCTCGACCACGTCGCGACGACGGTCACGCGCGCCGAGACCACCATGGTCCTGGGGACGGCGACGGTCAACGCGATGATCACGATCAACACGGCCGCCGAGATCGCTATCGCGCCCTACGTCTCGACCATCGGCCGGCGGTTCAACCTCAACGGCTACCGCCGGGCGAACATCCTGGACGCCAACACCTCGGCGCTCGGCTACATCTTCCCGTGGGCCGGCGGCGTGCTGGTCGGTATCGCGGCCATGCAGGGCCTGCCCGACGCCTACCCGTGGTTCGAGACGTCGATGCTGGTCAACCCGGTCGCCGTCGTGCCCTACGTCTTCCACGGGTGGTTGCTCCTGGTGACCTTCCTGCTTGCCGCCTGGACCGGGTTCGGCCGCGAGTACGTCTCCGACCGCGAGTCCGAGGAGGTCGCGCGGGTATGAGTCTTCTCGAGAAGTACTTCGCCGGCTGGCGGTTCCGGTCGAAGACGCCGGACTTCGACCGGGGGAGCGAACTCGTCGCCTTCGTCACGCGCTCCGACGGCGAGACGAGCGTCGTCCGCATCGGTGACTCCCTGCTCACGCTGGACCGGCACGTCCCCGCGGACACGCGGGTTCGCCTCCGCGTCACCGAGTTCGACACCGCGTCCCACGAGGGGCGGGCCGAGCTGCTCGAGACGCTCGACACCGCTACCTTCTGAGACGCCCGGAACCGAAAGGCGGTTTTGAGACAGGGTGGTACGGTCCGGTATGCACGTCGTCGTCAACGCCGCGATGAGCGCCGACGGGAAGCTCTCCTCGCGGCGTCGCGAGCAGATCGCCATCTCCGGCCCCGAGGACTTCGACCGGGTCGACCAGCTGCGGGCCGACTGCGACGCCGTGATGGTGGGCGTCGGGACCGTCCTCGCCGACGATCCCTCGCTGACGGTGGAAGACGCCGACCGGCGGGCCGGGCGCCGCGAACGCGGCGACCCGTCGAACCCCGCTCGTATCGTCGCCGACTCCCACGTCCGGACGCCGCCCGAGGCGACGGTGCTGGACGGCCGGGCCGAGACCTACCTGCTGGTCAGCCGTGCCGCCCCGACCGACTTCGTCGAACAGATGGAGGAGGCGGGCGCGTACGTCCTCGCGGCGGGCGAGGACCGGGTCGACCTCACCACGGCGCTGGGCAAACTCGAGGGCGAGGGCATCGAGACGCTGCTGGTCGAGGGCGGCGGCGAGCTGATATTCGGTCTCGTAGAGGAGGGACTGGTCGACGAGCTCTCGGTGTTCGTGGGGCCGACACTCATCGGTGGCCGGGATGCGCCGACGCTGGCCGACGGCGACGGGTTCACCGAGGGGTTCCCGGAACTCGACCTCGAGAGCGTCCAGCGCCTCGACGACGGCGTCCTGCTGACCTGGTCGGTCTGAGGGTCACTCGAACACCGGAGGGTCGGCGAACCCGGTGGTACCCAATGGCCACAGCCGTGGCCATGCCGACCGATGTCGATGCCATCGACCGGGCCGGCAGGCGCGCGGCGTACCTCTCCGCGGAGTGATCCACCGACCCGGTGGTACCGCAGACCCAGGCGCTCTGCTACGTCGGGGTACAGCTCGAACGGATCGCAAACGCATTGGAGACCGACGGCGGGACTGACTCACGGCCCGTCGGGTGGCGATACGTGGCCGACTGCGCTGTCCGGGTGACCCCGCTCAGTGGTCGTGGCCGGTCAGCTCACCGAAGGTGGTCCCGAACCGCTCCTCGAACAGGTCGAGCGTCTGTTCCTCGAGGGCGGCGATCTCCGCGTCCGGTTCGCCCTGGGCGTGGTGGACCGCGCTGTGGATGCGCTGTGCGAGGCCGAACATCGCGAGGTCGCCGATGACCTGGGGGTCCGACTCGCCCGGTTCCTCCCGCAGGATCTCGAGGAGGTCGGCCGGGACCGTCAGCTCGTCTGTGGCGTCGTCCGTCTCGATCGTCAGCGTGACAGTGTCGCTTGCCATGGCCGTCGGTTCGCGGACCCGACGGAAGGGTCTGTCGGGTGCGAGGCCGGCGACCGGCGCCCGTCAGGCCGTGACCGGGTCGACCTCGGGGTCCGTCGCGACGGTCCCGTCTTCGATGCGGGCCCGCAACGCCTCGTTCATCTGTTCGAAGCCCTCGGTGACGTCCGCGGCATCGAGGAACAGGCCGACGAGGACGCCGGAGAACGACTCGCGGTGGTGGACTCGCGTGTGGTCGTCGTCGACGCGTTCCAGGCGGAACTCGTGGCGCCCGTCGAAGAGGCCGGGGACCAGCAGGTGGCCGAGCCACTCGAGGCGCTCGCCCGGCACTGCCGCCGTCACGCGCGGCTTGAAGGTCATGGTGCGACCGTCCGGCGGGTCGAGGCGGACGCGCAGTCGCTCGCCCTCGGCGACGGTCCCCGAGATTTCTCTGACGAACGGGTTCCAGTCGCCGTAGGATCCGAAGTCGGTCAGCACGTCCCAAACGGCCTCGGTCGGCGCCGCGATGTCGATACTCGTTTCGATGGTATTCATGTCGTCCAAGACGACCGCCGAGGAGATAAATCAGTAGTGAGAGCGATTCGCAGTGCGCGTCGGTCGGCGGGCAACCGGTCGTCAGTCGTCGGCCTGCGCCGCCGCTTCCGACTCCGCTCCAGCCTCGGTCGCCTCGAGGTCCTCGAGGTAGTCGTCGGCGTCGAGTGCGGCCTTCGAGCCGTCGCCGGCGGCGGTGACCGCCTGTTGGTAGTGGAAGTCGACGACGTCCCCGGCTGCGAAGATGCCCTCGACGTCCGTGGCCGTCTGTCCGGCGCCCTTGCCGCCCTTCGCGACGACGTAGCCCGTCTCGTCGAGTTCGACGCCGGTGTCCTCGAGGTACTCGGTGTTGGGCGTGTGGCCGATGGCGACGAACACCGCGCCGACGTCCAGCTCGTACTGCTCGGTCGCCGGGTCGTCGAGCTTCTCCGACGGGTAGCCCTCCGGGTTCTCGGCGAGGGTGACGTGGTCGACGCCCTCCTCGGCCGAGCCGTGGACCTCGAGCAGCTCCGTGTCGCGGAGGAGCTCGATCTCGCCCTCGTCGACCTTCGCCTGGACCTTGTCGATCCAGTAGTCCTCGGCGCGGAAGTTCTCGCGCCGGTGGGCGACGTACACCTTGTTCGCGAACTTCGTGAGGAAGTGGGCCTCCTCCATCGCGGCGTCGCCGCCGCCGACGACCAGCATGTCCTCGCCCCGGAAGAACGCGCCGTCGCAGGTCGCACACGTCGAGACGCCGTAGCCCATCAGCTCGTCCTCGCCGGGCACGCCCAGCGTCCGCGCGCTGGCTCCCGACGCGGCGATGAACGCGTCGGTCGTGTAGACGGTCCCGTCGCGCAGCTCGACGCGGAACGGGCGCTCGCTGTCGTCGATGTCGGTGACGATGCCGTGGTCGATCTCGGTACCGAACCGCTTGGCCTGTTCTTTCATCCGGTTGATGAGGTCCGGGCCGGAGAGCCCCTCGGGGAACCCCGGGTAGTTCTCGACTTCGCTCGTCAGGGTCAGCTGGCCGCCCGGTTCGTCGCCCTCGAGGACGAGCGGGTCGTTGTTGCTTCGCGCCGCGTAGATGGCGGCTGTCAGCCCTGCGATTCCCGACCCAGCGATGATGAGCCGTCGGTGGTCGACTTCCTCGGTCATAGGACTCAGTACTCTCTACGCCGGTAACTATTTTGCGCTGTCCTGTCGGCCCCACACACGGCCGCCGACACGCTTAGGCGCCGTCGCCCGTTCGCTGTGGGTATGGCTGCCGATCTCGAGGAGAAGACCGACCGCTACGAGGGACTGCTCGCCGAGGCGCTCGATGCCGCGGACGTCGCGCCACCGGAGGGAACGCCGATGCACGACGCCGCCCTCGAGTGTGTGGAGATGGCGGCCTCCTACCTCGAGGACGGTCGCCACTTCCGGGCCGACGACGACCCGGTCAACGCGCTCGCTGCCTTCTCCTACGGCCACGCCTGGCTCGACGCCGGCGCACGCATCGGTCTGTTCGACGTGCCGACAGAGGGCCACCTGTTCACGGTCTGAGCTGCTGTGGGCCGTCCGGCTCGGGTCGTCCGTTCCGGCGGCGGTGCCGGGACGGTGTCCGTCGAAACGGTTTCTGTCGTGCGGTTTGTTATCACGGGGAACGAAAGGTTTAAAAGTCTTTCTCCCTAACTACAGGTAAGAAGCCAACGGGGAGTACTTATTACCATTACGCCCCCGGCAGGATGTGAGTCCCCAATCATGAGTGAATCACCAGTACGCACCAACACGCAGGAAAAGCCCAACGAACAGGAGGTCGAACGCGAAGAGTCTGAGCGGATAGACGTCTGCCCGGAGTGTGGCGGCAACGTCCTCACGGACGCCGAGCACGGAGAGACAGTCTGCCAGGACTGCGGCCTCGTCGTCGAGGAAGACGAGATCGACCACGGACCCGAGTGGCGGGCCTTCGACTCCGCGGAGAAGGACCGCAAGTCTCGCGTCGGCGCGCCGACGACGAATATGATGCACGACAAGGGCCTGTCGACCAACATCGGTTGGCAGAACAAGGACGCCTACGGGCGGTCGCTCTCCAGCGAGCAGCGCCAGAAGATGCAGCGCCTGCGCACCTGGAACGAGCGGTTCCGCACGCGTGACTCCAAGGAGCGCAACCTCAAACAGGCGCTGGGCGAGATCGATCGCATGGCCTCCGCGCTGGGCCTGCCACAGAGCGTCCGTGAGACGGCCAGCGTCATCTACCGCCGGGCCCTCAGCGAGGACCTGCTCCCCGGCCGGTCTATCGAGGGCGTCGCGACGTCGGCGCTGTACGCCTCGGCCCGCATGGCGAGCAACCCCCGCTCGCTCGACGAGATGGCCGTCGTCTCCCGCGTCGACAAGATGGAACTGACCCGGACCTACCGCTACATCGTCCGGGAACTCGGTCTGGAGGTCAAGCCCGCCGACCCGGAGCACTACCTGCCTCGATTCATCTCGGAGCTAGACCTCAGCGACGAGTCCGAGCGCCAGGCACGTGACCTCATCGAGAACGCGCGGGAGGCCGGCCTGCTCTCCGGGAAGTCGCCCGTGGGCCTGGCCGCGGCGGCCGTCTACGCCGCCGCACTGCTGACAAACGAGAAGGTCACCCAGAGCGAGGTCAGCGAGGTGGCCAACATCTCCGAGGTCACCATCCGAAACCGGTACAAGGAGCTGCTCGAGGCCGAGAACGTCCCTGCGTGAGCAGGCCCCGCTCGGCGCGGCTGCTCGCCGCCGCCCACGTCGCGGGCCGCAGACGGCAAACCTTTATACGGAACCCAGTGTGTGTCATTATCAGACATGGAAGAAGCGTACGTCCGACTGCTGTGCCCCGAGTGCAAGAAGGACTGGGAGTCGACGCCCAGCCAACTGCCGCCCCACACTTCCACGTTCCACTGTCCCAACTGCCACGCGAGTCGTCGGTTGGCGGAGTTCACGCGGACAGACCGCGATCTCCAGACCCTGAAGGGGTTACAGTAACTACTCGCCCGTCGGCGTTCGCGCCCCACAGGCCTCACACCGCAGAATCTCGGCCCCCTGCTCCCGCTCGAGTCGCGTGTCCGGCAGGCCACACTCCGAACACAGGACGTACCCCTGGAGGTACGTGTCGATGGCTTCGCCGATCCGGTCACTCCCGAAGGACCCGGTGAGTCGCGCGCGCCCGCTCTCGTCGATGTGACCGCTGGTCCCCATCTCCGTCTGGAGGTGTTTCATCACGTGTTCGGGGTCCCTCTCGAGGCGGTCACAGACCTGCTGGAAGTTCTCGAACACAGTGACCTTGCCCTCCTGGCGGACCTCCGGGTCGGGCACCTCGAACCGGTCGTCCGTGCCGTCGATTTCCGGCGTCTCGTCGAGCGCCTTCTCGAGCTGGTCCTCGTAGTCCATACGTGCCGTACGGTCGCTGGCAGAAAAAGTTCTTTCAAACCGCCCGTGACGCGTCACCGTGGGTCTCAGTCCCACGCCACTCAGCCCGCCGTAGCGGGGCTGAGTGTAACGATTGATGATTCTAGTAGTGTGTTAACCTTCGTCAGAGTAGTACTATAAACTTCCAGTCGTTACACCTTGGTGACCATGAAAAAGCAGGAGCTCATCCATCTGCACGGCCTGCTTGCACAGGTACAGAATCACTACGAGGCGGAGACCGGGTCCGACGTAGACCACGACGAATACGCGACACTCGGCGTCAAGCCCACATCGATCCACAAGTCGAAGACGGACCACAAGGCAGCCGTCTTCGCCCTTGTCGACGGCATCACGTCGGAGATGACCGAGGACGTGAAAGAACCCGTTTCTGCCGCTGCGGACTGAATCCCTCTCTTTCCCCGCTGAAGAGACCTGTATAGCGAGAGTCTTCTCTCCCGACGTGGGCCCGCTCGGGCCGCGTCCGGCTCACTCGTCGATGAGCTCCTCGAACTCGGGCAGGACCTCGTCGGCCGACTCGTCGCCGGCGACATCGCCGGCCGCGACCGAGGACTCCGCCTCGTCTGCCTCGTCTTCCTCCGCTTTTGCCTCGTCTTCCTCCTCGACGATCTCCTCGATCTCGACGACGTCGAGCGGGATGCTCTCGAGTCGCTGGCCGATCTCCTTGCGCGCGATTCGGGCCGCGTGCTCGTCGCGTTCGACGTTGAACACCGTCATCTCCAGCTCGAGGGCGACCAGACTCTCGTCGGCAGCGATGAACGCCGGTTCGAGCGAGTCGCCACAGTGCGGGCAGTGGCGCTCGCTCATGTTTATCTCCACGTAGTTGAGATCCGGATTCAACATCTCACCCGTCTTCGAGATGGCGATGCGGACCGCCTCGTCCGGATTCGAGACGTCGTAGACGGGGACTGCCGCCTCAACGACAACTCTACAGTCCATACAGGTATGTTTGTTGTCCTATATTATGAAGGTTGGCCCGCGATCACACACGACAGCCACGGGGCCGGTCAGCGGACCCGCCAGAGGTCGTCTCCGGGGAGGAACCGGCCGAGTTCGGCCTCCTGGCGGTAGTCTGTCTCGAGTAGGGCCTGCAGGCTCTCGACGAGCGCCGCCTCGTCGTCGTCGCTCCACTCCGCCGGGTCCTTGATCGGGAAGACGAGCCACCCGCTGCCCTTGACCTCGGTGGCGTGGAGCGCCGCCATGTCGACGTCGTCGGCCGGCTCGGCGGTCATGTTCCTGAAGACGTACTTCGTCGCCCGTTCGCCGACCGGGAGCAGGACGTGGGACGTGATGGCCCGGACCTCGGTATCGAACATCGGTTCGTGGTCCGCGTAGTCGTCCTCGGTCGGCGTCCGGTCGCCACAGAGAAAGAGATACGAGAGATAGGTCTTCTCGACGGTCGGCGGCGTCCCGGCCGCCGCCAGCAGGCCGCCGTCCACGAGCGCCCGCTGGAGCCGGTCGGCGGCTGGCGTCCCGGTGAACGGAACCCCGGACTCGTTGCCCCCGTGGACGCCGGGGTGGTCGCCGACGACGTGGAAGTCGGCGTTCGCGTCGCCGTACCCGGGCACGAACGGCTCACACGGCGGCTCGAAGCCAAACGGGTTGTGCTGCGTTGCCGTGATGTTCTTCACGAGCGGAGGCAGGGCAGGGGCGGGCAAAACTCCGACGGATTCCGTTCGGGTAACGCTTTTCTCGGATGCCCACCACGGGACCGGTATGTTCTGGTCCTGGAGCCGTGATGTCGCGTGACCCACGACGAACGCGTCGAGGACCTCCGCGAGCGGAAGGCGGAGGCGGAACGCGGGGGCGGCGAGGAACGCATCGAGGCCCAGCACGAGAAGGGCAAGCTCACCGCCCGCGAGCGCATCGACTACTTCCTCGACGACGACACCTTCGTCGAGATAGACGCCCTGCGCGAGCACCGCTCGACCAATTTCGACATGGCCGAGAAGCACGCCCCCGGCGACGGCGTCGTCGTCGGGTACGGCGAGGTCAACGGCGAGCGCGTCTACGTCTTCGCCCACGACTTCACCGTCTTCGGCGGGTCGCTCGGCGAGGCCTTCGCCCAGAAGGTCTGTAAGGTGATGGACAAGGCCATCGAGAACGGCGCGCCGATAATCGGGCTCAACGACTCGGCGGGCGCGCGCATCCAGGAGGGCATCGACTCCCTGGCCGGCTACGCCGACATCTTCCATCGCAACCAGCAAGCCAGCGGCGTCGTCCCCCAGATATCGGCAATCATGGGGCCGTGTGCCGGTGGCGCGGTCTACTCCCCAGCGATTACGGACTTCGTCTACATGGTCGAGGAGACCAGCCACATGTTCATCACGGGCCCCGACGTCATCGAGACGGTCACCGGCGAGGAGGTGGGCTTCGACGAACTCGGCGGGGCCGAGACCCACGCCAGCGAGTCCGGGGTCGCCCACTTCACCGCGGCCGACGAGAAGGCCGCGATGGACGAGATCCGCTATCTCCTCTCGTATCTCCCCCAGAACAACGTCCAGGACCCACCGAGCGTCGACCCCTGGGACGACCCCGAGCGGCGGGACGAGAGCCTGATCGAGACGGTGCCCGACGCGCCACAGAAGCCCTACGACATCGTCGACGTCGTCGAGGGCGTCGTCGACGAGGACTCCTTCTTCGAGGTGGCCGAGGCCTTCGCCCGCAACATCGTCACCGGGTTCGCCCGGCTGGACGGCCACAGCGTCGGCGTCGTGGGCAACCAGCCCCGTGTCAACGCGGGGACGCTGGACATCGACGCCTCGCGGAAGGGGGCCTGGTTCGTCCGCTTCTGTGACGCGTTCAACATCCCCATCCTCACGTTCGTCGACGTCCCCGGGTTCATGCCCGGGAAGGATCAGGAGCGAAACGCCATCATCAACCACGGCGCGAAACTGCTGTACGCCTACTCCGAGGCGACGGTCCCGCTGCTTACGGTCATCACGCGCAAGGCCTACGGCGGGGCCTACGACGTCATGGCCTCGAAGCACATCGGCGCGGACATGAACTACGCGTGGCCGACCGCCGAGATCGCCGTGATGGGGCCGAAGGGCGCGGTGAACGTCCTCTACGACGACGAACTCGCCGACGCCGACGACGTCGAGGCCCGCCGCCAGCAGCTCATCGACGAGTACCGCGACGCCTTCGCGAACCCCTACATCGCCGCCAAGCGCGGGTTCGTCGACGACGTCATCGAACCGCAGGACACCAGGCCGCGACTCATCGAAGACCTCGACCTCCTTCGAGGGAAGCGAAAGGACCAGCCCGACCGGAAACACGGGAACATCCCATTGTAATCATGGCGACAGACACAGCACCCGACGCCGTCGACACCGACATCGTCGAAGCGATAGCCGACGCGCTCCCGGACGCCTCCACGGACGAGGCGGCTGCCATCGCCGTCGCCATCGGGGCACACGTGACCGACCAGCAGCGTGCCGCGGCCGCCGCTGCCGCCGCGAGCGACGAACCGACCTGGGCGGGCAAGGAGTGGCTCTTCTCGAACCGGGTCAGGGACACCCAGAAGCGTCACGTCGAGGTCCCGGCCGACGCCCCGACAGACCCCTGGAGTGCCGCCGGGCGCGTCGACCGGATGTAACCGCCGGGTCAGCGGCCCTGTTCTGCCAGTCGCTCCGCGAGGGTCCCTGCCTCCGTGCGAACCGTGAGTTCTTCGAGCCACGTCTCCGGAAGGCTCTCCGCGCCGTACCGGGCGCCGGCGACGGCCCCCGCGACGGCGCCGACGGTGTCGGTGTCGCCGCCGTTGTTGACTGCCGTGACGATCGCCTCCTCGGCCGAGTCCGCCAGCAGGGCGTGCCCGACGCCCGCCTCGAGCGTATCGACGACGTACCCGGTCACTGGGAGCATCGTCGGGTCCGTGGCCGCCTCAGCCTCCTGTACGGCGACGGCCACGTCGGTCGGTGCCTCCCCGTCCAGTCGGTCGAGCGCCGCCGACACAGGGCTGTCCTCTCCCCGGAGGTACCCGGCGACAACCAGATTCAGCGCCGCACAGCCGTGGGTGCAGCGGGGGTCCCAGTGGGTCAGGCGCGAGGAGGTCACGCTCGTCTCGACCAGCGTCGCCGGGTCGTCGGTGTAGCGTATCGCGAGCGGCGCACACCGCATCACGCTCCCGTTGCCGGCGTTGTGTCCCTCCGGGCTCTGCGTCCAGACGTGTTTTGCGGCCCGGTCCCAGGGTTCCCCGGTCGCGACGCGAGCGAGGGCCCGCCTCGTCATCCCCCCGATCCCCGTCGGGTCCCCCTCGAACCACGTCGCGAAGCGCCGGGCGGCGTCGTCCGCGTCGAAGCCGTCGGACTCGACGATGCTCCGGGCCAGACACAGCGCCAGTTCCGTGTCGTCGGTCACCGCGCCGGCCGGCAGGTTGTGGGCCCCGCGGGCCTGCATCTCCGTCAGGCGGCCGTGTTCGCTGGCGATGCGTGACCGGGGCCACCCTTCGACCGGCCGGCCCAGCGCATCGCCACAGGCCAGGCCGAGCAACGTCCCGCGAGCGCGTGCTGTATCGTCCATAGCAATCGTCTCTACACGAGAGACGAGGCAGCGGCGACATTACAGTTCCGCCTAGTTTTATGAGGTGAGTACCGGTAAGGAGGCATATGTTCGATAAGGTACTCGTCGCTAACCGCGGGGAGATCGCGGTACGGGTCATGCGTGCCTGCGCGGAGTTGGGAATCGGGACGGTCGCCGTCTACTCCGAGGCCGACAGGCACGCCGGCCACGTCAGGTTCGCCGACGAGGCGTACAACGTCGGCCCGGCACGCGCGGCGGACTCTTATCTGGACCAGGACGCCATCGTCGACGCCGCCAAGCAGGCCGGTGCCGACGCCATCCACCCTGGCTACGGGTTCCTGGCGGAGAACGCCGACTTCGCCCGCAAGGTCGAGGCGACCGACGGCCTCACCTGGATCGGGCCGACCGGTGACGCAATGGAGGCCCTCGGCGAGAAGACCAAGGCCCGGAAGATAATGCAGTCGGCGGACGTCCCTATCGTCCCGGGGACGACAGACCCCGTCGACGACCCCACGGAGGTCGAGGCGTTCGGCGACGAGCACGGGTTCCCGGTCGCCATCAAGGCCGAGGGCGGGGGCGGCGGCCGCGGGATGAAGATCGTCCAGGGTCCAGACGAGATCGAAGACCAGCTCGAATCCGCGAAACGCGAGGGCGAGGCCTACTTCTCGAACGACTCCGTCTATCTCGAACGCTTCCTGGAGAACCCGCGCCACATCGAGGTCCAGATCATCGCCGACCACGACGGCAACGTCCGACACCTGGGCGAACGCGACTGCTCGCTCCAGCGCCGCCACCAGAAGGTCATCGAGGAGGGACCGTCCCCGGCCCTGTCGGACGACCTCCGCGAGCAGATCGGCGAGGCCGCCCGCCGGGGCGTCCGCGAGGCGGACTACTACAACGCCGGCACCGTCGAGTTCCTCGTCGAGGAGGACCCCGACCGGGACCCGGGCGAGGTGCTCGGACCGGACACGAACTTCTACTTTCTCGAGGTCAACACCCGCATCCAGGTCGAGCACTGCGTCACCGAGGAGATCACGGGCATCGACATCGTCAAGTGGCAGATCCGGGTCGCCCAGGGCGAACCGCTCGCTTTCGCCCAGGACGACGTCGAGATCGACGGCCACGCGATGGAGTTTCGCATCAACGCCGAGAACGCCGCCAAGGACTTCGCCCCCGCAAACAGCGGGTCCCTTGAGACCTACGACCCGCCGGGCGGCATCGGCGTCCGGATGGACGACGCCCTGCGCCAGGGCGACGACCTCGTGACCGACTACGACTCGATGATAGCGAAACTCATCGTCCACGGGACCGACCGCGACGAGGTCATCTCCCGCGGCCGCCGCGCGCTCGGCGAGTTCGAGGTCGAGGGCTTCCCGACGGTCATCCCCTTCCACCGCCTGATGCTCACCGACGAGAAGTTCGTCGGCGGCACCCACACGACGAAGTACCTGGACAACCACCTCGAGAAGGCCCGTATCGAGGAAGCCCAGGCGAAGTGGGGCAGCGAGACCACTGCGGACGCCGACGACGAGGAGGTCGTCGAGCGCGAGTTCACCGTCGAGGTCAACGGCAAGCGCTTCGACGTCGAACTCGAGGAACGCGGTGCCCCGCCGATCAACGTCGGCGACGTCGACGCCGGCGGCGGCCAGCGCCCCGAACGCCCGGCCGCCGGCGGCGATGGCGGCGGGTCCAGCGCCTCCAGCGCCGAGGGCGAGCAGGTCACCGCCGAGATGCAGGGGACCATCCTCGAGGTCAACGTCGAGGAGGGCGACGAGGTGGAGGCCGGCGACGTCCTCTGTGTGCTCGAGGCGATGAAGATGGAAAACGACATCGTCACCGAGCGCAGCGGCACCATCAACGAGGTGGCCATCGGCGAGGGCGAGTCCGTCGACATGGGCGACCTGCTTTTCGTCATCGGCTAACTTTTTCCTTCGGGGGTGCCCTCGCGACGCCGTCGCTGCGGGCATCCCTTCGCAAAAAGTTAGGATAAAAAGCCGCGAGCGCCGGCCGGCGCTCGCGGTGAAACCGTGCCTCGCTCCGCTCGCCACGGTACGCTGACGGCCTCCGGCCGCTTTTTATCCCCGCCTGTCGAACGCTCGGGCATGAACGAGACGCGACACGCCGTGCTGGAGGCGCTGGCGGAGGGGCCGGTCTCCGGGCCGGCGCTGGCCGAGGAGCTTGCCGTCTCCCGCGCGGCGGTCTGGAAGCACGTCGAGGGGTTGCGCGAGAGCGGCTTCGACGTCGAGAGCGGGGACGACGGGTACCGGCTGGCGTCGGTCCCCGAGTTCGGGGGCGCGGCGGTCGAGTACGGCCTCGACGCCCCCTTTACGGTCGAGTACCACGACAGCATCCCGAGCACGAACGCTCGCGCGCGAGACCTGGCGGCCGACGGGGAGCGCGACGTGGTGGTGCTGGCCGACGAACAGACCGGCGGGCGCGGGCGACTCGACCGCGCGTGGTCCTCGCCCAGCGGCGGCATCTGGCTCTCGATTCTGTTCCGACCGGACGTCCCGATGGCCCACGCACCGGTGTTCACGCTCGCGGCGGCCGTCGCGGTCACCCGTGCGGCTCGCGAGACAGGCGTCGACGCCGGCATCAAGTGGCCCAACGACGTGCTCGTCGGTGATCGAAAGCTCGTCGGGATACTCACCGAGATGGAGGGCGAGGCCGACCGTATCTCCTGGATCGTCGTCGGCGTCGGCATCAACGCCAACGTCGACCCGGCGTCGCTCCCCAGCGAGGCCGCCCCGACGAGTCTCGAGGCCGAACGCGGAAGCCCGATCGACCGGCGCCGGTTCACCCAGCGCGTCCTGGAAGAGTTCGAGGACCTCCGGCGGTCGCCCGAGGCTATCGTCGACGCCTGGCGGGAGTACGCGACGACGCTGGGCCGACGAGTCCGTGTCGAGACGTCGGACGGGACCATCGAGGGTGAAGCCGTCGACGTCAGGTTCCCGGGGTCGCTCGTGGTCGAGACGGCGGACGGCCAGGTGACCGTCGCGGCCGGTGACTGCGACCACCTCCGACCGGCCTGACTGGGGAGGACGCTGGCACCTGCTAGTTCGCGGCCCTGACCGACGAGGGTGGCTCCTCGCGCTGCTCGCCCCGCCGGACCGGCACCGTCACGACCGGCACGTGTGACTGGCGGATGACCCGCTCGGCGACGCTGCCAAGCAGGAGTCTGTCGATGCCCCCGCGACCGTGGGTCCCCATCACGATGACGTCGCAGTCGGCCTCGTCGGCGTACCGGAGAATCTCTGTCGTCGGGTCGCCCTCGACCATGTGGCCCTCGACGCCGACGCTCCCCGCGTCGTAGGCCTCCAGCTCGTCGAGGGCCAGCTCGCCCTCTTCCCTGAGCATCTGGGTGACGCCCTCCCAGGAGTTGCCGACCGGCAGCGACGCGAACCGGCCGGTGTCGACGACGTAGAGTCCCTGGACCGTGGCGCCGTGGGTCGTCGCCAGCGAGACGGCGTGTTCGATGACGTACTCCATCTCTTCGGACCCGTCGGTCGGTAGCAGTATCCGGTCGTACATGCCATAGTGTAGACAGGGTAACAGCATAGGTGTTTGGTGCCTGTTAGCACAGTCGCCTACGACTCGGGCAGGACGACCCGTTTGACGTCGCTCGTCCCCGCGCGCCGGACGACGGCCCGGACGACGTTCTGGGCGCCGGCGAGGTTGTCGGACTCGCCGTCGAGCACGGTCAGCCGCGCCGGGCGCCCCGGTTCGACGACGCCGCAGTCCAGTCCCGCGAGTTTGGCCCCGTTGACCGTCGCCATCGCCAGCACCTCGCGGGCGGTCACGTCGTACAGCTTCGCGGTGAACTCCATCTCGCGGAACATCGACGGGCTGTTGAGGAAGACGTTGTCCGTCCCGAGTGCCACCGTCGTCCGCTCGTGGAGGTCCTCGACGGGCGGGAGGCCCACGTCGGTGACGAGGTTCGAGCGGGGACAGACCGCCACCGGCACCTCGCTGTCGGCGACCCGCGTGAGATGGAGGGGTTCGGCGTGGACCATGTGCACGAGGAAGTCGGGATCCAGGTCCAGTGCCGGGTTGATGTCGCTGCTGTCGACTTCGCCAGCGTGGATGCCGAACTGCTTCCCGGCCTCCCTCGTCGCCTGCCGCTCGCTGCCGAAGTCGGCGTCGTTGGCGCCGCTGGCGCCGAACCCGTCGGCGACGTCCAGCACGTCTACGGACTCGCGACCGAGGACGACGCGCTCGAGGCGCGAGTCCTCGAGCGCCGCGGCAAGCGCCCGGACGCCCTCGACGCCACCCTCGCGGAACTCGACGAACGCGCCGGTCCCGGACTGTTCCATGTACGCGAGACTGCGCGCCATCGCCGCCACCAGGTCGCTCCGGTCGGCCTCCCGTAGCAGGCGGTGTTTCAGTCCGTCGGGCGGGGCGACCAGCTCCTCGAGTGTCAGTCCCTCGCCGGCCTCCTTCGCGATGGAGTCGCCGACGTGGGTGTGGGCGTTGACGAACGCCGGGACGACGATGTCGTCGCTGTACACCTCGGCTTCTTCGATGGCGACGATACGGCCGTCCTCGACGACGACCCGTCCCTCGACTGGATCGAACGACCGGCCACGGAGGATGGTGCCTTCGAGTATCATAGCTAGTGGTCTCCCGTCGCTCAATTAAACTCGTCGAGGGTCGCGTGGATGCCCTGTCGTACGTCCCGAACGCGCGCGCCGTCCATGTCGAGACCGAGCTCGCGGACCGCGGCCTCGCCGACCCGCTCGCTGTCGGACTCGGGCGCGTAGACGCCGAGTCGCCACTGGTCGCGCTGGGCCGCCCGTATCGCGTTGACGAGCGTCGACTGCTCGCCGAGGCGGCGGACCTCGCCGTTGATCAGAACCCGGCTCGTCGACTCCTTCATCGCCGGTTCGGCGGGGACGTCGAGGATGACCGCGTCGGGGTCGACGTTGGCCGCCTCCGCGATGGCGTGTTCCCGGGCGCGGAGGTCCCGGTAGTCCGCGGTCAGCAGTCCGTCGGGGACCGCGGAGCGTTCGGCCCACACCGACCGCTTGTAGAGGTCGCGCTCGCCCAGGCGGCGTGCGTACTCCGCGGTCTCGTCACAGCGCCGGAGCCGAACCAGGAGGTCCTTGTCGTCCCAGCGCCGCAGGTCGTCGGCCGTCCAGTTGGTCGCCGCGAGCAGGCGGTCCGTCGCGCGCCGGAGCATCGACTTCGCGATGCGTGCGACGTGGTGCTGGTAGACGGTGGGGTTCATCAGCGCCCTGGCGAGCAACAGTGACTCCGCCGTCTGGACGTTCCCCTCGTCGAGCACCAGTTCCCCGTCGACGAAGCGCAGTTCGCGGATGAGACGCTCGTGGTCGATGGTGCCGTACGGGACGCCCGTGTGGTGGGCGTCGCGCACGAGGTAATCCATCCGGTCGACGTCGAGTTCCCCGGAGACCAGCTGGCCGAGTTCGCCGTCGCCGGCGACCAGGGCCGCGACCCGGTCCGGGTTGAGGCCGTGGTCGGTCAGGACTCGGGCGACGGCCCCACGGTCCAGCAGCTCCCGGACGTCGTCGTGGTACTTCCCGGTCTCGCGGTGGACGACGGCCTCGACGTTGTGGCTGTACGGCGAGTGACCGACGTCGTGGAGCAGCGCCGCCGCACGGACGCGCTCGGCCTGTTGACCCTGGATGCCCAGCTCGGAGAGGGCCCTGTCGGCGAGGTGGTAGACCCCCAGCGAGTGCTCGAACCGCGTGTGGTTGGCTGACGGGTAGACGAGCGTCACCGTCCCCAGTTGCGTGACGTGGCGCAACCGCTGGACGGGCGGCGTCTCCAGGAGGTCCTCGGCGACGCCCTCGACCGCGATGTGGTCGTGGACGCTGTCCTTGATGGTGGTCATCTGTTCGCGCTACGGTGGCCGGTCTCAAAACGATACTGACGGCTACAGTCGCGCCACCGACGCGAGCAGGGCCGTGAGGTCCCCGGGGTCGGCGTTGCCGACCTCGATGGCGTCGCGTGGCTCACGGCCCATCTCCCTGACCGTCTCGACGGCGCGGTCCGGTCCGTAGTCGCGGTTGTACACGAGCCACGCGGCCAGTACCTGTCCGGTCCGGCCGATGCCGGCCAGGCAGTGGACGACCGTGCGCTCCTCGGCGTCCCTCGCGTCCGCGAGGAAGGGCAGAATCTCCCCGTGTAACCGCTCCTCGGACACGAGGTGGTGGTCCGGGACCGGCGCGTGACATACCTTCGACTCGCCGAAGACAGACTCGTAGCGGTCGACGTTCAGGCCGGTGGCGTCGAGTTGCCGACCGGAGAGGAGACAGCAGACGCGCTCGATACCCTGATCCTGCACGTAGTCGAGCCAGTCGTTCAGTGCCACCTCGTGGCCGGCGGCCGTGTGCCAGCCGGGTGCACAGGACCCGAAAACGTAGTCCTCGTCGGGCGCGGCGGGTGCGAACCGGTGTGGGTTCAGGCCCTGCATGACAGCGGGTATACAAGGGCTATCAGTCGACCGACTTGAATCTGTTCGCTCAGTTCTCAGGACTGATTCTCCAGTGTCGCGTCGGGTCCACCCTCGACTCCCGGACAGGGCCACGTTTATACAATCGGTTCCCCCACGTCGGCGTATGGTGACGTTCCTCGCCGGCGGGACGGGCACGCCGAAACTCCTCGCCGGCGCCGACGACGTGTTCCCGCCAGCCGAGACGACAGTCGTCGCCAACACCGGCGACGACGTCGAGCTCGGCGGCCACCTGGTCTGTCCGGACCTGGACACGGTCCTCTTCCTGGAGGGCGGCGTCCTCGACCGGGAGACGTGGTGGGGCATCGCCGACGACACGGCCGAGACACACGACGAGCTTCACCGACTCGCCGACGCCGCGGGCCTGGCCGGGGGGCCACAGTATCTGCCGGACGAGCGACAGACCGACGGTCGCGACGTCGCCGCGTGGCGCCGGTTCTCCGGCGTCGCCGAGTTCATGCACATCGGCGACCGCGACCGCGCGGTCCACGTGACCCGTACCTCCCTGCTCGATTCGGGCCACTCGCTGACCGAGGCCACCAGCCGGCTCGCCGACGCCTTCGGCCTCGAGCGGACGCTCCTGCCGATGAGCGACGACCCCGTCGCGACCATCGTCCACACCGACGACGGCCCGATGCACTTCCAGGAGTGGTGGGTCGGCCGCGACGGCGACCCGGCGGTTCGCGACGTCGAGTTCAGGGGTGCGGCGACGGCCACGCCGACCGACGCGGTCCGGACTGCACTCGAGGCACCCGTCGTCGTCGGTCCGTCGAACCCGGTCACCTCCATCGGGCCGATGGTCGCCGTCGACGGCATCGAGCGCGCGCTCGCCGACACGCCGGTCGTAGCCGTCTCGCCGTTCGTCGAGGACGAGGTGTTCTCCGGGCCGGCCGCCACGCTGATGGCCGGGACCGGCCTGGAACCGAGCACGGCGGGCGTCGCCGAGGCGTATCCCTTCGCCGACGCGTTCGTCCTTGACGAGGCAGACGGGACGGACCTCGGCCGGCCCGTCGTCCGGACCGACACGACGCTGGACACCGACGCCGACGCCGCACGGGTGGCCCGAGCCGTCGAGACGGCGCTCGGGGAGGTGGCCTGATGTTCCGCCCCCGCCTCGCGCTGGCGAGTCTCAGCGGCGAGGCCGACGCCGACTGGGCCCGCGACGGGGCCGCACACGTCGGGTGTGCGTTCCTCGGCGGTGTCTCGCTGGACGAGCCGACGCGCGCGGCCGCCCGTCGGCTCGTCGACAGGGACCGCTCGGAGTTCCTCCCGACGGACCCCGTCGCCTTCGTGGACGCCCAGCTCGGGGCGCTGGTCGACGTCCCGATCCGTCCCGCGTTCAACGTTCGGACCACGTCGCTGGCGGCGACCGAGCGCGCCGCGCAGGTCTGTGCCGACCACGACGCGATGCTCGAAGTGAACGCCCACTGCCGACAGGACGAGATGTGTGCCGCCGGCGCCGGCGAGGCACTGTTGCGACGGCCAGACCGACTGGCCGACCACGTTCGTGCGGCCAGCGACACGGGGGCTGCCGTCTCGGTGAAGGTCCGGGCCGAAGTCGACGGCGTCGACCTCCCGGCCGTGGCCGCGGCCGTCGACGACGCGGGTGGCGCCGCCATCCACGTCGACGCGATGGACGCGGAACCGGTCGTGGCCGACGTGGCCGACGCCGCCTCGCTGTTCGTCGTCGCCAACAACGGCGTGCGCGGCCGACCCTCTGCCCGGGAGTACTTCGAGTACGGGGCCGACGCGGTCAGCGTCGGCCGGGCAAGCGACGACGTGGGGGTCCTCCGGGCGGTCAGGGCCGAGGCCGAGGAGTGGGTCGGCCGGGAGGTCACCCGGTGATGGCTCGGGACGTCGCCCAGAACGCCGAGCTGGCGCTCCTGCTCGAGGTCACCGGGACGCCCAAGCCGGGCAACGTCGACCGCGAGCGCGAGTACGACGACCTCCGGTTCGAGCACTTCATGGCCGGCGCCGTGGGCGCACGGCCGGGGCTCGAACGCGCGGCGGACGGCGAGCGGGTCGGGCACGCCTTCGAACGGGCCGTCGCCGGGATGGCCCAGCAGTCGGCCGGCAACACGCAGTTCGGCGCGCTGTTGCTGCTGGCGCCGCTGGTCGCCGCCGCGAGCGACGACGCACTCTCGCCGGCGGGTGCCGACGCCGTGGTCCGGGCGACGACGGTGGCCGACGCCGCGGACTTCTACCGGGCGTTCGAGCACGTCGACGTCGCGGTCGAGGACCCGCCCGAGGGGCTGGAACCGCTCGACGTCCGGCGCGGGAGCGACGCGGTTCCCGCGCTCGAAGCGCGCGACCTCACGCTGTTCGACGTGATGGAGCGCAGCGCCCCGGTCGACGGTGTCGCTGCCGAGTGGGTCGGGGAGTTCGAGCGTGTGTTCGACGCGGCCGCGTCGGTTCTCGACGGTGACGGGCCGGTCCCGGACCGCGCCGCTCGCGCGTTCCTGGAACTGCTGGCCGACGAACCCGACACGTTCGTGGTCAAGCGCCAGGACCGGGCGACGGCCGAGGAGGTCCAGCGACGCGCGCAGGCGGTCCTCGACGGCGAGGAGGACGCGACGGACCTGGCCGATGCGTTGGTCGCGCGCGACGTCAACCCGGGGACGACGGCCGATCTGATCGCCGGGGCGCTGTTCGTCGCGCTCGAACGGGGGCTGGTCGTGTGAGCGACGACGTGCCCGACGACGCGGCGCCGTGGCCGGCCGCCCTGGCCGGCGTCACCGAGACCGTCGTGACGACTCTGGGACCGAACGACCGCTGGAACGCCGCGGCGCTCGGCGTACACGAACCCGCCGACGACGGCGTAGCGACGGCGACGACGTGGGGCCGGACCCGGACCTGGCGGAACTTCTCGGAGCGCGGCGAGGGCTACGTGCAGTTCACCCGTGACCCGGTCGACTTCGTGGAGGCCGCTCTCTCCGTGCGCGAGGAGACTGAGCCGGTGCTCGACAGCGCGGACGCGTGGGCCAGAGTGACGGTCAGCGAGCGCGAGGACGGGACCGACGCGGGCACCCAGTGGGTGACGTGGGCGCTCCGGCCCGTCGAGTCCGCAGTGTGCCGTCGCGTCGTCCCGACGACCAACCGCGGGCACGCGGCCGTCGTCGAGGCGACGGTGGCGGCGTCGCGACTCGACGTCGCTGCCTACGACCGCGAGGCGCTGCTGGACCGGTTGCGCTACTTGGAGTCCGTGGTGGAGACGGCCGGGAGCGAGCGCGAACGGACCGCATTCGAGCGACTCGAGACCCTCGTGGACGCGGAGTGGTAGTGAACAGGCGACACGACCGGCAGGCGACGTGCTGTGTCGCGCGACCGCGGAACACGCCGCCTCGGGAGGTCAGGACATGGCCCGTGCTTGCCCCGGTTTCAGTCTTGAATCTTCGCCCGTGCGGGCGAGGAACCGTAACTGGTTCCAGACCGAGAACTGGCGTCGGAAGACGTTTCGAACCCTTTTTGAGTGCCACCAAGCAAGGAACGCGCATGGCAATCAAACCCGCCTACGTCAAGAAGACAGGGCGACTGCTGATGGAACGATACCCGGACGCCTTCGGCGCCGACTTCGAGCACAACAAGGACGTCGTCGAGGAGCTGACCAACATCGAGTCCAAGGGCGTCCGCAACCGCATCGCAGGCTACGTCACCAGCAAGCAGAACGCCGCCGTCGAAGCGTAACCCGTCTCTTCTCCGCTACTCGCGCCCCGGTAGTCACTGCTCCGTCTCGGCCGCGGCCTGGGCCGCCTCGGACTGGTTTCGCCGGTGGACGATGCCCTGCATGTTGGCGACGCGACCGGCGATGTCCCGGAAGGCGCCGCCGGTCTCGCTGTCCTCGTCGAGGACGATGGGCCGGCCGCCGTCGCCGCCCTCGCGCACGGACGGGTCCAGGGGCACCTCCCCGAGGAAGGGCATGTCGGTCTCCGCGGCGAACTCGCGGCCGCCGCCGCTCCCGAAGATGTCGTGGTCGCCCCCACAGTCCGGACAGACGAACGTCGACATGTTCTCGACGATGCCGAGCACCGGCGTCTCGTGGCGGCCGAACATGCGCAGTCCCTTGCGGGCGTCGTCCAGCGCCACCTCCTGTGGCGTCGTGACGATGACCGCCCCCGAGACGGGCACGCGCTGGAGCATCGTCAGCTGCGTGTCGCCGGTACCCGGGGGCAGGTCGACGATCATGTAATCTAAGTGGCCCCAGCGGACGTCGTTCCACAGCTGGGTGAGCACGTTGTCGACCATCGGCCCCCGGAAGATGACCGGGTCGTCTTTCCCGACGAGGAAGTCCATGCTCATCAGGCGGAGGCCGTGCTTCTCGACGGGGAGGATCTCCTCGTCCTCGGTTGCCTGCGGGGACTCGTCGGCGCCGAGCATCCGCGGGACGTTCGGCCCGTAGACGTCGGCGTCGAAGAGGCCCACGCGCGCGCCCAGCTGCGAGAGGCCGGCCGCGAGATTCACGGCGACGGTGGACTTCCCGACGCCGCCTTTCCCGGAGGCGACGGCGATGATGTTCTTGACCGTCGGGAGCGGGTCGCCCTCCTCCGGGACGCCCCGGTCGACGCTCGCCGAGAGGTCGACCGTCCGGTCGAGGTCCGACAGCGCCTCGCGGACCTCGCTGGCGATGGCAGTCTCCGTCGGGGAATAGGGCGCCCCCAGTGCGAGGTCGACCCGGACCTCGTCGTCGGTGACGTCGATGCTGTTTACCAGTCCCAGGGTGACCAGGTCGTCGCCGAGGTCCGGGTCGTCCACGGTACGGAGTCGCTCCCGGACGTCGTCTTCGTTCATGCATGCGGGTAGGCCACGGAGGAGCGATAAGGATTGTGACACCCGGAGCGGTGACTGGCGCCGTCAGGGGCGGCGGAACACGTACGTGGTTGTCCCGTTGGGCCCCAGCGCGTGGGTCACCCGGAGTTCGCCGTCCTCGTGGTCGAACTCGAGTCGGTCGGCGGGGCCGCGGAAGGCGTGCAGCGGCATCTCCGCTTCGACGCTGCCGTCGGCGGTCACGGTGACCCGCGTGCGCCCGCCGAAGGTCGCCTGGAGGTGACCCTCGCCGGTCGCCTCGACGGCCGATTCCCCGGCGAAGCGCTCCAGCTGGCGCCGGACGGCCACGCGGTCCGCCGGATCGACGACGGTCCCGCCGTCTGTGCGTGTACGTTCGTCCATACCGGACACGTTGTCACTGGAGCGGCAAGTCGGTTCTGGGCCCGTCGGACACCTGTCCCCGTGTGAGTGCGCTACAGGGTGTCTGTGGCCCTGTCACGTGTGGCGCTTGCTTCGTTGCGTTTAAATACAACCCCGGAATATGGACAGGTACACTCGTGTAGGGGGAGCGCCCCCGAGTCCGTGCGACGCGGGCGCGAGTTTCCAGACAGCGCGTGTCGTGGTAGCCAAGCCTGGCCCAAGGCGCAGGGTTGCTAACTCTGTGGCGTACAGCCTCCTGGGTTCGAATCCCAGCCACGACGCTCACCCAACGATTACCCACATATGAGTGCAGAAGACCCCACCCCGGACGAGGACGCGGATGCCGAAGAGGAGGACATCCGCTACTTCGTCCGCATCGGACAGACCGACCTCGACGGGACCAAGTCCGTCGAGCGAGCGCTGACAGAACTGAACGGCATCGGCCACCGCGCCGCTCGCGTCATCGCCCAGACGGCGGGCGTCGACCGGCGGGCGGTCTTCGGTAAACTCGACGACGACGTCATCGACGACGTGGTCGAGGCCGTCGAGAACTACGCCGACGAGGTCCCCGAGTGGATGACCAACCACCAGAAGGGCTACTTCTCCGGTGAGACCACCCACGAGACGGGCAACGACCTGCAGCTCACCCGTCGGCAGGACATCAACCGCATGAAGATGATCGACTCCTACCGCGGCGTCCGCCACAAGCGCGGCCAGAAGGTCCGCGGGCAGCGAACCAAGTCTACCGGCCGAACGGAGGGCACCATCGGTGTCAACGTCGAGGCCATCAAGGAAGAGCAGGCCGAGGAAGCCGCCGCGGAGGATGACGAATAATGGCGCTCGGGTCCAATACCAAGTTCTACGAGACGCCCAACCACCCGTTCCAGGGCGAGCGCATTGCCGACGAGAAGAACCTCAGCGGGCGCTACGGCCTGAAGAACAAGGAGGAGCTGTGGCGCGCACAGTCCGAACTGCGCGGCTACCGCCGTGAGGCCCGGAAGCTGCTGGGTCGCGCCGGCGAAAACGAGACAGAGGCCGAGGAGTTCCTCGCCCGCCTCCAGCGCTACGGCATCCTCAGCGAGACGGACGCGCTGGACGACGTCCTGTCGCTGGACGTCACCGACGTCCTCGAGCGCCGACTCCAGACGGTCGCCTACCGCAAGGGCTACGGCAACACGCCCGAGCAGGCCCGTCAGTTCATCGTCCACGGGCACATCGTGCTGGACGGCCAGCGTGTCACGCGCCCGTCGATGAAAGTCGAGGTCGCCGTCGAGGACACCATCGGCTTCGACGAGAACAGCTCGCTGTCGGACGAACTCCACCCCGCCCGAGCGGAGGCCCAAGAATGAGCGACGAGACAGACGACATCTGGGGCATCGCCCACGTCCACGCATCGTTCAACAACACCATCATCACCATCACCGACCAGACCGGCGCGGAGACGCTCGCGAAGAGCTCCGGCGGGACGGTCGTCAAGCAGAACCGCGACGAGGCATCGCCCTACGCGGCCATGCAGATGGCCGAGGTCGTCGCCGAGAAGGCGCTCGACCGCGGCATCGAGGGCGTCCACGTCCGCGTCCGGGGCCCCGGCGGGAACCAGCAGACCTCCCCCGGACCGGGTGCGCAGGCGACCATCCGAGCGCTGGCCCGTGCCGGCCTCGAGATCGGCCGCATCGAGGACGTCACGCCGACGCCCCACGACGGCACCCGCGCACCAAAGAACTCCGGGTTCTAACCAATGACACAGGACTACGAGGTCGAGTTCGTCGAACGCGGTGAGCGCGAGAGCCTCGTGCTCGTACGCGGCATCACGCCGGCGTTCGCCAACGGCATCCGCCGGGCGATGATCGCCGACGTGCCGACCTTCAGCATCGACACCGTCCGCGTCATCGAGAACACCAGCGTGATGTTCAACGAGCAGATCGGCCTCCGACTGGGGCTGGTCCCGCTGACCACCGACCTCGACGACTTCGAGATCGGTGACGAGGTGACGCTGTCGCTGTCTGTCGAGGGGCCCAACACGGCCTACTCCAGCGACCTCGTCTCCAGTGACGCGATGGTCGAACCCGCCGACGACAACATCCCGATCATCGACCTGAAGGAGGGCCAGCGCCTCGAAGTCGAGGCCGAAGCCGTCCTCGACACCGGTCGGGAACACGCGAAGCACCAGGGCGGCGTGGCCGTGGGCTACCGCCACCTGCAGCGCGTGTCCGTCGTCGGCGACAAGGGCGAGTTCGAGGACGACGACCCGAACATCCTTCGGGGCGTCATCGAGGAGCAGGCCGCCGAACACGCGGCCGTCGACGCCACGAACGGCGATCTCGTCCGGACCGCCGAGTTCGACAACGACCTCCGGAACCGCTATCCGGGCAAAGACCTCGAGGTGGAGGACGTCGAGAACGCCTTCGTGTTCCACGTCGAGACCGACGGATCGTTCACCACCGACGAACTGGTCCTGCGCGCGGTCGAGACGCTGCGTGACCGCGCGACGGAACTGAAAGACGCGATCCAGCTATAAGTACAGATGCCCCGTAACACACCCACGCCGCCGATGACCGCCCGCCCCCCGAGCGCGAGGACCGAAAGGGGTTTTACGGGGCACGAAAAACGCAGTAATGCACGCAGGGATAGCCAAGTCTGGCCAACGGCGCAGCGTTCAGGGCGCTGTCCCGTAGGGGTCCGCAGGTTCAAATCCTGCTCCCTGCACTTTTCCTACAAAGGAGGAACGCTATGAGCAAGACGAATCCGAGACTCAGTAGTCTCATCGCCGACCTGAAGTCGGCCGCCCGGTCGTCGGGCGGCGCCGTCTGGGGCGACGTCGCCGAGCGCCTAGAGAAGCCCCGGCGCACACACGCGGAAGTCAACCTGGGCCGCATCGAGCGGTACGCACAGGAAGACGAGACCGTCGTGGTGCCGGGCAAGGTGCTTGGCTCCGGCGTCCTGCAGAAGGACGTCACCGTCGCCGCCGTCGACTTCTCCGGAACCGCCGAGAAGAAGATCGACCAGGTCGGAGAGGCTGTATCACTGGAACAGGCAATCGAAAACAACCCCGAGGGCTCACACGTCCGGGTGATCCGATGAGCGTCGCAGAGTTCGACGCGGACGTCGTCGTCGACGCCCGCGACTGTATCATGGGTCGCGTCGCCTCGCAGGTGGCAGAGACGGCACTCGACGGCCAGACGGTGGCCGTCGTCAACGCGGAGCGGGCCGTCGTCACCGGCAGCGAGAACCAGATCAAAGCGAAGTACAAGAAGCGCGTCGACGTCGGCGACGACAACGCGTACTTCTACCCGAAGCGACCGGACGGCATCCTCAAGCGCTCGATCCGCGGCATGCTTCCCCACAAGAAGGCCCGCGGTCGCGAGGCCTTCGAGAACGTCCGCGTCTACGTCGGCAACCCGTACGACGAGGACGGGGACGTACTGGAGGGGACGTCGCTGGACCGACTGTCGAACATCAAGTTCGTCACGCTGGCAGAGATCAGCGAGACGCTCGGAGCGAACAAGACATGGTAACGAACACGTCAGGCAAGAAGAAGACGGCCGTCGCCCGCGCGACCATCCGCGAGGGCGAGGGGCGTGTGCGTATCGACTCCCAGCCGGTCGAACTGGTCGAACCGGAGCTGGCCCAGCTGAAGATGCTGGAGCCGTTCCGCATCGCCGAGGACGACCTGCGCGACGAGATCGACGTCGAGGTGACCGTCGAGGGCGGCGGCGTGATGGGGCAGGCCGACGCGGCCCGGACCGCCATCGCTCGCGGCCTCGTCGAGTTCACCAACGACGCCGAACTCCGCGACGCGTACATGGAGTTCGACCGTTCGCTGCTGGTCAACGACGTTCGACAGTCCGAACCCAAGAAGTGGGGCGGCCCCGGCGCACGGGCCCGCTACCAGAAATCGTACCGCTGAGGTGATGCAGGTATGATGGTACCGGTTCGGTGTTTCACCTGTGGTAACGTCGTCGCCGAGCACTGGGAGGAGTTCAAGGCGCGCACGCGAGAGGCCGAAGAGCCCGAGGATCCCGAGATGGTCCTCGACGAGCTCGGCGTCGAGCGGCACTGCTGTCGCCGGATGCTCGTCTCGCACAAGGACCTCGTCGACATCGTCGCACCCTACCAATGAACGCACAGGAAAGCCGATACGAGAAGGCCCGCAAACTCGGCGCACGAGCGCTGCAGCTGGCCCACGGTGCACCCGTGCTCATCGAGACGGAGCACACGCAGCCGATACTCATCGCTGCCGAAGAGTACGACGCTGGCGTGCTCCCGTTCACGGTCAGACGAGGTGACCACAAGTGACACGCATCACGGACGTCCGACTCCGCCGCATCCTCGACTCGCGTGGCAACGCGACCGTCGAGGCCGACGTCATCACCGAGAGTGGTGGCTTCGGGCGCGGCAAGGCACCGAGCGGCGCAAGCACCGGCGAGTACGAGGCCATCGAACTCCCGGCCAACGAGTCCATCGCGAAGGCCCGCGAAGAGGCCGTCCCGCGACTCGTCGGGGAGGTCCACGCCGGGAACCAGCGCGACGTCGACGCGGCCCTGCACGCCGCCGACGGCACGGACGACTTCTCGGGCATCGGCGCCAACAGCGCCGTCGCCATCTCCATGGCGGCCGCGAAGGCCGGTGCCGACGTGCTGGGCGCCCCCCTGTTCCAGCACCTCGGTGGCACCTTCCGTGGCAACGAGTTCCCGACGCCGCTGGGGAACATCATCGGCGGCGGCGAACACGCCGCGGACGCCACCAACATCCAGGAGTTCCTCGCGGCCCCCGTCGGCGCGCCGAGCGTCGAGGAGGCCGTCTTCGCCAACGCCGCGGTCCACCAGGAGGTCCACGACATCCTGATGGAACGCGACCTGCCTTCGGGCAAGGGCGACGAGGGCGCCTGGGCACCCTCGATCTCGGACGACGAAGCGTTCGAGATCATGGACGAAGCCGTCGAGACGGTGGCCGACGAGTTCGGCTTCGCCATCTCCTTCGGCCTCGACGTCGCCGGCGCGGAGCTGTACGACGACGAGGAGGGCGGCTACGTCTACGACGACCAGGTCCGCTCCACCGGGGAGCAGATCGAGTACATCGCCCAGAAGGTCCGGGAGTACGACCTCGTCTACGTCGAGGACCCCCTCGACGAGAACGACTACGAGGCTTTCGCCGACCTCACGGACGAGGTGGGCGACCAGACGCTCGTCTGTGGCGACGACCTCTTCGTGACGAACGTCGAGCGCCTCCAGCGCGGCATCGGCGTCGGTGCTGGCAACTCCATCCTCATCAAGCCCAACCAGATCGGGACGTTGACCGACGCGGTCGACGCTATCGAGCTGGCGACCGAGGACGGCTACGAGTCGGTCGTCTCCCACCGCAGCGGCGAGACCGAGGACACGACCATCGCACACCTCGCCGTCGCGACCGCGGCCCCGTTCATCAAGACGGGCGCGGTCGGCGGCGAACGCACAGCCAAACTGAACGAACTCATCCGTATCGAAGACAACGCAGTATGAGCGGCAACGAAAAAGAAGGGCTCGACGCGGCGGACTCCGACTACGACCCGTCCAGCGAGGACGAGGCAGCGGACGCCGACGCCGACCCCGAGACGGCCGACGAACAGGTCGCCGACGCCGAGGACAGTCCCTCGGCCGAGGCCGAAGAAACAACCGAGGACGACGCCGACGCGGGCCCACAGCTCGACGAGGACGTCATGCCCGGCGAGCAGGAGGAAGCGGACCTCCTCATCCCCGTCGAGGACTACCTTGGCGCCGGTGTCCACATCGGGACCCAGCAGAAGACCAAGGACATGGAGCGGTTCATCCACCGCGTCCGGACCGACGGGCTCTACGTGCTGGACGTCTCGATGACCGACGAGCGCATCCGCACGGCCGCGGACTTCCTGGCCAACTACGAGCCCGAGCAGATCCTCGTGGCTTCGTCGCGCCAGTACGGCCGGTTCCCGGCCGAGAAGTTCGCCGACGCCGTCGGTGCTCGTGCTCGAACGGGCCGGTTCATCCCCGGCACGCTGACGAACCCGGACTACGACGGCTACATCGAACCCGACGTCGTGGTCGTCACCGACCCGATCGGTGACTCCCAGGCCGTCAAGGAGGCCATCACGGTGGGCATCCCGGTCATCGCGATGTGTGACTCCAACAACACCACGTCGAACGTCGACCTGGTCGTCCCGACGAACAACAAGGGGCGCAAGGCGCTGTCGGTCGTCTACTGGCTGCTGGCCAACGAGACGCTCGACCGCCGCGGTGCCGAGCCGTCGTACGGACTCGACGACTTCGAGTCCGAGATCTGACGCCCGATTCTCACGATTCGTCCTCCGGTGTGCCTGTCCAGTGGCGACACCTGTCAGCCCGAGCAAAAGACATAGATGCCCCCCACGAGAACGCCAGTCCATGGCAGAAGGCGATTCCCTCCTCAACGCGGCCATCGGGGCCGTCGCGACAGCCCTCCTCAGTGGATTCGTCCCCTTCGCACCGGTCTTCGGTGGCGCACTCGCCGGCTACCTCGAGGGCGGCGAGCGAAACGACGGACTCAGAGTGGGCCTCGTCTCCGGGCTCATCGGCCTCGTGTTCGCGGCAATCCTGTTCGTCCTCTTTTTCGTGGTATTCGTCGTGTTCCTCGGCTTCGCCGGCGCGCCCCGCGGGTTCGGTGCGTTCGGCCTCCTCGTGTTCGTCGTCGGTGGCCTGTTCGGGGCCGTCTACATCGTCGGGCTGAGCGCGCTGGGCGGGTGGCTGGGCAACTACGTCAAGAACGACACCAGCCTCGGCAGCTGAGTCCGGCTTCGGGAGCAACTATTTTGCTCCTGCCGACGAGAGTGCGTCCAGAGATGCGAGAGCCGCTCGTCGACGCCGGGTGGGGGGCCCTGGTGACGCTGGCGCTGTCGGTCGTCCCGTTCTCGACGGCGCTGGGCGGGGCCGTCGCGGCCACCCGGCACGGTGGCGGGTACGGGACGGGCCTGGCACTCGGGACGCTGGCGGGCATCGTCGCGATGGTGCCCCTCCTCGTGCTGTTTGTCCCGGCGCTGTTCCTCGCCGGGCAGCTCGGGCTCGGCATCCCGCCCGGGGCGCCGGGCTACGAGCTCTTCCTCGCGCTGGTCGCCGCGTTCTTCCTGACGTACACCGTCGGCCTGAGCGCTCTTGGCGGGCTGGGCGGCGCGTGGGCCGCGACCCACACCGACTGGGACCTCGACCCGGCGCGCTGGCTGTGAGGGTGGGGCCAAACGAGTTGGCACATGATTCAAACGTATCCGGTCCTACTTCTCCCTCGATGACAACTCTGCCGCCCGGCCCGAAGGGCGAACCCCTGTTCGGGAGCAGTCGGACGTACGCGCGCGACCCGTTCCGGTTCATCTCGGCCCTGGAGCGGGCCTACGGGGACGTGACCCGCTTCGACATGGGGCCGATGGACACCTACATGATCTGCGACCCGACGGCCATCGAGCGCATCCTCGTCTCGGAGGCCGACCGGTTCCGCAAGCCGGACTTCCGGGGCGACGCGCTGGGGGACCTGCTGGGCGAGGGGCTGCTGTTGAGCGAGGGCGAGACGTGGGAACGGCAACGCCAGCTGGCGAACCCGGCGTTCTCGATGTCACGGCTCTCGGGGATGGCCGACCGCATCACCGGCCACGCGACGGACCGGCTGGAAGGGTGGGACCCGGGCGACGTCGTCGACGTCGAGCGGGAGATGACACGGACGACGCTCGACGTCATCCTCGATCTGATGATGGGCGTCGAGCTCTCCGAGGAGCGGGTCCGGACCATCGAGGAGCAGCTCGTGCCGCTGGGCCAGCGCTTCGAACCGGACCCCATCCGCTTTGCCGCCCCGCGGTGGATGCCCATGCCCGACGACGCGGCCTTCGATTCGGCCGTCGCGACGCTGGACTCGGTTCTGGACGACGTCATCGCCGTCCGTGAGGAGACCGTCGGTACCGACGCGGACGGCCCGATGGACTTCCTCTCGATTCTCATCCGCGCTCGCGACGACGGCGTCGAGTCCCCCGAGCAGCTGCGCGACGAGATGATGACGATGCTGCTGGCCGGCCACGACACGACGGCGCTGACGCTGACCTACACCTGGTTCCTGCTCTCGGAACACCCCGAGGCGGAACGGCGGGTCCACGAGGAACTCGACGCGGTGGTCGGCGACGCCGAACCGGGGATGGAACACGTCCGCGACCTCGAGTACTTAGAGTGGGTCATCCAGGAGGCGATGCGCCTGTACCCGCCCGTCTACACCATCTTCCGGGAACCCACGGAGGACGTGACGCTGTCGGGCTACCCCGCCGAAGCTGGTACGACGCTGATGCTCCCCCAGTGGGGCGTCCACCGCTCGGCGCGGTTCTACGACGACCCGGAGACGTTCGACCCCGAGCGCTGGCGGCCGGAGCGAGCCAAGCAGCGCCCACGGTTCGCGTACTTCCCGTTCGGCGGCGGCCCGCGTCACTGCATCGGCAAGCACCTGGCGATGCTCGAGGCACAGCTCATCGTCGCGGCCACGGCGCAGCGCTTCCGCCTGGAGTTCCTCGGTGAGACGCCGCTGGAACTGCTGCCCTCGCTGACGGCCCACCCACGCCAGGAGATGCAGATGCGTGTGGTGGAACGCTGACGTCGCCGGTCCGAAAACACCTAACACGCAGGGCGTTCACGGGCGGGTATGGTCACGTCGAGCGCTCCCGGGAAGGTGTACCTGTTCGGGGAGCACGCAGTCGTCTACGGTGAGCCGGCGGTCCCCTGTGCCATCGAGCGCCGGGCCCGCGTGACGGCCACCGAGCGAGCAGAGGGGTTGCGCATCCACGCCGAGGACCTCACACTCGACGGGTACACCGTCGAGTACACCGGCGCGGAGGGGGACCGACCGGACATCGACGTCTCGGACTCGCTGGTCGAGGCCGGCATCGGCTACATCCAGGCGGCCGTCGAGCAGGCCCGGGACGCGGCCGACCGGCCCGACGCCGGGTTCGAGATCGTCGTCGAGAGCGACATCCCGCTGGGTGCGGGACTTGGCTCCTCGGCGGCCGTCGTCGTCGCCGCCATCGACGCCGCCACGCGGGAACTGGGCGTCGAACTCGCCCCCGAGGAGATCGCCGAGCGCGCCTACCAGGTCGAGTACGAGGTCCAGGACGGTCAGGCCTCCCGGGCCGACACCTTCTGCTCGGCGATGGGCGGCGCCGTCCGGGTCGAGGGCGACGACTGCCGGCGCATCGAGGGCGTCGACGCGCTCCCCTTTGTCATCGGCTACGACGGCGGCGCCGGTGACACCGGGAAACTCGTCGCGGGCGTCCGCGAGCTGCGCGAGGAGTACGACTTCGCGGCCGACACGGTCGCGGCCATCGGCGACGTGGTCCGCGAGGGAGAGTCCGTCCTCGGGACGAGCGACTACGAGACGCTGGGCGAGCTGATGGACTTCAACCACGGCCTGCTCTCGGCGCTGGGGGTCTCCTCGCGCTCGCTGGACGCGATGGTGTGGGCCGCCCGCGACGCCGACGCGCTGGGCGCGAAGCTGACGGGCGCCGGCGGCGGCGGGTGTATCGTCGCCCTCGACGAGACCGACGAGACGCTGACGGCGCTGCGCTACACCCCCGGCTGTGCCCGGGCGTTCCGCGCCGAGCTGGCGACCGACGGAATCTGCAAGGAATGACCGTCGTCCTGAAGCTGGGCGGGAGCGTGGTGACCGAGAAGGACCGCCCCGAGACCGTCGACGACGGGGCGCTCGCGCACGCCGCCGATGCCGTCGCGGCCGCCGACCACGACATAGTCCTCGTCCACGGCGGCGGGAGCTTCGGCCACCACCACGCCGCCGAGTACGGCGTCAGCACGACCGAGGGGACCCGCGACCCAGAGGGCGTCCGAGCCATTCACGGCGCGATGAGGCGCCTCAACGACGCCGTCGTGAGCGCACTCGCCGAGCGAGACGTCCCGGCGGTCCCCGTTCACCCGTTCTCCGCCGGCGCTCGCGACGCCGCGGGCGACCTGACGTTGCCGACCGCCCAGGTCCGGACGCTGCTCGCAGAGGGCTTCGTCCCCGTCCTCCACGGCGATCTCGTGGCCCACGCGGGGCGAGGTGCGACGGTGCTCAGCGGCGACGAACTGGTCGTCGAACTGGCGCCGGCGGTCGACGCTGACCGCGTCGGGGTCTGTTCGACGGTCCCCGGGGTCCTGGACGAGGCGGGCGACGTCGTCGAGCACATCGCGGCCTTCGAGGACGTGGCGGCCGCTCTCGGCGGGAGCGACGCGACGGACGTCTCGGGTGGGATGGCTGCGAAGGTCAGGGCACTCCTCACACTTGACGCGCCGGCACAGGTCTTCGGCCCCGACTCGCTTGGGGCCTTCCTCGATGGCGAGTCGCCGGGGACGACCATCGAGGGCGGGCACCCAGGCGCCGGCGCGGAGTAAGGTCGGCGTAACCTATTTCAGCGGCGTTATCGATTGTGGACCCATGACCGCTGTTGGCCTCGCTGACCTCTACCGCTACGGTACTCGGTTTCTGGGCGCCCTCCTGGTCGTACTGCTCGCGAGTGCGCTCCTGGCCGGTGCCGGCGTCGCTCTCGTCGGCACCGGGCAGCTCGCCTCGCTCTCCGGCGGTGGCGGGAGTCGCGCGATAGCGGGCGTCGTGCTCATCGCGCTGGGCGCCCTGGTCGCCCTGTCTGGCCTCGTCGGCCTCGGACACAAGCTCATCGCAGACGCCGTCATGGTCGGGACGGCGGCCGCCGCTGTCCGGGACGGACCGGCCGCCGAAGACACGCCGGCCGCCGACGAGTCGTCGGCGGACGCGGCCGAGACGGCTGCGAGTGCTGCCGCAGCGGGCGCAGCGGCCCGCAGCGACAGCGAGGCCACGGCCGGGGAGACCGCGGCCGAGCCAGCCGACTCGGGTCCGGACTCGTCGCCCGACCACGCGACCGACCCGTCGAGTTCCCACACCCACGCGGACCCGTCGAGTTCGGCCCCCACCGCCGACCCGGTCAGTACGGACCAGTCGTCTCCCGACTCGCAGGCAGCGCCCGGAGACGACACACCCGCCCCTGGGGCGACCGACGATGGTCCCGCTCAGCCACCGGCGGCCGAAGCGGCGTCGGACGAGGCGCACGACGCCGACGAGGGTGCTGCCGGTCCCGCCGGCGACGACTCGTCGGCGGCCGACCAGTCGGTGGCGGACCTGAAGGCGGACGACTTCCAGCCGAAAGTGTCGACCGAGTCTGTCGACGCTGACGGCGACACCGACGGCTCTGTGTCACCCGAGGCGTCCGGGAGTGAGTCAGACACGCCCGTGGACGCGACTCCGGGGACCGACGAACCCGAGGAGTGGACGCCGCCGGACCCCGCCGAGTTCGAGGCGGCGGGCGCCGACGAGCCGACGTCGGCCCGGGACGACCCGGCGGCCGCCTCGGACCGGGATGCGGACGACGGGTCCGGCGCCGACGACCACGCCGAGTCGGTCTCGAGGCCCCGGACAGCCGAGGATCTGTTCGGGGACGGGAGTTCCGACGGGGACGCCGATGCGGCGGACGACGACGCTGAGGCCGGAGCCCTCGAGGACCAGTCCGACGACGACCAGACGCTCGCCGACGAGGGCGTGAGCGGCTTCCAGCCGGCGAGCGAGGAGGACCCTCTCTCGGATGCCCTCGACGACGAGTAGCGCGGCCGAACCCACACCGTTTTAAGAACCGACGTTGTATGCTCGGATAACCGAGCGCACGGCCGTTCGCGAACGCGGTTCGGCGGCCGGCAGACGGCGGGTGTCGTCGTCAGGACGAGAGTCCTTCCACTGCGTCGCCAGGGCTACGGGCGTACCCGGTCGGCCTTGGCGACGACGCGGAACCGAGACGCCGTTGCACAGCTGCTACCGTCGCTGCCTCCCCCGACCGCTCTCCGCGACCGGCTCTACTCGGACCTACAACTATGGAAGTCGAAATTGCGACAATCGGCGGTTACGAGGCTGTTGGCCGACAGATGACGGCTGTCCGTGCAGGTGACGACGTCGTCATCTTCGACATGGGCCTCAACCTCTCGAAGGTACTGATTCACGACAACGTCGAGACCGAGCGGATGCACTCGCTGGACCTCATCGACATGGGTGCCATCCCGGACGACCGCGTCATGTCCGACCTCGAGGGCGACGTGAAGGCCATCGTGCCGACGCACGGTCACCTCGACCACATCGGCGCCATCTCGAAGCTGGCCCACCGGTACGACGCGCCCATCGTGGCGACGCCCTTTACCATCGAGCTGGTCAAACAGCAGATCAAGGGCGAGGAGAAGTTCGGCGTCCAGAACGACCTCGTGAAGATGGAGGCCGGCGAGCGGATGGACATCGGCGACAAGAACGAACTCGAGTTCGTCAACGTGACCCACTCCATCATCGACGCCATCAACCCCGTCCTCCACACGCCGGAGGGCGCGGTCGTCTACGGCCTGGACAAGCGGATGGACCACACGCCGGTCATCGGCGACCCCATCGACATGGAGCGGTTCCGCGAGATCGGCCGCGAGGGCAACGGCGTCCTCTGTTACATCGAGGACTGTACGAACGCGGGCAAGAAGGGGCGGACGCCCTCCGAGGCCGTCGCTCGCCGACACCTGCGGGACGTGATGGAGAGCATCCAGGACTACGACGGCGGCATCGTCGCCACGACGTTCTCCTCGCACATCGCCCGCGTGAAGAGCCTCGTGGAGTTCGCCGACGACATCGGCCGCCAGCCGGTCTTGCTGGGCCGCTCGATGGAGAAGTACTCCGGCACCGCAGAGCGGCTGGACTTCGTCGACTTCCCGGAAGACCTCGGGATGTACGGCCACCGCAAGTCCGTCGACCGCACGTTCAAGCGGATCATGAACGAGGGCAAGGAGAACTTCCTGCCCATCGTCACCGGACACCAGGGCGAGCCACGGGCGATGCTCACCCGCATGGGCCGCGGCGAGACCCCCTACGAACTGGACGACGGCGACAAAGTGCTGTTCTCGGCCCGGGTCATCCCGGAGCCGACGAACGAGGGCCAGCGCTACCAGTCCGAGAAGCTGCTGGGCATGCAGGGCGCCCGTATCTACGACGACATCCACGTCTCGGGCCACCTCCGGCAGGAAGGGCACTACGAGATGCTCGACGCCCTCCAGCCCCAGCACGTCATCCCCGCCCACCAGAGCCTCGAAGGGTTCGCGCCCTACGTGGACTTAGCGGAGAACCAGGGCTACAAGGTGGGCCGTGACCTGCACATCACCCGCAACGGGAACATGATCCAGCTCACGGACTAACGCAATGTCCGAACGCCATCAGCAGGTCGAAGACGCCATCCTCGCCCGGCGCGAGCGGGTCAACGCGGCCCTCCCCGAGGACCTGCCGGTCCAGAAACCGGAGCACCTCTACGAGGCGACCCGGTACCTGCTGGACGCTGGCGGCAAGCGACTCCGTCCGACGGTCCTCCTGCTGGTCGCGGAGTCGCTGCTCGACGTCGACCCGCTGTCGGCGGACTACCGTGAGTTCCCGACGTTGGACGGCGGCCGCGCCGACGTGATGGCGGCCGCACTGGCCATCGAGGTCATCCAGACGTTCACGCTCATCCACGACGACATCATGGACGACGACGACCTCCGCCGCGGGGTCCCGGCCGTCCACAAGGAGTACGACCTCTCGACGGCCATCCTGGCCGGCGACACGCTCTACTCCAAGGCGTTCGAGTTCCTGCTGTCGACCGGGGCCGCGGACGACCGGACCGTCGCTGCCAACCGGCGACTGGCGACGACCTGCACCCGCATCTGCGAGGGGCAGTCGCTCGACATCGAGTTCGAGGACCGCTCGGCCGTGACGCCCGACGAGTACCTCGAGATGGTCGAGCTCAAGACGGCGGTGCTCTACGGCGCGTCGACGTCCGTCCCGGCGACGCTGCTCGGCGCCGACGAGGAGACCGTCGAGGCACTGTACAACCACGGCCTCGACGTCGGCCGGGCGTTCCAGATTCAGGACGACCTGCTCGACCTGACGACGCCATCGGAGAAGCTTGGCAAGCAGCGCGGGTCGGACCTGGTCGAGAACAAGCAGACGCTCGTGACACTCCACGCACGCCAGCAGGGCGTCGACGTGGAGAACCTGGTCGATTCGGACTCGGTCGATGAGGTCTCGGAGGCCGAGATCGACGCCGCGGTCGAACGCCTCCGCGAGGCCGGATCCATCGAGTACGCCCGCAACCGGGCCCAGGAGCTGGTCCAGAGCGGCAAGGAGAACCTCGAGGTCCTTCCGGACAACGAGGCCCGCGACCTGCTTTCCGGCATCGCGGACTACCTCGTCGAACGCGAGTACTGAGTTCCTGTCCTTTCTCGGCGTCTTCGGTGACCGCTAGCGGCCGCGCTGGCGTGGACCGACATATCTCTCGGCCGAACAGGACGCCGTGACACGACTCGTCCTCTAAGGCGGGAAAGGCGGCGTCGGGAAGACGACCGTCGCGGCGCCCACGGGCCTCCGATTCGCCGCCGCGGCGAGGAGACGCTGGCCGTGTCGGCGGCGACCCGGTCGAGACCCGACGCCGTTTTGACCGGGGCGGTGTCAGGTGCGTGTATGGACGACGCCCTACGGCAGCGCATCGAGGAGGCCGCCGAGACCAACGCCCTCCTCAACGCGGTCAAACACGACAGCGAGGCACAGGTCGGGGCCATCATGGGCCCGCTCATGGGCCAGAACCCCGACTTCCGTGAGTACGGCGACGAGATTCCGGGTGTCATCGCGCCGGTCGTCGACCGGGTCAACGAGATGGACGCCGCCGAGCGACGCGCCCGATTGGCGGAACTCGCCCCGGAGAAACTCGCGGAACTGGAGGCCGAGGACGAGGGCGAGGACCACCCGCTGCCCGACTTGCCGGGCGCAGAGGACGTCGAGACGGTCCGGATGCGCGTCGCGCCGAACCCCAACGGCCCGTGGCACATCGGCCACGCGCGGATGGCCGCCGTCGTGGGCACCTACAAGGAGCGCTACGACGGCGAGTTCGTCTGCCGGTTCGACGACACCGACCCCGAGACCAAGCGGCCCGACCTCGAGGCCTACGACCAGATCCTCCACGCCATCGACTACCTGGGCTTCGAACCCGACGACGTGGTCCGGGCGAGCGACCGGGTCGAGACGTACTACGAGTACGCCCGGGACCTCATCGACGCCGGGGGAGCCTACACCTGCTCGTGTCCACAGGGCGAGTTCTCGGACCTGAAGAACAGCGGCGAGGCCTGCCCGCACCGCGAGAAGGACGCAGCGACCGTCCGCGAGGAGTTCGACGCGATGGTCGACGGCGAGTACGACAGCGGCGAGATGGTCCTGCGGGTCCGGACCGACATCACCCACAAGAACCCCGCGCTGCGTGACTTCGTCGCGTTCCGGATGATCGACACGCCCCACCCCCGCGAGGAAGCCGCCGAGTACCGCTGCTGGCCGATGCTGGACTTCCAGAGCGGGCTGGACGACCACCTGCTTGGGGTCACCCACATCATCCGCGGCATCGACCTGCAGGACTCCGCGAAGCGCCAGCGGTTCGTCTACGACTACTTCGACTGGGAGTACCCCGAGGTCGTCCACTGGGGGCACGTCCAGGTCGACGAGTACGACGTCTCGCTGTCGACCTCGACGATCTCCGAACTCGTCGCCGACGGCGAACTCGACGGCTGGGACGATCCGCGCGCGCCGACGGTCGCCAGCCTCGAACGCCGGGGCATCCGCGGCCAGGCGCTGGTCGAGGCGATGGTCGGACTCGGCACCTCCACGTCGAACGTCGACCTCGCGATGTCCTCGGTGTACGCCAACAACCGCGACATGATCGACGACGAGACCGACCGCGCGTTCTTCGTCCGCGAGGACGACGACCACGGCGGCCTCGTCGAGCGGATGGTCGTCGGCGGTCCCGACGAGGGCCACCCGCCGGTCCATCCGGACCACGAGGACCGCGGCGAGCGCGACATCTCCGTCGCGAACGGCGTCGCCATCGAGGGCGACGACCTGCCACCCCACGGCGAGCGCGTCTGGCTGAAGGGCTACGGCTGTGTCCGCCACACCCGCGACACCTTCGAGTACGCCGGCGACGACATCAGCGCGGTTCGCGAGGAGGGCGTCGACGTGGTCCACTGGGCTCCGGCCGACGGCCCCGACCTCCGCTTGCGGACGATGGACGGCGACGTGACGGGCCGGGTCGAACCGGGCGTCCTCGAGTACGACCCGGACGACCTGCTCCAGTTCGAGCGCATCGGGTTCGCCCGCCTCGACGCCGTCGACCCCGACGGCGAGTCGGTCGCGTACTTCGCACACCCCTGACTGCGGGCAGGACGGCCGCCTCGCTGTGGCGGCGCCCGAACCCTTTTTTACGGGGACGGTCGGATTCACCGACGTGACTCACAGCGACGCCACGACGGTCACGGTCCAGCGCGACCTCCCCTTCCAGGAGGTCGACGGCGAGGTGCTCCACCTGGACCTCTACGAGGCGACGGCGGCGAGCGGTCCGAAACCGATGGCGGTCCTCGTCCGCGGCGGCGGGTTCGCCGTCGGCGACAAGGGCGAGTTCGCGCGCCACGCCATCGACCTGGCCGAAGACGGCTACCTCGTGGTCGAACCGCAGTACCGCCTCGCCCCGGAGTGGACGTTCCCGGCCCCGCTGGTGGACGTCAAGGCCGCCGTGGAGTGGTGCCGGGCGGAAGGCGAGGCCTACGGTGGTGACCCGACCCGCGTCGTCGCCGCCGGCCACTCCGCCGGAGCGAACCTCGTGGTCCTTGCGGCCGCGACACCCGACGACCCGGCCCTCGAACCCGACCTGTACCCCGGGACCTCGTCGGCGCTCTCGGCCGTCGCCGGCTACGCCGGGGTCTACGACTTCCGGGCCTTCGCCCGACTCGACGATGCCGAGACGGACGTAGACACGCACGCCCAGTACCTCGGTGGCACGCCCGGCGAGGTGCCGGAGGCCTACGAGCTGGCCTCGCCGGTGGCCCAGGCCGACGTCTCGATGCCCCCAACGCTGCTGATGCACGGGCGCGACGACGCGGTGATTCCCCCACAGCAGACGGAGCTCATGGCCGAGGCGCTGGGGCCGCTGACCTCGGTGAACCACGACGTCGTCCCAGGCGGCCACGGGTTCCCGTTCAACGGGGCGTTCTACGACGACGTCTACGAGCGAACCGCGACCTTCTTCGACCAGCACGCCGGTGCCGGACCCGCGACTGACACCGGCCACGGGGTGAGTGGGCCGCCGGACGGCGGGTCGACTCCCCGCTGACGGTCGAAACTTTAAGTATCCACGCCGAGTGGTCCCAGATACCAATGGCGATAGACCCAGAGTTCGAGGACAACCGCGAGGCCGTTGCACAGCACGACGGACACAACGTGTGGGGCCCCGTCGAGGAACCGGAGACGCTCGGCATCCACGGCACACACGTCGCCGTTGACTTCGACATCTGTATCGCCGACGGCGCCTGCCTGGAGGACTGTCCCGTCGACGTCTTCGAGTGGGTCGACACGCCGGACCACCCCGAGAGCGAGATCAAGGCCGACCCCGCCCACGAGGACCAGTGCATCGACTGCATGCTCTGTGTAGACGTCTGTCCGGTCGACGCCATCGACGTCGACCCCGGTCGGGCCGGTCGTATCTGATCGCGCACCGCACTCGCCGTCCCGCGTGGTAGAGGCGCGGTCCGCCGGACGCGTTCGCAATCTGGCCCGCCCAGCGACTGGTGTCCCATCGTAGAGTCGTCAGTCGCCCTCGATACCGGCAACCCTCTCGTGTCATCGGGTTTTGTAAACATAAGTTTATTACCGACCCGAATGTGACATACGGCCACGAGGGTCGTGAGAACTATGCACACTGTAGTCTTGACGAAAGGTGTCCCCGACTTCCGTGAAGGACAGGTCTCCTTCGACGAGGACGGGCATCTCGAACGCGGGAAGACACCGACGGTGATGAATCCGAACGACAAACACGCGCTCCGGGCGGCGTTCCAGACGAAGGTCAGGAACGGCGGGACGGTCTCCCTGATGAGTATGGGTCCACCGGGGTATCAGGAAGTCCTCCAGGAGGGGATGCGGGACGTCTACGCCGACGACCTCTATCTCCTCTCCGACCGGGAGATGGGGGCCGCAGACACCTGGGCGACGGCCATGACCGTCGCAACCGGCCTCGAGAAGCTCGAGAACCCGCCGGACCTCGTGTTCGCGGGATTCAAGACCGCGGACGGAGAGACCGGCCACACCGGCCCCCAGACCTGCTGGTGTCTCGACTGGCCGATCATCACCCACGTCATCTCGCTGGACATCGACGAGGACGAGCAGGTGGTGCGGGCAAAGCGCCTGGTCGACGGCGACATCTCGGAGATAGAGACCGTCGAGGCGCCGATGCCGTGTTTCATCGTCGCCGACCCCGAGTTCGAACCGACCTACCGGCGGGCCGAACACCGCCTGAAGCACAAGGACCTCCGCGAGGAGACACAGGAGCGGGCCGAGAACTACGAGGACCTGGTGACGGTGTGGGACCACGAGGACCTCAACCTCGACCCGGACTACATCGGGCTGGACGGCTCGCCGACCATCGTTGCCGGCGTCGACCCCATCCCGAAGGCACCCTCCGAGCGGGAGGCGACACACGTCGAGGCCGACGACGACGCGGCGATGGAAGCGGTACTCGACGAACTGACCCCCTACGCGGCAGGTGACTGACGATGGCCGACATAGACCCAACAGAACACGAGATAGCGGACCTCGGACCGAAGATCAAGGACGTCGACGACCCGGACGAGCTCCGGGAGATGCTCGAACTCGAGGAAGGCGGCGAGGACCGGACGCCGGTCAAGACGCTCATCGAGAGCCGCATCGAGAAACTCGAAGCCGAGGACGAGGTGGGAGACCCCGAGACGGTCGACCTCTCGGACCTGACCATCGCCGACATCGCGAACATGGTCCGGGACGTCGACGACGGCGACGTCCTCCGTGACATCCTCGAACGCGAGAAAGACGGCGAGAACCGCAAGGGCGCCATCAGCCAGATCGAGAGCCGCATCGAGTCTGTCGAGGGAACGGAGGAGGACGAGGACGCCGAGGAGGTCGAGTACGTCCCGCCCGAGGAGAAGTACCCCGAGCTCGACCACCCGACCAACGACAAGCAGTGGGTCGAGGGGACCGCCGGCGCGGAGTACCGCGACATGTGGGTCTACTGTGAGACCCAGGCCGGCGAGCTCGTCGACGTCTCGAAGGAGATGCTCGGGAAGGCCCGCCAGCTGATGGACGACTACAACGACGACTACGACGAGGACGAGCAGGTCGTCGCCGTCCTCATCGGGGCGGACGCGAGCGAGCACGTCGACGAAGTGGTGGCTCACGGCGCGGACCTGGTCCTCTACCACGAGGACGACCGTCTGGAGCGGTTCCGACACAAGCCCTACACGGAGATATTCTGTGACATGGCCCGTGCCGGCGGCGACCTCGCCCACGAGGACCGCCAGGAGGTCGACTGGAAGGACTACCACGAACCGCGCTACACGCTGTTCCCGGCGACGAACAACGGCCGGGACCTCTCGGCGCTGGTCCAGGGCGAACTCGACTCCGGACTGGCCTCGGACTGCTCGGGGCTGTACATCGAGAACGCGATGATATCCAACCCCGCGAAGGTCGGCAACGCGGGCGACAAGAAGGAGTTCGAGAAGGTCCTGCACATGAAGCGCCCGGACTTCTCCGGGTTCGAGTACTCGACTATCCTGTGTATCGACAAGCCCAACCGGGACTTCCACCCGCAGGGCGGGTCGGTCATCCCGGGAAGCTTCGACATCCAGGAACCCGACTTCGAGCGCGAGGCGGAGGTCGTCGACTACGAGATGGAGCTGGACGAGGACTGGTTCTTCGTCGACGTCACGGAGTTCGACCAGCTCTCGGGCGGCGTGGACCTCACCGGCAACGAGGTGGTCGTGGCCGTCGGCCGCGGCATCGGCGACGACCCGACGCAGGGCGTCGAACTCGCGCTCGACCTCGTCGACGCCTTCGAGGACGCCGACCTCGGGCTTTCGCGCGGAGTCATCACGTCCTCGTACCAGTTCGACGGCCACGTCGAGCAGTACATCACCGAGGAGCGCCAGATCGGCGAGTCCGGCCAGGAGGTCGAACCGGCCGTCTACATCGCCGCCGGCATCTCCGGGGCAATCCAGCACAAGGTCGGTTGTGACGAGTCCGACACCATCATCGCCGTCAACACCAACCCCGATGCCGACATCGCCGACTTCTCCGATTACGTCATCGAGGGCGACCTCTTCGAGGTGCTGCCGCGACTGACGGAGGCCGTCGAGTCGGGCGACCTCGCCGCGGCGCTCCAGGAGGTCAGCGATGACTGAGCACGAACACTACGAGGCCGTCGTCGTCGGCTGTGGCCCCGGCGGGGCCGCCGCCGCGGCGAACCTCGCGCGCAACGGGGTCGAGACGCTCGTGCTGGAACGGGGCGTCGACGCGGGTTCGAAGAACGTCTCGGGCGGGCTCATCTACGCCGAGGAGTCCGCACCCTACACCATCGACAGCCTGTTCCCCGAGTTCCGCGAGCAGGCCAGCGAGCGGCCGGTGACCGAAAACTACATCCACAACATCGCCGGCGACCGGGTGAAATCGTTCGACATCGGCGGCCTGCACCACCACGACACGGAGTGGGCAGACGCCGTCCTGCGCCGGAAGATGGACTCCTGGCTGGCCCAGCGGGTCCACGAACTCACCCGAGAGACGGGCGGGGGCCTGCTGACCGAGGTCCGAGTCACCGGTCTGCTGCGTGACGGCGGCGAGATAGTCGGCGTCGAGACGGCGGAACTCGAGCCCATCGAGGCCGACCTGATCGTCGCCGCCGACGGTGTCAACTCCGAACTGGCCCGCGACGCCGGCCTGATGGACTGGGAGGACCCCGAGGAGTGGTTCCAGGGCGTGAAAGCCACCGTGGAGATGGACCCCGAGACCATCAACGAGCGCTTCGACGTCGACGACGACGAGGGCGTGGCCCACCTGTTCTCGGGCGACCTGTTCGACGGCGTCCGCGGCGGCGGGTTCCTCTACACCAACGAGTCGTCGCTCTCTATCGGGACCGTCTTCCACCTAGATTCCATCGCCGACGAGCGGGCCGAACCCCACGAGCTGCTTAACAACCTGCTGACCCACCCCCTGCTGGCCCAGTGGCTGGGCGACGAGTACGAGGAACTCGAGTACAGCGCGAAGCTCGTGCCGGACTCGAAGAAGGTGGCCCACACGTCGCCCCACGAGGGCCGCCTCGTCCTCGTGGGGGACGCCGCCGGCCAGATGCAGGCCCAGGGCCCCATCATCAAGGGGATGAACCACGCCGTCACGGCCGGGGCGTTGGCCGCCGAGGCCTTCGCCGACGCGAAGTCCCGGGGGTCGCCCCACCAGGCCGGCGAGCTCTACGAGTCGAAACTGTACGACGAGGGCGTGATGGACAAACTGCGCCCCTCGAACTACAACATCTTCGGCAAGCTGGGCGAACTCGAGGCCGTCGACAACGTCTCGAACTCGCTCGTGAAGTCCACCCTCGGCCGGGTCGGCATCAAGCTGACGGGCGGCCTGCTCGAGCGGGCCTACTCCTCGCCGACGCTCGTCTCGATGATCCCCGACACGAAACTGCCCTACGTGACCCTGCCGACGGTCATCGCGGAGGAACTGGGCGACCGGGTGACCGACACCAACACGGTCGAACCGCCGGAGCTCGACGACCGCATCGGCGACCTGACCTACGACGTCGGTGACCCGCACATCGAGCTGCTGGACAACTCCTTTGCCGCGTCGGGTACGGCGGTGACGGCCTGTCCGGTCAGCGCGAAGGACTTCGGCGGCGGGTGTTACCGCGACGAGCGGGTCAAGACCAACGGCTCCGAGGAGCACCTCGTGAGCCTCGACACCCAGCCCTGCGTCGAGTGTGGTACCTGTGCCGTCGTCGCCGACACCCACTGGGAGCACCCGGCCGGCGGGAAGGGCGTCGACTACGAGCAGGGGTAGCGACGACCAGCGATGACCCAGCAGTACGTCGACCGCATCGCAAGCCTCGAACGCCGGGCCGAGGCGGTCCGCGCCTCGTTCGACCCTGACCCGCCGGACGACGAGCGGGCGATGGACCTCGTCAGGGACGGTTTCGGCCCGACCGTCTCGCTCTACTGCGAGGCACGCACCGGGGACTCGTGGGTCCGCTTCGACGACGACGCCTTCACCCGCCTCGAGGGGGTCATGAACGACTGGCTCGACCTGTACGCGGCGTGTTACGGCGTCGGGTTAGACGGCACCTACGGCATCCGCGAGGCCGCCGAACTCCTGGTCGACACACACAACGCCCGTGACACCGCCCAGGTGCTGACAGGTGTGCCCGACCGCTGACTCGTCGGGCGGTAACCGGCGCCTTCCACACGAGTCCTATATGATAAAACGTTAAGTACTGGCCTGTGGTAACAGTGCTCATGGAACTCACGGAACCGCTCCAGTTCGACCACGACGACCGGAAAGACATCTACGAGTACATCGAGTCACACGGCTCGGTCAAGCCGGAGGTCGCCCGGCAGGCGCTCCAGATGGACCCCCGGCCGTTCGGCCACCACGTCGCGCTCCTGAAACGCGACGGCGTGCTCGAGGAGCGAGCGGGCGAACTCCGGGTCGCCTACGAGGGTGCCGTCGAGGAGGAGTTCCGCGCCGACGACCTGGAGTTTACCATCCGGCAGGCACGCCAGGAGGACCTCACAGGTCTCGTCGGGGCGATCCGCGAGGCCATCGGTGGCGGGGGCTACGTCGACGCAGAGACCGTCGCGGACGTCGTCGACAGCGAGGGCGTGTTGCTCCGCCACAACGAACTCGAATCGCGCATCTTCTTCGTGGCCTGCGTCGACGACGACGTCGTCGGCTGGGTCCACCTCAAACACCCCGAGAGCAAGAAACTGCGACACACCGCCGAGCTCACGCTGGGCGTCCTGGAGCGCTATCGCGGCCACGGCATCGGGTCGCACCTGCTGGAGCGTGGTACCGCGTGGGCCGCCTCGAACGGCTACGAGAAGCTCTACAACTCGATTCCGGCGTCCAACGAGGACGCCATCGAGTTCCTCCAGGCCCACGGCTGGGAGGTCGAGGCCGTCCGGGAGAACCACTACAAGTTCGAAGACGAGTACGTCGACGAGACGATGATGGCCAAGGCGCTGTAGGTCAGCGAAACTCCGCGTCGAAGTCGTCCAGTGGTTCCGGGACGACGCCGTCCTTCTGCGCCCAGACGCGAGCGTGGGCCGTACAGACTGCTCTGTTTGCGTCCCACGGGATGTGGAGCTCGACCGTGGCCTCCCGCTCGCAGTCCGGCTCTGTACACTCGGTCATAGCAGTGCGACCACCACCATCGTGACGAGTATCGTCCCGGTCAAAAGCGCCTGGACGACGCCCGACGCGAGCATCCCGACCGTCGTCACCAGCGCCGCCTTCGCGCCCTTGCGGGCGTCCTGCTGGCGACGGAGCTCGACGAGGAAGACGGTGGCCGTGACGCCGAGGATCATGCCCAGCGGCCCCGTGAGAAAGAAGAGGACGAGGCCGACGAGGCCGGCGAGGACGGCCGTCAGGTTCGACGCGCCACCCACGCGGGCGGCGACGGCCCCGCCGGCGACGTCGACGACCCACGTGAGGACGGCGACGAGGAGCAGACCGGCCAGCAGCAGCGTGCCGGGCTCGCCCGTCGCGTACCAGTAGAGGGCGACGCCCAGCAGCGAGAGCAGCGCTCCCGGGACCTGCGGGACGAGACTGCCGACGACGGCCCCCACCAGCAGCGCGAACGCGACGAGGACCAGGACCAGCGAGAGACCGGACGATATCATGCGTGGCGGTCGACTTCCTCCTGTACCCAGTCGTCGCCGTAGAGGCGCGTCAATCTTTCGACGGCTCTCCCCAGCGCCCGCATGCACTCACGGCGCGAGACGAAAGAGCGGTCGTCGGTCACCGTCGACCAGGCGTCCGCTTGCAGGACCTTCCCGACGAGCAGGCGCTCCTGGTCGGCCGTCAGCGCGTCGGGGTCGGCCGGGTCGACGAGGTGCCGGAGCGTCAGCGCCCGGAACGGCGCCGGGTCGGTGTCGAGTATCGACGCCCCGCCGGGGACGCCCGCGACGAGTCGCCACTCCAGGTCCGAGAGCGGGACGTCGGGCGTCGCCGCGATGGCCCCGAGGGCCGTCCGGACCACGTCCGGGTCGCAGTCGTCCAGCGCGTCGGTGAGCACGGACGGGACGCGGTCACAGAACCACTCGGCGTGACGGGTCGCCAGTGCCTCGCCCGCCGCCGACGTCGGCTGGAGCATCACCGCCGAGTACTCGCCGCTCGTGTCGTTGCGCGTCGTCGAGAGGTGGACCGTGTGGTAGCCGTTCGCGTGCCAGAATCGCACCAGCTCGGGTGTCGCGCCGTAGCCGACGCCCAGCCAGTCCACGTCGTCGGCGAACTCCGCGCGTACCGCCCCGAGCAGGTGCGATCCGAGGCCACGCGAGCGCACCGCCGCGTGCGTCGCGATGCGGAGGACGCGCTGGCCGACGGGGACGCCCGCCGCCTCGTCGCGCAGCTGGGTGGTCAGCACGTCGGGGACCATGTTCCCGCGGATGCGCCCGCCGCCGTACATCGTCTCGCGAGTCTCGGCCGAGAGGTCGCCCTCGCGGGCCAGGAGCGCGACGCTGACGACGTGGTCCTCGTGGGTGAGCGCCCGGACGGTGAGGTTGGGGGCGTCCAGCATCCGGGCGAGATCCGCCGGTTCCGTACGGTAGTGAGCCAGCACCAGCAGGCCAAAGACCTCCCGGAGCAGGTGTTCGTCGGCCAGCAGGTCCGCGGTCGAGAGGCGGCGGTAGGTCACCGTCTCCGGCGTCGCACCCTCGACGAGCGGGTCGACCGGCGGCCGGGCGTCCAGCAGCAGCGCCCGGAAGGCCCACACCTCCACGGGGTCGGCCGCGCCGTAGCGAATCGGCGCCGTCATCGTCACGTCCGTCACTTCGTGGTCGCTCTCCGCGAGTCGGTCACGGAAGCGGACCGAGAACCCTCTGCCCGCTCCCTCGTAGCCGTGGACCGTCGTCGTGAACGCGACGGCCGGCGCGGCCAGCAGCGCTTCCAGGCGGCGGACCGGGAGCGCGGCCGCCTCGTCGACGACGACCACGTCCGGGTCGCCCGGCAGCGCGACGGCCTCGGCCGGCGGCGCGAACCGAATCCGGCCTGACTCGTCTGCGACGGTCAGCGTCCGCGGGTCCTCGTCTCTGTCCCTGGTCACGGCGACGCCGAGCGTCTCGAAGAGCGACGCCGCCCGACCGAACACCTCCCCGGCGCTCCGGTAGGTCGGCGCGGTCACGAGCACGTCCCGCCCCTCCAGGGCGAGGTTCGCCGCTGCGAGGCCCGCTGCACTCGATTTCCCCCGGCCGCGGTCGGCCTCGACGACGAGGGCCTGCCCACGCTCTCGAAGGTGCTCGAAGGCGTGGACGGCGTCGACCTGGTCGGCTGTCCGACAGGCCGCGTAGGTCTCGCCGCGGAAGGTGGCGTCGGCCGGTGGCCCGGGCGGACCAGCGTCCACGCGCGGCGGCGGGTCGGTGAGGCCGCGTTTCACGACGCGGTCGGCGTCGACGTCGACCAGCGCGATTCCGCGGTGGGCCCGGAGCGTCCCGACCAGTCGCCGGCGGAAGTGACCGGTGACGTCACCGACGGTGAACGGGGGCACCGCGATCGTCTCGTCGAAGGCGTCGCGCTCGTCCGGCCAGTCCCCGAGCGGCGGCGTCAGCAGGACGAGCAGGCCGCCGCCGTCGACGGCGCCGACGGCACGCCCGAGCGCGTTCGGCCGCAGTTCGTCGTGGGCGTCCAGTACGACGGCCGTCTGTGTCCGCCCGAGCAGTTCGACCGAGCGGGCCTGCCGGTGGTGCTCACAGCCGAGCCAGTCGGCCGGGCCGAGCGCCGTCGTCTCCTCGCGGGGGACCGCCGCCGCGTCCAGTGCCGCCCTGGCCCGCTCACGGGCCTCCTCACGGTCACCCGACAGCACCAGGAGTCGACGCTCGTTCGACCGGCGTGCTTCGGCACGGAGCGACCGGGCGAGTTCCATGGCGGTGGTCACAGGCCCGGCAGTATGTCGTTGACGGTCGGTCTGCTCCCGCTGCCACGCCCCGACTGCGACCGTGTGCCGGGCTGGCACGGGATTTCGCCTTCGAAAGCGCTTTTAGGGCTGGTGGCACAGAAACGGGTACAGCCTGCGCCGGGTTGATGATGCTCCCAGCCTTCTCAGGAAACCGCGCACCAGCGTGGTGCGCCGCGGCTCCGGCCGCGTCACGGCGGGGGAGCGTGAGCCCGCGCGCAGGAGGTGACCACACAAATGCCAGTATACGTAGATTTCGACGTTCCGGCCGACCTCGAGGACGACGCCCTCGAGGCGCTGGAAGTCGCACGAGATACAGGAAGTGTCAAGAAAGGAACCAACGAGACGACCAAGTCCATCGAGCGTGGCTCGGCGGAACTCGTCCTCGTCGCCGAGGACGTCCAGCCCGAGGAGATCGTCATGCACATCCCGGAGCTCGCCGACGAGAAGGGCGTCCCCTTCATCTTCGTCGAGCAGCAAGACGACCTGGGCCACGCCGCCGGTCTCGAGGTCGGCTCGGCCGCGGCCGCCATCGTCGACGCCGGCGAGGCCGAGGCCGACGTCGAGGACATCGCGGACAAGGTCGAGGAGCTCCGCTGAGGTGACCACGGATGAGCGCTGAGGAATCCGAAGGCAGCGGCGCCACGCCCGCAGAGGTCATCGAAGTCGTGGGCCGGACGGGGATGCACGGCGAGGCCATGCAGGTCAAGTGCCGCATCCGCGAGGGCGAGAACCAGGGTCGCATCATCACCCGCAACGTGCTCGGCCCGGTCCGCGAGGGCGACGTCCTCCAGCTGCGCGAGACGGCGCGCGAGGCCGACTCCATCGGAGGTCAGTAACCGATGCCCCGAACACGCGAGTGTGACTACTGCGGTGCTGACATCGAGCCCGGTACGGGCACGATGTTCGTCAGCAACGACGGATCGACCACGCACTTCTGTTCCTCGAAGTGCGAGAACAACGCCGACCTCGGTCGCGAGCCCCGGACGCTCGAGTGGACCGAATCCGGTCGCGGCCCCGAGGGGACGGCCGGCGAGGACGACGAGGCAGACGAGGAAGCCGAGACGGCAGCCGCCGAGGACGAGGCCGACGCCGCTGCAGAGGACGAGGCCGACGAGGAAGACGCCGCGCCCGACCTCGAAGCGGCCGAAGAGGACCTCGACGACGACGCCGACGAGGACGACGAGGAAGCAGAGGAGGCTGAAGCGTAATGGCCGACACCGAGCGCACCTTCGTGATGGTCAAGCCCGACGGGGTCCAGCGCGGCCTCATCGGGGACATCGTCTCCCGGTTCGAGGACCGTGGCCTGAAGCTGGTCGGCGGCAAGTTCATGCAGATCGACCGGGAGCTGGCCGAGGACCACTACGGCGAACACGAGGACAAGCCGTTCTTCGACGACCTGGTCGAGTTCATCACGTCGGGTCCGGTCTTCGCGATGGTCCTGGAGGGGCAGGACGCGGTCAGTCAGGTCCGCACCATGATGGGCGAGACCGACCCCGCCGAATCGGCACCGGGCACCATCCGCGGTGACTACGGGCTGGACCTCGGTCGGAACGTCATCCACGGCTCCGACGACGAGGATCCCGGCGCGAACGAGCGCGAGATCTCGCTGTTCTTCGACGAGGACGAGCTCGTCGACTGGGACCGCATCGACGAGACCTGGCTCTACGAGTAAGCCCGGCCCGGTCTTCGCCGAGCGCAACCACCTTGAGGGACCCGCCCCTACCGGCGGGTATGAGTCGCACACTCTACCAGCTCGACGGGTGCCCGTACTGCGAGAAGGTCGCCGACCGGCTGGACGAGCTCGACGTCGAGTACGAGACGGAGTGGGTCGAGGCGCTCCACTCGAAGCGCAACGAGGTCAAACGCGTCTCCGGCCAGCGGGGCGTGCCGGTCCTCGTCGACGAGGACCACGGCGTCACGATGGCCGAGTCGGAACGAATCCTCGAGTTCGCCGAACAGACCTACGCCTGATCGTCGTCGCCCGGTCCCGCGGTACCCGACTCGCCGCCGGCGTCGCCGTCGCCCGGTGGCCCGACCACGTCGTCAGTCGAGGACCGGCGGGAGGCGGCCGTCGCTGCACCCAGGGTGACGAGCACCATCGGGAACAGGAAGAAGGCCACGAGCGTCACCGACAGCAGCGGGCGCTGTGTGGCCGTGCCGACCGTCTCTTCCTGGACCTCGAGAGCCCACCTCTGGACCAGGACGAACGTACCCACGACTCCACACAGGACGTAGCCGACGGTAACACCCGTTCCGACGAGCGCGCTCTCTTCGAGGATACTCTCGGCGGGCGTCCCCGGTCGGTACGTCTCGAACAGCGCGCCGGCGGCGAAAAGCGCCACGACGGGCACGAGGAAGAACACGACCGGCGGGACCGAGGCCCCGGTCGCGAAGTAGAGGTCGTTCCCGAACGGCGACCCACCTATCTGGATGGTCGCGCGGGTCACCGTCGGCACGTGGTGGGCGTTGAACAGGACGTGCCCGTACTGGATGGCGACGTCGCCAGCGGCGTTGATGGGCGCCGCGCCCCGGTCGACCGACGACGGGCCGACGACGAAGATAGCCGCGATCACGAGGTACTCGACGAGGAGGGTGGCGACGGCCGCAAGCCCCGCCGGGAGCCACGGGAAGGCCCGGACCGATGGCGCGAGCAGGTGGTCGTCGGTCGATGCGTCGGCTGGCTCGGCGTGGTCTGTGGTCACAGCGCAACTCTATCCCTGTGACCGTCACACACCACCGAAAGCGTTGCGGTGGATTCGGCGGCCTCCTGTCGGCCCCCCTGGTGGTCTCACTCGTCGTCGGGCACGAACTCCAGCGCGGCGCCGTTGATGCAGTACCGTTTGCCCGTCGGGTCGGGGCCGTCGTCGAAGACGTGTCCCAGGTGGCCCTCGCAGGTCGCACAGACGACCTCCGTGCGGCGCATCCCGTGGCTGGTGTCGCGTCGCGTCTCGACGGTGCCCGTCTCGAGCACGTCCCAGAAGCTCGGCCACCCGGTGCCCGACTCGAACTTCTCCCCGCTGTCGAACAGCTCGGCGCCACACCCCGCGCAGGTGAACACGCCGCCGTCCTTGACATCGAGCAGGTCGCTGCTGAACCGCGGTTCGGTACCCGCCTCGCGGAGGATGCGGTACTCCTCGTCGGTCAGCAGTTCGCGCCACTCGGCGTCGTTCTCCGGGAGTTCTCCCTCGGATTCACTCATAGGACAGTATTGGTGCTGGGTGGACATAAGCGCCCGGCGAGTAGTGGCTTCTTTCCGGGGACCCCGGTCCCGGAATCGACCGACCGACACGCCTGACTCACCGCTCGGGCGCGGACGTATCGGCCGGGCGGGTACTGTCCCCGTCGGACTCGACGAGGTGGCACGCCGCCCGGTGGTCGTCGTCGACCCACGTCTCCGGCGGTGCCTCGCGGGCACACACCGTCGGGAACGCCTCGAGGAGGCGCTCGTGGGCCCGGTCGTCCGCCCCGTCGACGACGAGTTCGAGCGCGTCGCGCAGAACCGCGTCGGCCTCCGGGTCAGCGAGGCTGGCCGGAATGTCGAACTCCTCGCGGACGGCGTCGCGGACCTGGCCGTCGGTGACCGCCTCGACGGGGACTCCAGCCGACGCGGCGACGAACTCGCGGACGCCAGCCTGGTCGATCCCCACCGACGCGAGGCGCTGACGGAAGTCGAGGACGGCCCGCCAGGCGGACTGCTCGAGGTCGTACCCCTCGGGCGGGATGACCTTCGGACAGCGGGTGTGGAACCGGCACCCGCTCGGAGGCGCACTCGCGGAGGGGACGTCCCCGGAGAGGCGGACGCGCTGGCCGCGCTCGCGCGGGTCGATGGTCGGTATCGAGGCGACGAGCACCTCCGTGTATGGGTGTCGCGGCGACGTGAACAGTTGCTCGGTGGGCGCCTGCTCGACGATCTCGCCTACGTACATCACGGCCGTCCGGTCACAGACCTCCCGGACGACGCTCATGTCGTGGCTGATGAGCAACAGACCCAGGCCGAACTCGGCCTGGAGGTCCTCGATGAGGGTCAGAATCTCGGACTTGACCGAGACGTCCAGCGCGCTGGTCGGTTCGTCGGCGATGAGCACGTCCGGATTGAGCACGAGCGCGCGGGCCAGCGCGATGCGTTGTTTCTGCCCGCCCGAGAACTCGTGGGGGTACCGGTCGACGTCGTCGGCAGACAGGCCCACCCGCTCCAGCAGGTCCTGTGTGACCTCCCGGCGGAGCGCGCGGTCGGCGACGCCGTGGACGACGAGCGGTTCGGCGACGGACTCGCCGATGGTCATCCGCGGGTCGAAGCTGGCGCTCGGATCCTGGAATATCATCTGGACGTTGCGTCGGTAGGCCTTGAGGTCGCTCCCGGTCACGTCGGTGACGTCTTCCCCCTCGAAGCGGATGGCCCCACCCGTCGGTTCCTCCAGCCTGACCATCGTCCGGGCCGCCGTCGACTTTCCGCACCCGGATTCGCCGACGAGGCCGACCGTCTCGCCGCGTTGGACCGTCAGGTCGATGCCGTCGACGGCCCTGACCGCGCCGACCTGCCGCCTGAGCACGCCTTCGGTGATCGGGAAGTGTTTCTCCAGGCCCTCGATTTCGAACAGCGGCGGGTCACGCATCGTGCGCGCCCTCCTCGTGGCCGTTGCGGAGCACCTCGGGGTCGCCGTCGGGCCCGTAGTACACGCAGGAGGCGTCCTGCCCGTCGCCGACGTCGTACAGCGGGGGCTGGCCCCCGGCGTGACAGTCCTCGCGGGCGAAGTCACACCGACCGGCGAACCGACAGCCAGGCGCCGGGTCGCGCAGGTCCGGGAGCGCCCCCTCGATAGCCCGGAGGTCCCGCCCCCGGCCGGGGAGACAGTCGAACATCGCCATGGTGTAGGGGTGGGCCGGCGCGTCGAAGACGTCGTAGACGCCCCCGCGTTCCATCACCCGGCCGGCGTACATCACGACCACGCGGTCGGCCAGCTCGGCGACCACGCCCAGGTCGTGGGTGATGAGCAGGATGGACATGCCGAACTCCGCCTGAATCTCCTCTAAGAGGTCCAGCAGCTGTGCCTGGATGGTGACGTCGAGCGCGGTGGTCGGTTCGTCGGCGACGAGCAGGTCCGGGCTCGAGGCCAGCGCCATCGCGACGACCACGCGCTGGCGCATCCCGCCCGAGAACTCGTGTGGGTACTCGTCGTACCGGCTCGTCGCGTCGGGGATGCCCACCCGGTCCAAGAGCGTTATCGCCCGCTCGCGGGCCGCCCTGTCCCCGACGTCCTCGTGGGTCTGGATGGCCTCCCGGATCTGCCAGCCGACGGTGAAACAGTGGTTCAGGGCGTCCTGTGGGTTCTGGAAGACGTGGGCGATGCGGTCACCGCGAACGTTCCGGAGCTCTCGCTCCGAGAGGTCCAGCAGGTTCCGCCCCTCGAGCTCGACCCTGCCATCGAGGATGCGCCCCGGCGGCGTCGGAATCAGCTTCGTGATCGTCTCGGCGGTGACCGTCTTCCCGCTGCCGCTCTCGCCGACGATACAGACCGTCTCGCCGCGCCCGACGTCGAAGGAGACGTCGTCGACGGCCCGGAGCGTTCCCCGCTCGGTCTCGAACTCGACGGTGAGGTGCCGGACCGACAGCAGCGGGTCGTCTGTCCCCCGGTCGGCCCTCCGCTCTCGCTGTCCGCTCATCGGTCCACCTCCGAGCGCGGATCCAGCGCGTCGCGGAACGCGTCGCCCACGAAGTTGAAGGCGAGAATGGTCAAAAAGAGGAAGACGCCGGGGAGGGTCGAGACCCACCAGGCCGTCCGGAGGTCCGAGCGCCCGGCGGCGATGGTCTGGCCCCAGGAGGGAATCGTCGGGTCGCCCAGCGAGAGGAAGGCCAGGCCGGCCTCGAAGAGGATGAGGCCGGGAATCAGCAGTGTCAGGTTCGTGATGACCGTCCCGGAGACGTTCGGGAGGATGTGCCGGCGGATGACGTGTTTGGTGTCGGCCCCGGCCGCCCGCGCGACGGCGACGTACTCGTCCTCCGAGCGCTGGAGCGCCGCGCTGCGGACCAGGCGGGCGGTCCCGCCCCAGCTGAACAGGCCGAAGACGAGGATGAACATCAGGAGGCTCCCGCCGAAGAGAAAGATGAGCAGCAGGTACAGCAGGAAGGAGGGGAAGACCTGCTGGATGTCGACGTAGCGCATCAGCACCTCGTCGACGAGGCCGCCGACGTAGGCGGCCACGGTGCCGACCGTCGCGCCGATGCTGATGATGAGAAAGGAGGTGATGAGGCCGATGCGTATCGAGACGCGCATCCCGAGCACCACGAGCGCGAGGATGTCTTTGCCGTTGCCCGTCGTCCCCAGCGGGAACTGCCAGCTGCCCCGACACCGACCGCCGACTGTCTCGCCGACACACTGCAGCGGGATGGAACTGTCGACGGCGAACCCGACCGGCGGCTGGAAGCTCTGTGTCAGTTCGACGGACGGTTTCGTGACGACGAGGGGGCCGACGAGCCCCAGGACGACGACGACGGCCAGATATCCGAGGCTGACCACCGCCGCCCGGTTCTTGCGGAACTGCCGCCAGTAGTGGGCGGTCATCCGCCGGTGGGTCGCCAGCGGGACGACGAAGTAGAAGCCAAACAGCGCCAGCGAGAGCAGGAACAGCCAGTCCAGCTGGGTGAGATCCCAGCCGTTCCGGAGGACGGGGTTGGGCGAGAACAGCGGTGCCCCGCGGGTGTAGTCGTACGCGAAGGCCACGCCGAGTGCCGCGAGCGTCGCCAGGAAGCCCGCGGTCTGGCGACTCATCACGACCCCCCGGTCTGCCTCCCAGTCGATGTCCTCGAACCGCCGTCTGGGGGTGTCCGAACCCATCACCGATCACCGTAGTCGATTCGGGGGTCCAAGACCGTGTAGGCGATGTCCTGCAGCAGGTTCCCGACGATGGCGACGAACACGCCGATGAGCGTCGTCGCGAGCACCAGCGGCGTGTCCTGTGTCTGGATGGCCCTGAAACTCAGCTGGCCGAGCCCCGGGATGCCGAAGACGACCTCCACGAGGTAGGAACTCGCGATGAACAGGCCAAGCAGGTCCGCGACCAGGATGGTCGAGAGCGGGACTGCCGCGGGTCGCAGGACGTGCAAGAGCAGGATGCGGCGGTCCGAGACGCCCTTGGCCTTGGCCGTCTTCGTGAACGTGGCCTCGACGTACTCCAGGGCCTCCGCGCGGGTGTAGCGGGTCAGGCTGGCTATCGACCCCGTGGTGAGGACGAACACGGGGAGGACCAGCTGCCTGACGTTCTCGAGGCTGAAGACGGGCGCGTCCGGGTTGAAGACGATGGGCACCAGGTCGAGGTGGACCCCGAAGAGGACCAGCAGGATGATGCCGAACCAGAAGTTCGGGATGGCGTACCCGAAGAAGGCGGCGAACGTCGCGGCGTAGTCGAACCGGGAGTGCTGGTGGGTCGCCGAGTACAGGCCGATGCCGAGACCGAACGCCACGGTCAGTATCGTCCACGGGACGGAGTACATCACCGTGTAGGGGAGCGCCTCCATGATGGCCTCGGTCACCGGCTGGCCCCGCGAGGTGCTGTAGCCCCAGTTCCCCGTCGCCATGTTCGTCATGTAACTGCTGTACTGTTCCCAGAGTGGCCGGTCGAGGCCGCGCTGGGCCTCGACGGCCTCTTTCGCGGCCTCGGCGTCCCCGCCGCCCGCGGCCGCCTGGAACTGGATTGACGCCAGCGCCTGCTGCTGTGTCACGAACAGCAGCGCCCAGGTGATAGAGAGGATGATGAACGTTGCGACGACCGCCCACAGCAGGCGTCTCGCGACGTACCACCTCATCTGTCGAAGTAGTACGTCTGTGAGTTCCACCCGCTGGCGAAGGTCTCGGACGGGCCGACGAGCTCGTCCTGGGCGCCCGTGATGTCCGACTCCATGATGAGGAAGCCGAAGGGCTGTTCGCGGGCGAGTCTCCGGAACACCTCGCCGTAGAGTTCACGGCGCGCCTCCTCGTCGACGGTCCGGGAGGCCTCCGCGTACAGTTCGGGGATGTTCGACTCGGGGACGTAGCCGAAGTAGTTGACGCTGCCCTGCTCCTGGAAGAAGACGGCGCTGGAACTGGGCGTCCGCGGGTAGGTGTTGAACCCGAGCACGATGGACATGTCCCACGGTTCCTGGCCGACCGAGACGTCCCGGGGGCCGCCGTTGAAGAGTCCGGCGCTCCAGGGCACCTCCTCGCCCTCCGGCGGACTGTTCGCGGCGTAGTTCTGCTGGAAGGTGTTGCCCGGGACCGTCTGTATCTCGACGCCGACGCCGAGGTTCCGTTCGACCTCCTGTTTGATGAGCTCGGCGAGGGTCTGGTTGGTCTCGCTCGCGGAGCTGGCAAACAGGGAGAGCGACACGTCCTCCCCGTCGGGGCCGACCAGCGTGTCGCCGTCGTAGCGGTAGTCGGTATCCTCGATACCCCGACGCATCCGCTGCCTGGCGACCTCGCTGCCGTACAGGTCGCCGGTCCCGAAGGTGTACTGGTCCATCCCCTCCGAGACGTACCACTTCGAGAACTGCGGTTGCATGGTGTAGGCCGGTTCCGCGTACCCACGATAGAGGTTCTCCGCGAGCGTCTGCTTGTTGATGGCCATCGCGAACGCCTGCCTGACCGGAATCTCGCGGAACAGCTCCCAGCCGTTGGCCCGCATGTTGTACTTGATGGCCTGGACGAACGGCTGTGGCTGGACGTAGACGTCGACGCTCCCTAACTCCTGGAATTCCGTGGCGTTCTTCGGCGGGATGCCGACCGACGTGACCTCCCCTTCGCGCAATGCGTTGAGCCGGGAGGACTCCTCCGGGATGACCTGTATCCGGTAGGACTCGAAGTACGGGACGTTCGACCACTCCTCCCCCAGCCCCTCGACGTCGCGGAGATAGTAGTCCTCGTTGCGCGTGGTGCGGAACTGCGACTCCCGGTTCCACTCCTCGAAGGTGTAGGGCCCGAGGTTCCCCGTATACTGGAGGTTCAGTAACTCCTCGTCCTGCTGGAGGCCAACCGCGTCCTTCTCGGGGACGTACTTCTCGAGGAGTCCCTTCGGCAGGCAGTTCTGGCCCCACAGAATCGGTTTCAGCGGGAACGTCGGGTCCACCTCCGGCAGCCGAATCTCGAAGGTGAGCTCGTCCACCTGCTCGACAGGTATCGGCTCGCCCTGGCGGAACCAGTCGGTGGCGCTGGTGTAGCCCGCCCAGTTGTCCTCGCCCTGGAACACGTTGCGGATCATGTACACCCAGTCCTCGGCGGTCATCTGCCCGTAGCCGCCGCCCCACTGGAGGTTGTCACGGAGCGTAATCCGGTAGGTCTGCCCGTCCTCCGTCGAGGGTTCGGCCCACAGCGGGAACACGTTCTGGTCGTCGTCGACGGCCCACGCCCCGTCGAGCGTCAGATCCACGTACGCACCCGAGGTTGTGTCGTTCGTGTAGAGCCAGTTCAGGCCGTTGGCGTCCGACCCCGCGACGCCGACGAACTCGCCGGAGGGCTGACGCGCCCCCGACCCGTCGGTCGAACCGCCGTTGCCAGACTGCTCGGTCTGGGTCGGCCGGGCGTCGCCACCACTATCGCTCTCGCCACCGCCGAAGAGTCCACAGCCGGCGACGGACGCCGTCGCGCCGACCCCGAGCGTTTTTAAGAGGTCACGCCGATTCGGTCGGTAGAGCGACGACGGTTCCGAATCCCTGCTTGACATTATCTAGCGGAAAAGAACCGTACGATTATTAATTGTCGGTCTGTGTCGCCACCTGCGCGGCCGCGTCGGCCCCGTGACCCGCCTCCTCCAGCAGATCCCGCGTCGGCGTCACCGGAAGTCGTCGAGGCGCAACTGGTCCGGCGCAACGCCGCCGGGTTCGTCGGCCCCCAGGAGCCGCGGGAGGGCCGTCGTCGCGAACGTGAGGCCCACGACGAGCAGTATCGGCGCGAAGAAGAGCCCGTAAAAGCCCAGCACGACCGGGCCGAGGGTGTACGCGAGCATCAACAACCCGACGTGCGTGTTCTCGCCGCTGAGCAGCGGTCGCAAGAGCAGGTCCGGGACCGTGTCGACCACGACCACGGCGACGGCGAGGAAGACGAGCACGAACACCAAAAGCGACGAGTCGCCGCCAAGCACGACGGGGAGCGCGGTGATGCCAGTAAGCGGGAGGTAGACGACTTTCATGCCCACGACGGGGACCAGACTCGCGATGCCGGTCAGGGCCCCCGCCAGGGCCGGGTACGGGACCTCGACGGACGCCGGGGCCAGCGCGTTGTACCCGGAGAACGCGGCGATGGCGATGAGCGAGATGGCGACGACGTTCAACAGGTTCCCAAAGAGGACCGCCTCGAGTTCCGCGTCGACGGCCTCCAGGTACTCCCGAATCACGGCGTCGTCGTCGAAGCGCAACAGCCACTCGCGGATGCGCCCGCCGTCCACCAGGAGGTAGTAGGTGACGATGACGCTGATGAAGAGGTTCAGGAAGAAGTTCGAGACCAACGACGTCACCAGCGCCGCGTGGTCGCCGACGAACTTGATGACCGGTGAGAACTGGCCGGACTGGTAGGCTCCGTAGAGCCCCTCGATGGTCAGGTCCGGCATCGTCCCCACGTCGTCAAGCCAGGCGACGTGCGTCGCGGCCACGGTCAGGAGGTCGTACTGTTCGACGAACTGGCGGGATTCGATGACGAGCAACACGCCGGCGTAGGTCACGAGCACCAACAGCGGGAGCACGAGCGACGCCATGACGATCACCGCGCGGACGCGTGCCGGCAGTCGGAGCCGCCGCAGTGACTTGTAGAACCGCCGGGTCGAGTAATAGAGGAACACCGAAACCGTCAGCGCCGCGATGAACTGGTAGGCGAGCACCCCGATGACCAGTGTGACGAGGACGCCAAAGAGGGCGACAACGAACCGTTTCTCGTCCATATCATCTCCTGCAGGGGGGTAGAGATAAAGTTGCGGGCGACGCGTGAGATGGTCGGAACCACGAACGGACAGTGCGCTGACAGGTCGGGCCGCGAACGCGCCGACGAGCACTGCCCGGGCGAGGCTTCGATGGCCGTCACCGGTCGTTACTCTGCGAACGACTCCGAGAGCTGTTTCAGGTCCGACGTGATCTGGAAGACCTTTGCCGACTGCTGTTCGCTGGATTTCGCGATCTCGTGTATCTCCTCGTCAATTTCGGCTACTCGTTCGGCGGTCTCGTCGACCTTCGTGGCCACCTCCTCTGCGGACCGGGCTTGTTGGTCCGTTGCTTGGGACACCTCTGCCGTCCCATGTGCGGCATCCTCAACGACCTCGGCAATCTCGTCGAGTTGATTCATCACCTGTTCAGCGTTCTCGACGCCGTCGTCTATCGTCGCGATAGTCGCCTCGGCATTCCTGACCGTCTGGTCGATCGTATCCTGGATATCGGCTATCGTCGCGTCAATCTGTTGTGCCTGTTCCTGTGACTCCTCGGCCAGCGACTTCACCTCGTCGGCGACGACGGCGAACCCACTACCGGCTTCCCCCGCTCGGGCGGCCTCGATGGAGGCGTTCAACGCCAGCATATTCGTCTGGTCGGCAATGTCGTTGATGACCTCTGCCACGCCGCTAATCTGTTCCGTCCGCTCCTGTAGTTCGATGATACTCTCCTTGATCTTCTCGCCTTCTTCCTCGATTGACTCCAGATCCTCGACCGCTTCCTCGGCTGACTCTTGTCCCTCCGATGCGGCCGTCGAGGCACGTTCACTGACCGACTCCACGCGGTCGGCAGTCGCGGCGATCTCCTCGATAGTCGCACTCAAGTTCGACATCTCTTCTTGGATCTGCGAGACGTTCTCCGCCTCCAGCTCGGTCAAATCCGCGATTTCGTTGCTTCCAGAGGTCACCTCTCCAGCCAATTTCTTGAGTTCCTCGACACCATCGCGTGTGTCTTCGGCGATCTCCCGGCGGCGTTCCAGCTCATCCTCGTACACCGCTTCTCGATTACGAACGAACGACTCGACAATCGCCTGTCGGTCCAGCGTGAGCAACTTCGCCGCCGACGCCAGCGTTTCGTTATTGGTCTGGATCTCGTCTCGCACCGCTTCGACGGTCGATTCTGCGACACCCGCTTCACTGAGAATCTCGCTCACCGCTTCCTCGGTTCGGTCGGATGTCGCCTCCGCGAGAATCTCGAAGTTGGTGTGTTGCTGCCCGAGATAGAACGGGACCGGTATCTCGGATTCATCGAGGAACGTGCCGAGACCGGCCCGTGTCATGAAATAGGACTCGTCGTAGTCTCCGTAGACGAGCGAATCGAGATACGCACGCTGAATCTCCGCAAAGTCATCACTCTCAATCGAGGACTCGTCGACCGCAGTAGGGACGGTCTCATCTGCGCTCTCACTCGGACGGATCTCTTCGTCGAGGGCGTCGATCGCGGGAAGGAACGAAGCAAGCGCCCGAAGCCGCCTCACATCGCCGTCATCGAATCCGACAGCCTCTTTCAACCGCTGTATCTCGCCAGGAGAGAAATCGAGTTCTTCGACTGTCTCTCCCCCCTCGAAGTGTTCGCGCAAAGCATCCTCCCCCGTTATCTCGTCTTCTTCCAGATTCGAGCTCATAAAAAATGATGGTGGGTTCTGTGTTCCTTCTGTTTGCTTGTCGCGACCGAATTACTGGAAGGTCGATTCGTCGATGTCGTGGGAGCCGAAGTCGTAGGTGTCGACCTCAGAGTCGTAGTACTCGCCGTAACTCTGGTCCTGTTCGCCGCCTGCGATATGGGAGTCCAGCCAGTCGCGGGCGAACTCGAGGACTTCCATCGTGATGTACTCGCCGTTCTCGTGCTTTTCACGCAGCTCGGTGACTTTCGCTGCGAACTCCTCGTGCATCTCCTGGTGGCCAAAGAAGCACTCGGAGCAGTCGTCTGCGAACCCACAGCCCTCCATGAACTCTTCCTCGTCACTGAAGTGGTACTCCGTGTATCGCTCCAGCTCCCGCAGGACGTCGCCGAGTTCTTCCTCTGCTCGGCCCTCCTCCATCGCTTCGTGAAGCTCGTTCAGCACCTCGAAGAGCCGCTTGTGCTGCTTGTCGTATCGTTCGACCCCGGTACTGTAGCGTCGGTCGTCCCACTCGATCAGGGGCATATTTGGAACGTCATGACTGTTTTAGTAAAACACCTGCCCGGGTTCCCAGTCGATGAGAAAATTTGGCATTCTAACAAGTCTTCGGACGGTGGTAAAAAAGGAAGCCGGCTCAACGTCGACGGGCCAATCGAATCCTCAATGCGGAAGCCAGACCACCGTCTCTCGTCCCCACGAACGATGGTGTGCGCCGTATCTGCCGGGAGACTCTGCCTTACCCGGCCACCCAGTATCGGTACAGCCAGACCGCCGACTGTCCCAGCACGCTTCCCCGCTGGTGATGGACCAGGGCGAGCATCCGTGCCGATCGCGCTCACTCTGGTTGCAAGAGGGGGACACGGTCCTCGTGAATGATAGGCAGCGACCATTGCTGTCGTCGATAGGCACGAGCGGCAACCATCCCCGTCGACGTGGAAACGGCGCGGCGAAGACACGCCTCACACTGTCATCGAACTCGAGGGAACGGGACCGAGTACCACCTGCTTTGCCCGGGCGGGGTCGGACACGGACCGATACGCTACAAAGAACCTGACTGGGATGAGGATAAATCGACCCGGATCGGTCTCTGTCGGTCTTGGTGAAATCCGCAGAAACAGGGTCGTTTCGGGCTTTGGGGAGAACGACTGAGAGCCAGGGGTGGGATTTGAACCCACGAACTCTCGATTACAAGTCGAGTGCTTGGACCACCCAAGCTCCCCTGGCGCGTTCGCGTACGGTGATTGCGGGGGGACCGTTTAGAGAGTATCGTTTTCTACCGACTTCTCCAGTTCGACGCGGTGGTCGGTGTAGCCGTGCCGTTGGTAGAACCGGCGCGCGCCCTCGTTGCTGGCCATCATCTCGAGCGTGACCGTGTCGACGTCGTCGTCGGCCAGTCGGCCCTCGGCGGCCGACAGCAGCGCCGACCCGATGCCTCGTCCGCGGTTGCCCGGCCGGACGTAGATGTTCTCGATCGAACCCTGCGTGACGTCCTGACGGTAGCGCCCCTGGCGGACGGTGAACATCACGAACCCGACGATATCCTCGTCGACGGTCGCCACCAGCACGGACTCGTCGAAGATCCGGCCGGCGATGGACTCGCGGATAGTCCTCCGGTTGGCCGCTGCCAGCAGGTGGGACCCGTGGGCTCGCTGGTCGCTCGCGAGTTCGACCCACATGTCGACGACGGTCTCGCTCTCGCCCGTCGTGGCGGTCCGGATTTCCACACGCTGAGTGCGTGTCGAACGCGGAAAACGATTTGGTCGGCTGGGGACCTCAGACGTCACGACAGTCGGCACAGAGCAACTGGCCGTTGAACGACGAGAGGTTCTGGGTCAGCGTCCCACAGGCCGAACAGATGCCCTGGTCGTCGAAGTTGTCCTCGGCGATAGAGTCGGTCCCGTCGGTGGTCGCTGCCCGGCCCGTCGTCGCCATCTGTTCGGTCGTCTCGACGAGTTCGGTCGTCTCGCCCTCCAGCATCGACGTCGAGAGGATGTCGCTCGCGGTCAGCGTGCCCAGCGGTTCCCCCTCCTCGACCACGAGCAACCAGGACGCTGCGAGCGTGACCATCTTGTCCCGCGCCTCGGGGAGCTGTGCGTCCGGTCCGATGGCCGGCAGAGACTCGTTCATCACCTCGCCGACTGTCGCCGAGTCCGTCGCCGCCTCGCCCACGACGTGTGCGAGGATGTCGTCGCGGGTGACCCAGCCGACGGGGTCGTTCCCCCGCAGGACCAACACCGCCTCGTCGTCGCTCTGTACCAACAACTCGGTCGTCTCGAGAAGGTCGTCGGACTCGCTCGCACCGAGGAATTCCCGATCCATCACCTCCCGGACGGTCACGGAACCGTTCATGCGAGGGTGTACCACATGGCGAGTCTAAAAGATACCCCCAGTACGCTTATCACGCGCCCATCCCTAGTAGGGCAGACGTTCAGTCCTCTATGGTGACCGGCTCGCCCGTCGCCCGACAGTGTTCCAGGGCGTGTTTGGCGTCCATGCCGGCATCGGCGGCCGTCCGGCCATCGCCGACCCCGACCTTGAGCTCGACGTCGACCGTCTCCCGGACGTGCTCGATCGCGTCCTCGTAGTCGCGCCGGCCGAGCGAGGGGCAGACGGCGATGACGTTGTCGCCGCCGACGAAGAAAGACAGCGAGTCGTGGCTCTCGCGCATGTACTTCATCAGCGCGGCGTAGCCCTGTTCGATGCGGATGAACGTGTCGAACTCGTTGAGCTGGTCGGTGTACTTCTCGGTGGCGTCGTCGACGTCGAAGTGCGCCAGCTGGACGTCCGTCCCGGTCCGGAACTCCTCGTCGATGGTCTGGCCGCGCAGGACCTCCCGGCGGCCCTTGTCCTGTGCACTCCCGGCCGCCTGGAGCTGTTCCGTCGCCGTGCCGAGCGCCGAGGCGGGCGTCGTCCCCGTCGCGACGGAGAGGCTCATCGAGACGGGGTAGCGGTTCCCCACGGACTCCTGGATGAGGGCGTGGTCGTCCATGTCGAGACCGTTCGTCACCGCTATCATATTGTCGAACCTGGAGAAGAAGATGTAGCCGTCCCGGTTGCCAAACAGCTGCGCGAGGTCGGCATAGAGGCGCGACTGCATCGTCTGGAGGTCGACTTCGCGCCGCGGTTCCGGCGTCACCGTCCACGGGCCGTAATTGTCGATCTGAATGTGCGTAACCTGCGTATTCGTCACTGTCGGTAGCCGCTTGTCCTCGCTCGGCTATTGGTCTGTCGGAATCGGTCTCTGGCCGTCGGGGAGCACTTCCGGGCAGCGCAACTCGACCGTGCCGACCATCGAGTCGTAGGCCACGACGCCAGTGGCGGTCAGCTTCGGGAGGTGGTCCCGGTACAGCTCCGCCCGGACCGCGTCGACCTCGTCGTCCGGTATCGCCGACTCGCGCACGTTCCGCTTTGCCGCGAGCACCGCCCTGGCGAGGTCGCCGACGACCACCGGCCCGTCGAACCGGTCGAGCATCTCCAGCGCCCGCCGTCGCCGCTCGTCCCCGAGCAGGTCAGCGACGACGTCCGGCGGTAGCGGTCCGTCCCGTTCCGTCTCGGAGTCGTGTGTCGCCATAGAAACAGCTACAACGTACCGGAATAAGTATGTGGTGAGGTCACATGACCCACGAGAGTATCACCCGGTCAGCTGTTCCAGACGGTCCGTCGTCATCGCGTAACAGGTGCGCGTCTCGCCGTCGAGCATCGCCGCGGAGGCGCGGAAGTGAATCGCCCGTCCGGGCTGGATGAGCGCTTCCTCGGGGCCATCGATAGCGGTCGCGTGCCCCCGGATGAGCCGCGCGGGAATCTCCCACTCCAAGTCGCCGTCGTGCGTCCGCACCAGTGGCGTGGTGGTCACCTCCCGGTAGTGCTCGCGCTCGATGGGCCCGTTCGCCATCACGAGGACGTTCGCGTCCTCCCGGAGGTGCCAGTAGAGGCGCTGGTCGTCGGCCAGGTCGCGCTCGAAGAGCGCGTCGGGGAGTTTCGGCGGCTCGGGCATCGACTCCGTGAGCGTCGCTTCGACGTCCTCGGAGGTCACGGCGGCCGGGTCCATCTCGGCGACCGTCTCGGAATCGATGGCGTCGGCAGCCGGCGACGGGTGTGCCCACTCCCCGCTCTCCTCGGCGGCGTCGGCGGGCGGTTCGTCCATGGGGGTACCTGTGGCCAACTGGGAAATAAATCCACCTGCCACAACCCGGGGCACGGGTCGCGGGGTGCACGTCGAGAGGCTTCGCCCAGAGAGACGCTTTTCAGGCGTGTTCGAGCCGGTAGGGCCACCAGTCCGCCTCGCGGAGCGCCCGGCCGACGGCCTTGTGGAAGTCCGGGAAGTCCTCGAAGGACCCCTGGTCTACGTACTCGAAGATGTCTTCGACGCTGACGACCGTCTCGTAGTCGATGCGGACCGGGTGGTCGCCGTACTCCTCGACGAACGCCGCTGCCTCGAGCGGGAAGTCCTCGTCCTCGTCGATTTTCTTCGCAAGCACTGCGTGGCCGTACTTGCGTCGTCCTTCGCTACCCTCGTCCCCGTCGGGGTCGTGCGGCCAGTCCATACCGGACGGTAGGACACCGGCACAAAAAGGATTTCTCTCCCGCGGTCCGGGTTCAAAGCTCGAAGTCCGAGCCGCCTGGCCCGTCACCGCTTCCACGTCGCAGCACGGCGAGCGCACCGAAGAACACGAGCAGTGCGACCGCCACGCCGCCCGCGACGAGCGCCGTGTCGATGCCGAACACGGTCGCGGGCAGACCGGCCGGGAGGCCATCGCCGTCGGCGTCGCCGTCGCCGTCACCGTCGCCCCCTGGTTGCGAGGCCGTCCCGGTCTCGGTCCCCGGCTGTTCTGTCGGCTCGTCGCCGACCTGTGCCTCCGTGATGACGACGCTCCCGACGCTTCGATCGTTCAGCGCGACACGGTACTCGCCGGCGCTCGTGACGTCGGTCGCGAGCGTGAGGGTCCGCTGCTGGCCCGCCGGAATTCTCGTGACGGAGGCGTTGGCCGACTCGCCGTTGACGGTAATCGTCGCCTCGTAGTCGCCGGCGACGCTGCCGCTGTTCGTCACGGCGGTCTCCACGACGATCCGGCGTCCGTCCGCCGTCTGGACGGTCCTGAGGTTCGTCTCCCCGACGTCGAAGACCGGCTGGATGGTCCCGAGTGCCAGCGCGTCGAAGCTCGTCGCCCGGGCCTCGTAGACCACGGCGTCGGTCCGCTCGTCGACGACCGACGTCTCGAGCTCGGTCCAGGTCGACCCATTCTGTGCGTACAGGGCGAGCGCGTCCGTCTCGATACCGGCGTCACGGAGTGCCGTCCGATTCACCTCGATCCGCATCCGCACCGCGTCGACGCCGCCGCTCGACCCGACGGTCACGACGCCCAGCACCGAGGTCCCCTCGTCGTCCGGCAGCGTCACCGACGACGCCGACGGGCTTGTGTATTCTGTCACCCGCTGGGTGAACCGGTCCTCGCTGGCCTCGACGGTCCAGCGCTCGATGGCGAACGAACGGTTCTCGGCCGCCGGCATGTCGATGTCGTAGGGGTCGGTCGTCGGGATGCCACCGGTCCGTATCTCGACCGTCCGGCTCCCGTTGGTCTCGCTCGTTACTCGCGACGTCGCCCGTCTGGCGGTCACCTCCCCCAGTTTGCGGTCGTTGGCCTTGATGACGTACTTCCCGGGCTGGTCGAACTGGATTGCCTTCGTGATGCGTATCTCCGAGTCGGACTCGACGACCACCCGCTCGCTCGTGACCGTCGTGCCGTTGCGCCTGATGTTCACCGTGAGCCCCCCGCCGTCGCCACCGGTGTTTTTGACTCTGACCGTGACGTTGAGGTCGTCACCGACCAGCGTCTCCTTGGCCTCGAGACTCCCGCCGGGGATGAACAGGCGAGGCTCGGCCGCCGCCGGCCCGGCGACGGCGCCGGTGACCATCGCTACGACCAGGGCGAGTGCGAGGAGGCGCGTCCCAACGCCTGCAGGGGACCAATCGTGTCGCTTCATCAGCTATTTCTGTCCCGTACCAGGCGTATAAAACTGCGTGGTTGTCTCAACCGGTGTTTGAGAGCGCCGCGACTCTGGGGGTCACATTCAGGTGGACCGTGTACTGCTCACTGTCGGTCGCTGGAACACGGTGGGACCGGGATTTGAACCGAGCCGAGACGGTCCTGCTCGCGTCGCTGCGCGGGCTGCGACTCGTCGGCTTCAAACCCCAGATTACGTATTTGCCACTCGCGAGATGCTTGTGGCAAAATACGGTGGGGCTGGGATTTGAACCGGAGGGAGACGGTCGCACTCACACCGTTCGTGCGCTGCGACTCCCAGGGCTCAAATCCAGGTGCACCGCTCACTACTCACTGTCGTTCGCAGCAAAACGGTGGGGCTGGGATTTGAACCCAGGAATCCGTGAGGATACCTGCTTTCAAGGCAGGCGCAATAGGCCGCTCTGCCACCCCACCGCAGTCGGTGCTACTGGACGATTCCTCTAAGGCCTGTCGGTCTCCCGGACGAGTTCGGGGCCCACGCCCTCCTCGCGGACCTCGAGCCCGTACTGCTGGACGAGTGTGGTGGTCCGTGGCGGGACGACGCGACCGGCCTGCCGCCGGGCCCGAAGAATCGGCACCGCGGTCCGGAGGTCAGTGCGCGTCCCGGCGACGGGGTTCGTCGGCAGGAAGTCGACGTCGAGGCCGGCGTCGCGCGCTCGACCGGTCAGCGTCTGGACGCTCGGCGTCGCGTAGGCGTCCTCGAAGTCCACCGGGTCGCCGAACCCGGCGAAGTACACCCGGCCGTCGATCGTCGGACCGAGGACGACGTCGCTGGAGCGCAGTTTCATCGCGGCGCTGTCTATCTGCTGGCGGGCGAGCAGGGCGGCGGTCGGTTCGACGGCCGCGGCGGTGGCGACCGACTCCCGTTCGAGCAGGTGGGTCACGGTGTTCCCGACGCGACCCGCGAACGTCGACCCGACCTGGACCTCGTAGCGGGCGTCGGCCGGCGACTCGAGCTCGGTCTCCAGCGTCTCTCGAATCGCGGCCTCGGGGTCGTCGACATCAGGCACCTGGTCGGCCGGCCGGTAGTTGACCAGCAGATCGGCGCCGCTGGACTCGACGGCCCGACAGACGTCGGCAAGCATGGCCGCGTAGAGGTCCGCGGCCTCGCGTTCAGACAGCAGTCCCCCAGTGAGGTCCTCGAGGACGGCGCCCTCGGCAGGCGGGTCAGCGAGGACTGCGACAGTGGTCATACCCGTCACTGGGACCCTCTCTCGTTTGTCGTTTGCGTTCGGCCCCCACTCTTTTTCGTCGTCTCCGCCGTTGTCCAGCCATGCAGGTTCGTGACCTCATGTCGACCGACGTCGTGACGGTCCCGGTCGGTGCCACGCTCGCAGACGCCGTCCGCCGGTTGCTCGAGGAGGAGGTAGGCTCCGTGATCGTCGTCGACGGCGAGGGGGACCCCGTCGGTATCGTCACTGAATCGGACGCGCTGGGACTCGCGCTGGAGACCGACGACCCGCTCTCCTCGCTCTCCGTGGAGGCCGTCGGTCATCGGCCGGTCGTGACGACGACCCCGTCCACGGCCGTCTCGACCGTTGCACGGACGATGACCGACGAGGGCGTCAAGAAAGTGCCCGTCGTCGACGGCATCGACCTCGTGGGTATGGTCACGCTCTCGGACGTCGTCTGGCACCTCACGGAACTGCGGACCGAGCTCTCCAACGCCGCCTCGCTCCGGGCGGAGTGGGACCCGACCTGACACGGCACGACCGGGCAGAGGGGTCGCCCACGGCGAAACGTTGAAGTCGAATCGTGAGATATGTCACCGCGGAGCAGTCGACGCTCCGGGCGGGAAGGACCGCTGACGCACTCCGGAATCGCCATCGACGGACGACCAGGCGTCGGGGCGGCGCGGCCGCCCCCGGCCGTCGAACGACGCGATCGGTTCTGTGAGCACAACCGATTCAGGACCGACAAGTCCGGCCGACGCAGGGGTTTTCACGCCCCGCGTAAACGTAGACGTATGGACGCCGCGCGACTTCCGGGCACGGGCGGCCCCGACCAGGTGGTCGCGCACGTCGACGTGGACTGTTTCTACGCCGCGTGCGAGCGCCGCCGGGAACCCGCACTCGAGGGCGAACCCGTCGTCGTCGGGATGGGCTACGAGGCCGACGAGGCCCACGGCGCGGTGGCGACCGCGAGCTACGAGGCCCGCGAGTACGGCGTCGAGTCGGCCATGCCTATCTCACAGGCGCTCTCGGCCCTGCCCCGGAAGGTGGACGCCGCGGGCGATCCGGACCTGGACGTCGATGAGGCGGGCTTTTACCGCCCCGTGGACATGGAGGTCTACGAGTCGGTGGCCGACGAGGTCCGCGAGATAATCCACGACGAGGCGGCCGTCGTCCGCGAGGTGAGCATCGACGAGGCGTACCTCGACGTGACCGACACTGTCGGCTGGGACGGGGTGGACGCGTGGGCCAGCGACCTGAAGGCACGGATCCACGACGAGGTTGGCGTCGTCGCCAGCGTCGGCGTCGCGCCGACGATGAGCGCCGCGAAGGTCGCCAGCGACCGGGAGAAACCCGACGGCCTGGTCGTCGTCCGCCCGGGCGAGGTACGCGGGTTCTTCGCCGACCTCCCCGTCGAGGAGGTCCACGGCGTCGGCCCGGTGACCGCGCGCGAACTGGGCGAACTCGGCGTCGAGACGGCGGGCGACCTCGCGACGGCCGACCCCGAGGTGCTCGAACGGCGCTTCGGCGAGCGTGGGCGCGAGATCCGCCGGTTCGCCCGCGGCGAGGACGAACGCCAGGTCACGCCACGCGGGAACCCCAAGAGTCTCTCGCGGGAGTCTGCGTTCACCGACGCGACAGCGGACGCCGAGACGGTTCGCCGCCGTGTCCGGACGCTCGCGGAGGCCGTCGCCGACCGCGCCTCGCGGAAGGCGGCACAGTACCAGACCATCGGCATCAAGGTCGTCGTCCCGCCCTACGACGTCAACACGCGGGCTCGGTCGCTCCCCGGGCCCGTCGACGACCCGGAGCTCGTCGAGTCGGTGGCGCTGGACCTGCTTTCGGAGTTCGAGGACACCGCCGTCAGGAAGGTGGGCGTCCGCGTCTCGAACCTCGATTTCGCTGCCGGCGAACAGGCCAGTCTCGACGGGTTCGACGGCGACGGGACGGGGAGCGACCGATCTGTCGGTGACCCCGAACGGAAGCCCGACCAGCCTTCGCTCGACGCGTTCTCCGACGGGGGCGAATCCGCGGAGACCGGTGCCGACCACCAGGCGTCGGACTCCGACGCGTTCCCGGGACGCCGCCCCGACGGACAGACGACGCTCTGGGAGTTCGTCTGACACCCCGACGCGGTCGTCAGGCGACGCCGTTCTCGAGGTTCTCCAGCAGTTTGCCCACCAGCAGGCCGGCCCGGGGCGATATTTCGTCCTCGGCCTGGACCGTCGTCGGATGGGCGGCCAGCGTCTGGACGAACTGTTCGCCGTGGGTCATGGCGTTGAGCATGTCGACGACGTCGACGACCAGACCCTCGTCGCTCGTATCCATCCGGGGGTAGCGCTCCTTCTCGGCGTCCGTGTAGCGGATCGTCCAGGCCGGGCCGCCGACAGCGTCGACGACGTCCTCGAGGGGTGCCACCTCGATGGGGCCCTCGCTGCTGCCGACGTAGACGACGCCGTCCTCGACACTGGTCTCGTATCGGGCCATGCCCACGTATCACCCTCTGTACGTGCTAGCGCGTGCCAGGCCAATAGCCGTTGCCCTCCCAGCGACGGCCCCAGGTCGTGTAACTCGTGTGACCAGCGTCTGACTGAAGGTTATGAGGCGAGGGCCGCGTAGCTCCGTCAGAAACGTATGGGAGAGACCGAAACGATAACCGTCGCGGACACGAGCGCCGGCCCGGGCGGGTCCGACGACCCTGGACAATCCGTCGACATCCCCGTGGTCGAACTCCTCACCGGCCGCGGGTTCATCACGGGCAAGAGCGGGTCGGGCAAGTCCAACACGGCAAGCGTCGTCGCAGAGAAGCTGCTCGACAACGGATTTGGCCTGCTCGTCGTCGACATCGACGGCGAGTACTACGGCCTCAAGGAGGAATACGAGATACTCCACGTCGGGGGCGACGAGGAGTGTGACATCCAGGTCACCGAGGAACACGCCGGGAAGATAGCATCGCTCGCGCTCGAACAGAACGTCCCCATCATCCTCGATGTCTCCTCGTACCTCGACGAGGACGAGGCAGAGAGCCTGCTGACCGAGGTGTCCAAGCAGCTGTTCGCCAAGGCGAAAAAGCAGAAACAGCCGTTCCTGATGCTCGTCGAGGAGTGCCACGAGTGGATTCCCGAGAAGGGCGGTATGGGCGAGGTGGGCAAGATGCTCATCAAGATCGGCAAACGGGGCCGCAAGCACGGTCTCGGCATCGTCGGCATCAGCCAGCGCCCGGCCGACGTCAAGAAAGACTACATCACGCAGTGTGACTGGCTGGTCTGGCACCGTCTGACCTGGAACAACGACACGAAGGTCGTCGGGCGCATCCTCGACAGCCAGTACGAGAACGCCGTCGAGGACTTGAACGACGGCGAGGCGTTCATGATGTCCGACTGGTCCGAGCGGGTGCGCCGGGTCCAGTTCCACCGCAAGCAGACCTTCGACGCGGGGGCGACGCCGGGCCTGGACGACTTCGAGCGCCCCGAACTGAAATCGGTCAGCGAGGACCTCGTCTCGGAACTGGAGACCATCAGCGAGGAGAAACAGGCTACCGAGAGCCGCATCAAGGAGCTGCGCGAGGAGCTGGACAAGAAGAACTCCCGCATCGCGGAACTGGAGACCGAACTCCAGGACGCCCGCGACCTCTCGCGGATGGCAGAGCAGTTCACCAGCGCGCTCATCGACCACGTCGACGACTACAACCCCGGCAAGACCGAGCGAGAGCGGATGCGCGAGCGCCGTGGTCGGTTTGCGGCCTCAGCAGACGAGGCCCCCGACAGCGAGGATGCGGGTTCCGAGACCGCGAGCGACCAGGACCCGCCGGCCGCGGACCGGACGTCCGGCGGCGGGTTCGGCGACGCCTTCAGTGCCTTCGAGGACGACGGCCCCGCGATGAACGGCGGTGCCGACGCCGTCTCGGCCAACGCCTCGGGGCCGACGGCGGACGGGCAGGGTGGCACCGCGTCGGCCGAGGAGAGCGGTGCCGACGCCGACGCCGCCTTCGCCGCCGCGATGGCGAACGCCGCTGACGCGCAGACGGTCTCCACCAACGGGCACGCCGACCCGTCGGACACCGAGGCCGACGCGACAGCGACGGGTGACGAATCTGCGTCGGACGAACCGGCCGTCGTCGCCGACATCGTCGCGGACGTCGCCGAGATGGAGACCAAGACCCGGCGGATGCTCTCGTACTACCGCGAGCAGGGGCCGGGGACCCCGCTGAACGCACACTTCTCCTCCGGTGGCTCGGGCGACCGGACGGCGGCCTACGCCCGGAACCGGACGCTCCGCCTGCGCGGGCTCATCGAGCACGTCGGGCGCGGGGCCTACGACTACCGCCTGCGCGAACTCGTCGCCGAGGAGAGCGAGGCGGACCCCGACGACATGCGTATCGAGGAGTACGCCTCGCGCATCGAGCGCGAGGTCTTCGAGGACGACTGAGCCCGCGAGACGCAGTCTCTCCCGTCAGACGAGCGGTTCGACGAGGTCTTCGAGCGCCGCCCGCGGGTCGTCGGCCTTCGCGACGCCGCTGGCCAGCAGGACCCCGGTCGCGCCGAGGTCGCTCGCCGAGACGAGGTCCTCGCCCGTCGAGATGCCGGCACCACAGAGGACGTCGACGTCGCCGTCGACGCGTGCCGCGGCGTCGACCGCACCGGTCACGACGTCCGGGTCGGCCTTGCTGACCGGGGTGCCGGTGCCGATGAGCGCCGGAGGCTCGACGGCGACGGCGTCCGGACCGAGCGCGGCGGCCGCACCGATCTGTGCGGGGTTGTTCGCACAGACGATGGTCTCTAGGTCCGCGCGGTCGGCGGCGTCGAGCGAGGCGTCGATGTCGGCCAGCTTCAGGCGGTTCTCGGAGTGGTTCAGCATCGTGCCGACGGCGCCGGCGTCGGCGACGGCCTCGGCGATCGTGCTGCCGGTGTGGCTGCCGTGCTCGTTGGGGCTGACGTGCTGGGCCCACGTCTCGACGCCCGTCTCGGCGACGGACTCGATGTGGGCCGCCTGCGGGGCGACGGCGACGCGGACGCCCGACTCGTCGCTGACGTCGGCAGCGGCGGTCGCTACTTCGACCGGATCACACGGGTAGGCCTTGAGGTTGACCAGAACGAACATGCGCGAATCAGCGATGGCCGCCCGCAAATAGGTTGTGCAATCCGGTCGACGCGTAGTGAAGGTTAAGGCCGCCCGGACGGAACGCACAGTCGAACCGTGACCCCCGGGGACTCGCCCGTGCCGACCGTGCTCGTCGTCGAAGACGAACAGCACCTCGCGGACCTCTACACCGACTACCTCGCGGACCGCTACGAGGTCCTGACGGCCTACAGCGGCGAGGAAGGTATCGCGCGACTCTCGAACGACGTCGACGTCGTCCTGCTGGACCGCCGGATGCCGGTCGTCTCGGGCAACGAGGTGCTGGCCGAGATCGAGGAGCGGGGGCTGCGCTGTCGCGTCGCCATGGTGACGGCCGTCAACCCGGACTTCGACATCATCGGCATCGGCATCGACGACTACCTGGTGAAACCTGTCACCCGCGACGACCTGTGCTCGGTGGTCGAGCGTCTCTCGAAGATCGCGACCTACAACGACAAGCTCCAGACGCTGACCAGCAAGAAACTGAAGCGGAACGTCCTCCGGGTCGAGAAGTCGCCCGCCGAACTCGAGGACAGCGAGCGCTACCAGCAACTGGAGGCAGACATCGAGGCGATAGCAGACAGCGTCGACGATCTCGCGACGGACCTGGACGTCGAGAAGTCGGATCTCAGGCTCTAGTCTTTGCGCTTGACGACGTCGCCGAGCGTGTACTCGCCGCTGCTGGACCCGCTGGACCACTCGGTGTCGTCGCTGCTCCCGCCCGCGCTGAGGTTGATGCCGAGTTCCTTCTCGAGTTTCTTCTGGACGTCGTCGCTGGGCAGCGAGTCACCGTGTTCGAGCTTCCGGATGAGACTCGCCTTCAGGTTGAGCTTCTGGGCCAGCTCCTTCTGGCTGAGGCCCTGTGACTCGCGACCATCACGGATGAGCTGGTCGTAGTCCTGTGCGAGCTCGTCCATCTCGTCGAACATGTCCCGGCGGCGCGTGCTCCCGCCCGAGGACGACCCGCCCGACGACGAGGACGACGAACTGCTGGACCCGCTCGAGGACGTCGAATACTTCGTGGAGGTCGAAGACGAGCTCTCCTGGGTCTTGACCTCCGTCCCGAAGTCCGTACACTCGTCACAGACGTCGAGTTCGGCCCCCTCGATCTTGACGCGGTTGGGGGAGGCGACATCCTTCCCGCACATCTCGCATTGAACCATGTTCCCACGGTAGACGGGCCGGCGGTATAAATGGTGCGCTGGCCCGTCAGTCCAGGGCCCGCATCGCGTAGTAGAACCGCTGGACAGCGGTGATGTGTCCCACGACGGCAAAGACCACGAGCAGCCAGCCGACGAGCGTGACCCCCAGCAGGTCCGGGTTGACGAACGCGGCCACGCCCGTCGTGAGGCCGACGAGCGCCAGCCGGTCGGCCCGGCCCAGCAGGCCGCCGTAGACACGGTCGAGCCCGACGGCCTCGGCCTGGGTCCCGAGGTAGGAGGTCATCAGGACGCCCGTGACGGCCGCGACGCCCAGTGCCCAGCGGTCCAGGCCCGCCGCCAGACCGACGATGATGACGAGGTCGGCGTAGCGGTCGAGGACGTGGTCCAGCAGGTCGCCACCGGCAGAGGCGACGTCGAGTTCTCGCGCCAGCGCGCCGTCGACGACGTCGAGCCAGCCGTTGAAGAAGACCAGGAGGGCGCCGGCGAAGTACAGAAGGGGGGTTCGCGCGGCGAACGCGTAGACGACGCCGGCGCCGACGGCAAGCAGGAACGCGATGACGCTGACGCCGTTGGGCGAGAGGCCGGCGGCCCGGGCGGCGCTGACGAAGGGCACGAGGGCGCGGTCCGCCAGCGAGCGGTACTGGTCGAGCGTCATAGCCAGTCGATGAAGGAGACCTCGCCCGCGCTGGGCTCGCGCTCGCCCGCGACGACGGCCTCGATGGCCGCCGCCACTTCGTCCGGGCCACGGTCGGTCGTGTCTAGCTCGTAGACCGCCTCGCGGCCGTGGCGGTCGACGGCCTCCGAGAGGACGACGTCCAGTGCCTCCGCCTCGGCGTTCTCGTAGGCCTTGGCGTCTGAATCGCCCCGCTCGCGCAGTCGCTCGACGATGGCGTCGGGGTGGGCACGGAGCACGACCACCCTGTCGGCCGGGAAGTGGTGGGCGAGGTGGGACTCGAAGACGATGTCGTCGCGGCCCTCGAGCCACCCCTCGACTGCGTCCAGGTCGGCCACGAGACTCCCCCGGTCCTCGTCGACGCCGGTCGAGAACCCCTCGGCTTCGATGACGTCGTTGAGGTGACCGACCTCGAGGTCGGTGTCCAGCCGGTCGGTCGCCGTCGTCTTGCCGGTCCCCGGGGTCCCGGTGACGGCGACCCTCACGCCTCGATCACCTCGATGACGTCGTTGAGCACCGCGACGGCCCGCTTCGTGTCGTCTCTGGTCCCGCAGGTGACGCGGATGCACTCGGGCAGGCCGAAGGAGGAGCAGTCACGGACGATGATGCCCTCCTCCTGGGCGGCCTCGGCGACCGCCGACGCGTCGCCCACCTCCGCGAGCACGAAGTTCCCCCCGCTCCGCCAGGTGTCGGCGGCCAGCTCCTCCCGGATGTACTCGCGGGCCCAGGCGGCCGTCTCGACGGACTTCTCGATGTGTTCGTCGTCGTCCAGTGCCGCCAGCCCGGCCCGGCAGGCGAGTTCGCTGGCCGCGAAGGGCGTGTTGATGCGCGCGTAGGCATCGGCCCACCCCTCGGGGACCAGGGCGTAGCCGAGGCGGACCCCGGCCAGGCCGTAGGCCTTCGAGAAGGTCCGCAGGATGGCGACGTCGTCACGCTCGTCCAGCAGCGGGCGCACGCTCTCGGATTCGCTGAACTCGCCGTAGGCCTCGTCGACGACGACCAGCGTGTCGTCGCCGGTCCCCGCGGCGATGGCCTGGATGGAGGCCGTCGAGAACTCCGCGCCGGTGGGGTTGTGGGGGCTCGTCAGGTAGACGATTCGCTCGCCGTCGTAGTCTTTCAGGACGGTGTCGGCCGTCTGGGCGAAGTCGAGCTCCTTCGAGAGGGTGTAGGCCTCGACGCCGCCGTGGTGGTAGCGGGCGCTCATCGGGTAGTAGGCAAAGCCCGGGTCGGGGACGAGCACGTCGTCGCCCGGTTCGAGCATCGCCCGGGCGAGGTAGTCCAGCGCGCCGTCGCCGCCGTTGGCCAGCCACACCTGCTGGGAGGTACAGTCCCACTCCGCCGCGATGGCGGCCACCAGGTCGGTGTGTGAGGCCTTCGGGTACGCGTGCATCCGCTCTGCCGACGCCCGGATGGCCTCGACGGCCCGCGGGCTGGGGCCGAACATGTTCTCGTTCGACGCCAGCTTCACCATGTCGTCGGGGTCGAGACCGAGCTCCCGGGCGACTTCCTCGATACCGCGACCCGCCCGATAGACCGTATGCGACGAGAGGTCCCGTGGTTCCATGGCTGACTCAAACGGGTGGGACGGCATAAACGTGGCCACATGTCCGTTCTGGCCGCCCCGGCGGCCGGGTGCCGGCAGGTCGATTCCCAGAGGTTCAAGAGGGGGCCGTCCTACCACCGGATATGAGCGTCGTCGACGCTGGCATGTTCGGTGTCCACCTGGTGTTCGCCGGACTCTGGTCGGGAAGCGTGTTGTTCACAACCTACGCCGTCTTGCCCCTGGCGATGGACGGCGAGGCACGTCCGGGACCGCTCTCGGCGATGACCGGGAAACTCCGGACCGTCTCGCGGGCCAGCGCGCTCCTGCTGTTGCTCACCGGCGGGCACCTCGCCGCGACCCGCTACACCGCCGAGTCGTTGACGGGGTCGCCCCGTGGCCATCTCGTCCTGACGATGGTCGCGCTGTGGTTCCTGCTGGCCGGCCTCGTCGAGGTCGCCGGGTCGAAACTCGAGGACGGGTTCGACGCACAGAAGGTCCGCGAACCGGCCCGCGAGGCCCGCCCCTTCCTGCTCGGAGCGTCGCTGGTCGCCGTGCTCCTGTTGCTCGACGCCGGCGCGATTCTCGGACTGTTCAGCTGACGGTCGGTCACTTTTGCAACCACTGAGGTCGAGATATATCCCGCTTAGCGGCGCTGAAGCGCGCGATCATGTTCTGGGCATCTGCCTCGTGGCTCGGCCCGATTATAGTAACTGATAGCCGGAGGGGAACAGTTTTTCTCGGGGTGTTTGATTGACCAAGATATGTCACAATCGGCTGCGACCGGCACGACCCGTTCGGGCGAAACAGGGTTGGAACACTCCGTGCGCGAGTTCCTGCATTACATCCCCGCTGGTGACACGATCCCCGACGAGACGTGGCGGCGTCGCCACCGAAACATCGTCGCCGTCGTCCTGGCGCACGTCCCCGTTCTCCTCTTGCTCGGACTCTACGAGGGGACCGAGTCGCTCGTAACCGGCGCGACGATACCGGCGATTCCGCTCTCGACGATTCTCCTCGAACTCGCCGTCGTCGTCGCCATCGCCGGGCTATCGGTGATCCCGAAACTGGACCGACGCGTCCGGACCGCGCTGGCCTCGACGAGTCTGCTCTCGTGTTCTGTCGTCCTCGTTCACTTCTCGGGCGGGTTCATCGAGGCACACTTCCACTTCTTCGTCGCGATGGCCGTCATCGCCATCTACGAGGACTGGGTCCCCTTCGCGCTCGGTATCGGCTACGTCGTCCTCACGCACGGCGTCTTCGGGATGATAAATCCGGAACGGGTATACAACCACACGGCCGCGATCAACAACCCCTGGGTGTGGGGACTCATCCACGGCGTCTTCGTCCTCGGTCTGGCCGCCGCACTGATGTCCCACTGGTACTCGACCGAGCGGTCCCGCGAGGAAGTGCAGTCGCGCCTGGCCGAGGTACAGGACAAGACGGCCGAGATAGACGACCTCGAGGCGCGGCGGGAGGAAATCGAGGCCGAGAAGGCCGAGGCCGAGCGGCTGAAGGCCGAAGCCGAGGCACGACAGGAGGAGGTCGAGGCGCTGGTCAGCCACCTCGAGGCCAAGGCCGACGCCTACAGCGAGGGGATGTCCCGGGCTGCCGAGGGCGACCTCACCGTTCGCCTCGACCCCGACAGCGAGAGCGATGCGATGACACAGATCGGCGAATCGTTCAACCAGATGCTCGACGAGACGGCCGAGGCGATGCGGGAGATACAGTCCTTCGCCGACACTGTCGCCACCGCCAGCGAGGAGGCCTCCGCCGGCACGGAAGAGGCCCGTGACGCCAGCAGCGAGGTCAGCGAGTCCATCCAGACCATCGCCAGCGGGGCCGACGAACAGCGCGAGATGCTCGAACAGGTCTCCGACGAGATGACCGACCTCTCGGCCACCGTCGAGGAGGCGGCCGCCTCCGCCTCGGAGATCGCAGAGCGGTCCCGCGAGATGACCGACGTCGCCGAGGAGGGCCAGTCGACGGCCGAGGACGCAATCGCCGACGCCCGCGAGGTCCAGGCCGCCATCGACGAGACGGTCGCGAACGTCGAGTCGCTCGACGACCAGATGGCCGAGATCGGCGAGATAATCGGTCTCATCGGCGACATCGCCGAGCAGACCAACATGCTCGCGCTGAACGCGAACATCGAGGCCGCGCGAGCCGGCGACGGCGGCGGTGGCGACGGTTTCGCCGTCGTCGCCAACGAGGTCAAGCAACTGGCCGAGGAGACCCGGCAGTCGGCGACCGAGATCGAGCAGCTCATCCAGGAGACCCAGTCCCAGACCGCCGAGACCGTCGAAGAGGCCCGGGCCGCCGAGTCGTACATGGCCGAGAGCGTCGGCGCCGTCGAGGACGTGGTGGCGGCGTTCGACACGGTCGCTGACAACGCCCGGGCGACCGACAGCGGCATCCAGGAGGTGCGCGACACCACCGACGACCAGGCCGCGAGCACCGAAGAGGTGGTCGCGATGGTCGAGGAGGTGGCAGACATCAGTCGTTCGACCGCGGGCGAGGCCCAGCAGGCGTCCGCCGCCGCGGAGGAACAGACCGCGTCCATCTCGCAGGTCACCAGCAACGTCGATTCGCTGCGCGACCAGGCGACGCGCCTCCAGGACCTCATCGAGACGTTCGACGTCGGCGGAGTGGAGGGCGCCGTGGCGTCCGGGGGGCGCGGAGCGAACATCGTCGACGGCGGCCGACTGGAGTAGCGCCCTACAACCGTTCTGCGACGTGGTCGGCGCCTTTCAGTGCGAGCGCGGCGATGGTGAGCGTCGGGTTCATCGACCCGCTGGTGACGAACGCCGACGAGGAGGCGACGGTGAGGTTCGCAAGGTCGTGTGTCCGCAACTGCGGGTTCACGACGCTCGTCTCGGGGTCGGTCCCCATCCGGGTCGTCCCCATGTGGTGGTAGGCCGGGCCGGTGTTCTCGGGCCCGACAGTCCAGGAGACGTCGGCGCCCAGTTCGCCCAGAACCGCGTGCTGGATCCCGTTGGCCCGATCGAGCGAGCGCTCGAGCCGGTCGCCGAAGGACCACCGAATGTCGGGGACTGGGTTGCCGTGGTCGTCGGTGGTGGTGGTATCGAGCGTGACCCGGTTCTCGCGTCGCGGCGGCTGGCCGACCAGGCCGCCCATCGCGATGCTGGTGCCGTAGTCCGCCCGGAGGTCCTCGAGCAGCGCGTGGCCCCAGTCGTCGGCGTCGAGGGCCAGTTCGACCGGTGAGGGGCCGGCGTAGTTCAGGAACTCCAGTTTGATGGGCGAGAGTCGCTCGCCGGACGACGGGACGACGGTCTCACCGGTCTCGACGCGTTCGACAGTCTGTCCCGGGTCGTCGTAGAACTGGTGACACTCGCTGGTGATGAACCCGACGTGGTTCTGTCTGGTCTCCCGGTCGAGGGTCCCCCCGGCACCCGCAAAGAGGTGGTCCATGAAGTACCGGCCGACCAGGCCCGAGGCGTTCGCCAGGCCGTCGGGGTGGGCCTCTGACCGAGACAGCAGGAGGAGACGCGGAATCTCGACGCCGCCGGCCGCGAGGACGAACTCGCGGGCCGCCTGTCGGTGCTCGGTCCCGTCGGGGGTGGCGTAACGAGCGGCGGTCACACGCCCGTCGCCGTCCGTCTCGAGACGCTGGACCGGGACGCGGTCGACGACCCGGGCGCCCGCGGCCTCCGCGTCCTCGATGTGGACGCTGGCGTCGTACTTCGCGCCGGAGGGACAGACCGGCTGACAGGTGCCGTAGCCGACGCAGGCGCTGCGGCCGTCGTAGCCCTCGGAGTTGCGGGCGTTGGGAACCGCGTGCGTCGTGATACCGAGCGCCTCGCAGGCCTCGGCGAACAGCGAGTCGCTGTAGGACGGCGGGAACCCCGGGAGCGGGAACGGTCCGTCGCGGGCCGGCGCGAAGGGGTTGTCGGCGTCACCCGCCACCCCCAGCGCCCGTTCGGCCTCGGCGTAGTACGGCCGCAGGTCGTCGTACCCGATGGGCCAGGCGGGGTCCTCGTTCCCGTGGTCGCCGTCGAAGTCTGCCGGATGGAGTCGCATCACCATCCCCTGCCAGTGCAGCGTCGACCCGCCGACGCCCTTCACGCGGGCGACGTTGAGCGGGTAGTACTGCTCGCCGGTGGCGCTGAACGCGTCTCGCTCGCCGCCCATCTCCCACACCGACCCGCGGTGGGCGGGGCGGATCGCCTCCTCCATGCGCCGCCGGCGACTCTCGAAGTCGAACCGCGGGCCCGCCTCGAGGACGACGACGTCGTGGCCGTCGCTGGCGAGCGTGCTCGCGGCGAGTGCCCCTGCCGGTCCGGCACCCACGACACAGACGTCGACGCGCGCTGACGGTTCCCGCCCCATCTGGCCCCGTCTTAGGCGGGCCTAAACTTATCCGTTGTCATCTCCGCGGCCGCCGCCCGCCCGGTCAGGGAATCTTGACCGAGTGTTCGAGCGTGCCGATACCCTCTATCTCGACTTCGACCTCGTCGCCGGTCGACAGCGGGCCGACGCCGGCGGGCGTCCCCGTCGAGATGACGTCGCCCGGTTCCAGCGTCATGTAGGCGGTTATCTCCGCGATGAGCTCGGGGATTGAGAAGATCAGGTTGTCACGGGACGAGGACTGCTTGGTCTCGCCGTTGACGCGCAGTTCGATGCTCGCGTCCTCGGGCACGTGCTCCGGCGTGGCCACCACCGGGCCGATGGGCGCGGCGTTGTCGAAGGCCTTCCCGCGCACCCAGTTCTGTTCTACGTCCTGGTCGTCCCGGTTCGAGATGTCGTTCACGCAGGTGAACCCGGCGACGACGTCCATCGCGCCCGACTCGCTGACGTTCTTGCACTGTTCGCCGATGACGACGCCCAGTTCCGCCTCGTAGTCGATCCGCTCTTTCCCGGACAGCAGCGTGAGGTTGGTGCCGTGGGAGGCGACGGAGTTGGGCGCCTTGAGGAACAGCATCGGCCGGTCCGGAATCTCGCTGTCGGTCTCTTCCGCGTGGTCGACGTAGTTCAGGCCGATACAGACGATCTTCGTCGGCTCACACGGCGGGAGGATGTCCACCTCGTCGGGGGAGTACATCTCGTCGCCGAACGCGATGCGACCGTAGGGGCCGGCAGCGGCGGTGACCTTGGGTTCGCCGTCCTCGACGGTCCAGTGGCCGCCTCGGACGTTCCCCGCGGAGTCACGGAATCGGACGCGCTTCATGGCTTTGCGGACTCGCGCGCGAGGGATAAGCGTTTAGGAGGCGGCCCCTTCCAGCAATCTGTTCGACGACTGTCTACCGCATCTACGTCGCCTGGGGTATCGCCACGTGGCTGAGTCCGGTCTGTCTCTTCGCGGTTGCTGGCCGCTCGCTCCCGATGTCTCGCACCGACACACCACCGGTGATAGGTGACCGAACCGCTTTTGAGACGTGACGGGCTACGGCCGGCAATGAACGTCCTCGTCGTCGGTGCTGGCGGGATGGGGCGCTGGTTCGCCCGGACCGTCCGGGACGTGGCGTCCGTCGCCTTCACCGACACCGACCCGGCCGTCGCCCGCGCCGCCGCCGAGGCCGTCGACGGGCGTGCGGTGCCGACCGACACGGACGAGCGGTTCGAGGTGGTCTGTGTCGCCGTCCCGATGCCGGCCGCCCGCGTGGCTATCGAGCAGTACGGCCCGCTCGCTGCCGACGCCGTCGTCGACGTGACCGGGAGCATGGCCGCTCCGGTCGAAGCGATGCGCGAGGCCGCGCCCGACGTCGCCCGGATGAGCCTCCACCCGCTGTTCGCGCCCGAGAACGCCCCCGGGAACGTCGCCGTCGTCACGGACAGCGGCGACGAGGCGACCGAGGCGGTGCTCGCGGTGCTCCGCGAGGCCGGCAACCACTGCTTCGAGACGACGCCGGCCGAACACGACGCGGCCATGGAGACGGTCCAGGCCGGGGCCCACGCGGCCATCCTCGCGTTCGCCCTGGCCGCCGACCCGGTGCCCGACGAGTTCCAGACGCCGGTCTCGGCTGGGCTGTTCGACCTCGTCGAGCAGGTCACCGGCGGCGACCCGCACGTCTACGCCGACATCCAGCGGGCGTTCGACGGCGCCGAACCCGTCGCCGAGGCCGCCCGTCGCATCGCAGACGCGGACTACGACGACTTCCAGCAGCTCTACGACGACCTCTCATGAACCAGGCGACGCGCGACCAGATCCGGGACAACGCCCGGTACCTTCGGAACGTCCGCCCCGTCGATCCCGAGGAGATATTCGAGTACGTCGAGGGCCATCCACACCCCGCCGTCGTCCGGCAGGTGCTGCGCGAGGAGGCCGTCGACCTCGGACTGCTCGAACGGGACGACGGGACGTTCGTGCCGGCACCGGAGGGCCCCCTCGAGGTTTCCTTCCACGGCGTCGACCGATTCCCGGCCGCGTACGAGTCGCGCCTCGACGACCTGCTGACCGACGCGTACGGCCCACACTGGGAGCGCGGCGACAGCGGCACCCGTCTCCGCGAGCGGATTCGCGACGTCAAGGAGGCGTACCTCCACGGAGCCGACGTGGAGTACGGCGCCCTCACCGCCCACGGGTACGCCGTCTACCACCTCCCGGATTACTACGCCGCGACCCAGTACCTCCTCGCTGCCCTCGTGGCCGACGGCCTGCTTCCCTCGCAACTGCGCGTACTGGACGTGGGCGCCGGCGTCGGCGGGCCGGCGCTCGCCCTGGTCGACCTGCTCCCCGACGACACCCTGCTGGAGTACCACGCCGTCGAACCCAGCGCCGCCGGGGACGTCCTCGAGACGCTCCTCGAGTCGACGGGCGCGAACATTCAGTGGACGGTCCACCGTGACCGCGCCGAGACGTTCGCCCCCGACGGCGAGTACGACCTCGTCGTCTTCGGCAACGTCCTCAGCGAGCTCGACGATCCTGTCGCGGTGGTCGAACGCTACCTCTCGGCGCTCGCCGCGGCCGGGACGCTGCTGGCGATGGCCCCGGCCGACCGGAACACGGCGACACAGCTCCGGACGGTCGAACGCGCCGTCACCGACGACGGGCCCGCGACGGTGTACGCCCCGACGGTCCGCCTCTGGCCCCACCAGCGACCGACCAGCGAGTCGTGGTCGTTCGACCGCAAGCCGGACATCGAGGTGCCCGAGATACAGCGGCGTCTCGACGAGGCCGGCGGCGGGACCGGCGAGTTCGTCAACGTCGACGTCCAGTACGCCTTCAGCGTCCTGCGGACCGACGGCCGGACCCGCATCGAGCTGACGCCCGACCGGGGCACCCACGCGCCGATGGCCGACGCGGAGCAGTACGTCACCGGCCGGGTGAACCTGCTGGCGGTCAAGCTCAGCCACGACCTCTCCGACAGCGAGGCTGCCAACCCGCTGTACCTGCTCGGCGACGGCAGCCAGTCGGTCGACCACTTCGCCGTCCGCACCGACCCCTCGATGCTCAACGAGGACCTCCGGACGGCCGACTACGGCGACCTGCTGTCCATCCAGAACGCGCTCGTCCTGTGGAACGACGACGAGGCGGCGTACAACGTCGTCGTCGACGGCGAGACGACCGTCGACCGGGCGCGGTGAATCCCGGGAGCACCGAACCGCGAGGAGACGGTGGGCTTTTCTCGGCCACGGCCCGACGGGGGGTATGGACGACCCGGCAATCCTGTTGACGAACGACGACGGTATCGACAGCGCTGGACTCCGGGCGGTGTACGAGGGCCTCTCGGACGTCGGCGACGTCACCGTGGTCGCTCCCGCGACGGACCAGAGCGCCGTCGGGCGAGCTATCTCCCACGAGGTCGACGTCCACGAACACGACCTGGGCTACGCCGTCGAGGGGACGCCGACGGACTGCGTCGTCGCCGGCCTGGAGGCGCTGGTCCCCCAGACGGACCTCGTCGTCGCGGGCTGTAACCGCGGGGCCAACCTCGGCGCGTACGTCCTCGGCCGTTCGGGCACGGTCAGTGCCGCCGTCGAGGCGACGTTCTTCGACGTCCCGGCCGTCGCCGTCTCGATGTACATCCCGGTGCGCGAGGACGCCGCGTTCACGGACATCGAGGCCAACGGGGACAGTTACGACGAGGCTGTGCGGGCGACGCGCTACCTCGCGGACCACGCCCTCGACGCCGGCGTCTTCGAGCAGTGCGACTACCTGAACGTCAACGCGCCCGTCGCCGAGTGGGGGCCCGCCGACATCGAGATCACCCGCCCCTCGCGACTCTACGAGATGGACGCCGTCCACGAGAACGCCCACGTGACCCTCCACGACCGCATCTGGGAGCGCATGGCCGACGGCGACATCCCCGACCCGGACGGGACCGACCGCCGCGCCGTCGTCGACGGGAAGGTGAGCGTCTCGCCGCTGACCGCCCCGCACACGACCGAACACCACGAGGCCCTCGACGCGCTGGCGTCGACGTACGACCCCGAGGCCAGCCCCTAACTTCATAGTCGTCGGTCGCCCCACGTTAGGTTGGATGGCGACGGCCCTTCGATACCGTTCCGGCCGGGTGCGTGCACTGGTCGGTGTCGTCCTGGCCGTCGTTTTGTTGCACCTGCTCGTCTTCTCGCTCGACACCGACGCGATATCGACTGCACTGCTCGAGGCGGACCTGCGGATGCTCGCGCTCGCGGCGGCGGCGGCGCTGTTCGCCCAGCTGTGCTGGAACCTGATGACGGTCTGGATACTGCGGACTGTCGACGACTCGCTGCCCCGGTATCGGCTGTTGCTCGCCGCGCTCGCCGGGACCTTCGGGAAACTCGTTCTCCCGCTGGGGAACCTCGGCGGCGCGGCGATCATCTCCTATGCCGTCACGGAGGACCTGGATCGGCGGTTCGGCGAGGTGTTCCCGCCCGTCTCGGCTAGCGAACTGCTCCGGTTCGGGAGTTCGCTCGGCGTGACCAGCGTCGGCCTGGCGGGGCTTGTCATCTCACCGGTCGCCGGTATCGAGGGCCCGTACGTCGTGGCGCTGCTCTCGACGGTCACCGCCGGGCTGTTCGCCGGCGCCGTGACCGTGGTCTACCGTCGCCAGGGTGTCGCCAGTCTTGTCGTACAGTTCGCGGCGCTGTTGCACCTGGTACTCGGCCGCGTATCGGCCCGCGCCACGCGGCGCCTGGCTCCCGAGCGCGTGGCCACGGGGGTCGAGTCGTTCCTCGAGTCCTTCGAGCGGGCGACCGCGGACCGCCGCCGCCTCGCCGTCGCCGGGACGCTCGGGATAGTCGGCTGGCTGGCCGTCGGCCTCGCGCTCTCGCTGTCGTTCTCGGCCGTCGGCGTCACCCTGCCGCTGGCGCTGGCGCTGTTCCTGGCGCCGGCGAGCGGCGTCGCGACGCTGCTGCCGACGCCGGGCGGCCTCGGAACCTCGGAGGTCGCGCTGACCGCGGCGGTCGTCGTCCTGGTGGTCACCTCGGCGGAGGTGGCCGCCGCCGCCGTCCTGCTCTACCGTCTCGTGTCGTACTGGCTGGTCGTCGCCGTGGGCGCGCTCGCGTCAGCCTACCTCTCGGCGTCGGTCTGGCGGGCACTGGAGTAGGGGCCTGGCCGGGCACGCTGCACCGTCGAACCGGCCCGGTTAAATCCGGGCCCCGACAGTCTCCTACCGACGCCCCGCCATGAGATTCAGAAACGCGCTCCTGTTCCTCGCGCTGGCCGTCGCCTGGGGCAGTGCGTTCACGGCCATCAAGTCCGGCCTGGCGTACTTCCCGCCCGTCCTCTTTGCCGCCCTGCGCTACGACCTCGCCGGCGTCCTGATGCTGGCGTACGCCGGCTACGCCACGGACCGCTGGCGCCCCCGGACGGGCGACGAGTGGCGCGCCGTCGTCGTCGGCGGCGTGTTGCTGATCGCGGCCTACCACGCCTTCCTCTTCGTGGGGGAACGCGGGACGACCAGCGCGACGGCGGCCATCGTCGTCAGCCTCTCGCCGATACTCACGACGGCGTTCGCCCGGGTCTTCCTGCCCGACGAACGCCTCACGCCGGTCGGCGTCGCGGGCCTGCTCGTCGGCTTCCTGGGGGTCGGTATCCTCAGCGCCCCGGACCCCGATACCGTCGTCACCGCCCGGACCGTCTCACTCGCGCTGGTCTTCCTCGCTGCCGCCTCGTTCGCCCTCGGGAGTGTGATCACTCGTCGCATCGACGCCCCGCTCCCCGTCGAGACGATGGAGGCGTGGTCGATGGTGCTGGGTGCGCTGGTGTTGCACGGTGCGAGCGCCGCCATCGGCGAGTCCCCGGCGGCGATTCGCTGGACGCCGGAGGCGTTCGTGGCGCTGGGCTTCCTTGTCGTCGTCGCCAGCGCGCTGGGCTTCCTGATATACTTCGACCTGCTGGACCGCCTCGGTCCCATCGAGATCAACCTGGTCTCCTACGCCGCCCCCGTCGTCGCCGCGGTGACCGGCTTCCTCGTCCTCTCGGAGACGCCGACGGTGCTCACCGCCACCGGGTTCGCGTGTATCGTCGTCGGGTTCGTCCTGCTGAAACGGCGCGCGATCCGGGACGAACTCCGCCGGCTCCCGGTCACAGCTCTCTGACGACGCTCGCGGGGTTCCCCTGGACGACGACGCCGGCCGGGACGTCCTCGGTCACGACGGCGCCGGACCCGACGACACTGCCGTCACCGACGGTCACGCCCGGGTTGAGCACGGCCTTGCCGCCGATCCAGACGTCGTCACCTACGGTGACGGGTTTCCCGTACTCGGCGCCCGCGGACCGCTCGGCCGCGTCGAGCGGGTGGGTTGCCGTGTAGACGTGGACGCCCGGGCCCAGCATGCAGTCGTCCCCGAACTCCACGCGACAGACGTCGAGTATCACGCACCCGAAGTTCGCGTAGAAGTCCGCCCCGACGCGGATGTTGTAGCCGTAATCACAGCGGAAGGGCGGCTCGATCTTCACCTCGCCACCGATGGATCCGAACAGGTCCTCGACGAGTTCCTCCCGCCGTTCCGTCTCGCCGGGGCTGGTCTCGTTGTAGGTACTGGTCCGCTCTCGCGCCGCGCGGCGCTCGGCGACGAGTTGCGGATCGCTCGGGTCGTACAGCTCCCCGGCGAGCATCTTCGCTTTCTCGGAAGGCATCGATGGCGCCTCGTACGCTCGGTCGCGGAATAAAAGTACGCTGCCCACCTCCGTCTCCGCTTTCAGATGGTGTATCGCACGATGTCGACCCGTCCACAGTCGGGACAGACCTCTCTGTCGGCGGTCGTGGAGGTCCCGCAGTGACGACACTCGTGAACGACCGTCTCGACGCCCGCACATCGGGGACACTCACGCTCGTCGCACGCGTGGTGCTGGCGCAATCGAGCGAGGGATAGCATCGCTATCGTACCCCTGGCCCGCTGTTCTCGTTGCTGGTCTCCGGTCGGGGCTGTCGGGTCTCGTGGTGTCTCATATCGTGTGTGCTCCTGTCTCAGCTGCCGGACTCGACTCGAATCTGGTGTTCGGTCACGTAGAGGGCTTTCAGCGTCGAGAACGGCGAGTCGATGCCGTCCGTGTTCTGCAGGCCGTAGTCGTAGTGCGCGGCCCCGTACTGGCCGACGGTCAGGTTGCCGGTGACGGCGAGGCCGTACAGGTCGCCCTGCTTGATGTAGAGGAACCCGGACCCGGTATCGCCAGCGGGCGCGTACACCAGCCCGTCGAACGACGCCCGGTTGTTGTTGGACCCTGCGATGGTCATCGTGAACTCACGCGGGGCGAACACGCTGAGCTGACTCGACTTCTCGCCGGGCACGTGGACGGCCGCGTTCTTGCCGACGTGGAAGTTCACGTCCTGGTTGCCGAGCCCGGTCGGCGAGACGGTCGTCGTACTCTCGCTCTCGACGATGATCTGCACGTTGCCGTCGCCTTCGACGGTGATGTTGCCGCCTTTGGTCAACTTCACGTAGTCGCGGACCACGATCGCCACGTCGCCACTGGTCGTATCTAGGACGAGCTCCTCGTCGTCGTCGAGCTCGATGTCGTGGACGTAGTACCTTCCGGCGTCCAGCTCGGCCGTCGATCCGTCCATGGTGAACTCGTCGGCCGTGATGAGCGGCGTGGCGCCGTTGTCGTTGTTTTGCTCGACTTCTGTCGCGACCCGGTCGACGAACGCGTCGATGGGGTCGACCGCCGTGACGCCGGATATCTGCTCGACGTCGCCGGCGATCTTGGTCTCCTCGGTGGAGTCGGGCGCCGGGTCACTGGTGTAGTCGACGCTCCCGTTGATATACGCGCTGCCCTGGACGTCGACGACGCCGCCGGACCTGACGTCTCCGTCGACGAGCGAGTCACCGCTCCCCTTGAAGTCACCCGCGGCCTGGATCAGGCCGTTGGCCGCTCTGGTCTCCGTGTAGTTGCCTTCGGAGGAATCGTAACTGTTGACGTACGCGCCCGTCCCCGCGATGGCGAGTTCGCCGTTGTTCGACGTCGCGATGAGGCCCGCGTCCACCGACGTGCGTCGCGGGAGGACGAGGAACAGTGCCGACACCTGCTCGTTCGCGTGGTCGTAGGCCACGATGGCGGTCGTCTCGTCCTCGAAGTACCGCCCCCAGGCCTCGTAGTACTCGCTCTGGACGGTCACGGTGATGGTTCCGCCAGCGGGCTGGTTCAGGAACCCGTCGGTCGCGTTGGGGTAGTGGCGAACCGGTTCGCTCCTGCGGGTGATCTGGACGTCACTGGTCAGTCCCTGATCGCCGTCGACGACGACCAGAGGCATCGTGAGCGTATTCTCGCGGTAGTGGAACTCGGGCCGCGAGAGCATCACGGAGCCCTCTCCGTCGCTCCGCCAGATGCCGCCGCCCTCCGAGGCGACGGTCGTCTCCCCGTTGACGTACTCGACCGTCCCGAGCGTGGCGTTCACGACCTCCGCGCTCGTGCCGTCGCTATCGTTGTACGCGTCCACGCGTATCCAGCTGGTCTCGTGGTGTCGAAGGTCGCCGTCGTTGGCGGTGAGTCCGAGGTCGACCGCTCTGGACGGCGAGTTCCCGAGCGCGACCGCGCTCGCCTCGCTGTCGAACGACGCCAGTGCGTTCTCCGCTGCCGAGACCTCCGCGTCAGTCTGTAGTTCTGCGATGACTGCAGACCCACCCACGACGACCGCGAGTACACCCAAAATGACGACCGAGAGCAGCAGGACCACACCGAGTACTTCCGATTGGCCGCGGCTCGCGGTTCGCCCGCCCGACAGCGGGGCGGTCACACGGTCGATCAATCGGTCGGGTTCTGCGTTCATGTATGGTAAATCGTTGTGTTGTCGGTTTTCGTTGCTGGTGTGGCCCCGCATTCCCGGTCTAGACCGACCCGATCTTCGAGGTCGGGTCCGCCACAGGAATCAGGGTAGCGTGTCGAATGTCTGAATGGTCAGTCGCGATTACGGTGCTTCAGAGGAGGCCAGAGTGGCGCTCTTGTCGTTGTTCGGGTTGTTGTAGACGACTCGGATGGTCTCGCCTGAGGTGACGGCTTGGCCCGAAACGAGTTCGACACCCGCTGAGACGCTCGTACCGTCAGCGACGGATTTTGGGATCGTATCCGAGGACGACCCCTTGACAGTCAGGTCATCCTCGGGGATGGTGTCACCACCGTCGTGCGTGACAGTCACGTCGCCACTGTCGTAGTCGAACTCGAAACTCGCCTGTGGCGTGGCGCTCGTCGAGCTACCGAGCCCGAGTACGAACGAACCGATGACGGCCGCGAGAATGACTGTGATCGCGACCATCAGGACGACCCCGATGACTGGCGACACTGCGTTTTCTTCGTCGAACATCGCTTTGAAGTTGCGTAGTTGCATGGTTCTGTTGGTTGTTGCTCGATGACCCCCGGGCGTGTTCGCGACACGATCGTCGACCCCCCGCGGTTTTCGTCAGTCTCTGGCCCGACCCGCTGTCAGCCCCGACACCCCGTCGCTGCCCTGCTGTCGTCAGCAGGGCACTCATCTGGTACCGGGATTCCGGTAACCCCGGCCGTATGTCACTGCGACTCCGCGCACCCTATCGGCCATCTCTGCAAGTTCTCCAAGCCGTCATGGGGTCATTGTTATTCGAGTGATAACGGAACGTTACTGGAAAGTAGAATACTTATTCCGGTGTATTAGTGGCCTAGTTCCGGTTTTTAACAGGCTCCTTCCGAGATGTTCTCGAGGGTTTGTGACAGTGTAACAACGAGTCCTGATTACGAACCGGGAGTCAACGCATGCCACTAGCAATCCGAACAGAAGACGGCACCGCGGCGACTCGCGCGTGTGAGCGCGGACGAGAACAGCTCGGAGGGTGTCGATGACGGACGTTCTCTCGACAGGGATCGACGTCCTCGACCGGAAGCTCGAGGGCGGCCTGCCGGCCGGGAGCCTCGTGCTCCTCTCGGCGGACCCCGCCAGCCAGTCCGAGCAGATGCTCTACGAGCTGACGGTCCCACGGTCGATGCTCTACCTCACGACGGCCCGCTCGCCGTCGGCCGTCATGGCGGCGGTCGAGAACGCTGGTGGCAACCTCGAGTCGACGAACGTTCACGCGCTGGGCGAACGACCGCTGAACGAGGCCTTCACACTCATCAGCAACTGTCCCCCGAACTCGACGATCATCATCGACACCATCGACATGCTCGAGACCCGGCAGACCCAGGAGTACCTCCACTTCCTGAACGACGTCCGCAGCGAGCTGCTGGCGAAAGACAGCTACGCCGTCCTCCACGGACTTGACGGTCGTCAGGTACAGGCCCAGCGAGACATCACCGAGTACCTCTCGGACGTCATATTCGAACTGTCGACGGAGATCCGCGGAGAGAACATCGAGAACCGGCTCATCGTCCCGAAGTTCCGCGGCGGCGTGCCCTTCGACGAGACGGTGAAACTGGAACTGACAAAGGAGGTCGCCATCGACACGAGCCGTGACATCGCCTGACTCTGTTGGCCTGCCACCGATTCTTCGTTCGTGGGTAGAGTGCGCTTCGGTTTCTAGTCTACTTCGTTCGTCGGCGCTCGTCCCGTCCCATCCGTCTCTACGCTCCCCCGTTTCAGTTGGCGGCTGCGTCTCTCTGGACCTCGTGTCCTCACACGAGTCCGCTCATTTGGGCCACGATTACCGCGAAGGAACTCCTTTATCATTCCAACGTCGCCTATCTCCGGGTCGTATCTGCCCATATAATATCATCTAATAGAATAACGAAAATAATGGCACTGCAGCCTGGTAGGTAATATCTTCTTACTCGGTGCGAGTCGTTTTCTGCGACCGTCAGGCCCTGCCTTCGTGGTAGCTGGTAGATACCGCCAGTTACACGAGTTATTACCAATTGGATCCCGGTCCTGTTAGGATACGTAAACACACGTAACGGGCGCAAGGGATGGCACCGGTGACTCGGTGACCGGGAACCGTAGCCGACGTGTGTTCAGGAGCGACACAATGAACGAACATACGATTGGAGCAGGGGCAGAATCGCGAGGTGGGGTCCACGATGGCTGCTGAGCAGCAGACAGCCACAGATGAGGGACCACAGGCGAAACCGGTGGTCGTCGGGACCTACACCTGGGACGACCTGATGGCAGAAGTCGGCTACGCCGACGACATCCCCTCGGTCGTCGAGACCGAACGGGACGAACAGGCGGACGACGACGGATTCCTCGGCTTCCTGGGACGAAAGAATCGGTCCAGTGGGACTGGACGCGTGCGGGCCTGGGACGCCACGGAGTTCTCTCCGGAAGCGTACCTGGGGTTCCACCCGGACGAACTCCCGGAGGTGCTCGGCCACGGCATCGCGTCGGCCCTTCGATTCCGGGCGCAGTTCGCTGCGTGGATCGAGAACACACCCGTGGTCAAAGACGAGTACACCTGGGAGCACTTCAAGTGGGAGTACTACTACGACGACCAGGGTGAGAAGCCGCGGGACGAGAACGGCGAGGTCGAACCGTTCGACCCCGAACAGTTCCTCGGTTTCGCCCCGGAGGAACTCGACTCGCGTCTCGCACGCGGAGCCGCGTTCGCCGAGACGCTCGACGACGTCTTCGAAGAGCGGACGGTCAACGTGAACCCGGATATCGACGAGGACCTGTTCTTCTCGGACGTCGACGGCGTCACGACCCTGGCGAACCGGTACGACCTCGAAAAGGCGGTTTCGATGGCCAAGAAGCGACATTTCGTCGAGATCGAACGCTACTGGGTCAACAAGCCCTACGCGTTCGTCGTCGTCTTCCACTCGATCAAGGAAAACGAGAAGAAGTACTACCTGATCGAGCCGTACCTGAACGACATCGAGGTCAACGTCAAGGACTACCTCACCGGTCGCCTCCGCAACGCCATCAAGTACTCGGAGGACGACGCGCTCATCGACGGGTCCGACGAGGACCGCTCGGTCATCATCGAAGACGAGACACTCCGGCTCTTAGACCAGTACGACCTCCTCGAGGGGAGCGACGACGACAGCGTCACGAGCCAGTTCAAAGCGCTCCTCTCGGACAGCGTCGAAATCGAGGAACACGACGGCGAACTCCGCGGTCTGAAAGCGCGACCGGAACCCGCAGTGCTCGCGGAGGACTCGGGCACGCTCACCGAAGCGCAGGTCGAACGCCTGCTCTACGAGCTCCAGCGCGACTTCCTGGGCTACGAGCGCATCGACGGCATCAAACACGACGTCAACGTCGAGGACATCTCCTGTGACGGGTACAACTCGCCGGTGTTCGTCTACCACTCCGAGTACGAGAACATCATCACGAACGTCTCCCACGACGAGACCGGACTCGACAACTTCGTGGTGAAACTCGCCCAGCGCTCGGGCAAGGGCATCTCGAAGCGCCGCCCACAGGTCGACGCCACGCTCCCAGACGGGTCGCGTGCACAGTTGACGCTGGGCCGCGAAGTCTCGGACCACGGGACGAACTACACTATCCGGCAGTTCAAGGACGTTCCCTACACCCCGATCGACCTGATCAACTGGAACACCTTCTCCCTCGACGAGATGGCGTTCCTCTGGCTCGCGATCGAGAACAACCGCAGTCTGGTCTTCGCCGGGGGGACCGCCTCGGGCAAGACGACCAGTCTGAACGCCGTCTCGCTGTTCATCCCGTCGAACTCCAAGATCGTGACCATCGAGGATACGCGCGAGGTGGAGCTGCCCCAGCGCAACTGGGTCGCCAGCGTCACTCGCCCCTCGTTCGGTGACGACGACACCGGTGACGTCGACGAGTTCGACCTGCTCGAGGCCGCACTCCGACAGCGCCCGGAGTTCATCGTGATGGGCGAGGTTCGGGGTGAAGAGGGTCGCACGCTGTTCCAGGTCATGTCCACCGGGCACACGACCATGACGACCTTCCACGCCGACTCCGTCGGCGAGGTCCTGAAGCGGTTCACCACCGCGCCGATCAACGTCTCGAAGACGATGTTCACCGGGCTCGACCTGGTGTCGGTCCAGACCCAGACCCGCGTGCAGGGCCGCAAGGTCCGGCGCAACAAGACCATCACCGAGGTCAACCACTACGACCCCGAGAACGACGAGATCAACGTCCGGGAGATATACGAGTGGCAGCCCGAGAGCGACGAGTTCCTGAAACTCGGCCGTTCCAACACGCTCGAAGACATCAAGTTCGACCGCGGCTGGGACAGCGACCAGCTCGAAGACGAGCTGTTCAAGCGCAAGACGGTGCTGGCCTACCTCATCGACAACGGCTTCTCCGACTACTCGGAGGTCGCCGCGACGCTCCAGGCGTTCATCAACGACCCGGACGCGATCCTGGGACTGATGGCCCGTGGCGAACTCGGCGAGAGCCTCGCTGACCTCCGCGAGATGGAGAGCGTCCAGATCGACATCGACCCCGAGAAGGAAGCACTCGTCCCCCGTCCGGAGCCGGACGACGAGACGGCCGAACTTGCGCGGGAGATCCTCGACACCGCGGAGTCGACGATACTCGGAGACTACCGAGAACAGGAGGCAGGGACGCTGTTCGGCGCGTTACCCGAAGCCATCCGTGCGGCGGGCGCGGAGATTCGGAGCGGACTGGCGACCGACGGCATGGGCGACGTGGACTCACAGCACTCCAGCGTCGTGGAACTGAGCGACGAACGAGCGGACGCGGAGCACACGGAGTAAGACGATGGAATACGTTTACGCAGCGCTCATGCTGCACGAGACTGGCACCGAGATCAACGAACAGAACCTCACCGCGACCGTCGAGGCGGCCGGCGGAGACCCCGAGGCGTCCCGCATCAAGGCTATCGTCGCGGCGCTCGAGGACGTCGACCTCTCGGCGACGGAAGCGGCGACGACGGAGTCTGCCGGGATGGACCTCGCACTCGAACGCGACGACTCGGACGACGGGTCGGACACGGAGCGCGACGAGTCCGACCGACTCGATGCGCTGTTCGACGTCGAGAACGACGCCGAAAGCGGGGGGCTTGAAGACGAAGACGACTCCCTCGAGGGAGGTGCACGTCCCAGTGACCCCGACGGCGAGGCCGAGGAGTCGAGCGACGAACCGGAGGCATAGATGAGTACGAAGACTGGTCAATCGCAATCCGTCCGCACGTTCGAGGGGAGTGCAGACCGGTTAGGGAACCTGTTCTATCCGGTCTACGAGTTCCTCTTCGACGACTCGGACGCGTTCGTCCAGTCCGTCGAGACGAAGCTCGCTGAGTCGCGGATGCCCGACACCGTCGAGATGTATCTCTCGCACGCCATCGCGGTCGGATTCCTCACGGGAACGGTGTTCTGGCTCCTCGGTATCGGACTGGGGTACGTCCTCGCCTCGCTGGGCTTCCTGGCCGGACCGTTACTGGGCGTTCCACTGCCGGACAGCGGCGTCCTCGTCGAGCTCGTGCGAACTCTCAGAGCGCCCTTCGTGGTCCTCTTGCTGGGGTTCGTCCTCGGCGGACTCGGCTTCGGGGCCGGGTTCGGGACCGTCGTCGGGATCCCGTACCTCCGCGCCAACGAGCGCAAGCGCGAGATCAACATGCTCCTGTCGGACTCGGTGTCGTTCATGTACGCCCTCTCGCTGGGCGGGCTGAACCAGCTCGAACTGCTCGAGGCGATGGCGAAAGCCGACGACACCTACGGCGAAGTCGCTCGCGAGTTCCAGGCCATCGTCCGTGAGACCAAGACACTCGACGTCGACTACCGGACGGCCATCAAGAACCAGATGGACCACTCCCCGAGCGACGAGTTCCGCGAGTTCCTCGTGGACATGCTCTCTGTCATCCACAGCGGTGGGAACATGACGCAGTTCCTCGAGGACAAGAAGCACAAGTACATGCGCACGGCGAAACAGGAACAGGAACAGACGCTCGACGTGCTCGAGCTCCTGGGCGAGATGTACATCACCATCTCCCTGTTCCCGCTGTTGCTCATCATCATCCTCGTGGTGATGAACATGCTCGGAAACGCGTCACAGATGATGCTGTACGTCACTGTCTACGCGCTCATCCCGATCATCGCGCTGGCGTTCCTGGTGCTGGTCACCACGGTCAAGCGCGACGAGTTCGGCGACGGGGTCATCAAGCCACGCGACGCGAGCATCTGGCTGGACACCGAGAACCAGTCCGGCATCAGCAACCTCGGGTTCATTTCCTCTTTCAGAGGCACGTACTACATCTTCGACCGCATCGCGGCGAAGCGAGGGCTCGAAGAGACCGTCGAACTGCTGTCCAAGCCACACCTGTTCTTCAGGGACAACCCGCTGTACACGTTCGCGCTGAGCGTTCCGGCGTCCGTCTCGCTGGTCGCAGCGGCGGCGCTGTCCGGTGCCGTGCCCACCTCGTGGGCCGACGTGGTCCAACAGCCGGTCTGGTCGACGTTCGTCTACGTCTACATCCCGCTGTTCCTGGTCGTGACACCGATGGCCGTGTTCCACACCTGGAACCAGCGGTCCCGGCGCGCGATACTCGGGAACCTCTCGGACACGCTCCTGAAGCTATCTTCCGTCAACGCGACGGGGGCGACCGTCCTCGAGTCGATCAAGACCGTCTCGGAGACGTCGTCGGACAAGCTCGCAGAGGAGCTCCGGATCATCCACCACAAGGTGCACTTCGGGATGAGCCTCAAGGAGTCGCTCATCGAGTTCAACAACAAGTACCAGATGCCGCAACTCGCGCGGACGGTGAAACTCGTCACGAAAGCTCAGGAAGCGTCCAGCCACATCGCTGTCGTCCTCGCGACGGCCGCGCGTGCCAGCGAGAACGCCGACGACCTCCGACGGGAGCGACACTCCCGCTCGATGATGCAGGTGGCGATCGTGCTCATGACCTACGTGACGCTGCTGGGCGTGATGGCGCTACTGAAAGTGCAGTTCATCGACGTCATGGCGGACTTTGGCTCCGCTGGGACCACGGGGAACGCAGGCGGGATGTCACTCGGCGGCGCCGTCGACGCGGACCTGCTGTCGTTGATGTTCTTCCACGCCGTGACCATCCAGGCCGTGTTCGCCGGCCTCATCTCCGGATACCTCCGTGAGGCGACCCTCCGCGCCGGCGCGAAGTATATCGTCGTGCTCCTCGCGCTCTCCCTGACCGTCTGGGCGGTGGTGGGATAGATGCCGTCGTCCCGTACCGCTCGCGGCCAGTTGACCCTCGACTTCCTGACGGGGATGGCGGTTTTCTTCGTCGTCGTCGGGTTCGTCTTCATGTTCGTCCCCGGACTCGTCTCGTCGGCTCCGGACGACCAGGAGGCACCGTTGGTCGCCGATCGGGTCGCGAACCAGCTCGTCGACTTCCACCTCGGCGAGCCATCGACTGCGGCGCTGGAGCCGACCTGCACGGCCGACTTCTTCAGCCAGAGCAGCCCCGATTCGTGTGGGACGCTCGATACGAGCCAGCCACTGCACGACCGGTTAGGTATCGACGACCGGTATCGAGTGAACGTCTCGATCCGGCCCGACGACGCCGGTAGAACCGACAGCACGGCCCTCTGTACGAGCGGTGGGTCAGTCGGCCCGTGTTCGGGCAGCGGCACCCCCCTCGTCGTCGGAGACACGTACCAGTCCGGCGAAGGCACGGTCGTAACTGTAGAGCGCCACGTCTCGATAGACGGGACAGACGCGCTCCTGGTGGTGGAGGTCTGGTGACGATGAGTGACAGAGCACAGGTGTTCACACTCGAAGCGCTGGTCTCCGGGATGCTCCTCCTGGGCGCGGTTATCTTCGCGCTCCAGGCGACGGCCGTCACGCCACAGAGCGCGACGACGGCGAGTTCCCACTCGGTGACCCAGCTCGAACGGGTCGCCGCCGGCGTCCTCGAGGACGCCGCCGAGGACGGCTCGCTCAAGCGGACCGTCCTCTTCTGGGACCCGTCCGAGGAAGCGTTCCGCGGGCTCGAATCGTACGAGTCGGGCTACCAGAACGGTGATCTCCCGACCACGTTCGGCGAGCAGCTCCGCCGGAGCTTCGCGACCGGTGGCGTGGCCTACAACGTCAACGTCCGGTATCAGGTGCCCGGAGACGACCCCGAGACCGTGACCGTCGTCGACAGCGGGACGCCCAGTGACGACGCCGTCCGCGTCGCGACGCTCGTGACGCTCTACGACGACGATCCCCTGTACTACGACGACGACGACAACGACTCGACTGCGGCAGTCCCGAGCGCGGACACCGTCTCGTCGGGGTCGTTCTACGCGCCGGACGATTCACCCGGAAGTGGCGTGTACAACGTCGTCTCCGTGGAGGTGGTTCTGTGGTCCACCTGATCTCGGTGCGAGACGCCACGGACCGCGGACAGGTCCTCCTCGTGACGACGTTCGGTATCGCCGTCCTGCTCGTCGCCCTGACGCTGGTGTTGAACGCCTCCGCGTTCGCCCAGACGATGGCGACGACCAGCAGCGACGACAGTCGAGCGGCAGTCGGCTTCACGACCGCCGCCACGGACGGCGTCGCGGGCTCGATAGCCTACGCGAACGAACACCGCAACGAGAGTCAGGTTGCACTCCGATCCGAACTCGAAACGAGCGTCGCCGACTGGAGTGCCAGTGCTGACGACGACGCAGCGATGCGGGGCGGTCGTACGAACGTGACCCTGACCGGGTCGACCCACGAGACCCGCATCTCACAGACCGTCTCGACGCGTGACTTCCGGAGCGGCGCGACCAGCCCCGAGGACGACTGGACGCTCGCCAGCGACGTCTCCGAGGCGAGAGATCTTCGACTGAACGTCTCCGAGAGCGCGCTCGTCGAGTCCGACCCCGACGGTGACGTCGGCACGCTGACCGGCGACGATGTGTTCCATGTGCTCGTCACCGAAGACGACGGCGACACCTGGCGGCTGTTCGTCTACACGAACCAGTCCGACGTGGTCGTCAGGGTTGAGGACACGAGCGGGACCCTGTACAGCGCGTGTACGGTCGACCCCGCGTCGGGCGAATCTGTCACCGTCGACCTGGTCGACGGGAAGTTCGACGGGAGCGACTCGTGCAGTGGTTTGGACACCTTCGGTGACGTCGACAGTCCGTACAGCCTCGCGTTCCGCTCGGCAGCCAACGTCGAGGGGACCTACACGATGCTCGTCGAACACGGTCCGACCGGCGTCGACGACAGCAACTACGCGGACGACGAGACCAGCGGCCCGACCGCAGAGGGCCAGATCTCGTCGGCCTCTATCCGACTCACGTACGTGAGTTCGAGCGTGGAGTACGTCACCGAGACGACGGTCGAGGCAGGTGATGGCGATGCGTGACCGAGGCGTCTCGCCGGCAGTCGGCTTCGTGACGACGCTGGCCATCACCCTGCTGCTGGTCGTCTCGCTTTTCACGTCGACGGGCACGCTCGTGGCGTCTGAACGCGACCAGACCGTCCAGGCGGAACTGTCTGTCCTCGGCAACGAGTTCGCGAACCAGCTGAGCAGCACGGACACGCTGGTCCGTGCGAACGGTTCCCCCACGACGGTCCGCGTCACCGACCGACTCCCCGAACGCGTCGGCGGTGAACAGTACCGCATCGCCATCGAACAGACCGGTACCAGTGGCGACGCCTACCGATACCGACTCATCGTCACGAGCGCATCGGTGGACGTCTCGGCGGTCGTCGACCTCAAGACGGGCACGCCCGTCGAAGAGACGACCGTCGACGGTGGCGAGGTCACCGTCTCGTACGACGAGGCGACGGGGACTCTGGAGGTGAACGGCTGATGGACCGCGGCCAGAGCACGACGATCGGCTTCGTCGTCATCTTCTCGATGGTCCTCCTGATGGTGGCACTCATCAGCGCCAGTGGCTTCGCGACGCTCGACCACGTCCAGGACTCCGAGCGCGTCAACAACGGCGTGCGCTCGTTCGAGATCCTCTCGGACAACGTTGACGACGTGGTCGGCGACGAGGTCCCGAGCCGGACGACGACGGTGAAGCTCTACGACTCGCAGCTCTCGGCGGCCGGGACCACCACTATCGAAATAGACGTCCCCGCGGACGGATTCTCCCACGCGTTCGAGGTCGCTCCGATCGTCCTCGACGCGGGAGCCGGGACGGACGTCGTCTACGAGAACGGCGCGGTCATCCGGTCGGACCCCGACGGAGAGGTGATGGTCGACGAACCGGCGATGCTCCTGACCACCGACTACACCGTGCTCCCAGTCGTCCGGACCGAGACCGTGTCCTCGACGGCCGTCGGCGGGCAGTCCAGTGCCACGATCCGCACCACGCGCGCCGGTACGACCGTCCTGCGGACTGACACCGAGAGCGGTGGCGTCTACGACGACGTCACGCTCACGGTGACCAGCCCGCGCAGCGAGGCGTGGTTCCGGTACCTTGACGCGCAGTCGGCGACCGACACCTGCACTCGCAGCGGAGACACCGTCACCTGTACGCTGACCACCAGCGAGGTGACGGTCTCCGTGACCGACGTCGACGTCCGATTCGACACCTGAACTACGCCCGTCGAGTGTAATCGCTGTCCGGTCACCCCCCGAACGCGCTCCCGACTGCTCCCGGCGTTCTCTCGTCCGGGAGCTGGCTTGGTTGGTGGTCCGCCGTGCCGTTGTACGCTTCCAGTTCCGAATCATCAAACGATTTATTCGAGCCACTCTCGCTATCCGGTATGAACCAGACTGTCCAGACGCTGCTCGAAGGTAACGCCGAACACGCTCGCGAGTTCGCCGGCCGCTTCGACGACGTGCAGGACGCCCAGTATCCGGCTGCCGTCACGGTCTGCTGTTCGGACTCGCGGGTACTGCAGGACCGGATGTGGGACAACGACCAGCCCGGCCATCTCTTTACCGCCGGGAACATCGGGAACCGCGTCGTCCAGCAGACGGCGTCGGGCCCGGCCGTCTCCGGCGACGTCCTCTACCCGGTCGCCCACACGGGCACCGACACCGTCGTCGTCGTCGGCCACACCGGCTGTGGCGCCGTGACGGCGACCTACACCGCCCTGACCGACGGCGTCGACGAGGCCCCGGGCATCCAGCACTGCATCGACATCCTGCAACCGCACCTCGAACCCGGCGTCGAGGCGCTGCCCGACGATCTGACCGACGGCGAGGCGGTCAACCACCTCGTCGAGTACAACGTCGACCGCCAGGTCGAGTTCCTGCGAGAGAGCGAGGACGTGCCCGAGGACACCGACGTCGTCGGCGTCGTCTACGACTTCCAAGATGTCTACTCCGAGACCCGCGGGGAGGTCCACGTCATCAACGTCGACGGCGAGACGGACGTCGAGGCGCTGCGAGCGGAACACGCCGAGGTCGCGGATCGGATCGCCCGTCTCTGGACGTACTGAGCGGGACGCGCCCGCCGGAGCTCCGCTGGGGACCTCGCAGCTATCGCTCACCGGTTCTCGCTGCTCAGGTAGCTGACATCCACGGTTCGCTGCACGTATCAAGGACACATGTCAGGGAGTCGTACGATCACCGCAGGAATCGACAGCCGGCAGACAAGTCCCTGTTCGTTATTATAAGAGTACTTATACAGATACCGCACCCTGTACCACTCGAAGATGAATTCGAAAGCAGCGTACAGTTCGACGCGGGGCGTGCCGGCTACCGGAACGACCCGCCGACAGATACTCGCTGCGAGCGGTCTTGTGGCGGTCGGTGCATTCAGTGGTTGTCTCGGCAGAGTCGCCAGTGCGACGACGAACACGGATGCATCGCCAGCAGCGCCGTTCGCAGGCATGGGCGAGTACACGGGCCCATCGCCCGCCGGCGAACCCGCCGTGTACAAACTGACCCCGACCGTTTCCGGAGATATCGGCCCCATCTCCGACGACATCGAGCTCGAAGCGTGGGTGACCGCGACCGCTATCGCAGCCACCTGTTGCTTCGACTATAACGATGACGATGAGAGTGGAAGCAACCGAGCCAACTACAACAACACTCGGAGCAACAGGTCGACGATCCGCGGCCCGGTCGACGCCGACTCGGACGCCGACGGCCTCGACGACGCGGTCGAACTCCGCTCGAACGCACTCGACCTGGAGAACCAGCTGCTCTCCCAGACGAAAGCAGCGGCCGACTCCATCAGCAAGCGCTCCGCACGCACGGGACGGAACCACCTCGCAGACATGGGCGACACCATCGAAGACGTACGAGCCACGCTCGAACGCTGCTCCGACGACGTGTGCGTGACGGTTCGAGAGCACGCAGACGGACGGACGAAACTAACCCAGCAGGCGGCAGCGCACATCGATAACGGCGAGTGGGACGCCGCCAGTGAGAACGTGCAGGAAATACAGGCCATCGTCGAAGGTGACATCGAACTGCTCGAATCCTCGGTGAACGACCCAAACACCTCGGAAGTGACCGGAGAAATCATTCTCGGGGAAGACAGAGATATGGTGATGCCGGGGGACAATATCAAAGCCCTGTACGGGTACCTCGCAGCCGAACCCATACTCAGCGAGCAGTTCACCATCACGGTGCCCGACGCTCGCGTCCCGGGTCGGGACCTCGCCATCGTTGACGAACTCACTCCACGCCGCATCATCGAGTACGTGACCGGCCGAGCCGACGACGATGGACACGTCTACGCGTGGGGTGACTCCATGCGTGCGTCCAACAACAGCCCCATCTACGAGGGCGACGCGGTCGGCGGTCAGAGCGCGATTTACCGTGGCTCACTCATGAATCCCGGCGGTGACGACGAGTCCCCGCTCTCCGACTCAGACGTGTGCCTGTCCGCCCTCTCCGGTCCCGTCGACACGGGCATCCACCTCGAAGCGCACGTCGTCGACGGGCGAGTCACCGTTCGTCCGGTGAACGACCCACCACAGGCCACGGAGACGACCCCGGCCCTCGCGGTCAGCGGGGACGGGACTGCCGAGCCCGCCGACTTCGACGAGTGGGGGCCCGAAGTCGGTGCGAGTTCGTCCACGTCGACGCTCGTGTGTCCGATTATGGTCGCGCCACCGGACTGTCCGACGCCGTTCCCGGCGCTGCTGTACGTTCGCCGCTGCAAGCACGCCGACCAGTACATCTACACGGGTGGGTGGGTCATCGACGACGGCAGTCTCTACGAGGGCTCGACGACGCTCGTCGCCGTGGGCGGTCCGACGGACGTCGTCGGTGTCGGAGCCGGTGATCTCGATGGAGACGGGTACGGCGACGTGATGGCTCGCCGACTGTCGGGAGAGGAAGCGCGACGAGGAGCGCGACTGTTCGACGGGACGGTCTCGGATGCGGTCGCCGAGGGTGTCCTCTCGGAAGCGCAGGGGAACGACAGGGTGGTCCGAAAGAAGCCGGGGCGAACGACGCGCGGAGCGGCGGGTCCCAACGATGGGGTGCCGGTGGTAATCGCTCAGCAGGGACGCCTGCCGATCGTCCACTTCACGGAGACAACCGCATCCGATACGGTGAAGTTCAAAGCTGGGGCGGAACTCTCGAAGAGCGTCAACTGAGCCACCGCCGCTCAGCGGTTCTCTCTCTGTTCGACCTTGTTCAACTCGATGAGCAACCGGAAGACGGCCTTCACCAGGTTCGAATCGACGTCGAACCGTTCGGCGTTCTCGCCGGCGCGGTCCATGACGGCCTGCTCCTGGGCCTCGTCGGTGGTCGGCAGGCCCTTTTCGGCTTTGACCTGTGCGATGGTGTCGGCCACGTAGGTCCGCTGGGCGATCTTCTCGACGATCTCCTGGTCTATCGTCCGGATCTCCTCGCGCAGTTCCTCGAGCGACATGTCCTCGGGGTTCGTGCTCATACTGTCTGTGTTCCCTCCGTCTGTGTCGTGGTCAGTAGCGTGTGGCCGTCCCGTCGGTCCCAGTACTCCCTTACCTGCTCGAGCGCCCGCCGGTCGCCGACGGCCGTGAACGACGGCCCGGTGCCCGAGAGCGAGACGCCGTCGACCTGACTCATGGCCTCGACGAGCGGTTCCGTCTCGAAGCCGAGCGCGGCACAGAAGGCGAGCCCGTTGACCGTCATCGCCCGCTGGTAGTCGCCGTCCAGCGCCAGGTCCTCCACGAGGCGAGCCATCGGCGCGATCTTGCGGCATCGCTCGACGTCGGCGTCCGCGCTGAACGATTGCTCCGGCGGCGTCCAGACGAGCACGTCCCATTCGACCTCGTCGCGGGCCAGCAGCTCGTCGGCGTCGTTGTCGGTGACGGTGACGCCGCCGAGCATCGACGCGGAGGCGTCGTCGAACGCCCCGGTCACGGTCACGCCGGCGTCCCGGGCAGCCATGACGCCGAGGCGCGCGACGTCCTCGCGGGTCATCCGCTCTGTCGCGTCCAGCGCGTCCAGCGTCGCGAGCACCGTCGCGTTCGCCGCCGCGCTCGAGCTCTTCAGCCCCGAGGCCATCGGGACGTCGCTCTCGGTGCGGACGTGGCCGCCCGACACAGCGGGGAACCCGACCGTCTCGGGGCCGCCGTGGGAGTCGATGACGTACTCGACGCACCGTTCGATCAGGCGGGTGTCGGCGTCGGGCGCGCCGGCCACCTCGCCCGTGACGCCCTCCTCGTCCTTCGACAGCTCCACCGTCGCGGTGGTGTACTCGTCGATGGCGAACGCCGAGCCCCGGCCGGTCGCGAGCGCGTTCAGGACCGTTCCGGCGGCGGGCGCGGCTGCCTTTCCTTCCATCGCTCCCTACTCCCGCCTGGGAGTATTTACTACCTGCGGAAGCGGCCACCGCCCCGGCCACAACGCGCAGTTTTTGGGCCAGGGGCCGAATGACCGGGTATGAGCAACCGGTCCGACATCGCACCCTCGACGCTGTCCGTGGAACTGACCGAGGACGGCGTCGCCGTCGAGTATCTGGACGGCCGGACGGCGTTCTACCACGGCGTCCCGTCGAAGGTCGAAGAGAGCGTCCGAACCGCCCCGGGCAAGGACACCCACGTGCTGATAACCGACGAGACTGAGACGACGGGCATCCTCGTCTACGTCAACGACCTGCGGACACACGACGACATCATCGAGGAGAGCGGCGTGGGCCGGGTCATCCTCCAGGACGGCACGGAGGACGAGCTGTTCCCCGGCGTCACGGTCAGGGACCACCAGATGCGCGTCGAGGTGGACGTCGACTTCGAGGTCGCGGACGGGCGCGTCTTCGTCTTCGAGGAGGACGAGATGGGCGAGCGGAGCTTCGAGGTCGTCCCGGAAGGCGCCTGAACGACTGGGCCGGGCACCGCGCGGCCCTCACAGCACACCGCGCTCGCTCACTGGATGTACGACGGGTCCTCGTCGTCGCAGTTCGACTCGTGCTGGCGCGCGTCGTCCTGGTCGTCGAACATCAGCCCACAGGTCTCGCACTTGTACCAGGTCATGTCGTCTCGCTCGGTCGTGACCACCATATGACACCCTCTGACGTGCGCCCGTATATTGTTTTCCCGCGACACGAAGGGAATCCTCAAGGGCGTCCGAGCGCTACGATCCGGCATGAGCGGGTCCAGCGACGAGGGAATCGAACTGACGGTCGAGGGGGCACACAAGCGTGACGCCGGACGCGGTATCGCCCGCCTCCCCGAGTCCGCCCGGAGCCAGCTGGGCGTCCTGAGCGGGGACCCCGTCATCGTCGAGGGCGACCGGATGACCGTCGTGAAGGTCTGGCCCGCAGACGAACAGGGCGAGTTCGTCCGCATCGACGCCGATACCCGCGCGAACGCCGGCGTCAACATCGGCGAGACGGTGACCGTCAGCCAGGGGTCCGTGGTGGCGGCCACCGACATCGCCGTCCAGCCGGTCGATCCCATCCCCGGGACCGACGAGTACGAGTACACCGTCCGTGACCGCCTCGTAGACCGGATGGTCCAGGCCGACGAGCGCGTCCACGTCGAGGGACTGGGCACCTTCCTGGTCCGGCAGACGACGCCGGCCGGCTCCGTGCAGGTCACCGACGAGACGCGCGTGACGGTCCTCGACCGGGAGGGAGAGGGAACGAAGAAGCGCCAGCAGTCCTCGCCCGCGCCGTCCGGGGCCGACCGGGTGACCCCCGACGCCACAGAGACCGAGACGGGCATCAGCTACGAGGATATCGGCGGCCTCGACGAGGAACTCGACCGTATCCGCGAGATGATAGAGCTGCCGCTGTCAGAGCCCGAGCAGTTCCGACGACTGGGCATCGACCCGCCCAGCGGCGTCCTGCTGCACGGGCCGCCGGGCACCGGGAAGACGCTCATCGCCCGCGCCGTCGCCAACGAGGTCGACGCCTACTTCGACACCATCTCCGGGCCCGAAATCGTCTCGAAGTACAAGGGTGAAAGCGAGGAACGCCTCCGTGAGGCGTTCGACCGCGCGGAGGCCAACGCCCCCGCTATCCTGTTCGTCGACGAGATCGACTCCATCGCGGGCTCGCGCGACGAGGACGCGGACATGGAGAACCGCGTCGTCGCCCAGCTGCTGACGCTGATGGACGGCTTAGAGGAACGGGGCAACGTCGTCGTCATCGGGGCGACCAACCGCGTCGACGCCGTCGACCCCGCGCTCCGGCGGGGCGGCCGGTTCGACCGCGAGATCGAGATCGGCGTCCCCGACGAGGCGGGCCGGCGCGAGATTCTCGACGTCCACACGCGGGAGATGCCAATCGACGACGACGTCGACTTCGACAGCATCGCCGCCCGTACCCACGGGTTCGTCGGGGCGGACCTGGCGTCGCTGACGACGGAGGCCGCGATGGTCGCCCTCCGCCGGGACCGCGACAGTCCGTCGGTGACGAAAGCCGACTTCGACGAGGCGCTGGCGAGCGTCGAACCCAGCGCGATGCGGGAGTACGTCGCCGAATCGCCCGACACGACCTTCGAGGACGTGGGCGGTTTAGAGGCGGTCAAACAGGTCCTCACCGAGACCATCGAGTGGCCGCTGGCCTACGGCGACCTGTTTACCGCGACGAACACAGACCCGCCGAGCGGCATCCTGCTGTATGGCCCCCCTGGCACCGGCAAGACACTCCTTGCCCGCGCCGTGGCCGGCGAGAGCGACGTGAACTTCATCCACGTCGCCGGGCCGGAGATCATGGACCGCTACGTCGGCGAGAGCGAGGAGGCGGTCCGGAAACTGTTCGAACGGGCCCGCCAGACCGCGCCGAGCATCATCTTCGTCGACGAGATCGACGCCATCGCCAGCCACCGCGGGCAGGGCAACGAGGTGACCGAGCGCGTCGTCTCGCAGCTGCTGGCCGAACTCGACGGTATCACCGAGAACCCCAACCTGGTCGTGCTGGCCGCGACGAACCGCCGGGACATGATAGACGACGCGCTCCTGCGGCCCGGACGCCTCGAACAGCACGTCGAGGTTCCCAATCCCGACTCGACCGCCAGGGAGGCGATCCTCGCGGTCCACACCCGGCAGAAACCGCTCGCGCCGGACGTCTCGCTCGACGACCTCGCGGCCGAGACGGCGGGGTTCTCAGGGGCGCAACTCGAGGCCGTGGTCCGCGAGGCGTCGATGCTCGCCATCCGTGAGGCCGCCGCCGAGCTGGGGCCCGAAGCCGCGAGCGAGCGGGCCGAGGAGGTAGTCGTCACCCGCGAGCACTTCGAGCGCGCGCTCGAACGGCAACGGGAGCGGTAGTCGTCGAACCGGCGGTGGGACTCGACGGTGGCGTTGACGACCGTAGCACGCGAAAGACGGGTGGATGAGGAGAAAGGCTGTCCGGACAGCCTTTGGCGGACGAGCGACGCCGTGTGGCCGAGCAGCGAGACGGGCGTTAGGTACCGGCGTGACGTGAAAAGCGCCGTGCCGGCGGTTACGATTACAAACCCCACCCTCAAAAAACGCCCGGTGTCGGCCGTATCTACCCGCTGCTGTCTCCGGATTCGCCGTCGTCCGTGCCCGACTCGTGCGCTCCGGCCTCGTCGGCGGTCTCGTCAGCCGTTCCGTCGGCGGTCCCGTCAGCCGCCTCCTCCTCTTCCGACCCGGAAGCACGGATGGACGGCAGCGAGAGACTGCGGCCTTTGAGCAGGCGCCGGACGCCCAGGGCCGGGACCGCGAGGACCGCCAGCCACGGAAGCGCCGCCGCGGCGGTCACCATCGTGGCCCGCCCGAAGACGTAGACGTCCTCGACGGACCCGAGGAAGACGGCCACGAGCGACTGCTGGTGGTACTGCGTCTGTATCTCGCTGGCGCCGGGGGCGGGTTCCCGGAGTTCGATCCGGAGCGTCGAGAACGAGACGCGCTGTTCGAGCGAGCGGCGCTGGGCTTCCAGGCGCTCGATCTCGCCCTGGACCTCCGAGAGCTGTTCCTCGATGCGGAGCAGCTCCTCGGTGTCGTTGGCGCGACTGTAGAAGGTCCGCAGGCGGTCGCGCCGCTGGCGGAGGTTCTCGAGTCGTGCCTCGAGGTCGACCAGCTGGTCCGTGACGTCTTTCGTCTCCGTCTCCTCGGAGACGACGGTGCCTTCCTCCGCGGCGGCCTCCTGCATCGTCTCGTAGTCCTCGCTGGGGACCCGGACGACGACGTGGCCGGTGTGCCAGGTCGCGTCGCCGGTCCGGTGGAGCTGCTGGTTGGAGTCGCTGACGTACCCGCCCATGCTCCGGGCCTCGCTGGCGACGGCGGTCCGGCTCGTCGAGAAGTTCTCGACTTCGACGACCATCCGGCCGGTCTTGATGATGGCTCGCTGCTGGCGCAACTGGTCTGCCTGCGCGACGCTCCCGCCGTCGCCGCCGTCACCGCCGCCGGACTCCGCTGCCTCTGGGACCGATTGCTCTGCACCGGCGTCACCGGCGCTGGCAGCCAACTCGGCGCCGTCGCCACCGTTCGCGCTGACCGGGTTCCCCGTGCCGGCACAGCCGGCGAGCAACAGCGCCGCGGCGACGAGGAGGGCGGCCGTCGTTCGTGAGGGCATGGTGCCCTCTCCTCGCCCCGGGGATAAAGTGCTCCGGGACGCTCAAAACGCGTCTTTTGTCAAAGAGCCGCTGTACATTCACCAGTCGCTACGGGCGTCTTCCAGCGCCGGGAACTCCTCGCGGACCCGCTCGACGTGGCCGGGCTCGACGTCGGCTGTCACCAGCGCCGGTTCGTCGCTGGAGCTCGCGAGCGTCGTCCCCCACGGGTCGTAGATGGTCGACCGGCCCAGCAGTTCCGCCTCGTCGAACGTCCCGACACCGTTGGCCGCGGCGACGTACAGGAGGTTCTCGACGGCACGCGCTCGCGGGAAGAGCTTCCAGTGCTCGACCCTCGGGTAGGGCCAGGCGCTCGGTACGAGCGTCAGCGTCGCGCCCTCGTCGACGAGTCGCCGGTACAGCGCCGGGAACCGCAGGTCGTAACACGTCGTGATGCCGACGGTGAAGCCCTCGTACTCGACGGTCGGCACACGCTCGCCGGGTGCCAGCAGGTCGGACTCGGCCGACCCGTAGCCAAAGAGGTGGTGCTTGCGGTATATCGCCCGCCGCCGGCCGTCCCGATCGAAGAACACCGCCGTGTTCGCGAGCCCCTCCTCGGCCGGGACGGCCAGCCCCGCCGCCGCGCTCGACTCGAGGTCCTCGACGATGCTCCCGGCGAGGACGGCGACCCCGTGGTCCGTGGCAGCCTCGCGAATCGTCGAGAGCGTCTCGCCGTCCAGTGCCTCCGCACGGCGACCGTACAGTTCGAACGCGAAGTAGCCGACGTTGAACAGCTCGGGGAGCACGACCAGGTCCGCCCCGTCGGCGGCCGCCCGCTCGATGGCGTCGGTCGCCCGGTCGACGTTGCCCTGGACGCTGCCGGGGTCGACCGAGATCTGGGCCAGCGTGAGCCTCATGCTGTGACTTCGAGGTCAGCGCGGAGCGCGGCTTCGAGGTTCTGCATCTCCGCGTCTAAGTTCCGCTTGAAGAACCGCTCGACGCCGGGGAGGCGCCCGTCGACGACGAACCGGTTCGTCAGCGCGGTCCCGCCGTCCTCTGTCTCCTCGAGTTCGTGTTCGCCCTGGACGCGCATCACCTTCGACTTCCCGACGAACCTGACGTATTCCGGATGGCGCCGCTCGACGTCCCTCGTCTCGACACACAGCGTCCGGTTTACGACCGGAATCGGGAGTTCGAGGTACCAGTTGGCCCGCTCGTCGTCGACGACCTCGAAGTCGGTGACGACACTGATGGGGCGCGCTCGCTTCTCCGGGTCGGCGATGAACTCCCAGACGCGTTCCGGCGGTGCGGAGACGGTGATCGTGCGTTCGACCCGGACAGTCATACCTGTGAGTGGGGTCTACTCCCGCAATAATCCACCGACTAGCCAGTGGTGACTCGCCAGGTCGTCGACCGAGCGCGGCCCCACTTTTCGATTTCTACCTCGTCGGCTTCCTCGGCGAGTCGGGGGAGGCGCGCACCGACCTGTTTCGCCGAGAGGCCGATCTGTGAGGCGATGTTCTTCGCGCGGAAGTAGCTCTCGCCGCGGGAGACCCTGTCACGGAGGAACTCCAGGATACGCTGGTCTTCCTCGCTGAAGTCGGCCATACTTCGAGTTGGGCCTGAGCAAATTTAACGGTTGCTCTTGCAGCCGAGCCGGCCGCCAGCGTACGATTAGGCGTCGTAGACGTGGATGGCGACGATTGACAGCCCGGCCGCCAGCAGGCCGACGCCGAAGACGATACCGCTGGTGACCCGGACCGATGCGACCCCGTTGAGCGCGTAGGCGTAGCCGTTGGCCGCGGTCAGGACGACGGCCGCCAGCGCGACGATTCCGAAGACCAGGCCGAGACCGATTCCCATGTCGGTCCCGGGCGAGTTCGATGCCATTGCCGGTGGTACCGCGGTAGCCCACTTAGTTCATTCGGGGTCGGGGAGGCCACACAGCAGTTATCGCCGCAGCATAGCGGGGTCACGATGGCAGGGAAGCTGAAGCTACTGGTCGTCGCCGGCCTCGCTGTCGCCACACTCCTCGGGGCCGGCGTCGCGTTCGGCGTGCCGGGTGCGACGAGCGTCGAGTCGGCCGAGAACCACTTCGGGAGCGTCTCGGAGACCACCACGGCCGTCACCACGGACCTCCGGGTGTCGAACCCGAACCCCGTCCGGGTCCAGCTGGGCGGCGTCTCGGCGAACGACACGGTCGGGACGAACGGTATCAGGATGCCCTCGTGGACCAGGGGTGCCCGGCCGTAGCGCGGGCATCGAGCGCGGCCGCGGAACAGCAGGAGGGGACGGCCACGCCGACAGAACTGCGACAGACGACGACGGCCTGCTCCAGACCCCCCGCCTACTGAATTTTCGTGTGTTCGGACTGCTCGTTGAGGGCGAGGTTCGTCGCTATCTCGGCGTTCCTGACGGCGTACTCGGCGGTCTGTTGGAGGCTGACCAGCACCTCGCGGACCTGCAGGAGGTCCTGGTTGTCCATCTCCGGGAGGTCGTTGAGTATCTCGTGTTCCTTGTCGCCGATCTCGCGGTACATCTTTCGGACCTCGATGGTCGTGTCGTAGTCGCGCTCGACGGCCGACTGCACGGCGAGTTCGGTTATCTCGTTGACCTGGTCGGTGAAGTCGCGGATGCGTCGCATGGTCGAACTGTCGACGGCCAGCGAGTGGTCGGTCGCCTCCAGGGCGATCTCGGCGATGTCTTCGGCGTTGTCGGCGGTCAGTTCGAGGTTCTTCGCGATGGAGCGGTAGCCGATGAGCGGGAAGCCGTCCTCCAGGCCGACCGCGCGCGCCAGGTTGGGGTTCTGGTAGGCGGTGAAGATGAGGCGAAGCAGGAGGACGAATATCTTGTTTGCCTGGCGCTCCCGGTTGAGCGCACGCTGGGCGAGGTCGGGGTTGCCGTGGGCCAGTGCCTTGATGGCCTCGTTTCGCATCGTCGAGCCGGTCGACTCCAGGCGCTCGAGCAGGTTGTCGAGCGTGAAGTCCTCGGGGTCGACCGAACAGCGGATGGCGATGCGCTCGGGCGTCTCCTCGATGACGCCCAGTCCCATCAGCTGCGTCTCGGCGTTGTAGACGGCGTTGATGTGGGCCGAGTCGAGGGTCCCGCCCTCGGGAGCCTCGACGTGGATGACTCGGCGGCCGAGCACGTACTGGGCGACGATGGCCCGTTCGACGGCGTCGGCGTCTAAGTTCTCCGCGTAGATGATCGCCTCCGATTCCTCTGTCTGGACGGACTCGGGCATGACCGTCAGCGTGCCTTTGCCGCCCATCCGGAGCGAGACTTCGTCGCCCTTCTCGACGTCGTGTGCGCTCGCCCACTCGGCGGGGAGCGTCATCGCGAGCGTCGAGGGACCCAGTCGCTGGACCTTCCGCGTTTCCATATCCCCTTGGTTAGCGACACTCGACCTTAATCTTGACTATACACAACTTAATCTCCGGGAAGGCATACAATCATATCCATAGCGGTGACTGTCTGGGCGGACGTGGTCATCGGACCTCGACGAGTCGGCGTTCGTGGCGTCCAACCCGCACCTTCAGCCACCCCCGCAGCTCCTCGTCGAGGGTCGGATCGCCGGTGTCGACGCGCACGGTCCCGATGGTGTCGAGCTTCCGCCGTGAGGCGACCACTTCGAGGTCACACCGCCGGATGACGTCGGGCGAGAGCTGCTGGTTGCCACGGCCGAAGACGAACCCCTGGCCGCCGATGGGTGAGACGACGACGACGTTCCGGTCACCCAGGGCGGTGAGGATGTCGGACTCCGCGGCGTCTTCGACCAGGACCTCCCCGTCGCGCCAGACGTCGACGCCTAGTGTCGTCCCCTGGAACCCGAGCGCCGCCTTGATGGCGCCGACGGTGCTCCCCGGGCCGAGGACGTAGGTGACGCCCGGTTCGACGCCGTCGGCGACGCCCTCGGCCAGCGTCTCGACGGTTCCCCCGCCCAGTTGCTTGGCCGACTGGCGCTGCTCGGCAACCGGGACGGTGGCCACTGCCCTGAGTTCGGTCACCACCTCGCCGCCGCGGAAGGCGTCCTCGTCGATGTCGTTGACCTCTGCCCGCTCGGTCTCGGAGAACGTGGCGACGATGCGGCCGGCCGCCCGCGGCGAGACGCCGAACACCGACGAGTACACCTTGACGCCGGCCGGGACGCCGAGTATCGGCGTCTCGTCGTCCAGCTCCTCGAGCGTCTCGGCCACGTCGACGGCCGTCCCGTCCCCGCCGACGAACAGGACGACGTCGACGCCGGCCTCGACGAAGGCCCGGACGGCCGCCCGGGTGTCCGCGCCGGTCGTCTCCTCGGGGTCCCGCGGGTCGCCGACCACCTCGGGGTCGAACCCGGCCCCGCGGACGAGCGACGCGCCCATCGGGTCTCCGTAGGTTACCAGCGCCACCCCGTCGGCCACCTCGGCCAGCGACTCCAGAGCGGCCGCGGCCCGGTCGGGGGCCCGCGGTTCCGCACCTCGTTTGCGCGCCTCGGCTACTTTCCCGTCGGTTCCCTTCAGGCCGACGCGGCCGCCCATCCCCGCGATGGGGTTGACCACGACACCGATTTTTCGCATCTGGTCACTCTAGCGCAACCAACGGCAAAAGGGACCCGGGAACGTGCCTTTGAAGCCACCCGCCACGCAACCCTTGGTATGGTCACGTTGCTCTCGAGTCACGTCCAGCCAGGCGTCATCAACGCCGCCGGCGCAGCCATCTTGCTCGGCGGTCTGCTGGTGACGTTTCTCTGGCTCCAGTACCTCTACCGGTAGCCGGTCGGGCCCGACCAGTCACTGGGCGTCCGGTCGCTCGACGCGGTCTTCCAGCCACGCCGCCGCCTCTTCGACGACGGCCTCGTCGCCGCCCTCGAACCGGATACGGACGTTGTCGCCGGGGTAGCTCCCGACCTTCACCGGGAACCGCTCCTGGACCTCCGCGAGACGGTCGAGCAACGCACTCTCGGGTTCGGCCGCGTCGACGGTGGCGACGTACCGGCTCTCGCCGGCGAACTCGTCGGCCACCTCCTCGAACATCCGCTTCATCTCCGCGGGGACGCCCGGAAGGACGTAGCAGTTCTCGACGACACAGCCGGGGGCGACCCCCGCGTGGTTCGGCAGGACGCGCGCCCCCTCGGGGACGTCGCCGGTACCCTCGGTCAGGTCGTCGCGGGTGTAGCCACCGTTCTCCTCGAGCCACGCCAGGGCCGCCTCGCTCTCGACGACGTCCCGGCCGAACGCGGCGGCGACGCCGTCGATGGTAACGTCGTCGTGTGTCGGCCCCAGGCCACCGGTGACGATGACGGCGTCGTACTCGGCGTGGTACTCGTTGACAACCCGGGCGATGTCGGCGAGGCGGTCGGGTATCGTCGTCACTCGCTCGACGGTGACGCCGCGGGCCGCCAGCTGCTGGCCGAGCCACGCCGCGTTCGTGTTGACCGTCTCGCCAGAGAGCAGTTCGTCGCCGACCGTTACCACCGCGATACGCATACCCTCGGGTAGGGAATCGTGATACAAATACTGTGGGACACGGGCGCGCGGCCCGGGTGGCCTACCGCATCCCCGGCGGCGGACCGCGGTCCCGGGGGTCGTCGTCGTCGTAGTCATCCTCCTCGAGGTCGATGCCGGCCTCCTGTCGTCGGCGTTTGACCTCCTGTAACTGCCGGTAGTAGTACAGCACGCCGCCCGTACCGACGACGATGGCGAAGAGCGCCACCCCGCCGAAGATCAAAAGGTCGCGCTGGAGGTAGTACCGGACGCTGACTCCGCGCGTCGTCACTTCCTCCCACCGGAGTGTCTGCCGGTCGTTCTCGACGGTCTTCCCGTCGGCCCCGGGACTGACCTGCGAGAGCAGCGGGATGCCCACGCGGGCCCCCGGCGGGAGCGTGATGGCGTACGAGCCCCCGTCGACGAGCGTCGGCGTCGCGAACGTCTTGCCCAGACGGGGCGCCGTGAACGCCACCTCCCCGGTGACGTTGCCCGGGAACTGTATCTCGGTGCGCCGGCCGCCCTCCGTGGCGGTCATCGACGAGTTGGCCGCGCTGATGACCGTCCCGTTATCGTACCGGAACCGGAGCGCACGGATGGGGACCGACTGTTCGCGGCCCAGCCCGTCACGGCTGTACACCTCGAACGTCGAGTTGTTCCGCACGTCGTAGACAGCGGTGTACGACGACCGGTCGACGACCAGCGTCGCGTCCGCCGGGGTCTCCCAGTCGTAACTCGCGTTCTGGTTCAGGCGCGCCGGGTCCGACTCCTGGGGGCCAAAGAGGCCGGTACAGCCCGAGAGGGCGAGCAGTGCGACGAGACCGACGAGCGCGTAGTGACGCCGTTGCATGGCTCTTTCAGGGGACGACCGCGAGCAGTTCCGATTGCATGAACCGGCCGATGTCGGCCAGCAGGCCCGGCGCGTCGGTGTCGGGGTTGCAGACGATGCTCTGTTCGAGCAGGCCGACGCGTTCGACGGTGACGATGTCCTGTGCGTGGCCGGCGCGGTTGACCGTCGCGCGGGCCTGCGAGCGGGTGACGCTGTTGGCGTTGACCCGGCCGTTCCCCCGCGACCAGTCGTAGAGCCGGTCGACCGTCTCGTCGGCCAGGCGGGGTTCGTCACCGGCGACGAACCGTAGGGGCATGTGCTGGACGATGCCGAACCGCTTGCGGATCTGGGCCGGGGACCCCTGCCCGAGGTTCAGCCCGTCGGCGGGGATCCGGACCGACTGGCCGAACCCGACGTCGAGGACGAACCCCTCTTCGTCCCACGAGTCGAGCGTCCCGACGTACGTCTCGTCAGGCTCGTGGTCGGTGACGAGCTCGCCGAACGCCTCGCGCAGGAGGTTCCGGGCCACCGTCGCGTCCGGGCCGTCGACGGTGACGGTGGGGAAATCGTCCTCCCGGTGGCCGACGTCGAACGACACGTCGAGCTCGCCGAACTCGTTCGTGACCAGCGACCGCAGGCCGTCGAGTGCACGCTGTCGGGCATCGCCCGTCACGTACACCTTCGTCCCGAGGACGACCATCAGGCTTCCACGCTGTCGACGTTCAGTTCGTCCCGCAGTTCCTCGATTCGGCCTTCCATCGCGGTCACGAGGCGGGTGTTCTCCATCGCTTCGACCTGGTTGCCACACTCCGGGCACTGGAAGCCAAACTCCATCGCCTCGCCGAACTCGAAGCGGATGCCACAGTGCTCACAGAGGTAGAACTCGTTGTCCCGCTCGTACTGGCGCCGCTCCTCTAAGCCCTCCAGCAGGCGGTGCATCTCCTCTTCGAGCTGTTCTGGGATCTTGTCGTACTCGAAGGTCCAGAGGTACGTGAGCCACCCGGAGTCCTCGTCGCGGAGGCGGCGATAGGTCGCCAGGTCGTTCTCGTAGAGGATAAAGAGGGCTCGCCTGACGTCGTTGAGTTCGAGTCCGAGCTCCTCGGCCAGTTCCTCGTCGGTCACTTCGCCGTCCGGCGGCGCGGCGGCGACCGGCATCCCCTTCGGTCCGACCAGTTCGTGGAGGTATTTCTGTATCACGGGGTCCTCCAGAAGGTCCTCGAAAGCCATTACCCGTGTTTCCGGCGGTCACGTGGTTAAATCCATCGGGTTGGGGGCTGGTAGATGGCCGCTAGAGGGCCCGAGTACCCGCCCGTCGTCCGGCCCGTGCGGTGGGGTCAGCCCCCCCACGGACCGACGCCGAAGGCCCGTCCGACCGCCCAGCCGACGGCGAACGGCGTCAGTACCGCGAGACAGGCCAGCCCGACCCAGCGTGCCGGCGGCGGCCGGGTGACGAGGTAGATGAGATACAGGGTGCCGACCACCGGAAGGACCCGCGAGGTCAGCCCCGTGATGCCGTCGAGCACGGTCAGTCACCGCGACGGGCGTCGCTCACGACCCCTCGTCGGCCGCGTCGTCGGGGTCGACCACGCGCTTGCCGGTCGCCTTCGGGACGACCACGCGGTCGGGGTCCTCCCACTCGCGGTCGAGTTCGGTCCCCTCGTAGAGGCGGTCGAGGAAGACAGCCAGCGAAGCAACCTCGGAGTGGGGCTGGTTGGTGACGCCGACGTTCCAGTCGGCCCGTTCGTACACCTCGAAGGGGACCTTCTCGGCCCCGACGACGACCAGGAGGGGGCCGTCGTCGTGGGCCGCCCTGACGTCGGCTTCGACCTCCTGAATCGGTTCGCCGTACATCGTCAGGTGGACCACCGCCCCCTCGAAGTCGCGGATGTAACGCCTGGGCTCGTCGGTCGTCTCCACGCCGAACGGGCCGCCGAACCGGTCGGTGATGTCCACGATGGTGTCGGTCCGGGAGCCGGCCGCCCCGGCCATCACGACCCGGTCGGCGCCCAGCGCGCGCGCCGTGAGGCCGACGTGGGTGGTCATCCGCTCGTCGCGGCCCGGCCGGTGGCCCAGTCGGAGCACCGTCACCGACTCGTGGCCCTTCATGTACCTCTCGCGGCCTCGACGGCCTCGCGAATCGGTTCGAAGGCGACCCTGCTCCACTCGACGGGGTCGCCGTCGACGAAGACGGTCGGGGTCCCCTCCACGCCGCGGTCGATGCCGGCCTGCCTGTCGGCGGCGACGGTCGGCCGGTACCGCTCCTCGTCTGCGGCCCGTCGTACCGTCTCGCCGTCGGCGTCTATCCCCTCGGTCAACTCGGCGTAGACGCTCGGACCGAGGCTGGCCTGGTTCTCGAACAGGCGCTTGCTGTAGGTGAAAAACGCCGCGTCGCCGGCCTCGTCTTGCACGGCGCGAGCGGCGCTGGCGGCCTGCCAGGACACCGCCTCGTCGACCGGGATGGGGAAGTCGTGGAACTCGTATCGCACGCTCCCGTCCTCGAGGAACGCCGCCTCGACCTGCGGGTACACCTCGACGGAGTAGGTCTTGCAATGGGGGCAGGCGTAGTCTTCGTAGACTGCGACGGTGACGTCGGCGTCCGGGTCGCCCGCGACGGGGGTGGGAAGCGTCTCGCCGGTGGGCGTCGGGGCCGGCGACTCAGCCGTGTCGCTCGAACCGGTGAGACACCCGGCCGTCGCGCCGGCGAGGGCAACGCCCGCGGCGAGCACGTCGCGACGCGTCGAGTTTGTCATACCCGTCACTCGCCCCGGGAGATATAAAACGGCGTTGTCATCGCCGGACCGCAACGCTATTTTACTCGCCTGCACCTGTTGAACCATGCGCAGTTCTTCACGGCGCGTCGTCGTCACCGGCGGTGCAGGGTTCATCGGGTCCCATCTCGTCGACCGGCTGGTCGGCGACCACGACGTCGTCGTCGCCGACGACGGGTCCAACGGACGGGCCGAGTGGGTACACGACGAGGCGACGTTCGTCGACGGGGACCTCACAGACCCCGCCGTCGTCGCCGAGGCCATCACGCAGGAGGTGGACCTGGTCGTCCACCTCGCCGCCTCGAAACTCGTCGACACGGACGCTCCCCGCAGGCAGTTCGAGGACAACAGCACCATCACGTACAACGTCCTGGAACGGATGGACGAGGTGGGCGTCGACGAGATCGTGTTTACGTCGTCGTCGACTGTATACGGCGAGGCGCCGCGGCCCACGCCCGAGGACTACGCGCCCCTGGAACCGATCAGCGTCTACGGCGCGACCAAGCTCGCCGAGGAGTCGCTCGTCTCTACGTACGCCCACAGCCACGGCATGCAGTCGTGGGTGTTCCGATTTGCGAACATCGTCGGGCCGCGCCTGCGCGGAGCCGTCATCCCGGACTTCATCGAGAAGCTGCGCGAGGACCCCGACTCGCTGACCATCCTCGGCGACGGTCGCCAGGAGAAGTCCTACATGCACGTCGACGAGTGCATCGACGCGGTGCTGTACGCCGTCGAGCACGCCGACGACGACCACAACGTCTTCAACCTCGGGACGCGGACGACGACGTCCGTCGACCGCATCGTGACCATCGTCGCCGAGGAGATGGGTCTCGACCCAGTTCGGGAGTACACCGGCGGTGACCGCGGCTGGACGGGTGACGTCCCGCGGATGCGCCTCTCCGTCGAGAAGCTGTCGGCGCTCGGGTGGGAACCCCGGCAGTCCAGCGACGACGCGGTCCGCCAGTCCACCCGGGAACTGCTCGAGGAGACCTAGGCCGGGTAGGTCCCGGTCAGCTCCCCTTTCGCCAGCGTGTGCCCGCTGGCGGCGTCGTAGACGTCGTCCTTGCTTGCGCCCGCGGGAAGGTCCAGCGTCGTATCCAGCGCGTAGACGATGAAGCGGTAGGTGTGTTCCCGGTCCGGGGGGTTCGGCCCGCCCCATCCCACCTCGCCGTAGTCGTTCTGCCCCTCGACCGCCTCGTCGGGCGACCAGTCCTCCGGCACGTGAGTCCGCTCGGCCGGGACGTTCCAGACCACCCAGTGGTCCCACACCTTGCCGGCCGGTTCCTTCGCGTCCGGGTCGTCGACGATGATGACCAGCGAGACCGCCTCCCCGGGGACGCCCCCGACGTCCAGCGGCGGGTTCGTGTTCTCTGCGGTGTATCCGTACTTCTCGGGGATGCGTTCCCCGTCGTCGAACGCGGGGCTCGTCAGTCGCAGGTCGTCCATGTACGAACAGATGACAGCCGGCTGTAAAAACCTGGCCCGGTACGCATTTGGGCGGCCACCGCCAACCCGCGTCCGTGCAGGTCGCAGGGTACCGGTCACGGGTCGAGTCGCCAGCCGCCCTCCGCATCGCCGCGGACGGCGCCGTCCGCACCGAGCCACTGGCTCCGGGCACCGACCTCGCCTACACGCTCGGCGAGCGACACTGCGCGGGGACGACAGACGGCGACGTCCACATCGCGTGTGCGAACGACCCCGCCCCGTACTGCCCGGACCACACGGACCGCTGGCCCTGTGCACGGTGTACCGGCAACTGCACCAAACCCATCGACGCCTGCGACCAGGAACACGCGATCTACCTCGCCGCGTTCGCCCCCGACACCGTCAAGGTCGGTGTCACACGCTCGTGGCGACTCGAACGCCGGTTGCGCGAGCAGGGCGCCGACCGCGCGGCCCACCTGCGGACGGTCACGGACGGCCGCATCGCCCGGCAGATCGAGGCCGACATCGCCGCCGATCTGGGAGACCGGGTCCGCGTCCCGACGAAGGTGGCCGGGTTCGCCGAGACCGTCGACGAGGCGTTCTGGGGCGCGTTGCTGGCGGAGTACGACCCGCTGGAGACGTTCGCGTTCGACTACGGCCTCGACCTCTCGGAGCGCCCGCTCGCGGAGACGCTGGCGACGGGGACAGTCAGGGGGACGAAAGGGCGGGTCGCCGTCCTCGACAACGGCGGGAGCACGTACGCCGTCGACCTGCGCGACCTCGTCGGCTACGAACTCACCGACAGCGGGACCGACCGCGACCTGCAGTCGAGTCTCGGTGCCTTCGGGTAGGTCGCTCAAAACCGCGCCGGTGTCTACACAAGACCCTTTATACAGGCGTCTGGAGTCCGTCGTGTGAGACGAGAAGTCACACTCGCCCTGGCCATGGTCCTCCTCGCGCTGGCGATGGTCGTCGGCGCGACGGCGGTCCCCGACGTCCTCACCGAACCCGACGAGGACATCCGGCCGAGCCACCTCGATCTGCGCGAGACGACGGTCAACGCCACCGACGTCGGCGGCGAGTCGGTCACGCTGGTGCTCGACTCGCGCATCGCCCACCGGGGTGGCACGGCGCGGAACGTCACTGTCGAGACGCGGGTCGTCGACGCGGAGACCGGGCTGGTCACGACGACGCGCCGCCAGTCCCTGGGCAACGTCACGGGTGAACGGGAGGTATCGGTCGAGACCGAACTCACCGTCGAACGCGAGGGCGGCTACCGAATCGAGACCCTCGTCTTCGCCGACGGCGAACGCCGTACCACCAGCCGGACCGAGGTACGAAACGTCGACGCGCTCACGCCCGCGTACGCACGTAGCAGCGTCTCTTTCCACCGCTTCGAGGGTAGCGCCGCCGGGCTCCGTCCCATCGCCTACCGCATCCAGTCGGTCGCGGACAACCGGACCACGCTGAACGTCTCCGTGTACTTCACCAACCGCGGCGACGAGCCGGCCGGCGACCTGACGCTGCGGCTGCGTGCCCGCCAGGCCGACTCGAACGTCGTCGCCGACGAGACCCGGCTCCGGGTCGGCCAGATTCGGCCCGGACGGACCGAGACCGTCACCGCGGAGCTCACCGTCCCGGACGGCTACAACTACTGGCTCGACGGCATCCTCCTGTCCGACGGCGTCATCGTCGCCACCGAGAGCGCCCCGGCGAACCTCGACCCACAGGAGACGCTGGCGGTCAACGAGACCCGCCGCGACGTGGGCTTCCAGTCCGGCGACTTCGCCGAGGAACCCGAGCGCGAGCGGGCCACCGAGGCTCCGGCCAGGGAATCGACCGTCGGCGGGAGCGGCCCCGGGTTCACCGCCGTCGCGGCGCTGACGGCGCTGCTCGCCGGCACCATCGCACTCGCACGGAGGCGACTATGACAGACACTGCTAGTTCGACCACCCCGACAGACGCCGACGAACAGTCCGACTCGCAAACCGAGTCCAGCGACGATGCCGAGGGCCGGTCCATCCGCACCTACGCGACGTGGGCGGCCTTCGCCATCCTGGTCCTGGTCGCGCTCGTGGCGACGTTCCAGTTCTACTTCGCCGCCTCCGCGGCCATCACCGAGTTCGTCACGCGGCGCTACCGGCCGCTGTTCCGGGCCGGGTTCAACCTGGTCATCGTGCTGGCCTGCGGCCTGGGTATCTCCCTGCTCGTTCGCCGACTCGCCTGAGGACGACAACCCTTTTCTGCGGCCCTACCGAATCCGCGTCCATGGCAGACGACGAGACAGAGAGCGGCGAGGAAGCGGGCGAAGAGACAGCGAGCGACGACGGCGAGGAGAAGTCCTTCCGCGAGCGCGTCGAGGAAATCCGCCAGCAGCGCGCCGAGGAGCGCGAGGGCGGCGAGGAGGGCGAGATGAGCCGTGAGGAGCGCATGGAGGAGATGATGGGCGGTGGCGGCGGCCCCGGCGGCATGGGCGGCAACCCCTTCGCCCAGATGATGGGCGGCATGATGGGCGGTGGCGGCCCTGGCGGCCCCGGCGGCATGGGCGGCCAGCCCGGCCCGAGTCGCGAACAGGAGAGCGGCGGCGACAACGAGGAACTGACGCGGGAGATCCGCAAACTCCGCGACGAGGTCCACGATGTCCGGCGGTCGCTCGACCGCATCGCTGACGCGCTCGAAGACTGAGGTTCTCGCGGCGCTTCTGAGCGGTTCGAGTGATGCGTCCGGCCGGAGCACGCCGTGACGGGCTCCCGGTGGCGAGTACCGGCGAGAAACAGCGCCGCGTCGTCCGACCCGGGGCTCAGCCCTCGTAGGCCAGGTTCATGATCCACTGCGAGAAGGTGTCGTCGTGGGGGTCGACCTCCTCGTCGCCGATGAACGGCGAGAGCTGGTCCCCGGCCATCAGCAGGGAGAAGTCGAGGTCCCTGGCCGCGGGGGTGAGATAGTAGGTGTTGTGGCCGTCGTAGACCGTCTCCTCGCGCTGGATGAGGTCCTTATCGAAGAGCGACTCGACGATGCGACTCCCCTTGCGCGAGGAGACGTCAAGCTCCTTCCAGAAGTCGCTCTGGTGGATGCCGCCCGACTCGCGGATGAGTTCCAGTCCTGCTCGTTCGTCTTCAGAGAGATCCGCCTCCGACGCTGCCGAGCTCATGTATGGTACACTGACGGTCGGCCGGTTAAATGTGACTTTCGACCGGGCGGTACTCGGTCTCGCAGGGCGGGCCATCCGCGAACCGGTACGTGTGGCGCGCGCCGAGCGTGATGAGCGACGACGAGCGGGTCCCGAAGCCGTCACCGTGGACACAGACGCCGAAGTCGTGGTCGCCTATCGCCGCGGCCGCCCGGTCGAGCCACGCGTCGCCGTCCTCGCCGGGCTGGACCTGGAGGTGGTCTCTGAGCCGGTCGGCGTTGACCGCCTGCCGCTCGCCCACGTCCGGACGGTGGCCTGGGATGCGGTAGTCCCCGTCGGCGCCGACGTTGACGACGACGTGGACGCCGGGGTCGAGGTTCCTGACGGCGAGCTGGCCGTCCCACTCGAAGAGGACCGGCGCGTTCTCGTCGGCGAGCAGGAGGTTGAATCCGTCGTACTCCGCCTCCCTGGTCGCCTGCTCGACTGCGCGAGCGGCGGACTCGGCGCTCTCGTGACTCAGCGCGTCCCGGACGAGCAGTCCCCGCGACCGCTCGGCGGCCAGGTCGGCGTCGACCCACCGGTTCGTCACCGCCGCGAGGAGGCCGTGTTCGTTGTAGCCGACCCAGGTCCCCTCGGCTTCCTCGTCGCTCGGTGCGACGACGCGGGCGCCCCACTGGCGTTCACTGGGCGGTTGCGAGGGCCGGTCGAGTCGTTCGTCGCGGTTCGCGCCGAAGGCGACGGGCGTCTCGGGGAACTCCTGCCACGCGAGGACGATGGTACACACGGCCGTTCGGTAGGGGCCGACGGTAAAAAACGGCTGGGCTCACCCCCCGAGCAGGTCGCGGACGGCCCCCCTGTCGACGGTTCCGGAGGGGGTCCGGGGGAGCGACTCAATCACCCGGATCGTCTTCGGAACCTCGTAGCTCGCGAGGCGGTCGCGACAGTGTGCGAGGACGGTAGCCTCGTCGACGTCACCGACGACGAGCGCGGCGACTCGCTGGCCCCACTCCGGGTCGGGGAGCCCCACCACGGCGGCCTCGCTGACGGCCTGATGCTCGCGAATCGCCGCCGCGACGTCGCCCGCGTCGACGTTCTCGCCCCCAGTGACGATGCGGTCGTCGACCCGGCCGACCACCCACAGCCGCCCGTCGTCGTCACGGTACCCCCGGTCCCCCGTGTGGAAGCCGTGAGGGCCGAAGGCCGCCTCGGTCCGCGCGTCGTCGAGGTAGCCCGGCGTCACCGTGGGCCCCGAGACCACGAGCTCGCCCCGTTCCCCGGGGCCGACCGGCGAGCCGTCGGCGACGACGCGAACCTCGGTGCAGAGGAGCGGCTGGCCCACCGTGCCCGGATAGGCCGCGGCCGTCTCCGGGCGCGCGGTAGCGATCTGCGAACTGGTCTCGGTCATCCCGTAGGTGGGACAGACCGGGAGGCCACGCTCCCGGCAGCGGTCGACCAGCGTCTCGCTGGCCGGCCCGCCACCCAGCAGGACGACCCGGAGCGACTCGTGGGGGGTCCATCCCTCGTCGAGCAACCGGGTGAGCATCGTCGGCACGAGCGAGACGCCGGTCACGCGCTCCGCGGCGAGTCGCTCGGGGGTCCGCTCGGCGTCGAACCCGCGCTGGACGACGACGGTCGTCCCGTAGAGGGCGCTCCGGACGAACGGCGCCAGCCCGCCCATGTGGTAGGTCGGGAGACAGACGAGCCACCGGTCGCCGGGGGCGACGCCGAGCCGGAACGCCGACGCCGTCGCGCTCGCGACGAGGTTGCCCACGGTGAGCCGGACGCCCTTCGGCTCGCTGGTGGTCCCCGAGGTAAACAGGACCAGTTGCGTATCGTCACGAGCGAACTCGACAGGGGCGGGTGACGGCTCGGCGGCCGCGATGTCGTCGAACGCGTCCACGTCTCCGTTGTCCGCACCGTCGAGCGAGACGACCGGACAGGGAGCCGCCTCGACGGCGAGCGAGCGCGACTCGCGCTCACAGACCAGCAGGTCGGGGGCGAGCGTCTCGAGGGTCGATTCGAGGACTCCGCTCCCCAACTGGAGGTTCAATGGCGCCAGCGTCGCGCCGGCGCGCATCGCCCCGAACAGCAGCGTCCCCACGGCCGCCCGCGTGTCGACGAGCGTCGCGACGCGATCCGCCTCGAACGCCTCGAAGACCGACGCGGCGTCGGCGACGGCCGCGTCCAGTTCGCGGTAGGTCAGTTCTCCGTCCTCGCCGACGACGGCCGTCCGCTCGGGCGTGCTCTCGACCCGGTGGGTCACCAGATCCCGCGTCGGCCAGTCGACGGGCTCAGGCATCCGGTCGCACCTCCGCCGGGTCGATGCCGAGGCCGGCCGCCTGTGGCACGGTCATCTCCCCGTCCCGGACCGTCGTCGGGTCGGGGCCGAGATCGCGCTCGAGTCTGTCGCCGGTCGCCAGCCCGCAGGGTGTGACGTCGGGGACGGCCGCCGCCACGTGCAGCGCCGCCAGTCGCGCGACGACGCCGTCGATCGTCGTCGTGACGACGGGTTCGACGCCGGCCTCGCGGGCGCGTACCGCCAGCGTGTGGGCGTTGCCGGGGCCACCCAGGGCCATCGGCTTCAGGACCAGCACGTCCGCGGCGTCGGCGTCCAGGACCGCGTCGACGCGGCGGCCGACCAGCGACTCGTCGAGTGCCACGCCAACGTCGAACGCCGCCTCGCGCAGGGCGGCGTGGCCCGCCAGGTCGTCGGCCGGCAGCGGTTGCTCGACGTACGAGACGCCGAGATCCCCGAATGCCTCGAACGCCGCCTCGGCCTCCTTGCTCGCCCAGGCCCCGTTCGCGTCGGCCCGGAGGGTGACGGCTTCGTCGACTCGCTTCCGGACCGCGCGGAGTCGGTCGACGTCCGCGGCGACCGGCCGGTTCCCGACCTTGACTTTCACGCAGTCGTAGCCCGCGGCGACGGCGTCCGCGACCGCCCGTGCCGTCTCGGTGGGCGGGCCGTCGCCGACCGTCGCGTTCACCGGGACCGACCTGCAGTCCCTGTCCCCGTCGAACCACCGGTACAGCGGCAGGCCGTCGGCCCTGGCGTCGGCGTCGAGCAGCGCCGTCGAGACGCCGTGGCGGGCCGCCGGGACCGCGAGCGCGTCGAGTTCGAGCAGCGCGGCGCTGTGCCCGCCCGACGCCTCGGCGTCGGCCGCCGCGTCGAGCGCCGCCCGACACTCCGGGAGCGACTCGGTCCATCCCGGCAGCGGCGTCGCCTCGCCCACGCCCGTCTCGCCGCGGTGGTCGTACTCGACGACGGCCCCCTCGCGGGCCTCGATAGTCCCCGTGGCCGTCCCGAGCGGGCGCGCCAGCGGGAGCGAGAACGCCGCGAGCCTCATAGCACCTGCGGGAGCGCCAGGCCCCCGGCGAACAGCAGCGAGTGGACGAACAGCGTCTGGCCGACCCGTTCCAGCGCGGGGTTCAGCGCCGCCCCTTCGGTCTCCGTGAGGACGGTCCGCGAGACGGACCCGGCGAGCGGCAGCGAGAGCAGCGGTGCCAGCGCCCACGGCCCGAACGCGGCGTCCAGCGCGAAGACCACCGGCACCACGTAGGCCATCCCGACCAGTGCCAGGAACTCGACGCGACTCCACGTGTACCCCAGGTAGACCGCCAGCGTCTTCTTGCCCGCGGCCCTGTCCGTCTCCCGGTCGCGAATGTTGTTGACGACGAGGATGGCAGTCGAGAGTGCGGCGGCCGGGAGGCTCGCGGTCACCGCCGTGGCGGTGATGCTCCCGGCGGGGATTGTCGTCGGGAACACCCCCACCGCGGGCATGTTCGCCACGGCCTGGACGTAGTAGGTCCCGGTGACGGCGACCAGGCCGAAGTAGACGAACACGAAGAGGTCACCCAGGCCGCGGTACCCGTACGGGAGGGGACCGCCGGTGTAGAGGATGCCCGCGGCGATGCCGGAGAGGCCCACGACGACGATAGGGAGGCCGCCGACGGCCACCAGGTAGACGCCCACGACGACCGCCAGGCCGTACGTCGCGGCCATCGCCCGCCTGACCTCTGCCGGTTCGATGAGGCCGCCCGCCGTCACGCGCGTAAAGCCTTCCCGCTCGTCCGTGTCCGCGCCCTTCACCGCGTCGTAGTAGTCGTTCGCGAAGTTCGTCCCGACCTGGATGAGCAGCGCCCCCACCAGCGCCGCGAGCGCCGGGCCGAGCGCAAACACCCCGGCGTGGACGGCCACCCCCACGCCGACGACGACTGGCGCGGCACCGGCCGGGAGCGTCTGTGGCCGGGCCGCCATGACCCAGGCCTTCCGTCTCGAGACGTCCGCCGTCGCTGTACTCATTGGCCGGATTTCAGGGCCACACCCCCATATCGGCTGTGGTTGTGCCGACTGGACGCCGCCGGGTCGACCGTCGGGACGGAGGGAGTTCCAACCGGCCTGTCCCGCCTCGTCTCTCGCGGCGAGCGGAGTCAGTAGTGCCAGGGCACGTCGTCGAAGTCCGGCTTTCGCCCCTCGTTGAACGCGTCGCGCCCCTCCTGGGCCTCGTCGGTCATGTACGCGAGCCGAGTGGCTTCGCCGGCGAACACCTGCTGACCGACCAGCCCGTCGGAATCGAGGTTGAACGCGTATTTCAGCATCCGCATGGCCGTCGGCGACTTGTTGTTGATGCGCTCGGCCCAGTCGATGGCCTCCGCTTCGAGGTCCTCGTGGGCGACGACGTCGTTGACCATCCCCATCTCCGCGGCCTCGTCGCCGCTGTATGTCTTCCCGAGGAAGAACACCTCGCGGGCCTTCTTCTGGCCGACCTGGCGGGCGAGGTACGCCGACCCGAACCCGCCGTCGAAACTGCCCACGTCGGGGTCCGTCTGGAGGAACTTCGCGTGCTCCTCGCTGGCGATGGTGAGATCACACACGACGTGTAGCGAGTGGCCGCCGCCGACCGCCCACCCCGGCACGACTGCGACGACGACCTTCGGAATGTGCCGGATCTGGCGCTGGACCTCGAGGATGTGCAGGCGGCCGACGTTCTCCGGTGCGTCCTCGTCGCCGACGTCTCGCAGCTCGCCGCGCTCACCGCTCGACTTCTCCGAGTCGCGCTGCGACTCGCTGTCGTCCTCTGCGTGATACTCGTACCCGCTCTCGCCGCGGATGCTCTGGTCACCGCCGGAGCAGAACGCCCAGCCGCCGTCTTTCGGCGAGGGCCCGTTCCCGGTCAGCAGGATACAGCCCACGTCCGTGAGGCGCTTCGCGTGGTCGAGCGCTCTGGCGAGTTCGTCGACCGTCTCCGGTCGGAAGGCGTTGCGCTTCTCGGGGCGGTCGAAGGCGATGCGCACCGCGCCCGTCTCCGTCGAGCGGTGGTAGGTGATATCGTGGAAGTCGAACCGGTCGACGGCCTCCCACCGTTCCGGGTCGAATATCTCTGAGACCATACCGTGGGTGACGCCGGCCGGTGCAAAAAGATTCCCAGTGGGCGAAACGTTTTCCTGGGTGTTGTGTGTGCATACTCGTGTATGCCCTCCACCTTCGACGACCGACAGATCCGCCTCGCGCTGCTCGGTTTCTCGGTGCTGGTCGTCCTGTACAGCCTCATCATCGTCCAGCAGATACTCCTCGGGTTCCTGGTAGTCGTGGCCCTGTGGTCCGTCTACCTGTTCTACCACCTCGTGGGGATACTGGCACGCATCGCGTCCGCCCTAGAGGACCTCGCCCGCCAGCGGACCGACGGCGGCGGTGACGCCTGGGGCGAAGACGCGACCGGGACCGGGGCCCGCGAGCCCGGGAACCACGACTGAGAATCGGCGGTGAAGATTCACTTCCGCTCCGCATCGACCCACCACCGCCCGCGCACATGACAGAGACGTTCTACGACGTGCTTGGCGTCGAGCCCGACGCGACCACAGACGAGATCGAGGCCGCCTACCGGGAGCGCCTGAAGGAGGTCCACCCCGACGTGAACGACGACGCGGACGCCGGGGCCACGACGCGGGAACTCATCGACGCCCGGGACGTCCTCGTCGACGAGGCCGAGCGGGCGCGCTACGACCGCCTCGGCCACGAGGCCTACGTGGGCGACGAGCCCAGCGCCGCCAGCGCGAGCGAGAACGACGTCGCCAGTGCGGCCCGTCGTGCCGGGTACGGCGAGGAGACGTCGACCAGCGGGCAACGGCACACACGGTCGACCGTCGCGGACGCTCGAGAGCGAGCACGGGCCCGTCGTGACCGAGAGCGCCGTGCCAGCGAACGCGTCCGGCAGGGACGGGCAACCGAGGCGACCACCGACGCCGCCGGGTCCGAGGCCAGCCCACAGGGGACAGCGTCCGACGCGTCCGGCGACTCGCAGTCGACCGCGACTCGGACGTCAGGGGCCCGCGACGGGTCCGGGTCGGACTGGACCGTCGGCGCCGGCTACAGCGTCAGGAACTCCCCGAGCTGGGGATCCCAATCCGGCAACCTGATTCCGACCGGTCGGGACCTGACGCTGCTCGGCCTCACGTTCTCGCTGTATCCGGTTTTGCTGTTCAGCGCGCTCGTCCCGGCCTTCCCACTCTTCGTGAACGTCGTCCTCGGGGGGTGTCTCCTGCTGGTCGTCGGCTACCTCCAGTCGAGGCCCCGCATCGCGCTCCTGGTCTTTGGTCCCTGGAGCATCGTCGTGCCGTTCGTCCTGCTGGGGCTGAACCTCTCGTTCGTGTCACTGGTCGGTATCGCCGCCCTGCTGGCCACCTGGCTGCCCTTCGGGTTCACCGTGCTCACCATCTCCGTCCTCCGCCTGTAGGACACCCATCCACGGTGCGCTGGCCCCCTCTCGAGGGCCCCCCCCGAACGGTCTCTCGTCGGTCACTCGCGTGGCAATCCGCTCGCCGACCCTCCGCGAGTGGCGACAGTCCCGCGGACCCGTGCGGCCAGGTCGTCCCGGACGGCGTGGCTCTGTCCGGCGTCGAACCGCACTTCGAGCACCTGCGTGCCGTCGCGTTCGACCGACTCACCGAAGGCGTCGAGGAAGTCCTCGCGGCCGTCGACCCGGCGGAACTCCAGGCCGTAGAGGTCGCCCGTCGGACCGAAGTCCAGCCCGTGGGGGGTCTTGAACTGCGTCTCGAACGTCTCGTGGTCCTCGATGGGGAGGACGTGGAAGATGCCCCCGCCGTCGTTGTTGACCAGCACGATGGTCGCGTCGACGCCACAGCGGCCGACCGCGAGCAGACCGTTCATGTCGTGGTAGTACGCAAGGTCGCCGGTCACCAGCACGAGCGGGTCGTCCGTCGCACTCCCCGCGCCGAGCGCCGTGGACGTGATGCCGTCGATGCCGCTGGCGCCGCGGTTCCCGAGGACCGTGAGATCGGCGGTCCGCGGCCGGCCGAACCGGTCGGCGTCCCGCACCGGCATGCTGTTCGAGACGAACACCGTCGCCGGGTCCGGTACGTTCCCGAGGACGTCGGCCAGGACCCCGCCCTCCCAGTACGTCTCGCCGAGTGTCGCCTCGACGGCGTCCCAGTGGGCGTGCTCGGCGGCAACGAACCGGTCGCGCCACCCGTCGTCGGCGCGACCGACGACTCGCTCGGCGAGGCCTTCGGCGGTGCCGTCCGCGTCGGCAACGAGCAGGTCCGTCGCGGTGAACTCCGCCTCCGTCCAGCCGCCCGTCGGATCGACGACGAACTGCCGGCAGTCGGCGTCGCGCAGGTAGTGCCGGAGCGGTTTCGAGGTGGGCGAGGCGCCAAAGCGGACCACGACGTCGGGGTCGGGCCAGTCGGCCGTCGCCTCGGAGCCCAGGTACGCGTCGTACCCGCCACAGACGGGGGCCTTGAGGGTGCCGACGTGTGGGCCAAAGCGGAGGTCAGAGAGCGGGTCGGCGAGCATCGGCGCGCCCGTCGCCCCGGCGAGTCGCGCGAGCGCGTCCGGGCCGAGTCCGTCGTCGTCCGGACCCGCGACGACGAGGGGTCGCTCGGCGTCCTCGAGCGCACCTGCGACGCGCTCGAGCGGCGCGTCGTCGAGCGTCGGCCGTCCTGACGCCGTCGTCACGAACGGACCCTCGCGTCCGTTCGCCTCGAGCGGGTTGGCCTCGGCCCAGTCGTCGGGCACGCCGTCCGGGTCGTCCCCGGGGACCGGCGTCGGTTCCAGCGGCTTGCGGAACCGACAGTTGAGGTGGACCGGCCCCGGGTCGGCGCCGGTCGCCGCGGCGAGCGCCCGGGCGGCCGTCGTCCGCAGCATCCGCACCTTCCGCGGTTCGGCCTCCGGTTCGGGCATGTCGCGGTACCACCTGACGGCGTCGCCGTACAGCCGCTCCTGGTCGACGGTCTGGTTGGCCCCGCTGTCGATGAGCTCGGGCGGCCGGTCGGCCGTCAGGACGAGCATCGGGACGTGCGACTGCGTGGCCTCGACGACTGCGGGGTGGAAGTTCGCCGCCGCGGTCCCGGAGGTACAGACCAGCGGGGTCGGCCGCCCCGTCCGGCGGGCCCGGCCGAGCGCGAAGAAGGCCGACGAGCGCTCGTCCAGGTGCGAGTAGACCGTCACGTCTGGGTGCTGGGCGAACGCGACGGTCAGCGGCGTCGACCGGCTCCCGGGCGAGATACAGACGGCGTCGACGCCGCCGGCGGCGAGTTCCTCGACCAGCGTCTCGGCCCACAGCGTGTTTACGTTCGGGTGGCTCATTCCAGTTCGTCGAGCATCGGCCGGTACTTGAGCTGGACCTCGTCCCACTCGCGGTCGGGGTCGCTGTCCGGGACGATGCCGGCGCCGGCAAACAGCGTCGCGGTTCGTCCGCGGGCCACCGCGGAGCGGATGCCGACCGCGAAACTGCCGTTGCCTGCGGCGTCGACCCACCCGACTGGGGCGGCGTACCACCCGCGGTCGAACGTCTCGGTCTCGCGGATCGTCCGCAAGGCTGCGTCCGGTGGGAGCCCGCCCACGGCCGGCGTCGGGTGGAGCGCCTCGACCAGGTCCAGCACGTGCCGGTCGCTGTCGAGTTCGGCGGTGATGGGGGTCCGGAGGTGCTGGACCGTCGCCAGGCGGCGGACGCTCACCTCGCCGGCCCGTACCGACGAGGCGAACGGCTCGAGCTGGTCGCGGATGGCGTCGGCGACCAGCTGGTGTTCGTGGCGGTCCTTCTCGCTCTCGAGCAGTTCCGTCGCGAGCCACTCGTCCTCGGCCGGGGTGTCGCCCCGTCCGGTCGACCCCGCGAGCGCCTCGGTCCTGACCGTGCGCCCCCGCAGGGAGACCAGCCGCTCGGGCGTCGCGCCGAAGAAGGTTCCGCCGTCCGACAGCGAGAGCATGAACCGGTAACACTCCGGGTACGTCCGTGCGAGACGCCCCAGCGCGTCGGGCACCGAGAGCTCGTCGCGCAGGGTGGCCGCGAGCGACTGGGCCAGGACGACCTTCTGCAGGTCGCCCCGTTCGACGCTCCGCAGCGCCGCCCGGACCTGCTCGCGCCACCCGTCGCGGGTCGGCGTCCGCTCGACGTGGTCGATGCCGGGTGGGTCGCCGACCGGCCCCTCGTCGACGTCCGCCAGGCGCTTTCGCCACGTCTCGAGGGACGCCTCTGCCGTCTCCCTCGCGTCCGGGCCGGTGGCGACCGTCGTGAGCCAGGCGCCCTCGGCCGTCTCGGTCAGCTGGGCCACAGGCAGGAAGAAGGCGGCCCCGGGAAAGCCGTTCCACGGCGACGTATCGCCGGTCGCGTCCCCGTCGTGGAAGGCGAACCCGCCGAACAGCCGGGGCCGCGCCGCGCGTGGGAGGTCGGCCTGGGCCGGACACGACTCGAAGAGTGACTCGGCGACCGCTCTGACGTCGTCGAAGCGCGTCGGGCCGTCCGCCGTGACCGTCGCGGCCGCACCGCGAGCGGCCACCGTCTCGGTCCCCGTCGCCCACGCGAACCGCGGGCGAGCGTCCGTCTCGAGAAGCCCCCTGACCGGGGCGCGGTCCACGCGACACCCACGTGCGACGACTGACGTCTCGCCGACCGTCGCCTCCTCGCCACGCAGTGGTTCCATTGGCCCGGTCTTAGGAGTCCGTCCCTTTGAGCCTAACTATCGTGTGAACGGCCTGGCGGCGTCCCGCGAACGCGGCGGGAATCGCCGAGCGTCGGCGGCCGGCCACGGTCCGACCCGAACGTCTCAGACCCCCGCCAGTTTTAAATACGGGTTGCTCTAAGCACCCCATGTTGCGATGCCAAAGGTAGAGATAACGGTCCCGGAGCACCTCGAGATGCAGATCGCCCAGCTGGTCGAGCAGGGCGAGTTCCTCAACCGCGAGGAAGCCATCGAAGACCTCCTCTCGACGGGTCTCAAGGCATACAAGACATCCGGGCCACAGGATCAGGACGAGGAGCCAGGCTTCGAAGACGACGGGATGATGGGACACGACGACGAGTACGTCTTCTGAACCCACGCGTGCCGGTCTGGTATCCCTTCCCGGGTAATTCTTATACCGCTCCCATCACATAGAGTAGACAACCATGCACAAAGACGAGCTGCTGGAACTCCACGAACAGATGGTGACGATAATGGAGTTCTTCCGTGACGAGATGGACTCCGTCGATGCCGACCTGTTCGACCCGTACCAGGAACTCGACGTCCGCCCGTCGGACGTCCACAAGTCCAAGAGCGAGCACAAACACGCCGTGTTCGTCCTCGGGAACGCGCTGGCGACTGCGATGAGCGAGGACGAGTTCTCCGACGCCGGCCGCGTCGGCAAGCGGATGCAGGAACTGGCCGAAGACGCAGAGCGCAAGCTCTGAGTCGGCGAGTGGACGTGGCTCTCTTTTTCTCTCTCTACCGGTCTACAGTGACTGCTCCGTGTCGGCCGCACGGGTGACTGCCGGCCGGCTCACCGCCCCTCGAACTCCGGGTCGCGCTGTTCCATGAACGCTCGCGCCCCCTCGTCGTGGTCGCGAGTCGTGAAGGCCACTCCCTGGGCGGTGGCCTCGCGGTCGAGGGCCTGCTCGAACGAGGACTCGACGCCGCGGTCGACGAGTCGTTTCGACTGGGTCAGGGCGACGGTCGGCCCCGACGCGATGGTCTCGACCATCGCCGTCACCTCCGACGCGAAGGTCCCGTCGTCGAAGACGCGCGTGACGAGCCCCAGCTCCAGCGCCTCGTCCGCACCGACCGTCTCGCCGGTGAACACGAGTTCTTTGGCCTTGTTCGGGCCGACGAGCCGGGGCAGGAAGTACGAGATGCCCGAGTCGACCGCCAGACCGACCCGGCGGAAGCCAAAGCCGAGCGCCGCGTCCGGACTCGCGAGCTGGACGTCACAGGCGAGCGCCAGGCCGGCCCCCGCGCCGAAGGCGGCCCCGTCTAGCTTCGCGACGACCGGGAGCCGGCAGTCGTAGACCGCTGCCACCGCGTCGTTGATGGCCCTCGCGGCGTGTTCCACCCGGTCGGCCGGCGGGACGTCGGTGGCCACGCCCTCGACCATCGCACCGATATCCCCGCCCGCACAGAACGCCTCGCCGGCGCCCTCGAGGACGACACAGCGGGCGTCGCTGTCGGCGATGGTCTCGAACCGCCCGACGAGCGTCCGCGCGGTGTCGACGTCGAGGGCGTTCCGCAGGTCCGGCCGGTTCAGCGTCACCGTCGCCACGCCGTCGGCGATACGCAACGCCACGATGTCTGTGGACATGGCTCACCCGACGCCGGGGAGCAGCAAAACCCTGGCGTCCAACCTGGTTTGGTACGGTCTTTTGTAACGGCCGACACAAGGGAGACGTATGCGCATCCACTGGCACCGCCGGGACCTGCGGGCGACCGACAACGCCGGCCTCGCGCGGGCGACCCCCGCTGACCCCGTCGTTCCGGTGTTCGTCTTCGACCGCGACGTACTCGCCCACGCGGGCCCGCCCCGCGTCGCGTTCATGCTCGACGCGCTAGACCGGCTCGCCGAGCGGTACCGCGAGGCGGGTGGCCAGCTGCTCGTCGCCAGCGGCGACCCCCGGGAGGTCCTGCCCGAGCTCGCGACCGAACTCGGCGCGGACCACGTGACCTGGGGCCGGGACTACTCGGGCCTCGCCCGCGAACGCGACGCGGCGGTGCGACGCGCGCTCGACGACGCGGCCGTCACTCGCGAGGCCGTCCAGAACGCCGTCCTGCACGAACCGGGCGAGATAACGACCAACGACGGCGACCCCTACAGTGTCTTCACCTACTTCGGCCGGAAGTGGCGGGACCGGGAGAAGACGCCGCCGTACGACCCGCCGAGCGACGACGCGCTCGCGTCCGTGGAGGTGGCGTCGATGGGCGACCTTGCCGGGACCGACCTGCCGACGCGCTCGGACCTGGGCTTTGCCGACCCCGAGGCAGACGTGCCACCGGCGGGGACGCCGGTCGCCCGGGACCTGCTCGCGCAGTTCCTCGAGGCGGACGTGTACCGCTACGACGACCGGCGGGACTACCCGGCCGAGGAGTGTACGTCGCGACTCTCGCCCCACCTCAAGTTCGGCACCATCGGCATCCGGGAGGTCTACGAGCGGACGGCCGCTGCCAGGGATACCGTCGAACCGGGGAGCGAGCGGGCGGCGTCGGTCGACGAGTTCCTCTCGCAACTGGCCTGGCGCGAGTTCTACACGCAGGTGCTCGCCGCGAACCCGAACGTCGTCACGGCGAACTACAAGTCCTACGAGCGTCCCATCGAGTGGAACCACGACCCGGCGGCCCTGCAGGCCTGGAAGGACGGCGAGACGGGCTACCCGATCGTCGACGCGGGGATGCGACAACTGCGGGCCGAGGCGTTCATGCACAACCGCGTGCGGATGATCGTCGCCTCGTTCCTGACCAAGGACCTGCTGATCGACTGGCGGGAGGGGTACGACTGGTTCCGGGAGAAGCTGGTCGACCACGACACGGGCAACGACAACGGGGGCTGGCAGTGGGCCGCCTCCACCGGGACCGACGCGCAACCGTACTTCCGCATCTTCAACCCGATGACCCAGGGAGAACGATACGACCCCGACGCCGAGTACATCAAGCGATACGTCCCGGAACTCCGGGACACGGACCCCGAGATAATCCACGGCTGGCACGAGGCGTCGCTCACCCAGCGGCGCAACGCCGCCCCCGAGTATCCCGACCCTATCGTCGACCACAGCGAGCGCCGCGAACAGGCCATCGCGATGTTCGAGCAGGCTCGCGGCGAGGACTAGCCGTCGTCGCCAGTACTCGTCGCGGTCTCCGGTCGACCTGGAGGTCGGTACGAAACCCACCGCCTCCTAAACGTTTAACAGGTGTCCGGCCCTGAGAGATATTGGAGGCGATTTGATATGTCCGAACACTCTGACCCGGAACTTCCACCACTTCCGTACGACTACGACGCACTGGAACCCCACATCTCCGAACAGGTGCTCACCTGGCACCACGACACCCACCATCAGGGCTACGTAAACGGCCTCGACGCCGCCGAGAAGACGCTGGCCGAGAACCGCGAGTCGGGAGACCACTCCTCGACCGCCGGGGCACTCGGCAACGTCACACACAACGGGTGTGGCCACTATCTCCACACGCTGTTCTGGGACAACATGGACCCGAACGGCGGCGGGGAACCCGAGGGCGCGCTCCGTGACCGCATCGAGGCGGACTTCGGCTCCTACGAGGGCTGGAAGGCCGAGTTCGAGGCCGCCGCGGGCGCCGCCGGTGGCTGGGCGCTCCTGGTCTACGACCCCGTCGCCAAGCAGCTGCGCAACGTCAAGGTCGACAAGCACGACCAGGGCGCGCTCTGGGGCGCACATCCCATCCTGGCGCTCGACGTCTGGGAGCACTCCTACTACTACGACTACGGCCCGGACCGCGGCAGCTTCATCGACGCCTTCTTCGAGGTCGTCGACTGGGACCACGTCGCAGCGGAGTTCGAGAAGTCGGTCGGTCACTTCGAGTAAGGGGCTCCGACCAGCATTTCTTTCGACGCGACCCGACCAGCGACGCGTACTCCGAGGGATTTACCCACCCGCTGGGCATACCCGCGGGTATGCCTGCGAAGAAAGCCGACTACGACGAGATTCTGTCGTTCGAGTTGCACGAACCGGTGGACATCCTCGACTCCGAGCTGCTCTACACGATTCCCGAACTGGCCCGGCTGCTGCAGGGCCTGCCCGCCGATGCCGAGCTCAACGAGTTCAACGAGTCGGTGTTCATCGACTGGGCCATCCCGTGGATGATTTACAACCAGGACGACCTGGTCTTTGCCGAACCGAGCGACGAAGACGTGGTCGGCCTCTACGGCCTCGCAGACGAATGAACCTCCTGGTTGCCGGCGCCGACCGGGTCGACGCCGGCAAGACGACGTTCACCGTCGGGTTGCTCGAACGGACCGGCGCGCGCGGCTTCAAACCGAGGGCCGGGAACAACTACTGGTTCGACCACGACGACTACGAGCGGGCGTCGGCCGAGGAGCGCCTCTACGGGAAGGACGCGAAGCGACTGGCCGCGGCGACGGCCGACGACGTCTCGCCCGAGGACATAAACCCCGTCCATCGCCTCTGGCACCCCTCGGCCGGCGCGGGGACCGGCCTGTTGGGCCGCGAGCACGAACAGTTCGTCGTCGACCGGGTGGGTGAGGAGTTCGTCGTCAACGGCACCGTCGACCTGCCGCCCTCCGTCGAGGAGCGCCTCCCGCTCGCGAACGCGCCCCGCGTGACGTCGGTCACCGACTTCAACGACCTCATGGCCGCGATGCACGTCCCGGCCCTCGAAGCCGTCGCCGAGGACATCGCCGCGGCGAAGCGTGCGGTCGTCGAGTCGTACGGCGACGTCGCCCGCCCGCTCTCGGGGTTCGAACCCGACGCCGTCGCCGTCGTCGAGCCCGGCCGCGCGCGGTTCTACGACGGCCGGCGGTACGCGAAGGCCTGCGAGATCGCGTCCGGGAGCCCCGAGGAGGGACAGTTAGAGGAGCGGGTCGGGAACGTCGTGGACCTCATCGAGCGAACCGGCGCCGTCAAGCTCCCGGCGCTGACGAGCGAGGCCCGACGCGACCCGGCGGCGGTCGCAGAGGCCTACGACCACGCCTACGACACGCTGCTGGCGACGGCGTTCGACTGAGGACGCTATTCGACCAGGTGCCCGTCTCGGGGTCCGTGCGGAGCGGTAAGGCGGCCGTATCGGGCCGGCGCGCTCAGTCGTCGTGGACGCCCCGGTGGAGTTCGTGGGCCTCCTCGAGGGTCACGGTCCGCCACTCGTCGTCTCCGTCCAGTCGGATCTGCACCTTCCCGGTGGGGACGTCGGCGTCGACCGTCGTAGCGTGTTCCGTGGCGACGTGGTCGGCGAGTTGCGCACGAGCGGCGACCTCGGAGGGCGCGATGGCCCGCCAGGCACACCCCTTGTGCATGCAACGCACCATTGGCGTACCAGGGGTTTGCGATTCCGGTACATTAGCGTTCCTCCACCCGTCGGCGATGCTGGCGCTCCGTCGGCACGCGGTCAGAACCGGGCCGCCTGCCAGGACAGCTCGACGTCGCGGTACGGAGTGTCGGTGACGCTCGGGCCATGGCCGGTGTGCATCTCGCCGAAGTCCTCGTCGACGACGTCGAGTACCCTGTCGATGCTGTCGACGAGGACGTCCCTGTCGCCCTCCTCGAGGTCGGTGCGGCCGAAACCCCCGTTGGCGAAGACCAGGTCACCCGCGAAGAGCACGCCCGCGGTCGCCGAGTAAAAGCAGAGGTGGTCGTCCTTGTGACCCGGCGTGTGGACGGCCAGGTAGCCGTGGTCGCCCAGCTGGACCGTCTCGCCGTCGTCGACGGCGTGGTCGACGCCGTCCTGTGTCGGGTCCTGGCCCCACACGTCGACGTCGAAGGCGTCGACGACGGCTCCGAGGTTCCCGACGTGGTCGTGGTGGGTGTGTGTCAGCACGACGGCGTCCAGGTCGTCGGTGTCCTCCCGGACCGCACTGACGATGTCGAACTCGTTGCCCACGTCGACGAGGACGGTTCGCTCGCCGGTGACGAGGAACGCGTTGCTGGTAAACGCCTGGACGCCGCGTGCGAGGTTCCGAATCATGCCCGACCGTTCGGCGGGCGCGCCAATGTGGGTGTCGCTCTCTCGGTCGCTGCCGCCCCCACTCCGGTGTTCGATTCACAGCGCTGATAACTACACCCACAGGGCTATGTACGTGGATACGGTACCCGCCCACTAGAATCACTGATGTCCGATGTGGACCCCCCTGTCGTTCTCATTGTGGAAGACGAACCCGACGTCGCAGAGACCTACAAGCTCTGGTTGCAGGATGACTACGAGGTTCGAATGGCAAAGAACGGGGAGGAGGGCCTCGAGATGCTCGACGAGTCCGTCGACGTGGTTCTCCTCGATCGGATGATGCCAGGTCTCTCGGGCGACGAGGTGCTCGAGAGCATCGGCGAGCGGTCGCTGGGCTGTCGAGTGGCGATGGTGACAGCCGTGGAACCGGACTTCGACATCCTCGAGATGGGGTTCGACGCCTACCTCTCGAAACCGATCCGGAGCCAGCAGCTCCACGACACCGTCTCTAATCTGCTCGAACGCTCCGAGTACGACTCCATGCTCCAGGAGTACTACGCGCTCGTCGAGAAGCAGGCGACCCTCGAGGCCACGAAGTCGAGCGCCGAACTGGCCGAGAGCGACGAGTACGACGCGTTGACCGATGACATCGCGGAGATGCGCGACGGCCTCTCGGAGACCCTCGGCGGCATCGAGGACGACTCCGACTTCATCGCGACGCTCCGTGGCCTGAGTACAGACGAGGAGTAACGGAGCTACTATGTACGATCTATCATCTGTCCTCGATTTCGAGGAACTGCGCGACGTTCAGCCCGGGTCGAGTATCCTCCTCTCCGGCCCGGCGATGAGCGGGAAGCAACGCCTTGCGTACGACATCCTCACGAACGGGGCCCGAGACGGCGAGGGTGCGGTCGTGGTCAGTACAAACGACAGCGCGAGAAACATCGCGCAGGTGTTCCAGGACGAAGTGCCGGAACTCTCTGACTCCCAGCTCGGCGTCGTCGACTGCCGGGGCGAGGGCGGCGTCGAGGCCGACGCGCTCGACGGGACCTTCGTCCACCAGGTGTCGTCGCCGGGCGACCTGACCGGCATCGGTATCGGCATCACCAAAGCGATCGAGGGGCTCCACACCGCCGGCCGCACCAGGGGGCGACTGGCGCTCGTCTCGCTGTCGACGATGCTGACCTACACCGACAAGAAGACCGTGTTCAAGTTCTGCCACGTTCTGTCGTCGCGGCTGGACACCGCCGACTACATCGGCGTGTTCACCATCGACTCCGGCGCCCACGACTCCCAGACCCTCCAGGTCATCAAGCAGGCCTTCGACGGCCTCATCGAGGTGCGCGAGGCGGAGGCCGGCGGCCGCGAGGCCCGGGTCCTGGGACTGGCGAGCGAACCGACGGCCTGGAAGCGGCTCTGAACCGCGGCCCGGCCGCGGGAGGAAGTATTTTCACCCTCGGGTTCACCCACCCGATATGGAAGTCACGCTGCTCGAGTCGACGGACGACCCCGAAGAGCTCATCTGCACGGCGGCCCGGAACGACTACAGTGCGGGGTTCGTCGGGGACCAGTCCTTCGAGGAGACGATGGACACCGTCGAGGGCGAGACCATCGAGGACAAGAAGCGGACGCTCATCGGCCACCTGCTGGACCACGGCCACTTCGGGCCATTCGAGCACGCGCAGGTGACATTCGCCGTCGAGGGTGTCTCGCGGTCGTGTATGGCCCAGATTACCCGCCACCGGCACGTCTCCTTCGACGTGCAGTCGATGCGGTACGTCTCCTTCGACGACGTGGACCCGGCCGACGTCCGCGAGGGCGAGATGGTCGTCGTCCCGCCCTCGGCGACGGACCCCTCCTGGGTCGGGCGCAACCAGCAGTCCGGCCAGGTCGACGAGGAGACTGTCGCGGAGCGCGAGGAGATATTCACGGACGCCATCGAGAACGCGGTCCGGTCCTACCAGGACCTGCTCGACCTCGGGATGCCGCCCGAGGACGCCCGATTCGTCCTCCCCATCGGGACGGAGGTCAACATCGTCATGTCGATGAACGCCCGGATGCTGATGCACGTCGCCGACATGCGGGCGGCCGCCGACGCACAGTGGGAGATTCGAGGGCTGACCGAGGAGATGTTGGACCTGGCCGCGGAGTGGTGTCCCATCACCTTCGAGCACTACAACGAGCACATGAAACACCGGAAGAACCGTCTCGCACCCTGACAGGACCGGCCCGCAAAAGCGTCCGAATCGGTCGTCCTACTGTCTCTATCCGGCGCAGAAACCGTTGCGGAACGGGCAACATATTTCTACTAGTGGGGCGAACAATCGGAAGACATGAGTCGAGACCACAATCGACGCACGTTCTTGAAACGGACCGGAACAGTCGGCACCGTCGGCCTCCTTGGAGGGCTGGCCGGCTGTTCCACAGGTGGCAACGGCGGGGGCGGGGACACTCCGGACGTCCTCATGGTCGTCGGCTACCCACAGAGCGGGGTCCAGCTGTTCAAGGACTACTACGCCGACTACAGCGACGACGACGCCAGCATCCTCGTGACCGACGGCCTCCAGTCGGGGGACCTGCCGGGCGACGTCGGCAACGACATGTCCAACGTCCGCGGGACGGCCCCGACGTCGTCCGGTCCCGGGAAAGACACCTTCGAGAGCCTCTTTCTGGGGGAGTTCGACTACGACCAGGCCGGCGTGTTCACCTCGCAGGCCTACGACGCCTCGGCCGTCCAGATTCTCGCCAACCTGATGGCCGGCGCGAACGACGGGGCGTCCATCCGCGACCACATGCGCGTCGTCGCGAACCCCGGCGGGACGACATACACGCCCGAGCAGCTGCCCGAGGCCGCCGAGGCCGCCGCGGCGGGGGAGAACATCCAGTACGAGGGCGCCTCGAGCGCAGTCGACTTCGACGAGGCCGGCGACATCACGACCGCACGCTACCAGGTGTTTGGCTTCACCGAGTCGGGCGTCGAGACCCGCGAGACGGTCGACTTCGGCGGCTCGGGCGACATCCCACAGCCCGAACCGGCCGGCAGCGGTAGCGGAGCGGACCGCACCGTCCGACTCGGCGTGCTCCAGCCCGAGACCGGCGACCTCGGGCCGCTCGGCGTGGCCATCCGCGACGGCGCACTCCTCCCGGCAATCCAGCTGCGCGACTCCATCGACCAGACCATCGAGACGCAGGTCGGTGACACCCAGTCCCAGGCCCAGGCCGGCATCGACGCCGCGAACTCCCTGGTCAGCGCCGGCTTCCCCTCCATCACGGGCCCGGCGGGCTCCGAGACGACCATTCAGGTCGCCCGGAACGTCCTCGTCGACAACCAGGTCGTGGGCTGCTCGCCGTCGGCGACGTCGCCGGCCATCACCGGGCTCGAGGACGATGACTTCCTCTTCCGGACGCCACCGAGCGACGCGCTCCAGGGGCAGGTGCTGGCACAGGTCGCCACCGAGAACCTCGACGGCACCACGGCATCGACCCTGTACCTCAACAACAGCTACGGTCAGGCGCTCCAGCAGGCGTTCGCCGACGCCTTCGAGAACGCCGGTGGCACCGTCGCCCAGCAGGTCAGCTTCGAGTCCCAGCAGTCCTCCTACACCTCGCAGCTCAACAGTGCGATGTCGCTCTGAGGCCGAGCAGACACCACCGCTTTCTTTCGACCCACCCCGTCAGCGGCGGGTCCCGCCGTCTCACCCCTGGTGTGGCGTCGGGGCCGCGAACTGACCGTCCTCGAACGCGACGGGGGCTGCCTCCCGAACCACGCGCAGGTCGTCCCGGTCACGGGCGGCCTCGAGCAGCGCCGTCGAGGCGTACATCCGGTCCAGTCGCATCGTGTCGGTCACGCGGAGCACCCGTGCCTCGTCCGCCGGAACCACGCCGCCGGTCGACAGCGACGCCGTCAGTCCGGCCCGGTCTGTCTCGACCACTGGCGGGAGGCGGACCCCACGGACGGTACTCGCCGTGATCGCGTTGATGAGCGTCTTCTCGGCCTCGAGCTCGTCGAGGACCGCCTCGTGGACGAAGTCGGCCGACCCGATGCCCATGGCGTTGCCGTGGGTCGTCTCCGTGAGGCCGCGAGCGAAGATGCGCTTGATGTCCGGTCGGTCCGGCGCGGGTTCGTTGATGGCGAAGGGCCGGCGGCCGATGACGTTCGTGTCCATCCCCTGCCCGCTGACGTCCTTCCCGACCCGGTCGACGACGACCACGTCCAGTTCGTCGAAGGGGATCGTGGGCATGATGTCGTAGGCGGTCTCGAGGAGTTCTGCCTCCCGGTCTAAGAAGCCCGACGGCCGGACCCCCTCGACGATGGCGGTGTCGTCGTGCTGGTCCTCGACGACGGCCACGCCGCCGACGACCGGGAGGGCCTCCAGCAGCTGCTCGGTTATCTCCGGGATCATGTTCCGGAAGCTCCAGTCGACGGCCCACTCGTGGGCGATCTTCGCCCCGCGTTGCTTGCCCATCCCGATGACCAGCATCTTCGAGAGGCCGCTCTCGACGGCCCCGTCGAAGTCGGTGTGGGGCTTGACGCGGTTGACCGGCAGGATGGCGTCGGCGGCGACGGCGGTCGCGTCCGCGACGACGGGGACGTCTCGCTCCGCCGTGCGCCCCACCTCGACGACGTCCATGCTCGAGCGTATCTCACAGCCCACGGAGGACTCGGTGACGCCGAGTGCTTCGAGTTTCTCCCGTTGACCCTGGGCCGTGGCGCCGCCGTGACTCCCCATCGCCGGGAAGACGAACGGCTCGTACCCCAGGGCCTCGACGGCAGCGACGACGCCACCGACGATGGTCGCGAGGTTAGCGATGCCGCGACTCCCCGCGCCGATCGCCACCTCGCCGCCGTCGGGCACTTCGGACCAGTCCAGCGACTCGACGGCCTGGCGGGTCAGCGCCTCCATGTCCGCGGGGTCGATCGGGTCTGTCTCCCACACCTGTTCGACGACCCCCATCTCGGGCAGCGCCTGTTCGCCCGTCGCTTCGAGGACGACCGATTCCGGGACCGAGAGCGAGCTCCTGTCCATACGGTAGCCGGGTCGGGCAAGGAGAATAAACGTGGGGGTGACCGCGAGGGTCGAAGCGGGCTGCCCGGTGTCGGGCTACCGTCGGCTCAGGCCCCGGCCAGTTGGGTCCCGCGGGCGACGGCGTAGACGATGACGACGCCGGCACCGACGGCGAGCACGAACTGGCCGAGCAGTCCCACGAGCAGGCCAAGGGGGGAGTCGCCCAGGAGGAAAAACACCAGCGCGAACGGGACCAGGCTGACGGCGACGAACAGGCCGATCAGCTTCGCCAGCGGCACGGCTTCGACCAGTATCTGCTGTTCGTCCAGCGAACCTGTGGCGGGGTCGACGAAGGGCCTCGAGGAGGGCATACAGACGGAGCTGCGAGCCGTGTGGTAAGTGTTTCCCGGTTCCGGCGGTCTCCAGGTCCGCTCGCGCCGCCTACCTGGCGGTCAGCCGCCGAGGAAGTCCTGGCGGACCTGCTGGTCGTTCAGCAGCGTCTCGCCCTCGTCCTGGTAGCGGTTCTGCCCCTGGACGAGGACGTAGCCCCGGTCACACCGTCGCAGCGCCTCCTTGGCGTTCTGTTCGACCATCAGGACGGCCGTCCCGTCGTCGTTGATAGTGTCGATGCGGTCGAACATCTCCGAGACCAGGTCCGGCGCGAGGCCGGCCGAGGGCTCGTCGAGCAAGAGGAGGTCCGGTTCGAGCATCAGGGCCCGGCCCATCGCCAGCATCTGCTGCTGGCCGCCCGAGAGCGTCCCCGCCTTCTGCGTCGAGCGCTCCCTGAGAATGGGGAAGCGGTCGTAGATGCGCTCGATCCGGTCTTCGGGCACCTCGTCTAGGATGTACGCGCCCATCTCGAGGTTCTCGCGGACGCTCAGGCTCGCGAAGACGTTCTCGTTCTGGGGGACGTAGCCGATGCCCTCGTGGATGATCTGATCGGGCGAGCGTCGACTGATGTCGGTGCCGTCGAAGACGACCTGTCCGCCCATGTACGTCGTCAGGCCGAAGACGGACTTCATCACCGTCGACTTGCCCGCACCGTTCGGGCCGACGATGACGACGTACTCGCCGTCGCCGACGTCCATGTCGACGTCCGAGAGGACCTGCAGGTCGCCGTAGCCGGCGTCCAGGTCGCGGACCGCCAGCAGACTCTTGTCGGGGGCCGGCAGCGTCACCTCGTCGGACCGCTGTGCCTGCTGGCTCATACGTCACCTCCGAGGTAGGCCTCGAGCACGCGTTCGTCGGACTGTATCGTCGCCGCGTCGCCCTCGGCGAGCACTGCGCCCTGGTGCATCACGATGATGTGTTCGCAGTGGTTCATGATGACGCCCATGTCGTGTTCGACCAGCAGGAAGGTCAGCCCGTCCGCGCGGAGTTCGTGGATGCGTTCGAGCAGCTTCTCCTCTAGCGTCGGGTTCACCCCCGCCAGCGGTTCGTCTAGCAAGACCATCTCCGGGTCGGTCATCAGGACCCGTGCCATCTCCAGCAACTTCCGCTGGCCGCCCGAGAGCGTCCCGGCGTTCTCGTGTGCCAGGTGGTCTATCTCGAAGAACTCGAGGGTCTCCCAGGCCCGGTCGACCACGTCGCGCTCGTCGTCCTTGACGCCCGCGCGCAACCCCGGGGCGACGGCCCGGAGTGCCGACTCGCCGACCTGGTCCGGGGGGGCGAGCATCACGTTCTCCAGCACCGTCATCTCCGAGAGCTCGCGGGCGATCTGGAACGTCCTGACGAGACCGGCCTTCGCGAGCGTGTACGGCGGAAGCCCGGTGACGTCCGTCCCGTCGAAGCGGACCTCGCCGGCAGTCGGCGTGTGGATGCCGGCGATACAGTTGAACGTCGTCGACTTCCCGGCCCCGTTCGGCCCGATGAGGCCCGTGAGCGCGCCCGTCTCGACCGCGAAGGACGCGCCGTCGACGGCGGTGACGCCCCCGAACTCCTTGCGCAGGCCGTCCACCTCGAGCAGCGGGTCGGCGATGTCGTCGCTGCGCACCGCGAACTCGCGGTCCGTCGCGGCCGTGGTTTCGGTCTCACTCATCGTGGCCACCTCCACTATCGGCACGTCGCTCGTTCAGGTCCACGCTCGCCGCCGGTTCGTTTCGGTGACCGAGCAGCCCCTTGGGCTGGTTCTGGATGATGTAGATGAGGACGACGCCGATGAGGACGAACCGGAGCGTGCTGATGTTCCCGACCGTGTACGCGACGAAGGGCGTCGGGTCGAGCGCGCCGAGTGCGGCGACGGCCTCGACGATGTTGCCCGCCGACCCGCCGCCACCCAGCGGGATGTTCTCGCCGATCCGCGCCGGGAGGTAAAAGAGCAGCGCCGAGAACGTCGCCGCGCCGAGGATGCTGCCCGTGTTCGATCCCGACCCGCCGATGATGAGCGCCGCGAACACGTAGAACGTGATGGCGGGGCGGAACTGCTGGGGGCTGATGTAGCCCGCACCGCCGCGAAAGAGGATGCCCGCGAGCCCCATCAGCGCACAGCCGATCATGAACGCCTTGATCTTGAACAGGCGGGTGTCCTTCCCGAGTGATTGCGTGACCGTCTCGTCCTCGCGGATGGCCTTCAAAACCCGGCCGAAGGGCGAGTTCGAGAGGCGGGTCAGCACCCAGTACGAGCCGGCGACCACGGCCAGCAGCGCGAGGCCGTAGGCGATGTTGACCACGTTCGGACTCGAGACCCCGACGGCCCCGGCGGCCGAGACGAACGGGCCGCCGACGCCGGTCACGAGGTCGGCAACGACGTCGTCGGGGGCCGCAAACGAGATGCCCGTCGCGCCCCCGGTCCCGAACGTCGCACCGAACAGGGTTATCTCGGCCACGCCGCTCCAGTTGACGAACAGCCGGATGATCTCCGAGAGCGCGACGGTCACGATGGCCAGGTAGTCGGCCTTCAGCCGCAGCGCCGGGAGCGCCGCGAGGCCGCCGACGACGGCTGCGACCACCATCCCGCCGACGACGCCGACGACCAGCGGGAGGCCGAATCCCGGGACGCCGCCGGCACCCGGGTCGCCCGGCGCGGTCAGTATCGCCATCGTGTACGCGCCGACGGCCATGAACCCGGCGACGCCGATGTTGAACAGTCCGGTGTACCCCCACTGGAGGTTGAGCGCGAGCGTCAGAATCGCGTAGGCGCCGATGAGGACGGTGACGCTACCGACGAACCCGGCCGCGAGGTTCGGCCACTGACTGCCGCCAACGACGCGTGCGAGGACGACCAACGTCAGCCAGATGGCCACGATGTAGCCGCCGACGAGGACGATGTCGGGCAGCGCGTCGAGTCTGTCGCGGACCGTCGGTTCGCTCATGCGGTGGTCACCCCCCCGAAGATGCCGGACGGACGGAGCAACAGGACGACGATGAGCACGAGGAACGCCGCCGCGCGCGTCAGCCCGGACGGGAGCCAGATGAGCGCCAGGCTGTCGACGAGGCCGATGAGCACGCCCCCGGCCATCGCACCGTATATCGACCCGATGCCCCCCACGATGACCGCCGCGAAGATGAGCAAGAGGAGAATCCAGCCGAAGTTAAACGAGATGGTCCCACTCTCCAGGACGAGCAGGTAGCCGCCGACGCCGGCCAGGCCGCCGCCGAGAATCCAGGTCAGGCGGATGACGCGTTCGGTCGGGATGCCGCTGACCAGTGCCAGGTCCTCGTTGTCGGCCATCGCCCGCATCGCCTTCCCGAGTTTGGTCCGCTGGAGCAGGAGGTGGACGCCCAGCATCAGGGCGACGGCGACGACCAGCAGGGCGAGTTCGTTGTCGGTGATGGTCACCGCGCGCTGGCCCGCCAGGTCAAGCAGGACGAACTGGACACCACTGGTCGCGACGCCGCTCGTCTGTGTCCCGAAGACGAAAGCGATGATATACCGCATCGCGAGGGCGACGCCGATGGAGGCGATGAGCAGGGAGATGTTGCCCGCGTCTCGCATCGGGCGGTAGGTCAGTCGGTCGACGAGCAACACCACGGCGACGGTGCCCACGCCGGCGACGACCAGCCCCAGCAGGACCGGCCCGAGTGCGGTAAGCGCGCTGAGCTGCTGGCCAGAGCCGAACATGAACAGGTCGGCCAGCGAGGCACCGGTCCCCAGGCCACCGACGACGTAGGCGGCGACCCACCCGATGAACGCGCCCGCCGTCACGGTGTCTCCGTGGGCGAAGTTGGCGAAATCGAGGATGCTGTAGGTCATCGACAGACCGATGCCGGCCAGTCCCACCGCCAGGCCGACCAGGATGCCGTCGAGCACCATCGACGCGAGCGACGAGACGGTCAACGTCCCACCCAGGAGTTTGACGCCGAAGAAGAACACCGACGTACCGGAGAGTTTCACCACGAGGTCCAGCACGAGGAACCCGACGACGGCGCCGATAACCGCCGTCCCGGGCCGCGCTACGAACAGTCGCCGACCGTCAGCTACTGTGTCTACGATACTCATCTATTGGCAGGCATTGTACCCTCCAGCGTAAATAAGTCTCTGATGCCGTCCAGACAGTGGTCGAGCGCGGTCATGCCGGGTTCGTGGGGCCCCGTCGCCGCCTTCGTCGGGTATCGTGACGAAACCCCCGGAAGGCGGCGGGACGGAGCGGCGATTTCGGGGCTATTCACAGTGCTTTTATGGGGTCCTCGGGTCATTGTTGGTAGATGCCGCGCCCGGTCGCTGCCTGTGCCGTCGGCCTCCTCGTCCTCGCCAGTATCGGTGCAGTACCGGTAGCTGCTGGTGCCCAGCAGAACGCAGCGGTCCAGACACCGGACGGGTTCGACCAGACCGCGTTCCGCGTCACCGTCTACGAGAACGGGTCGGCGCGCTGGACCATCGAACACCGTACCCCGCTGAACAACGAGTCCGAACGGCAGCAGTTCGAGGACTACGCGGCGGCCTTCGAGAACAACGAGACGCAGCTGTACACGAACTTCGTCTCGCAGGCCGACGTCCTCACGCGGGTCGGAACGAACGCTACCGGGCGGGAGATGGACGCGCGGAACTTCCGGCGGTCGGCGGCCGTCGACCCGATACAGAGCAGCGGCACCGTGCGGATGTCGTTCCTGTGGACGAACCTGGCCGTCGTCTCCGGGGAGCGGGTCGTCGTCAACGACGTCTTCGCCGGCGGGTTCTACATCGGTCCCAGCCAGTCGCTGGTCTTCGAGCGTGGCCCGTCGCTCGCGTTCACGGACGCCCAGCCGAGACCCGACTCGATCAGTCAGCCGGACTCGCTGGCCCGCAGCGCCAGCGTCACCTGGAACGGCGAGCAGTCGTTCAACGACCGTCGTCCCTTCGTCGAGTTCGGGCCCCGATCCGCCGTGGGCGACGGGACGACAGCCACGGACGGGGAGACGCCCGGGACCGACGGGACGGCCGCTCCCCCGGCTGACAGCGAGCCGGCGTGGCTGATGCTGCTCGCGGTCGCTGCCGTCGTGGTACTCGGTCTGGGCGGTGCCGTGGCCTGGCGCTCCGGTGCGGCCGCGTCCAGGGGGTCCGACGAGGGCGGTGACGGGGGCGTGGTAACCGCCGAGCCGACGCCCGACCGGGAGCCAGCCGAACCCGACGTCGCCGAGGAGGAGCTGCTGACCGACAGCGACCGGGTGGTGAAGCTCCTGGAGGCGAACGGCGGTCGGATGAAGCAGGTCGACATCGTCGACAGCACCGACTGGTCGAAATCGAAGGTGAGCATGCTCCTCTCGGACATGGAAGAGGAGGGCGACATCAGCAAACTGCGCGTGGGCCGCGAGAACATCATCAGCCTCGCCGGGCACGAACCCGACGCCACGAAGTCGCCCTTCGACGAGGAGTGACCCGCGGGGCCTCGACCGCGCCGCCGACTGGGACTGTCGAGTGAGAAACCCACACAGGGCGGCCGTGAAGCGCAATGATTATACGTCACTCCTCGTTACAGTCGAATGCGCTCCGTTGGTGTAGTCCGGCCAATCATATCACCCTCTCACGGTGATGACCAGGGTTCGAATCCCTGACGGAGCATCCTGCGACTTCTCGTGGCGAGTGATAGCGAGGCCGAACCGTATCGATGCGATGGAAGGGCTTCGAATCACGCGAGAGAGCACAGCGAATCTCGCCTCGGGTTCGAATCCCTGACGGAGCATCTGACGACTTCTCGCCGCGAACGACAGCGAGGTGGCGGTCCCGTCGTCCTTCTGCTACTGCCGGCTGTAAGTTCGTCACAATTCTCGACACCCCGGGGTGCCGAGAATTGTCTAGATGCTACAGCCGGCAGTATGAGTCACCGCACCGAGAGGGTCGCCTGCCGCGGCGCGGACCGCACCCGTTCGGTCCGGTGCTCGATGGCGTCGAGGGTTCCCCGCCAGTAGGGCACCGGCCCGTCCGGGAGGTCCCACTCGACCGACGCCCGCGTCGGCACGAGCCGACCGTTCCGGTCCCGGTACGCCTCGAACCGGCCGGTCCAGGGGGCGTACTCGTCGGCGGCCTGGCGGTAGCGGTGGCCAGTGACTCGCTCGACGAGCCCGTCGTCGTCGAAGTGGAAGACGGCCGTGGCGGTGGTTTCCAGAAGCTCGAGTCTCGCCCGCGCCGCCGAGTCGCTCACGGCCTCCCACTCGACGCCGCTACCGGGCAGGAGGGCGGTCGGGAACCACACGGCCTCGGCGAGGTACCGGAGCAGCTCGCCCGCGTCCATCTCGGGTGACGGCCCCGCTCTTGCGACCCGGAGTGCGGAGAGCACTCGGGCCTCCAGGACGCCGGCACCGTCGACGTAGGCGTCGACCACGCGGACCGGGAGCAGTGGCGCCAGGTCGATGGTCGCGTCCCAGACGAATCCGGGCGGCGCGGACGTGTAGTGCTGGGTCGCAGCAAGCGGCCGCCACGAGGCGTCGGCACCGCCGAGGCGGAACGCGCCGGTCTGTTCGAGGCGAACCGCCGTCGTGTACGGCAGGCCGGGCTCGAGGACGGCGTCGAAGTACCTCGCCACCGGGGCCGGCACCCCGTCGAGGTCGTCCCGGTCGAACTCCCCCTCCCGAACCGACCCCGCCGTGAGCAGTCTGTCGATCTGTGCGTCGACGTCGCGGGCGAACCGGCGTCGCTCGATACCGGCCGCGACCAGTCCGGCGGTGCCCAGCAGGCCTGCGACCGCCAGCGCCGCCCGACGGCCGGCAGGGACGCCATCTCCAGGGGACCAAACCATCAACTGGCCGATACGAATGCCTCGAGATAAAACGTGGTGGTCGCCCGGTCGAACTATCGACCGCCGCGCGTGCCCGTGACCCTGACCAGCAGGTCCCGGACCCGTCGGGGCCGTGGCGTCCCTTTCCTCGGCGATGCCTGATGAGTGCCTGCGAGCACCGGCGCAGACCAGTCGGCCGTCGTCACGTAACTGGCACCGACGCTGCCGAGCGACAGCAGGAGCGCCACGAGCGACGTCGTCCACAGCGGCGTCCGGCCCCGGCCGTGCACCGCGTATGCCGACCCACCGCCGGGCGAGTAAAAGTGGTCCTGGAGAATCAGTTTGGGTTTTGATCGACTACTCCGTGTCCCAGTTCATCCGGCAGTCCTCGTCACAGAAGTGCGCCGTCTGGACGGTCCCCTCCTCTATCCACGTGATGACTCGGTGTGTCACTTCGTTGGCGATGGGGTCGCCACAGGTCGCACAGTTCGGCGCGTCCTCCTCGTCGATATCCTCGTGGTGATCCGATGTCGGGTCGACCATTCTTACCCGAGAGTGGAATCGGCCGTACTTAATCCCACATATTCGTGCCGAGAAAACGTCCCGCACTACCGGTCGCGCGTGACGCTCTCGCCGGGCACCGTCGTCGCCCCGGGGGAGAGGACCACCCCGGCGTTGAGGCTGGTGTTGATGGCCGTCCTCGCGCCGTCGCCGGCGACGACGCCGAATTTCCGCCGGCCGGTGGAGACGCGCTCGCCCTTGACGGTCATCCGGACCGGGTCGTCGTCGTGGCGGAGGTTCGCCACCTGCGTGCCAGCACCGAGGTTGACGTCGCTGCCGAGGACGCTGTCCCCGACGTACGAGACGTGCGGGACGTTCGACCCCGCGAACACCACGGTGTTCTTGACCTCGACGCCGTGGCCGACGTGACAGTCCTCGCCGACGAGCGTCGCGCCCCGGATGTAGGCGTTCGGGCCGACGTGGGCGCCGGACTCGACGAGCGTGGGCCCCTCGATGGTGACGCCCGGTTCGACGACGGCTCCCGCTTCGACGACGACGGTGCCCCTGAGGTCGGCGTCGCCCCGCACGTCGCCGTCGATGCGCCGTTCCATGTCCGCGAGCTTCCACTCGTTTGCCTCCAGCAGTTCCCACGGGCGGCCCACGTCGAGCCACTGCGCTACTTCGACGGCCGTTACGGAGTACTCGTCGACGACCCGCGCGAGGACGTCCGTTATCTCGCGCTCGCCCCGTTCGCTCAGCGGGACGTCCAGCCAGTCCCGGGCTTCGGCGGGGAAGACGTACGCGCCGGCGTTCGCGAGCTCCGTCGGCGGGTCGTCGGGCTTCTCGACGATTCCGGTCACCGTCTCGCCGTCCGTCGAGAGCACACCGTAGTTCCGCGGGTCCTCGACGCGGTAGGCGGCGATGGCCGGGGCAGCGTCGAACAGCGCCGAGACGCTCGCCTGGTCGTAGAGGTTGTCGCCGTTCAGGACGGCAAAGGGGCCGTCCAGATGCGCACTGGCGGCGTCGACGGCGTCGGCCGTCCCGAGTTGCTCCTCCTGGACGGCGAAGGTCACGGGGACGCCCCGGTAGGTGTCGCCGAAGTACGACCGGACGTCGGCCGCCTCGTAGCCGACGACGAAGATGAGTTCGTCGGCGCCCGCGTTCACGGCGGTGTCGGCTGTGTGTGCGACCAGCGGCCGGTCGGCCACCTGCAGCATCGGCTTCGGCGTCTGTGCGGTCAACGGCCGCATTCGAGTCCCCTCGCCGGCCGCGAGTACGACAGCTTGCATGCACGAGACGTCACGCGGCCCCGAAAAATACCTACTGCTGTCGGAATCGCCAGTGTTCACTGTCACAGCCGGTCGGTGAGCAAGCGGGGCGGGGCAGAACGTTCGCTTCGTCGGCTCACTCGCCAGATTCGCACGTTCCCTTCACCTGGGCGACGCGGGTACACGTGACCGAACCGAGTCCGCCGACGAAGTTGCCCACCGCGACGAAACCGGTCGAATCCAGCTCGACCGGATCTCGGCCGAGTCGTCGTTCGTCCTCCTCGGCGGCTCTGTGAACTTTCTCGCCAGGGTCGGGCGTCCCGTCTACGTCTCCGCTACCGGTTCGAGAACCGAAAACCGAGGCACGCGGTGACCGGCGATACGCGCTGGAATCACCGCCTGGACGGTCACAGTCGAACACGCCATCGGATCAGCTCCTTGCAGAACCCGCGACCACTGCTCGTCTCTGGCGTTCGAGAACCGAGCGACGTTCGGAGGCGACCGTGTCGACGTAAAAACCCATCCGATGATGACCACAATTGCCGCCTATTACTGTCTAAAATTCGGGATATCTCCCTTCTGCGGAGAATTTCCCCGGTATTACGTCGGACTTTCCCCAAATTATAATGTCCCTGGGGCGACCTGTTGTGAAAAGATGGAATCAGCTTCGGACGACGTCGCAGTGATTGGCGGTTCGGTTTCCGGACTTGCGGCCGCAGACAGTCTTGCTGATGTGAGCAAGATAGGCGAGGTTCGCGTATTCGAGCGACAAGAGTATGACAACAAGCGAGTCGATTGTGGGGAGGCAATCAATGATTCTACACTCGTACCGCTCGAGAAGACCGAAGCAAACGGTTTCCTGAACAACGTCCGTGGGTTCCAGCTTCGGGTGTACAGTGGCATGAATCGGCGTGCAACCGAGACGCCGTTGGGTACCTCGGATCTCCGATGTGAAGCGGGCTATATCTGTGATCGTGACGTCGTCGAACGTCGATGGGCAGACTCCCTGTCGGAGGACGGTGTGCTCTTCGAAACCGGTCGTTCGGTCTCACATTCAGAATACCGTGACATCTGTGATGAGTACGACTACGTCGTCGATGCGACGGGGCAACCCTCTCTCACACACAAGGTTCACGACCGAGTTCCGGAATACACGGGCGACATGGTCGCATTGAATGCGACTGTCGAGGGGGATTTCAGTGACTACGTCGAGTATCCCCGGATCTATTTCGAGGGGTACGTTGGCTACTCGTGGTCGTTTCCGAAGTCCAGGACCCATGCGAATGTCGGTATCGGCTGGGCGGGCGATCAGCGACCGGACGACTACATGAGTGCATTCGAAGCGGCGGCAAAACGCAATGGATTCCCCGTCCCGGACAGATCGGACGTGAATATTTACACAATTCCGCGTGGACCGAGCCTCGATCCAACGAAGACACATCACCCTGAATCAGACGTGTTCCTCGTCGGCGATGCGGCAGGTATAGCTAACCGGTATCAGGGCGAAGGCATCTGTCAGGGAATCCGGTCCTCGTATCTGCTGGCGGACTTGATCGCGGCCGGGAACGAAGAGGAGTATTCCGCACGGCTGTACGATACCATGAAATCGGAATACAGGTTGGCACACCTGATGCGGGGTGCGTGGGTCGAACACGAAGATCCAGCGTTACTGGCCGATGTCGCCGAAGCGCTTGAGGGTTTAACGATCGATGACATTACTCGACGGCCGAACGTCGTGATTCGACGACTCTTGAGGTCACCGAGTGTGGCCACCAGATTAGTGGCGAATGGGGGAATCATAAAGCGCCTCTTCGATGCCTACACCGATTCGTGGGAGTATACGAATGCCTGAGCGTACCTACGATAAATTCGATTACGACACCCACTGGGTGAGTGAACGACTAGAACAGGGGCTATGGGGGATAGAGAACCCACTGATCCTGGGGATTCTGAAGTTCTCTATGCCCTGGAACGTGTTGGCAGTGATCTACTCCGTCCTCTTTTGGGAGACTCTGACGCCAGTCTTCATCTACTCATCTGCTCTTGGATTACTGTGGGTCAACATCGCACCGTATCTCATCTGGTATTATGACGAGCGAGTTCTCCCGGAGTTTTTCACGAGCTTCTCAGAACTGCTCGCTGACGAACAAGAACGTGCTAGCATAGCGAAGAAGTACAACGAATTTTTTGCCCGCCATCGACTTTCGGTGTCGGTGTTCTGGACGATCAGCATCGTGTCGATCATCTATGTCAGTGAGCCCGCACTGACAACGATGGGCATGAGTGGGGCAGGCGCTCTCTTTCTCTACACGACATACGCATACGGCATCTACATCGGAGCCGTTCTCGGACACGGGTTCGTCGGCCCAGTTACGACGATGCTACTAATCCATGAAATAACGACGTACGATTTAGAGATAGATCCTCTCCATCCCGATGGACTGGGGGGACTGAGTATCGTCGGATCGATCGCGATCCGGACAACGCTCCTCTTTTCGTCGGCCTCCTTGTTTCTCCCCCTGCTCTTTTATTTTGCAGAGTCGGGTGGTACGACTGCAGTCATATTTGGCATCACCGGCATCTACATCTTGACGATATTCCTCTCGTTCCTGTATCCGACGGTCATCGTGAACCGGCGCGCCCAACGATATCGCGATTCGGTACTCGAGGATCTCAGACAGCAGTATGCCACGGTAGAGCAGCAGATACATACTCCGGATAAGAATGAAATCTCGGAACTGAACAAGCGACTGGAACTGCAGCGAGTACAGCGGAACTTCGAGAATTATAACTCTGTAAGCCTCTATCCGCTACAACTGAGCATCCTCACTAGACTTGCCGGGTCAATCCTGCTGCCAATCTTGATCACCATCTTCCAGATTTACCTTTCAGACATGCTCTAGGTGACCCGGCAGTGGTTAGTTTAGAGCAGTGTGCCAGCGAGATCCCCGGACCGTTTCGTGGCGGCACGGGACGGTCTGACGAGGACACTCACGGATCTCTGTGGGATCTCGAGGGATCGACCCCGGCGTGTTCGATCACCCTATAAAAAACCATCGTCGCTCTGCGACCATCTGTGGTCGATGGGCCATTTATATTCGCTTGCCGCTGGATGCTCGTCCTGTAGGATGCCCCCTGACTCATATCGGCCCTCCCCCGATCGGACTCGAAGACAGTTCCTCACCCGGAGCGGTACCGCAGTGGCTGGCTCGCTGTCGGTTCTGACGGCCGGCTGTCTCTCCAGCCTCCCCCCTCTCGGTGACGACCAGCGGTATGGACGTCTCGACGCACCACCCGCATCAGATCCGACGTACCGAAAGTGGCTCCCAGCCCCTTCCAGCCTCGATCGATTCGATGGACCGTACCACTTCGTGGCTCTCGATTCGACGACGCGTCGCCCGGATGCACCCGAAAAATTCGTCGCCGGACGGGCTCACCTGAAAGCGAGTCTCGATTACTTCGGCATCGGCTTCGAGAGTTACGATCGGGTGGTGAGTTCCCGCTTTGGAACTGTAATCGAAGCATCGTTCGAGCCGTCGGCCGTGATTGGGACTGTCGCAGACAGCGGGTACGAGCGGACGGGCGAGTATCGGGATTTCACGGTCTTCGCTCGGTCGGACACCGTTCGCCGTGTTGCGGTCGGAGACGACGCCATCGTGTGGACGAGCGCGTATCGACATGCGGCGCCGAATCTCGACGCCATCATCGATGCGGGCACCGGACACCGGCTTCGATATCACGAGGAGAACCGGGCGTTCGACCGACTCGTCACTGCCGCCGGAAGTAATCCGTATCTCGGCGTCAACACAGCTATCCACGACCCGACTGGCCGTCCGGTGCTGATGGCAGACGCCTTCCGGTTCGACGAGGAAGCCGCCTATCAGGTGGTCTTCTACTATTACCAGCAGCCCGACAACGTGGCCACGAGGGAGGCACTGGAGCGTGGTCTCCGGGAGGAAGACTATCGGTTCACATCCGAAGCCGAGACGTTCGACGTCTCCGTCGACGATCGGTTCGCCACGGTGGAAACGCGAATCCCGCTCGACGACACCGATGAACTGCCTCCCGAGTACGACCTCCCGCAAGTAACGTGGGGTCTGACGTACGGAGACGAGCCAATGCAGGCGACCGTCCGACACGAGGCGGGAGAGTCTGTTCCCGCCCATAGACTCTTCTACGATCTCGAATCCCAGTCCGCCCCCGGCAGAATCGACAAACACCCGCTCTGGACTGCACAGAAATCTATCGAACGGGGTTCGACTGCGACAGTCGACCTGGAAAACCAGCCGGACGCGAGGGGGTTGAATCTCGTCTATTCGGCCGGTGATGTGAGATTCCACGTCCTCTTCGGTGCCGACTTGCAGAGGACCACCGATGACTAGTGAAGCGGTTACCCCGAGGAGCACGTCACAGCAGCGTTTGCACCGTTCCACACCCCATCCGGACCTCCACAAACTATGTACGAGGGATAGTACCCGTGACATATCGATGACCGATTCGGACCTCGCAACCGTCCTCACTCTCCTCGATGACGAGCACGTCCGGTCGATACTGGCCGCCACGAGCGAGCGTCCGATGTCGGCCAACGAACTCGGCGAGCACTGTGGCCTGTCGACGACGTCTATCTATCGACGACTCGACCGACTACGCGATGCAGATCTCGTGGCGGAACAGACGCGTCCGCGCTCAGACGGTCATCATGAGGCTGTGTACGTCTCCCGGCTCAACCGCTTCGAACTCGCTGTCCGGAATGGCTCTCTATCGTGGGAGATCGACCGACAGCAAGCCGACATCGCAGATCAATTGACCGAATTGTGGGGGCGGTTCTGATGGTCGTGTTCGGTCTGGATTCGCCGATCAGTGTCCTCGCCGGAATCGCCGCGACCGCGTCGGCCGTGATCGGGGTCTACATCGGTTATCAAGCGTATCGTGGACTGCGACGCAACGACGACCCATCGATGCGGTGGCTCTCCGTGGGTATGATCCTCCTCTTTGGATTGACATACCTGCTCGCCGTCGCCGGACAGGGACTTATCGCGTTCCGGGTCGTTCCGATCCACCTACAGAGCGTGTTTCGCCTGCTGGTACGCGTGACACAGGTAGTCGGATTGGGGTGCATCGCGTACTCACTGCGGGTCGCGACGACGACCTGACGAGGCGGTCCCATCCACACGGCACTATTCGGTGTCGACAGGACGAGACACCAATTCCCGTGGAATGATCGACGTCCTCCCCGCCCTGACACACGGGTTTTCCCCTGGACTCCCTGTACGGAACGGTCGGTCGCTGAATTCATCCGCTGTCTCGGTCATCCCGGTACTGACAGAGAGTGGACAGCTGGCGCAACCACTGAATTGCGGGCACACAGCCCACACGGAGTCACGTCTCGCTTTGCGGGGCACACTGCCGAGAGCATTTTCACCACTGAACAAACAATCGATGCCCGGCAGATACGTACGAGACGCCCTCCAACACGTGACCCCGACATACCGATAGGGGTGCGGTACTTCTACCTGATACGCAACACGTATTTATATACTGTATAGTTAGTGCTGGTATGGCTGACACTCACTCAGACCCAGAGTCACGGAGTGAGGGGACTTTCTACAGACAGGTCTTCGAGGGGGTTTCCGACGCAATTTTCGTGTACGATCCGGCGAACGGCTCGATAGTCGATGTGAATCCGGCGGCCGCGGAGTTGACCGGGTACAGCGTCGGGACACTCAGAGGCCGGCCGGTCACGCAGTTCACGGCTGGGTCACCGGACCACGTCGAGACAGCAGTCGCCGAGCTCGTTGAGGATGCCTTTAGCGGCGACCAAACGTTCCAGTGGTTCATCGAACGTGCGGACGGTGAGATCCGCACAACCGAGGTATCCATACACCGGACGACCATCGCCGGAGCGGACAGAGTCCTCGCTCTCATGCGCGATGTGACTGACGAGAAACGAAAACAGGCCGAACTGGAAGCGACTCGTGACAGATTGTCGCTCCTCACGGAAGCAAGCCCCGACGTGTTCTGGATGTTTAGCGCCGATTGGGAACAGTGCTTGTACATCAACGACGCATACGAAACGGTCTGGGGGCGGTCTACCGATTCGCTCACAGCAGATCCCACCGACTTTCTCGCGGGAGTCAACCCTGACGATCGCGATATCGTCCGAAACGCGATGGAGAGGATGTCCAACGGCTCTCGCGTCACTGTCGAATACCGCGTCAACGAGGGCGAAGGGTTCGGGCGGTGGGTCTGGGTCGAAGGTGTCCCCATCTACGACGACGACGGTGAGCTGATACGCCACGCCGGATTTGCGAGAGACATCACTGAACGCAAACAGCTCGCGGTGGAACTCAGTGAACAGACGGAGGCGCTGACCGCGCTCACCGACAACGTTCCCGTGGTCCTGTTCGAAATCGATGAGGATGGGCGGTTTACCCAGCTGAAAGGCCGTCAAGTCACTGCACTCGATATCGATGCTGACCGGAGTATCGGGCGGTCAATTTTCGACGTGTTTGCAGGGAACGACGCGATATGTGACGCCGCGCGCGAGGCACTGGATGGGAATGCCGTGAGAGAGACGATAGACATCGGGGGTCTGACGCTCGACGCATGGTTCGAACCGACACACGCTGAGAACGGTACCCTAGAGGGAGTGATAGGCGTCGCAGTCGACGTGACCGAACGCGAGCAGTACCAGACAGCACTACAGGCAAACGAACAGGCACTCAGTGACCTGTATCGGCGTGGGTCACAGAGCGACTTATCGTCTCCCGAGCGGATAGAGGCGTTACTGGATGTCGGGCGAGAACGGCTGGGTCTCGGGTACGGGTTTCTGACACGGATCGACGACGGGACACAGCACATCGTGGAGGCCCTGGGCACGCACGAAGCGCTTCAAAGTGGGGCTTCGGCACCGCTCGAAGAAGCCTATTGCCGCAAAACGGTTGTCGCGGACGGGTTGGTCGGCGTCGAAAATGCACCGTCTGAAGGGTGGGAAGACGACCCGGCGTACCAGAGATTCGATCTCCACTGTTATCTCGGTGGGAAAATCGAGGTCGACGGCGAGGTGTACGGAACGGTCTGCTTCGCGGACTCCGAACCCCGAGACCAACCGTTCTCGCAGTTCGAGCGTACGTTCGTCGAATTACTCATCCAGTGGCTGGAGTTCGAGTTACAACACGAGCAACAGGAGGCGGTGCTGAGGACGGCACGCGACGAACTGTCCTCTGTGTTATCGACCTCGCCGCTGGCAATCGTCGAACTGGATACGGACGCGGCGGTCAAACGGTGGAATGACGCCGCGGAGACGATGTTCGGCGTGCCGGAATCCGAAGCCGTCGGCTCGACCTTTCCCGCAGTCCCGAGCTCGATGCGAGAGACGCTTACGGAACTGTTTGACCGCGTTCTCGCTGGAGAGACACTCACCGGGTACGAACTCTCACAGACACGTCCGGATGGCACAGTTCGTACCCTGGCCCTCAACGCGGCACCGATAGAAGCCACGAGCGGCACGTACAGTGGTGTCGTCGCGACGTTTGCAGATATCACGGCCCAGAAACGGTCAGAGAGCCGAATCGACGCCTTGCGACGGGCGACGCGGCAACTCCTGGCAGTTACGGACGAGACGGAGGTGGGGACCATCGCTGTTGAGACGGCTGCCGAGGCCCTCGGGTATCCAGTGTGTGCAATGTGGATCTACGACGATACCGACGACGTCCTGCGACCGCTGGCAGAAACCGACACAGCCCGGGAGGTAGTCGGACCAGCACCGACGGTACAGCGCGGTGAGGGACTGTTTTGGGAGGCGTTTACGACCGGCGAGATACAGCGACTGGATTCGTCAGCGGACCGCGCTGATATCTTCAACCCCGAAACGGAGCTGCACTCGGAAATCATCGTTCCGATCGGGAGGTACGGGGTGTTTGCCGTCTCCTCGACTGCGACAGATGCGTTCGGTGACAGCGACGTCGACCTCCTCGAGACGCTGTCAGACACGCTCACAGCCGCCTTGAACAGCGTCTCTGACCGCCGGTTGCTGAACCGGCGGCGCGAAGAACTCGAGCGCCAGAACGAACAACTCGACGAGTTCGCCAGCGTTGTAGCACACGACATTCGTGGCCCGTTGACGGCCGCACGGGGGTTCCTCGAACTCGCACTGGAAACGAACGACGAGCAGCTGTTCGAGCGGGTCGATCAGGCTCACGCTCGCATGGAGCAGTTCATCAACGATTTGCTGACTCTCGCGCGTCAGGGCAAATCGATATCCGACCCGGAACCGACTGATTTCCGAACCGTCGTCGAAGCGGCCGGGACGGCCGTCCCCAGTAGTGCGACCCTCGTTATCGAGGGAGACTTGCCAACCCGGCCCGGGGATGGGTCTCGTCTGGAACAGGTGTTCAGCAACCTCTTTCGAAACGCCGTTGAACATGGGGGCGCGGACGTCACTATCACCGTGGGGTCACTATCGGACGGGGCTGGGGTGTTCATCGAAAACGACGGGGAACCGATTCCACGGGCGAGACAGCCCCACATCTTCGGCTTCGGCTACACCGATAGTCCCACCGGAACCGGGGTCGGATTGGCTATCGTCTCGGAGATCGTCGAGGCCCACGGCTGGACGATATCCGTGACCGATGCCGAGGGTGGCGGTCCGCGGTTCGAGATCCTGTTCGGGGCCGACGGCATCCCGAACCCATTGGCGGAACCCGCCGAGTAGTAGCGGTCACCGTATCCTTGTCGGCACTGTGTCGTCGGTGGCTCCGATGGAGTCGGGCCGGGTCAGCACGCCGAGGAACGCTCCCGGGACGACTCCGATGTGGGCAGCGACCGGTAGTCACCGGACAGTTCGTGCGCTCTTCGGCCGCGCCAGCCGGCGGTGTACGACCTGTCCTGGTGGTCCAACCCGCGCCGACTGACGGTCCGTGAGAATCTCCCCCGTCGGCCGTATCGCCTCCGGGTCGTCTGTGACCATCTCCGCGAAGGTGTTCTCGACGCCCGCCGGGTGGATTCCCGGCTGTTCGGGTGTGACGATGTCGACGTCGAGCGCCTTCCCGTGCTGGTGGTCGGTGTTCGCTGATTCAGCGTCTCTCCCCGGGCCAACCGGTTGGCACGTACTGGCCGAAGTTCGGCCGTGGCGACAGTGCTGTGGGACGAAACGCCTGCATGCCATTCACCTCGAACTCCGCGATGGCTGCTTGCCCGGGGCCGGTCAGATACCCCGCGAATCCCATGGCGAGGGGATATGCGCTCTCGTGTCTGGCGGGGTTCACCGGGATGACCGCGTAGTCGTTGCGAAGCAGCGGCGGTGGATCCGCGAGTCCACCGGCGACGTGTGCCGCGAGTGGTCCGTCACTGCTCACGTTGAGAAACGTCCCCCGGTCGCTCAACGTGTACGCCCCGATCTGTTCAGCGGTGACCAGTGTACTCCCCATACCCTGACCGGTCTCACGGTACCACGCCCCCGACGGAGTGATACCGGTCTCCGCCCACACCTGGCGTTCTCGGAGGTGCGTCCCCGAGCGATCACCCCGTGACAGAAACGGAACCTCCGCTTCGGCAATCGCGCGAAAGGCCCCGGTCGGAGAGCGCTCGGTCACGCCCGCCGGATCGTCGGACGGGCCGACGATCATGAAATCGTTGACCATGAGACGCCGCCGGTTGATTCCGTGTCCGGCGCGGATGAACTCGTTTTCCAGCGGCCGGGCGTGGACGAGGACGACATCACAGTCGCCGTCCCGGGCCGTTCGGAGCGCGGCCCCCGTGCCCCGGACGACTGTCTTCAGCGTCGCGCCGAACGACGCTTCGAACTCGGGCGTCAGTGCCCCCAGAAGTCCACTATCGTGGGCGGTGGTGGCGGTTGCGAGCGTTAGCGTCTTCACCGGTCGGTCGGCGTCGGTAGCGGGCAGACGAGTCCCGGCGCAGCCGGCGACCGATAGCGACCCGCCCACACCGAGCATCTGGACGTATTTCCGTCGACGCACGCTATTGTCAATGTACTGTGGCTACGTTATATCACCAACGAAACCAGAATTGGTTACCCCCTGGTGCTTACACGTCGTTGACGACCCAGAGGTCACCTGTCTCTACCGCTCCAAGCGACTCGTTACGACTACCGACTCGTGACCCACTCGCGCGCTATTGAGCACGGCTGTCGAAAGCTATCACCGGCTGGGAGGTCCACCGAGGCAGTTATCTTAAATCGCCAACAGTAGCCTCCTCGGAACACGCTCGGACAGGCACACTACGCTGATACATAGTGGGGACAGCCTCGATCCACCGGGTTCGAGACAACAGTTACGGGGAGGCACACCGACAGGCCGGGTATGGCTCTCGAACGACTCGGCATCCACCCGACTGTATCGACGGTCTTTCCACCGGCGGTATTGCGCGACGAACTGGCCGATAGCCCGATCGAGACGGTCGTCCTCGAGGACACGCCCGACTCGATTACGGGTTGTGACGCCATCGTCACCTTCGCCCATCGGGAGGCGTTTTTCGATGTCGATTGGGTCCACTCGATACAGGCCGGCGTCGATCGGTTTCCGGAGGATCGGTTCGACGCTGCGGGCGTCGTGCTGACCAACAGCACCGGGATCCACGGTGATGCGATCGGGGAGACGGTCGCGAGTTACGTCCTCGCGTTCGCTCGGCGACTGCACGAACACGTCGCCCATCAGCAGGCCCGCGAGTGGTCCCAACCAGACTGGGACGACGGCTGGACCGTCGCCGGCGAGCGTGCCTGTGTCGTCGGACTCGGTGGTCTCGGGCGCGGGATCGTCGACAGACTGACCGGTCTCGACCTCGATGTGACGGGCGTCCGGCGGACACCGACACCCGAACCCGGAGTCGACCGGACGTACACCCCCAGCGATCTGGAGACGGCCGTCGCCGATGCCCGGTTCGTCGTGCTGGCGGTTCCGTTGACCGACGAGACCGAACAGCTCGTCGACGGGGCGATTCTGGACGCCATGGCGGAGGACGCATATCTGATCAACGTCGCTCGCGGTGGCGTCATCGACCAGGATGCGCTGCGCGATGCGCTCGACGCAGGTTCGATCGCCGGTGCAGCGCTGGACGTCTTCGAGACCGAACCCCTGCCGGAGTCCTCACCGCTGTGGGCGATAGACGAGGTGATCGTCTCGCCCCACTGCGGGGCGTTCACCCGCGACTACGGGCGACACGTCGCTGCCATCGTTCGCGAGAGTGTCCGACGGTTCCGCGACGGGCGATCCCCCGTCAACAGAGTCGTGTAATCTACTCTACGAGCCCCACGCCTCGCCCGGCGAGGTGACCAGCGCCAGCGTGATCAACCCCCGGTGCGAAAACCCACCATGCGTGCGGCTCGACTCGTGACGGACTGTTTCCTGTACTGCGGTGTGGTCCTCCTGCTGAACAACCTGGTCGTCTACGGCGTGCGGGTCAGCGTGGAGAGCGTCGCGAACTACGGGCTCGCCGTTGTCATCGCGTTCGTGGGGTTCTCTCGGCTCTTGCGACCCGAGATCGAAGCACAGCGGCCCGCCGAGTACGGCTTTTTCACGTACGTGATGGTCGGGCTGGCCGTCGTATTGACTGTCCTCGTCGTGGCCCAGCTGGTCGCCGTCTGAAGGTGGCCGGCTCGAGACTCCCCGACGAACCCGGGTAGTCGGTCAGATGAGCGAGCGCGAAGACAGTCACCCGCCCGACGACCGCGGTGACGCGACCGAAGCGGTCCCGGAGCAGTCCCTGGGGAGAGCCGCAAAGAGCGTCTCCTCCTGGGACGCGGCGACGGCGAAGCCGAAGAACCACCCCAAAAGGGGCGTCGTGACCCATGTCGCTCCCCGTGCTCGCGGTGTCCGTCGGCGCTGGTGCGGCTCCGGCCGCCCCGACGGGGCCGAGCCCGGGCAGAATCGCCGAGAGCGCGAGCACGCCACCCAGCGTCACCGGGAGCACGGCGACGGTGCCGAGGAGACCCCGTGTGCGGTCACCGCGAAGTCGACCACGGTCGACCCACCACGCACGGAGGTCGACACCGACCCGGCGCGTGACTCCGAGGTAAACCGGTCCGACCGCGAGGTGGAGGAAGACGCCACCGAGAAACGCGAGCAAGAGCAGGGCGGGCGGCGGGGACGACCCCACTCGGAGACCACGCCCTTTACCCGGGCACCCGGATAATCGTACGTTATGTGGGTACGGGACGTTTCTGGGCGACTCGAGGCGCTGTTGTCCGTCATTTTCGTCCCTGCGGTCATCGCTCACGAATACACCCACCACCTCACGCACACGCATCTGTACGGCCGAGAAACGAAAATCGAATTCGAGGTATTCGACCTCTCCTCGACGAAAACGGACAGAGTCGTCTTCGTCGACGGTGCGACTGACCAATCTCGACCAGCCGCTGGATCGAACGGGTCACCGATACCGGCCGAAACCGCGACCGAATCACTGGTAGCGACGATTCTCGCCCCGTTTGCCGTCGCGCTCCCGCTCGTCGTCTTCGTGGTGGTCCCGGGACTGATCATCGACTCGGGTCAGGGGCCGATCTTCGCTGCGGTGGAGCTGTTTCTCATCGTACAGGGGTTCGGATTCGTGTTTCAAACCGGTCCATCGGAGGGTGATATGAACCGGCACTTCACACTCTTTGGAGCGGACAGCGGGTACAGAGACACCGTCGTCTACAATGTCATCCGGCTGGTCGAGTTCGGACTGCTGGTGGCATATCTGTTCGTCGTCGTCCCGATGCTCGGCAGGGTTCCGTAGGTCTCGCTGTCTCAGCACTGTGGATCGGTGGATACGTTCGGCCACGTCCCTGATATGGGGAATGGCCCGTGACGGTCTTGTTGACGTGGTCAGCACGCCGCGGGATATTTTCGGCTGGTCTTCCACCGGGCCGAGATTCCGAGTGCGAAACCGGCCACCCACTTTACTATCCTGGGGGGTGTGGGTCGGACTGTGAAACGATGTCCCGAGACCCCCACTGGTAGCGACGTCGACTTCTCCGGACACGTCTGGGTGCAGGAGCTACCGACCGGCGCGGAGTTTCGGTTCCGAGTGGCAGCCTCCGGTCTCGTGACATTCGCGACAGCTCGACAGTCCTACGACACGGCTACAGCTGTGCCACCGCAGTGCCGACTGGCGGCACAACTCGTCAGTGAGCGACTGGACCGTGATGTACTTGAATCGGCGACGGACGATCCGGGCGACGTGACGTTCTGTGGCATCGCGACCCGAAACGAGGGTATCGAGTTCGACTGGCAGCGGGTCCCGGCGTTCGTTGGCGTCGACGTGTGGTCCGGTCGGCGAGACCGATTCCTGCCCCCGGATTCGGCGACCGGTATATTCGAGCGTCTGGGTGTGCCCACGTTACCAGCCATCGACAAGGAGGTGACGGCTGCACACGCTGACTTCTCGCAGTACGAAGACCCGTCGACCGCGCCGCAGTCGGAGTGGCGAGACGGGCACGCAGCCGGCGTTCTGATACGCGACAAATCCGGTCGGCGTGCTGTGGTCCGGTGTGAGGAACACGACTCACAGCCGGCGCCCGACGCTCGGGAAGCCACAGCGTTGGCAGCGAAGTACGCGACTGACGACCGGATCGAGCGTGCCGCGGCGGCGTTGCGAGTGGACGCACAGGCAGCGACGGTCGACGCAGTCTGTGACCGGCTCGTTTCGGAGGTCGCCCGGGAGTCGTACGTGGACCTCTTTTCCGACGGCGAGTTTGTCGCCTCACTGTCGGCGTTTCGGTCGGCTGTTGCCGAACGGGTCCAGCAGAATCGATCGACTGGGCAGTGACGTTCGACGAACTGCCGTTTCACGCCGTCGGACGTGTGGCGACTCTCGGGTCGATTCTCCCGATGGAGATGGGCCGCTCTATCCCTTTCGACACTCTCCCGAGCAGTACCCTCGACGTCGCTATCCGTTCGATGGCGCTTACTCGGGACGGTGCGTTTCTGCGCGAACAGGATAGAGGGCGGCAAGGGGGACGCTCGCGACGGCGACCAGCGCTGCGGTCCCAGGCCCCACGTGGAAGCCGACGCCTTGTGTGGGGATATCGGTTATAGAAATTCCGACACGAATCGGGGGAACCGGGCCGAAAGGCACAATCATTCATGTGGTCTGGTCCCGTTGGGGCGACTATGTACGAACGGATCCTCGTTCCGACGGACGGTAGCGTCGGCTCGGCACACGTCGCCCTCCAGGCAATCGACATCGCTGAGACGTACGGCGCGACGGTTCACGTGCTGCACGTCGTCGACGAGAGCCTGCGGACGCTCGTCGGCAGTCTCACCGACGAGGCGGAACTCGAAGACCGCGGGCGGGAGGTGGTCGACCGCATCGCTGGGATGGCTCGTGCCCATAGTCTCGACGTAGAGACGGCCATTCTGCAGGGCGACCCGGCACAGCGCATCGTCTCCTATGCCGACGAGATCGACGCCGACCTGATCGTCTCGGGGACCCACGGTCGTTCCGGCGTCGAGCGGCGCCTCATCGGGAGTGTCGCCGAACGCCTGGTCCGGCAGGCCCGCTGTCCCGTCATGACCGTCAGACTCCCGGAGACCAACGTGACCGTCGAAGACAAAGACGAGGCGATGGACATCGCTCGCGACGCCCTCGAGCGTGAGGGGATCGATGCGACCGTCTCGGCCGCCGAACGGCAGGTGAGCGTGTGGGTCGTCGACGCCGAGAGCGACGAGGACTCGTATTTGATTTACGTCGACCCCGTTACCCAGCGGACGAGCATCATCCCGTGACCCGCAGAAACCCGTGGCCAAGCCTCCCAGAACGATGGCCGTACCGGTGAACCAGCCGAACCGGAGGGTCCTTGTCTGCCGGTCGAACGGCGTTCAACGACCCTGTCGACGGAACGCGCGAGGGTGTGGAATCGAAGTCGGGCAGGACGACACCGAAGCGGATGACCGCCGAACACACGACTGAAGACAGCCACAGGGAGCAGGTCCAGACATGATTTTCGACAACGGGCGAGGTATCGGGATCACCGACGCGGTTCATACGGCCGCAGACTGGCCAGTGCTCGTGTTCTCCGGCCTGCTCACCCAGCTCGGCGACGGGTGGTTTCTCTTTCTCCTGGGTGGCACGCTCTACGTGACCGGTGACCAGCTGCCCCGGTGGGGAATCGAACGACGCCGTGGGCTCTTCGTCCTGGGGCTCGTGTTCATGGCCGTTGCACTCACCGGGACGCTCAAGGCGTATTTCCAGCTGCCCCGTCCACCGTACGTCAGTGGCGCCGAGGTGCTGGTCCTGCCGTCGGTCCTCCAGTCCCTGTTCGGGGATATCACGACTGCCGACGGCTACGGGTTCCCGAGCGGGCACGCCCTCGGCAGCACGATGGTCTGGGGCGGCTGTGCGCTCGTTCTGCAGCGGGGCTCGTTCGGGAACCGGGTCGGGGCTGCCGGCGTCATCGTCCTTCTCGTCGCGGTGTCGCGGCTGGTCCTCGGCGTCCACTACCTCGTCGACGTCATCGTCGGTGTCGTCGTCGGCGGACTCGTCCTCGGCTCCCTCTACCGGCTCACGGACGGGGGAACCAGGCCCGGGTGGGTGCTCCTCGTCGCTACCGGCGTCGGGTTGCTCGGCGTTCTTCTCGGCGTCACGTTCGAAAGTGTCGCCGCCACCGGGGGTGCTGGCGGCGCGTGGGTCGTCTGGCGGGCCGTCGCGGACTCGACCCCCGCCCATCCAACGACGCGGCGTGCGGTGGCTACCGGATTCGGCGTCCTCGGCGCCGTGGGCGGCCTCTTCGTCGCCATAGCCACGTTCGAACCGCCACTCGCAGTCACGTTTCTCGGATCCGCGGTCGGCGCCGGGGGAGCCGTCGGAGCACCGCTGTTGGGTGAAAGACTCGCAGCGACGTAGGCCGGGTCGGAACCCGGGCCCCGACGGTCGCGTCGCTCGCGGGGTTACTCCGTGAGAATGTGCTCGGTAGGGGATTTGAACCCCTGTCCTCGGCTGTCTTCCTCGCGGAGGGGTCGAACCTCCGGGCGAGCCGAAAGGCCAAGATGATTGGCCGGACTACACCAACCGAGCGCAGTCGTGGCTTTCGGGTGCTTCAATTTAACCCCATCGAAATCGGGGCCCTACGTGGACTGCTCTCACTGTGGCCCGCTTGTCACGAGGGGCGACACCGAAGCCGGGCGGTCGGCCTACTTGCCTTCGAACTCGGGGTCGCGGTCGGCGGAGAACGCGGTGATGCCCTCCATCAGGTCCTCGGTGCCAAAGAGGTGGCCGAAGGCCTGGGATTCGACCGCGAGGCCGGCGTCCTCGTCGTCCCGGCCCGCGTGCATCGCGCGCTTCGTGAAGTCCTGTGCGATGGGCGGCCCGGCGGCGAGCTTCTCGGCCAGAGAGAGTGCCGCCTCGAGCAGTTCGTCGTTTGCCACCACGTCGTTGACGAATCCGTAGTCGGCCATCTCCTCGGCGTCGAAGTGGTCGGCGGTGAAGATGATCTCCTTCGCGCGCCCCTCGCCGACGATGTTCGCGAGCCGCTGGGTGCCACCCCAGCCCGGGAGCAGGCCGAGGTCGTGCTCGGGCTGGCCGAACGTCGAGCGCTCGGAGGCGACACGGAGGTCCATCGCCGTCGCCAGTTCCATGCCGCCGCCGAGGATGTAGCCGTCGATGCCCGCGACCACGGGCATCGGGCACTCCTCGAACTTGGCGAACGTCTCCTGGCCGGCCCTCGAGAGTTCGATGCCGTCGAGCGGGTTCGCGCTGCTCGCCGCGGAGACGACGTCGGCGCCGGCCGAGAAGGCCTTGTCGCCCGCCCCGGTCACCAGCACCGCACGCACGTCGTCGTCCTCGCTCAGCACGTCGATTGCGTCGCCGAGTTCGTCCAGCATCTCGGTGCTGACCGTGTTCATCCGGTGTGGCCGGTCGAGTTCGATGTGCCCGACGTGTTCGCGTGGATACTCGACGTTGATGGTGTCGTACTCCGTCGATTTCTCGTCGGCACCGCCGTAGAAGCCGCCCTCCTCGGCGGCGTTGCGGAGCCCCTCGCTCGCCTCGAAGCGCGGGTCGCCGGTCTCCTCGTGCAGTTCGTCGAGCGTCCCGACGAGCGTCTCCAGTCCGGCCTCGTCGGTCATCTTCGCCGGCCCCTCGGGCCACCCGCCGCCGAGCATCACCGCCTCGTCGATGTCGCCGACGGGCGCGACGTCGTTCGCGACGAGCTTGCCGACTTCGTTGGCCAGCAGGGCCAGCAGTCGGGTCTCGATGTCCTCGCGAGCCGCGTCACGCGGGATCTCGACGCCGCCGTCCTCGTAGTCGTAGAACCCCTCGCCGCTCTTCTTGCCGAGTTTCTCCGCCTCGACTTTCTGTTCGAGGAGCGGACACGGCGTGTAGGCATCGCCCAGCACCTCGTGGAGGTACTCGAGGACGTGGAGGCCGACGTCGTTGCCCACCTGGTCGGACAGTTCGAGCGCACCCATCGGCAGGCCGATGCCGAACTTCGTCGTCGCGTCGACCGCCGCGATGGTCGCCTCCTCGTCGTGGACGAGCCAGCAGGCCTCGTTCATCAGGGGGACGAGGATGCGGTTGACGATGAACCCGGGCGAATCCTTGCGGACCCGGACCGGCGACTTGTCGAAGGCCTCGGCGAGCTGTTCGATGGCCGCGAGCGTCTCCTCGCTCGTGTGGGCGCCGGAGATGACCTCGACCAGGGCCATCCGGACCGGCGGATTGAAGAAGTGCATCCCGCAGAACTGCTCGGGTCGGTCGGTCACTTCGGCGAGCTCGGTGATAGAGAGACTGGAGGTGTTGGTCGCGAAGATAGCTTCGTCGGGCGCGTACTCGACGACTTCCTGGTAGACATCTTTCTTGATCTCCATCTTCTCGGGGACGGCCTCGATGACCACGTCGGCGTCGCCGACGGCGTCCTCGACGTCGACCAGCGGGGTGACCCGGTCGAGCGCCGCGTCGGCCTCTGCCTGGGTGAGCTGGTCTTTCTCTGCCAGCTTGTTCAGCGACCACTCGATGTTGTCGTACCCATCTTGGACGAGCTCGTCGTTGATGTCCCGCATCCGGACCTCGTAGCCGGCGAGGGCGGCCACCTCGGCGATGCCGTGGCCCATGTTCCCCGCGCCGAGTACCGCGATAGTGTCGATGTCCTCGAAATCCATGACGTTCGTCACCACAGTCGGCCCACGTTTCAACGTTTCTCTCGGGTGAAAACCTCGCTTGAGTTTATTCCGTTCGCCAAATAGTTATTGTGGGCTACGACAACGGGTAGCGTATGGACTTCGCACTCTCAGACGAGCAACGACAGGTCCGCGACGAGATCCGCCGCTTCGCGGAAAACGAGCTCCGGCCGGTCGCGACCGAGTACGACCGCGCGGAGAAGTATCCGGGCGAGATCGTCCAGAAGGCCGCCGAGATGGGCCTGACGGGGAGCAACATCCCGTTGGAGTACGGCGGCGCCGGCTACGACACCCTCACGAACGTCCTCCTCGCCGAGGAGCTGTTCGCGGCCGACCCCGGCATCGGCCTCTGCATCCAGTCGGCGGCCTTCGGAGCCGACGCCGTCGTCGAGTTCGGTACCGACGAGCAAAAAGCGCAGTTCCTCGAACCCGTCGCCACTGGCGAGGCGGTGATGGGGGCCGCCATCTCCGAACCGGACACCGGGTCCGACGTCTCCTCGGTGTCGACCCAGGCCCGCAAGGAGGGCGACGAGTGGGTCGTCGACGGCACGAAGATGTGGATAACCAACGGGTCGGTCGGGGACTACTTCGTGGTTCTCTGTGAGACCGACCCCGACGCCGAGGGGCGCTACAACGGCTTCTCGCAACTCGTCGTCGAGGCAGATCGCGACGGCTTCGAGGCAGAGAAGATCACCGGGAAGCTGGGCATCCGTGCCTCGGACACGGCCGAACTCGTCCTCGACGGCGTGCGGGTCCCCGAGGAGAACCTCGTCGGGACTCGCGGGGCGGGGTTCCTCCAGCTCATGCAGTTCTTCGACGAGACGCGGACCGGCGTCGCCGCTCAGGGCGTCGGCATCGCCCGCGGGGCCGCCGAGCGTGCCCTCGAGTACGCCCAGGAACGCGAGCAGTTCGGGCGCCCCATCTCGGAGTTCCAGGCCATCCAGCACAAGCTCGCAGAGATGTTCACCGAGATAGAGGCCGCGCGCCAGCTCACTTACAAGTCCGCCTGGAGCGTCGACAACGAGGACGAACAGCTCACGCAACTCGCTTCGATGGCAAAGGAGAAGGCGTCGCGGGTAGCCGTCGAGGTTGCCGACGAGGCGGTCCAGATCCACGGCGGTGCCGGCTACGTCGACGACTTCGACGTCGAGCGGTTCTACCGCGACGCGAAGATCACCCAGATATACGAGGGGACCACCGAGATTCAGAAGAACATCATCGCCCGCGAGCTGCTTGGCAAAGGCATCGTCTGACGGCCTCGTCGTCGTCCGCCGAACCGTCGGGTTTTAGTCCGCTCTCGCGTATAGGTGGGGGTATATGGGTCACCACCGACGGCCACTCCGGTCCGACCCGTTCGCCGACGAGCATCGCCGCCCGCACGGCCCCTGTTGTCGCTGTTGATTCTCCGTCCCCTCACAGAGGAGTGTCCTGCCTGCCCGATAGCCGACTACCCACACCACACCATGTTCACCACACTCAGAGACGACGTCCGGACGGCGATAGCGAAAGACCCGGCTGCGGTCAGCCCCGTCGAAGTCGTCCTCACCTACGCCGGACTCCACGCCGTCTGGCTGTACCGCCTGGCCCACGCCCTGTGGGTCCGTGACCACACGCTGTCTGCGCGCCTGCTCTCGCACGCCGCGCGCTTCCTGACCGGGGTCGAGATACACCCCGGCGCGACCATCGGCGACCGGCTGTTCATCGACCACGGGATGGGGACCGTCGTCGGCGAGACGGCCGACATCGGCGACGACGTGCTGATGTACCACGGCGTCACGCTCGGGGGCGCGTCGATGCGGCGCGAGAAACGCCACCCGACGATCGAGGACGGCGTCACCCTCGGTGCGAACGCGACGCTCGTCGGGCCGATAACGGTCGGGGAGAACGCCACCGTCGGCGCGGGCGCCGTCGTCGTCGACGACGTCCCTCCGGAGACCACTGTCGTCGGCAACCCCGCGCGCCCGATCGAGGCGACGGATGCCGTCCCGACGCGGGACCCCGCCGTCGTCGACGGCTGATCCCGAGACAGACAGGTTCTTTCCGCCCGAGGCCGACCTGTGCCCATGAGCGATTCGCCCCACCGGACGCTGCGAACGGACGACGACATCGGCCCGCTGGTCGAGGCCCACGGCGAGCTCACGCTCGAACCCGCAGCGGACCTCTTCGAGCGCCTGGTCGTCTCGATTCTCCGCCAGCAGGTCTCGATGGCGTCGGCGGCGGCGACCCGCGAGCGGTTGTTTGACGCCGTCTCGGTCACGCCCGAGAGCGTCCTCGCTGCGGACGACGCGCTCCTTCGGGACGCCGGCCTCTCCCGGCAGAAGACCCGCTATGTCAACGAGGTCGCCGAGGCATTCCGGCGAGAGGGCTACTCCATCGAGTACTTCGATGGGATGAGCAACGATGCTGTCCGGGCGGAACTGACCGACATCACGGGTGTCGGCCGATGGACGGCGGACATGCAACTGATGTTCGCACTGGGCCGCGAGGACGTCTTCCCGGTCGGCGACCTGGGCATCCGCAAGGGGTTCCGGGCCGTCGTCGGCGACGTCGAGGACCGCGCGGCCATGGCGGCGTACGCCGAGACGTGGGCACCGTACCGGAGTTACGCTTCGCTGTACCTCTGGCGGGCCGGCGAGGACATCGCCGAGAGTGTCGACGAGGTCGTCGAGTCGTAGCTACTCCTCGGCGGTCTCCTCTTCTTCCTCCTCCCCGTCGGGTTCGCTGTCGGCGCGCTTGTTGACGTCGACCTGGTAGTGGGTGAGGATGTCCCGACCCAAAAGGAGGGGGTAGTCCATGTGCGAGCGGTCCTCGACGCTCGCGGTGACGGTGTGCTGTTCGCCGCCGATGCCGACCACGAGGTCGACGACGGGGCGCGAGCGACCGGACTTGAGGCTCCCGGACTTGATGCGGACGATGTCCTTGATGGGGCCGGTCCCGATGTCGGCCGCCAGCTGCGAGTCGATGCTGGTCCGGGTCGCCCCGGTGTCGGACTTCGCGAGGATGGTCTCGGTCCCGCGGGTCCCGGTGACCTGGACCTCCTCGATGTAGCCGATAGTGACCCGCTCGGGCTTGCGCTTTGTCTCCTCGCGGGGCATGCACGCCGGGCGGGAGTCGTCGAGCACGCCGGAGATACGGTCGACGGCTTCCTCCGGCACGTGGCCGCCCGCGCGTTCCACGGCCAGCTTCGCGATGTAGGGTGCCGGACTGATGCCGCTGGCCTCGAAGAGGCCCCGGAACCCGGCCGTGGGGTTGACCTCGAGGACGTAGTAGCCGTCCTCGCCCTCGATGACGTCGACGCCGGCGTAATCGAGGCCGATGGCCTCGGCCGCGTCCAGCGCGATTTCGCGGACTCGGCTGGGGAGCTTGTTCGTCATGTCCTCGACGTCGCCGCCCAGGGCCACGTTGGTCCGCCACTCGCCCTCGGGGGCGTAGCGGTTCATCGCACCGACGATGCGGTCGCCGACGACGTAGACGCGCAGGTCGTGGTGACGACTCCCGTCGTGATCGATGAACTCCTGTAAGAAGGCGTGGCGGTTCCCGACCTGGGAGTTGACGGGGTTGTCGAGGTCGACCATCCACGTCCCGCCGCCGTGGGTTCCGATGGCAGTCTTGTAGACCGCCTGCTCGCCGAAGCGCTCGCGCGCAGCGTTGAGCTCGCTGTTCGAGAGCGCGAGCACCGCGTCGGGGACGGGGACGCCCGCGTCGACCAGCGCCGTCGCGCTGGCGAACTTGTGGAGCGCCCGCGTGGCGGCGATGGGTTCGTTCAGCATCGGCGCCAGGCGCTCGAGGGTCAGCGCCAGTCCGATGCCCTCGGCGGGGTGCTCGTCGCTCGAGAGCAGCAGGCGGTTGGCGATGACGTCGACCTCCGGGAACAGTGTCGCCTCGCCGTCTTCGACCTCGACGCGCGTGTTCTGTGCGCGCAGCCACTCCGTGTCGTAGCCCATCTCGTCGACGGCGTTCAGGATGGCCTTCGACTCCTTGCTCGAGTGGAGGCTCAACACGCCCACTGTAATGTCTTCCTCGCTCATGGCGCGACATTCTCCCTGCCTCAAAAAAGGGTTGCTGGTCCACCTGCCGTATCACAGGGTGTCTCACTCCTGGCGGTGACGTTTATATACCCGGACCCGCTCGTAGGTGGCATGGACGAGGCCACGCCGTTCACGTACGACGGCGGCCGGGTGGACCCAGGTGAGATTCAGAACGTGCGGTACACCGTCAGCGAGACGTACATGGGCGATGCGGTCCGGATGCCGGTCACCATCGTCAACGGCGGACGGCCCGGACCGACGGTGTTTCTCAGCGCCGCCGCCCACGGCGACGAGCTCAACGGCGTCGAGGTCGTCCGGGAGGTGGCCCAGGAGTGGGACCACGAGGACCTCGCGGGCACGCTGGTCTGTCTCCCGGTGTTGAACGTCCCCGCGTTCCTCGCCCAGGAGCGGTACCTCCCTATCTACGACCGCGACCTGAACCGGTCGTTCCCCGGCCACAAGGACTCGACCAGCGCCAAGCGGATGGCACACCGTATCTTCCGGAACTTCCTGGAACCGTGTGACCTGGGCCTTGACTTCCACACCTCGACGCGCGGGCGGACGAACATGCTCCACGTCCGGGCCGACATGTCCGACCCGGAGGTGGCCCGCGTGGCAAACGCCTTCGCCTCGAATCTCATCATCGCCTCCGAGGGTCCTGACGGGTCGCTCCGCCGTGAGGCCAGTCGCGCGGGGACGCCCACAATCACCATCGAGATGGGCGAGGCCCACCGGTTCCAGCGCGGACTCATCGACAGCGCCCTGGAGAGCGTCCGCTCTGTCCTCGCGGAGTTCGGGGTGCTAGAGAGCGAAGTCGTCCGGTGGCCCGGGTGGCGGGCCGTCGTCGAAAACGGGGTGGGCGACAAGACCTGGCTCCGGGCCGACGCGGGTGGCCTCGTCGACATGCACCAAGAGCGGGGCGGCATCGTCTACGAGGACGAGACCATCTGTACGATCACGAACCCGTTCAAGACAGAGACCACGGACGTCACCGCGCCGTTTACCGGCCTGCTCGTCGGCGTCCTGGAGAACCCGCTGGTCTACCCGGGGAATCCCCTGTGTCACCTCGTGCACCTCGACGAGCGGACCCGACGAGCGATCGAGCAGACGGGTGCGGTGTCGATCGAGGGCCGCTAGCCGGAGCCACCGCGTTCGGGCAGGAACGTACAGGTTTCTGACAGGACACCGGCAGTTCTATATGTCCACGAGCGAATTATTCATGTTAGTGACAACACGCACGCGGTCGACGGCACCGCACGGCCCCAATCCCTACACCACCGCATGATCTCCCCACAGACAACTCTCGGCGAACGGCGCTGTCGCCACGGCAGAGCTTGCCGGCCCCGCCGACGGGCGCTTCCCGGAGGACCATGCCCCTAGACGCCCCGGAACGGTCCGAGGTGTCGGTCCCGGCCTCGGTCCGCATCGTGGAGACGATAGCCGAACTCGAGGGCGTCGACCCGCTCGATCTGGAACCGGGACTGGACACCGTCATCGACACGGACGCGCTCGATTACCTCGTCCGCCACGAGGGCGGGTCTTTCACCCTCGAGTTCACTTACGGGACACACCACGTGCTCGTGACCGAGGACGCCATCCACGTCGACGGCACGGTGTCGACCCCCCTCGACTGACCCCGCCACCCTGTGGCAGTCGAGGCCCCGTTTCCGTCGGATATTGCCGGGAACCGCCCGCCAGTCGCGGCGATTCGCGCACGCGGTAGTAACTACTATCTGTCCCCGGTCCAACCCCCCACTGTATGAGTCAGTCTTACAATCGCGGCACCGTCGAGGACTTCGGACGGTGGCGGGAGTTCACGGCCGGGATGTGGGCCTGGATATTCCACAAGTTCACCGGCTGGGTGCTCGTGGGCTACCTCTTTACCCACATCGCGGTCCTGAGCACCGCGATCAACGTCGATCCGGCGGCCGCACAGTCGAGCGCGGACATCTACACGAACACGATTGCGGGCCTGGAGAGTCTCCTCGTCGTGCGGTTCCTGGAGGTGGGGCTCCTGGCCGTGGCCGTCTTCCACATCCTGAACGGCATCCGACTGCTGATGGTCGACCTCGGCGTGGGTCTCGAATCACAGGACAAGAGTTTCTACGCGTCGCTGGTGCTGACCGGCGCCATCGTCGTCGCGAGCGTGCCGACGTTCCTCGGGGGGAAGCTCGTCTGATGGCCGAACACTACTCCTCTTTCGAGCGGGGCGGCCGCCGCTGGCTGTTCCAGCGTCTGACAGCCGTCTTCCTCATCGGCGTCCTCGCCTTCCACTTCGTCTTGCTGCACTTCGTGAACCACGCCGCCGACATCACGTTCCTCGGTACGCAGGCCCGGATGAGTCAGGTGGGCTACTTCGCGACGATGTGGCTGTTCCTCGTGACGGCGACGTTCCACGGTGTCAACGGCGTGTACAACGCCCTCCTCAACCAGGGACTCACGGGTTCACAGAAAAACGCCGTCAAGTACCTCCTCGGCGTCGCTGGCCTCCTGCTCGTGGTGCAGGGGACCCGCGTCGCCCTCGCGATGACCAACCTCGTCTAACTATGAGCACACAAATCGAACAACAGGAGACGGAGACCGAAGAGCAGGAGGCGGAACCGGAGGTCGAATCCCCCGGCGACCGCCGTCGAGCGGCGAAGCGACAGCGACTCGACGAGCAAGAGGCCCAGCGCGTCGCCGAGGAAGAGACCCTCGACGACGAGGAGACGGTCCACCTGAAGGTGTTCCGCTACGACCCAGAGGTCGAGGGCAAGCAGGAACCCCGGTTCGACGACTTCACGGTCCCCTACCACAAGGGGATGACCGTCCTCGACGCGCTCATCTACGCCCGGGACCGCTACGACTCGTCGCTGACGTTCCGCCACTCGTGTCGCCAGGCGGTCTGTGGCTCCGACGCGCTGTTCGTCAACGGCCGGCAGCGACTCGGCTGTAAGACCCAGCTGTCGGACCTCGACGACCCGGTCCGCATCGAACCGCTCCCCCACCAGGAGGTCGTCAAGGACCTCGTCGTGGATATGGAGCACTTCTACGACCAGATGGAGGCCGTCGAGCCGTACTTCGACGCCGACGAACTCCCCGAGGACGACCTGGAAGAACAGCGCCAGACCCGCGAGAACCGCGAGAAGGTGAAGATGTCCACCCGGTGTATCTGGTGTGGCGCCTGCATGTCCTCGTGTAACATCGCCGCCGGCGACAACGAGTACCTGGGCCCCGCGGCCATCAACAAGGCCTACCGCTTCGCGATGGACGAACGCGAGGGCGAACAGCGCAAGCAGGAACGACTGCGCATCATCGAACAGGAGCACGGCGTCTGGCGCTGTCAGACCCAGTTCTCCTGTACCGAAGTGTGCCCGAAGGACATCCCGCTGACCGAGCACATCCAGGCGCTCAAGCGGGAGTCGGTGAAGAACAACCTCAAGTTCTGGTAATCCTAAGACGATTCAACGACCAATGTACGAACACGACGTTATCGTGGTCGGCGCGGGCGGCGCCGGCCTCCGGGCGGCCATCGCAGCGCACGAAGAGGGCGCAGACGTCGCCCTCGTGACGAAACTCCATCCGGTGCGAAGTCACACCGGGGCGGCCGAGGGTGGCATCAACGCCGCGCTCCAGGAGGGCGACTCCTGGGACCTGCACGCCTACGACACGATGAAGGGGTCGGACTACCTGGGCGACGCCCCCGCCATCGACACGTTCGCGAAGACGGCCCCCGAGGAGGTCATCCAGCTCGAACACTGGGGGATGCCGTTCTCCCGCGAGGACGACGGTCGCGTCTCGCAGCGACCGTTCGGCGGCCTCTCATACCCGCGGACGACCTACGCGGGCGCCGAGACGGGTCACCACCTGCTGCACACGATGTACGAGCAGGCGGTCAAGCGCGGCATCGAGGTCTACGACGAGTGGTACGTCACGAACCTCGCCGTCACCGACCACGACGACCCCGAGGACCGCGAGTGTCACGGCTGTGTCGCCTACGACATCAAGTCCGGGAAGATAGCGGGGTTCCGCGCGAAGGGCGGCGTCATCCTGGCGACGGGCGGCCTGGGCCAGGCGTTCGACCACACGACCAACGCCGTCGCCAACACCGGCGACGGCTGTGCGATGGCATACCGCGCCGGCGTCCCGATGGAGGACATGGAGATGATCCAGTTCCACCCGACGACGCTGCCGTCGACGGGCGTCCTCATCTCCGAGGGGGTCCGCGGCGAGGGCGGTATCCTCTACAACGACGACGAGGAACGCCTGATGTTCGAGTACGGCTACGCGAACAACGACGGCGAACTCGCCTCCCGCGACGTCGTCTCCCGGTCCGAGCTCACCGAGATCAACGAGGGTCGGGGAATCGAGGACGAGTACGTCCACCTCGACATGCGGCACCTGGGCGAGGAGCGCATCCTGGACCGCCTCGAGAACATCCTCCACCTCGCGGAGGATTTCGAGGGCGTCGACGGCCTCGATGAACCCATGCCGGTCAAGCCCGGCCAGCACTACGCCATGGGCGGCGTCGAGACCGACGAGAACGGCGAGACGTGCATCGAGGGGCTCTACGCCGCCGGCGAGACGGCCTGTGTCTCCCTGCACGGTGCGAACCGCCTGGGCGGCAACGCCCTACCGGAACTGCTGGTCTTTGGCGCCCGCGCCGGCTACCACGCCGCGGGCAAGGACATGAAGACCGCGGAGATCCAGACCGGCCCGTCCGCCAAGAGCGAGGCCGGCGACGTCCACCCGCCGGTCGAACCCGGTGCCATCGACGCCGGCGGCGAGGACGTGGCCGCCGACGGGGCCGCCGTCGAACCCACGGCCGTCATCGAGAACGCGGTCGAACGGGAGCGCCACCGCGTCGAGACCCTCCTCGAGTCGGACGGCATCAACCACGCCGAGGTCCGCGCCGAGGTCCAGGAGACCATGACGGACAACGTCAACGTCTTCCGCGAGGAAGACAGCCTGAAACAGGCGCTCCGCGACATCCGGCAGGCACGCGTCGACTACGAGGACGTCGCCGTGGCCGACCCGTCGCGGACGTACAACACCGACCTCATCCACACCATCGAGACGCGCAACATCCTGGACGTCGCCGAGGCGATCACGCTCGGGGCGCTGGCCCGCGAGGAGTTCCGTGGCGCCCACTGGCGCGCCGAGCACCAGGAGCGCAAGGACGACGAGTGGATCAAACACACCATGCTCGCCTGGAACGACGGGACCCCTGAACTGTACTACAAGCCCGTCATCCTCGAAGGCGACGAACAGACCTACGAGCCCAAGGAACGCTCGTACTGAGCGCCGTTCCGCGGCCGCTTGCCGATTCTCCCGTCTCCGACACGATGTCACGTCCAGTACATATTTTCGTGACGCGCGCCTACTGACTCGTCGCGGAAGGGTGGCTCAGTGGTAGAGCGTCTCCGGCCGGGGACTCCCCCGGCCGGGAGTCGACCCGCACAGGGCTCCGCGTGGTTCGAATCCCGCCCCTTCCATGTCGCCATCGCTGGACGGGCAGCCACGGCTGCGACGCTGTGAGAGCAGGGAAAGGGGGAAAGGAGTGGAGGACCAGGCACCACCGAGGTACCTATATCGACAGTATCGGGAACTGGATATAACTCTTGACTTCCAATTTCAAATATTGAGAACGACGCCCGTCGGGGCGGCCTGGACCTGCCGGTGGTCGTCCCTGCGTGTATCGATTGCTCCCTCGCAACACACGTCCGGGGACGTCTCTCACCGGGTGATTCCGGGAGGAATTGTGCGTGGGTGCTGACCCATGTAGGGAAAGCACCTGCATCGTACTCGGCGGCAGCGCCGCCTCGTGTCGAGGGCCGCGGGATGCACGCCCCTCGCGGGCGATGCGTGGGACCGGATTCGAACCGTCTGCAGACGGTCGCTCGCGCGCTGCGTCTGCCGGGGTTCAAACCGGTCGTGCATCGACCGGCACTCGCGGTCCGCTCGTGCCGTAGCGATGCGTGGGACCGGATTTGAACCGGCGGACCCCTACGGGACAGCGCCCTCAACGCTGCGCCGTTGGCCTGGCTTGGCTACCCACGCTCGCTCTGTCTTGCTGCGTTATTTCGTATCCCGTGGTATAATAAAAGCGCTTTCCTTTGTACCCGACCGCGCCAGGGTGTCCCACCCCTGACGAACCGGGCGTTTCAAATACGACGAGGACGCTACCGACCGCATGGCCAAATACTCGACCGGCAGCGGGGGCGACAGCGCCGGCGGGAGCTGCGGGCTCTGCGGTGCCGAAGGCGGTGACCTCCAGACCGCCGACGTCGCGGGTGCGACCCTCCAGCTGTGTCGCGACTGCGCACGCGACCACGGCAAGACGGACCGGACACAGACCAGCGACGACGACGAGCGAGCCCGCCGGAAGAAGGCGGCACAGAACACCGCGCGCCTCCGGGACGCCCAGCAGGGCGACGCCTCCCACTGGGAGGACGGCGCCGACTACGACGACGACCAGCTGCCCTACCTCGTGAAGGGGTACGGCAAGCGCGTCACCGAGGCGCGACAGGCGGCGGGCCTCCAGACCGCCGACCTGGCCGCGGAGATCGACGCCGACGAGTCGGCCGTCCTCGCCGTCGAACAGGGCCGTGCGACCCAGGCCGGCGTCGGTGGGTCGCTCGTCGCCAAACTCGAGGAGTTCCTCGACGTGGAACTGGTCGAAGACTGACCCCGATACCTTTCTCCGTGCCGCCCCAACCGGGGCTATGGACCTCTCGCCCGACCAGCGTGCGATCCGGGACCTCGTCAGAGATTTCGCCGTCGAGGAGGTCCGTCCGACGGCACGCGAGGCCGACCGCGACCAGTCGTTCCCCGAGGCCGTCTGGGACGGCCTGGCCGCCCTCGACGTCACGGGGCTCACCACTCCCGAGGCATACGGCGGGTTCGAGGCGGACCGGCTGACCTACGCCCTCGTCAACGAGGAGCTTGCCTACGGGTCGCTGTCGGTCGCGACGGCGCTGTCGGTCCACTGCCTGGCGACGTCGTGTATCGCCGAGTTCGGCGACGGGACCGTCCGCGAGGAGTGGTTGCCGGAGATGGCTACCGGGCGTCCGGTCGGTGCGTTCGCGCTGTCCGAGCCCCAGGCCGGGTCGAACCCCCGGCAGATGGCGACCGTCGCGCGGCGCGAGGGCGACGCGTACGTCATCGACGGCGAGAAGCAGTGGATAACGAACGGCCAGCGCTCGGGCGTCGTCGTGGTGTTCGCGAAGACCGACCCGGCGGACGACGACTCCATCACGCAGTTCCTCGTGCCGAAGGACGCGGCGGGACTGTCGGTCGGCGAGAAGGAGGACAAGCTGGGCCTGCGGGCCAGCGACACGACCTCGCTGACGTTCGACGGCGTGCGGATTCCCGCCCGCTACCGACTGACGGAGGCTGGCGAGGGGCTCGCGGCGGCGCTCTCGATACTCACCGGCGGGCGCCTCGGTATCGCGGCCCAGGCGACCGGCGTCGCACAGGCCGCCCTCGACGAGGCGCTGGCGTACGCACAGGAGCGCGAGCAGTTCGACGGCCCCATCGCCGACATCCAGTCCATCCGGCACACCCTCGCCGAGATGGCGACGACGGTCCAGGCCGGTCGCCTGCTCACCTGGGACGCCGCCCGGCGGATGGACCGCGGCGAGGACGCCCGGCGGGCGGCCAGCATGGCGAAGTACTTCGCGAGCGAGGGGGCCGTCGACGTGGCAAACGAGGCCGTCCAGATCCACGGCGGCTACGGCTACACGACGGAGTTCCCCGTCGAGCGCCTCTACCGCGACGCGAAGGTCACGACCATCTACGAGGGGACGAGCGAGATTCAGCGAAACATCGTCGCACGCGACCTGCTCGAGTGACTCGTCGGTCCGGAGGTGGGAAGGCATTTGGTCTGTGGCCAGCTACCGTCGCCTATGACTCACGACGCCGTCGTCTACGACCTCGACGGCACGCTCGTCCGGCTTGCTGTCGACTGGGGGGCCGTCGCGTCGGCCGTCGACGAGGTACTGACCGACCGGGGCGTCGCCACGGGGACGCGCGGCCTCTGGGAGATGCTGCAGCTGTCCGACGAGACAGGTCACCGGGAGGTCGTCGAGGCGACGATAACCCGCTTCGAACGCGACGGGGCCCGCGACTCGACTCGCCTCGACCTGGCAGACGGGCTGCCACACGACGTCCCGGTCGGCGTCTGCTCGCTCAACGCGGAAGTCGCCGTCCGGACCGCCCTCGACGTCCACGACATCGAGGGGCACGTCGGCCCCGTGGTCGGCCGGGACAGCCTGGGCAGTGCGAAACCGGACCCGGAAGGGCTGCTCGCCGTCGTCGACAGACTGGACGCGAGGCCCGAGGCGACGGTGTTCGTCGGGGACTCGGAACGCGACGCCGAGACGGCCCGGCGGGCGGGCACGGACTTCGCGTGGGCGCGCTCGTTCGATCAGCGCCGGTACCGGGCGTAGAGATAGACGACGACGGCGGTCACAAACCAGACGACGGCCCCGACCCGTACGGCAAAGAGTGCACGCGCCGTCCACGAAGTGAGCGTCGCGAACGCCGAGAGTCCGACGACGACGGGCGTCCCGACGAGGATGGTCGTCAGGAAGGTGACCTGCATCACCCACCCGAAGTCGACGCCGTCCGGGTCGGTCTGTTCGACTGCTGGCACGCGTGAGCGTTCAGCCGGCCCGGTGATGCGCCTTGCGGTTTCGCCCAACCCGAACACGTAATATCACGGCGCACCCGGCCACGGACATGACCACTGTCAGGGACCTGCAGGCGATGGCCGGCGAGGAGCCGATAACGATGTTGACCGCCTACGACGCGGTCACCGCCCGACTCGTCGAGGACAGCGGGGTCGACGTCGTCCTCGTCGGTGACAGCATGGGTAACGCCGTCCTCGGGCACGACGATACTCTCCCGGTGACCGTCGACGAGATGGCGTCCCGCGTCGGTGCCGTCGCCCGGGGGACCGACGAGGCCCTGGTCGTCGCGGACATGCCCTTCCTCTCCTTTGGGACCGACGAGGCAGAGAGCGTCCGGAACTGCGGCCGGATGCTCAAGGAGGAGGGCGCCAACGCGGTCAAGCTAGAGTCGGGCCCACACACTGTCGATCTCACCGGACACCTCTCGGACATGGGCATTCCGGTGATGGCACACCTTGGGCTGACTCCCCAGAGCGTCAACCAGAGCGGCTACACCCGGCAGGCGACCGACCGCGAGGAGGCAGCAGAGATCCTCGAACTCGCGCGTGCCCACGAGGACGCCGGCGCCTTCGCGCTGGTGCTCGAACACGTCCCGTCGAACCTCGCGGCGCAGGTGACCGAGGCCATCGACATCCCGACCATCGGCATCGGTGCCGGCGGCGACTGCGACGGTCAGGTACTCGTGTTCACCGACGTCGTCGGCCTCGCGGAGTCTTCCCCGCCGTTCGCCGCACAGTTCGGCGACGTCCGAAGCGAGGTGACCGACGCCGTCGCCGACTACGTCGCGGCCGTCCGCGACGGGGAGTTCCCCGCCGAGGAACACGGCGGGACGGCCAACGGACTGGACGACCTGTACTGACCGACCGACGCCACCCGAATCGTTTCCCACTCGTCGACTACATCGAGAGGTCCCGGTTACGAGACGGTGGACCCGGACGGTCGACGACGCTGTCGCACGGGTACTCGACGACGAACGCCTCGAGAGGCGCGACGGCCTCCTCACGGGTGATTATCTCACCACGGAGGGACAGTCGCCGGCCGACGACCCGCGGGCAATCGATACCGCGGGTCTGGACCCGAACACCGAGGTACACGATTTCGACCCCGCCACCGCCCGGCGTCGGCCGACGACGAGGCGGGTCCCGAGACCGCTACCGGCACGGCAGGGAGCACGGCAGACGACTGACGGGGGGTCGGATCGGCGGTCGCCCTCCGTGACGGTTCCGGACAGCGGTCAGTCCGCTCACGAGACGCGTCGCTCGGCGAGGAGACACCAAAGGGAACTTTCGGGGGCGATGCCCCCGTAGCGTGTGACACTACGGAGCCTTCCGGCTCCACTTTCACTTTCAACGTCTGACGCAAAAAGTCTAACGTACGTTTCATCTGGAGATAATGGCAGAAACCCGTCAACGAGCCTAGTTCCGGCCCTCGGAAACGCAATCGAAATCGGGGCCTACTGGTCGAGCAGCGAGTCGAAACTGCCGCTCTCGACGAGCAGGTCCTGCATCTGCTCGACGGTGTCCCGGTCCCGGGTGCGCCCGGACCGCAGGACGTCTTCGACGCGGTCGATGGTCGTCCGCGTGTCCGACTGGACGAGCAGAATCGGGACGTTCTCCTCCTCCGCGCGTCCGAGAACGGCGCTCGCGGGCCTGAGGCCGCCGGTGAGAAGCAGTGCCTTGATGCCCGAGGACTCCAGGGCTGCCGTCTGGACCTCCGATCGGTCCCCGCCGGTGATGAGCACGGCCTCGCGGATGCGGCGGAACTGTTCGAGGGCGGCGCTCCCACCCATCGCCCCCACGGAGAACCGCTCGACGTGTGCGCTGGTGTCGGCCTCCTTGGTGAGGATGTCGGCACCGACGCTCCGCGAGAGGTCGTCGACGGTGACCCCCGCCAGTTCCTGGACCCGCGGGAGCGCCCCGTAGACGGGGACGTCCCGGCCGGAGAGGAACGGCATTACGTCGTCGGTCAGGGTGTCCATCGCGTCGTCGGTGACGCCGTTGAACAGCACGCCGGCGAGACGGTCGCCAAGAGTCCGTGCGGCGTCGAGCACCTCGTCGATGTCGCCGGCCTGTGCGTAGCCGCTGAGCAGGAGCACCTCCGCGTCAACCGCCTCGGCGATGTCGGCGTCGGTCAGGTTGACGATGCCGCCGGTCTCTAAGCGGTCGCTCCCCTCGAGGACCATCAGGTCGACGCCCTCAGAGAGCGACTCGAAGTTACCGACCACGCGCTCGCGCAGTTCCGCGGGGTCCTCGCGACCACGGATGGCCTCCTGGATGAACGTCGGCGAGTAGACGATGGGCTCCATCTCGTGCATCTCCGCGTCGAGGTCCAGCAGTTCGCGCGCGAGCATCGGGTCCTCGTCGCGGGTCTTGCCGACCGCGCTCTGGAGTCGGGTCCCCTTCGGCTTCATGTAGCCGACCGAGAGCCCGGATTCCTTGGCCTGTTTCGCCAGGGCGAGCGTGATTGCCGTCTTGCCGATACCTTCCTCCGTGGACGTGACGAGTAGCGTGTTCGTGTCGGTCATAGTTTCTCCTGGTCGAGCGTGAGTCGCAGGTCGACCGCCTGTACCCCGTCGGGGGTGGCGACGAGCGGGTTGATGTCCAGTTCGACGATGGCCGGGAAGTCAGTGACCAGCTGGGAGAGTCGCTGGATGGACTCGACGAGGGCGCCTTCGTCGACGGGGTCCCGTCCCCGGGCCCCGCGCAGCAGCGGCGCGGACTCGATGTCGTCGAGCATCTCCCTGGCTTCTGGCTCGCTGACGGGCGCGACCCGGACGGTGTTGTCCTCGAGCACCTCGACGAAGATGCCGCCCAGGCCAAAGAGGAGGAGCGGGCCGAACTGCGGGTCGCGGTTCATCCCCAGGATGGTCTCGGTCCCGGACTCGAGGTCGACCATCTCCTGGACCTGGACCCCGAGCACCGTCGCGTCGGTCTGATAGTTCCGGGCCCGGACCACGAGGTCCTCGTAGGTGCTTCGGACCTCCTCGGGCGGGACGCCGACCTCGACGCCCCCGATGTCGGACTTGTGGAGGATGTCCGGGCTGACGATCTTCATCACGACGTCGTCGCCGATGTCCCGGGCCACCTCCTCGGCCTCCGTCGGCGACCGTGTCACGGCCCCCTGTGGCGTCGGGATGCCGTAGGCGTCGAGCAGTTCCATCGCCTCGACCCCGAGCCGGTTCGTGTCCCGCCGGGCGGCCGTGCGGAGTATCTCCTCGGCCCGGTCCCGGTCGACGTCGAACGTGGCCGGGTCCGCGTAGTCGCGGGCCTGGATCTGCCGGTAGTCCCGCAGCGCGTCGAGACTGTCGACGGCCCGCGCTGGATCGAAGTAGTTCGGGATGCCCGCCTCGCTGAGCACCTCCTGTCCGGCACCGACGGACTTCCCGCCCATCAGCGTCGTGGCCACGGGCGTCTCGTGGGCCGCCTGTTTCTCGACGATCACCTCGGCGAGCTCCTCGAACGAGAGGACCGCCGTCGGACAGGCGACGACGACGGCCATCGAGACGTTGTCGTCCGCAAGCACCGTCTCCAGGGCGAGCTCGAACCGCTTTGCCGGGGCGTCCCCGATGATGTCCACCGGGTTGTAGATGTTGGCCTCGTCGGGCATCGACTCCCGTAACCGGTCGAGCGTATCGTCCTCGAACTCCGCCAGCGAGAGGTCCGAGTCGCCGACGGCGTCCGTCGTCATCACGCCCGGCCCGCCGGCGTTCGTGACGATGGCGATCCGGTCCCCGTCGGGGAGCGGCTGGCCCGAGAGAATCTGGGCGTAGTCGAACAGTTCCTGGACCGACTCGACGCGGAGGGTCCCGGCCTGCTCGAGGCCCGCCTCGTAGGCGCGTTCGGACCCGGCCATCGCCCCGGTGTGGGAGGCCGCGGCACTGGCACCGGCGTCGGTGCGGCCGGACTTGACGAGGACGATCGGCGTCTCCTGGGTCACCTCCCTGGCCGTCCGGATGAACTTCGTCCCGTCGGAGATGTCCTCCAGGTAGCCGAGGATGACCTCCGTCTGGGGGTCCTCGCCCCACTCGGCGACGAAATCGCCCTCGTCTAGGATGGCCTTGTTGCCCAGCGAGACGATGTCCTTGAACCCGACGTCGCGCTCTGCGGCCCAGTCCAGCACCGCCGTGACGAAGGCCCCGGACTGGCTCATAAAGGAGATGTCTCCCTTGCTGGCCATCTCGTTGCCGAACGTGGCGTTGAGTCCGTCGGGCGTCGACATCACCCCGAGGCTGTTGGGCCCCACGAGGTTGAGGTCGTACTCCCGGGCGGCCTCCTTGAGTTTTTGCTCGCGGGACATGCCCTCGCTACCGGTTTCGCCGAACCCGGCAGTGATGACGACGACGTTCTGTACCCCCGCCTGGCCCGCGTCTCTGATGGCCTGGACCGCCGCGTTCGGTGGCACGACGACGACGGCCACGTCGACACTTCCGGGGTCGTCGACGTCGCCGATGGTGTCGTAGCACCGCAGGCCCAGCGCCTCGTCTTTGTATGGGTTGACCGCCACGACATCGCCGTCGAACGATGCGAGGAGGTTCGACGTGATGGCGCGACCCACGGACCCCTCCGAGTCGGTCGCACCGATCACGGCCACTCGTTCCGGCGCGAAAAGCGTCGATAGTCGTCCCATGCCTCTACTGGGAGTTCTCCCGCTGATCGAATATATCTGCTGGGTCGCTCCCGGCGGGTGAGAACCGGCCGCGGCATCGAAATCCACTTGAGAGTGGACCCACGAAAACGGGCGATTGCACGTCGCTTTTGCCCTCCCGGGGCGTAGGGTCGCCGATGACAGACGCCGACCTCACGGCGCCGTTCGACGACGAGGTGGTTCGTGCCGTCGCGGCCGAGAACGACGTCGACCGGGACGTGCTGGCGGACGCGCTCGTCGACCACCAGCGGACGATGCAGGCCAATCCCGGGGTCGAGGACCTCGTCTACGAGTGGCGCAAGCAGTACGCGGACCCGGTCCTCGAGCGGACCCCCGACCGGTACGTCGTCGGGGTCAGGACCGCCGTCTGGGAGGAGTACGGCGAGTACCTCGACCTGGAGGACCACGTGCTGGCGGCCCTGGTCGCCGTCCACCAGGAACAGGTCCTCCGGACGCTGTCGGAGGACGCGCTGGCGGGCGCGACCGACCTCGTGGCGCTCGTCGCGGTCCGGCCGGGGAGTGACTGACCGGCACGAACCGGGCCGGGCAGGCCCGGCGGGACGGTTCTGATCGGCCACGACGACCGGCTGGCGTTTTCACGTTTGGGGAACTATTTCTGCCTTGAAGAAAAAACTCTCTTTCCGGTGACGAAGTTTTAAGCCTGTTCGGCGAGTATCGGAGCTTGTCATGGCGACACAGGAACACGTCCGTCGTGAATTTGATTCCGTCGAGGAAAACGCGCTCCGCCTCGACCGGGAGAAGGCGACACAGGTCATCGACGCCCTGAATCAGGACCTGGCGGACACGTACGTGCTGTACCACCAGCTGAAAAAGCACCACTGGAACGTCGAGGGCGCGGAGTTCCGCGACCTCCACCTGTTCCTTGGTGAGGCCGCAGCAAACGCCGAGGGGGCCGCCGACGAACTGGCCGAGCGCGCCCAGGCGTTAGGTGGAACGCCGGTGGCGGGCCCGGCCGCCCTCGCCGACCACGCCGCGGTCGAGTCCGAACCGGCGGACGTCTTCGACATCCGCACCTCGCTCGAACACGACCTCGAGATGTACGGCGACGTCATCGAGTCGCTGCGGGACCACGTCGAACTGACGGCGAACCTCGGCGACCACGCGACGGCACAAATCCTCCGGGACATCCTCGTCGAAGTCGAAGAGGACGCCCACCACGTCGAACACTACCTCGAGGACGACACGCTCGTCCAGGGGTAATGCGGGACCGACTCACGGACGGGGCGTGACGGTCAAATCGGTCGAAATCCACCCGTCGCTGTTGTCCTGCTCGGTGAATACGGTCCGTTCGGCTTCACTGCTGTGAGCGCTCACGACGGGCCGACCACTGTCGTCGTATTCGACTGCCATCGAATGGATTAGGCGAGCCTAAAGACAAAAGCGTTTCTCTCTCCACCGGTCGACGGCGGGCTTTTGTAGGTCACGGGGCTAGTGGGAGCATGAGCGACCGCTCCGACGAGGACCTGACCGCCCTGGTGACGGACCTCGTGACGACGCTCCGGGACCTTGAGACGGCCGTCGAACCACGGACCGCTCGCGGCCGGCGACGGCCGCCCACACCGGGAGAGCTGCTCCGGTTCACGAGCGACGTGACCATCCCGGCGGCCATCCTCGTCCTCCGGACGAACATCGAGGCGCTGAAACTGCTTCGGCGAGCGATTCGGCTGGCTGACGGACGGCCGCCGGCCGGGGAGTCGGCAGCGGCAGACGTCCGCCGGCGGGCCGCGGACCTGAGCGACGTCACTCTGCGGCGCCTGGACGACGCCCTCGCGGAGATCCAGCGTGCCGTCGAGGGCACGCCCGAGGACGAGGACGCCCGAGAACTGCTCACGGAGGCCCGTGAACTCCGTTCGGAACTCGGGGAACGCGTGCAGGCGGCTGAGGACCCCCGGTCGGACTCTGGCGAGACCCCCGAGGACGTCGCCGTCGACGTCGACGCCGAGCTGGAATCGATCAAGGACGACGTGGACCGACGGGAGGACGGCGGGGACCACGACGGGTCCGACGACAGTTAGTAGCCGACCCGGTGCGCCACAGGTCGCGAGCGCTGCTGAAACATAATGATTTATTATGTTATAGTGTCTTGGTCCGGGTAGAGATGTCAAACAGCGAGTACCCCGGCCACCGACGGGCCGTCTTTTTCGTCCGCGCAGACCTGCCCGCGCCGTCCGCCCGGCGCCGGTCGGCGCTGGAAGGGACACTGCGGAACCTCGTCGACGCGGGCGTACTCGACGACGTCGAGACGGTGGACTGGGACAAGCGTGTCTGTGCCGACGGCCCGGCAGAAACCGCCGAAGAGATCCGTTACGAGGAGTTCCGCGAGTGGGCCGAGCAGGCCAACGTCTCGCTGACGCCGTGCTTCGACACCCGTGCGTGTTACAGCACGACCACCGGGGAGCGAGAGACCCACCTCGTGATGCCGACGATGTGCCTCGCCGTCTACGAGGACGACGAACTCGTCCGGGTCGCCCCACACGCGACCGGCGGCGGCACCGAGTCCGTCACCGAGTGCGTGGCGCGTCTCTCCTCGCGCACGGACCTGCTCCGCGAAGAGGCCACCCGGGTCACGATGGCCGATTGACCCGTCCGGGCTACCGATACGGCTATCTCGTCGCCTGTCGTAGGTTCCTCGAATACCGGTGGACGTTACCATGAAACGCGTTGACGGGGCTACACTGTACGTGCGGACGCCAGCACCGATGGCGACAGAGAAGCGCCGGGAGACCCTCCTCGGACGGCTCGAAGCACTCCGCGTGGCAGGGGCCATCGACGAGGTCACGGTCACTTACTGGTTCCGTCAGGCCAGTGCGACGGACGGCGATCCGGTGATGCCCTCCGTCGTCGCCCTGGAGGCGTGGGCCGACGAACACGAGGTCTCGCTCGAACCGGCCTTCGAACACCACGCCCGGTCGAACTGGTTTACCGGGACGGACGACGACGTCGTCTCGCTCCCGGTCATCTGCCTGGCACTGCTCGATGGCGGTGCCATCTGTGCCGTCTATCCGCACGTCGGGCCCGCCGGCTACCAGAGCGTCGTGGACGGCATCGACCAGCTCGAGGCCGAAAGCTCGGCCGAACGGTCCGCTTCAGTCTGACGGGTGTTCGCTCCGGTTCCGAGAGGGTGTCGCGAAGCGCCGCGTCGGCCGTGTTGGCAGCCCTACGGTCCCGTCCCTGTCTCGGTTCTTTCGTCCGGACCCGTCAGACCGGGTCCCAGCGGTACCCGTCCCAGGCCTGGCTCTCGGGCTCTTTGATGCCCTCCGCCGGGTCGCGGAGCTGTTCGACGTAGACCGGTTCGACCTCGTCGCCGGTCTCGACGTGTTCGGTGGTGACCTGGCCGAGCGCGCGGACGAAGTTGTCGGTCCGGTCCTCCCCGGTCAGATCGAACTCGACGATGGCCATCGTGTTTGGCTGTCGGACGCCGGGTGGCGTCGCCGTCGACTTCGTCCAGGTGACGACCTCCCCGGTGCGTGCAGAGAGGTCCAGCGTGTCGTGCTGTGGTTCGCCGCAGTCCGGACAGCGGGGGTGGGTCGGGTACGAGACGTGTCCGTTCGGACAGATACCTGCTTCCAGCGTCATTCTGCTGCCTCCATGATGGTGGTGATGACACAGTTGCCGAAGCCACCGACGTTACAGGCCAGCGCCGTCTCCGCGTCGACCTGCCGCGGACCGGCCTCGCCGACGAGCTGTTCGTATATCTCGACGCCCTGGGCGACGCCGCTCGCGCCGAGCGGGTGCCCCTTGGACTTGAGTCCGCCCGAGGTGTTGATCGGCAGGTCGCCGTCTTTCGCCGTCGTCCCGTCCATCGCCAGCTCCCAGGCGGTTCCCTGTTCGGCGACGCCGATGCCCTCCAGTTGCAGGAACTCGAGGATGGTGAACATGTCGTGCAGTTCCGCGATGTCCAGGTCCGCCGGTCTTAGCCCGGCCATCTCGTAGGCGTCCTGACTGGACTGGACGACGCCGCCCATGACAGTCGGGTCGTCACGTTCGTGGACGACGTGCGTGTCGGTCGCACCACTGATGCCCGAGACGACCGCGTACTCGTCGGCGATCTCCGCGGCACGCTCCTCGGTCGTGAACATCATCGCGGCGCTCCCGTCCGTGATGGGACAGAAGTCGTACAGCCGCAGTGGGTCGGCGATGATGGGTGACTCGAGGGCTTTCTCCATCGTGATCTCCTTCTGGAACTGCGCGTTGGGGTTGTCGACGCCGTTCCTGTGGTTCTTTACGGCGACGCGAGCCAGCGACTCGCGAGGGGCGTCGAACCGCTCCAGGTAGTGGCGTGCGGTCATCCCGGCGAACGACGGCAGGGTGACGCCGTGCTTGTACTCCGCCGGGTGGGTGATGGAGGCGATGATGTCCGTCGCCTCACCAGTCGTCTTGTGGGTCATCTTCTCCCCGCCGACCAGCAGCGTCATGTCGCTGGCGCCGGAGGCGACCGACTGCCATGCCTCGTAGATACCCGCCCCACCCGAGGAGGAGGTCTGGTCGACCCGTTCGCTGTACGCCGGCATCAGCCCCAGGTCGTGGGCGAGCAGGTTCATCACGCCGGTCTGGCCCTCGAACTCGCCGCCCGCCATGTTCGAGACGTACAGGTGCTCTACGTCGGCGGGTGTGACGCCCGCGTCGTCGAGACACTCCTCGCCGGCCTGCGAGAGCAACTCGCCGAGCCAGGCGTCACGTTGCCCGAATTTCGTCATCGACGCACCGATTACTGCGACTCCCATGTGCGGTGACTCTCGGGGATACCCCCTGTAGATTTCGGTCCGACTACACATCGGGTGTGGCTGTCGTATGGCTGCTGTCCCGGCGGGTGCGAATCCACACAAGATTCATTACCGTGTCCCGGTCAGCCACGGACATGGAGGAGGCCTGGATAACACTGCAGTGTCCCGATTGCACCGAACGCTGGGAGGTAAACCCCGCCGACCTCGAGGGGCCATCCGTCGACCACGAGTGTGACGCCTGTGGAGTGACCCATCCGGTGAGCGAGTTCTGCGAGACGAAACGCGATCTCGAGATTCTGACCGAGTTGACCGCCTGAGCGGCCCGGACTCGGGCACGCTCTCACGAGATGAAAAGACTAATTCACTTATATGCCCAGGGCGGGGATACGTCGGACCATGAACCCACTCGACTCCGGACGGGGCGTGGGGCCGCCGGGCCGGACGTGCAGGGAGGCGAGCCGTGTCCGATGAGCGGGAGCGCTGGCATCCTCTTTGTCTGCCCGGAGTGCGCAGAGCACATCGAGGTCAACGAGTCGATGAAGGCGGCGATTCTCGAGAGCGGATGCATCGTCTGCGGGACGGCCGTGTCCGCCACCGCCTTCGAGCGCGACTGAGTCAGTCCCCGGCGGACACGGCCTTCCGCCCCGAGAGCTCGGTCTCTTGCAGGCAGTGGACGCTCACGTCGGTGCGCTCTTTGTCCGCCTCCCAGATGCCAAACGCCGGCGTCTCGCCCGCTCCCAGGACCTCGATGCGATGCGGAGAGAGGTCAGCCTTCTCGAGTTTCGTCAGTTCGCCGTCGCAGATGACGCTCCGTGGCCCCGCTGCCCCGTCGAAGACGACCAGTCGGGCCGGCGTCGACTCCTCGAGGAAGGTGTCTTTCTCGCTCGTATCGAGGTGGCCCAGCCGGAGCAGGAACTCGCCGCGTGTCTCGTCGTACGCGTAGGAGACCGGAATCGCGTACGGCCGCTCCGTCGCGGCGAGCGAGAGGACACCGAACCCATTCGTCTCGAGAAACCGTCCGATCTCCGTCCCCGTCATCTCCACCGTCCCCTCCCCTGACATTGTTCGAGTTAATCTGTGGCCGATAGTAAGTGTGCCGGTGGCCGAGACCGGGGGCTCACTCTGCCAGCAACGCGTCGAGGACCTTCGACTGGGCCGCAGCGAGGTGCTCGCTGAACGTCGGCCGACTGATGCCCATCGCGTCCGCGACGTCGCTTGCGTTGGCCCGTTTCGGGTGCTCGAAGTAGCCCAGTTCGTGGGCCCTGCGAAGGGTCTCTCGCTGCCGGGCCGTCAGCGTCCCCCGGTCGACGAACACGAGGTCGTGGTCGTCGCGGCTCCCCTCCGACCGGAGCAGGCGCTGGACGTCCACCGCCGGGAACGTCTCGCGGAGGTCCGCGACGAGGTCCTGTAACGTCCCGACGTCGGGCGCGTGGAAGGTCAGGAACACCGACCCGTCCCGGACGTAGCGGTCGGCGATGGGGCAGTCGTACGTCTCGATGCAGTCGCACGGACACCGGTCGGTCCCGTCGCGCGTGTACCGGTAGACCGTCTTGTCCCCGTAGTCGAAGACCGGGTCGACGCCGTCCGGCAGGTCGGCGCCGGGGTCGACGGCGTGGTCGTCACCCTCGAGCATGAACTCGACCGTCGTCCGGTCGGGCTCGTCGGCGTTGACGCTCTTCCTGACCGCTCGGCTCTGTGTTCCCGTCCGTGCGGCCGCCCGTGCGACGAGACAGGTCTCCCCGGGTTCGACACGGACCTCCGCGCGGATGCCGGTCCCCATTGGTTCGATACCTCGGGGGACACCTATCTAAATCTCCCGGCGGGAGTACTTAAACCACCCATCATATGGTGGATGTCCCACTCTCACCGCACGTCGCATACGCCGAGGTAGCATCCACGATGTCGTCACACGCGCACCGATTCGAGGCCAGCGGTCCGAGCGAGACACGGAGCACAGCCATCGACGAGTCGGCCCTGCTGTCGGTCCTGACCGACGAGAAGTGTCGGGGAGTCCTTCGCGCACTCGAGGCCGACTCGCTGACCGTAACGGAACTAAACGACGAACTGGGCGTCCCGGTGTCGACGCTCTACCGGAAGGTCGACTGCCTCGTAGACGCCGGACTGGTCGAGGAACACACCCGGTTCCGGGCCGACGGGAACCACAAGAGCGAGTACGTCCGCACCGTCTCGACGGTCTCGCTCGACGTCGACCTCGAGGAGTTCACGGTCACCGTCGACGATCGCTGACGGACGGTCGGCCGCTGACCCGGTCGGTCAGTACTTCGCTCTCGCCGCGGCAGCCCACTCGTCGCCGCGCTCGACGTCACGGGGCCACCGCCGCTTCCCGAACCGCCCGAGTCGCTCGGCCAGCGTCCACCGGTCGGTGTACTCGACGCTGTCGGCCGCCGGCGCGACGGCCGCCGCTCGCTGTCGGTCGGTCGCGTGTGCGCCGACGGCGCTGGCGATGGCAGCGGCCTCCGACCGACTCGCGTCCGCCGGAATTGACACCGTCAGGTCCCGCTCGACGGTCACCGTCGTGGTGCGAGCCGCCTCGGCCTCGTCGGGTCGCGCCTCGGGTTCCCTGAGTGCGGACATCTTACAGCGGGATGTTGCCGTGGTCTTTCGGCGGCGTGTCCTCGCGCTTGCGCTGGAGCAACTCCAGGTCGTCGATGAGGCGCTTGCGCGTGTCCTTCGGTTCGATGACGTCGTCGAGGTAGCCCCGCCGGGCCGGCCCGTAGGGATGGGCGAACTCCTCGCGGAACTCGTCCATCAGCGCCTGTCGCTTGGCGTCGGGGTCGTCGGCCTCGGCGATCTCGTTCCGGTAGAGGATGTTGACCGCGCCCCGCGGGCCCAGCACGGCCATCTCGGAGCCGGGCCAGGCGTAGTTGACGTCGCTGCCGAGGAACTTCGAGGACATCACGATGTAGGCGCCGCCGTAGGCCTTCCGGACGACCACCGAGAGCAGCGGGACGGTGGCCTCGGCGTAGGCGTAGATGAGCTTCGCCCCTCTGCGGATGATGCCGTTGTGCTCCTGGTCGGTGCCGGGCATGAACCCGGGGACGTCGACGAAAGAGACGATGGGGATATTGAACGAGTCACAGAAGCGGATGAAGCGGGCGGCCTTCTCGGCGGCGTCGATGTCCAGCGTGCCCGCGCTCACGCGGGGCTGGTTCGCGACGATGCCGACCGAGCGACCGTCCATCCGGGCGAACCCGACGACGACGTTCCGGGCCCAGTTGGCGTGGGTCTCGAAGAACGACTGCTCGTCGACCACCTTGTCGATGACCTTCGTCATGTCGTAGGGCTTTCGCGGGGCCGACGGGACGATGTCGGTCACCTCGGGAATCTCGCGTTCCGGGTCGTCCCACGGCTTGACCCGCGGCGGGTCCTCCATGTTGTTCTGGGGGAGATACGAGAGGAGCTGGCGGATGTTCTCCAGGGCCTCCTCCTCGGAGGGATACGAGAAGTGGGCGACGCCGGACTTCGAGGAGTGTGACCCGGCCCCGCCGAGCTCCTCCTTGGACACCTGCTCGCCGGTGACCGTCTCGATGACGTCCGGCCCCGTGATGAACATGTGGCTAGTGTCCTGGACCATGAACGTGAAGTCCGTCAGCGCCGGCGAGTAGGTCGCGCCGCCGGCACACGGGCCCATGATGGCCGAAATCTGTGGGATGAGCCCGCTGGCCTTCGTGTTGCGTTCGAAGATCTTGGCGAACCCGACCAGCGAGTCGACGCCCTCCTGGATGCGGGCCCCGCCGGAGTCGTTGAGGCCGATGACGGGGACGCCGGTCTCGATGGCCTTGTCCATCACCTTGCAGATCTTCTCGGCGACGACCTCGCCGACCGAGCCACCCAGCACCGTGAAGTCGTGGGCGAAGACGAAGACCTTCCTGCCGTCGACGTCGCCGTAGCCCGTGACGACGGCGTCGCCGGGGAACGTCTTTTCCTCCATCCCGAAGTTCGTCGACCGGTGTTCGACGAAGGGGTCGACCTCGTTGAACGTCCCGTCGTCGACGAGGAAGTCGATGCGCTCGCGCGCAGTCATCTTGCCCTTCTCGTGTTGGGCCTCGATGCGTGCCTCGCCGCCGCCGAGCCTGGCTTCCGCCCGTCGCTCGCGGAGTTCCTCGACGGCGCTTCGGTCCTCGCTCTCGTCCTCGGAGTCTTCCTGTCTGCTCATGTTACCACTCCATGCCGCCGTTGACGCCCAGCACCTGTCCGGTCATGTAACTGGACTCCTCGCCGGCGACGAACCGGACGATGGAGGCGATGTCCTCGACCGTCGCGAACCGGTCCAGCGGGATGTTCCGCAGGATCTTCTCCTGGACCCGCTCGGGGACTTCCTCCAGCATGTCGGTGCGGACGAACCCGGGCGCGACGCAGTTCGCCGTCGACCCGGTGTGAGCGAGTTCCAGTGCGAGCGTGCGCGTGAACCCGAACAGCCCGGACTTCGTCGTCGCGTAGTTGGCCTGCCCGATGTTGCCCTGCTGGCCGACGACGCTCGAGATGTTGATGAGTCGCCCGTTCTCGGCGTCGCGGATGTCGTCGTAGAAGGCGTCGGTGCAGTTGAACACGCCGCCGAGGTTGACGTCGATGACGGTCTGCCAGTCCTCGCGGGACATGTTCTCGAACTTCTTGTCGATGGTGATGCCAGCGTTGTTGACGAGCACGTCCGGCGCCCCGAACTCGTCCACCACGGCGTCTCGCATCTCCCGGACCTCGTCGTGCTTGGCCACGTCCGCCTGGACGGCGACGGCCTCGCCCTGCCCCATCTCCGCTATCGTGTCGACTACCTCGCGGGCTTCCCCCTCGGAGGACCGGTAGTTGACGACCACGTTGGCGCCGTGTTCGGCCAGGTCCTCGGCGATACCTCGACCGATACCTCGCGACGAGCCGGTGACGACACAGGTCTGGTCCTTCAGATACATGTGTCAGGTGTGCAACCCCCGTGGTCTGGTGTATTCATCTCTCACCATAGACGGCAAAGCACAGGCAAATAATAGTTCGCCTTATAGTTCGGTAATCCCCGAACCGGGAATAGAATGACCTTGCTACGGCCCCCAACCTGTGGACACGTATACAGATACACGTGGGAACCGTTCGGCCTGCATACATTTAGGCCGACCTAAAACAGAAAACCTCTTTAGGGCGGCCTAAAGAATCTCGTGTACGATGACTACGGACATCTGCGTCGTCGTGCCGACCGTACGTAACCACGAGTGTCTGCGCGAGTATTGCCAGAACGCCCGGGACCACGGGTTCGACCTCGACCGACTCTTCTTCGTGCTCGTCACGGAGGACTTCTGTGACACCGAGGCGATGGAACGGATGCTGGCAGAGGAAGGCGTCGCCGGAGCGGTGTTCGACGGCACCGCCCGCGAGGTGTGGTTCGCCGACCACGGCGTCGCCGAGTACGACCACCTCGTCCCGGCGGCCAGTCACGCCCAGACCTCCTTTGGCCTGCTGTACCTCTGGGCCAACGACTTCGAGTACGGCTTTTTCGTCGACGACGACACGCTGCCCCACGAGGACGTCGACTTCTTCGGGACCCACATGGAGAACCTCGCCTTCGAGGGCGAGGTCGAACGCGTCCGGTCCGACGAGAACTGGGTCAACGTGCTCTACCAGAACGAGGACGAACATGGGCTCTACCCGCGCGGGTACCCCTACGCCGCGATGGACGAGTCGGTGGAGACCGACACCACCTACGTCGACGACGTCGTGGCCTCCCAGGGACTGTGGACCAACGTCCCGGACCTCGATGCCGTCCGCATCCTGATGGACGGCGACCTGCAGGGCCAGGCCCAGACCCGGACCTCGGCGTCTGACTTCGGCGAGGACTTCGTCGCCGCCGGGGGCAACTACCTCACCGTCTGCTCGATGAACCTCGCGTTCCGCCGCGAGGTCGTCCCGGCGTTCTACCAGCTGCCGATGGACGACAACGAGTGGGACGTCGGCCGGTTCGACGACATCTGGTCGGGCGTGTTCCTCAAGCGCGCGGCGGACCTGCTGGACAAGCACATCTACAACGGCGGGCCGCTCTGTGAGCACAACAAGGCGCCGCGCTCGACGTTCTCGGACCTGACAAACGAGGTCCACGGCTTGGAGCTCAACGAACACGTCTGGGAGATCGTCGACGACGCCGCCGACGACGCCGACTCATACCGCGAGGCCTTCGACGCCATGGGTGAGGCGCTCGCCACCGGCGATTTCAGCGATTGGGAAAACGGGGCCTTCCTTAACTACTGCGGGGAGTTCATGCTCGACTGGCTCGAGTGCCTGGCCGAACTCGACTCGCGACGGGCCGACCGCATCCCCGTCACGGCCGACGATTAAAACGCAAACCATTTAGGTAAACCTAAAACTACTACATTACAACATGACCGACGACGACACTCTCTCTGACGGGACCCGCTCCCGTCGCCGATTCCTCCAGTTCGGTGGTGCGACGGCTGCCGCGGCGCTTGCCGGGTGTTCCGGCCTCTCGCTCGGCGGGGACGGCGACACCGGGCCCGTCTCGCTGTCCGACTTCCGCGGGTCGGGGCCGCTGGTCGCCCAGCGACCCGACCCCGGCGGGACCTCCATCGAAGACTTGCCCGCGCTCGAGGGCGAACTGACGCTGTATCTCGGCGGGGGCGAGGGCGGCCTGTACCTCGACCTCATCGAACTGCTCGAGCGTCGCTACCCCGACTTCACGACCAACCACCGCCTCGAGGCCTCGAGCGACCTCGCGAACACCATCATCGAGGAGGTCGACGCCGGACAGAGCCCGGCCGACGTCTTCATGGCCGTCGACGCCGGGTCCCTGGGTGCCGTGGCCAACGCCGGCGCCACGGCCGCGCTTCCCGAGGAAGCGCTCTCTGCGGTCCCCGAGGAGTTCCAGGACGAGCAGGGGCGCTGGGTGGGTATCGCCGGCCGCGCACGCGCGATTCCGTACAACACCAACGAACTGTCGGCGTCGGACGTCCCCGCCTCCGTCCAGGACTTCCCGGAGACGGGCGCCTTCCAGGACAGTCTCGGCTGGGCGCCCACCTACAGCGCGTTCCAGTCGTTCGTCACGGCGATGCGGCTCATCCGCGGCGACGAGGAGACCAGAGCGTGGCTCCAGGCGATGCTCGACGCCGGCATCAGCGAGTACCCGGACGAGTTCCGCGTCTCGAACGCCGTCGCCGACGGCGAACTCGTCGCCGGGTTCGCGAACCACTACTACTCCCAGCGGGTCAAGTCCGCCCGGCAGGACGCCCCGCTCGACCTGGCGTTCACCGAGGGCGACGCGGGTGCGCTCGTCAACGTCTCCGGTCTCGAGATACTCCAGGGGACCCAGAACAGCGAGCTCGCGGCGAACTTCGTCCGCCACATCCTCTCGGCGGAGGCCCAGGAGTTTTTCGCCACGCGGACCTTCGCGTACCCGATGATCCCGGGGGTCCAGCCGGTCGGCGGCCTGCCGACCATCGACGAGCTGGACCCGCCGGATATCGACCTGACCGAACTCGCTGACGTCGCGGGGACGGTCGACCTCCTGCGGGAGGCGGGAGTCCTCTGAGATGAGTTCCAGCGACCGCTTCGAGCGGCTCCGGGAGCAGACGTCCGCCGAGCACACCGACTCGACGGCACCCACGCTGCTCGCAGTGGTCGCACTCGCCATCTCGCTTTTCGTCCTGTCGCCGCTGGTGTGGCTGTTCCTCCGGGCCGGCGAGATAGCCGTCCCCCGGGCGATAGAACTGCTGACCAGCCAGACGACCGTCGAGGTGACGCTGAACACGCTCGTACTCGTCGTGGGCGTGACCACCGCCTCCGTCGTCGTCGGCGTGCCCCTCGCCATCCTCACCGCACAGACGGACCTCCCGTTCAGGCGCTTCTGGACCATCACGTCGGCGCTCCCGCTGGTCGTCCCCAGCTACATCGGCGCGTTCGCCTTCGTCTCCGCGTTCGGGCCGCGTGGCGCGCTCGCGGGCCTGCTCGCGCCGCTGGGCGTCGAGCAACTGCCGACCGTCTACGGCCTGCACGGCGCCGTGCTCGTGCTCACCCTCTTTACGTACCCATACGTCTTCCTGACGACGCGGGCCGCCCTGCTGTCGTTCGACGGCACCGTCGTCGAGGCGGCCCGCTCGCTGAACCACACCCGCTGGGAGGCGTTCAAGCGCGTCACGCTGCCACAGATCGCGCCGGGCATCGCCGCCGGCGCCCTCCTGGTCGCACTCTATACCCTCTCGGACTTCGGGACGCCCGCCATCATGCAGTACGACGTGTTCACCCGGATGATATACAACGAGTTCGGCGCCCGACGGCTCGATTACGCGTCGGTGCTGTCGATGCTGTTGCTGGTGATGGCGCTTGGCATCCTCGCCGTCGAGTCGCGGCTCAACGCGGGCCGTGACGGGGCCTACGTCAGTCGCGGGTCGCGCCAGCCGGGGCAGATACGACTCGGCCGCTGGAAGGTGCCGGCCCTCGCGTTCTGTGCCGGTATCGCGTCGCTCTGCCTGGTCTTGCCCATCGCCATCCTGCTGCGGTGGCTCGTGCGCTCGGGCACCGGCTACGTCGGCGGCGGGTTCGCCTTCGAATTCGCCTACGCCTGGAACTCCGTCGGCCTGGCCGCGGCGGCCGCCGCCATCAGCGTCCTCGCGGCGCTGCCCGTGGCGTACCTCTCGGCGCGCAGCGACACGGGACTCGCGTCGCTGCCCGAGCGAGCGACCTACGTGGGCTATGCCGTCCCCGGCGTCGTGCTGGGGCTGGCACTCGTGTACCTGGGGCTTGCGTACGTCCCCTTCCTCTATCAGAGCGTCGTCCTGCTCGTCTTTGCCTACGTCGTCCGGTTCCTGCCACAGGCGGTGGGAACGACCGAGTCGTCGATCCTGCAGGTGGATCCGAGCTACATCGAGGCCGCGCGGTCGCTGGGCTACGACCCGATTTCGGCGTTCCGGCAGGTCGTCCTGCCGCTCGTGGCGCCGGGACTGGCGGCCGGGGCGGCGCTGGTCTTCCTGACGACGATGAAGGAATTGCCGGCAACGCTCATGTTACGGCCGACGGGCTTCGAGACGTTCGTAACGTACATCTGGCTCGTCCAGGGGGCCGGCTACTACGGGCAAGCCGCCGTCCCGGCGCTGATACTCGTCGGCGTCTCCGGGCTCTCCATGCTGGTCATCCTCAGACGGGAGGGTAGTTCCTAATGTCCAACCAAACGCGCTCACGACGGCTCTCCGCGTTCGAATCTGTCGACGCGGCGGTATCGGACCCGGACCGGACGGTCCTGCGACTCGACGGCGTCTCGAAGGACTACGGCCAGGAACTCGCGGTCGAGAACCTGGATCTGGCGGTCAAGGAAGGCGAACTCCTGACGCTGCTCGGGCCGTCCGGCTGTGGCAAGACGACGACGCTCCGGATGATCGCGGGCCTGGAGCGACCGACGGGTGGCGAGATATCGCTCGAGGACGAGGTCATCGCCGGCCAGGGCACCTTCCGCAAGCCCGAGGAACGGGATGTCGGCATCGTCTTCCAGGACTACGCCCTGTTCCCGCACCTCTCCGTCGCGGAGAACATCGCCTTCGGCCTCACCGGGCTGGACGCGAAAGCGACCGACAGCCGTGTCGACGAACTGCTCGAACTGGTCGACCTGCGCGACCACCACGACAAGATGCCCGCCCAGCTCTCCGGCGGCCAGCAACAGCGGGTCGCGCTGGCGCGCTCGCTCGCCCCGGAACCGGACGTCCTCCTGCTCGACGAACCGTTCTCGAACCTCGACGTCCGCCTGCGCGTCGAGATGCGCGAGGAGGTCCGCAAGATTCTCAAGCGGGCCGGCGTCACGGCCATCTCGGTCACCCACGACCAGGAGGAGGCACTGTCTATCAGCGACCGGGTCGCCATCATGAACGACGGGGCCATCGCCCAGGTCGGCGACCCCGGCGAGGTGTTCGAGAACCCCGAGAGCCGGTTCGTCGCGAGCTTCCTCGGCCAGGCCAGCTTCCTCTCTGCGCGGGTTGTCGACGAGACGATAGAGACCGGCCTGGGCTCGTTCGGTACACACCGGCTGAACGGGCCCGTCGAGGCCTACGACGGCGCGATGGTCGACGTGCTGGTCCGGCCCGACGACCTGCAGGCCATCCCGACAAGCGAGCCGAAGGCCGATGGCTACGTCGTCCATCGCCAGTACAACGGCCCTTCCTTCGTCTACCGCGTCGAGCTACACAGCGGTGACATCGTCCACTGCATGCACAACCACGTCGAGACGTTCGAGCCGGGCGAGCCGGTCGAAGTCGACCTCGCGGCGGACCACGAACTCGCCTGGTATCCCACCGAATGAGGCGGCTGCGTCGCCCCGGCGTCCAGGCCGCGCTGCTCGCGGCGCTCGGCGGGGTGGCCGTCTTCGCGCTCGCCCACGTCGTCTTCCCGTACCACACCTCCAACCACGACGAGGCCGTCTACCTCCAGCAGGCGGCGATGCTGCTCGAGGGTCAGCTCTTCCTGGACCCGCCGGTCGCCGGGACGTTCCGCCCGTGGTTCTTCGTGGACGCGGGCAGCCAGCTCTATCCGAAGTACACGCCGGTCGCCGCCGCCACGTTCGCCGTGGGCGGCCTGCTGGGCGGCTATCGCATCGCGCTCGGTCTGGTCGCGACGGCGACGCTCGCGCTGACCTACCTGACGGTCCGGGAGGCCTTCGACGAGCGGACCGGCGTCATCGCGACGGCCCTCCTGTTCGGGTCGCCGCTCTTTCTGGTCGACGCGTCGGTGTTCCTCTCGTACGTGCCCACGACGATGTACAACCTCGGGTTCGCCGCCGCATACCTCCACGCCGACCGCACCGGGAGTCGTCGCACGGCCGCCCTCGCCGGCGCTTCCATCGGCCTCGCGTTCTTCTCGCGGCCCTACACGGCCGTCCTGTTCGCGACACCGTTCGTCCTGCACGCGCTGTGGTCGCTCCGGGGGCTCGACCCGTCGGTCGTCGCCCGGGTCGGCCTCACCGCCCTGTTCGGCCTCGCCGGCGTGGGCGTGACCCTGGCGTACAACGCGGTGGTCACCGGCGACCCGCTCGTCTTCCCCTACCAGGCGTTCGCCCCCGACGACGGCCTCGGCTTCGGCCGGCGGTCCATCCTCGGGTACTCGCGGGACTTCACGCCCGCGCTCTCCCTCACCGCCAACGCCGAACTCCTCTCGAAGTACGCCACCCGCTGGGTCGTCGCCGGACCGCTGGGGACGCTCGCGGCGGCCGTGGGCCTCTGGACTGCGAGCCGGCGTGACCTCGACTCCCGCCGACTCGCCCTCGCGGGCGTCGTCCTCACCGTGGTGCTGGGGAACCTCTACTTCTGGGGGACCGTCAACATGCTCGGGGACCTCTCGGACCCGACGGACGGCCTCGTGCGGTTCCTGGGTCCGTACTACCACGTGGACCTGCTCTTGCCGACCGTGACGTTCGGGGCGGTGGGCGTCCGCCGGGGCTGGGAGGGGGTCCGGTCGGTCGTCGAGGAACGGGTCCGACCAGACCGCGTGCGTCCCGCGCTCGCGGTGACCGTCGTGATGCTCGCGACACTCGGTGGCACCAGCGCCGTCGCCGTCGCCGCCGAACCAGTGGGGGACAACCTGGAGGTGACCCGCCAGTACGAGCAGGCCTACGAACCCTTCGAGACCGACGACTTCGCCGACAGCGTCGTCTTCCTCCCGACGCCGTACGGCGACTGGCTGAACCACCCGTTCCAGACGCTGCGCAACGACCCAGGGTTCGACGGGGAGACGGTCTATGCCATGCAGCACCGCCAGTTCGCCGTCGTCGACGCCTATCCCGACCGGACGTACTACCGCTACGTCTTCCGCGGGCAGTGGGCGCCGTTCCTCGGCCAGTCAGTCGAGCCCCACGTCCAGCGGGTGCGCGTCGTCGAGGGCGGAGCGGTCCGGACGGACGTCACCGCGGGCCTGCCCGGGCAGGCCGAACTGATCTCGCTCCGACTCACTGACGGCCGGGAGAACACCTACGCGACCGCGAGGACCGGCGAGACGCTGAACCTGACCGTCCGGGTCGACGACACGGCGACCCGCCTCTCCGGCCCGGCACTGGACGAGACGGTGACGGTCCCGACGCCCGACAGCGGCCCCGTGGCCGTGAACGCCTTCGTCGACTACGGCACCGGCGCCGGGTTCACCTACCGCGTCGTCGTCCCCGTCGAGCGGACCGGGGCCGGCGTCCGGGCGCTGACGCCGCGCCTGGAGATGTGTCGGGACCAGCGGCGGTGTGGCGGCGAGGCGGCGTACGTCCCCGGCACCCATCGCGACGGGATTCGACTGAACGCGACGCTCACCGAGGTTGATACATGACCGACTACGGACTCACGCGCCGGGACGCACTGAAAGCACTGGGCGCTGCGGGCATCACCGTGGCCGGGGGTGCAGCGGCGCTCACCTGGGACGAGCGAGCGGAGAACGAGGGACCGCTCTCGACCCACGACCGCGAGACGGTCCACGCCGTGGCCGACGTCGTCTACCCGAGCGCGGTGTCCGGCGTCCGCGAGTTCGTCGACGGCTACCTCGCCGGCCGGGTCGAGGCCGACCCTGAGCGGGCGCGCGGCATCGCCGACGCCGTCGACGCCCTTGACGACTACGCGACAGAGTGGGAAGACGCCTCGTTCGTGGCGCTCTCGCCCGAGACGCGCGAGGCGACGCTGCGAGGCATGGGCGTCGCCATCGCCGACCCGGACCCCCACGGCGACCCGCGCGAACGAGTCCGGTACTACCTGGTCAACGAGCTCCAGTTCGCGCTCTACAGCTCGCCGACTGGTGGGCGACTCGTCGGCATCGAGAACCCGCAGGGTCACCCCGGCGGCGCCGAGAGCTATCAGCGTCCGCCGGAGTGAGACTCCCCGGTGGGACGTCGCTTCGTGTGTGTCTGCTCAGCGGAACCGCTCTTCCAGTGCGACCTTGCCGATAGACTTCGCGATGGCGAGGCCGCCCGAGAACGGGTCGAGCTTCGTCTCGCCGGTCCGCTCGTCGTACTCGATGGGGCGCTCGCGGACGTCGTAGCCCCGCATCAGCGGCCGGATGAGCAGTTCGGCCGAGAGGCCGGTGTTTTCCGTCCAGCGGATCTGGTGGAGCAGTTCGCGCCGGTAGGCCCGCATGCCGGTGGTGGTGTCGTGGACGCGTCGCCCCATCAGCGCGCTCGCGAACAGGGCGAACAGCTCGTTGCCGAGTCGGTTGAGGGCGGGCATCTCCTCGGCCCCGAAGTACAGTCGGTCGCCGCTGACGACGTCCGCACCGTCGTTGATCTCCGCGAGGAAGTCGGGGAGGCGCTCCATCGGGTACGTGTCGTCACAGTCCGTCGTCACCACGACGGGGCGGTCCGGCGTGAGGACGGCCTCGCGGACCGCCACGCCGTACCCCTGGGGCTCCTGTTCGACGACGCGAGCGCCGTGTTCCCGAGCGATCTCGGGGGTGCGGTCGCTCGACCCGTCGACGCAGACCACCTCGGCCCGACCGTCGGTGACCGACTCGATGTCCGAGAGCACCGTGCCGATGGCCGCTTCCTCGTTGTACGTCCCCATCACGACGGCCACGTCGTCGAAGGTGTATGTCCCATCCGTCCGGTCTGCAGTCCGCTGTCGGCTCATTAGCAACTCCTCCGGGCTGCCCCCTCTTGAGTTTTTAGGTTCGCCAAAAATATTGACGGTAGACTGTCGTGTCCGTGTCTCTACATTTCGGGGACGCCGTCGCGGCCGACCAGGATCTCGTAGGCCTCGATGTCCTCGTAGGCAGCCACCTGGCCGCCGACGTCGACCATGCCGTCGTCCGTCTCGACGACGAGCGTCGCCACCTCGCGGTTCGAGCTGTAGGAGGCTTCGGCGACGCGCCCCTCGACGACCCAGTGGTCGCCCGTCTCGACGTCCCGGCCCTCGATGGTCGCGTAGAACTCGCCCTCCATGCTGCTCAGGTCGGAGATACACCGTCTGATGGTGCCGTAGCGTCGCGGGAAGGGGAGTCCGTCCCCGTCCGAGGAGATGGTGTCTGCCGTCGTCCACAGGACGGTGTTGAGGAACCCGGAGACCAGAAAGCCCAGTTCGGACCGGTTGAAGATGACGCCGTAGCGGTCGGTGTCTCCCCGGACGCCCTCGCGGGTTGCGTACATCGAGTAGTTCCCGTCGGCGATGGCCACCACCGGCGTGGTGATCCCGCGCCGCCCTCGCACGGTGGTCGCGACGCTCTCGTAGTCGAACTCAGACTCGTCGGGGGCGTCGCGGGCCGGCGAGACGAGAATCTCGGTGGCGATACCCGCGTCGTGACGTCCCCGCAGGCGGTCCTCGAACCGGTGTAACAGCGAGGGCGTCAGCGACAGCATGAGCTCGTACTCGGCGGCGTCGATGATGTCCTCGAGGTACCGGAGTATCGTCGGGCGGGACTTCACCAGCGACACCGCCTCCGGTTCGCGGGCCGGCGCGGTGTATCGCGCCGAGAGGCTGTCGACCAGGTCGTCGAGCGAGGACTGGATGTCGCCGAAGGCGTCCCGCGGGTCGATGGCCAGGACCTTCATCGGTCGCGTCTCCTTGAGCTCGACCAGGCCGACGTCGCTGAGGCTCCGGACGGTGTCGTAGACCCGGGGCTGTGGAATGTCGGTGTTCTCCGATATCTCGGAGGCGGTCAACTCGCCGTGCTGGAGCACGGCCAGGTACGCTGCGACCTCGTACTCGCCGAGGTTGAACCGTGAGATGACCTGTTCGAGGGCGGCCTCCAGGTCGTCGCTTGCCATGTGGGGGGATTCTCGAGTCGCCTACAAAGAGACTTCGCCTTCCGGAACCCCGTCTAGAGGTCGGGCACGTCGGCCGCCGCAAGTTCGCGGTTGTGGAGCGCCTCGCCGGTCGCCCGGTCGAAGAGGTGGACCGCCGACTCCGGGAAGCCGGCGACGAGCCGCTGGTCCGCGTCGACGCTGCGCATCCCGTCGATGACGGCGGTAAACAGCGCGCTCTGCGCGGCGGGCGCACCCTCGAAGGCGAGGTGGACGACGTTCTCGTCGCCCTTCGACTCGACGACGTCGACCGGTGCGTGGTAGTCGTGGTCGCCGTCGCCGTCGTCACCGCCGCTGCCGCCGTCGCCGCCACACCCGTCGAGCGAAGCAGCTCCTGCAGCGCCCGCGATGCGAAGCGCGTTACGTCTCGATAGCCGCCTGTCAGAGGATTCGTCAGTCATGAGTACAGCAATACCTCATCACTCCGTATTGATGATTCGAACTTAATACCGCGTATGACAACAGCACTCATTTTAGTTTCAGCGCCGAGAGCGAAACCGGCCGACACGTGGTCGACTGGTTCGCCGCCCGCCGAACGTGGCCGCCAGACCGTCCGGGAAACGACCCGGTCACGGTTGCCAATCTATCGGCTGGCGGATAACTGGGTTCTCCGGTCCGCGACACCCACCGACCCGACCTGCGCGGGCACTTACCGCGTGTCGAACTCCACGACGGCTTTGATCTGCTCGTCGCCGTCGACGAACGCCGGGTCGACGTTCTCGGGGCCGACCACCGTCGTCACGAGGTCCCCGAGCAGCGACTCGGGCATCTCGCCGAGCGTCTCGCGGGCCATCTCGAAGTGCTTGACGTGGGAGTTGACCGTGCCGATGAGACACTTGTTGTGGAGGACGATGTCGTTGTGGAGCGCGCCGCCGTCGATCTCGAACTCCCACGAGGCCGGGATGCCCAGCAGGGCACCGACGCCGTTCTGGGCGAGCGCGTGGACGGTCTGGACGGCGTGGGGGGCGAACCCGGTCGCCTCGTAGACGTAGTCCATCCCCTCGTAGTGCTCGGGGATCTCGTCGACGGGCGTCTGCCGCGAGTCGATGTACGTCGCCCCGAGGTCCTCGATGATGTCGACGGTCGGATCGGGCCGGTCCCGGCGCCCGACGCAGTAGGTCCGGTCGAACTCCTGACCGAGCATCCAGACGGTCAGGAGTCCGAGCGACCCGTTCCCCAGGACACAGGCGGCCTCGGGGCGCCACTCGAAGGGCTCCCGCGTGGCGAAGGCGTGTTCGGTGGCCTTGGCGGTAATCGAGATGGGTTCGACGAAGAAGCCGTACTCGGCCAGTTCCTCGGGGAGCGGGACCAGAAAGTCCGCCGGCGAGGTGAAATACTCCGCCATGAACCCGTGTTCGCCGACGATGCCACGCTCGTGGTACTCGCCCTCCGGAGCCATGTCCGGTTCGCCGCGCCTGAAGAAGTCGTTCGTCTCGCCGTTGGGCTTTCGTCTGACCGTCGGCGCGACGACCTGGCCCTGTGTCAGTCCCGTCCCGTTGGGGTCCTCGACGACGCCGACGGCCTCGTGGCCCAGCACCATGTGGTCCTCGCCTTCTGGGTAGCCGCCGTGTTCGCCGCTGATGACCTCGTGGTCGGTCCCGTCGACGCCGACTCTGAGCGTCCTGACCAGCGCCTCTCCGCGGTCGGGCGTCGGGCGTTCCTTCTCGACGAGCGCCGGCTCGGTCTCCCCCTTGCGGACCGCAATCGCTTTCATACTGTTGAGAAGGTCAGACGCTACGGATTAAAGCTTTCTTCACTGCCACCGCGCCGTTACTCGATTCCGACGGCGGCTCCGACCTCGACGAACCGTCGGGCCACGAGCCGAACTCTGAACGGGTGGTCTCCGGAACCTCGATTCCGTCCGGGTCGCCCAGCAGGTACCGCGAGAGGTCGATGGCGTGGACCCCGATGTCGATGAGCGTGTCCCCGCCGGCGAGGTCGGCCAGTGCGAACCACGACCAGCGGTTCGGGATGGCTCGCCGGCCAGGTCGTCGGTGAGTGGCTTCTGGACCAGCACGTCGAGGCAGGCCTCCAGTGCCGCGACGACGTACTCCTCGTGGTAGCGGTTCGGCGTCGTCACCCAGCCCCTGGCTCTCGAGTGCGTCACGGTGGCTGCGGGCGATGTCTCCGAGACCGACGATTCCGAGGCTGACCGTAGACGGGTCTGTCGTGTGTGCATACGCTAGAATGGGTCGGTGCGGATCAGTAGAGTTGCTGTTCCCGCTCTTCGCGCTCTTTCTCGCGTTGTTCCTGCTGTTTCTGCTGCCGGCGCCCCCGGCGATACTGCACGAGGCCGGGGAGTATCTTGTTCTTCAGGTCCAGGACGAACGACACGATGCCGTACGCCCAGAAGAAAAACAGGAGCAGCGCCAGCGTCCACCAGAGGGTCCCGGGCATCGTGCTCAATCGTCGGATTCGACCTCGCCGCCGGTCGCCGGTCCGGCCGCTTCGATTGGCTCGAGTGCGTGGACGATGGCCTCGCCGGTCGAGGTATCGAACAGGTGGGTGTTGTGCCGGTCGATGACGACCTGGATGTCCTCTTCCTCCTCGATGTCGGAGTCGGGGTCGATGCTCATCAGCAACTGGTCGTCCGTCGCCACCTCCTGGGACATCGACGTCTCGCCCTCGCCCAGCAGCAGGTAGGCGAATATCTCGTCGCCCATCGGTTCGAGCACGTCCGACCGGGCGTCGATGGGCTCACTCGGGTCCGCGACCTCCTCAGCCAGGGACGCCGGGTAGATGTCCTCCGGCCGAACCCCCAGCGTCAGCTGGTCGCCGACGCCGACACCCTCGACGGTCGAGGGGTCGAAGTTCAGCGAAAAGTTCTCGGAGACGAGCTCGCTTTCGGTGACTTCGGCCTCGACGAAGTTCATCGCCGGCGAGCCGATGAAGCCGGCGACGAACAGGTTGTCCGGTTCGTTGTAGCAAGTCAGTGGCGGGGCGATCTGCTGGAGGCTGCCGGCGTTGAGCACGGCGATGCGGTCGGACATCGTCATCGCCTCCTCCTGGTCGTGGGTGACGTAGATGATGGTTGTGTCCAGTTCCTTGTGCAGGCGCTGGAGCTCGGTCCGCATGTGGACTTTCAGCTTTGCGTCTAAGTTCGCCAGCGGCTCGTCCATCAGGAAAACGTCCGGTTCGCGGACGATCGCGCGTGCGATGGCGACGCGCTGGCGCTGCCCGCCGGACATCTCCTCGGGCATCCGCCCGAGCATCCCCTCCAGCTGGACGATGTCGGCCGCGTGCTCGACGCGGCGGTCGATCTCGTCCTGCGGGTAGTCCCGCAGCCGGAGGCCAAAGGAGATGTTGTCGTAGACGTCCATGTGCGGGAACAGCGCGATGTTCTGGAACACCATCGCGATGCCCCGGTCTTTGGGCGGGAGGTTCGTCACCTCGCGGTCGCCGATGTAGACCTCGCCCTCCGTCGGGATGGTCAGGCCGGCGATGGTCTCCATCGTGGTCGACTTCCCACAGCCCGACGGCCCGACGAAGCAGACGAACTCGCCGTCCTTGATATCGAGGTTCATGTCGTCGACCGCGGTGACTACCTCACCCTGGTCGTCGTAGCGTTTCGTGACGTGTTCGAGTCTGACTCGTGCCATTGTTGTATTACTCCTTGAGTGCTCCTGAGGTCAGTCCGCTGACGATCCGTTCCTGGGCGACGACCACGAGGATGACGACGGGGAGCACCCCGACGACGCTCGCGGCGGCCATCAGATTGAACTGCGTGGTGTACTGCGTCTGGTAACTGAGTATCCCGCCGACAATGGGCGACCACTTCCCGGGATCCGGCGACGTCGCCATGATCGAACTGAAGAAGTACTCGTTGTAGACGGCGATGAACGTCAGCACGGCCGCCGTCGCCACGCCGGGGGCCGACAGCGGCATGATGACGCGGAACAGCGCGCCGAGGCGCGTCGTCCCTTCGACCCGCGCCGCGTCCTCCAGTCCGTCGGGAATCTGCCCGTAGAACGTCGTGAGGATGAACACCGACAGCGGCATGAACAGCGCGCTGAACGGCAGCACCATCGACCCCGGCGTGTTCAGTAGTCGGGGCGGCGTGAACAGCGGAATCTCCGTGAACGGAATCGTGATCGGCGCGTTCGCAGCGAACGCCTGGAACAGTGGGATGACGAACGCGGCGGGCGGGAAGTAGCTGATCGCCAGGATGCCCAGCATCAGCACGGCCCGGCCCGGGAAGCGGAGTCGTCCGAAGACGTAGCCGGCCAGACTCGCGACCAGGAGCACGATGACCGTCGTCGAGACGGCGAGCGCGAAACTGTTCAGCATGTACAGGTGGAACGGAACCTGTTCGAAGACAGTGATGAACGCCGCCGGATTGAACCCCTTCGGCGTCGGCAGCGGGAACGTGAATCCAGCCACCTGTGGCAGGAAACTCCCGGCCAGCAGGTTCCCTTCAGGGGTGACCGCGAGGACGATCAACCAGTAGAAGGGGAACAGCGTCGTCACCAGGAAGAACACCATCGCCGCGTAGAACAGCGCCCGGTACACCTTCTCCGGGTTGGCGATCGCGTCCTGTGTCCACCGGGCGAGCGGTCCGCCTTCGTCGTCGGAGTCTTTGTCTGTCGCTGTCGCCATATCAGATCGCGTCCTCCCCTTGCCACACGATGAGTCCCATTACCGCGGCACCGATGATGGCGGCCGTGACGAAAGCGATGGCTGCTGACGTCCCCTCTCGCGTGTTGAACGTCGCGACGACCATACACGAGAGCGAGGGGACGACCGAACACTTCGACACCGTGTCGATGATACCGTAGACCCGCATCGCCTGCACCGAGCGGAACAGCACCGCGATGCCGATGGTCGGCAGGATGAGCGGGAACGTGATCAGTTTGAACTGCTGCCACTTCGTGGCACCGGCGACCTTCGCGACGTCGTAGAGGCCGCGGTCGATGCTCTGGAGGCCGGCCAGTATCAGCAGCGCCATGAACGCCGACGTCTTCCAGATGTCGGCGACGATGATGATAAAGAGTGAACTCGCCGGGTCGTTGAGCGTGTTCGTCGGTGCCAGGATGCCCAGGTCGGCAAGCGGCGGCGTGAGGAACCCGATGTTCGAGTTGAACATCAGGAAGAAGATCATCCCCTGGATGACGACCGGGACCGCCCACGGGATGATGATGGCCGCGCGGATCCACTTTCGCCCGTAGAAGTCCTGGTCGAGGATGAGCGCCTGTCCGAGGCCAATGACGGTCTCGAAGAGGACGCTCACCACCGAGAAGATGATCGTCACCACGAGCGCGCTCGTGATGAGTGCTTCGAGCGCGAGGCTCCCCGGCAGGAAGTTCGTATCGCCCGGCAGGAAGACGTCTTTCCCTCCGGTGAACAGTTCCACGTAGTTCCCGAGGCCGACGAACGTAGTGCTCGAGAAGTCGGCCGAGACTTCGAACAACGAGAGCTCGAAGGTCCGGAGCAGCGGATACAGCGCGACGACGCCGAGCAGGATGAAGACGGGAATCAGGAGCAGATACGCGTACTGCGTGTCGCTCAGGTTCTCCATCCAGCGCATCGCGTCGACGAGGACTCCCGACCGGCGTGATTCACGCTCTCCTGCGGTGTCCGTGCTCATGTCCCTCTGTCCCTCCTCGTGATTGTCCACTCCATAACCAATAATAACTTAGGATTGTTTTAAAACTAGCCCACCTGCCAACTAGGTTATGAGTTTTCGATATTGGACAGACTCTCTGCCAGGGTATTCATAGCCTGCTCCGAGGTGACATCTTGGCCGACCGCGGTGTTGGCCTGTTGTGCGATGTTGGACGACTCCTGGCTCCAGACCGCGGTGACCGGGCGTGCCAGCGAGTTTTGACCGGCGACCTGCAGGGTGTCCATGTAGCGGCCGACGACCGGAACGTTCGCCGCTTCGTCGGACGAGAACAGTTCGGGCCGCGGCGGCAGCCAGCCCTGAATCTCGAGCAGAGTTAGCTGGAAATCCGGTTGCATGGCGGCCCGGATGACCTCGGTGACACCGTCTTTCGCCTGGCTGCTGGGGTTGACTGTCATGTGCCAGCCACCGAGTGCGGAGGTGGTGCCGCCGACGCCCTGTTGTGCGGCCTCGGACTCCGGAACGGCGTACGGAATCGGCATCGCGCCGAGGTCCTCGCCGAGGGCTGGATCCTCCGTCTCCTCCGGATTCCGACCGGTGAGTGCGAGCGAGTACGGCCAGTTGCGGTGCATGACCGCGTTGCCGTTCGCGAACGGAGCACGCGAGGGCTCTTCCGTGTAGCCCAGAATCTCGGTCGGGACGATGTCGCCGGCGTAGCCCTCGAACTGCCCGCCGAAGTCCTCGTCGTGGACGAACTTCCGCATCATGTTGAGCGAGTTGATCGTCTCTGGCTCGTTGACCGTGATGGGTCGGTCGCCGACCGGGCCGAAGAGGTTGTCCCGACCGCCGAAGTAGGCGCCGCCCCACGAGGACATGACTTCGTTGAACGTACAGCAGGAGGTCCCCTCGTAGATGTCCCACTGGACGGTCCAGCCCATGTCGACGTCGGCGTTGTCCAGCGTGTCCGCGGTGATGTTCGACCACTCCTCCCAGGTCATCGGCTCGGTAGCCCAGTTGTTGGACTCGGGGCTGTAGCCGGCTTCCTCGACGAGGTCCTTGCGGTATTGCATCGTCGGGAAGTCGGGGAAGACCGGGACCCCGAAGAGGTTCCCGCTGGACGGGTCGATTGCCGTCTCGGTGAACCCGCTGAAGTAGTTGTTCTCGACGTCGTCGAGCAGTTCCTTGGGGAGCAGCTCCGTCAGGTTCTGGATCTGTCCGCGCTGGATGAAGATGTTCGTCCAGCCGTTGTCCATCAGGAACATGTCCGGGTCCGTCTCGTCCGCGCTCAGGAGGCGGTTGTAGTTGGACCGTCGCGCGCCGGTGTCCTGGTCGCCCGCGACGAACTCGACCTCGACGTTGTCCGGCAGGCCGTTGTCGCGAAGCGCCTGCTTGATCGCGTCGCCGTTGTTCTGGACTGCGACCGGGTCGAAGCCCCATGTGACGGTGGTCGTCTCGCCGCTGCCACCGTCACCGGAGCTGCCACCGCCGCCGTCGCCACCATCCCCACCGGAACCGCCGTCGCCGCCGGAACCGCCGTCACCACCGCTGCCGCCGTCGCCCGCACAGCCAGCGATACCCGCTGCCACGCCAGTCGCCCCGGCGGCCTGCACGAACCGTCGCCGCGAGACGCCTGTCGATGTACTGTCGCCTGTGGTGTCGTTGTCCGACATGTCTATCGTGTGATTACACGGTCAGTACTTAAATGTTTCCCATAATTAACCACAGGTGTTGTAAATACAATCGCCCCATCGCGAAAAATAGTTGTCACTACGACAGGAAAGCGGCGAGGAGCATTCTAAGTATATAATGGTGCCGAAATACAAAACGGATATTTGTGAAAACGGGTCGCTCGAACGCGTGAACTGTCGGAAAGTTTCTTCTCTTCAGTCGTACCGCACGTCCTCGACGACCAGTCGGGTCGTCTCGATAGCTTCGACCATCGCACCCCATCCGCCGATCTCGTAGGTCCCGTCGTCCGTCTCGAGCGTCGCGCTGACCCTGCCGGCGAGCTGGGCGAGCGGAATCGGTTCGGTCCGGCCCAGCGAACTCCCGGTGTAGTCGACGTCGGTGATGACGCCGTGCAGTTCGATGGGGGTCTTCGTTCCCGTCTCGTACCCGTTGACCGCCACCGTGATAGTCGCCCCCTCGTTGAGGAGCGGTTCGATGTCCCGGACGGCCTGCCTGAAGTCGACGTACGTGATCGGCGTCTCGGGGGTCCGTTCGGTGTACACGGTGTCCCATATCTCCCAGAGACAGGTACGGAAGTACCAGTGGAAGACGTAAGAGTGGGTCCGGTCGTGGACGAGGACGCCGTACTCGTTGATCGACCGCTGGTGCGGGGCGAAACACGTCCACACCCTGTCGACGATGATGAGGAAGGGAGAGGGCATGTCCCGGTGGCGAGCCTCCATGCAGGTCCCCTCGAGGTCCTCGATATCGGGGACGTAGTCGTCGGACTCCGAGCAGATGCTGAGCTTGACGTTGACGCCCCGGTCGTGGGCCGATATCAGTGCGTCCCGGAACTCGAGGAACTGTTCGGCGCTGACGCCCAGCTGGATCTCGCTCTCGGCGTCCTCGATGAGCTCGCGCGCCCGGTTCTTGACCGTCTCGAACCGCTTGACGATACTCACCTCGTGGTCGGTTATCTCGGGTTGGTTCCACCGCTCCTCGATGGACTCGGCGGCCTCGAGGTAGCGACTCGACCGGGCTCGCAGGTCCTCGAGGACGACCTCCGGGTCGTGGGCCCGCGCCGAGAGACTGTCCTGCTGGAACGTCTCGATGTAGCCTTTCGATTCCAGGTCGCGCAACACGTCGTAGATCCGTGGGTCCGGGACGTCACACCGGTCCGCGATGTCCGTCGCGGCGGCCGTTCCCATCTCGAGCAGCGTGACGTACGCGTCTGCCTGGTAGGGGGACAGGCCGGCGTCCTCGAGTATCGCCGTGAGTTCGTCGTCGTTCATCGCTCTCGTGGTCCGGGGACCGCGACGGCGTCTCTCCCGGGTCCGGTACGCCCTGACTCGACGCCCTCTGTGGTCGACCACCCAGCGGCGTCTGGCGTGGGCCGGTCGACTCGGCGAGGGTTGAGAGCTGTCGACGAGCTCTCGCAGGTGTCCATGCACGTACATAACAACACCTGTTGTTAAATGCATTGGTGGCCGTTGACACAGCCTGTCGTCCCGACGGGAACGCTCTTGGGGGAGACCCCCATAGGTCGGGGCGATGACCGACCTCGATGCCCTCCGCGACGAGTCGTACACCGGGGCGAATCGATGCTGGCCGTGTACCGTGGTCAACCTCGTGGTACTCAGTGTTTTTGTTCTCCTTTTGCGCGTGCGCGAGCGAACCGTCGCCAGCCTGGTCGTCGGGACGCTCGGGCTGGTCGTCGTCTACCTGCGCGGGTACCTCGTCCCGTACACGCCCCGGTTCGCACCACCGCTGGTCGCCGCGTCGCCGCTCCCGGACGACCTGTTCCACGGGGACCTAGACGCCGACGACGGTGGCTCGTTCGCCGACGACGTCACACTCGACGGCGAACGGGTCCTCGGCGACCTCCTCGAGGCGGGCGTCGTCGTCGCCGACGACGAGATGCTGTTTCTTTCCGACGACGTGGACGCCGACTGGCACGAGCGGATGGACCAGCTCGCCGACCGCTCGCTCGACGACCTCGCGGTCGAGGTCCGACGGACGCTGGCCCACGTCGAAGACGCCGACTCCCTGGTCGCCGACGACAGAGAGTGGGTGGTCGTCGGCGCCGCGGACGACCTGGTCGCTCGCCCGCTGGCCATCGCCGAACTCGCGGCCTACGAGGTCCTCGACGGCCGTCTCGACGACCAGCGACTCCGCCTCGCGGCCGCCGAGTCGTTCCGCATGTTCCTCGAGGACTGCCCGGCCTGCGGGACGGAACTGCGCGAGTCCTCGGGGGTCTCGTGTTGCGGTGGCTACACGGCGCCCCGGGAGTCGCCCCGGGAGACGCTCGTCTGTCCGTCCTGCAAACAGCGTCTGTACACCTTCCCTGCAGAGTGAGAGTGGGTGGGCCCCGCGGAGGAGGGGCCACGTCCCGGGAAACCGGAGACACTTGTCTCGAGAGCATGGCCTATTAAGTCCTCCAACGCGGAGACACGTACATGAAGAACATCGACGACCTCGTGGACAGCGCCTCGGACCTCGCCGAGCGCGGTCTCTCGAAGGGTGAAATCGCCGACGAGCTCAACGTCTCCCGCGAGACGGCGAGCTGGCTCGTCGAACGCAGCGGCGCTGGCCCGAAGCCGACGGTCCCGACGACCACCGGCGGCCCGCACGACATCCACGTCGACTGGTCCGCCATCGGCCGCGACAGTGCCCGTCTCCACCACCTGGGTGCGGCGATGGCCGACCTCCTCTCGAAGCAGGGCGAGGACATCGACCTCACCATCGGCATCGAGAAGGCCGGCGCGCCACTCGCGACCACCGTCGCACAGGAACTCGAGACGGACCTGGGCACGTACTCCCCGTCGAAACACCAGTGGGACGACGACGACGACGCCACCAGCGACGGCTCGTTCTCGCGGAACTTCGCCCAGATTCGCAACCGGGACTGCTTCATCGTCGACGACACCATCACCAGCGGGAAGACGATGTCCGAGACCATCAACGCCATCCGCGAGCAGGACGGGAACCCGGTCGCCTGCGTGGTCCTCGCCGACAAGCGCGGCGTCGAGGACATCGAGGACGTCCCGGTGTACTCGCTCGTGCAGGTCATCCGCGTCGGAGCCGACGAGTAAGTCCCGGCCCCGGCGGCGCCGGTCGCCCCTTCGAACGTGGTTCTGTCTCTTCCGCTCTCACCGGGGCAGGCGACGCCGTCCCCACAGCGGAGGGTGAGGGCGTTCGACGGTCGACCGGTCAGTGCAGGTCGTAGACCCGCGCCTCGTATGGCCGCAGCTGCAGGTCCGACAGGTCAGCCGCCCCGCCGCCGTAGTTCGAGCGAACCAGCGTCGCGTCGTCGGCGACCTCGCCCAGGGCCACCGACTGGTGGTCCTCGTCGACGTTCAACACCACCAGCATCGACTCGTCGCCGAGCGTGCGCGTGTAGGCGTAGATTGACCCGTCGTCGGGGCACAACAGGTCGTACTCGCCGTAGACGAGGACGTCGCGCCCGTGGCGCAGGTCGATGAGGTCGCGGTAGTAGTGCCACACGGAGTCGGGGTCGGCCCCGGCGTCGGCGGCGTTTATCTCCCGGTAGTTCTCGGCCACCTTGATCCAGGGCTCGCCGTCGGTGAAGCCGGCGTGGTCGCTGTCGTCCCACTGCATCGGGGTTCGCGAGTTGTCGCGACTCCGGTGGTTGACGATATGGCGGACGTCCTGGTAGTCGTCGGTCCCGCGTTCCTCCATCAGGAGTTCGGCGTGGTTCTTCGCGTCCACGTCGCGGATCTCCTCGAACGTCTCGAAGTCGACGTTCGTCATCCCGATCTCGTCGCCCTGGAAGAGATACGGCGTCCCGCGCAACGTCAGCAGGAGCGTCGCGAACAGTTTCGCGGACTCGACGCGATACGCACCGTCGTTCCCGAACCGCGAGACGGGCCGGGTCTGGTCGTGGTTGTTCAGGTAGACGCTGTTCCAGCCGCCGTCTTCCATCCCCTCCTGCCAGCGGGTGAGCACCCGCTTCAGGTCCCGCAGGTCCCACTCGCCCAGCGCCTCGTCGTCGGCGACGTCCCACCGGCTGTCCCCGTCGACGTCGACCAGCATGTGCTGGAAGTGAAAGACGCTGCCGAGGCCGTCCTCGATGTACTCCCGGGCCTGCTCGACGTCGGTCCCCGGCGTCTCGCCGACGGTCATGACGTCGTAGTCCGAGAGCACCTCGTCGTTCATCTCCCGCAGGTACTCGTGGATACGGGGTCCGTCGACGAAGTGCTCGGTGCCGACCTGACCGTTCTCCTCGCCGTCCGGCAACCCCTCCGTCTTCGAGAGGAGGTTGACGACGTCCATCCGGAACCCGTCGACGCCCTTCTCCAGCCACCAGCGCATCATCTCGTAGATGGCCTCGCGCACCTCGGGGTTCCGCCAGTTCAGGTCCGGTTGCTTGGTGTCGAAGAGGTGCAGGTAGTACTGCTCGCGAACCTCGTCGAAGGTCCACGTCGGCCCGCCGAAGAACGACTCCCAGTTGTTCGGGAGGCCGCCGTCGGCGGGTTCGTCGCGCCAGTAGTAGAAGTCCTCGTAGCCGGGTTCGCGCCGCCGGGACTTCTCGAACCACTCGTGTTCGTCGCTGGTGTGGTTGACCACGAGGTCCATCACCAGTTTCATGTCCCGGTCGTGGAGCGCGTCGCGCAGGGCCTCCCAGTCGGCCATCGTCCCGAACGTCTCGTCGATCGTCCGGTAGTCCCGGATGTCGTAGCCGTTGTCCGCCTGCGGGGAGTCGTAGACCGGACACAGCCAGACGACGTCCGCCCCCAGGTCGTCCAGGTACGGCACCTTCTCGACGACGCCCTGCAGGTCGCCGACGCCGTCGCCGTCGGTGTCGTTGAAGCTCCGCGGATAGATCTGGTAGACGGTGGCTTCCTTCCACCACTCGCGGTCGATTCCCTCGGCCGACGGGGCGTCTCCACTGGTCATCTCTGGATCGAACGTCGTCGGTCGCCCCCCTAACTGTTGTGTTACCACCCGCCGGCACAGGCGGGGCGCATCCGGGGCCGAGCGGTCAGCGTTCGTAGATGCGGGCCTCGTACGGTCGCAACGACAGCGGTGCGCGCGCGTCGCCGGGGTCGTCGTAGTTCGCGACCAGCACCTCGGCGTCGTCGGACTCGACCCGACCGGGGAGTTCGTAGGTGGCACGCTCGTCCGACCAGTTCAGGACGACCAGCGCCCGGCGGTCGCCCAGCGTCCGCGCGAACGCCCACACCTGCGAGTGGTGCTCGCTCAGGAGTTCGTAGTCGCCGTAGACCAGCAGGTCGCTGTCGTGGCGCAGGTCGATGAGGTCGCGGTAGTAGTGCCACACTGAGTCGGGGTCAGCCCGGGCGTCGGCGACGTTTACCTCCTCGTGGTTCGGGTTGACGTCGATCCAGGGCTCGCCGTCGGTGAAACCGGCGTGCTCGCTGTCGTCCCACTGCATCGGGGTGCGGGCGTTGTCCCGGCACCGATACCGGATGACGGCCTGGACTTCCTCGAAGGAATCGATGTCGCCTTCCTCCAGGGCGAGCTCCAGTCGGTTGCGCGCGTCGGCGTCGCGCAGCTGGTCCATGCTGGTCCAGGGGTAGTTCGTCATGCCGATCTCGTCGCCCTGGTAGACGTAGGGGGTCCCCTGCAGGCTAAAGAGGAACGTGGCGAGGAGCTTCGCGGACTCCCGCCGATACCGGTCGTCGTCGCCGAACCGGGAGACGATGCGGGGCCAGTCGTGGGTGCCGAGGAAGACGGTGTTCCAGGCGTCGTCCTCGTCGAGTTCGCGCTGCCACTCCGAGAGCACCTCGCGCAGGTCGGACAGTTCCCACTCCTCGACCTCCCACCACCCGGACTCCGACCCGAAATCCAGCAGGATGTGTTCGTAGTGAAAGACCATGCTCAGGCCGTCGCCGCTTGGTCCACAGTATCTCTTGGCGTCCTCGGGCCCGGCGTCGATAGCCTCCCCGACGGTCATGACGTCGTACTCGCTGAACGTCTCCTCGACCATCTCGCTGACGTAGTCGTGGACCTTCGGCCCGTTGGCGAACAGTTCACTCCCCACCCAGCCCTCGTCCTCGTCGCCGTCGGGGAGGTCCGGGGGCTTCGAGATGAGGTTGAACACGTCCATCCGGAACCCGTCGATGCCCTTCTCCAGCCACCAGGTTATCATGTCGTAGACGTCCTCGCGGACCGCGGGGTTCTCCCAGTTCAGGTCCGGCTGGGCCTCGTCGAACAGGTGGAGGTAGTACGCCTCGCGCTCGTCGTCGTACTCCCAGGCCGACCCACCGAAACCCGAGGTCCAGTTGTTCGGCGGGTCGTCGTCGGGCTCGCCATCGACCCACCAGTAGTAGTCGTCGTAGGGTTCCTCGCCCGCCCGCGATCGCTGGAACCAGGCGTGCTGGTCGCTCGTGTGGTTCACGACCAGGTCCATGATGAGGCGGATGTCCCGGTCGTGCATCTCATAGAGGAGCTCGTCGAAGTCCGACATCCGGCCGTACTCTCGCTTTATCGAGCGGTAGTCGGCGATGTCGTACCCGTTGTCGACGTGCGGTGACTCGTACAGCGGGTTCACCCAGACGATGTCGACGCCCAGGTCGTCCAGGTAGTCCAGGCGTTCGATGATGCCACGGATGTCACCGAGGCCGTCGCCGTCGGTGTCGTTGAAGCTCTGGGGGTAGATCTGGTAGACGAACGACTCCTTCCACCACCGCCTGTCGACGTCGGGTTCGCTTGGACACATCAGTCAGACTGTCCGGAGAATTTCGCCAAACCGCTAATAAACCTTGTACCCGTCGCGGAGCGCGGGACGGGCGGCTACAGGTGGAGGACGTCGGGACGCGCCAGCTCGAGGTCGTAGCCCACCGCCTCGACGCGCCGGGTGGGCCACGCGCCCGTGACCGAGAGCGTCTCGACGCCCCTCTCGGTGACCAGGTGGGTGTCCTCGCTCTTCGCGCCCTGAATCGTCGGGTTCCAGGCGTACCCCTGCGGGAGCACCACGGGAGCCTCGCTGTCGGGGGTCGCGATCCACTCGCGTCCGTCGAATCCGGCGGCTCCGCCCTGGTGGTGGTGCTGCCACTCGCCGTCCCACCCGACGCCGTCGTAGGCGGCCTGAATCGCGCCGAAGACTTCCCCCGCCACCCCGCCCTCGCGGCCGACGGCCCGTGTGGCAGCCAGCGCCGACGTCTCGACGCGCATCGCCTTCCGCGTGCGCTCTTCGAGCCACTCGGGTGGGTCGAACGCGACGGTCCGGGTCGTGCTGGTGAACAGGCCGTCACGGTTGCCCGTCACCGAGAGGAGCGTGTAGTCGCCCACCGGCGCCGATGAGGGCGTGTAGTGGCGGTGGCGCTGGGCTCGCTGGCTCCCGCCCACGAGGACCACGGGCGAGGCGATGCCCCGGACCTCCAGCTCTCGGTGGAGTGCGCCGGCGACGTCCAATTCGGTGTCGGTGGGGTCGATATCCCTGGCGACGGTCTCGACGGCCGCCGCCGTCTCCTCGCTCAGGACTCTGTAGGCGTCGACCTGAGTGTCCGTGAGGGGCTGGCGGAGGGCGGTGGCGTCGACCGACGCGAAACCCTCGACGTCGAAGTCGGCGGCCGCGGGCGTCGGACTCACCGCGGCGACGGTCTCGGCGAGGTTCCCGTCGTACCACTCGACAGTCTCGACGGCCACGTCCGCGGCGAGTTCCTCCTCGCGGAGGCGCGGCGCCTCGATGGTGTCCGTGACCACGGTCACCCCGTCGCCGTCGTAGCCCGCGGCCGCGACTCCCACGTCGCCGGCCCGGTCGACGACGTTGTCGCCCCCGGTCAGCCAGGTGAACGAGTTGGGCCGGGCGAACCAGACGGCCGCCAGATCGTTCTCGGCGAGGTACGCGTCGAGTCGCGCTTCGATCGACATACCCGTCCATCCCGAGGGCCGGTAATAAATCCGGCCGACCCGCTCAGAGGAAGTCGGTCATGTCCGGCGCCCCGCCGCCGTCGTTGTCCCGGTTCCCGGGGAGCGACTCCGCGATGGCGGCGATGAAGGAGTCGAGCCCCCGCGTCTGGTACCAGACGGTCCCGGGACCGGTGAAGTCCATCACCAGGCCCTCGCCGCTCAGCAGCGTCGACTTCAGGCCGCCGACGCGTCGCGCGTCGAAGTCGACCGAGCTCTCCCACGCGACGACGTGCTCGTTGTCGACGGTGTAGGTCTCGCCGGCCTCGAGCTCGACGGACTCGAGCCCGCCGAACGCTTCGATGAAGACGTCGCCGGTCCCTTTCAGCGCCAGCGGCGTGATGCTCGCCCCCGCGAGCACCGACTTGATGCCGCCGAACTCCGAGTCGATGTCGATGGCGGGGTCGGCCGCGAGGAACGCCCCGTCGACGGCATAGAGCGTCTCGTCGGTGAGTTCGTGGTGGCTGACGTCGCCGGGTGCCGGCGGGGCAAGCGTCAGGCGCCCCGGCCCACCCCTGGCCGTGAACTCGTTTGCCAGCAGCGACTCGCCGCCCAGCAGTGACTTCGCCGAGCTGAGGATGCCGTCCCTGCTCGTCGTGGTCTCGATCGAGATGCTCGCCGAGTGGCTCACCATCGCACCCGGTTCCGCGAGTACCGATTCACCTTCCTCCATGTCGAGGACGACGTGCGTGTACGCGGGCTTGTGTGTCAGTTCGATGTCCATGACGTATCAGTCATATCTTGCTCGCTCTCCAGTATAAATGTTGACGGCGTGAAAACTCTCAAGGGCGAGTGGGGCCCGTTCAGTCGACGGCGACCCACTCGCCGCGCTCGTCGCTCCGTTCGACCGCGTCGAGGACCCGCTGGACCGCCAGGCCGTCCTCGAAACTCGGCTCGTATTGCCCGTCGGCGGCCACGGCGGACAGGAACTCGTAGTTCTCGTGGACGAACGTGTGCTCCCACCCGATGACGTGACCCGGCGGCCACCAGTGGTCGACGTACGGGTCCGACTCGTCGGTCACCAGTACCGTCTCGAACCCGCGGCCGTCCTCGCGGAGCAGTTCGAGTTCGTTCAGCCGCTCGAGCGAGAAGCGCAGGCTCCCCTTTGTTCCCTCGATCTCGATGGTGTGGTCGTTCTTGTGGCCGTTGGCGAACCGCGACGCTTCGAGGGTGCCCATCACGCCGTTCTCGAACTCGACCTGGGCGCTGTAGGCGTCGTCGACGGTCACCGGTCGGGTCTCCGACCCGTCCTCGGTGGGTCGTTCGTCGACGAAGGCCCGCAGGTGGCCGCTCAGCCGGTCGACGTCCCCGACGAGGAACCGGGTGAGGTCGACGGTGTGGGCCCCGAGGTCGCCGAGCGCGCCGCTCCCGGCCATCTCCGCGTCGTTGCGCCACGACCACGGGGCCTCGGGGTCGGTCAGCCAGTCCTGGAGGTAGCGCCCGCGGAAGTGTCGAATCTCGCCGAGCTGGCCGTCGTCGATGAGCCCTTTGGCGTACTGGATGGCGGGGACGAACCGGTAGTTGAACGCGATGCCCGCGGGCACGTCCGCCTCGCGCGCCGCGTCGGCCATCTTTTCGGCCGGTTCGAGCGTCGGCGCGAGCGGCTTCTCACAGAAGACCGGCGTGCCGGCCTCCAGCGCCGCAATCGAGGGCTCGGCGTGGACGTGGTTGGGGCCGAGATTGTAGAAGACGTCGACGTCGTCGACGACGTCCCGCCAGTCGGTGGCGATGCGAGCGAAGCCGAGCCTGTCTGCCGCCTCGGAGAGTGCGTCTTCGTCACGGCCCACCAGCACGTCGCGTTCGACGGCCGGCGCGTCCTCGAAGAACATCGGCAGGCGCGCGAAGGCGTTCGCGTGGGCCTTGCCCATGAAGCGGTAGCCGAGGACGCCGACGGAGAGGGGGGCTGTTGTCATGTGTTGGTCACCTCACTCCGCCCAGTAGGCGTCACCCGGTTGCGTCTCGAAGACGGCGCGGTCGAGCACGTCGACGGCCTTCTCCAGTCCCTCGCGCGCGCTCGTGAGGGAGTCCTCGTGCTCGATGGACAGCGTCCCGTCGTAGCCGACCATCCGCAGCGTCGAGACGACGTCCTTCCAGTGGCTCTCGTCGTGGCCGTAGCCGATAGAGCGAAAGAGCCACGAGCGGTTGGGTTCGTCCGTGTACGGCGCGGTGTCGAGCACACCCTTCTCGCGGGCCTCCGACTCGTAGACCTTCGTGTCCTTGGCGTGGACGTGGTGGATGGCGTCGTGCTCGCCGAGCAGGCGGATGGCCTCGGTGACGTCGATGCCCTGCCAGTAGAGGTGCGAGGGGTCGAAGTTCGCGCCGACGCGACCGTTTGTCAGCTCGCGGAGTCGCAGGAGGCCGCGGGGCTCGTAGACGAGCATGTTGGGGTGCATCTCGATGGCGACGTCGACGTCGTGGGCGGCGGCGTGCGCAGCCAGGTCCGACCAGTACTCGTCGGCGACGCGCCACTGGTACTCGTGGGCGTCGGCGTGTTCGGTCGGCCACGGCGCCGTGATCCAGTTGGGCACCTCGTCGTTGGGACCGCCGGCCGGAAGGCCCGAGAAGCAGGTCACCGCGTCGACGCCAAGCTGGTCGGCAAGGCGGATGGCCTCGCGGAGTTCCGTGTCGGCCTCCGCGGCGCGCTCGTCGTCGGGGTGCAGTGGGTTGTTGTGGGTCGCGAGCGCGCTGACGTCCATGTCGTGCTCGTCCAGCAGGTCCCGCAGCTCGGTCTGTGCACCCTCGTCGTCGAGGTAGTCCTCGCGCGGGAGGTGGTCGTCGCCGGGGAAGCCACCACAGCCGAGTTCGACCGCGTCGACGCCGATGCTGTCCAGGTAGGCCAGTGCGTCCGGGAGGGACTGGTCGCCGAGTGGGACGGTGAGTACTCCGACTTGCATAGGTGAGTAGTCGAAAATGACACTGATAAAACCTTCCAGTGAGGCCGAACCACCGCCTGCCTCTCCCCCACGTGTCTCGTTCTCACGGCCTGGTGCCCGTTCCCTCTAGACTTTTGTAACGGGGATAGCAAGAGCCCCACATGGGACACGCGAACGACGTGGACTACGCCGACCTGCACGACCCGAACGCGGAGTACACGATGCGCGAGCTCTCCGCGGAGACGATGGGCGTCACCGCCAAGCGCGGCGGCGGCCGGGACGTCGAGATCACCGACGTCCAGACGACGATGATCGACGGGAACTTCCCGTGGACGCTGGTACGCATCTACACCGACGCCGGCATCGTCGGGACAGGTGAGGCCTACTGGGGCGCGGGCGTCCCGGAACTCATCGAGCGGATGAAGTCGTTCGTCGTCGGCGAGAACCCGCTGGACATCGACCGGCTCTACGAACACCTCGTCCAGAAGATGTCCGGGGAGGGGAGCGTCGAGGGCGTGACCGTCACCGCCATCGCCGGCATCGAGGTCGCGCTCCACGACCTGGCCGGCAAGATTCTCGAGGTTCCGGCCTACCAGCTGCTCGGCGGGAAGTACCGCGACCGGATGCGCGTCTACTGTGACTGTCACACCGAGGACGAGGCCGACCCCGACGCCTGTGCCGCGGAGGCCCGGCGCGTCGTCGACGAACTCGGCTACGACGCCATGAAGTTCGACCTCGACGTCCCCAGCGGCTTCGAGAAGGACCGCGCGAACCGCCACCTCCGCCCGGGCGAGATCCGCCACAAGGCCGAGATCGTCGAGAAGGTCACCGAGGAGGTCAAAGACGAGGCCGACGTCGCCTTCGACTGCCACTGGACGTTCTCCGGTGGCTCCGCCAAGCGCCTGGCCGAGGCCATCGAGGACTACGACGTCTGGTGGCTCGAGGACCCCGTCCCGCCGGAGAACCTCGAGGTTCAGGAGGAGATCACGAAGTCCACCACGACGCCCATCACCGTCGGCGAGAACCGCTATCGGGTCACCGAGGAGCGCCGCCTCGTCGAGAACCAGGCGGTCGACATCATCGCGCCAGACATGCCGAAGGTCGGCGGCATGCGCGAGACCCGCAAGATCGCCGACGTCGCGAACCAGTACTACGTCCCAGTCGCGATGCACAACGTCTCCTCGCCCATCGCGACGATGGCGAGCGCCCAGGTCGGCGCCGCCATCCCGAACTCGCTGGCCGTCGAGTACCACTCCTACGAACTGGGCTGGTGGGAGGACATCGTCGAGGAGACGGTCATCGAGGACGGGTACATCGAGATTCCCGAGGAGCCCGGTCTCGGTCTGACGCTCGACTTGGACGCCGTCGAGGAACACCTGGTCGACGGCGACTCCGTCTTCGACGAGGCGTAGAGACGCTTCTGCGGTCGATTTCCGGCTTCTGTGGCTCCCACGAAACCGAGCGACCCCAGTCTTTATCGTGTCGGATGAGTAACGATAACGCATGGCACGGAGCGGTAGCGGCCTGACGCCTTTCGAGCGTCTCACCCAGCGCTACGACGACCAGGACCTCACCTGTCCGAAGTGCGGCTACGAAGACGACGACGGGTCCTGGCAGACGGCGGCCGACGGGCGGCGGATCAACTACCGACACCTCTGTCCGGGGTGTGGCTACGTCCGGACGCGGACGGTCACGCTCTGATCGTGGCACGGGTTTCGTCGCCGGCCGGTGGGTGACACGCCCGGGGATACGGTCCGAGTGACGACACGGCGAGCGGCGGCGTCTCCCGGTGACAGTCCCGGGGCGTCGGTCGTCAGGCGGTTAGAGCGTGAACCGCTCGACCGTCGTGCCGGCCGTCTCGAGGTCGGTGTCGGTCGCGGCGGCGACGGTCACGCGGTTCTCGCCGGCGGCCGCGGCGACGCGGACGACGAACTCCCCGCCGGTGGTCGGTTCGCTGACGACCGTCTCGGCGGGCGTCTTGATGGCGACGAGGTCGCCGTCGGTCTGGACGGTGATGACCAGGCCGCCGGTCTCGTAGGCCGTGTCGACCCACAGCTCGGGGCCCTCGGACCGCTCGTTCTCGAGGTAGCGTTCGCGGAGCACCGCGGGCGTCTCGATGGGTTCGCCCTGTTCGATGCCGTGTGCGAGGCGGATGAACTGCGCCATCGACCACACCAGCGGCGTGGCCGACCCGGTCCCCTCGCCGAACTCCCAGTTGTAGACGCTCGGGTCGTCGATGTCCCAGACCTGCTCGGGGATCATCCGGCCGGAGTTGGCGAAGTTGGCCATCGTCTCCAGCAGGCGCTGGGGGTCGTTCTCCCCGTCAGTCGTGTCCGCGAACAGCTCGTACTCGCCGCGTTCGCCGGTGAAGATTGGCCAGAGCCGACCCTTGCCGTCTGGCTCGTGGGGGTGCCACGGTGCGCCCTCGTCGTCGCGCTCGAGTTCGCCGTAGCCGTCGCCGACGTAGCGATAGAAGCCCGGCCCGTTGGGCGTCTCGACGCGGATGGTATCGTCGACGACGTCGACGCTGTTCCGGACGATCTCGTCGTCCCAGGGCTTGATGCCCAGGCGGACCAGTTCGAGGAAGCCACCGTCGATTATCTCCCGCTCGTCTATCATCGGGCCGCCGTTGGCGAGTGCCCGCCGTGCCGCGTCGTCGGGGTTGCCGTCGCGAGTGATGCGGACGTAGTACGGCGTCTGCTGGATGCCGTCGGTCCCGTCCTCGGTGACAGTCCAGGACTCGACGTCCTCGACCCACTGGTCGGCGACGGCATACCAGACGAGCGCGTCGCCCGGTTTCCCCTGGTCCTCGGCCAGCGCCGCCCCGCAGACGAGGCCGGCTATCTCGGCCGCGATGGAACTCGGGGAGTACCCGGACTCCTCTTCCCAGCGCTCCTGGGCCGTCACCGGGCCGTTCCGGACGACGTAGTCCGCGGAGCGCCGGACGTTCTCGTACTCGTAGTCGACGTCGTCGAACGTGTAGCCCTGCCGGGCGAGGTGGTAGGCCATCACCTGCGGGAACGAGATGTTGTCCATCTGCTCGCCGCCCCAGCGCGTCCGGCCCTGGAGGTAGGTGTTCTGGGGGATGAACCCGTCCGCTTCCTGCTGGTACTCGTAGATGTACGCCAGCGCGTCGGCGGCCGTCTCCAGCTCGCCGATGGCCTCGAAGGCGGTGAACGTCTGGTAGAGGTCCCGGGACCAGACGAAGTTGTAGCCGTAGCTCTTCGGCCGGTCGGAGGGCACCGCGTCGCCCCACGGCACCGACGGACTCGCGATGGCCGCGCCGTCGAAGGTCTTGTCCTCGCAGGCCTGCAGCACCATCATCGACGCCTTGTACTGGGCGGCCAGCTCCCGCCGGTTCTTGACCGACGCCGGGAGTTGCTTGTCCTCGAGGAAGTCCGCCCAGGAGTCGACGTAGGCGTTCTTGACCTTGTGGTACCCCCGGGTGAGTGCCCCGTCGGCCTCACCGAGCGCGCCGGCCGTGTCGGACTCCTCTGCGAACCCCAGCGCGACCGTATCAGACAGCGACTTCCCGGTCCCGATACGCCCGACCAGGACGACGTTCTCCTCGTAGGCCTCCTCGTGGGGGTCGGGTACCTCGCCGTCGGCAAACAGGTTCCGGACGCGGTCCGTGGCCGCCACTTCGATGGAGGCCCAGTCGAAGCGGTTGGCGCTGGTCAGGGCCACGGCGACGTTGTACGGGTCGCCGTTCTCGTCGACGAGGAGGTGCTCCTCGTCGTAGACGTCGAACGCGGAGGAGTCCCGCGCTGCGAGCGAGTACTCGCCGGACTGGCCCAGCAAGAGGCCACGGTCCGTGTCGCCGGTGTTCGTCAGGGCCGTATCGACCACCGTGAACACCTGGTACTCGTTGTCGTCGGCCGCCTCGAACGAGACGTTCGCGAGGATGGCGTCGTGTTTGGGGTCGGTGACGTAGTCGGCTACCAGCCGCCACTTGTGGCCGTGGCCGTCGCCCGTCTCCTCGATGGTATGTCGGAACAGCAGCGCGTCCTCCTCGATCAGTTCCGCCCGGCGCTCGATGGTCTCGGCGTGGTCGTCCCGGCGTGACTCGTTGTGGGTCCGGGCGACGTAGTCCGAGTCCGCGTCCCTGTCGACGATCAGGAAGTCCATCGTCCGGAGGTTCATCGAGTCGATGCGGGGGTAGCGGGCCTCGGTGAGCGAGCCCTCCGTGAGGGTAAACCACACCTTCGAGGGTTCCGCCGCGTCGTGGTCGGCGACCGTCGAGACGCCGTACTTCTCGCCGGTCGTCCAGTGGGGCCGTTCCTCGGGGCCGGCCGGTTTCGCGGGCGTCGGCAGGGCGCCGAGGTCACGGAGCGTCGCGGTGGCCTGCAGGCGGACGGCGTGGGTCCACCCGAGCGGTGCGGCGCTGTCGGGCCGACCGTCGTCGAACACCTGTTCGGCCAGGAAGCCCACGTCGGTCCCGAACGGGCCGTCGTTCAACAGCAGCGAGTAGAGGTCGCCGGCCAGGTCGAGCAGTTCGGCGGCGTCGTACCCCATGCCGTCGGCGAGGATGCCCAGTTCCGCGGCGGCCATCGTCCCGAGCGCCGTCGACACCGACCAGAGCTTCTCCTGGGCCTGCTCGTGTCGCCGCCAGGGGTCGCCCTCGTAGCGGATGAGCCCCGCGACGCCGTTGCCGGTGTCGCGGTACAGTTTCGTGACGACGTTCTCGACGTGTTTTTCGAGACGAACCAGCGTCTCGTCGTCGACCTGTGCTATCTTCGCGTAGGCCCGCACGCCGCTTGCCAGCTCGAGGGCCGCCGAGTCGGCCCGGTCGTCGAGGCTCCCGTCGCGTATCCGGAGCCCGTAGTGTTCCTGCTCCTCGCTCCAGAGGGTGTCAAGCGCCTCGTAGATGCGGTCGGCCTGCGTCGCCGCGTGCTCTCTGAGTTCGCCCTCGAGCGGCGCGTTCGCCACCGTCGCGTACGCCTGCAGGAACTTCGCCGTGGTGTGGGTGAACCGTCCGATCATGTCCTCCCAGGCGTTCTGACAGGGCAGGGGCAGGCCGTCGTCACCGAGGCTGTCGTCCAGGCCCCGGACGGCGTCCTGAATCGTCTCGACGATCCGCGCGCGGTCCTCCGCGGTGAGCAGGTCTTCGCGTTCGCTCAGGACTGTCGCGAGATAGGCGGTCACCGAGGCCGTCTGGTCGGCCTGGTAGCCGTTGCCCACGCCCTCGATGCGCTCGTTGGCCCACCCGGGCGCGAGTCGCTCGTCGACCGCCCAGACCCGGTGTGGCCAGGTACCGTCGTCCCGCTGGGTCCGGCAGTACAGGCGGGCGCTGTCGAGCAACTGGATGTCGAGTTCGACGCCCATTCGCTCTGACACCTCGAGCAGCGCGGCCGATATCTCGCTGTCGTCCCGGAACCAGGTGTAGCCGTACCCGCCCGAATGCTCGAAAAAGGGGTCGAACTCGGGGGCTGCCAGTCGGGCCCCCGTCGGGGCCGTCAGCAGCGACAGCGCGCGCAGGTCGGCGGTCACCTCGTCGCTGTGGGGCGTCTCCTCGGGGATGGCGGTTATCGCCCGGTCGAGCGCGGCGTCGCGGATGTCGTCGACGGAGGCGTGGGCCCGCGCCGCGTGCGTGACGTCGCTGAGTGCCTGCTCGCGGGTCGTCTCCTCGTGGTCGGACAGCTGGGTGACGAGCGTCGTCCGGGCCGCGCGGCCGACCTTCTCCAGCTCGGCCGCGACGACGATGTCGCCGGTCAGCGACCCGCGCTCCATCTTGCCGACGTGGCGCTCGCGCGGGTACTGGATGGGAGCGTCGTCGAGCAGCTCGGCCATGGTCTCGACGCGGTTGCCGACGGCCATCTCGACCTGCGTCGACGCCGCGACGTAGTCGTGTTCGCGCCGGTGGTAGACCTCGACGACGCGTTCGTCCTCGTAGCCGGCCGACTCGTGGACGAGGCGGCTGACCTGTGTCTCTCTCCCCTCCGGGGCGAGCGTGAGGAAGGCGACCAGTTTCGCGTCCGCCGGGACCTCGCCGCGCAGTTCGACGTGGGTGAGGTGGGCCCGCCCCAGCGTCAGGTCGTACTGGTGGACGCTGAAGGCGCCGGCGTCGTACTCCGTCTCGACGAGGGGCGTCTCGCGGTAGTAGTGCTGGCGGATGGGGTCGATGTCGTCGAACCACTGGATAGCGTCGCCGGTGTCGATACCGAAGCGGGACCGGTCGACACCGTGGAGGCCGGACAGTTCTGCAGAGTAGTCTCGAAACGAGCCGTCCCTGTCGACGTAGATGAGGCGGTCGCCGAACCCGGAGAACGCACCGGTAGTCGTCGGTGCTTCGCCGGGGAACGGCTCGTCGAGGCGGCCCTTGTATTCGTTGAGGGCGGTTCGCAGGCGCATTAGTCGGCCAACGTGGCAGACAGAGTATAACATTGGCGGTTCGGGCAACGAGAACGGACACAAACGAGTGTCTCTGGTGCGATTAACTGTGCGCAGATGCGTGAATCTGTCCGGTAGCGGGCGTAAAGAAGTTGATTAATATTGCAAATTAATACGCACACCCGACCTCAATGAGTAAGAAACTTTAGGTCGTGAAGAGGGTTCATAGATATGAAGCATCCAGGGCAGCCCCGATTCGCGGCAGTCGGCGAGACGATAGAACTCGCGCCGAGGGACCCGAACCCCGACGCGACGTACCGATGGCAGATTCACGACGCACCGGCCGCGTCGGACGTCACACTCGGTGACGACCCCGTCCTCTCGTTCACGCCGGACGCCGCCGGGACCTACACGGTCGTACTCTCCGGACCGACCGGCGACCACGAACTCACCGTTCGCGTGTTCCCCGCGGAGACCTCCGTGGGCGGACTCGCGAGTGGTCAGAGCGGCATCAGTGGCGTCAGTGGCGTCAGCGGGCAGAGTGGACTCAGCGGGCAGTGGTCAGGCGGGGTAAGCGGGAGCGCCCGCGGCTCCGGACTGGGCACGGACAGCGACGACCAGCGCGGCCGACCCCGCATCCAGCTTTCCGGCGGCGTCCGCGGCGACGACGTCGTCGTGGAGGCGACGGTCAAGACCTCGCCCAACAGCGAGGCCACAGACGAGACGCTCGACGTCGAGTTCGTCGTCGACGACCGGGACCCCGAACCCGCTGGCTTCGAGACGAGCGACCGCGAGGCCCGCGCACCACTCGAGAACGTCGAGGAGTCGTTCCGCGTCCACGCCGTCGCCGTCGGCGAGCAGTACAGCGTCCCGGACGCCGTCCGCGTCCACCCCGACGGCGAGGTCGAACTGCTGAACGACCCGCCCGAGTGGGGCACGGAGATGAGCCTCTACGAGGTGTACGTCCGCGGCTACAAGGAGGGCGACGAGGACCAGTCCGTCTTCGAGGTCATCCAGGACAACCTCGGGGAGATCCAGGACAACGGCGTCGACACCCTGTGGCTCACGCCCGTCCTCCAGCACGACGGCTTCGACCACGGCTACAACATCACGGACTTCTATTCGGTCGCCGACGACCTCGGAACCGAGGCAGAGTTCGCCGATCTCGTCGACGCGGCCCACGACCGCGGGATGAAGGTCCTGTTCGACCTCGTGCTCAACCACTCCGCGCGCGAGCACCCGTACTTCCAGAAGGCCCAGGCCGGCGACCCCGAGTACCGCGACTGGTACGAGTGGGAAGCGGACGGTTCGCCCGGGACGTACTTCGACTGGGAGTACATCGCGAACTTCGACTACACGAACCTCGAAGTGCGTCGGCACCTGCTGGACGCCGTCGACAAGTGGGCCGAGTACGTCGACGGGTTCCGCTGTGACATGGCCTGGGCGGTCCCGACGCCGTTCTGGCAGGAGATCAGGGAGCGCGTCAAGGCGGACTACCCGGACTTCGTCTTGCTGGACGAGACCATCCCGTACATCGCGGACTTCCACAACCTCGCGTTCGACATCCACTTCGACACGACCCTGTACTTCACCCTGCGTCAGATCGGCCGGGGCGAGGCCGACGCCGACGACGTGCTGGACGCCCTGGAACAGCGGGCGGTCACGGGCTTCCCGGACCACGCCGGCTTCATGCTCTACATCGAGAACCACGACGAGACGCGCTACGTCGAGGAGTGCGGTCGCGAAGCCCTGGAGGCGGCCGCCGCCGCGCAGTTCACGCTGCCCGGCGTCCCGATGCTGTACGCCGGCCAGGAGATCGGCGAGCGCAACCGTCGCGGGGAGATCTACTGGGAGCACGCCCAGGAGGACCTCCGCGAGTACTACCAGGACCTCACGTACACGCGCAACACCATCCCCGCCCTCCAGTACGCGGGCGACTACGAGGAGATCGCCTACCAGTGTGACGACGACAAGGTCACCGCGTTCGCCCGCGAGGACGACGATGGGAACCGCTACGTCGTCGCCCTGAACTTCGGCGACAGCGAGGCCACCGTCTCCTTCCCCGAGGAGGACGTCGAGGCGTTCGACGAGGTCCACGACGAGGACGTCTCGGCCGCCGACGGCGACGCTCGCGTCGAGAACGTGGCCGTCCTCTACGCCGGGTCCGAGTGAGCCATGACGAGTGCCGACTGCACGCTCCTCGACGCCGAGACGGCTGCCCTCGCCGACCGGCAGCGCGAGGTGCTCGACGCCCACGACGACCGCTTCGAGGCGGCCAAGGAGGTAACGACCCGGCTCGGAGCCCACTGGAGAGACGGCCACGCCGAGTTCGGGTTCTGGACCCCGCAACTCGTCGACGAGGTACCGGCCGACGAGGTCCGGCTCGAACTCCTCACTGCCGAGGACGACGTCGACCTGACTGCCGACGAGCAGACGGTCACGTTCGACCGGCAGTTCGTCGAGACCCGCCGCGAGGGCGAGTTCACGTGGGCGGCCGTCGAGGGACCTCGACCGGGGACACGCGAGCAACTCGGGACGCTCTATCGGCTCGGCTACGAGGTCGACGGCGAACGCGAGTCGATCACGGACCCCTTCGCAGACTCGGTGCCCTTCGGGGCCTACGGGCCGCCCGAGCTGTACGACATGGACCGCCTGGACGAGGAGCGCGCCGACCGCGAGTACTTCCAGAACCTCGCGGAGGACGGCGTCGAGCCCCACTCGTCCGAGGACGACGGCCTCCCGCGGTTCGAACCGGCCACGAGCATGCTGGAGAGTCACCCCGGGACGGCCACCGAATCCGGGACGCTCGCCGGACTGAAACGGCAGTTCGACGCCATCGGCGAGAAACTGGCCGACGACGACGCCGACCTGACCCCCGCGGAGCGGAACTTCGTCGGCTACGACGCCGTCCAGCTGATGCCCGTCGCGCCCATCACGCAGAACGAGGACGAGCTGGGCTACTGGCTGCCCAGCGGTTCGCGGGGGGACAAGCTGCGCGTCGACGTCCGGCGACCGGACATGCTCAACTGGGGGTACGACATCGTCATCTCCGGGTTCGGCACGGTCAACCCGGCGATTCTGGAGAGCCGCCGCCCCGACGAACTGGTCGACCTCATCGCGACGCTGCACACCCTGCCAGACCCAATCAAGGTCGTCTTCGACATCGCGCTGGGCCACGCCGACAACGGCGCGCTCCCCCTGCTCAACGAGGAGTGGTTCGCCGGGCCCGGTATGTACGGCCAGGAACTGGACTACACACAGCCGGTCGTCCGTGCCGGGCTGCTCGAACTCCAGCGGCGGAAGATGGATTTCGGTGCGGACGGCATCCGCGTCGACGGTGCCCAGGACTTCACCAACTGGGACCCCGCGGCCGAGGAGGAGTGGCACGACGACGAGTACCTCGCCGAGATGGACCGGGTGACCCAGAAGGTCGCCGGCGTCGAGTACCGGCCCTGGATGATCTACGAGGACGGCCGGCCGTGGCCCCGGTCGGACTGGGAACTGGCCTCGACCTACCGGACGCTCATCGAGCAACACCCCCACGCCTACCAGTGGGGACCGGTCACCTTCGCCCACAACACGCCCGCACTCCAGACGTTCTGGGCGACGAAGTGGTGGCGCGTGCGGGAGGTCGCCGACATGGGCGAGAACTGGATCTCGGGCGTCGCCAACCACGACACCATCCGCCGGGGGACCCAGCTCGAACCCGACCCGCCGTTCAGTCAGCCCCAGATCAACCGTTACCTGGGGGACACCCGCAACGAACAGCTCCGGAAGGCGTACAACAACCCCGCCTCCTCGATGCTGTTCCACGGCTTCATGCCCGGGTGTCCGATGGACTTCACGCACGCGAACATGCGCGCGCCGTGGGGCTTCGTCCGTGATACGGACGCCGTCTGGAACCTCAAGGTGCTCTCCGAGGAGGAGAACTTCCCCGAGTGGCAGGTCCGCCCGCAGGACTTCGCGGACGACGAGCACTTCCATCGGCTGAAAGCGTGGGGCTTCGAGTCCCGCGAGGAGTTGCGCGAGTTCCTCGGCCTGCTGGCCGACGTGGTCAGCATGACCGACTACGACAAGGCCGAGATGGTCGCCCTGCTGAACGCCGCGGGCACGCCCGTCGGCGACGAGTTCACCGTCGACGAACTCGAGCAGCTGGGCCGCGACTGGATGCGGGACATGGGCGAGTTCTTCAACCTCGCCCACTGGCACGCCCAGCAGGACGACGAACGGACCGCCTTCGACCTCGCCGTGCGCGAGTTCCGCCACGACCACGAGTGGGTGACCACCGACCTCACGGGCGACGATGAACTCGACTACGTCTACCCGACCGACGGGACGGTGCTGTACTACGGCTTCCGTCGCGCGCCCGACGAGAGCGAGGAGATCCTCTTCGTCGCGACGATGGAGGGCGTCGCCGAGGACGTCGTTCCGACGGACCTGGTCGACGTCGACGACGCGGGCTGGGAGGTCGCGCTGTCGTCCCCGGACCTCGACGTCGCCGACGCCGGCGACCCGGTGGAACTGGCAGACAGCCAGGCCGCGTTGTTCGTCCGCTCGCTGGACTGACGGCCACCGCGTCGCCGACGCTACCAGGTCTCGACGGCCGACTGTCACGACCGCCCCATTTATGTTCCCGAGAGCGAAAGTTCCGGTATGGCAGACACCCGAGTCGTCGAACTGCTTCGCAAGGCCTACTCCGACGAGATCGAGACCGTGATGAACTACCAGACGAACGCCATCGTCCTCGACGGCGTCCGAGCCGAGGAGATCAAAGAGAGCCTCAAGGCGGACGTCCAGGAGGAACTGGCCCACGCCGAACAGCTCGGCCAGCGGCTCAAGCAGCTCGAGGCCCAGCCGCCGGGGTCGATGGAGTTCGTCGCCCGACAGGAGTCACTCCAGCCACCGGAGCAATCCACGGACGTGCTTTCGGTCATCGAGGGTGTCCTCGACGCCGAGGAGGACGCAATCGCGACGTACCACGACCTCATCGACGCCGCCGAGGACGCCGACGACCCGGTCACGGAGGACCTCGCCGTCACCCTGCTTGCCGACGAGGAGGCCCACCGCACCGAGTTCCGCGGGTTCCGGACCGAGTACGCGAACGAGTAAGGCACGCGTGGCGAGTGGACAGATTCTGTTACCGGCACAGCGGTCAGTGTACTCAGAGCGACGCCCCTTTGGTCGCTCCCGTCCACTCTACCGCGCCGATACGAGGTCAGTACAATACGATTATCGGTGGGTGCAGCCCCCGATGCAACGGCGTGTAACACACCCTCGGAGGTAGACGTCGGGACGAACGTGGTCGGCGCTCACGTCGAGCCAGTCGGACCGGTCTCGGGATCAAAAGGCGGCCAGGCGTTCGTCGACTCCGACATGGGAACCACCGACAGGAGCATGTCGCGTCTCGGGTGGGCGGCCATCGGCGAAGGTGACGACCCGCTCGACGACGCACAGATAGATCGCATCGACGACGAACTGCGGTTGCCATCGGACCTCTGGGCCGCCGGACGGAGCCTCGAGTCGGACGTTCCCGGTGGCGCCCACGGTCGTAGCGGCCGCGTCAGTCAGGCCCGACCGTGGCACTCTGTCAGCTCGGCGAGGCGACCCTGCACGTCGGTGTCGTCCAGGGCCTCGCCGGTAACCCGCCACGTCCAGTTGCCCTCGGCCGTCCCCGGGGTGTTGAAACGCGTCTCGCCGCCCAGCCCCAGGAGGTCCTGCATCGGCGCGACGGCGAACACCGACTCCGAGGCCCAGACGGCCTCGATGACGTCCCAGTGTATCGCCGTCCCGTCGGTGTCGAGAGCAAACTGGAGGCAGCCACGCTGGCGGTCGGAGGCGACGTCCTCGTACCACCCCACCACGGTGGTCGTGTCGTGGGTCGAGGTGTAGGCGACGGCGTCCTCCGGGTAGCGGTGGGGCAGGTACTCGTGGTCCTCGGCACACCAGTCGGCGTAGACGGCGACTTTCGTGCCTGGCAGCCCCAGGCGCTTCCGGAACGCGCGCAGCGCTTCCGTCACCCCGCCGAGGTCCTCGACCACGAGCGGGAGGTCACCCAGCGCGGACTCGACGGCCTCGAACAGGGCCTCCCCCGGTCCGTCGCGCCACTCGCCGTCGGCCGGACTCGTGGCGTCGGCCGGGATGGCCCAGTACTGTTCGTACCCCTTGAAGTGGTCGACGCGGACGACGTCGACCCGGTCCAGCAGCGACTCGAACCGACGAATCCACCAGGCGTAGCCGTCGGCCCGCATCGCGTCCCAGTCGTACAGCGGGTTCCCCCACCGCTGGCCCTCGCCGTGGCCGTCGGGGTTCGTCGGCATCCCCGCGACCGCGGCCGGTTCGTTGGCCTCGTCCAGGTCGAACAGGTCCGGATTCGCCCAGACGTCGGCGCTGTCGAGACCCATGTAGATCGGCATATCGCCCACGAGGGTGACGCCCCGCTCGCTGGCGCGTTCGTGGAGCGACTGCCACTGGCGGTCGAAGCAGAACTGACAGAACTTGCGGAACCGGATCTCCTCGGCGGGGTCGGCACGGTACCGGGACAGTTCCTCGGGGTCACGCTCCCTGACCCCCTTCGGCCAGCTCCGCCAGCCCTCGTCGTCGAACACCGTCTTTATCGCCCGGAAGAGTGCGTAGTCGTCGAGCCAGGCCGCGTTGTCCGCCGCGAACGCCTCGAGGGCTGCCCGGTCTTCGTCCGTCGCCGTCGTCCGGAACCGCTCGAACGCCCGTCGCAGGCGGTCAGTCTTGAACGCGTTCACCCGGTCGTACTCCACCCAGTGCTCGTCGAAGTCGGGACGCTCCGCGAGGTCGGCGTCGGTCAGCCAGCCGGCCGCCCGGAGCGCCTCGAGGTCGACCAGCAGCGGGTTGCCGGCGAACGCCGAGTAGGTCTGGTACGGCGAGTTGCCGAACCCGCCGGCGGTCGGGCCGAGCGGGCAGAACTGCCAGAGCGACTGGTCGGCGGCCGCGAGCGCGTCGACGAAGTCGTGGGCCGGAGCGCCCAGCGTCCCGACGCCGTCCGGACCAGGCAGTGCCGTGAGATGGAGGAAGACGCCGCTCGAACGGTCGAACGTCATTCGAAGGTGTTCGACAGCCCCGGGTAAGAATCCCGTGGCTCCCTAGAGGTCGAAGGCGTCGCCGACCTGGGTCTCGACGACGGTCTTCTCGGCGGCGTCGTAGGTGACGACCCCGTAGTCTGCCAGTTTGGGGAGGTGGTTGTGGTGGAGGGCGATCTTCAGGTTCTCGGGGCCCTGGCGCTGCATCTGTCCGTCTGCCGTCACCCAGATGGTGTGTGCGAGGTCCTGTAGTGTCAGTGGTGGCGCTGCCCGGCCAAGTACCGAAATCGTCTCGCGCCGCAGTTCGTCGGCGAGCAGTTCGTGGCGCTCGGTCTCCGTGAGTCTCAGTCGTTGGGTGCCGTTTGTATTGTCGCCGTTGACCATGATTCAGTCCTGCGGGATGTCTCTCCGGAGTCGCCGGGGCCCCGCATGTACCCTATCGAGGTTGCAGTGACCAATAAGAAAACAACCTAGATGTCTAGGCTCTCCGGTCGTCACTCGCCGAACCGCTCGACGACGGCGTCCCGGTCTATCTTCGAGGGGCCGGACGTCGGCATCGTCTCGACGAACGCCAGCGAGCGCGGGTGTTTGAACCGGGCGAGACGGCCATCGAGGAAGTCCCCGAGTTCCTCGACGGTCAGGTCCGGGTCGCCCTCGACGACGGCGCGCCCGACCTGGCCCCACCGGTCGTCGGACACCGCGACGACGACTACCTCGTCGACGTCCGGGTGGTCGGCGATAACGTCCTCGACCGCCGACGGATAGACGTTTTCGCCGCCGCTGACGAACATGTGTTTCTTGCGCCCCTCGATGTGGTAGTAGCCGTCGTCGTCGACGCGGGCGAGGTCACCCGTGGCGACCCACCCGTCGACCCCGAACGTCGCCGCCGTCTCCTCGGGGGCGTCCAGATAGCCGGCGGCGGCGTGGGGCGACCGCAGCTCCAGTTCGCCGACCTCACCGCGGTCGACGGGTGTGCCGTCGTCGACGACGCGCGCGTCGACGTGTATGGCCGGTCGCCCCACGCTGTCGGCCTTCTCCGGGGGCCACCCGTCCGGCATCGCGAAGTTGTTCGGTCCACACTCGGTGAGGCCGTATCCCTGCGAGAGGTCGACGCCGCGGTCCCACCAGGCGTCCATGACGGCCTGTCGGCACGGTCCTCCACCGGACTTGACGACCCGCAGCGTCGAGAGGCCGGTGTCCGACCAGGCCGCGTGCTCGGTCATCGCCCGCAGGACGGCAGGGACGGCCACGAGCACCGACCCGTCCTCCGCTTCGAGGACCCGGAGGACCCGCCCCGGGTCGAACTCCCGGGCGACGACGACGGTCCCTCCCATGTGCCAGATGGGGACGGTGACGACGTTCCACCCGCCGGTGTGGAACATCGGGAACACCATCGGCGACACGTCGTCGTCGCGCAGGCCCCAGGCGGTGATGGTGTTGACCGAGTTCCAGACGATGCCGCGGTGGGTGAGGACCGTCTCCTTGGGCGTGCCCGTCGACCCGCCGGTGTGCAACAGGAGGTGGGGGTCCGACGGCGCGACCGTCGCCGTCTCGACCGGATCGTCGTTCGGGGGGAGCGTGTCGGCGTAGGCCTCTGCGTCCGAGAACGGCCCGTCGGTCGACGTGGCCGCCTCGCGGTGGCCGACCGTCACCACGGGACACTCGACGTCTGTTCTCTCGAGCGCCTCGCTCGTCGGGTCGCGGAACGGCGTCTCGACGACGAGGAGGTCGGGGTCGACGCGCGCCAGCAGGGTCCCCAGTTCCGGCGGTGCCAGGCGGTGTGAGAGCGGCGCCAGCACGCACCCGGTCTTGCCAGTCGCGAAGAACAGGTCGACCAGTGCCGGTCGGTTCCGCGAGACGACGGCGACGGCGTCACCCTCGACGACGCCGCGGTCACGGAGCAGTCGTGCCGTCCGGTTCGCGCGCCGGTCGAGTTCGGCGTAGGTGAACCGCTCGCCGGTCGTCGCGTCGACGAGACCGGTCCGGTCGGGCGTGAGTGCGGCGCGCTTCTCGCTCCAGGCGCCGACCCACGCCTGCGGGAGACCGAACTCAGCCATCGGCGAGGAACTCCCGGAGGCGTTCGTTCACGCGGTCGGCCTCCTCGACGAAAAAGAGGTGCGGCGCGCCCTCGAACCGGACGAACTCCGCGTCCGGCAGGCCTTCGGCCAGCGACTCGCCGTTCTCGACCGGGACGACACGGTCGGCCGTGCCGTGCATGACCAGTACCGGGACGGTGACCGCCTCGAGGCGGTCGTGGGCGTCGAAGCCCTGGACGGCGGCGTTCTGCCAGGCAAGCGCCTGCTCGCCGGCGTCCGACTCGATGCGCCAGTCGACGATGCGCTCGACGAGGTCCTCGTTGTCGGCCATGAACGACTCGCGCATGGCTGCGGCCATCTTGTACCGACGCGACTCGCGTGCGTCGTAGTGTTCGGGCACCTCGAACATCCGGGCTCTGGTCGCCTCGGGAGTCGGCACCGCGTCGGGGCCGCCCGGCGACGTACACAGCAGCGTCAGCGAACGGACGCGGTCGTACTCCAGCGCGTACTGCTGGGCGACCATCCCGCCCATGCTCGCCCCGACGACGTGGGCCGACGCGACGCCGGCGTCCTCGAAGACCGCCTCCAGGTCGCCCGCGAACTGCGACATCGTGTAGGGTCCCTCCGGCGTGTCGGAGTCTCCCGTCCCGCGGTTGTCCCAGACGATGGTGTCGTACTCCTCGTCCAGGGCCTGCCGCTGCCAGCGCCACATCCACCGGCCGTAGCCGATGCCCTCGACGAACGCGACGGTCGGTGCGTCCGTCGGGCCGCGCCGCTCGTAGGCGAGGCGGACGCCGTCGTTGGTAGCGTACTCCATGCGTGGTGGCTGCTCAGTTGCCCGGATGGTCGGGTCCCGGAGGTAAAACCTTCGGGCCGGTGCCCCGTGACCGGGACGCCTCTGGGGACACTCGCGTCGCCCGTCGGCCACCCCGACGGCGCAGGCCCGTCGCCCGTCGATCCGGCGCGGGGTTTGTCATTATCGAACGCCCACCCCACCCCATTTCAATACAGTTTTACGCCTCGGATTGGGACGCAATGGTATGACTTTGCACGCCAGAGATATCAAACAGGACGTGCGGGAGCTGGGGGAGCTCCTCGGCGACGTCCTCGAGGCCCAGTCGTCGACCGAAGCCTTCGAGACCGTAGAGCAGATCCGGACGTCGTCTATCGAATATCGACGCGGCGACGCGGAGACGCGCAAAGACGTGGGCCGCACGCTCGACCGCCTCTCGCCCGCCGAGCAGGACATCGTCTCGCGGGCCTTCACGACGTACTTCGAGCTCATCAACCTCGCCGAGGAGCGCCACCGCGTGCGACAGATTCGCGAGGAGAGTCAGGAGGGGGTCCTGGAAGACAGCGTGGCCGAAGCCGTGCAGCTGCTCTCGGAACGGGGCGCCGACGCCGAGACCCTCGAGGACGTGCTCGAGGACGTGCTCATCCAGCCGACGTTCACCGCCCACCCGACCGAGGCCCGCCGGAAGACGGTGAAGGCCAAGCTTCGCGCCGTCGCTCGCGACCTGGAGACCTTAGACGAGGTCCGCCTGACCGACCGCGAGGAGGCCCTCGTCGAGCGCGACCTGGAGGCCGAGGTGACCAGCCTCTGGCAGACCCCACAGGTCCGTGACCGCCGCCCCGAGGTCACCGACGAGGCCCTGAACGTCCAGTGGTACTTGGAGAACGTCCTCTTCGACGTCATCGACCGCGTCTACGACGAACTCGAATACGCCATCGACGAGGAGTACGACGATGACGTCGACGTCTCGAAGCTCTACGAGTTCCGGTCCTGGGCCGGGTCCGACCGGGACGGGAACCCCTTCGTCACCCCCGAGGTCACCGAGGAGACGCTGGAACGCCAGCGCGACACCATCCTCCCGCTGTACCGTGACAAGCTCAAGGAACTCTCCGGCGTGCTGAGCCAGGACGCGGACAACATCGACACCGACGAGCGCTTCGACGAACGCCTCGAGGACCACAAGGCGCGTCTCCCCGGCGTCGCCAGCGAGGCCGAGGAGCGGTACCCCGACGAGCCCTACCGGCAAAAGCTCAAGCTGATGCGCGAGTCGGTCCTGCGCGTCGGCGACGTCCGACAGGGCGGCTACGATGGCCCACAGGAGCTGCTGACGGACCTGCGTGCCATCGCCGAGAGCCTGCGCGAGAACGAGGCCCAGGTCATCGCCGAGTCGCAGGTCGACCCGCTGGTCCGGAAGGTCGACACCTTCGGCTTCTCGCTGGCCAGCCTCGACCTGCGCGACCACCGCGCGATGCACACCAACGCCATCGCCGAGGCCGTCGACCGCCACGGCATCGACTACGACGGGATGGACGAGGACGAACGCGTCGAGTTCCTCACCGAGGCCATCCTCCAGGAGGACTCGGTCATCGACATGACGGAGACCGACGGCCTCTCGGAGGACTCCGAGCGCGTCATGCGGCGGTTCCGCGAGACCGCCGAGTGGCAAAAGGAGTTCGGCGTCGACGCCATCGACACCTACGCCATCAGCTGGTGTGAGGAGCCCAGCCACGCCCTGGAGGTCCTGTTCCTGGGCGACCAGGTCGGCATCGTCGACCTGCCGGGCTACTGCGGGCTGGACATCGTCCCGCTGCTGGAGTCCGAGTACGCCCTCTCGGGCGCCCGGCGCATCATGGGGACCCTGTTCGAGAACGAGGCCTACGAGATGGCCCTGGAGGCTCGAAACAACATCCAGGAGATAATGCTGGGGTACTCGGACTCCAACAAGGAAAACGGGTTCCTCGCGGCCAACTGGTCGCTGTACAACAACCAGAAGCGCCTGGCCAACATCACGAGCGACTTCGACGTCGAGATGCGCCTGTTCCACGGCCGTGGCGGCTCTATCTCCCGCGGGGGCGGCCCGATGAACGACGCGATGCTGGCACTGCCAAACGAGACGGTCACCGGCCAGATCAAGTTCACCGAGCAGGGCGAGGCCATCTCCGAGAAGTACGCCAACGAGGACATCGCCGAGCGCAACCTCGAACAGATGCTCAACGCCCAGGTCCGGGCCCGCTACAACGCCTTAGAGGAACCGGTCGAGGACATCCCCGAGGAGTGGTCCGAGGCGATGAAGACGGCGGCAGACGCCGCCCGCGACGAGTACCAGGACCTGCTCGAGACCGACGGCTTCGTCGAGTACTTCGAGCAGGCCACGCCCATCAGGGTCATCGAGAACCTCAACATGGGGTCGCGGCCGGCCTCCCGCAGCGAGGACCGCAGCGTCGACGACCTGCGCGCCATCCCGTGGGTGTTCTCCTGGACCCAGGCCCGCTGTATCATCCCCGGGTGGTACTCCATCGCCACCGGACTGGAGGCCTACCTGGAGGACGGTGGGGACATCGAATCCCTGCAGGAGATGTACCGGGAGTGGCCGTTCTTCCGGACGAAGATAGACAACGCCTCGCTCGCGCTGGCCCGGACCGACATGGAGATCGCCCGGGAGTACGCTGACCTCGCCGACGGGGACCTCCGCGACCGCATCTTCCCGCGCATCGAGGACGAGTACGAACGGACTGTCGACCTCGTCACGGAGATAACCGACCGCGAAGGGCTGCTCGACCGTGACTGGCTCGAGGAGAATCTCGATCGGCGCAACCCGTACGTCGACCCGCTGAACCTCCTGCAGGTCCGCCTGCTGGCCCAGTCACACCTCACCGAAACCGAGCAGCGCACCCTCCGGCTGACCGTCCAGGGCATCGCCGCCGGCATGAAAAACACGGGATAACCGGCCCAGGCACTTTCCGTCGGTGGAGAGCGGACGGATTACTACAGACGTAGTATTTATCGAAGCATTTACTGTTCAGCCGGGTGCAGGTGGCATATGGCACTGGAACGGATACTGCTCGCCGTCGGCCCGAACGACAAGGACCGCGTCGAAGAACTCGCTCGCACCGTCATCGACATCGCCGGTCCCACCGGCGCGGAGGTCACCGTCGCACACGTCTTCACCGAGGACCAGTACGAGGACGTCGTCGACCGCCTCGAGTTTGCCTCGACCGGCGAGGCCGACCCCGACGAAGTCGCCGACCGACACACCACGGTTCGCGATCTCAGCAAGCGGCTCGAGGAGGCCGGCATCGTCCACTCCGCCCGGGGTGCCGTCGGGAACCACGGCGACCAGATCGTCTCGCTCGCCGAGGATACCGGCGCCGGCCTCGTCGTCGTCGGCGGCCGCAAGCGATCCCCGACCGGGAAGGCCGTCTTCGGTTCGACCGCACAGGAGGTCATGCTGAACGCGCCGTGCCCGGTCACCTTCGTCCGCGGCGAGGATTGACATCCTCCCCGCGCTGAAGCGCGAGCATTCCCACGTTGGGATATTCTGGTCTACGGGACAACCTGTTCTTGTGGGGCTACTCGCCCCGTTGATTTGTCGAACAGGCGTACCGAGGGCTGTGCCAAACAGCCGTTACTCCTATCCTCTGCAGGACTCGGAGTTACCGTGGCTCGCATATTCTCCGCCGCGTTCAGGTCGCTATTGGCGACTAACTCGCAGTTCTCACAGACGTACAACCCGCGCTCGACACGATTCGAATCGGCTTCTGTCCCACACGCACAGCACGTTTTCGACGTTTTCAACGCTGCTTCGTCGACACGCTCGACGTCGATACCGTGCTCTTGGGCTTTGTGCTCGAGGTGGCCGAGCAACGCCTCGAATGCCCAGTCGTGCAACCGCTTGTTCCCGTGTCTGCCCCAGTCTTCATCCTCGCGGATATTCTAGGGGTGGCCCACCGCTTTCGTCCCCACGTCACGGGTAGCACACTGTTCTACGATGTCTTTTGAGAGGGCGTGTAGGAAGTGGTCCTGTCGCCGGGATTTCTTCTGCCGCGCCCACCCTGCGTGATCGCTTGGGCCATCAGTTCCTTCCGTCTCGTATTCCGCGCGACGGAAGTAGTGTGCGTCTTCTTTCAGGGCGTTGCCCGGATACAGGAGTGTCTCGTCACCGACAGAGACGGCCGCAGTGTTGCAGATGCCGAGGTCGATACCTGCAGTTTTCTCACCGGGCGTCCCGATCGTCTCGATCCGCAGTTTGCAGACGAAGTGGAGTTCCCACTGCTGACCAGTCCAGACAGCACGCACCGTCTGGACGCTCTCAACCGCTTCGAGTGTTTGATCGTCTGTCTGGAGCGTGTATTCACAGAGGATGTAGTCTGCGGCATACCGCGACTCCTTCATATTCGCCCCTTTGGAGAGACGGACACGGTTGTACTTGGTGTCGAGTTTGAAGCCCTGATTCTTCCACGTCACTGTCGAGCGTGGGTGGTCGTCGCCGTGTTTGCGGTAGCCGGGTGGATTCGCGTCTGGGTCGTCTTGTTCATACCACGAAACGAACGCTTCACCGAGTTCCTGAAGAACTCGTTGACTGGATTGTGAGTGCAAATCCACATAGCGGTCGTGAGTCTTGAGGTATGAACAGAGTTCGTCGGCGTCCGGAATGTGGCCGATAGCGTCCCAGACACGCGAGATCGTCCACCGCCCGACATTCCACAGTTTGCTGGCGGCGAAGCCATGCGAATCGAGGTCGTCAGCGACTTGCGAGTGATTCGTTACACTCGCTTTGAGTGTCCGAGTGACGACCAGATTCGCCATATGTAAGCATAGTCTGTTCACTTTCATAAATGTCGGGCGGCCGGTGTTGAATATCCAGTCGTGGCTACGTGCGTGGAATGTTCCTCAGTTGTCGGCTTCATCCCGCCCTAAAGGGCGAGGCTTTTGCCTCGAATCTTCCGTAAGCGCCGCTCTCTGCCTCCGCCGGCGAGCGGGACATCGACCACGGCGATTCACCCGCTCGAGTGACGACGCCACGTCTGCCGACCGCGACACTGGAGAACCCGTCGCGCCGCCCGCTCGAGGCCGCTGCCCCAGCAGGACGACCACTCCGAGTGACATCTGCCGACACCTCTTTGTACCGGCACTCGTCTACAAGCAAGAGTGACCGTGGCAAGTGACGGCACGATTCGGGTGCTCCACGTCGACGACGACCCGGAGTTCACCGAACTGACCGCGACGTTCCTCCAGCAGGAGGACGACCGGTTCGTCGTCGAATCGGCGTCCTCCGCGGCCGAGGGGCTCGACCACCTCGAAACCAGCGTGCCCGACTGTGTCGTCTCCGATTACGACATGCCCGGGGACAACGGGCTGGCGTTTCTCGAGACGGTCCGGAGCGAGCACGCCGACCTCCCTTTCATCCTGTATACCGGACGTGGGAGCGAAACGGTCGCGAGCGAGGCGATATCGGCCGGCGTGACGGAGTACCTCCAGAAGTCCGGCGGGACCGAACAGTACGCGATGCTGGCCAACAAGATATCCAACGCCGTCGAGCGCATGGAGGCAGAGGTGGCCCGGAAACGTCACCTCGCGGCCGTCGAGAGCGCACAGGAGGGCATCAGCATCCTCGACGAGGACGGCCGGTTCGTCTACGTCAACGAGGCCTACGCCGCCCTCTACGGGTACGACCCCGCGGCGATGGTGGGCGAGCACTGGGAGCTGGTCTACCCGGCCGGGGCAACTGACGTCGCGTACGAGGAGATACTCCCGGCGGTCGCCTCGGAGGGGTACTGGCACGGGGAGACGACTGGCCTCCGGGCCGACGGGTCGACGTTCCCGGAGGACCACGTCGTCTCACGGACCGAAACGGGCGACATGGTCTGTACCGTCCGGGACGTGAGCGACACGCGGGACCGCGAGGCCGAACTCGCCCTGAAAGACCGCGCCATGGACGAGGCCCCCGTCGGCATCACACTCACCGACCCCTCACAGGACGACAACCCCCTGGTCTACGTCAACGACCGCTTCGAGGAGATAACCGGCTACGACCGGGCGGGGATAGTCGGCCACAACTGCCGAATCCTTCAGGGCGAGAGGACCGACCCGGAACCGGTGGCCGAACTGCGGGCGGCGATCGACGCGGAGCGGCCGGTCACGGTCGAGCTGCGAAACTACCGCGCGGACGGCACCGAGTTCTGGAACCGGGTCACCGTCGCGCCCATCACGGACGGGACCGGCGAGGTGACGAACTTCGTCGGGTTCCAGGAGGAGGTCACCGAACGCACGGAGCGTGCGCTGACCCTCGAACGCAAGAACAAGCGCCTGGACGCGTTTACCGGGATGGTGAGCCACGACCTCCGGAACCCACTCCACGTCGCGGAGGGCAGTCTCGAACTGGCCCGCGAGGAGTGTGACAACGAACACGTCGACCGGGCCAGCGAGGCAGTCCAGCGGAGTCTGGCGCTCGTCGACGACCTGCTGACCCTGGCACGGGAGGGTCGCGATTTGGCCGACGTCGAACCCGTCTCTCTCGCCGACGTCTTCGAGGAGTGCTGGACGAACGTCGACACGGACGACGCGACGCTCGCGTTACAGGGAGACGTAACGATACGAGCCGACCGGAGCAGACTGGTACAACTGCTCGAGAACCTCGTCCGCAACGCCGTCGAACACGGCAGGCGGGACGTGACCGTCACCGCCGGTCCCCTCGACGGCGGCTTCTACGTCGCCGACGACGGCCCGGGCATCCCGGTCGAGGAGCGCCAGGCGGTGTTCGAACCGGGCCACTCGACGAGCGAGAACGGGACCGGTATCGGGCTGGCAATCGTCGAGCGCATCGCCGACGCCCACGGCTGGGACCTCGCGATTACGACGGGGCCCGAGGACGGCGCCCGCTTCGAGTTCACCGGCGTCGACACCGCCCGGTGATCGGCCGCCACATCGCTCGCAGGGTGGGGTGGGAGTCACGAACGCGGGCGACCCCGACGGTCCTCCGCCCGGCGTCGGTGCCGGGACGGCGGCCGTCTCACTCGACGAGGGCGGCCTCGAGCAGTTCAAGCGGGTGGCGGATCTCGTACCCGGAGCCGTGTTCCATCTGCATGGCACACGTGGGGCACTCGGTCATGCCCACCTCGCCCTGGGCGTGGGCCATGTGCTCGAACATCTCTTCGCCGATCGCCATTGACTTCTCGTACTTCTCCTCCTTCCAGCCGTAGGTGCCCGAGATGCCCGAGCAGGACTCGCCGACGTCCTCGATGCCCGCCCCGTCGAGGTCACGGAACAGCTCGACCGCCTGGCGGTCCAGGCCCTGGTTGCGGGCGTGACACGGCGCGTGGTAGGCGAACTCCTCGGCCAGGTCGCCCGAGACCTCCGCCTCCCGGACCGCCCCCGTCAGGTCCTCGTTGATGCGCAGGTACTCGAGGGCCTCGAAGGTGTTCGCCGCGACCGCCTCGATGCCGTCGATGTCGAACAGCTCGGGGTACTCCTGGCGCAGCGCCATCGAACAGGAGGTACAGGACGCGACGGCGTCGTAGCCCTGTTCGACCAGGTCCGACATCGAGGAGACGTTGACCGCCGCGTGCCGGCGGGCGTCGGCGAGCATCCCGTTTGCGAACATCGGCGTCCCGGAACACCGCTGTTCGGGCGCGACGACCTCGTAGCCGAAGTGCTCGTACACCCTGACCATCGCCTTCCCCACCTCCGGGGTGTTGTAGTTGGAGTAACAGCCGTGGAAGTACGCCACTTTCTTCTCGCTGTCGGTGGGTTCCCCGCGGCGCTGGCGGCTCTCGCGGGCGTTACTGCGGGAGGCGTCGGCCCCGCCGCGGGCCGCCCACCACTCGCGGAACGTCTCCCGGGCGAACTCGGGGAAGTCCCGCTCGCTGGTGACCCCAAGCGTCTTTTCCATCAGCCAGCGAGCCGGCCCGAAGTTCATCGCGACGTTCGCGAGGCGCGGGACCTTGCTCGCGAAGAACGCCGAGGTGCGGTAGTTCGCGAGGATGCGGTTGCGGACGTACTCGACCGAGAGCTTGTCCATCTGCTCGCTGACGTACTCGCCCCGTGCCGTGTTGTGCATCTGGCTGAGCGGGACGCCCGACGGACAGGCGTCGTCACAGCGCATACAGTTCGAACACGACATGATGGAGTCGTCGACGGTGTAGTCGTCGTCCGTCTGTTTCAGGCGCCACTGTTCCGGCCCCTGGAACTTCGGGCCGGGGAAATCGTCGTCGACCTCCGCCACCGGGCAGTTTGTGTCACAGGCGGCGCACTTGTAACAGGAGTCCGCACCGGGGCGCAGGTCGAAGTCGTCGCTGTCGGGGAAGACGTCGACCGGTTCGAACTCGTCTCCCGTGTTCGGTGCAACTGGCTCGAATGTAGGGCTCTCTTCTGCGTCGCTCATCGTACCTCCCGTGCGGCGTTCCGGCCCGCCGCGTAGCCTGTCGCGATCGATACCCCGGCACCGGACTTCTCGGCCGCGTAGTCGTACCCGCCGAGGACGCCCCCTGCGGCCCGGAGGTTGTCGAACTCCGGGGCACCGGACCCGTCCAGCGGCCGCAACGTCGCGTCCGTCACGACACCGAAGGCCGCGAACGCGTGGTCGCCGAAGACGTCGACGTCGAACCATTCGTAGCGGTCCGCGGGGTGGGGCACGTGGCAGTCGAAGGCCGGTTCGCGGACCGCCTCGCGGTCGGACTCGATGCCCTTCCCGACCAGGCCCCCCGTGGCGAGCACGTACTGGGCTGCCGAGATCGGGATCTTCGTACCGTACTTCTCGACGAAGACCCGCTCGATGGCCCCGTCGCCCTCGTAGTCGACGACGGGGTTGCCCGTCTCGAACCTCGCACCCGACTCGTCCAGGGCCTCGAACAGCGCGTCCTCGAGGCGCAGGCCGGGCAGCGACGGCGGGCCCGAGGGGACCTCGAAGACGTCGACGCCCATCTTCTCGGCCAGGGCCGCCCTGACCGCGTCGGCCCTGTCGTCGCCCAGCACCGCCGGGAAGCCGACCCGTTCCTCGCCCTCTAGCAGCGGGTTCACGCGCTCGGCGAGTGCGTCGCGGACGGGCCGGTTCCGGCCGCGGACGGCTACCTCGGCGTTCGTGTCCAGCTGTTTGGCGTACCGGGTCACCTTCGCGTCCGCGCGCAGGTCGCCGGGGAACTGGATGGTGACGCCCCGAACGGCGAACGGGACGCCGGCGGCGTCCAGGTGGGCGGCGGCGTGGGGTGCGTCGAAGTCGGTCATCGACTCCAGGCCCACCAGCAACATGTCGCGGTCGTCGCTCGCCACGCCGGCGGCGGCCCCGGGAGGATACCGCGCGGTCGGTTTCACCGTGCCGCCGTGGGTCGGGAGCAGGGCGTTGGTGTCGGTGTGGCCGCCCTGGTAGCCCGTCACCTCGTCGAACAGTGCCATCGCCTCCCGGACCGTCTCGACGCCCACGGTTCGGTAGGGGTGGTCGTCGTGGAGTGCTGCCATCGCCTCGTACGGATCGGTCAGCGGCCCCTCGCCGTCGGGCGTGTACCCGAGCAGGTCGACCAGTCCCGAGGCGTGCCGGAGCGTGCTCTGCTTGTAGGAGACCAGGCGCACGTCCGCGCCCTCGCGGGCGGCGGTGATGGCGCTCGTGAGCCCGGCCAGGCCGCCGCCGACGACGAGGACGTCCGACTCAATCGCCATGTCGCCCCCCGTCGGCGGCGACGTCCGTGGCGCCCGACCCGTCAGAGGGGGCGACGCCGTCGTCGAACGCGGCGAAGTCGACGGGGTCGCCGTCGGCGGGGTCGTGGTCCCGGTTCTGGGTCGTCGCGTGCAGCGAGTAGTTCAGGGCCGCCTGTGAGAGCTGCTGGCCCCACAGCGCGTGGCGCTGGCCCTTCCAGCGCTCCTGGAGGAGTTCGTCCCAGGCCTGGCGGACGACGTTCTGGTCGTACTCCTGGTGGAGCTCGTTCGCGAGTCGGTGACTGCAGATACCCCCCTGGCAGTTCCCCATCGTCGCCCGCGTGCGGATGCGGACGGCGTTGAGGTCCGAGCCGGACCCCGTGATGGCGTCCTTGACCTCCGCACGGGTCACCCCCTCGCACTCACAGACCGTCGGGTTCGGCCGGTCGGTCTTCAGAACCTCGTCGGCGCGCGAGCCGAGGCGCTCGACGCTACGGCGACCGATGGGCGAGCGCAGGCCGAATTCGGCCATGTAGTCCCGCAGGACCGAGAAGTCCTCGCTGCCCGGGAGCGGCACCGCCGCGGTCCGACAGTCGGCGTCGATACCGAACTTTCCGCAGACGTGGTCCGATATCTTCTCGCCCATCATCCGGTAGGTGGTGAACTTCCCGCCGACGATGCTGGTCATCCCCGACACGTCGTCGCGGTCCTCGTGGTCCAGCAGGAAGAAGTCGCGCGTGATATCCGTCGGATCGGTGCTGCCGACGTCCGGCGGTTCGTACAGCGGCCGGACGCCCCAGAACGAGCGGATGGTCCGGGCTTGCTCGAGCATCGGCACCAGCTCAGAGAGCGTGTCGATCATCATATCGACCTCCCACTGTTCCTCGGGGTAATCCTCGGGGTCCTCGACCTCCTCGTCGGTGGTCCCCAGGATGGCCGTCGTCTCGTGGGGGACGATGATGTCGGCGTCACCCTTGGGCTTACAGCGGTTGATGACCGTGTCGACCTGCCGGACGTTCATGATGGTCATGACGCCCTTCGACGGGCGGACCTCGATGTCCAGGCCCGCCATGTCGCCGATTCGCCCCGCCCAGGCGCCGGTGGCGTTGACGACGTAGTCGGCGTGTATCTCCTCCGTGCCGCCCTCGGTCCCGTGGACGCGTTTGCCCGGCCCCGAGGCGTGTTCGACCTCGACCCCGACGATCTCGCCGCCCTCGACGAGCAGGTCCGTGACCGTCGAGTGGGTCTCGATGCGAGCGCCGTGTTCCTGTGCGCTCGCGGCGTTGGCGACCACGAGACGGAAGGGGTCGACCGCGCCGTCGGGCACCGTGATGGCCTTGTCGATGTCCTTTGCCAGGTGGGGCTCCATCGCGCGAGCCTCCTCACGAGAGACTGCTTCCGCCGGAATGCCACACTCCGCACAGCCCTGCAGCTTCTCCTCGAAGTACTCCTCGGAGTCCTCGGGCCGTTTGACGAACAGGCCGCCGGTCATCTCGACGCAGTGACTGGCGATGTCCCGGAGGACGCGGTTCTCCTCGATACACTCGGTCGCACTCGCCTGATCCGAGACGGCGTAGCGTCCCCCGCTGTGGAGCAACCCGTGCATCCGCCCGGTCGTCCCGTGCGTGAGGTTCCCCTGTTCGAGGAGCGTCACGTCGAGCCCCCGCATCGCGAGGTCCCTGGCGATTCCCGCACCGGTCGAACCGCCTCCGAGGACGGCGATGTGTGGTGTCGATGCCATCTACCTTACCGCGACTTTGGATGCCACGCACTTTATTTTACCGTTGAACCCGATGGCGTCAGTAAATTTCAGTTCGAAACCGTGAACGAGCCCCAGGGCGGACGAGCGATAGCCGGTCCGGTTCGTTACTCCCGATCGCGGGCCCCGAGTGACGAAGCCGGCGATAGCCTCTGTTTCGTCGGTTCGCGCCGCTGTACACCGGTCTCGTCACCGTCGATGCGCAGCGTCGTCGCCAGGTTCCGGCCCGTCGTGGCCCGGACGCGGGCCGGGTCCTCGGGGCGTCTCGAACGCGACGACGTCCTCGCCCGGAGTAATCTTTATGCCCGTCACTGTAATGTTTACCGTCACGGTCCGGTCCCCGGTAAATATCAGGGCCGTCACTTCCGAACGATGGACCTCGAATCCCGCATCCAACGGCGACAGCGGCGTGAGAGCGACCAGGGTCTCGTCCGCGACTACGAGTCGCTGTCGCCGGTGTTCCACGCCGAGGAGCCCACGGACCGGGGCCCGGTCTTCGAGAAGTTGCTCGACCACCTCGATCCGGTCTTCGACGGCACCCTCCCGCCGAACGCGTACGTCCACGGGCCGATGGGGGCGGGCAAGTCGGCCGTCGTCACCGCCCTGTTCGCGAAGCTCGACGCCCTGCCTACGGACGGACGCTCGATAATCTACACGAGCACGCGGGCCGAACCCGCGACGTCGCCCGCCTTCGTCTACGTCGACACCCGGGCGACCGGGAGCGAGTTCGCCTTCTACCACGCCGTCCTCGACAGCCTCACCGAGGAGGCCGTTCCCGAACACGGCATCGGGACCGAGACGCTCAGGTCTCGCCTCATGGACCTGCTGGACGGGCGCCCCACCGGCGCCGTCGTCGCCGTCGACCACGTCGACGACCCGGACGGCACCGACCCGACGGCGCTCGTCGACCTGTTTGCCGGCCTCCCGAGTAACACGAGCTGGCTCGCCGTCGGCCAGTCCCCGCCGACGGAGGTCCGGCTTACCGACTACACCGCTCACGCCATCGCTATCGAACCGTACCGACAGCAGACGCTGGTCGACGTGTTGATGACGCGGGCCTCGGACGGCCTGACCCAGCAGGCGCTCGAGCACGCGGTCGCCCGTCGCATCGCCAGGTGGGCCGACGGGAACGCCCACCACGCGCTGGCGGTGCTCCTCGTCGCGGCGGCCACCGCCGAGTCGGCCGGCCGGGACCACATCACCGGGGGCGACGTAGCGGCGGCCATCGACGAGATGCCGTCGCCCTGCGTCGAACTGGGGCGGGTCCTCGCGCTCCCGGCGAACCGCCGGGCGGTGCTCAGAGAACTCATCGACCTCGACGACGACGCGACGGCGTCGGTCACGCGGACGACGACGGCCATCAGCGACCGCGACGCGGTCGACCTCTCGCCGGGGACGGTCAAGCGCTTCCTCTACGAGATGGCGGAAGCGGGCATCGTCGACCGCGTGAAGGCCGACGGCTGGAGCGGCCAGGGACGGCCGCCCAGTCGCGTCGAACCGCGGTTCCCGCCGACGGCGTTCCGCCGCCTCTACGACCTCGGGGTCTGAGCGCCCCGCTCATCGAAGCATGTCGCGGTCGCCGGTCCCGCGGGTCAGCGCCGAGGCCAGCGCGCCCCGGACCACGACGTCGTCGCCCATCGACGTCAGCTGGATGTCGGGGATGTTCGCCATGACCATGTCGTCGAGTCGGTTGCGAATCGGTTCGAGCACCTGGTCCGGGTTGTTGAGCGCGACGGCGCCGCCGACGTAGATGACGAGGGGCGCGTAGGAGTGGACCATGTTCGCGATACCGATGGTGTTCCAGTGACAGATCTGGTCTAAGACGTGGGAGGCGAAGTCGTCCTCGCCCGCGAACTCGAAGATATCCGCGGCCGAGAACTCCTCGGTCTCGATGGGCAGGGCCGTCTCGACGGGGTCCTCGCGGTGGAGTGCGATGGCGTATCTCGGGATGTTGTCGCCCGAGCAGTACGCCTCCCAGTGGCCGTCGTGGCCACACCCGCAGGTCATGAACCCGTGGGGGTCGATGGTCATGTGGCCGACCTCGCCGGCGTTGCCGTCCCACCCGCTGAGGATGTTGCCGTCCACGGCGACGCCCGCGCCGATACCCGAGGAGATGGTGAGATACACCATGTCGTCGGGGTTCCGATCGGAGTAGAAGCGTTCGCCGATGGCCCCGGCGTTCGCGTCGTTGTGCAGGAATACCTGTTCGCTCCCGACGAGGTTCGAGACGGGGCCGGTAAGCGGGATTCGGTCGATGGTGTCGGGGAGGTTCGCGGGGTTCTCGATGATGCCCTCCGCGAGGTCGAGCGGTCCGATGGCGGCGATCCCGGCCGCGGTGACGTCTCTCGGCTCGATTCCCGCGGCGTCCGCTGCCTGCCTGAGCGCGTCGAGGACCGCCTCCGTGACGGCGATTCCGGTGGGGCCACGCGGCGTGTTCGTCCTGTGTGACCCGAGAATCGTCCCGGACTGGTCGCCGATGACGGCGCGGATATGTGTCGCACCGAGGTCGACGCCTGCGTATGCGGCCATGTTGGTTGTGTGGTCGCCCCAGCAGTACTTAATTGCACATATTCGTTACCGGGGGCGGTCGCCGGCCCGGCCTCGGTCGGTCGCTTCCCGGTAGACGACGCCCCGCTCGGCGTCGAGCGTGACCGTCGTGCCGTCGGTCACTGAGTCCGGGAGGGTCGTCTCCGAGACCATCGGCACGCCCAGCTCGCGGGCGACGATGGCGGCGTAACTCGTCATCCCGTCGTGTTCGTCGATGATACCCCCGATGCGACTAATCTCGCCGACGAACTCGCCGTCGAAGTGCTCCGGGACGACGAGGACGGCACCGGTCGGCATCTCTCCGATGTCGCCCGAGGGGTCGATGCGGTGGGTCGGCCCCGTCGAGATGCCCTCGACGACCGAGCGACCGCGGGCGGCCGTCTCCGCGGCGACGTGGACCTTGAGCATGTTCGCCGTGTTCATCCCCTCGAGCTCGGTCATCATCCCGGAGATGACGACCACGGTGTCTCCGCCCGTCGCCGCTTCCGTATCGAGTGCCGACTGGACTGCACTCTGGATGACGGCATCGGCCCCTTCGGTCGTATAGTCCGTCGTGACCGGTGTGATACCCCAGGAGAGTGCGAGTCGCCGTTTGACTCGCGTGCTCGGCGTGGCGGCGACGATGGGAATCGACGGCCGGAACTTCGAGGCTTTCAGTGCGGTGTACCCGGACTCGGAGGCGGCCACGAGCGCCGAGGCGCCGACGTCGCGCGCGAGGTACCGGCCCGACCGGGCCAGGGCGTCGGTCCGGTTGCCGCCCGCGCCGGGGACCCACTGTTCGCGGGCCTCGTCGTACTCCTCGCTGGACTCGACGTCACGGACGATGCGGTCCATCGTCGTGACGACGCGGGTCGGGTGGTCGCCGATGGCCGTCTCGCCCGAGAGCATCACCGCGTCGGTGCCGTCGAGGACGGCGTTGGCGACGTCCGAAGCCTCCGCGCGGGTGGGCCGCCGGGAGTGGATCATCGAGTCGAGCATCTCCGTGGCCGTGATGACCGGCACGCCGGCCTGGCGGCACTTCCGGATGATGCGCTTCTGGATGATGGGGACGTCCTCGAGCGGGCACTCAACGCCCAGGTCCCCGCGGGCGACCATCACGCCGTAGGCCGCCTCGATGATGGACTCCAGGTTCTCGACGGCGCCGGTTCGCTCGATCTTCGCGATGACCGGGATGTCGACGCCGCGCTCCTCGAGCGCCTGGTTTATCTCGTAGATGGCCTCGCCGTCGCGGACGAACGACGCCGCCACGAAGTCCGGTTCCTTCTCGGCGGCGACGTCCAGTTCCTGCTCGTCGTTCTCGGTGATGGTCGGCAGGCCGAGCTCGACGCCGGGGACGTTGACGCCCTTGCGCGATTCGAGGTCGCCGCCGTTCTCGACGGTGGCGTAGACCACCTCGTCTTCGACCCGGTCGACAGTCGTCTCGATCCGGCCGTCGTCCAGCAACACGCGGTCGCCCGGGCCGGCCGCCGCGATGGACTTCGATAGCCCGACCTCCTCGGGGGTCGCGTCGTCCCCGACGACGAACCGGACTGTCGACCCCTCCTCGAGCCGTATCGGCGTTTCGAGCGGCGCGGTCCTGACCTCCGGCCCGGGCATGTCGAGCATCGCCGCGACGGGCTGGTCGACGATCTCGTCGACCTCCCGGATGCGATCTATCATCTCCCGGCGGTGTTCCGGCGACCCGTGGCTCGCGTTGAGCCGAGCGACCGACATCCCCGCCTGGGCGAGTTCGGCGATCGACTCGACCGACTCGGAGGCCGGGCCCAGCGTACAGACGATCTTCGCGTTACGCATCTACGGGTCCCTCCGTGCATATTGGTAGCGAAACGGGAGTAGACTGAGTCATACTCCAGCGTACCGAGCCAGGGGATAAGAAACTTGTCTGACGGCGTCGAACCGTCGCCCTTGGGCGATTGTGGCACCTCCCTACCGGGAGATCTCGGCCCTGTCGCCCTCCAGTACCCGTTCGACCTCGTGGGGGGAGAGGACGGCGATGTCGCCGGGGACCGACCGCTTGAGCGCCGCCGTCGCTGCTCCCCACCGGAGCGCCTCCGGAATCGGCTCGCCCGTGACGTACTGGGAGAGGAACCCACCGACGAAGGAGTCGCCCGAGCCGACCGGGTGCGCGTCGGTCGCCTCGTAGGCCGGCTGGTCGAACTGCTCGTCCGGGGTGGCTGCGACGGCGCCCTTCGCGCCCTGCGTGACCACGGTGACGTCGAACCCGTAGTCGTCGGTGAGCGACGACGCTATCTCGACGGCCGACCCCGTGCGGTCGAAGAGGTTCTCGGCGTCGCGCTTCGCGGTGAGCAACACGTCGACGTGGGGAAACAGGTCGGTCAGCACCGACCCGGCCTCCTCGGGCGGCCAGACCTTCGACCGGTAGTTGACGTCGAGGCTCGTCGTCGCGCCCGCCTCGTCTGCCGTCGCCAGCAGGTCCGCCGCCGTCTCTTCGAGCGTCTCCGAGAGGCCCGGGGTGATGCCCGACGTGTGGAACGCCGTCGTCTCCGCGAGCATGTCGGTCGGCAGCTCGGCCGTCTGGGCCGTCGTCACACTCGCGCCCGCGCGGTCGTAGATGACGTTGTTCCCCCGCGGGACCTCGCCTTGCTCCAGGTAGTAGGTCCCGACGCGGGCGCCCTCGGTGTCGTCCCAGACGATGTCGGTGTCGACGCCGTGGCCTCTGACCTCGTTGACGACCTTCCAGCCGGGCGGGGAGTCCGGGAGTTTCGAGACCCACGTGCTCTCGAGGCCGAGTCGCTGGGCCGCCACCGCGACGTTGGACTCCGTGCCAGCGACGTGGACGTCGTACTGGTCTGCGGTCTCGACTCGCTCCTGGGTTGGCGGAGAGAGTCGGAGCATCGTTTCGCCGAACGTGACCAGGTCAACCATACGCGTCCGTGGTAGCGGGGCCGGCATAAATCCCTGAGACTTCGGTGGCGGGTGTCCTACTCGGGCGACGCGGCCTCGCCGTCGACGGCGTCCGGTACTACCCACGGGAGGCGCATCGCGTTGCCCGTCACGCCGAGGGTCATCCCCGCGTCGCCGGCGAGGACGGCCAGCCAGATGGGGACGTAGCCGAAGGGGACCGCCAGCGCGAGGCCGGTTTCACCGCGAGGCTGGCGCCGATGTTCTGCCTGATGACGCTGTTTGTCTTCCGACGCCCGGTTATCAAGTTGGCCGCTCAAAACAGCCCAGATGTGCGTCTGATTATTTAAAACACGAGATGTGATTGTTAAACCGGGCGCCGTACCCTCGCAGTACTCGCTGCCATCGGTAGGGTTCGACGACTGGCGAGTCCGTCCTCGACGGTGAGGCAGTCACCACCCACTCGGACCGTCCCGGCGAGGGCGGCCACACGTGACAATCACAGCGCGTTGCTGGTCGCTGCGAGTCCGGCTTCGACGTCCACGTCGGCGCCCTGTTCGGTGAGGGCGTCGCCGAGTGCCGTCATGAGGTAGCTCACGTTCTTCGGTCGCGCCGAGTGGCCCATGCAGCCGATACGCCAGATATCGCCTTCGAGGGCACCCAGGCCGCTGGCGATCTCGAGGTCGTACTCGTCTAGGAGGTACTGGATGACGGCACCGTCGTCGACGCCCTCGGGCACGCGGACCGTGTTGAGACTGGGGAGCCAGTAGGCTTCGGGGGCGTTCAGTTCCAGCCCCATCGCCTCGACGCCGGCCTTCAGCGCGCTCGCGACGGCCCGGTGTCGCTCCCACCGCCGTTCGATCCCCTCCTCGGCGACCAGGCGCAACGCCTCCCGCAGGGCGTAGACGTTCGTGATCGGTGCGGTGTGGTGGTAGGCCCGCTCCTCGCCCCAGTACCCCTCCAGCAGCGAGAGGTCGAGATACCACGAGCGGGGCGCCCGCTCGCGTGAGAGTACCTTGTCCATCGCGTCGTCGTTCAGGGTGAGCGGGCTCGCACCCGGCGGACACGAGAGGCACTTCTGTGGACCCGAGTAGGCGACGTCGACGTCCCACTCGTCGGCACGGAACTCCACGCCGCCCAGTGAGGTCACGGTGTCAGCGACCACCAGCGCGTCGTTCCGGTGGGCGATGCTCGTGAGCTCGGGGACGGACGGCTGGAGGACACCGGTACTGGTCTCGGCGTGGACGAACCCGAACACGTCGGGGCTGTGTTCGTCGAAGGCGGTCTCGACGTCGGCGGGGTCCAGTGGTTCGCCCCAGGGTGCGTCGACGGTGACGACGTCGCCGCCGGCGCGGTCGGCCATGCTCGCCATCCGGTCGCCGAAGTACCCGTTGGTCGGAACGAGCATGGTGTCGCCTGGTTCGACGAGGTTCCCGATCGCGGCCTCCATCGACGCCGACCCGGTGCCTGAGACGGGGATCGTCCACTGGTTGTCGGTGCGGAACGTGTACCGCAGGAGGTCCTGAACCTCGTCCATAATCTCGATGAACGACGGGTCGAGGTGCCCGACAAGCGGGGTGCTCATTGCTCTGAGGACTCGGGGGTGGACGTCACTCGGTCCAGGCCCCATCAACGTGCGGTCCGGTGGCGTGAGTTCGCCGACGGCTGGTTTCTCGACCATGCCGAACCGTTTCGACACGATACAATAAAAAGTACGACTTCGTCGAACCGTCTGGCCGCCGCTATCGACGGCAGCGCGTAGACGGCAGTCTACCAGGTCTCTGTTTTCCTGCTGGAGCCAGCGCCCCGTCTTTCGGGGAACCGTGGTTACTCACCTGTTCTATCCGACGTTCCATCGTGTCCGGTCTCGCCCAACCGCACGACGAGTCGCTGGATACTCAACGCATAGACTGTCATCTCGGCACCACGTGAGGAGTACCACGTGTCCACACCCTCGACGAGACCTGCCTCACAGAGCTGGTCGAGGTGGTACTTTGTGTTCTGCAGGGACGCCCCGACTGCGTCAGCGAGTCCCGAGGCGGTACTTGGTTCGTCGTCCAGCGCCGCGAGGAGGTCCTGAGCCATCGCCGATGACATGGCCTGGATGATGTCACCGGTATCGTCGTCTCGGATCTCGACGTCAGTTCGGTCGGTCGGCGTGTAATCGACGGCCGGACGGTGGGGTAATGCGCTTGCCATATTGTATCACCTCGCGTGAATTTCGTCGTTGTGTTTCTACCGTACGTCGATCTCGATCGGTCCGCCGGGCTCGAGGTTCGAACTGGCGATCAGGTCTGGATCCGGTTCGGACACGAGTGTGACGGAGTACTCGTCAAGAATAGTTGCGAGAACGGTCTTCATCTCCATGCGCGCGAATCGCATCCCGATGCAGTGACGGGGTCCGCCGCCGAAGGGAAAGTATGCGTACTCCGGGCGGTCGGCGTCGTCGTCGAATCGCTCCGGTCGGAACGCTTCTGGGTCGTCCCACCACGCCGGGTCACGGTGGACGGCCCACTGTGGCACGACCAGCGTCGTGCCTGCCGGGATGTCGTATCCCTGTAGCGTCACGTCTCGCGTCGCTTCTCGGAAGAGCATGTACACGGGCGGATAGAGACGCAGCGCCTCGTCGATCGCGCGCTCCACCCGTTCGAGTTCCGGGAGGTCCACAGCGGTTACGCGCCCGTCACAGACGGCGTCGACCTCCGCCCGGAGGTCGGCCTGTCTGTCGGGGTGTCGCGCGAGACAGAGGAGCGTGTACGTCAGCCCCAGGGCTGTCGTCTCGTGTCCGGCAAAGAGGAACGTGACCATGTTGTCGCGGAGTTCTTCGACCGTCAGTTCGCTCGCTTCGACGAACCCCACGAGGATCGACAGCAGATCCTCGCCACGATTCTCGGGGTCTTGTCGACGCCGCTGTCGGGCCAGGTCGTCGACGAACTGCCTTAGTTCACCGAGCTTCCGTCTGTACCGCAGATTCGTCGGCGTCGGGAGGCGGTCCGGGAGGAACGACCAGACCCTGCTCGTATCGAACCGGGTGAGAATCGCGTCCGACGCCTCCGAGACGACCGGATTCTCCGTCACGTCCACACCGAACAGCGTTCGTCCGAGCACGTCCATCGTCGTCGCCGTCATCGTGTCGGTGACGTCGACGACCATCCCATCACGCCACTGCTCGACAGTCTCTTTTGCAGCGGACCGCATCTCGGGAACGTACCTGCACAACCGTTCTCGGTAGAAGGCCGGTTGCACCTGTGTCCGCTGATTCTGCCACTGATCACCACCCGTAACGAACAGGCCCTCGCCCATCGCGTCCGCGAGGTTCCGGGTCACCACCGCACCTTTCTCGAAGGCTTCGTGCTCGTCAAGAAGGATCCGCTGGATCGCGTCCGGATGGGCGATCATACACGCGTCGGTCCCGAAGACGTCGTAGCGTGCGACGCGACCGTGCTCGTCGCGCAGCGCTTCGAAAAACGCCAGGACATCGCGGCTCAAATCGAGTGTGCTGCCGAGAACTGGCAATCCGCGCGGACCGGGTGGGTCACTCACTTCCGAGCTCATACACGCGTGTTTCCGACACCGGGGCGCAAGCGTTCTGTCGGACCTGTCCGACCCTTTTTATATCCGACGGGCAATTCTCTCGCACAATGCGGTATCTCCAGTTACAGATCCGCTTCCCGCCGGCGGCCCGTCATCGGATGCACCAGTTCCTCGTCGAACAGGACTCGCTTCGTCGCGCGTACCTGCGCCACTGGAACTTCTCGAACCCCGAGTACGTCACCACCTTGCTCTATGTCGTCGGGGATGTCGCGGAGGGAAAAGCGGCGTACCTCGCCGCCCTCGACACCGTCGACGCTATCCGAGAGTACGATGTGACCCCAGTCGACGACCGCAGCTTCTACGTCTACATCCGGGAGATATCGCAGGGATTCGCCAGTCGCCTGCGTGCTCTCCTCACCGATACTGAACTGCTCGTCGTCCCACCGATCGAATACGGCAGCGATGGTGAGATGCTCTTCGAGATCGCTGGGAAACACGATGCCCTCCAGGGGTTGATCGCAGATCTTCCGGACCACCTTTCGGTATCGGTCAGCCGTCTCGGAGAGTACGATGCATACCGGGAGTTGCAAGTCACGGCGTTGACCAACCGGCAAGCGGAGGTGCTCGAGGTCGCACGGGAACAGGGATACTACGAGATTCCTCGCCAAGCAAGCGTTCGGGACGTTGCCGACGAGGTCGGGTGTTCGAAAAGTACCGCCGCAAACCATCTGCGAAAGGCAGAGGCGCGACTCGTGTCGCTCTACGAAGACCGTTCGACCACGAAGTGACATCCTCATACGGTCGTGCGAAAATATTTGCCAGTGTAGACTCAATTTGCGGTAATGAGGCGGTTGGACGATATCACTCTGGAAGAGCTACAGGATCTCCGTGAACGAACAGAGGGAGAGATTCCTCGGGAACGTGTTCTTGCTGCAATCGGTCGAAAGCAGGGCGATGAACTGGAGACACTGGCTGAACGACATGGTGTCGTGGAGAAGACGATTCGCAACTGGCTCGATCGGTTCGCTGAAGAACCGATCGAGCAAGCCCCCCTACGATGATCCCAGACCAGGTCGCCCCTCAAAAGCTCGACGAACACGAGCGTAAACAGTTCTTCGAACAGCTCCAGCAATCGCCGACGGAACTCGGCTACGAGCAACAAGCGTGGTCGCCGAAACTACTGCTCCACCACGTCAAAGAAGAGTACGGAGTCGAATACAGTGAAGGCCACGCTCGGAAACTCCTGGGAAAGGCCGGGCTGTCCTGCCGGACAGCACGGCCGCGCAATCACGAGGCTGACCCGGAAAAAGAAGCCGAGTTCCAAGACACGGTCGAAAAAAACGGCCGAAGCTGACCGAGAAAACTGTCGTTGTCGTCGATCAGTTCACCAAGCGCGTCGGCACAGTGCAACGACGTGGCTGGTACCCAATCGGATCAAATCCAACGATAGAGACCTCAAACTCGTGGGATAAAGTGACCGTGCTGGGCGCTGTCACCGACGACGGTGACAGCTTCTACTGCTGGACCGAAGAGAATCTCACCTCACAGCAAGGGATCTGGTTGCTCGGAGCGCTCCAAGAGAGGTTTGGAGAAGAGTTGGTAGTGTTTCTCGACCGTGCTGGGTACTTCTACAACAGAGATCTCTGGGAACACGTCAGTGGTGAGCGCGCGACCGAGACTGTCGGAGACAGTTCGGTCGCGTGCGTGCGCGGAGACGAAGAAGGTGAAGAGCATCTCGATGTGTGGTACTTTCCGCCGAAATTACCGGAGCTTAACCCAGTGGAAGGATGCTGGGACCGACTCAACGAATGGTTCAAGCACCGCCTCATCCCTGATCTTGCGACGCTGAAAGAGCAGATCCAACGAGGATTCCCTACGGTTGATGAACCGAATATCTGGAACTATCTCTGTCCGTAATCACCGGTAAAAACTAACGCACGACCGTATCATCCGCCATGAACGGGGGGCTTCCCACAGGGCCGGCGCGGGGGGCATGGGAACGGTCTCCCCGCCACAGAGTTGGGGCTTTCTGGTGATTGTGTCTGGTGTGTAACAGCAGCCGGGCGCTATGGGAGGTATGTTGCGAGGAAGTTCACGAGCCGATCGAGTGGTTTGTTGATTCTGTCGTCCTCCGATTCGTCGTCCTCGTCTTGGGCCATATGCTGACTTGCCGTTACTCGTGTAAGTACTTGGATCGAGCGTTCCCATCCTGTCCGGACCGACTCGCCGCAAACGGTGCTGCACAGAAACACGTCGATACGGCGCCGAACCGTTCGTTCGTGTCCAATCGTCGGATTGAAGCGCGATCTCCGATCTGTGACTGGTGGCTGAGTTCGCCCCATATCGATTCGATAACTGTACGAAGATTCGAGGGTTGGACGCCAACGACTTACTAAGACGGTCTTCACCCTCGGTTTGCAATGGCAGAACGCAACGACCGACACGTCGAAGCAAGCGGTTCTAAACCGAGGGACAGCTGATCATGCGCGTTCCCGTCCCGAAGAACAAACTCGTCGCCTTCACGCTCGTCGGTGCGATCCTCACAGCTGGTATCGCCGGGGCCCTTGCGCTGCCCGGTGGCGGCCTCGCGCAGGGTGGCGAGCAACCTGACTCACCCCGGTCAACGGCGTCGGATGCATCACAACAGGTCGCTTCGGATGCGCCGACTCCGAACCAGGACTTCACGCCGGCAGTCCAGACACAGTCCGGATACGAGGACGAAGAACACGAGGAGTATGAAGAGGACGACGAGGAAGAATACGAAGAGAACGACGAGGAAGAACACGAAGAGGACGAGTGACCGAGATGACAGGATCGCTCGCATCGGTGTACGAACGGTTCGGGGACACGCACCGCGAGTTCAGCTGTTGTGACACGACGTTTCGGATTCAGGCGACAGGCATCCGCGCCGGGGCTGCGGCAATCGCGGCCCGAGAAACGGCTGAATCACTCGAGGCACAGCTGAACGCATTCGATGAGGCGAGTGCCGTCAGCCGGCTCAACCGTGAGGGGGAGGTCGCGAACGAGCACATCGCGCGTATCGTCCGCCGTGGGCTGGAATACAACGACCGGACCGAGGGGGTCTTCGATATTCATCAGGGGCGTATCGAACACGACCTCAAAGCGTTCCTGCGTGGTGACAGTGACACTCCGCCAACGGAGTTTGATACCGGAACTGTCCAAACCAGCGGGTCTCACGTCACGACCGACGTCGAACTCGACCTGAATGGCCTCGCCAAGGGATACATCGTCGATCGAACCGCCGAGACGCTCGCGGGACTCGGCCGATGCGGATTCGTCAGTGGTGGTGGGGATATGTCTCCACCGCCCGGCCCGGTCGCCATCGAGAGCCCGTACGGCGACGACACGCCGCTGAAGATTTTAGACACGGACTGGTACGTCGCAACATCCGGCGGATACCGACGGTCTCGAAAAGGTACTGACCACGTCTACGATCCGACCACCGAATCGCTCGGCTCTCGCCATGAATCGGTCACCGTCGTGGCGCGTCGAGACTGTATGGAAGCCGACGCCCTGGCGACGACCCTCGCGGCACTCCCACTTGCCAAGGCACGCGAATTAGCATCGGAATGGGAGGGTCTAGAGGCACTCATCGTCCACGACGGCGTCTTCCATACGACGGATGGCTTCGAGAGACATGTCCTGGACACATAAGCAACGAATCACCGTCGTGGCGATCGTCGTCTTAGTGGTGGCTGTCCCTGCTCTCTGGCAGATCGGCGACGTGCGTGCCGCCCAAGCGACCGAAGAAAGACAAAGCGACCTCGTCGATCGAACCGTTCCGACGCGACAGGCCCCAGCCGATTACGATGGTGACGGCATCAACGACTCCACCGACGAGTGTCCGACACGACCGGAGACGAAAAACGGGTTCCAGGACGCGGACGGCTGTCCAGATGTCGTCGAAACGACAGGGGCATCGTAATGTCACAACTCGTTTGGCTCCTCGACCGCGGTGCCGCACTCGTGACGTATCCGGCGTTGTATCTGGCGGTTCTCACGGGCATTCTCTACAACACGGAGTCGTTCGGTGTGCTCCACGAGGCTGCCAGACGCATCCATGTCGAACTGTCCGTGTTCGCGATGATCGTCACGTTGCTACACGCGGGACTCGGTGTACTCGATACATGGTTCGTCGTCGCTGGACAGGTTCCGGCGCCGGCATACTCGATGCCGTACTTCCTCGGCGGCGTCGCCGTCGGCGCGGGGGCCCTACTCATGCTTGTCGTCGCGGTGCTGGGCTTTACTGACGCAAACCGGTTCCAGCGCCCCTGGGGCCCGCGCGTCGTCCACTCGTTCGCGTACGCAGGATTCGCCTTCGGAACGATCCATGCTGCAGCGATTGGCACCGACCTGACGGGACTCGTCCGTCCTCTGCTGGGCCCCTCGGTGGCGTTTCTCGTGTACGTACTCCTGTTGCGACTGCTGGTGCTCCGAGGGCTACCGTCGAACACAACGCCGGGTTAGTAGCTGTCCCAGAGGCCCAGAATACGGTCGACGACTCTGTCTGTAAACGACCGCCGGTGAACCGTATAGAGGTATCTGATCCGATCGGGATCGCTGACCTCGTAGACGACACTGCGGCCGTCGCGCTCTTTCGTGACGAGGTCGGCCTCGGCCAGCTTCGAAAGGTGCCACGAGACAGTCGACTGGGCTTTCTCGAGGCGGTCGCTGAGTTCGGTCGTCGAGAGCGGGCCGTCGGTGAGAAGGTGCGCGAGGATGCGACGGCTGTACTCCCGGCGAAGGGCGTTCATCACCGCCCGATCGGCTTCGTCGAACTCGGCAGCCGGATAGTACCGCGTGTACTTGCCGTCGTCCGAGACGTCGATCAGGCCCTCGTCGGCGAGCCACCGGAGCTGATACTGGAGTGTCCCCTGCGCGTACTCGAGGTCGTCGAGGAGCGCGCGAAAGTGAACCCCCGGCGTGTCGGCTATCCGCTGGTAGATTGTTCGCCGGGAGGTCAGTTCGAGATCCGGATCCGACATTGCTCAGTCCCGCGTCAAAGCGACGAAAAACGTCAGGAGGCCACCGAGAATCAGGATCGCACTCCCGTGTTCGAGCAATTCGAGCGTTGCGTACGGGAAATACGGGAGCAACGGATACTCGAGAAACACGATGAGTCCGTAGACGGCGAACATCCCGTACCCGAGCGTGACGATCCCCATACGGCCGTCGCGTTCCCGCCGCCATGCGAGGAAACTGAGGACGCTGAGCCCTGTAGCGAGGACGAGGATACCGAGACTGACGTACTGTTCGAGGAGTTGAGCGAGTGGCATACGTTACTATCTGTGCACACGGCCGGTGGGACGTGTTCGGCGATGGATACAGTTCAACCGAAGGGGGTGGCGGTGAAAACGATTGGCGTTCAACCGTCGAATCCACCGTTATACATTGAGACTGTTCGTCTCAATGGCTCTGTTGAAATCCCCAAATAGTGATAAGTCTCTACGATCGTGCTGCATACAGCGCGCGAATGCACCATCGGACAAACCCTCGATTCGGGTTTAGCCTATCGTTCGATACAGACGAGATACAATGTAGTCGGGACCGCGACGTTTCGTGATGGCTGTGTCAGGGCTCGACCTGGCGAAACCACAATCCGAGTCCAACCAGCAAGATACCCGTCACTACCCGCCAGCGACCGTCTATTGCTATGCCTGCCAACGACGCTGTGCTGCCTCCCGACCAATTCCAGTATAACTCAAGCAACAAGAGACTGATCGCCAACACTCCGGTCACGTAGGCGCTGGCTGCAATCGTCTTCTGTGCCGTCGGTCGGGTGTAGAGAAACACGGCCAACACCGCGGCGAACAAAATAGCAGTGGTTCCAAGAACGTTCTGCTCGTACAACAGCACTACGAACGCGATCGGAATTCCGACAACCACGACCAGACGCCGACGCTCAGTGGACCCAACGAATTCACTGATATCACCGACAACAGTTCGTGGATGCTTGTCCATCCCTCTACGAGGGTCTTGTCAGCCATACCTTTTCGGTACGTACGCGGGTCTACAGAACGTGTGATTCGGTTCTTTCCCTCTGAATTGAATCCACTCACCGTGCTGCACTCATCCTCTGCATCTTGCATGCCAGTCTTGTCAGAGTGAGTGGATTTCAACAGAGCCGTCTCAATGCATACGGCTGACACAGTATCAGACATTACACAAAGATCACTTCGTGTCCCCCTCCCTCTGCAATCAGGGGTGGGACAGGCATAAAATATTATAAAACCGACACTATAGAGTTATCCATGGATATCACCGAGATACTCTCGACGGAGTTCACCGAGTTCGACATCGGAACCCCCCTCTAAGGTCGCCGGGGCGTTCGAGAACCAGGAACTCGATGCCGTCGTCGTAACGATGGCGACGAGTATCGCGGCGTCGTCAGTCGCCGACAGCTGGCGTCCTCGTCCAACCAGCCGTCCCCGAAGGTCGGCTCACAGGCACAGCACGTCCCGACCGTCGAGCGCACCGCTCGACGAGGTCGTCGAGACGATGTTCGACCGAGCGATCTCCTCGCTCGTCGTCACGGCCGACGACACCGACGAGCCGGTCGGTATCGTCACGAAAACGGACGTCATCGAGGCGCTCACCCGGGAACGTGACGACCGGAACGCCGTGCAGGTGTTCGGGCTCGACCTGCTCGAGGGGATGACCTACGACGACGTCTCGGCGCGGATCGAGAACACGACCTCGAAGTACGGCGAGATGAGCGTGATCAAGGCCAGCATCGGACTACAGGAGCACAAAGAGCAATCGTGGGGCGTGCCGCTGGTGCTGGCACGGATCCGACCGGTCACCGACCGTGGCTATTTCACGGCCGATGGAGAGGGCTACGGTGCCTCTCATGCCCTCCGTCTCGCAGCGAACGCCGTCGAACGCCAGCTGCTCAAGGGGAAGACCTACGGCCAGTCGAAGAAGCAGGCGGCCACAGACGAGCAGGCACGACTGTACGGCTGGTGGCTCGGTGGGTGAAGTACCCGTCGGTGAACGTGCGGAGTGACTACTCGATTTCTAACTGGCCACTTCCGCTGCTCTCCTCACCGGCGTTCTCGTCCCACTCGAGCTCGAACTCGACACTCAACTCGGTCATATTGCCGGCCGGGCCTTCGCGTTCGGCTTTGACCTCGAAGGTCGGTCGAGCAGGGGGATTCAGCCTTACGGACTCCGAGCCTGCTTTCAGGGTGAGAGCGTTTCCGCTGTCGAGCGTGTCCGCGACGTTCCGGAGGTACGATGCAATCTCTGCTCGGCTCTGCTCGCTCTCCGATTTGAACAGGACTTCTTCAGGCATACAGGAGAGATTACACGGCCTACACCGATAAATGCGCCCACCGTGTTGAGTCGACGGGACTGTTCAGCGTGACACTGTTGCCGGGTCACGTCTCGCGCTCTGTGACGCCCAATCCGTGTCGCTGAACTCGTTGAATCACACACCTGGATGCGATTCGGAGTCGCGTTTGCACACCGACGCAGGCCCCGATGGGAGGCAATCGCCGTATCGGTATCCCGTGTGATGAGAACGGGCCGGTGTTCAGCGACGTATCCGGGCGGTTTCGGAACGCTGGCTTTCAGGTTCGGTTCTTCTAGACTCGATCCGCCAGTCAGAACGAACGGACGGTGAAGCATGCAGAGGACGTAGGTACCACGTGGATAGAGCTGTCTGCGGTGAGAGACTACTGTGGTCGATTGACTGGACACTCCGGGCTCTCGGTGCGTGCCTGTTCGAGCGTCCGTTCGATGGAGTCACCGAGGATCGTGACCGCTTCGTAGTGGGTACGTTTCGGCTTGTGGACACTTGATGGACACACCTCAAGCGTGTCGTACTTGGGATGGATACCCCGGTCCACGTCCTCGTTCTCCATCACATACTCCGAGATCTCCAGGAGGAGGGCGTGAACGTGGATGAACTCTTTCTTGCGCATGAGTACACTTCAATCGGATGTGGGTGGCCGGATCCCCGTGCAGGTAACCCGAGGCACGCTTCACCAGCCACCCGGTCAGCGGTTCGCAATCGGCGTTGACGCGTGGAGGAGACAGTCGTTGTGGTGGCACTCGATTTGGCGATCGTGATTGGGTGTGGGTATCTGCCTCCCACGACAACTATATGGGTGAAATGTCATCAAACCACACATTCACCCACATGATCACCTGTGATCGATTCAGTGACAAGCCAGCGCTACAGTCACTACACACCCGACCGCACGAAAGTCGTACCGCCGACATGAAAATGGGAGTCTCGTACTATGGCAGCGCGATAGCGGGCACGACTCCCCTCGCACTCCGAGTCTGTGTCACCCGGTTCCTCCTCAAACGACATTTGCGTGAAAAAGTCACACACCTATGCCCCGTCACGGCGTAGAGACCATAGAACGTGATTATAGAATGTCACTAGAGGTATCCACGATAGGCGACGAAGCACTCGAGGAACTTTCCGGGACACTGCGTGGGTCCCTCATGCGCCCAGACGACGAGGGCTACGACGAGGCACGGACGGTCTGGAACGCGATGATCGACGAACGCCAAGCGGTTACCGTTCGATGCGCCGGCGGGGCCGTCGAGGACGACGCGCTCACGATCGACCTCTCGCCGGTGAAATCCGTCCGGGTCGATCCGGATGCGAAGACGGCTCGCGTCGAACCGGCTGTCGTGCTCGAGGAACTGGACCACGAGACCCAGCAATTCGGACTTGCCAGGCCCGTGAGGTACAACTCCACGACCGGAATTGCCGGGCTGACGCTCGGCGGCGGCGGGGGGTGGCTCTCACGGAAGCACGGATTGACCGGTGACACTCTCATCTCGGCCCACGTCGTCACCGCGGACGGGGAACTGGGACACGCCAACCTCGTCCCCGAGGACGTCGGTGACCGGCAGGCTACCTACGGTGAGAACTACGACCGACTGGTCCAGGTGAAAAACGAGTGGGATCCCGAGAACCGGTTCCGGCTCACCCACAACGTCGAACCGAGGGCGGAAGCATGACTGCCGACGACGACCTTCCGGCTGATTGGGTGGTCGAAACCGAGCGGACGACACACGACGCCTTCATGGGTCGGGACTACACCAGGGTCCTCTATCGCCAGGAAGAGACCAGAGACGCGGTATACATCAACGAGGTCATCGACGGACGGAACGTCTGGGAATACATCGTGCACCACTCGGGGCGTGACGGTGACCTCGGCACGGTCGCTGACCTGGAAACCGCGAAGCAGGTCGCACACGCGTTCATGAACAAGTCCGCTGCCACCGAGTGATATCCGCCACACCGCCTGCGTCGGGATTCTCTCGCCGAGATGACGCAGCTGCTGAGTGACGGACGTCGGCTGTGTCCGATCACCGACCGTAGATCTGACCGGAACTCGACTGCGGTCGACGGACGAACTCATCGAGTTGGGCTTCGACGAGTGTCGCGACGCGCTCGCTGTCTCGCCAGAGTGCCGCGTTGCGTCGTTCTTCGCTCTCGTCGTCGAGTTCGTCGGGCCCACGGAGGACGGGGTCTTACGTGCTCTGTGGATGGTGTACGCGGACCAGGCCGAGCGAGCTATCCGAACTCGAGACGTCGGCCGTCTGAATGTCGTCCTGGTCGGTTCCCCAGACACCATCACCGCCTTCGCTCCAGTTCGGAGTCGGGCGCATCGAGCGATCGCACCTTCTCGGGGGAGCGGATGGGACCGTCACCTTCGGACAGTTCAGTGCACGCCGCCATCTAGGCACGCTTCGTCCACTGAGCCAGCCGGTACGCGCGCGAACGACGAGTTATCGTTCGTCTGTCAACTCGGGCAGACTCCTCCGTGAACGGCCGGGGCGATCAACGTTCGTACGACACGTCCGGTCGGCGGGAGTGACGGTGGCGCACCATCGCGGGCAGCACAGGTCGTCTCACACGCTGACTCCCCAGAAGAACGCGATACCGAGCGTGGTGACGATCGAGAGGAGGAACTGCAGTGGGGCCCCGACCCGGATGAAGTCAGTAAACGTGTACCCACCGGGTCCGTAGACGAAGAGATTCGTCTGGTAGCCCACCGGCGTCATGAACGCCGTCGAGGCTGCGAACGTGACCGCCAGCACGAACGCGAAGGCGTTCGCGCCGATCGACTGGGCGGCGTTGGCAGCCACCGGAATCATCAACACGACGCTCGCGTTGTTGCTGATGACACTCGTCAACAACCCTGTCGCGAGGTAGAAGACCCACAGGACGCCGAGCGGTGGCAAGAACACCGACGTCGCCGCGACGGCATCACCGAGCAGCGCCGCAGCGCCCGTCTGCTGTAAGGCGATACCGAGCGGGATGACGCCGGCGAGGAGGAAGATCACGTTCCACTCGACGGACGAGTAGAGTTCTGTCGGCTTGAGAACGCCGGTGAAGATCATCGCAACCACGCCAGCGAGTGCTGAGACGACGATCGGGAGGATATTCAACGCCGGCAGTGCGACCACGCCCGCGATGATGGCGACCGCGAACGGAATCTTCTCGCTCCGGTAGCTCACCTCGTCGAACTCGTGGGCGACGATGAAATCCTCGTTCTCGACGAGGCGGGTGAGGCTATCGGGCGGTGCCTGGACCAGGAGGGTATCGCCGACGCGAATGCGGATGTCCTCGAACCGGTCCCGGACGACGTCTCCGCGGGTGCGAAAGGCCAGCACGTTCGCGTCGTAGCGCTGTCGGAACGTCGAACTCGTCAGCGTCTCGCCGACGAGAAACGACCCCGACGGGACGACGACTTCGACGAGGACCGGCTCATCGGCCTCCGGACCCAGGTCGTCCTCGGTTTGGGGCCCGCCCGACAGTGTGAGCCCTTCCGCATCCATGATGTACTCGAGCGTCTCCCGGTTCGTCCTGAGTCTGAGCGTGTCGTTCTCGTGGATCTCTTTTCGAGCGAGGGGTTCGTCGAACCGCTCGCCGTATCGAATCAGCTGTAACACGTCGATATCGAGGTCCTCCTCGCCGAGCGCCTCCCCGACGGTGTGGCCGACCAGTGGTGAGTCCGCCGGGACGGTGACGTCAGCGAGGTACTCCTGGAGCGCGTACTCCTCGACGAGGTCCTCGTCAGCCGGGATCCGTTCGGGAAGGAGTCGCACGCCGATCGTCATGAGATAGAGGGCACCGACGGCGAAGACGACGACGCCGAGTTTGGTGAACTCGAACATCCCGAACGCGTGTAATCCGAGCTCGGGCGACTCGGCCCCGATCTGGGCTGCGATGTCGCTCGCGAGGATGTTCGTCGACGTCCCGATGAGTGTGAGCGTCCCCCCGAGCATCGACGCGAACGACAGCGGCATCAGGAGCTTCGACGGCGAGGTATTTCCCTCGTGTGCGAGATCGGCGATCACGGGGACCAGGATCGCGACGACCGGCGTGTTGTTGATGAACCCCGAGACTGGACCGGTGACGCCGACCGTCGCGGCGAGTTGCTTGCGACGGTCGGTCCCGGCGAACGCGGCCATCTTTCGCCCGATCAACTGGACGAGACCGGTCCGATTGATCCCCGTACTCAGAATGAGCATCGCCAGCACCGTGATCGTCGCCGGGTTCGCGAACCCCGAGATCCCTTCCCGCGGCGAGATCTGCGTCCACGGTTCGAGTACCATCAACAGAACCATGATCAAGATGGCGGTGACGTCGATCGGGAACCGCTCGGTCGCAAAGAGCACGAGCGCGAGGAGAATGAGAGCGAAGACGACGAGCATCTCGGCCGTTACGGGGGTAGCGGCCAGGCCTTGAACGACCAGAGGTGCCGAAAAGAACGCCATACCGGACGGAAGCGCCTCGGAGGGAAAAGGACTGGTTTCCCGGACAGACTCCTGTATCGCGTTCAGGTGTCCGTGGTCGCCGGTACCGGTGATCGTTGGGTGTGAGTCGTGTTCCCCACCTGCCGCTCTCCCATCGGCTACCGGGTCGACCGTTTACGTCCTGAATTGTGACTCCACCGTCGACGACGTACCCTCTGTCGCCTCGTCTCTCGAGGGACTGTTCCTGCCCAGCGATATCAAATTCGTCCCGGCTGTCGCCCACGACTGCTTCGGGGACATCGCCGCTGGTCGCGATTCCGTCGAATACGCTCTGGGTCAGATCGGCCTCAACGACGAGTCCACGACATCAGTCCTCGAATCCGCCGTCGTACTGTTCGTAGGTGATGGTCAGTCGCCCCGGCGATCGGCGCTTCGCTGCGTCTCGAAGCGTCCGGAACTCTTCTAAGAGTGCCTCGCCGTCGTCCGTCCCGTCTCGAACGCTCCGCGATTCTTCTCGAATGGTATCGAATACCTGCTCTAGCATGCGTAGCGCGGCGTAGGAATCGGTCTTCGAGTCTATCTCGAAGGACGCCTCGTAGTGAGACATACTCGTGGTTGGGTCTCCAACGGGATAACTTCCTGCCGTGGCTCACAGTCGAGTCCGGCCCGGTTGCACGGGATCGGGTTCCGTCCCCCCGATCTCTCCGGCTCGGATAGCAGTAAGGATACGCTCGCGATCGCCTCCATCGGGGAACGCGAGTGTAACTCACGTAATCAAAAATACACGCTAGTGTTAAAATTACCATAGTTTACCCCACTTCGGTAGAGATACAGCAGTATGACGAACCACGACCTCGACAGGTGCCTCCGGATCGTCGCCGACCAGCACCGACGTCAGATCATCCACCACCTGCGCCACGAGGCCGGTGGGAATACGACGTTCGACGACCTCGTCGAGCAACTGTTCACTCGAGCGTCAGACGCCAAAAACGGACCACTGCATGACCGTGAAGTCCTCGCTATTCAACTCCAACACACGCACCTGCCGAAGTTAGCGGACCACGGTGTCGTCGACTTCGACCATCGGACCGGGGCAGTCCGGTACCATCCCGACGAACGGGTCGAGACGGTACTCGACTCGCTCCCTGGAGACGTGTCACGCCGAAGCCCCGACGCCATTGACTCCCACCGGGAGACTCCGGGTCGTCCGGATCGGTGATTCAGTGATGGAACATTCCGCCCGTGTTACGCTGATTCGTGTCGCGACTCGGTAGGCTGGATGACGACGAGTCCGGTGTCTCGAACCGTTACATCATGCCCGGCGAACGCGAACGAAACAGTACTGACCCCGCCAGCCGCGTGGCGCCCGTCGGAACCGAAGAGTGCATTCAGCGCGTCCGTATCGACCGAGTGGTACATCGGTTCGAACCCCGTGGGCTCGCTGTTTCTCGCGATTGCGACGGTCTCGATGACCGCTGTGCTCGGGGTCACCGACGACCAGTCGTACTCGGCCCGAACGACACCGTCCGCGTCGGCCGTCGGGTCGTGCCCCGCTCCTCTATCGGAGTCGGTCATGCGTGTGACCGCCCGTGCGTTGCTGCGGGTCCCCGGCCACGTCGGCTGTGATGGTATGGAGTCATGTTGCTGGTCGATCTGCTGGTGTTGGATTCCGTCACGTCGGCTCCTCCACGTCGAGTCGGCCGGTGAATATCGCCTTCAAGACCACGACCAGGCTGTTCGTCTCACCCTCTCCCCAGATGGCGGTCTCCGACCGCGGATCGGACGGGCTCGCGTCCGCGCCGTTGACGAGCGCACTCACGAGGGTTTTCCGTCCGTCGACCATCATGAGCCGTCCCGCCGACGTATCCGACCAGACCCACAGCGACTGGAACATCGTCGCGCCGGGGATCTCGTCCTGGATGCGTTCCTGGACCTCCGTCGACACCCCACCGAGCTTGATCGAAACGCCCCGCTCTGTGGCCTCGCTTAATCCCTCGATCAGATCTTCGGTAAGTAATTCTTCGACGGTCATGTAGACGAGCTCCTCCTCCGCGTTGTCGAAGAAATCCAGCACACGGTCGGTGACCGCCGGCTGCCCGTTTACCGTCCAGACGCCACGCTGTTCGACCCGTCGGTCGACGGGTTCGAGTTCACTCAGCGCTGTCTGGAAGAGTTCCGTGCGGTGCTGGAGCTCGCGTTCGAACGTCCGACTCGCGGTTTCGGCGGATATCGCCCAGAACTCCTTGGGTGACGACTGGAGGATATCGACGAGTCCCCGGTCGTGTAACTCGTCGATCGCGTCGTAGACTCTGGTGCGGGGCACATCCGAGGCCTGGCTGACGTCTCTGGCAGTCCCCGTACCGAGGCTTGCGAGCGCGACGAACGTCCGTGCGGCGTATGCACTCAGCCCGAACCGTTCGAGTTGCTCTATCGCGACAGCCTGTGGGTCCTCTGTGGGGTCGTGGTTCATCGATCTGGCGGCATTGGGGCGGTATGTCCCGGCCAGGTGGAGTACCCCGGCCGGCACGCAGCAGTGGTGTGGGTGGGACAGAGTACTCGTTCGCGCGCCGAGTAACTGCTTGGCCTCTTCGCGGTAAATACTTTTTGTGATTAAACGGGTGACTTTACTGTTCGTTCGTCAGTCTGCATCTCTGCGCGACGATACGCATCTCCGGCCGTTGTAACTATAATAATTACAATGAGCCCAGGGATTAGTGTCCGGGCGGCTGTTTCAGGGCGCCATAGCGGCTGTATCACGTCCTTCCGGTAACCACCGTAACGAACTCAGTAACAAACCATATCCGTCTCGGGGGCAAACCTCAGTACGAGTCACTGGGGAACACCCCGTGAGGCTGGGACACATGACCACTAATGACAGTCTGGAAGAGGCAATCGAAGTCCTCCAGCAACTCGGCCTGAAGGAATACGAGGCGCGATGCTTCGTCGGCCTGTCCCGTCTCCACACGGGAACAGCAAAGCAACTGAGTGAGATGACGGAGGTGCCCCGCACGCGGGTCTACGATGCGATCCGAGTGCTGGAGGCACACGGCCTCGTCGAGATACAGCATTCGAGTCCACAGCAGTTCCGGGCAGTGCCGCTCGATGAGGCGACCGAGACCCTGCGCGACCAGTACGAGGACCGCGTCGAGCGCCTCCACGATGCGCTGGATACGGTCGAGGTCGTCGAGCAGGACGACGAGACTCCCATCCAGCAGATATGGGCGATGACCGGGCGTGACGCGATCGAAAATCGGATCGATCAACTCATCGAGGACGCATCGGAGGAAGTCGTGTTGGTCGTCGGCGACGAGTCACTGCTGACCGACGATCTCGTTACCAGCCTCAACGACGTCGGTAACGGGGTCGACCTTCTCATCGGCGCGCTGACGGAGTCCCTTCAAGAGCAGATCCAGACGGCCGTGCCGGACGCTACGACATTCATCTCTGGCCTGGAGTGGCTACATGGCGAGGCCGATAGCGAAAACGAGGCGGCGATCGGCCGGCTCCTTCTGATCGACCGATCGACGATCCTCGTGAGTTCGCTCATGCCCGGGACCAAGGAGGAACAGGCCATATTCGGGGAGGGATTCGGGAACGGACTGGTCGTCATTTCCCGGCGGCTCATGGCACAGGGGTTGCTGACCGCCCGTGATCCCAAGCAGTGATCTCCCGACGAGCGGCTACGTGCTACGCCGTCAGCGGACGAACCCGTCAGAGGGTTCCCGTGGGCGTTCGTCGGACAAACGGTCTTCGATCAACTGGAGCGTGAGATACTCACCATTGTCGATCGTGACGCAACAATCGTTGTAAACGAACGAGATGCGTCCGCCCGTCCGGGGAGTTCCGTCGTACAGCGGTTCGAACAGGGTATCTAACGCAGTCGGATCGACGACATCCGTCAGCGGTCGGAGTGCGCACGGTTGACGGCCATCGACTGCGCTCACCGCGCGTACGACGGCCGTGCTGACCGATTCGTTCGGCCCGATATCGTACTCCATAGTTGTATTTCATCCTAGACGTTCAAAAGCACCGACGGTTTTCACCCAGTTTATCAAAACAGGTTCGGACGGACGGGTCACCTGTGCATGATTGCACCGCTCGGTCGGTGGAGTCGAACGAGACCCGAGGATACGGCAACTTCCGGCCGGCGTCGAGCGAGTATTCTGTTCGAAGCAGGCGTATCGGATTCATCACGCCACCAGCTCGGCGATGGGACTATCGCTGATAGCTCGAACGACCGGGCTCGACGAAATTCGGCCATCTGGCCGGAAGCGTCCCAGGGATGGTCGTTCCGAGAGCGATCTGGGGAGTATCCACCCGTCGATTCGGCCAGACCCAGGCATCTTAGCCCCGGTAATCCCGCGGCAGTTTCGGCTTCCAGCGGATGGTGTTCTGTATAGCGATATGCGATTTACGCGGGCGAGAGCGAACGTCCCAGTACCTCTTCCGAAACGACACTTATCGCGATGCTGAGCTCCTGGCGGCCGCGGAACCCCCCGAAGAAGGGGGCCACGAGGCTAGGACTCGAACGTGTATCGCACGAGGTACCGGAGTAGATAGAGCGACCCGACGATCTGAGGACCATCACGACGAGGACGACCGCCACCATGAACAGGAGTTCCGGTTCAGATGCCATCGTCTGCCTCCCGTCCCGAACGTTGCCCTCGCCAGCCCCCGCTGTGAGCGCCGTTCATATGTCCGTCTAGCCGGTCAGAGAGTAAGAGGGTCTCTTCGGGAACCGGTAGTGAACTACCGGAAAGCGCCGATCTCGGCTTCTCGAGCCAGCTCAGCAGGCTGCCGTCCCCATCGAACAGCGTCACACTCGTCTCGTCGAAGGATGCTTTACGGTCCCGTCGACAGCGCGGTCCCGATGTGTGGGAGGGGGTGCAACGCTTTCTTCCGTGGGTAGCTCACCACCGAGCCCCAATTATCGTCAGGCGGGAGGCAAACGTCAAGTCTGCGAGCCATGCGTCACTGGGCCGCAGGCATCAGGATCGTCCCTGTCGGTGGTTCACTTGCGCCTGCGTTCGTTCCGCAGTCGGGACTGCAGATTCGGCTATACGCCCGCGTACGCCGCCTGAAGGTACCTGTTGGCAGTTACTGAGAGTCGCTTCGGGGTGGAGAGACTGGCGCTCCCGGTCGGGCAATCCGCCGAGAGTACCGGGGGAGGCCCTGCACTGCGTTGTCCGGTCAAGCGGTAGGCTGGTTACCTCGCTGCCACGAGTCTACGGGTTGGATCGATCTGCCGGCGCTGCAGGGACTGCCGGGCCGTTCGGAGGCCGAGTCGAACGGGTCACGATTGGCCGTCCAGCGGGACCACTCGGACGGCCGCGATGTGTTCCGCCCGACTACTCGGGAATCTGCAGCCCGGCCGACCGGAGGGACTGATCGCTCGACCCGGTGGCTCTCGCCTGGGGACCAGTCGGTCGTCGCCACACGCCGGGCCCACCAGAATTTATATTTGTGCTCGTAGTTTGTCGGTGTCGCACGCAAAACCACCCGATGACCGCTTATCTGTGTGGACAGTATCAAAAGACCCGCTGAGGCATACCCATATTTACGAATAAGTGTGTTTATCCGTGCGGATGGGAATACTTTGATAATGGTCGCGTGAGTGGGCCCTCACATGTCGAGTGACGACGGAACCGAGCGCGCGGTCGTCCGGACGTACGTTCCCGCCTACCAGAAAGCCCGCTGGCAGGACCACGCGGACGAACTCGACATGAGTCAAAGCGAGTTCGTCCGGACGATGGTGCAGGCGGGACGCAGCGGGTTCGAACCGCCCGAATCTAGTTCGCCGGACGACGGTCCAGAGCCTACTCCCGAGGAACCCCGTTCTCGGGACGCCACCCCTGGGGGTGAGGGCCTCGAAGACCGGGTCCTCCGGACGCTCTCTGACGGTGGGCACTACGACTGGGACGAGTTGCTCACCGAACTCACTGACGACATCGAGGCGCGCTTAGACGAGACGCTCCAGGAACTGCAGTCGCGGGGGGAGGTCAGGTACAGTGGTCGCCACGGGGGGTACGTCCGCGACCGATGAGTTCCGAGACTGCCGGTCCCGGCCCCGACGAGGACGCAGTCGGGTACTTCCTCGACGACATCACGTTCCACGGGAAGACCGACCGGACTCGGACGTTTTACGAGCGAGTGCTCCGTGACTTCGAATCCTTCCTCGCCGCAGGTGGCCGTCCGGTGTCGATCGGGGACGCCAGCCATCGGGACTGCATGGCATACGTTCACAGCCTCCGCGGCGACAAGAGCGAGAGCACGGTCGCGACGTACGCGTCGTACCTCCACCGATTTTTCGCCTACATGACCCAGGTCGGAACCTTCGAAAGCAACCCGATGACCCTGGTCATGGAGGAGATGGACGAGTCTATCAACACCGATCCGACGCGCCGCGAGATCGACGTCCAGGCGATGCGAGCATTCGTCGCCGACGTCGGTCATCCGCTGGAGCGGTCGGTCGTCGTCACGCTCTTGAAGACCGGGATGCGTGTCGGCGAACTCTGTAACCTCGATGTCCGGGACCTGAACCTCGAAGACCCCGGGCCCCGGCCCTCCGTGCCAGCCAGGGCCGCTCTCGACGGTCGTCCAGACTCGCTGTACGTGTCTGCGGGGCCGGCGCGCGGGAGTGTGGTCAACGGCGAGGAACGGACGGCGTCGAACAAGCGAAAGCGCGACACGACGGTGCCCGTCGACGACGAACTGGCTGCCGTGCTGCGCCGGTGGCTGGCCATTCGACCCGATCCGAGATCCGATGCTGAGCCACTCTTCCTCTCGACGAGCGGCAGCTGGGGGCAGCGTCTCACGCCGGACATGGTCCATCACATCGTGGAGACACACGCGAGGGAGCGCGGATGGTACCGTGATGGTGGCGGCGCCGAGGAGAACGTCACTCCACATTACTTCCGACACTTCTTCACCACGCACCTGCGTGACCGGACCGGCGACAGGGGCGTCGTGAAGTACCTCAGGGGCGACGTCGCCCAGGACGTGATCGACACCTACACCCACGAGTGGGGTAACCGCATCAGGGCAGTCTACGAATCCAATATCTACCGTCTGCTACCCTGAAAATCAGATATTCTATAATTCTTGAACGACACAAACTGTTCGGTATCGAACTCATAAATCATATACCGCTATATCGAAATTGGGGCCTGATGTTGCGAATGCCCCGCTGAGCGTTCACGGATTCACCCAGTTCTGACGCTCTACCCCTGGATTCTCACCCCCGACCTACCACCGAGACCTATCAGAAAATGCGACTACCCACGAAAATACCCTGAAACTGACCGAAAAATAGCTGCGGTGCCTACTGATGGCTCTCACGAAGCGCGAACCCGGAACGAGGATTAAACGAGTGTGACCAACTCCTTCTCGAGCCAGTCCAAAAACCGCCTGAGACGGATGCGCGGTTTCTTCCGCGTTTCAAGCACCCCAAGGCGTTCCTGTGTGAGGAAATCCACCAGGAGCCACATATTGTAGACGAGGCAACCGAACGCGAAATGGAACCGCCGCACTTCGAACTCTTTCGACGTCGTCCACGCAGCAGCTTCCTTGATCGACGAATACGAATTCTCGATCGCACCACGGTCCGAGTACTCGTTCATCTTCTTGGTCGCCCACCGTCGCTCGTGCGGCAGCTCATCACTCACGTCGAGATTCGTTAGGAACGGTTGCGGTGACCCGTCCTCATGCGTTTCATCGTCCTCGTTTGGCGGGAGTATCACCACATTCGTCGTCACCCGCGTGTTCGTCGTCTTGTCCTTCACTTTCCCGTAGATTGCGTGGTCTTCCTTCACGTACAACGGCGTGTCTTTCTCCTCATCGTACCCACTCTTCAGGTCAGGAAAATCGTCACACATCGGCCCGATTCGGTGCTGTCCTTTCTTTGCCGGAATCACGTACTTCAGGCCTTTCTGCTCCAGCGTGTAGATCACGTCCGCAGCGTGGAACTCGCGGTCCGCGTACACCGTGCGGACGTTGACATACTCGTCAGCAATCGAGAGTAGCCGTCGCGCCACGTCACCGACATTGTAGGACTTATCCGCATCCGTGTACGCTTCGTTGTCAGCCCACTCTGGGCTCCCAAGCGGCGTCACACCGACCACGTAGTGCGTGTTCTCACCGACGATGACTACCGTGGCGAACTGGTGGCACCACCGGTATTCCTTGTCTTCAGGTGCACCTTGCACCCACACGAGTTCGTCACGATTACCGTAGTAGGCGACGTACGTGATATCCAGCGCAATCTTCGCTCGAACACCGAACACCGAACCGTGATCATACGGCGTCGACGCAATCCTGTGGTTGTAAATGGAAGGGTGTTGTTTCCGAAACTTCCGAATTGTTTCTGAAACTGGTTAGAGAATATGACCAGAATTGTGCTTCCGGTGTATTCGTCTGTCTGAGAGGGACACACTGGTTGCCAAGTGGGCGGTTTTGATTGTCGGACATACAGCGACTCTCCTGCAAGGATGTTCCGATTGGTTTGCTCAAAAGGCTTGGTTGCCGCCTCACACAACAAGTTCTGACGGGTTCAACCAGAGCGTGAATTCGTCGTCCTCGGTAATGAGTCCCCAAAGGAGGTCAGTGTCTTCGACCGCTTCAGTATCAATCACCTCCTGGGTGACGGTTTTCACTTCGTGAACGTCAGAGACGACCCATCCAACCGGGGACGAAGTATCGACTGCTTTCGAGTCGAGGACGATGATTCGGTGGTTGTTGCTTCCGCCATCAGTAACTAGTGCTGTCCTGTCGGTGTCCAGAATCGTGTCCGGATTGATGATCGTTGTGGTGCGACCCCGGAGATCCATGACCCCCTCAACATGTTCTTCGGAGTCCGGGAGAGTCGTTATCTCCTCACCATCAACGATTTCTTCCACGTATTCGATGGCGAGACAGTAGGTTGCATCACCGAGCGTGAACGTCAGTACCTGTGACTCCTCGATAGTTGGCGTGTCCCGCCCCGCGTCTGTGGTACTCATCGAGTTGTCTCCGAGAGGTTTGCGTTCTCGTCGGCAGCCACTTTGAACACGCCAACACGGTCATGCAGTTGATTACTCATCGCCGAGAGCTGTTGGGCGTTCGCTGCCACCTCCTGCATCGCCGCGGACTGTTCGTCAATCCCGCTCGAAATCTGTTGGATCGACGCCGTGATCTCCTCGCTCATACCGGCAGCATCCTCGATGACGTGGCTAACCGTTTCGGCGTTTTCGGCCTGCGATTCGACGGCTCCGGTGATCTCCTCAAGTCCATCACTGGTCTGGGTGGCCCGCTCGTCAATTGCCTCAAGCCGCTCGACAAGCGCTTCCACTTCGTCGGCTCCGTCTGCGACTTCACCATTGGCCTCGGTGATACTCTCGACGAGGTCTGTCGTCTGGTCCTGGACATCTGTGATGATGCCGGTGATCTCGTCGGCCGATTCCTGTGACTCTTCGGCGAGCGTTTTGACCTCGTTAGCCACGACAGCGAACCCTTCGCCAGCATCCCCCGCGCGAGCCGCCTCGATATTCGCGTTCAACGCGAGCATGTTCGTCTGGTCCGCAATATCCGCGATCATGTCGATGATATCGCCGACCTCCGCCATACTCTCTTCAAGCGAGTTGATGCGCTGCGCGACTGTCGAAGTTGCGTCTGTCGCGTCTCGAATCTGATCAACAGCTTCTGACGCGTCATCGACACCCTTCGAAGCGATATCCGCAACCTCTTCGGACTGTGAATCGATCTGCTGGATGGTGGCCGTGATTTCCTCGATTGACGCCGAGAGGTCATCGATATTCTTACTGGCGTGCTGGGTCTCTCCGGCAAGATCGTCTGAACCGTCCGCCAGTTCGGTCGAGGACGCATCGATCTGCTGGATCGAGGCGGTCACTTCCTCGCTGCTAGCGCTAAGCGACTCGCTGGTATCGCTCAATTCGTCGGCATTCTCGGTGAGCGTTGCCACGATGTCGCGGATATTATCCGTGGCTCTATTGAGGTGATCATTCAGACGCGTGTACTCCTCGTAGACCTCTTCGGCCTCTTCGTAGTCTTCCTCAGGCTGTGGGACCGTCGGGTCAATCGTGAGATCGCCCTCTGCGAACCGGGCGAGTTTGTCCTGAAGATCGTCAAGAACGTCCTGCTGGTATTGTTCGAGAAATTGTGTTTTCTGGCGCTGACGGTGACGGTCGGTCACGTCCTTCTCAATGAGCATCGCGCCAGCGAACGCGTCATCGTCGGTGTACAGCAGTGTCGCTGTCCGTTCGAGTGGTGTTTCCTGACCGGCGACGAGCATCGTCTCCTCGCGTTGCTGAATATCCTCGCCGCGCTCAAGTGCCTCGGAGACGATATCGCTGGCTGGACTCCCATCGGCCTGTAATGCATGAGAGGCGGTTCCGACCGCCTCACGCTCGGTCACGTCGTACAGGTCCAGCGCCTGCGAGTTGATATGGGTGATCTGGCCGTCAGCATCAACCACAATCGTCGGTTCCTGTAACCCGTTGAGGATACTTCGGACGAGCGCCTGCGCGTCATCCGAGCGGGTTGCTTCGGTGTTGCTCTGCTCGGCTTTAGCCGGCGGTTCTGCCGTTTCATCTTCTGGATCGACAGTCTCCGACTCGTCGTCGTTACTGCCGAGGAGGCTGCCAACGATGGTACCGGATGTTTCAGAGAGATCGTTCCATCCGGTGCTCCCGGCCTGTTCATCAGCACGGCCGTCTCGCTCGGTTTGCTTGCTCACTCCTAGAGGTCGTCAATTATGGTATTAGTATCTTCACCCGAATTATCAAAACATGATTTTGGACACTGGCTCAGGTGCTTCTAGTCCTCCTTTCGTTCAATCTGAAATGACGTATTCAGCGACGTCTGGGAGTTAGATTTCGGAAGATCGAGCCGAGTTCTCTGACAGAAGATACGTCTGTTCGAGATAATCAATAACCGAATCGACTATCGGCGGGTCGTATGTCCACACCCCGTAGAAGCTATCCTCGGAACGCTCCTCAGCGAGGAGCGCACTACGTTGGCTCTCATCAGTACCACCGTCGAAGACAACGAACCACATCTCGGCAATTTCGTCCGTTGTAGTCGTGTGTATCTGTGCACCCTCAATGTCCGGCGGTGCGACATCAGCGATGCCGTATGCATGAATATCAAGGCCTCGTCGGGAGAGATCCGCGTAGATAGCGCGCTGATCAGCCATAACGGAACAGCGTTGAAACCCCGCATGAATCGTTCCCTCGCCGACCCGGCGGGCACGATCTTCGATTTCCCGAGATGCGTACAGCATCTGCTCGGTGTCGTACGAGGTGAACGTCGTCTCCTTGAGGTGCCCGAGAATATCGCCGTATTCCGCATCCGAAATACCGACAGTACCTGACTGAGACGGGGAGTGATCAACAAGATTGCGTAGTGTCTCAACATCAAATCTACCGAGGACCTCATCGTGATTACTGAGAACAGCAACACCGGCTGGGTGTCCTGACGCAGTCCGGGTGGTTGTGATTTGGACGTTCTGTGTTTCGAAGTAGCCGGCGAGACGCTCCCCGATCTGGTCAGTCGAATCGACATTGAACAGTACCAGATCTTTTTCGAGCTGTTGAACCTGTTCGATCAGATCGTGAAGGCTCATTACCCTGCTGCTACGATGGCTGGAGTAGTTAACCATCACTCTCTCTTTATCAGTCGTGATTATACCCTTATTCGGGAAAGAAACTTCGTCCGAATTATTCTATACACTACTCTGCTGATGAGACAACTCAAATTATTTTCTAGTCATTATACTCTGTATCTATCCCGTGAACGTTTCGTGTCGTTCGCACCTCAACTGGGGCCTGTCGGTGCGAATATCACCCGCTTTGCTGAACGGGATGCCTGCCCTCGTACGCTCATCTCGACTCCATCGCCGACTCGCACTCACGAACTCACCACGACCGACTCACATCACCGAAGTACAACCGTTCCGAGCATGTCCGTAGTCAGTGTACAAACCGGAACGCGAGAAAACCCGCTCCGAGGATTCCAGTCAATAGACCGAATAGCAAGGCCCCACCACCGTTCGGTAGCTCGTCGAGCGGTCGTTCTGAGAGATACAGTACAGACTCCGCTGTGCGTGTCAGCACGAGATCTGCCGGGCGACTCGCGGAGTCCATCCCGTCACGTCGAGGTCGAGCGTAGCCACGGACACTGACGGTATCTCCTGGGCTGAGCGTCTGTTCGAAGTACGTCCGCTTACTCGAATCAACGACGTACTCACCGGCGGTGGTCGTCATCGGATCTACCGACAATCCGTCGGTCTGATCTACGAATTCTTTGACCCGCTCTGGTGGAGATTCGCCGTAATCGGTTTCTACGTGAACATCGAACGTCTCGAACTCACACTGGAGACCCTCGACAGATACCCCTTCTACAGACAGGATGGTTTCTGGTGTGAACACGTCGTCTGTTTCGTTCCCGACGACTACGTCGTCTATGTCGACGAGTATCTCCGCATCATCGTTCGAAAGGAAAAACGGGACTGCTCTGACACCCCACGCAGATCGCTCCCACGAGTTCGTCTTGGGAGTATCATACTTCTCTTTGATCTCCCACGCCGATAGAACACACTTCTCGTCGCTTTTGATCGGGGACGTGAACGTATCCTGCTCAACCTTGGGGGTGATTTCACCCCGAATCCGAACGACTCCAGGTGATCGAACTTCACCGATCGCTTGCCGAGGGGCTTTGGCAACGACTGAGGCCAGTTTCCGCTTGTTCCACCCCCAGTAGAACGACAGGCCGCTGGCGAGCACCAAGAGGACGCCACCCCACAGGGCGATCTCCCGGATGAGAGTAGCGAGAAGATCGCTGACCAGTCTACCGGGCATCACCATAGAGGGTACGAACGAATCGTGGATAAACGATTGGGTCTCTCTCTCCGAATCAGTACAGCAATCCTGCCGTTCGCAACGAGAGGGGGCTGGGTTCGAGACGAAGAGCAGAGATAGGTCCACCGCGATCGGGTCTGCCGACCACGGGCGTTCGGTAGCAGTTCCCGATCGTGTGCCCGTCGACGTACAAACGTAAAGTGTCTCTGTCGCGGACACCTCTGTATGGTTGACACAGCCATCGACGACGTCGACAAAGCGATACTGTACGCGCTTCAGGAGGACGCCCGGAACATGTCGTCCGGTGACATCGCGGAGCGAACCGGAACCTCCGACAGCACGGTTCGCAAGCGCATCCAGCGACTCGAGTCCGAAGGTGTCATCAAGGGATACCGCGCCAGCGTCGATTACCAGAAGTCCGGGTACCCGCTCCGGATGCTGCTCTACTGCACCGCGTCGATACCGGACCGGGGTGACATCGTCCCCGAGATTCTCGAGATAGACGGTGTCATTTCGGTCCAGGAACTGGTCACCGGTGAACAGAATCTCCTCGTCACCGCCGTCGGCGAGACGGACAGCGACATCACCCCGGTGGCTCAGGAACTTCTCGACATGGGTCTCACAGTCGCCGACGAAGTGCTCGTCCGGAGCCACGTGACGACCCCCTTCGGCAGGTTCGACACCCGGACAGCGGACGACCAGTGAGCCCAGGCCCGGGGTGGGCCCAAACTCGCAGGCGGCTCCCTGCGTGGACTCTCCCGGCCGTCCAGCAACCAACGTGCTCGAATCACCGTATTGGTCGGGAGTGCTGTTCTGTTGCTCGGTGACGTCGCCACAGCACCCTCTCCCGGTCGTGGCTGTCGTTCCGTCGACGGGACTCTTCCGTGACGCACCCGCCAAGTGCGGTGTGGCACTGTGCTGTCCTTCCCGTCTCGTCGGCCCTGCTCTGTGTAGCCCGTAGCCGTCTGGGCGCGGTCGACGTGTCCGTCCGTTCGAGACTGCTTTGAACTATAATGTTCGTTCGATACCAATATTCGAACAGTCTGGTAATATAGACAGTTTTAATAGACAGTTTGTTACACATTGGGGTGAAGACGACCAGTACCGGTACCACGACGCTGCGTGGACACCGGGAAAGGTCGCAGACCGAACGATGTCAGGACACAACCAGAACCCGACGGTCGGAGCGCTCCCGGACACGACGGCGGAGTCGCCGCTCGTGCCCGTCGCAGTACGTGGCTCGTGTGGTCGCTGTTCGCCGCGAGCATCGCCGTCCTGAGCGCTCGAATCCTGTTCGGCGAGGCCTGGGAGGTACCGGGCGTGGCCGTCGTCGACGGCCTGACGGTCCTGCTGTGGGTGGTCGTCACGTTCGTCAGCGGCATCGTCCACAGTTACTCGCGCCGCTACATGGCCGGCAACGCCGTCGAGACGGAATTCTTCGCCATTGTGTTCGGCTTCACGGTGGTCGTGCTGGGGCTCGTCGCCGCCGACCACGTCGCCCTGTTTGGCGCGTTGTGGCTGACGATGGGGCTGCTGATGGCGAGGCTCGTCGGGGTCGTCGACGAATGGAGGCAGGCACAGGCGGCCGCGAGGGTCGCCCGCTCGTACTTCCTCGCGAGCAGCGCCTTGCTCGGCGTCGCCGTGACGACGCTGTGGTGGGCGACGGGGGCGACGACGATCTCGGGCATCGCTGCGGCGACGGACTCACTCGGCGGCACGGTCCTGGTCGTCGCCGCCGGTACGCTCGTCCTCGCGGCGATGATACAGTCGGCCCTGGTGCCTTTCCACACCTGGCTGCTCTCCTCGATGACCGCGCCGACGCCGGCGTCGGCGCTCATGCACGCGGGGTTCGTCAACGCGGGCGGCATCCTGCTGGCTCGCTTCGCCCCCGTCGTCAGCGTCGACCCCTCGATACTGCTGGCCGTCGTCGTCGTCGGCGCCGTCAGTGCACTGGGAGGGAAGCTGCTCAAATCCGTCCAGTCGGACGTCAAGGGCGAACTCGGTTGCTCGACGGTCGGCCAGATGGGGTTCATGATACTGCAGGCCGGCCTCGGGTTCTTCGGAGCGGCGATAACTCACCTCGTGCTACACGGCTTCTACAAGGCCTACCAGTTCCTCGGTGCGGGCGGCCAGGTCCGGCGTCGCGCTCCGGGAACGCCCGCGACGGAGGGTCCCGATCTGACCACCGTCGCAGCGACGCTCGTGACCGCCCTCGCAGGCGGCGCGCTCTTCGCACTCTTGACCGGGAAGGGCACGAGCCTCGACAGCGGCCTCTTGCTCGCCCTCTTCGTGGTCCTCACCACGCTCCACGCGGCGAGAAGCGCCGTCCGGCACAGCGCCCTCTCGGCGACGGTCCGTTACGGGGCCGTTCCGCTGGTCTTCCTTCCAGCCATCACCGTCTACGCGCTCGTCTACACCGCCATCTCGGCGCTCCTCTCGGGACTGCCGGTCGTTACTGCGGCGACCGAACTGACCGGACTCCACGTCCTCGTGGCCGTCGCCTTCGTCGGCGTCTATCTCGCCATGGAGGCCGGCGTCCACGAGCGCAGTCAGCGCCTCTACGTCGCGCTGGTGAACGCGAGCCAACCACCACAGCCCACCGTCACGACCACCTCGGAGGACTACCATGACCACTGAGACGACGATTCGAGACAGCATCGACAAGGCAGCGACCATCGTCGGGTCGGTCTGGCCGATCCACTCGTTCGTGACGGCCAACCCTCTCTCGGGGTTCGAGGACCTCCCGTTCGACCAGGCCGTGACCCAGGCAGCCGACCTGCTCGGGGGTCGCGGCTACCCGCGCCCAGAGACCTACCGCGCCGCCCTCGAAGACGGGCAGATAGACCCCGGGATACTCGAGGCAGAGCTCGCGGAGCGCGGCTTCGAGGCCGACCCCGAGACGCTGCTCGGCCGCATGGACACCGACGTCGAGCACGACGCCCCGGACACCGCCACCGAGCGCGTCGACCACGTCCTGACGAAGTGGCTGGCGGCCTTCCTCGACGAGGGGCGCGCCGAGTGGGAAATGCCGAACGGCGAAGCCGGGTTCTACGTCGCTTTCCGGACGGTGGCCGAGCACGACGGCGACATCCCCGACGAGGGGATCGTCGGGAACCTGCCCGACACGCCGCTGGCGGCCCTCGAGACGCTGCTGGAACCGTACCCGGAGAGCCAGTGGGTCCCGATCTTCGAGGAGCAACTGGCCGCGCTTCCGGGCTGGACCGGGTTCGTCAAACAGCGTGCCGAGGACGGCGAGGACTGGCAGTCTGCCTCCCCGATCACGCTCGCGGGCTACCTCGCTGCCCGCCTCTCGTTGTACGACGCGTTCGACGTCGATGTCGAGCCCTCGACCGGCCCCGATAGCGCCGACGCCTACGCCGTCGACGAACTCGCCGACGCGTTCCTGACCGCCTGGGAGGCGAGTTACCGCAACGACGTCGTCGAACACGTCGCCGACGGGAGCGAGTCCCTCGCCGAGCGTGGGTCGTCGGGGCGCCCCGACGCGCAACTGGTCTTTTGCATCGACACCCGGTCTGAGGTCATCCGCCGTCACGTCGAGGCCGCAGGCGACTACGAGACCCACGGCTACGCCGGGTTCTTCGGTATCCCGATGGAGTACCAGGGCTACGACGCCGACGTGGCCGTCGACGCCTGCCCACCAATCCTCGAGCCACAGCACCGCATCTCCGAGGTACCGACCGACGACGACAGACGGGCGAGTCACGCGAAGTGGACCAGCCTCCGCGAGGCCGCGCGTTCGATCATCAAGGCGCTGAAGACGAACCCCGCGACGGCCTTCGGCTTCGTCGAGCACGCCGGGAGCGGGTACGGGTTGGCACTCGCCGCCCGGACGCTCGTCCCCGGCCGCGTCGCCGATCTGTTCGACGCTGCCGACGCGGTCCCCGACGAACACGCGTTCTGCGACCAGACCGTCCACCACCAGCACACCTACGCCGGCGACCTCCCGGTGGGACTGACCCACGAGGAGCAAGTCGAGTACGCCGCGACCGCCTTCGAGTTGATGGGCTGGGAGGCGTTCGGTCGCCTGGTCGTCGTCACCGGCCACGCCAGCGAGACGGCGAACAACCCCTACGACGCGAGCCTCGACTGCGGGGCCTGTGCCGGTAACCCCGGCGGCCCGAACGCGCGCGTGCTCGCGTCAATCTGCAACGACCCGGACGTCCAGGCGTCGCTGCGCGAACGCGGCATCGACGTGCCGGAAGACACCGTCTTCCTCGCCGGCGAACACAACACGACGACCGACGAGGTCGACCTGTTCGACGGCCACGTCCCCGAGAGCCACGCCGACGAGCTCGAACAGTTGCGCGCGGACCTCGCGACCGCCCGCGCGAACGCGACAGCCGAGCGCGCTGCGTCGATGGGCGCGGACGCCACGACGGGCCTCAGCGAGACGGAACGCCGCGCTGCCGACTGGGCCGAGTCCCGCCCCGAGTGGGGGCTGGCCGGCAACGCCGGGTTCGTCGTGGGCCCACGCGAGCTGACACGCGACCTGGACCTGGACGGCCGTTCGTTCCTCCACTCCTACGACTGGTCGACAGACCCCGAGGGCGACGCGCTCGAAGCGATACTCACGGGCCCGATGGTCGTCACGCAGTGGATCAACGCCCAGTACTACTTCTCGACGGTCGACAACGCCGTCTACGGCAGCGGGTCGAAGGTGACCCACAACCCCGTCGGGAACGTCGGGGTCTACCAGGGCAACGGCGGCGACCTGATGACCGGCCTCCCGTTCGAGTCCCTGATGGCCGCGGACGGCGACCCGTATCACCAGCCGCTCCGCCTCTCGACGGTCGTCCACGCCCCGGTCGAGCGCACCACCGAGGTCCTGGCCGACCACGACGGACTGACCGAACTGCTGGACAACGACTGGCTCTCGCTGACGGTCGTCGACCCCACCCGGGACCACCGCGCGTTCCACTACGAGGCGGACCTGGAGTGGACCCCGGTGGCCGGAGAGTCGGAGGTCCCGTCGGCGGAAGCGAGCGCGCCGACGGTCGCGGACGACTGAACCCAGGCTTCGAGTCCTCTACTGCCGGCGGTACCGGCCAGCACCCTCCGCCCGCCGGAACGGCCCCGCTGGCGCGTGGCCGCCTTCTGGCCCACTCCGACCGGACCGTGCCTCCGTCTCCCGCTTTAGGCGGTCCTAAATATCGAAAGAGGTTTTATGTTTTAGGTAGGCCTACGATATGCACGACGACCCAGACGGTTCCGACCGCGCGACGCGACGAGCGTATCTCCAGTACGGTGGCGCCCTCCTCGCCAGCGGGCTCCTGGCCGGCTGTTCCGGCGGGAACGACGGCGACGGCGGCGGTTCCACCGCCTCCGAGACGCCGACGGCCACGGCGACGCCGGAACCTACGGAGTCCGCGGACGCGGAGGCGACGGCGTCCGGGGGCGATTCCTACGCCGTCGAGATGGCGCCCGCCGGCCGCGTCGAGTTCGACGCGCCGCCCGAGACGGTCACGCACTACTTCCTCGACTACGCCGACATGGCGGTCGCACTCGGCCACGGCGACACGATTCTCTCGATGGGGCTGCCCTCCAGATTCCACACCAGCCACTACGACGAACTCGAGGGCGTGAGCGTCGACGTCGACTCTATCACGGCCCTGAACGGCGACAGCGGCATCGACGAGGAGATATTCTACGAACTGGACGCCGACCTCCACCTCATCGACCCGCAGTGGCTCGTCAACAACTCCTTCTTCGGGCTCGAGGCGTCCGACGTCGACGAGATAGCCGAGAACGTCGCGCCCTTCCTCGGGAACACCAGAACGTCCTCCTGCTGGGCGAGAAGACGGCGAGCTCGCTCGGCATGAACGTCGAGCGGGTCCGCTTTGCCCTCTCGGGAATCGCCGTCCTCGCCGCGGCGGCCAGCATCGCCGTCGCCGGCGTCGTCGGTTTCGTCGGCCTCATCGTCCCCCACGTGGTCCGCAACCTCGTCGGCAGCGAGTACAAGAAACTCGTCGTGGGGTGTCTCTTCGCCGGGCCGGCGTTGCTGGTCGCCGCCGACGTCGGCGCCCGTCTCGCGCTGAGTCCGATACAGATACCGGTCGGCATCGTCACGGGACTCGTCGGCGGGCCGTACTTCCTCTACCTGATGCGGAAACAGGACGCGATGGGTGATATCTGATGGTCGACGAGAGCGTCTTCGACGAGGAACGACCGAAGCGCGTCCGAAACAACGGCGCGGGTGACTCGCAGACCGCGGCCGGTACCACCGGGGCAACCGGAGCGTCGGCCGCGAGCGAACTCGTCGGCGAGGACCTCGCCATCGGCTATCCGACCACGGACGACCCGGTCGTCGAGTGCGAGAGCGTCGTCATCCCCGCCGGCGAGGTGACGGCCCTCGTCGGCCCAAACGGGAGCGGCAAGAGCACGCTCCTGAAGGCGATGGCCGACCAGGTCGCGCCCGAACGGGGGCAGATACTCCTCGACGGCGAGGCTGTCCAGTCGCTGGACTCGAAGGCCCTCGCGACCCGCCTGGGCCTGCTCTCCCAGGAGAACGAGTCACCGGGCTCGATAACGGTCGAGGACCTGGTCTACCACGGGCGGTACCCCCACCGCGGGTTCTTCGAGTCCGTCACGGCGGACGACGAGTCGGCCGTCGACCGGGCCATCGACCTCGCGGGCGTCGACCACCTCCGGGACGCCGAACTCGGGACCCTGAGCGGCGGACAGAAACAACTCGCCTGGATCGCGATGGTACTGGCCCAGGAGACGGACGTGCTGTTGCTGGACGAACCGACGACCTACCTCGACTTGCACCACCAGCTCCGCGTCATGGAGGTGGTGCAGACGCTCAACCGCGAGGAGGGAGCGACTGTCGGCATCGTCCTGCACGACATCGGCCAGGCCGCCCGGTTCGTGGACAACCTCATCGCGATGAAAGACGGCGAACCGTACGACTGGGGCCCGCCGAACGAGGTGGTGACCGAGTCGCTGCTGGCCGACGTGTTCCAGGTCGAGGCCGACGTCGACAGCGAGAGTTCCACCGGCCCACACATCGCCCCTCACCGGGCGATAGAGGAGTGAGCGCGACGCGGACCCGACGGACGCGCGCTGGTGGAGTTCTGTCATCGGGTCGCTGCGGGCGTGTTCGAGTCGCTGTATCAGTTCGGTTACCGCGACGTCGAGACGGCGGTGATGGGCGTCTACCTCGACCTCGCGGAGAGCGTCGGGGACCCGGACGAACTGTGCCTGTGCCTCCTCGAGAGCAGGGCCGCGAGCTGGACCGCAGACTCGCCCCCGCCGCGGCCACCGGCGTCCTCGTGGGGGTCGCCACACGACTCCCGTCAGCCGATTCCAGTCTCGATCCGGTCTTTCGACGCTGGAGACGCTCGACCGGGGTGGTCTGCTCTCGGGGTACACCTGCCGCACGGAGGCGGCCGACCCCGACGACGCGTCGCAATCGACGGTCCCCTCGGCGCTGCTTATTCGCGCTGGAGGTTCGGTCCCGGCTTCCAGGTGTTGCCCTCGAGGACGACCAGGTCGTAGCGTTCGAGCACCTGGAGGGTATCGACGACGGCCTGTGCGTCGAAGTTCACGGACATCGTGTCGGGCAATCGGTCCGCGATGGCGCTTCGCGTGCCCCCGTCCATCTGGACGACCGTCTCGAGCAGCGTCTCCAGGTCGGCCATGAGCGGTTCGAGCCCCGGGCTTCCGTCGGTCGGCGACTGGAGTCTGTCCATGACGTCGTCGTAGTTACCGGTGATTTCGAGTGATACGGCCACAGTATCGTTTTCCGGTTCGGAATCGTCGGACATATCGATGAGATTCACAGAGAAATCCTAAAAGTGTTTCCATCGATGGTTGTTCTGCGACCGTATCGATTCCAGATACGGGCACCACCTGGCTGCCCTCGGGGTCCGATACACCGGTCACGGACGCGTGGTTCCGCCAGACTCCCTCACGGCGTGAGGTCGGGTCATGAGTCGCGTTCGCAGTCACAGCCGCGCTGTTCGAACAGTTCCGTGACCGAGTACTGCGAGCCACACTCCTGGCAGAGCACCTGGGCGTCGAGGAACACCTCGAACTCCCCGAGGTCGAACCGGCCCGAGTTGCGCAGCTTCTCGATGCGCTCCTCCGTGACCGACATCGTCCTGGTCATCAGTCGCTGAATGCTCTCCAGGTCCTTCTGTATCTTCTCGTCGTCTGACGGTCCCTCGTAGGCCGCGCCCCGCCACTCCTTGAGATACGAGCGTATCGCCTGATACGTGACGAAGTCGCTCAACAGCTCGTCGACGTCGACACCGTTTCGCTCCAGTCGACTGCGCGTGTCGGTCTGCACACCGGTACTCACCTCCTCGTCTGTGAGGTTCCGGTAGGTCATGTCCACGTTCGTCTCGAGCGCGCTCATGCCGGCGTCGAGGAGCCGCTGTTCCAGGAGGCGCTTGTTGAACAGCGTCGCGAGGTCGCGAAGACTCATCCGCTCTTCGCCCGTGCCGGTCCAGCGTGCTTCCAGTTCCGCGCCGAGTCCGTCGAGGTCGTAGCCGTCGATGAGCCGAGCTACTTTGCTCGACGGACGGTCTTCAGTCGCGTCAGCCATCTAGTGTTCGAACCGTGGGGCGAGACCAGTAAAAGCGTGTCGCCCTCAGATGTCTGTGATTCTGTGGTAGTCGTCGTCGAGCGCCTGGGCGTCCTCGGGGAGGAGCGCCACGACGAGGTACTCGGCGTAATCGCTGAAGTAATCGACCAGCGCCGCGATGCGGTCTGCGTCGATTGCTTCGAGGGAGTCGAGCAGCATGAACGGGACCACCTCGTGGAGGTCGTGGACGAGATAGCCCGCCAGCGCGAAGATGAGTCCCGTCACCTTCCGCTCGCTCTCGCTGAGGTGATCGATGGTGTCCTCGTATGCCGCGCCGTTCTCGGTGGTCCGGACGATGTGCAGTTCGAACATCGCGCGGTCGACTGTGCGACGCCCCTCGCGGACGGAGCGCTCGACCCGCTCGATCCAGATGCGGTCCAGGTTGTCGTACTCGAGGGTCTCGAGCAGCGCGTCCATGTGCTGGTTGAACTCCTCGACGGCCTGGCTCTCGATCTGGTCGATCTTCGTCCGGAGGTCCGTGAGCTGGTCACCCAGCTCCTCGCGCTCGGCTCTGAGCTCGTCGGCGTCCTCGAGCATCCCCTCGATGGTTTCTATCTCCTCTGTCACGTCTTCGAGGTCTGACTCGAGGCGGTCGATCTCGAACTCGAGCTGGTTGGCCTCCGTGTGGAGAGAGAGGATCTCCTCGAAGTCCTCCGACTCGAGGTCCTCGACGTCGGACTCGAGGCTCTCGACCGTCTCTGTCAGCGACTGGCGCTGTTCCTTGAGCGACTCGACCTGTTCGGTCCGCCGGTCGATTTCTGCCGCGATGTCGTCGAGCTTCTCGTCTAAGTGCTCTCGCCGGCGCTGTTTGCGCTCGGCCTCCGACTGCTCGTCCTTGAGGTCTTCCAGTTCCGTCTTGAGGTCGTTCAGTTCGGCGACTTTCTCCTGGCGCAGCGACTGGAGCCGCTCGACGGTCGCCTCTATCTGTTCGCGGTCGACGGTCGACCCACAGGTCCAGCAGACCAGGTCCTCCTCGTCGTCGGCGAGCAGCTTGTCCGTCACCTCGCCACTCGTCGACGTGTCCTCGAGTGTCTGCAGGACCTCGTAGTCGTCGTCCTCGAGGCGCTCCTCGTTGTACTGGATGAGACTCTGGAGGTCGGAGATCTCCGTGCTGAGCGACTGCCGCCGCTCCCTGAGTCGGACGATCTCGTCCTCGAGGTTCGCGTGTTCGCCCATCGGGGCCGACGGGAGGTCCTCGCGTTCGGCCTCGAGGTCGCTCCGTTCCGATCTCAGCGAGGCGATGCTCTCCTCCTGGGTCTCGATCTTCCGACGGATGGACTCGATCTCCGAGCGCGTCTCGCGGAGCTCGTCGAGCTTCGACTCGAGCTTCTGTTGCTCGCGACGACTCTCCTCGATGTTCTGGCTGTTCTCGTCGATCTCCGCCTCGAGTTCGGCGAGCTCGTCGCGCTTGGCCTCGATCTGTTCGCGCAGCTCGGTCCGGCGCTGTTCGAGCCGGGGGAGGTCCGTCTTCCGGTTCTCGATCGTGGCGAGCTCTTCGTTTATCTCCTCTTTCTCGGCTTCGAGACTGCGTATCTCCTCCTTGATAGCCGCCGTATCCACGGGGCGCATGATGATCTCCCGGAGGTCGTCCCCACGGGCGACGGACTGCCGTGGTTCGTTGGTCTCGAGCAGGAACGCGAAGAGATCCGCCACTTCGGGCTCCTCGAGGAACGGGTCGCCCGAGAACTTCACGGCGTCTCCCGTGTGAGTGAGCGTTCGCTCGTACGTTTCGCCGCCGAACTCGAGTCGGATGTGCCCCTCGTCGGCGTCGCCCTTGAGCGTTACCTCCCGACTGCCCATCGCACCCATGATGGACTGGAGGAAGGAGGTCCTGTTCGTCGCGTTCTTCCCCGTCAGGACGGTTACCCCGGGTGGGATGTCGACCTGTGCGCTATCGATTCCGCCGATGTTCTCGACGTCGAATCGGGCGACTTCGGAGACCTGACTCGATGAACTCATTGCTACCCGATTGGCACGTCCATTATAAAAATCAACTGGTCGAAGTGACACGTACGGCCCGTAGCGGCTGTAATAATGAATGTACAATTGTTACTCATCATCGCATGTCACGTTCCTCACTTTGACATCCACCCCCGAGGAGGGCGCGGGGGTGTCATACCGCCCTGCCGGCGCTGCCACGCCGTAGCGATGCCAGACCGGACTGGCGACGGCTTCCCGTTGCTGTGTGGCAGCGTCGCCACCGGCCCGATCAACCACCGCGGTGGGCCCGTGTCGTGGGATTCCTTTGGGGCCAAATCGCCGGAGTTCTGTTCAAACAAATCACATTTGGATGCGAATATCTCAATTTCACGTCGAGTGGGTCTAGGAGTATCCCTGACTCTCTCTCTCTCTCTCTCTCTGTATCGCTCACCTGGACCTCCGGACCGGGGGCCACCGGGCCGAATCCAGACGCTGAGTGGCGCTCCGTGCCGATAGGACTACATCCGTCCGTGACGGGCAGGTCCGCGTTCTTATAAAGCCACGCGCGTGACCCGGCGGTATCGGTGGGTAAGTAAAACATTTATTGTTCTTAACACGGTACAGACACCCATGTCAACTTCCCCCGCCCGCGAAAACCCCCACTGGTTCCTCGACTCGCTCAACGAGTACGTCGCGGAACCACTCGAGACGGCGACAGCGTCTCTGGAGCGCGAACGGCGGGAACTCACAGCGGAGTGTGACGCCCTCGAGTCGTTCCGTGACACGGTAGCGGACGTGCGTCCAGAAGTCATGACCGGACGCGGGCAGTTTCTGGTCGGGGCCAACGGGGGGTCGAGCGACGGAACGGACACCGTCCGGCGGGCCTACGAGGAGACGTTCTACGCGGTCGACCACCAGGACGAGGTCTACGATGACACGCTGGTCGAGAGCATCGCGAGCGAGTTCGGCTGGGACTTCGCCGCCGTGTTGCGCCCGGGCAGCGACGTCCAGTTCTCCCGGACGCTCAAGGAGGCCCTGCTCGGCGGCGTCGAACGGGCCATCGACGAGCGCCAGTCGCTTCTCTCCTGCGTCGAGTCCGAAGAGGCCTCGGTCGAACGAGCGGCCGCCGACCTCGCCGACCTCCTCGAGCCGATCGATAGCAGCGTCCTGCCCGAGTGGTACCGGAGCACCTTCGAGAACGAACTGCGGGCCATCACCGACACCAGACAGCAAACGCTCCACGACCGGACCAAGACGTTCGACAACCACGACTTCTGTTCGTACCTCTACGAGGAGCCCGAGTGGACCTACCCCGTCCTGACGAGCGTCGCCCGCCTGCGGGAATCGGTGTCGATCCAGTAGGTCCACACACTGGGGCATCCGTCGCGTTGCTGGCCCGGTGGGCGCGTCGATACTACGTGGTGGTCCGCTCGCCGCGTATCCTCCGAGTAATCGCTACTTATCGGCTTCGTCCGTTCACGCCGTCCCGAGCTCGCCGCGTAGCGACGCTCTACCAGGCACGTGGTACTGCCGCCGGGGACGCCGAGCGTGCCATTTCACCTGGCGAAACCGGCGATAGGAAGACATTTACAATGTCAGATCGCACCGGGACCGGGTATGCCGGACACGGGCGGAGCGTCGGCCGAAGCCTGCTGGCCCCGACGTCGGAACTGGCTACACTCGCGTGAGACGCCTCCCGCGTCGACGTGAGAGCGGCCCCGGCCGACTTCCTCATTTCGGCCGGCGTACGCGGGCACGAGGACCCCCGCTCTGTGTCGTCAGTCGCCTGCCGCTGTATCTCCGCACGGTCGGCGCAATCCGCTATTACTCCCGGATAACTCGGTTATAACAATAGTACTGTACCGCCTGGTATCTCTCGGGGAGAGGAGTTATAGAGACTAGCTGGCCGACATCCCTTGCCATCCCACCCGACCCCACCCACCCCCAGGCCACGCACCGGGACGATTGCCGGGCCGTTTTCGGCACTCGCACCCCGCATCTCTCCCCGAAAACTCTCATCCAGTGTGTCTCTCGAGCCAGGTCTCTCGGTGGCGACGCTGTAGCGTACGTGCTCCCACCAGACCCCTCCAGGGGCTCTGACTGCGTCGGGGGAGTGGGACACTCGTCGACTGCGACGCACCGCCGCGATTACACTCCCACCATCCGGCGGTGAGGGGGAACGAAGGCCCGGGGATCGGAATTACCGACGTCTCAGAAAGGGACCACGGACGGCACGGAGTCGTCCGGCCCCGGTTCACTCGACGGTCACGCTCCTCGCGAGGTTTCGGGGCCTGTCTATCGCCCTGTCGAGCGTGTCGGCGACGCAGTACGCGAACAGCTGGAGGTTCCCGAGGACGCCGGTCAGTTCCGGGGCGGTGTCCGGGACGGGCAGCCTTTCGTCGAACCCGCCGTCGACCAGGTGACCGACCACGTCGGTGTCCGTCTCGCTCGCGAACCGGTGGCCACGCGCGACCAGTTCGGTCTGCAGGCCCTCGTGGTTCTCGATGATGCCGTTGTGGACCACCGCCACCCGACCGCTACAGTCCGTGTGCGGGTGGGCGTTCGCATCGGTCGGCGGTCCGTGGATGCTCCATCGGGTGTGCCCGATGGCCCCACGTCCGATCGGGGAGTTCACCGCAGACGTCGTCGAGGAGGCCCGAGATCTGCCCGGCGTGCTTGCAGACGGCAGGCGAGTCCCCCAGGCCGACGGCGACTTCCGCGGAGTCGTAGCCCCGATACTCGAGGTTCTGCAGTCCACGCAGGACGCTCTCGAGGTCCGGGTCGGTGCCGTTGGCCGCGATAATACCACACATCGCTACCTCCGGTGAGTCGTGCTGCCTGGCGGTCGGAGCGTGGTCGCGATGTCCGGGTGTGTTCACGTCTGAGGGCGACTCCGGCGTGCTGCGTCGTATCATAGCACTGGCTGCTGGTAGACACTGGTCTGGAGACGTCGCCGCTGCACCGTAATCGGAGTCTTGCTGGAGAGTATCCACAGTCTACTCCGAGCGCTGCTGCCGCCGAAAACGAAGCCTCAGACGTCGCGGTTCTCGGCCGCCCAGTGCAGCGCGGAGGTGGCGCCGGCGATGCCGACGACGAGTGCGAGCATCGCCATGACCGCCCAGCCGGGAACCGGTGCGAGGACCGAAAGCGCCAGGACGAGGACCCCGACGACGGAGACGCCCGCGTAGTACTTGTACCAGCGCCGGGCGGGTCCCTCGTCGGCGTGATCCAGGTACTTCTCGAAGTGGACGGCTTCGTCGGTGAGTTCGACGTGGCCGCGGTTCTGGTTGAACTCGACGACACCGATGTCGTCCATCTTCGGTAGGTGACACTGGTAGAGGCCGACGTAGACCCGCTTGCGCTGGCTCGAACTGAGTTCGGCCGTCGTGATCCCGTTCTCGACGGCCGCGACGTGTTCGGCGAGGTCCGACAGCGAGACTCGTTCGTCGCGCTCGCGGAGGTACTTGATGACCTCGCGGCGGCGGCTGTTCTTCAGAATCTCGAAGATGAGGTCGAGCGACGGCTCCGGCAGGGCGTCCGACGCCTCGTCGCTTTCTGACTCCGGCGTAGCCGGTTCTGAAGTGCTAGTAGTGACTGATTGCTCGTCCACGTCCCGTTCCGATTGCGACATTTGTTGGTCCTTGACTCCCATAGTTTCCCTTTCCCGATACCGTGGCCGATTCACGAAGCCTTACGAGGGTGAGTCGGCTCTCCCCCCGTGGCCGTTGTAGCCACCCGATTGTACTCGGTGTAACTGTTATTCTATTGGAAAGTACTTAATCCTTTGCAACTGCTGAGTAGGCGATACTAATTCGATAATATCATCTTATACAGATAGTAGGGAAGCCGTTGCTGTGGCCGACCGGGTCCCTGGGACGCTCTTGGGGCCGTGCTGTCGGCGGTCGTATCGGGCTCGGTAGGGTACTCGTTTCCGGTGTTGAGGTTTGCTGGTGCCTCGCCGTCTCCGGAGACGCGGCCGCTATTACGTCGGGTCTGTGGTAGCGAGGGACCCCCTGGGTCCTTCGTGGAAACAGCCGTCAAAACCACCCGGCGCTGCGCGAGCTATCTCGACATTTGGCTCCGAATACATGAGGTATGGCCCAGGTAACAAAGGCCTTTATAGGCCAAATCCTGCACTGTGATTTACGAATACCACCTGACTCGGACCCCGTACGAAAGACACTGGGAGTAACAGCCGATGATAGGCTCTGACTCTGCAGTGATACCACGCGACGACGCCTACGAGGTGCTCAGCAACCCTCGCCGTCGGGCGATACTCCACATCCTCCGGACCGCAGAGACACCGGTAGAAGTGACCACGCTGGCTGCGAAGGTCGCCGGGTGGGAGGAGGGCGTTGCGCCCGTCGACCTCACGAGTCGACAGCGAAAGCGTGTCTACGTTTCGATGTACCAAACGCACATTCCGAAGCTCGAGTCGGTGGGGCTCGTTGCCCACGAAGGCGAGTCGGTTCGCCCGACAGATCGGATTCACGAGATAGACGGCTACCTCTCGAAAGAGAGCCGGTGGGTCCCCTGGTACTACCTGACGACGGCGACCTCCGCGTTCGCGGTGGTCCTGTTCGGCGTCGCCCCACTGGTGCCGTCGTTGACCCTGTCGCTGGCTTACTTCGCCGTGTTCTTGCTCGTGGCCGCCATCGGGCTCAGCGCCGTCGGCGGCTTCGTCGAACACAGGAACCGTACCCGTAAACTCCCGGCCGAGCTTTCGACCTACCCGCCGTCGATACAGGTGACCACCAGTGACTGACGCCAACCGTCCGGGAAGGGTCGCGGAGACGCGCCCCTCCCGTGCGCAAGAGTTATCCGCGAACCGCGTGAAACAGATAGCAGTCGGTGTGACAACAAACCGCAGGGACCGGCGTGAGCGCGCCGTCGGCTCCTGGACTACAGCGCCGAACTACGCATAATGGCAGACTTCGATCAGTGGGACAAGGTAAGTTACGTGATCAGTTCACGGTATCGCGTGGAGACGATTCGACGGTTGTCGGAGGGTCCGGCGACACCGTCACTCATCGCGAGTGACCGCGAGCTCAGCATCGCGCACGTCTCACGGGCACTACAGGAGCTTCGGGAGATGGACCTCGTCGACCTCCTGGTTTCGGAAGATCGGAAGAAAGGGCGCGTCTACGGTATCACGGACGGGGGGTTGCAGGTCTGGGAGACCATCGAACGAAAGAACATGGCCTGACCGTCTCCCGTTTGGACCGACCGTCCCACGTCGTTTCTCGTCTTGGTATCCGGGTCAGTCGTGTGCACTGTCGAGCCTATCGACCTGGATGCCCGTCCGGTCGAGCTCGATGTGACAGCCCGCGTGTGTGAACTCGAACCGGAAGTCGTCGCCTGCGCTCTGCCGGACCAGGCGGTTCAGCGCGTCGGTGTCGATCTGATCCCCGATCGGCTCGATGTCCGTGACGCTCTTCTCGAGTGTCTCGGAGAGCTTGATAGCGATCTCGGTGCTCGGTGCCCGGTCGACGGAGTCCGTGACGCTACTCTCTTCAGTTCTCAGTTTCTCGTCCGTCCACATACCTCCGCTTTCGTGAGTGGTTATATATATCTACTGAACTCGATGGAAGCGACGTGTCCTCGCGTCCGGCGACTGACCCGCCGGCCACCACCGAAACCGAGCGACGGAAGCCCTTCCTAATCGGATCGTTCTAGGCGGCTTACCGGGGCCGTTCGATGTCCCAACTCGAACTGGCACGTACCCGGGTGCCATTACAATCTATCTAACAATATCTCCGTATTCGGTCTACTGTGACATGGCTATCAGCCACAGACAGCTGATTCTGATCGGCTTCGCAGTCGTCGGAATCGTCACGGTCGGCGCCGTGACGGGAGGGTTTAGTGAACCACTCTCTGCACAGGAACAATCACTCGAGACAACGGACGTCGGCTTCGCGGTCGACGACGTGAACGACTCCGATCGCGTCCTCCCGGGCGAGGACCTGACCGTCTGGGCGACGGTCCAGAACCCCGAATCGTCCGAGCAGTCGCGGCAAGTCGAACTCCGTGTGGACACGGACGGTGACGGCGTCCTCGACACGACGGTGGCACAGCAGGAGGTTACGCTCGGTGCGGACGCGTCCAGGACAGTCGAACTGACCGTCCCGAGCGAGGGGCTGGCCCCGGGCACCTACACGTACGGGGTCACGACTGGCGACGACGACCCGCTCGAGACGAACGAGTTCGTCGTCCTCCGACCGACGACGTTCACCTTCGACGACGCCAGCGCGTCCTCCCCGGTCATCCAGGGCGACAGTACGACCATCACGGCCACCATCACGAACGACGGCGAGACGAGCGGTGTCCAGGACGTCGAACTCTACCTGACCGACGGGAGCGGCTTCGGCGAGGACGACCTCGAGACGAGCAAGTCACTCTCGCTCGGCCCGAACGAGTCCGGGACCGTCTCCTTCTCGGTCGGGACTGCCGACCGCTCGGCCGGGTGGTACCGCTACGAACTGCGCACCGAGGACGACGAGCGGACCGGTAGCCTCGTCGTCCACCAGCCGGCCACGTTCGAGGTGACCGACGTGAACGGCTCACTCGACGTCGTTCGCGGTGAGACGGCCAACGTCACCTGGACTGTGACGAACGTCGGCGACGTGAACGGCACGCAGACGGTCACGTTCGCTCACGACGGCGAAGCCATCGAGAACAGAACGCTGACGCTCGGCGCCCGTGAGTCCGCGGACCTCAAGTTCAGCGTCGACACAACCAACCACACGCGCGGGAACTACACCTACTCACTGGCTTCGACTGACCACGAGGCGTCGGCCGACCTGCGCGTCCGCGATAGCGAGTTCACTGTGGTCGAACTCCGGGGGAACGACACCCTCTACATCGGCGACCCGATGGTGTTTACCGCCACGATCCAGAACACCGGCGACGCGAACGAAACGCAGACCGTCGAGTTCAAGGTCGACGTCGACGGCGACGACCAGCCCGAGTCCTACGGCATCACGAAGAACGTAACCCTCGCGCCAAACGAGACCAGGGCCGTCGCGTTCGAGGTGCCCTACATGGAGGACCCCGACCCGTTCAACACCGTCGAGGACTGGGTCCGCGGGACCTACATCTACGGCGTCTACACCGAGGACACGGAGATGAAATCCGTCTTCGTCGCCAAGAACAAGGGCTCCGGTGGCTCCGGTGGCGGTAGCGGCGACGCCTCCACGGAGTCCAGCGACTCCAGCAGCGAGGACATCCTCTACCCGACGCTCGACGAGATCTCGGTCGCCAAGACCGGACACCACTACGACGATCTCAGCGCGGAGACCACCCCCCAGATCGAGGAGATCTTCGCCCGCCAACCGTTCGCCGACGGCCTCGACATCACGCAGGTCTACACGCGCGAAGAGTTCGCGCGCAAGGTCTACGACGTCCCGGTCCCCCGGAGCGCCGACTTCGAGTTCAGCGAACTCGACATGGACCTCCAGCAGACGATAGAGGCCGAGTACGACGCCCAGTTCCTCACCGAGGAGGGTGACACGGTCGAATCCTGGGACGAACTCGCCCAGGCGAAACACGGGACCGACTACGAGAGCCTGAACGACACCGAACAGGCTGCCATCCGCGACGCGTACCTGGCGCAGTTCGACTGAACCACGGTCGCGGCTCGTTCTTACGCACGGTATCGCAGTTCGGTCACCCCGAGACTCGCTCGGAGTCCCCAGAGCGTCCCCGTTCGCTCGTCGTCTCCAGACAGTGTGTCCGCACGCTCGCTCACGGCGGTCGCGGGACCGCCCGGCGGGTCGCCACCGGCCACGCGCCGTCGTCGGGCCTGTCCGGACATGTCCCATCCTGGTATCGAGTTGCCCCGAATACCGTCACTACCGACTGAAAGCAAGGAATAACAATGCGACTTTCAGGGCAAGGAGAGGGTGGGAACGGGATGGTCGACACGGGGTCGACGTCACCGGTACCGACGCAGCATGAGATTTACTGAACGTACCCACGCACGAACCGACGACGGTCGCTCTGATGGTCACCCGCAGGACGTGTGCCTCCAGCACAGACGACGAGCGGTCGGTACGTCGACCGGGACTCGACTGTCCACCGGCGGAGGTGGCTGAGATGTACAGAGGATCCTCGGTCGGGGTCGTCATCCCCGTCTACAACGAGGCGGCGTTCATCGGCGAGGTGCTGGAGACGATACCCGGATTCGTCGACAAGGTGTTCGTTGTCGACGACAAATCGACCGACGAGACGTGGTCTGTCATCAACGAGTACGTCGCCGAGATGCCGCTGGAGACAGACCGGGCGCTCGAGTCGACCACCGACGGAATCGCCGCCCTCACCGACGGTTCTGGGGAGGAGTTCGCGTCGCCGTCCCCGGTCGAGGGCCGCATCGTCCCGGTCAGGCACCAGACAAACAGTGGGCGAGGCGCCGCGGTCAAGACCGGCTATCGACTCGCCCTGATAAACGACCTCGACGTCGTCGCCGTCATGGACGGGGACGGACAGATGGATCCGGACATCCTCGACCGTATCATCGACCCGGTCGTCGAGGGGACCGCCGATTACGCGAAGGGGAACCGCCTGGTCTCGCTCGAGCACTGCCGGCAGATGTCCAACTGGCGGCTCTTCGGGAACACGCTGTTGAGCGTCCTCACGATGGTCGCCAGCGGCCACTGGACCATCCGAGACCCACAGAACGGCTACACGGCCATCTCCGGGAAGGCGCTGGACCGACTGTCGCTCGACGACCTCTACGACGATTACGGGTTCCTCAACGACGTCCTCATCAAGATGAACGTCCACGACTTCACCGTCGTCGACGTCCCGATGGACGCCCTGTACGGCGACGAGGAGAGCGGCATCCGCTACGGTTCCTTCGTTCCCAAGCTCTCCCTGCTCCTGTTGCGCGGCCTCATGTGGCGGCTGTGGACGAAGTACGTCGAGCGACCGAGCCGCTCTGCCACGACTGCCTGAAAACCACGCGGCGCGAGGCGGGGCGATTTTCGGTACCGATGGCCAGTCCAGTGAGCTGCTGCACTGGCTGGTGGCAGCTCACAGTGGTGGTCGTCATCGAGCGAGCCGTCCCAATAGAACACGAGCGGCGCCGATCGAGTTCGTTCCCGGGAGTGGATCGATGACGTGATCGAGATCGACGACGACCGGTCGGTCCGGGCGTCTCCAGCTCGGTCCGCCCACAACGACAGGCGGTGGTGCGGAGGCGGTGATGCGGGCGTGGCGTCGTGAACCGGGACTCATCGGTGTACTCATCGCGTCCTGCCGGTCGGCCCTTTCGCCCCCCGAGACACGTCGCCGTGGCTTCGACCGTCTGAACCTACGTCGGGCATGCTCGAGTCGGAGGTGTACAGAAATCTCTCAGAGCTCCTCTCGCACCTGGACGACTGCGGTCCCGAAAACCTTCGTTACAGCTGTTCGACGTCCATGCCGTGTTCGGCCCACTCCTCGGCGTCGAGGACCCACTTCGTGTCGATGACGAGGGTGCCCCGCATCCGGTCGCGGAGGTCGTCCGGGGAGAGGTCGGCGAACTCGTCGTGGTCCGTGGTGATGACCACGGCGTCGGCGTCGGCGAGTGCGCTCTCGTAGTCCGAGAGCTCGAACTCGGAGTCCGTGACGTACGGGTCGTAGACGCGGACCTCGAGGCTCTGCTCACCCCCGTCGGTGGTGATGAGCGGCGGTTCCTCGAACAGGGTCCTGGCGAAGCGCTCGCCGGGGCTGTTGCGGGCGTCGTCGACGTTTCCCTTGTACGCCAGACCGAAGACGGCGACGGTGGCGCCGGCGAGGCTACCCAGTTCGTCCGTGAGCATATCGGAGACGTACTCGACCATCCCGTCGTTGACCTCGCGGGCACACTCGATGAGGTCCACGGAGTCGGAGTTCTGGCCCAGGTAGTGGGGGTCGACAGGCAGGCAATGGCCCCCGACGCCCGGCCCGGGGGTGAGCAACGAGACGCGCGGATGTGTGTTGGCGAGGTCGAAGCTCGAGCGCACGTCGACGCCGTAGTCCCGTGCAACCTTCGCGAGCTCGTTGGCCAGCGCGATGTTCGTGTCCCGGAAGGTGTTCTGCGTGAGTTTCACGAACTCCGCCGTGGTCGGGTCGGGAGCGCGGTGGACGCGGCTCTCGGTCACGGACTCGAACAGCCACGCGGCCGACTCGGTGGAGGCGTCGTCGATACCGCCGACGATGCGGTCGTTGTGCTTGATCTCGTGGAGGATGTTCCCGGGGAGGATGGTCTCGGGACAGTGTGCCAGGTGGAAGTCCCGGCCGGCGCGGAGGCCACCTATCTCGAGTGCGGGGCCGACGACGTTCTCGGTCGTCCCCGGGGGCGACGTGGAGGTGAGGATGACCGTGTCGCCCTCGCGGAGGTGGGGTTCGACGTTCCGGGCGGCCTGCTCGACGTACGTGAGCACGGCCCGCTCGGCGTCCTCGTCGAACGGCGTCGGGACGCAGATGAGGTGGTAGTCACTCGCCGCGGGCGTCGTCTGGAGCGACAGCCGCCCCGAGTCCAGCGCCTGCTGGACGTACGCCTCGAGTTCGACCTCGTTGTACGGCGGTGCGCTCTCACGCAGCATCTCGATGCGCTCGCGGTCGGTGTCGACGCCGACGACGGAGAAGCCCTCGTTCGCAAAGAGCGCGGCGGTCGGCAGGCCGACGTACCCGAGTCCGTGGACGGCGACGCTCGTCATGCCCGCACCTCCGAGGTGACAGCCGTCTCGACGCCACACCCTTCCAGGATGCGGGCCGCGGCGTGGCCGTCGCCGAAGGGGAGGTCCCAGTCGGTGTCCCGGGTCTGCATCTCGAAGGCGTTGACCACGATGCTCTCCGGTTCTGGGCCGGCGAGCACGTTCGACCCGACCTCGAGCGTCTCGGGGCGTTCGGTGTTCTCCCTGAGCGTGACACAGGGGGTCCCGAGGATGCAGGTCTCTTCCTGGACGCCGCCGGAGTCCGTGAACACGAGCGAGGCGGTGTCCTCGAGGTGGAGGAACTCGAGGAAGTTCAGCGGTTCGATACACCGGATGTGTTCGGGCACCGTCAGGCCGAACTCCTCGAGCTTCGCCTCGGAGCGGGGGTGAATCGGGTAGAGGACGGTCTTGTCGGTCAGCTCCGCGTACCGGTTCACGCCCTCGAGTAGCTGGGCGAACCGCTCCGGGTCGTCGACGTTGCCCGGCCGGTGGGCGGTAAGCAGGACGAACTCGCCGGCGGCCACGCCCAGGTCCTCGAGGACGGTGCTACGGTCCGCGGCGATGTCCCTGTTCTGGAGGACCGCGTCGACGACGGTGTTGCCGGTGACGCTGACTCTGTCGGCGGGGATGCCCTCCTCCCGGAGGTGCTCGGCCGAATCGCCGGTCGGTGGAAAGAGGAGGTCTGCGGCGTGGTCGACGAGGATGCGGTTGTGTTCCTCGGGCATGTCGCGGTCGAAGCTGCGGAGGCCCGCCTCGACGTGTCCGAGCTGGACGTCGAGTTTCATCGCCGCGATGCCGCCGGCCAGTGCGGAGTTCGTATCGCCCTGGACCAGCACGACGTCCGGGTCCTCGTCGAGGAGAATCTGCTCGATCTCGATGAGCATCTGCCCGGTCTGCTCGCCGTGGGTTCCGGAACCCACACCGAGATTGTAGTCGGGCTCGGGGAGCTGGAGGTCGGTAAAGAACACGTCGTCGAGCTTCTCGGAGTAGTGCTGTCCGGTGTGGACGACCGTGAAGGGCACGTCTCCGTCGACACACGCTCTGATTACCGGGGCGAGTTTGATTATCTCGGGTCTGGTCCCGAGGACGAACGCGATGTGTGTGCTCACAGGCCAGAAAACCCGGTATATCCGCTTTGTAAATCGTTTCTTATCGCGACGGCTGTGTGAAACTCGTGGCCGGAAGTAACTGCTTTCGTCGGTTTGGTCCCTTTACTACCTGGTCACGGACTCACTGTTCAAATTCCGGCTATTACGCCGAGGGTAGCGTAGGGTTGCTCTCCGAGTGATGGGTGTTTTGCCAGGCGGCGACGGGTGCCGTCCTGCAAACCCGTCGCATCAAGGATGTGGCGGCCCGTCGAGGACCGCCGCGTCTCCCCCGACGTCTGGTGGACCCGTTGCGCGTTAGTAACCCGCTTCTGGCCGTCGGTCCCGATAAGGGCCTCCTTCTCTCGCTGCTGTACCGCGCCGAAGTCGGGGCAACGGTCAGTCGGTCACCTGGACATCGACGGTGACCCGGCCGGGTCGGGCGTCGTCCCCGGTCACGAGACGGTCGTACGTCTCGAGGAGCTGGTCGGTGATGTGGTCCCACGTGTACTCGTCCTCGATGGTCGCCCTGTTCGTCCGGGCCATCGCAGTCCGCCGGTCGTCGTCGCGGACGAGCGACTCCATGGCTTCACCGAGCTCGTCGACGTCGACGGGCGCCACCAGGATGCCGTTCTCCGGGCCGACGACCTCGGGGATGCTCCCCACGGTCGTCGAGACGATGGCGTTCCCGCCGGCCATCCCCTCGAGCAGCGAGATGGGGAGTCCCTCCGCGTACGTGGGGAGGACGTATATCGACCCCTCGTTCAGGAGTTCGAGCTTGCGCGGTTCGCTCACGAACCCGTGGTACTCGACGGCGTCGAACTCGCTCGCCAGGTCCGTCACGAGGTCCGATCGCGGCCCCTTCCCGGCGATGCTGACCGTGAAGGCGAGGTCCGCCCAGTCCAGGAGGCGGCGCACCGCCGTCACGAACTCCTCGACGCCTTTGCGATCGATGAGGTTCGAGACGTAGACGATCCGTGGGGGGTCGACGTCGTAGACAGGGGCGAAATCCTCGGCCCGGACCGGGTTCGGGAGCACGCTGACGGACTCGAGGGCCAGCTCCTGCTCGAGGACCGTCGCCCAGTACTCCGAGAGGACGATGACCTCGGTGCAGCGGTCGAAGATGAACTGGATGTACGCCCGCCTGAGCGATCCGGCCTCCGCGAGGAAGTCGTCGAAGTCCGACCCGTGGATGTGGACGACGATGGGGACGTCACGGAGGAGCGCCACCAGCACGATGTATATCGACTTCCGGTAGAACGAGACGCGGGAGGACGCGTGGACGTGGACGACGTCGGCGTCGAGATACAGCGGGAAGAGGAGCACTCGCGAGAGCGCCGAGAGCGCCGCGAGGAACAGCCAGCGGACCTTCGCGAACCCGCCGGCGTCCAGGGCGTCGGTCCCGGCAGGGACGCTCGTGTTGTAGACGGTCACGTCCAGATGATCGCCTAGCTCGTCTGCCTGCCCTCGGAGGAACTGTGATACGCCGCCGGTCTCTTGCCGACACGGTCCGACGATGAGCAGCGACTCGGGCGATGGATCGGTCATTGCGGAGCAGTTCCCGAAGCCGACGTATTGTTAATCACATCATGTCGCCGGCCGCCCCGACCGGGACGGCGGGGATTTCAGGGTGGAAAGGGACGTATAATAAATACTGATAGTGGCGAGCTTCCGGACGAAGATTTCAATGGTTTCGGTAAGCGTCGTCGTGGCGACGTTACAATCCTACGACGAGTTAGACGTCGTGGACTATCTCGAACGGGGGACGTACGACGACTACGAGGTGGTCGTTCGTGACGACTATCCAGTCTGTAGAGCGCGAAACGAGGGGATACGACAGGCCAGCGCCGACAAAATCGTCTTCCTCGACGACGACTCGCTCCCGCGTGAGGACTATCTCGAGCGGGCCGTCGAGACGCTCGAGCAAGAGCCGGCGTTCTCCGGGCGGACGGTCCACCCCCGGGCGGACGTCTTCGGCCGTCACTTCACGGCCCACTACAACCGGGGCGAGGAGCCCCGTTACGTCGATACGTTCTGGGGAAACAACATGGGCGTCCGCAGGGAGGTCTTCGAGACAGTCGGCGGCTGGGACGAGAACATGGGCTGGGGCCACGAGGAGAAAGAGCTCGCCGCGCGGGTGCGGACGCAGTTCGACATCCTCTATGACCCCGACCTGGTGGTCTCACACTCCTACGCCGACAGCGTCCCCGGCTACTGGCGGAAGATGTACAACCTCGAGACACAGCACCCGTACTACTGGCGCAAGGTCGGCTACTCGATGCGCGAGGTCGTCTCGATGACGGTGTTCGGCGCGTTGAACCCGAAGTACTACGTCGTGCGGGGGCTCAAGGGGTCGCTTGTCAAGGCCGGAGCCCAGCTCGCCGGGACCGCGGGGCGCATCAGGGGCGTCCTCGACCTGCTGGGGACGGACTCGCCCGATTTCGACTCGGGGATCCCGTCATTCGAGAGTCGAACCGCCCGCCAGAATCCGACGACGTCGACAGAATAGGGGTCCGTCTACCGGTCAGTTCTCGTTGTACCAGACGTCGACGTGGTGGTCCGGCGCGTAGGACTTCCCGACGATGTCCATCCGGCCGTCCCCTGTCATGTCGACGGCGACGGCCTCGTGAGTCTCGATACCACGGGACGCGACCTCCTTATCGAAGGTCCCGTCGCCGCGGTTCCTGAACAGGAGGTGGACCGGGTCGTCGTTCTGGCCCAGTCCCATCTCGGCGACGTATATGTCGGGGTTCCCGTCGCCGTCGAAGTCCGCGACTTGCAGCGTGTGGGGGCAAAAGAGGCCGTCTTCGAGGATCGTTCCGGTCCACTCCGGCCCGTCGAAGACCGCGACGCGCCCGGGATGGGTCCCGTAGTGGGGCGAGTCTCCCTCGGAGAATATCACCTCGAGGTCGCCGTCGCCGTCGAGGTCGGCCAGCTCGACGCGCGTGTCGTCCCACCCGGTCACGACGGGGTCGCGCCGCCACCCGGTCGCGGCGCCGCTGTCGCGGTGGTAGACGTAGGTGCCGGCGATGATCTCGCTCTGTCCGTCGTGGTCGATGTCCCTGATGCGGAGCCCCTCGATCTCGATGCCTCGGTCGACGATGTGGAGACACGATTCGGGCCACGGCACGACGGTCGGGTCCTCCGGGATGTCGTAGTAGAATACGGTCTCGGACTCCTGGGAGAGGCCGACGAGCTCGTCGGCCCCGTCGCCGTCGACGTCGCCGGCCGCCAGGTCGTGGTACTTCTCGAAGGTGTCGGTGACCAGGTGGGGCGTCCACGGCTCGCGCGGATCGTCGGGCATCTCGAACCAGTAGACGTCGGTGTTGTTGATGCCCTGTCCGGCGACGACGTTTTGCCGCCCGTCGCCGGTCACGTCACACAGCGTCGCGCCGACGTCGAGGTTCGGGACGAAGGCCACGTCGTGGCGCTCCCACCCGGGGTTTTCGTACCAGAAGAGGTTGGTGTGTTCTATCCCGACCACATCGAGAATCGCCTCCACCGGAAGTGGGGTGTCTCGATCGAGCTGATAGGCGAGGTCGCGGGCGGGGAACCCCTGCCCGGCGCCGCCGACGATGACGTCGGGCAGGCCGTTCCCCGTCAGGTCTGTCGTGAGACAGAACCCGAGGCGGGAACACGGCGGGTTCGCGTCGATCTGTTCGTGTCTGAACTGCGTCCGGGACTGCTGTCGTTCGGTCTCGCTCATGGTTCGTGGCCGGGACCGCGGACCGACGCTCGCGCCAGCGCGTGCGGACAGTCCGGCTGGGTCCCGTCTCGTACTGGTCGTGGGTGCCGGGACAGATAATTAGCCAGCGCGTACCGCCCGGTATCGCCGGTCCCGGCGCTCGTCTCCCCTCGCTGTGACCCGATCGCGAGAACGCACTCACTCACCCCTGCCGGAGTACGGCCGAGACACGAGGGCGGCCGCCAGTACGCGGTTTCTAACCTTGTGAACTCGGCCACACAGGTTCACCGATGACCTACAAGGTTGCAATCGTGGGGACCGGTGCGGACCCGGACAATCCAGACAGCGACGGGTTCGCCATGGCGTACCGCCACGCCGGCGCGTACGCCCGACTGGACTCGTGTGAGCTGGTCGGCTGTGCCGACATCGTCCGGGAGAACGCCGAACGGTTCGCCCAGCGCTGGGACATCCCGGCCGAGAACGTCTTCGAAGACGCGAGGGAGATGCTGGCGGGCGTCGAGCCCGACATCGTCAGCGTCTGTGTCCCGCCACACGTCCACGCGCCCGTCGTGATGGAAGTCGCCCGGGGTGAGAGCGTCCGGGCCATCCACTGCGAGAAACCGATGGCGACGACGTGGGAGGACTGCCGGGAGATGGTCGAGACCTGCGAACAGCGAGGGGTGACCCTGACCTTCAACCACCAGCGACGCTTCGCCGGCCCGTTCACGAAGGCGAAAGACGAGCTCGAGGACGGGACCATCGGGACGCTCGAGCGCATCGAGCTCGGCGGGGACAACCTCTTTGACTTCGGGTCGCACCTCTTTGACCTCTGTGGCTACTTCACCGACCAGGCCCGGGCCGAGTGGGTGCTTTCCGGCCTCGACTACTCCGAGGAGAACGTCCAGTTCGGCGCCCACAACGAGAACATGGCCATCGCGCAGTGGCGCTACGAGAACGGCGTCTACGGACTCGCCGCGACCGGCGACGACAGCATGCTCTCGTGTCTGATTCGCCTGGTCGGCAGCGACGGCGTCATCGAAATCGGCGGGGACGAGGCTCCCCTCCGGGTCCGAAGCGACGGCGCGTGGCGCACGCGCGATACCGGTGGCGACACCGTCCACGGCCCGAAGGGGTCGCTGGTGGAGGCCGCGAAACAGCGCGTCGCCGCTCGGCTACCGATGGTGAGCGCCGAGCGAGCTCGCACCCCGACGCTCATCGACCGGGCCATCGCCGACGTCGTCGACGCCGTCGACACCGACAGCGAATCGGGCCTCTCGGCGTCGAACGCGCTCCAGGCGACGGAGCTCATCTTCGCCTGCTGGGAGTCCTCGCGGCGCCGCACGTGCGTCCACCTGCCGCTCGAGATCGCCGACAACCCACTCGAGTCGATGGTCGAAGACGGCGAACTGCTGGCCGACTGATCCTCTGGCATTCGCTTCATCGCGTCGTCGGAAACGACACACGACAGCTGATCTCCAGTCGTCGAGACCAGCGTCTCGGTGTCGAAAATAGTCTCAATCGCCCCTTCACCGGTCACCGGACCGTCACATGGGTTCGGTGACGTCGATCGACAGCGACAGGTAGCGGTAGGCGTTGTCGGTCGTCGGATTCTCCGGTGGCGTCCCGGCGTAAACGAGGTAGACGACACGCAGGTCCTCGCCGAACAGCGTGGGCGTGACGGTGTGGTCGTAGTCCCAGGACTCGCCGCTCTCGACGCGCTGGACGTCACGGAGGAGTTCGGACCGCTCGGTGACCGCCCGTGCACCCTCGCCCTCCGCCCCGAGGCGCTGTATCTGCACCACGACGGTGTAGACTACGGCTTGCCCCTCGTTGTTCGACACGCGCAACACGAGGTCGGCCCGTCCGTCGGGGCCGAGCTCGGTGGGGTAGTTGCCTGCCACCAGCTCCCCGTCGGGTGACTCCGTCAGGAGCGACGTCTCCGTGTACTTGACACCGTCCTGGGGGGTCGTCAGCGCCACGGCGAAGGTGCTCATCGCCGCGATGACCACCACGGCCAGCCCGACGTTGAGCACGGCGTCGAGGGTGTTGCCCTGGAGCCCCCGATACCCCTCGCCCAGCCAGTACCAGAACGGTGCCTCGTAGCGTGCGTCCGCCGGCGTCCGGAGCCGTCGGATCGTGCCGCCGGCCAGGGCGGCAACGACGAACGCCGTCACCACGAGCAGGATGTTCTGTAACGTGAGAGGGAGAGCGGCGAAGGCCATGCCCATGCCGAACAGCGGGAGCAGCGCGACGCTGAGACCGAGGGAGAGAGCGGCCCGCTCGCCCTCGCCGAGGACGCCGTCGTTCAAGTTCTGCCTGAACGGGTTCGCCGTCTGCCGCCCGCGCCGTGCCGGGAACACGAGCGTCGTGAGCGCGTAGCCCGGCAGCAGACACAGGAAGACGCCGGCGAGTACCAGTCGAACGGGCGAAGGGAGCAAGAGCAACGCGACGTTGGCCACTGCGAGCAGGCCCACGATCAGCCAGACGTCCGCCAGTTGCGCGACGAGGGACCGGATGCTATCGCCCACGGTACCCCCCTCGCGCGTCGGCGTCGGAACCAGCCACGGGGCCCGACTCGTCGGTCCGCTCCGGGCCCCCACCGGCCCGCACGTAATCTACGATAGCCATCTTGTAACGCCACTTTGTGGATATTCGTCTTTGTTATGGTCGTACTATGATTCCGCACACAGGCCAGTGCGAGCGGTCGGTCGGCATCGCATCGCCCGGACGGCCTCGATCCGACATACTCGTTGCAGGTCGTCGGACGGCGCTGGAACCGTCACCGTGTCCGCCGGACTGTCAGTCCCCGATAGCACAATAGGCGTCTCCTACTGGAGAGTAGTAGGGTCAGTACAAACCGTCCGGGGAGACATCCGATACCAAATGAACGGCCCTCCCATCTCGAGGCGTACTGCCATCAAGGCCGGCGCGGTAGCGCTGACAGGGCTCGCGGGCTGTCTGGTCCGGCCGGCGAACTCGAACCCGGGTGCGGGTAGCGACGACCGGGAACCGACCGACGGCGACGCTCGTGACGGCCCCGTCGGCACGGACGACGACTGCTCGCCGGCGACGGGGTCCGGGCCGACCGGTCCCCTGACCGTCGAGTTCGACAGCCGCGAGCGGTCCCGCTGTCAGGGACGCCTCCTCGAGGACTTCAGCAACCTCAGTTACTGGGAGGTCTTCGACGGGTCGCTGGCCGGCGGCGAGTCGCCGTATCCCGGCCAGTCGGCCCGACTGACGGCGTCCGAATCGGAGGTGCGGACGTGGATCGGCCGGTCGTTCGATGACGGTCTCGACCTGCGCGACTGGGACCTCTCGATGGCCGTCCACCCGGGTACCGGTGAGACGCGCGTCTCGAACGTCCGCCTGCAACTCCTGGCCCCGAACCGCCAGAACCGCCTCGACATGTGGCGCCCGCTGGACGAGACCGACGGCTGGTTGCGACTCGACTTCGGTGCGACAAGCGAGATCGGGTCGCCGGACCTGACCGACGTGCGGGAGATCCGCGTCCAGTCGTGGGTCGGCGACGAGCGGGCCGCCGACTTCCGCATCGACGAACTGCGCGTCACGCCGAAGCTCGACGAGGGGGGCGTCCTCATCACGTTCGACGACATGTCGCTGTCGCAGTACGAGAACGCGTTCCCGGTGATGCAGGAGTACGATTTCCCCGGCGTCGCGGGTGTCATCCCGCGCCTCGTCGGCGCTGAGCAACGTATCGACCTCACACAGCTCCAGGCGCTGCAGGGCGCGGGGTGGGACGTCGTGAGTTACCCGCAGGGCGAGACCTCCCTCTCTGAGTTCGTCCGGTCGGAACAGGCCGCGATGATACGCGAGGCAAAGCAGTGGCTCGTCGACAACGGCTTCGAGTCCGGCGCCCGGTTCGCCGCGTTCCCGTTCAGGCGCGTGACACAGACGACGTTCGACATCGTCTCGAAGTACCACTACCTCGGCCTCTGGAGTGGTCGGTGCCCGAGCGGCCAGCTGACCGGGCCCCTGTCTGTCAGCCGGGTCAACGGCGCGGATCCGGAGACGACGAGACGGACGGTCGAACTCGCACAGAAGTACCGCCAGGTCGTCCCGATCATGTACCGCACGGTCGGCGATTCGACGGACCACGTCACGACGGCGGCCTTCGAGGAGACGGTGCAGCTCATCGACGACCTCGGGGTCCCCGTCCTCACGATGTCGGACCTCTGGGACATGCAGTCCATCTCGGACGGTGCGCCACCGGCCGAGTGAGCGGACCAATGCGACAGACGGTGCGGAACAGACGTATCATAACAAAGTGGTTCGTAGCGAACCGACGTGTGATGGAGACCGACACCGAGTCACCGCTGGTCAGCGTCGTCATCCCGACGTACGGCCGCCCGGAGTTTCTCATCGACGCCGTCCAGAGCGTCGTCGACCAGACCTATCCCGAGGTCGAACTCGTGGTCGTCGACGACCACTCCCCCGATCCCGTCGAACCGTCTCTCGCGGACATCCCGTTCGACGAGCTGGCCCGCGCCGAAGTCGTCCGCCACGAGGAGAACCGGGGCGGGAACGCCGCTCGCCGGACCGGCATCGAGCGGTCCAGCGGCGAGTTCGTCGCCTTCCTGGACGACGACGATCACTGGGACCCGACGCTCGTCGAGCGCGTGGTCTCGGTGTTCCAGGCGGCAGGCCCCGACGTCGGCGTCGTCATGGCCGGGACGCGCATCGTCGACGAGGACGGTGACGAGATCGGCAGGGTCGTCCCGGACGCCGAGGGGGACGTGACCGAGGGGATTCTCCGCGGGACGGTCCGGGCGGGGTCGTTCTCCCGATTTACCGTCCGTCGGAGCGTCGTCGACGCGACGGGCCTCCCGGACGAGCGATTGCCCAGCTGGCAGGACCTAGAGTGGCACATCCGCCTCTCGGCCCGGTGTGAGTACGCGTCGCTCAGGGACGCCGTCGTCACGCGACGGGTCACCTCACACGACCAGATCACCGACGATTTCGAGGCGAAGCGAGACGTCTCTTACCCGCTCTTGCTCGAGAAACACCGACCCCTGGCCGCCGAGTTCGGTCGGGGGACCGAGCGGCGGTTCGTCGCGACGCTGACGCTCACGCTCGGGTTCTCCGCGCTGCGAAACGGCTATTACGCGACGGCCGTCCGGACGTTCGGCCGGGCGATCAGGTACGACCCGCTCGCCCCGAAGGCGTACCTGTACCTCCTGCTGGCGCTGGGCGGGCCGTTGACGTACAAGCCGGCCAAGGGACTCCGGCGAAAACTCAAGGCCTCGATGGGCTAGGCGTCGAGCGACCGTTCACTCGGCCGTGCCGGCGCTGGCACCGTGTCGGGCTGGCGTTTCGCTGTCGGTCGACTTCGTATCGAGGTGCAACTGGAACCAGCGTTCGACCGTCGAGAGCGCCGCGAGCGGTCCGAGGTTGTTGGCCTCGCCGTTCCAGTGGTCCGTCCGCAGCGCCTCGATGGCGTCCGCGTCGAACACCGCTCGCTCGCAGGCGTCGTCGAGGAGACCGTCTATCAGGTCGCGCATCTCGTCGTGTTCCTCGTACCACATCTGCTGGAGCCGTCGTCCGCCGTAGGCGTTCTTGCCGAGCAGTCGCTTGGTGGCCGTGTCGGCGACGAACCCGACGACGTGGAGCCAGAGCGGTCGGCTCGGGGGCATCTTGGTCCGCTCGTAGGGGATGCCGTTCAGCCCGTAATCCAGCCGTCGCGCGAGTTCGAGCTTCCCGCGCGACGTGCCGGCCGGAATCGTCCCGCCGGTGAACGGGATCGTATCACCCCTGTACTCCAGAGGGAGCTTGCTCACGGCGTCGAGGAAGCCGCTGGTGCAGATGGGAATCCGGCTCCCGACCTGACTCCGTGCCAGCGGGTTGCTGGCGAACTCGCCGCGTGCCATGTAGTTCCGGTAGTAACAGTCGAGGGCCTTGCCGACCGAGTCCGGCGCCGTCGAGTCGGCGACGACGGACCGGTAGGTCGCCATCGGGTCGACCTCGTCGGTCAGCAGGCGTCGCACGTCGCGTCGGCTGCTCTGGTGTTTCTCCTGGTAGAGCGACTCTTCGGGGGTGTCGTAGCGCCTGAGCACGTCCTGGCTGAGGCCGCCGCCGAGCATCGTCCCCTGGCCACAGCCCTCGAGGACGACGTCGGCCGGGTCCTCGATGTTGAACACGGCGGTGAGGTTGAGGAACGTCCGCCAGGTCAGCATGCCGCTGGTGAGTGTGACCGCCTCGTCGAAGACGTCCACGAACCGGTCGGGCGTGAGCGGGACCTCCTCGTTCCTGGCGCCCAGGCGCTCGGAGATCTGGCGCGCAATACGCCTGTTGCCCCCGTCCGAGGGGTTGGCGTTGTAGGTGTAGGTGGTGATGGTGTCGAAGTGTTCGCACAGCGCGCCGGCGAGGGTCCGGCTGTCGAGGCCGCCCGACAGCCAGAGGCCGATTGACCCGTCCATGGTGGCGGACGTGTCCGCGACGGCCTGCCGGTACGCCTCGACGATGGGACTCATGGGGTCGTCCTGCGGACCGGTCTCGAACTCGAACTGCCAGTACTGGCGGACGTCACGGCTCCCACCCTCGTACTCGAGGACGGAGGCCGCGGGGAGCGCCGAGATCTCCTCGATGAGGGTCTTCTCGCCCCACACCTGTCCGATGAGCAGCATGTCGCTGAGGCCCTGGACGTCGATGGTCGGCCCGTCTACCGCCGCGAGCGGTGTCGCGAGGTTCGAACCGAACGCGAACGGGCCCTCGCTGGTGTAGAAGCACTGTCGCGTCCCGAGCTTGTCCGTCCCGACGACCAGTCGGTCGGCGTCCCGGTCGAGCGCGACGAGCAGGAACGGCCCGTCGAGTGCAGCCAGCGTCTCGTCGGGCCGTGAGAGCACCGCCTCGAAGAGGTCCTCGCTGGAGAATTCGAGGGCCTCGAGGTTCGTGATGGCCCCGTAGACGACGCCTGCGCGGTGCTGGTCGTGCCACGTGCGACCGCCGCCGGGGTCTCTCTGTCCGTGGTGGACGAGCGCGACGCCCAGGTCGGCGAAGTCGACGGCGTCGACCTCGTACCACGATTCCTCGTGCATCGGCTCGAGGAGGGACTCGAGCGGCGTCGAACGTGTCACCCCGCCGGCGACGCCGGTCATCGGTCGCTCACCGTCCAGCAGTGACTCGCCGGGGACACGGCCGACGGACGCCACCGCGTCGTTGGCGCGTCGGGCTGTGGTACCGTCGGGGCAAGCAGTATCGGTAGTAACGTCCGTCGTCGTATCATGGCAGAGTAGTCCCGAGGAACGGGTCTTCGAGTCGGCCCGCTGGGGGGATATCGAAAGTACTGCCGTCGTCAGGCATTGTTATCGGTAGACTAAACCGCCACACCGTCGGTCTCGGGGGTGTATCGAGACAATAACAATGCGTAGATACCGGGAAGGACGCCCATGTACGATTTGCAGCAATTGCTACGCGGGATTGCCAACCCTGGCCTGGCCGTCCGTGAGGTGAACCGCCTCTATCACACCCGGCTGGGTCGCCAGAACGGGAATCCCCGCGGCATCGACGTCTTCGAGGAGGACTGGGACAACCTCCTCATCCTCGACGCGTGCCGGTACGACATGTTCGAGGAACAACACTCTCTCCCCGGCACTCTCGAGTCCCGGATCTCGAAGAGCTCTCACACCAGCGAGTTCCTGCAATCGAACTTCGCCGACCGCGACCTCCGGGACACCGTCTACGTCACGGCGAGTCCGATGTACTACCGCAACAGGGACCGCCTGAACGCCCGACTGCACGACGTCGTCAACGTCTGGCAGGACTTCGGGTGGCACGAGGAGTACCGGACGGTGCTGCCCGAGACGGTCCGCGAGTTCGCGATCGACGCCGCCGAGACGTACCCGGACAAGCGACTCGTCGTCCACTTCCTCCAGCCCCACTACCCCTTCATCGGGCCGACCGGCCGGCATCACTTCGACCTCGACCAGCTGAACTTCGAGTGGGACAGCGCACTGACTGGCGATCTTGGCATCTCCGACGAGGTGCTGTGGGCGGCCTTCCGCGAGAACCTCGACGTGGCGCTGCCACACGTCGAGGCGCTCATGACCGAGTTACGGGGCAGGACGGTCGTGACGGCGGACCACGGGCAGATGATCGGGGACCGCTCCGCACCGCTGCCGGTGACCGACTACGGACACCCGCCGGGGCTGTACACCGAACAGCTGGTGAAGGTCCCGTGGTTGATCTACGAGAACGGGCCGCGCAGGGAGATCACCGCCGACGCGGCTGCCAGCGAGGACGCCGACGTCAGCGAGGAGGCGGTCCAGGACCGCCTCGCGGACCTCGGATACCTCTGAGCGCGCCGGTTCGAAAAGCGATGGAGAACGGAGACGGGGCTGTTGCAACGAGAGTCACGCCGTCCCGGGTGCAGGGCTGACTCGGCCGGCGGTGGCGGTTACGACGAGACGACCGTCTGGTCGGTGACGGAGTTGCCCGCCAGGTCGGTCACGGTGATCGACACCGTGTAGTCGACCCCGCCGCCCTTCTTGAATCGATACTCGTCGGTGTCCGACGCCCTGCTCGTGCCGTTGAACGTCCAGGACGTGCTGCGGACGACGGACCCGGAGTCGTCGGCGATCTCGAGCGAGACAGTGTCGAGGTCCCCGTCGACGTCGGAGACGTCCCAGTTGACCGTGATCTCGGCGTGTGGGTTGTTCCGACCGGCCTCGGAGACGTTGAACCGGTTTATCACCGGCGGCGAGTCCGTCGTGGCCTCGCCGGAGGTGAACGTCTTCGTGCCGCCGGTCGCCGCGTCGCCGTCCGACGCGGCCGCCGTCGCCCGGTACTCGTAGTCCGTGCTGTCGCTCAGCCCGGAAATCGACTGCGAGAACGACCCGGCGGCAGACAGCGTCTGGGACGCGGTGGCGGTCCAGGACCCGCCGACGGGCCGGTACTCGAAGGCGACGTCGACGGAACTTGCCCCACCCAGGTCGCTGAGCGTGCCGTCGAGCGTCGCCGACGTGCTGCCGACGTCGCTGACGGCGTCGGTGGTCACGGTCAGCGCGGGTTCGGTCGTGGTGCCGTCGAAATTGGCGGGGTCTATCTGGGACCCGTTCAGGTAGACGGTGGTTCCGCCCTCGACGAACTCGATGGACTCCAGCTGGCCGGAGAACTGGAGGCCGTCCATCTCGTCGGTGACCCAGCCGTCGACGGTGTCCCCGTCGACCGTGTCGTACTGGCTGAGCGAGGTGCCGAAGGCCGGATGGTCGACGATTTCGCCGGAGACTGAGGCCACGTAGTTCGTGGTCGTCCCGTCCCCGACGATCTGGAGCGTGTTGGGGTACGCCGAGTTCGCACTCAACGTCGCCGGCTCTACCTGTACGCCGTTGACCGACACCTCGGCCTCGCCCTCGACGAACTCGACGCTCCCGAGCGCCTTCGAGTAGGTGTAGGTGTCGTTGGTGCCGTCGCTCGTGATCCAGGCGTCGACGGACGACTCGTTGACCGTGTCCCAGTCCTCGATGTCGCTGGTCGCCTCGACGGTCCCGCTGACCGCGTACCGGTAGTTGGTGGTCGTTCCCGTGCCGGTGACCGTGACCTGGTTGTCCAGCGTCGTGGTCTCCTCCTCGGTCGTGGTGGTCGTGTCGTCGGTCGACTCGGCGGGTGCAGAGGTGTCCGGAATCTCGCAGGCGTCCCGCGAGACGTTGTCGTAGACCTCGACGCCCGAGACCGGCGACGAGAGACAGCCGCCGTCCATGATGGCGGGCCGCCCGCCGACGACTTCCAGTTCGCCCGCGCCGGAGAACTGGCTGTCGATGACGTCGATGCTCTGGTCGGGCGCCGGGTCACCCCACCGCGGGTCCGTCCGTGCGTAGACGGCGTTGACCGCCGACACCTCGGAGCGAACGCGGCTGTTCCTGACCTCGAGGGGACCCGCGTTACCGTCGACGAAGATGCACCGGCCGCGGTCCGGGCCGCTCTTGTACATGAACTCGCAGTTCTCGACGAGGATGGGCCCGGGCGTCACGCGCTTGGTCTCACAGATGACGCCGTGGGGGTTGATGAACTCGCCGCCGATGTCCTGGTGTGCGTTCTCCGTGTCGATGAGGAACGTACAGTCCCGGATCGTGTTCTGGTCGCCACCGCCACCGCCGATGCGGATGGACGTCTGGTTGTTGTTCTCGAACAGGCAGCTGTCGTAGTGGACCGTCCCGGGCGTCCGGGAGGCGTAGACGGCGTTCGTGCCCGTGTTCGCGAAGTGGCAGTTCCGGAAGAGGATCGACCCCTCGTGGCGCTCGCCCAGCCAGACGGGGCCCTCGTTGGAGTTGCCGTCGAGGTGGCCGTGCGAGACGATGTCCGTCGGGCCGGTGCGCTCGACGCCGTCGATGACGGCCGAGCCGTTCGGGTCGGTGGCCATCGGGACGAGGTTGTTGACGGCGCCTGCCTCGTTGGTCGGATTGAACCCGACGTAGTGGACGTCCTGGACCCGGATGGCGTCGGGACCCCGGATGATCATCCCGAGACTCCCGTCGTGGTCCGAGCTGTAGTCGAGGGTGACGTTCTCGACGAGCTGGCCGCTGCCGCCGTTGGTCTTCAGGAAGAACTTTCCTTCGCCGGCGTCGGTGAAAAAGCGGACGTCGCCGGGGGTCGACCCGAGCCCGCGGATCCCCCAGTTGTCCGGCGATCCGAAGGTGTTCGTGCTCTCGAAGTAGTAGTCGCCGGCCGGGAACTCGATGAGGACGTTGCCGTCGCTCAGCGTGTTCTCGAGGGCCGAGTCGATAGCGGCGTCTCCGTTCGGGTCCATCCCCAGGTCGTCGACGGCGTTGACGACCGTCCCGAACTGGATGCCGTAGCGTTCTGTCGCGGCGGTGGCGCTCCCGACGATGCCCGTCGAACTGACCGCGACCGCGGCGGCGCCGAGTCGGAGGTAGTCACGCCGGTTAAGGTCTGGTTTCCAGCGACCGTCGGCCCCCTCGTCCGTCCTTTCGCTCCCCTCATCCTCGGGGGGTGTCGCCTCTCGTTCACGAGCCTCGCGGGGCGTTGCATCGGATCGTTCCGCCCCGGTAGGGGCATCTTTCTGCGGTTGGGTTTTGTCGTCCATCGCTGTATCTGAGACTTAATCTGCCCTTAATTAGCCGTTCTTCCCACTTTACTCTAGTAAACAGCTCACCGGCTGAATGATTGTAGGCCGGGTAACATCGTTTACGTACCAGTTAGTGCAATATCAACCAAGATTGTTGCTGTAATGGGCATCAGGGGGTGGGACTCTCGGCCCAGCTCGTCCCGTAGTAAGCGCGTCCTACTGGCCCGAACTGCCACCAACGGGCAGTGCGTCGCCCTCGTCTCGCCTTCGGACCGCCCTCAGAGATAGCCGAGATCCCTGAGCTGGCGCTCCATGTTCCGCGAGAACGCCGCTTCCCCCTCGGAGACGCGAGTCCGTGAGTGCTCGTCGAGCCACTCGGTACAGCGTGCCTGCATCCGCTCGAGTTCGTCGGGGTGGGCCCCGGAGACGTCCACCACCTCGTCGGGGAGTCGGAACAGCCCCTCCCCGGAGTCGCTTCGCTGGTACCGGAAGTCCCGGGTCCTGATGCTGGTCAGGTCGCCCTCCGGGAACGCCGACTCGTCGTAGTCCGGCCGCTGGTCTTTGAGCTGGCGAACTTTCTTGGCCGCTCGCTTCCCGCCGCGCTGGGTGACCGCGAACGGACGCTCGCTGTCCCTGAGGTCGAACCCCGCCGGGACCGGTATCTCCACGCCACACTCGTGTAGCGCCATCCGCATCGCGTCGGCGTGCTGGACGAGTTCGTCGCTGCCTGCCAGGCCGTCGACGCCGTAGACGACCATCGGGACGTTCGACACCGCCGTGTTGGCCACGAGCATGTGCGCGAGGAGGCCCTGTTCGCCGAGGAGCTCACCGTGGTCGGCGGTGACGACGATTATCGGGTCGTCGAGGCGCTTCCGTGCCGCCTCGACGATGATCCCGGCGAGGTGGTCGACGTACAGGAGACACTGATCGTACATGACCTCGATGGCGTTCCACTCGGCCTCGCTGAACGACGCTCCGTTCGCGATGTGTTCGACCAACCGGTCGGACATGTCGAGCGAGACGGCGAGCGCGTCCTCGAGTGGGAGCTCGAGGTCGTCCTCGAACTGGGTGCGCCACCCCTTGGGCGGGTAGTAGGCGTGGTGGCTGTCACCGATGTGCGTATAGAGGAAGAGCGGGTCCTCCGACGTCTCTGCCTGCCGGATGTGCCGCTTGGCGATCTCGGTTCCGAGGTAGCCGATGCAGTGTTTCTTCGTGTCGGTCGTCAGCCCGGCCGAGTGGCGGTTGAGGTTGAGTAGGAACTTCGCCATCGTCAGCGGGCCGGCCTCCTGCAGGAGGGTGTCGTAGTTGAGGTAGTGGAAGTCGTCGAACCCTCTGTCCAGGCCAGTCGCCTCGCTCACCTGCGCGATGGGGGAGACACAGGCCGTGTGGTAGCCGGCCGCGGCCAGCTGTTCCGGTATCGTCGCCACCTCCGGGCTGAGCTTGGAGTCGAACGCGAGGACGCCGTGGTCGGCCGGCGCCCGTCCGGTGAGTATCGACGTGCTCGACGTCCGGGTCCAGATGCCGTGGGAGAAGCAGTTCCCGAACGCCGCCCCGCGCGGGTCGGCCGCGAGTCGCGCCAGGTTCGGCGTCGTGTCTCTGTCGTGTCCACCGAGGGTGGTGTGGTCCTGTCGGACGCTCTCGAGGGAGATCCAGACGATATCTCGCTGTACCATTGACTCTCACGTGACCGCCGATCGGTTTAATTCAATGGTGACTACCGCCGCTTTCAGGGAGGGGAGCGCCCGAGATCAGGCCTTGATACTCGTGATCACGGTCTGGACGTTCTGCCGGACGCCCCAGTTGAACTGGGTCTCGAGGACGATGACCGCGGCGCCGTAGACGACGACGCCCAGCACGATGAGAAGCGGGAGTTCGAAGACCGGGCGCAGGTCCAGCATCGAGGCAGTGTACCAGCCGACGGCGGCCATCGTGCCGCTCGCGGCGAGCGGGTAGAACAGCTCGCGGAGCACCTGCGTGAAGGTGCCGTCGATGGCCTTGACGGTCAGGTACATGTCCATCGGCATCATCGGGAAGATGAAGATGCCGGTCACCACGAGGGCCGTGCCGACGATACCGTATGCCTCGGTCGCCGGCCAGATGAATATGGCGAGCAGCACCACGCGGATGAAGCTCAGCTTGGTGATGTAGTCCGGCCGGCCGATGGCCTTCCAGAGTGGACCGAAGGTCTTCGAGACGGCCCGGAGGAGGCCGAAGATGGCCAGAACCTGCATCACGGGGATCATCCGCTCCCACTCGGGACCCAGGAACACCTGGACGAAGCTCGGGGCGATTATCATGATGCCCATCGCGGCCGGGAACGAGACGAACGCGGTGACCCGAAGCGTCTGCAAGTACCCCTCACGGAGTTTGCTGGTGTCTTCCTTGAGCTTCGAGAGCGCCGGGAACATCACGCTCGAGACGACCTGGGCGATCTCGGTCGCCGGGGCGTTCGAGAACTGGTACGCGTACTGGTAGAAGCCGAGTGCGGCAGGGGTCAGCAACCAGCCGATGAACGCGTCGTCGCCCTCGCTGTACAGCCAGTACAGGATCGACGAGGCGGTGAGCCACTTCCCGTAGTCGATGAGTTCGCCCGCCTTCGACCGGTCGAACGAGGGCCACGGGCGGTAGTCGTGGAGGACGTACGACAGCACGAGCTTCATCACGTCGCCGCTGACGAACCCGAAGATGAACGCCCAGGCCGTCGGTTCGTAGAGCGCGTAGCCGACGGCGACGGCCAGCTGGAGGATCTGTCCCGACAGGTAGTAGACGAACCGCTTGTGGAAATCGAGGTTCTTCGAGAAGTACACCACGCCCGGGTTCTGGAGGCCAAGGACGAGCGGCGACAGCCCGATGACACGGACCATGTCCGCTGCACGCGGGGTACCGAAGAACTGTGCGATGAACGGTGCGGCGGCGAACAGCACGGTGAAGATGATCACACCGCGGGCGATCTCGAGGAGCCACGTCGTGTTGAGATAGCTGTCGACGTTCGAGTCGACCTGCTGAATCAGCTGGGAGTTCAGCCCCATCTTGGTGAACTTCCGGACCCCGCTCAGCGTCAGCAGTGCGATACCCATCAGTCCCACCTCGGAGGGGCCGATGAGGCGCGCGAGGACGATGAGCATGACAAGCTGCAGCGCCCGGCCGAACGCGTTCTGGCCGGCCATCCAGATGCCGCTCTTGACGGCGCGCTCGGCGACACCGCCGCTGGGAATCAGGCGGTCGATGAGGTTTCTGACCTTCGAACGGAGGCTCATATCAGTCCCTCCCCGGAGCGGGGCCCGTTCCCGGCGAGAGCCGGTCGGCCGGGCGGCGGCCGGCAGCGACACCCGTCGACGACCGATACCGAACACCGGCGACGGACTGGGACACACACCAGTTCGCGTGCGTCAACGACCCGTTCGCCGGGCGACCCTGCGAGCGGGTCGCCGGAGGACAGGCAGACGACCCGCTCGGTCTGGGGTTTGCTTCCATGTGGGACTCACTTTCGATGACCGGGCTATTGTTATGGTCGGGATAATGGAGTCACAGACCGGTGTGGCAACCGGCATCCGGTCGCCCTCCCGGGAAACTGGGGTCCCAGCGCTCCGACTGGTCCCGCCACAGGCCCGCTGTCGTCGGCGCTGACACGTTCCACGGTCACCCGGTCCCCGAAAGCGCCGATTACCGTCCCTCGACGGCGCGGCAGGACCCTGCCGGCGGCTCGGGCGTTCGCCACCGCCGCTGTGGATGATGGGTCAGGGACCGCCGACGGTCGACGAAACTCACCGAACGGGTCGATTCCGGCCGCTGACGGGCTCTGCTTCCGGTCCCCGTCCCGACGATGTGCCACAACACCGGTCGGACGGGGCAGCTGTCCGACAGGTTCTGCAGGGACAGGCCGGCCATAACAAAGCCCACAGACGGTTCCTGTCGACATATCCGAGACATGAGAGCGAACAGGCACGACGGAAGCCGAGAACGTCGGGTAGAGCGCGTCCCAGTCAGACCGCCGTGCGTCGCAGAGTCGGCGGCCCGAAGCGGTGTGAGCGGCCGGGCCGGCCGGAGGCCGGCCGGTGGAGGTGCACATGGCGACTGAGGCGAGCGTCGGGTCGTCCGTCCCCCGGGAGTCCCACACGTGGGTTGACCTCGTGAGTCCCTCCCACCCGTTTTTCTTCCGTGCACTGGTCGACGGCCTCGACCCGATGGCGACGACGGTGACTGTCCGCAAGAAGACGGAGACGGTCCCACTCGCCCGGGAGGTCGGGTTCGACGTCCGGACGGTGGGCCGTGACTTCGACAACCCGACGGTCCGCAAACTCGGGATTCCGCTCCGGACGGCACAGCTGAGCCTCCGGGCGCCTGACGCTGACGTCGCGCTCTGTTCGCGAAACGCAATGTGCATCCTCGCGGCGAAGGCGCGTGGCATCCCTTCCATCCACTTCACCGACAACGACATCACGGCCCACGTCGACGGCCTCCGGGCCGAGGAACTGTACAACCGCCTCGAGGCGATGGCGACGCACAACGTGGTGCCCGCCGCGTTCGACACCTGGGAACTCAAGCGGTGGGGGGCCAGCAGCGGGTCGATTCACACCTACGACGGCCTCAAGGAACACGTCTACGTCGCTGACTTCGAACCGAATCCGCAGTTCCTCGAGAAACTCCCGTTCGACGAGTACGTCGTGGTCCGTCCCGAGGCGATGACCGCGGCCTACGTCGACGTCGACCAGTCTATCGTCCCGCGACTGCTGGCCGAGGTGGTCGACCGTGGCTACAACGTGGTTTACCTGCCCCGCTCGCGCGGTGACGAGACGTACGCGGACGCCTTCGCCGACGACAGGGTGTACACGCCGCCGAACGCGCTGAACGGCCTGGACCTGGCCTGGCACGCCCGGTGTGTCATGACCGGGTCGGGGACGATGGCCCGCGAGGCGGCCTGTATGGAGACGCCCGCGGTGTCGTTCTTCCCGAACTCGCTGCTCTCGGTCGACCAGCAGCTGGTCGACGAGGGCAAGGTGTTCCACTCGCGGGACGTGCCCGACATCGGCGAGTACCTCACGGGCCTCGACGCCGCCGACGCCGAGCCGAGTCGAGAGCGCGCCCGGACGGTCCGAGACGACGTCGTCTCGCTCACCCAGAGTCTCATCGACGACCTGGAGGGTGATCGATGAGCGGGGAGGGACTGGCGGCCCAGGGCCGCTCCAACGGCGACCGGTGGGTCCAGGACACGGGACACGCCATGGACCGGGACGACCTCCCGGCCGACGAGGCGTTCCTGCTCCAGGTGATGCTCGATACACTCGCGTACGCCCGGGAGCGGGACTACACCGGGTGGGACTACTTCGACGGGATGAGCAGCCGCGTCCTCGAGGGGCTCCCCGCCGACAACAAGTGGGTCAACATCGCCGTCCAGGAGAGCATCAAACGCGCGCCGGTGAACGTCAGGCCCCTCCTGCTGGTCGAACAGCGCCAGAACTTCAAGGGGACCGCGCTGTTCGCGATGGCAAACGAGACGGCCTACGCGCTCACCAGCGGCGAGCGCTACCGCGAGGAGTCGCGGGCCCTCGTCGACTGGCTGGTCGACAACAAGGCCGACGGCTACGCCGGGTTCTGTGGCGGCCACACCCACGAGATGCAGCAACTGGACGAGCGGCGGCCGGCCAACACGCCCAACGTCGTCCCGACGTCCTACGGCGTCAAGGCGCTCCTCCGTGCAGCGGAGTACGACGACGAGTACGGCGCCGTCGCGCGCTCGGCGGCGTCGTTCGTCGCGGAGGACCTGAAGTACACCGAGTTCGACGGCGGCGCGCGCATCGTCTACCAACCGCTCTTCGACGGGGAGTTCTACACGCTGAACGGCGGCGCCCTCGGGGCACGCATCCACGTCGACCTCTACGAGGCGTTCGACGACCCCGTCTACCTCGAACGAGCACAGAAACTCCTGGACTACATCGCGACCAAACAGGCCGACATCGGGGGCTGGAAGTACCGCGATCCGCCCTCGGCGTCACACCTCTCGATGGACAACCACCACAACGGCTTCGTCCTCGAGGCCTACCAGCGGTACCAGGAGGTCGTCGGCGACGACCGGTACAGCGAGACCATCGAGCGGGCGCTCGACTTCCACCGGGAGTACCTGTTCGACGCCAACGGCGCGCCAAACTGGGACGAGACGAAGGCCTACCCGAAGGACATCCACGCGGCCACGCAGGGCATCATCGTGTTCTCGAAGGCCGGCGAGTTCACCTTCGCCCGGAAGATACTCGACTGGGTCTTCGCCAACCTCTATGCCGGCGAAGGGCAGTTCTACTACCAGAAACGGCGCTTCTACACGAAGCGGTTCACGCTGATGCGCTGGTGTCAGGCGTGGATGGCCTACGCGATATCGGTGTACCTCGAGGAACGTCACCTCGACGGGGGGACCTGAATGGACGTCGACGTCGTCCGGGCGAACCTCCGGAACCACTGGAACGACCCGAAGTGGTGGCGCGAGATAGCGATGCCCTTCGCCGTCCGTGCCACGATCGTCCAGCCGTACTTCCGGTACGTCCACGACAACGACGGTATCGACGTCATGGACGAGGAGTGGGACAACCTCCTCATCCTCGATGCGTGTCGCTACGACATGTTCGCCGCGCACAACACACTGGCGGGCGACCTGCAGCGCCGGGTCTCGAAGGGGTCCAACACCGCCGAGTTCCTGCAGCGGAACTTCGCCGGGCAGACGTTCGACGACACGGTCTACGTCACGGCGAACCCCCAGGTCGACGTCCGCCTGGACGCACCGTTCTACGAGACGGTGTCGGTCTGGAAGGACGCCTGGGACGAGGCATTCAACACCGTCCGCCCCGAGGCGATGGTCGAGGCGACCCTCGAGGCCCAGGAGCGGTTCCCCGAGAAGCGCATCATCGCCCACTTCGTCCAGCCCCACTACCCGTTCATCGGCGAGTTCGGGCGGACGCTCGTCGACGACCAGGCCGGCATCGAGCTCTCGAAGCGGCAGGCGACCGGCGAGACGGCCGAGAGCGACCACTACAACGTCTGGGACCTCCTCCAGCGCGGCGTCGTCTCGGAGGCCGACGTCTGGAAGGGGTACAACGAGAACCTCCAGCTGACCCTCGAGCACGTCGAGGACCTGCTCGAGGAGCTCTTCGGCCGCACGGTGGTGACCTCGGACCACGGGAACCTCGTGGGCGAACGGCCCACGCCGTGTCCGGTCCCGTTCCGGATGTACGGGCATCCGCCGTCGGTCTACGCGGACGCGCTCGTCACCGTCCCGTGGCTGGTCGTCGAGAGCGAAACGCGCCGGGACATCGTCGAGGGCGTCCCCACGGACGAACGGGGGGACGAGCCCGTCGAGGACGAGGACGCCGAGGAACGTCTCCGTGCGCTGGGTTACCTGTAACCGCGTCGACACGGCGTCGGGGATCGACCCGGTGTCGGGGCGTTATTCTGACGATAACTATCTGGGAACGACCTATAGCAGGAGCAAGATGGCATCATGAATGTGAGTGGGAACCGTCCGTCCAACCGGCGGGTGTACGCGCTCAAAGCCGCCCTGATAGTCGGGTTCGGAGCGCTCGCTTTCGCCTTCATCACCGCGCACACCAGTCCCACCACCGGGTACGAGGTGTCGATATACACGGACACCCCACTGGCCTACTGGGTCGCCCTCTCGATTGCGCTCCTCATTGCGATCGGCGTGGCCATCGTGGCCTACGACAACCGACTGGGGACGCTCGCACTCCTGCTCGCCGCCCTCGGCGTGCTGAGCGTCTTCGCGCTCCCGATCATCCGTGGCTACCTGTTTTACGGTCACGGTGACTCGCTCCACCACCTCGGCTGGGCGCGCGACATCGCCGGCGGGATGCTCGCCCCACAGGAGATGATCTACCCCGGGTTCCACATGATCTCGGTGTTCCTCTCGGCCTTGGGGGGTGTTGCGATGACGCAGTCGATGCTGTACGTGACGCTCCTGGTGAAACTGCTGTTTGTCGTGTTCATCCCGCTGGCCCTCTACATGCTGTACTCGAACCGGAAGGCGATCTTCATCGGTGTGTTCTCCGGGTTCCTGATGCTGCCGATAAACCACATCAGTACCCACGAGAGCTTCCACACCTTCTCGATGACGATTCTGTTCACTGCGTTCATCTACTACCTGCTGTTCGCGCACGTCACGAAGAAACACGTCGACGAGGCTCTGCCGCGGTTCCTGTCGCCGACGGGGCTCGTCCTCCCCGTCGCCCTCGTGGCGGTCGTCTTCTTGCACCCCCAGGCCGCGTTCAACGTGTTGCTCCTGTTTGGGACCATCACGCTGGTGCAGTTCGTCTACCGGCGCCGCTCCAAGGAGCACGCCGTCTCCCAGATGCGGGGCATCTACGGCCAGTTCGTCCTGCTTGCCGTCGTGTTCGCGCTCTGGGCCGGGCAGTTCGAGAACACGTACCGCGTCCTCGACCTGATGATAACCGGCGTCCAGGAGACCATCACCGGCAACGAGGAGGCCGGGCAGGTCGTCCAGCAGCACGGCGATTCGACGACTGCGGTCGGTGCAAGCCTCGCCGAGATATTCGTGAAGCTGTTCGGCGTGAGCACCGTCTACTCGCTGCTCGCGGGCGGCCTGGTCCTCAGCGTGCTCTCCTCGCGCTTCCAGGCCCGGTCGGAGAAGACCGACGGCGTCGTCATCTACTTCGCGTACGGCGGCCTCGTGCTCATCCCGTTCCTGGGCGTCCACTTCCTGGGCGACATCGACGCCTACCTCTTCAGGCAGGTGGGATTCGGGATGGTGCTGGTGACTATCCTCGGCGCCATCGCGCTCTTCCACATCGCCTCGACCCCACTACGTCGCGACCTGCGGCCAGTCCTGGGCGTCGCGACGGTGGTCGTCCTCGCGGCCGGGCTGCTCGTCGCGTTCTCGTCGCCGTTCATCCTCCTGCCGAACGCGCAGGTGACCGAGACGGAGATGAACGGGTACGACACACTGCTCGAGAACCAGGACAAGGAGGTGCGCATCTTCGGCGGGGTGCGGATGGGCGCCGGGCGCTTCATCAACGCCCTCCAGTACAGCGAGGAGGGGCGCGACCGCGGCCCGGAGGTGTTCAATGAGACGGTGTTCAACGAGGGGGTGACGGGGGTCTACGACAGTGACAAGTATCTCGTCATCAGTCAGTACGACCGGACCCGCGACATCGAGGTGTACAACGGCTTCCGGTACTCCGAGGCGGGCTTCGAGCGGATAGGGACCACCGACAGCGTCCATCGCGTCCAGTCGAACGGCGACGTGAACGTCTACTACATCGACGAGTGAGAGGCGTTGCAACACGCCCCTGGCGCCCGGCCCGCATCACCCTCCGTTTTCAGGCACGGGCCGGGTCCGTGCAGACGGAACGCGCGGTAGGCTATCAATAACCTTGCACGCACGGGCCAACCGTCAGCCAACGTGAAGCGACGCGACTTTCTCACTACGAGTGTTACACTCGCCGGGGCGGGGGTGCTGGCCGGCTGTTCGTCCCTGCTGTCGGACGACGACGGGGAGACAGAGCCGACGCCCTCGAATCGGACCGAGGAGCCACCCACCAGTGAGACCAAGACGCCCGAGCCCTCCGATTCGCTGAACCCGCGTCACGGAATCTCTTTCGAGACGGTGGTCCACGCAGTCAAAGACCTCGGGATGGACCCGAATGGCAAGAAGCCCATCGACGACCAACTGCTCGCCAGCTTCAAGCAGGGGAACGTCCTCATCACGTTCCCGCCGGGAACCTACCGCTTCGAGACCGAACCGCCGGCCGAACCGGTCACCAACTGGGGCGTGCTCGGCCTCGGCAAGAAACCCCGCGACGTGCGCTTCGTCACGACGCCCGGCAAGGGCCGGCGGTTCGTGAACTCCGACGGCGGCAGCGGCCAGCTCGTCGAGAACGTGGCGTTCGACTACAGCCAGTCGAGGGAAGGAAGCCTCGGCCTGGTCATGCGGGCCAACGACAAGGTCCACGTCCAGGACGTCGAGTTCATCGGCTTCAACCCGGTCGTCGACGATGGGGCCATCGACAACGTGGTGCCGATGGCCCTGAAGCCCGACGGCACGGCGGTCGTCGACGGACTGGTCCGAACCGGCCCCACCGAAATCGTCTCCCACGGCCACAAAGACGACAACGCGAACGCGGGCTGTATCTGGCTCGGCCAACGGCACGTCGGCGACCTGCACATCCGGAACTGCCACATCTCGAACACGGGCACCAACGCGATCTACGCCTCCCGGACCCGGGGTTCCGTCCGCATCTCCGACTGCCTCTTCGAGAACAACAACCAGACCAGCCTGCGCATCGGCGGCGAGGGGGCGCTCGTGGAGAACAGCCGGTTCGTCATCGACGCCGAGAACCTGCATCCGGACAGTCGCGGCTCGCTCATCAACCCCAACGGCATCATCTGGGAGACGGGCAAGCTCGGGAAGTCTGGCGGGCGCATCGAGAACTGCGAGTTCATCGTCAGGAACACGCCACAGCGGACGAAGGCAGCCGTGTGGGCCGACGGGTCGGCCGGTGCCTTCGAGGTCGTCGGGTGCCGGTTCGAAATCGACGCCAACGGCGTCCAGGCGCTGAAGATCGACGACCCGCGGGACCCTCGCCTCGGCGTCACGGCGGACCGCCCGTGGGACGTGACGATACGCGACATCGTCGCGATGGGCAACTCCTTCGGCAGACCCGTCATCGAGATCAACGGACGGCCCGGGTCGCTCATCGACGGCGGGTGCATCCTCTGGAACCAGTTCCGCGACGCCATCCTCATCAACGACTCCGACAACACCACGATTCGAAACCTCAACATCGACGTCCAGGGGGCAGATATCACGAACATCGCCTCGACGGTCGACGTCCAGGAGTTGACCAGTATCAGCGAGTGTACCGACCTGCCCATCGAAGCCTCACAGCAGGGGAGCCGTGGGAACGTCTCGGTCGGTGACGGTGATACCTCGACGTAGGCCGGAACTCGTGGCCGGAGTAGAATCCTCAGCGACGGCCCGGTTCCGTTACGGTGTCTGTGCGGTGGCCGACTGTAACCGGCGTTCGGCCTCGTCGCGGTCCTCGGGGTAGCCGACGTCGATGCGCCAGCCCTCTATCGGGATCGCGTCGATGGTCCGCCCGGAGTCCAACAGGAGGTCGATGGCGTCAGACAGCTCGTACTCGCCACGGGCCGATGGCTGGACGAGGTGGCAGGCGTGGAAGATGGCCGGCGAGAACGTGTAGAACCCGGTCATCACCAGGTTCGAGGGCGGATCGGCCGGTTTCTCGACGACGGCGGTTATCTCGCCGTACTCGTTCGTGTCACAGACGCCATAGCGGCTCGCCTCGTCCCAGGCGATCTCCTCGACGAGGAACGCCGCGTCCGCCCTGGCCTCGCGCTGGCGGGTGACGACGTCCTCCAGGTTCGCCCGGAAGACGTTGTCGCCCAGTATCAGCATGAAGTCGTCGTCGATGCGGTCCTCGACGGTCAGCAGGGCGTGGGCGAGGCCCGCCTGCTCGCGCTGGTGGGCGTACGTTATCGGGATGTCGGCGTACTCGTCGCCGAAGTGACTGATGATGTCCTCCTTTCGATAGCCGACGACGACGTGAAACGCCGTCGCACCCAGGTCGCGCAGCTGTTCGAAGCAATCGGTCAGAATCGGACGACCGTCGACCTCGACCATTCCCTTGGGCTTGTCGTCGGTCAACGGGCGGAGCCTGGTCCCCTCACCGGCCGCGAGAATGACAGCGTCCATGGGCTGGATACCAGCAGCCCGATATAAAGTATACGTCCGCTTACGACTCAGACGCTGATGTCGCGCTGCTGGTCGCCGAGCGAGATGAGGTCTCTCGCCACCTCGAACGTGGCAAACGAGCGCTGGGAGTGGAAGACGAGTTCGCCGACCCGCTGGACGAGCTGGGCGTTGTCCTGTACCGGGGTCTCGCGGTCGAGGTAGAGGTTGTCCTCCATTCCGGTCCGCACGTGTGCGCCGTAGAACGCGGCGATGGTAGTCAGGGGGTACTGGTTGGGGCCGCTCGCACTCACGAGGACGTTGGCCTGGTCGGGGGCGGCATCGAGCAGCGCCAGCAGCATCTGTGGCGTCGCCACCGTCCCGTCGCGCGCACCGAGCTTGAGCGTCAGGAGCGGGTTGGACTCGACGACGTTCGACCGAACGAGCCGGTGCACCTCGTTGAGGTCCCGTCCGCTGGTGACAAGCAGGTTCGGTTTGACCCCCCGGTCGCGGAGTTCTTCGAGGAACCGGTCGACGTCGCGGCGGTTCACGGTGCTGACCCCGCGGTGGCCGTACTGCTCCGGACCGACCCGCACCTCCGCGATGTCTGGCCGCGGTCCCTTGTCGATGACGTCGAGGTAGTCACCCAGCTCGGTGTCCGGGCCGACGCCGTACTCGACCAGGGCGTCGGTCGTCTGGGCCCTGATGGCCCGTGTGACCGCGGGCAGGCGCTTTGGCTCCGGAGTCCCGTCGTCGCGCCGGCCGTGGACGTGTGCGATGCTGACCCCCTGCAGCTGGCCCTCGTAGACGGCCGTCGCGATGTCCTCGGGCGTCGCGGGTACGTAACTCGTCTGTTCGTCGGGTTCTCGATAGCCGGTCGGAGCGAGGCTGAGAATCAGGTCGTCGCCTCGCAGATAGTCGTGGTAAGTCATCGTTTCGTCGAGTCCCCCAGGCAGGAACTGATACCGGTGGCTAAGCCAGTACGAGGTATTGTTATTAGGTGCGTATCCGCCGGCGCGCGGTCCTCGACGGCGCGTTACTGTTCTAGTTCACAGAGCGCGCGTTTTCCGACGACGATGAACTCCTCTTCGCCGAGCTGGGACTCGTCGGCCGGGAGGAAGATGTACTTCGAGTCCGTGGCCGATTCGATGACCGTGAGCTCCTCCATCTCGTACCCGAGGTGCTTCTCGGGGTGCGGGTCGTCGGGGACGTCGTCCCAGTCTGTCTCCTCACCGAGTTGTTCCATCTCTTCAGGCCTCCCTGGCATCGGCCCGCCAGGGCCGCCGTTCGATGCGAGTAAGTCCAACTTTACGCCGCCCACCGGTTCGTCCACGTCGGTCCATATCTCGGAAAGAACATACTACCCGAAAAGGATTTGCGTCAGACTGCCAGCCATCTGCTGGCAATATACCATCATGTACGTACCAGTTACGTACCAGCCTTGGACTCGGTGGTCGGTCGCCGGTGCGCGCTTCGTCCGACATACGAGCTGTCTCCAACCATCGATAACGCGGTAATCCGATGTTAATAGTCCTGAAAAGACAGAGCAGGGGAGGCTGGACAGTCCCGGTCGGCGAGGCGGTCACGCTCGCCGGCCGAGCGCTGATCGGCAAGACCGGTGTCGAGGCTCCCGTCCAATCCAGATAAGCTCGTACTTATCGTGCCCGGACGGCCGACGCCGAGCGGGTGTCACGACCCCCCGCGAGCAACCGTCGAGTAGTTCGAATCAACCCGCGTGAACGGTCACGAAACACCGTCGTTACCGTCGAAACGGTCTGCTACAGTTTTATCGATACCCTGGAAACTAGTCGAGCGAGACGAATGGACAACTACAGCGGCACAGAATCACCCATCGGAGCGTATCTGCCAACCCCGGGATCGGAGAGTCGCATCGAGTTTTTCGTCCAGACGCTCGCTCCGGTCGAGAACCACGGGTCACAGAACCGCCTCGTCGACACGCTCACCGAACTCCGGGCGAACGAGCAACTGGGTGACGTGTGTGTGACGGTGTGGGGGACGCGGATCTGCACGGAGGGTCCGCTCGCCTCGCTCGACAGCGGCAAACACATCGTCGAAACCATCGCCGACTTCTTCGCGTTCGCGGCGGAGGAAGACGTGAAGATCTCTCCACACTTCCGTATCAAGGACGTCGACTCGTCGATGACCGGCCAGTCGTTCAGGAGTATCGTCCCGCCGAGTCAGTGCATCGCGATGTACGAGGCAGACGAACTCGTGGGCGTCTTCCCCTGTCACATCGACGGCGAGTGCTACACAGTCAGAGACGCCCTCGCGGCCCTGCAGGCCCGGGCGGATCAGTCAACCGAACACGTCGCCGAGACGCCGGCGACGGAGTGAGTCCCCCGCTCGGGTGACACGCTTCTCAGACGCAGGCTGCCGCGTGATTGATAAAGAGCATCGTGTTGAGCACCGTAGCGGTCAGTTGTGGGATTGTAAACCCCACGAGTGCCGCGAGCGTGTATCTCACCGGGAGCCGCTCGACGACGCCGTAGAGGACGACCAGGGCACCCCCCTTCAGCAGTATCAGCCCTAGCCCGCCCATCCGTTCGATCGCCCACGCGGCCACCGGGTTCGCCTCCACGAAACAGAGCTGGAGGCCCACGAGTGTGAGGACGGTGTCTGCCGTGGCCGTCCCGAGCACCAGGGCCCAGAGTCCCCGTTCGAGGGACGAGACCAATCCCACGGACGGCCGAACGTAGAACCAGCCGACGTTCACTGACCCTCGCTGGTCGGACATACACGTATGTCGACATGACACTACAAGGTAACGAGCTCAGTACCGACGGAATCAAACCGTAACTTTGGATTACCGACGTTCTACCGGGCGAGGAGCACAGGTGGGCAGGATAGGGCGTTAACTGCGGGTGATGACCACGGACCGGTCGCCGGCGACCTCGGCCGTGTACCCGTCGATGGAGAAGGTGATGCGAAAGTCTTCGTCGGTGCTCTGCGCGACCAGTTTGTTCAGCGCGTCCGTGTCGATGCTGTCGGCCAGCGGGCCGACGTCCAGCGGGCTACACCCCTCTATTTCCGCGAGCAGTCCGGCGATAGTCTGCGTCGCGGGTCGTTCGTTCGTGATGTAACTCCGGTACGTGTCGTGCTCGCTGTCGATTCGCTCTGAGTCGGGCTTGGTTTCGGCCATGATGCTAAACTACTGGGTCCGCCAGTACTGGAGAGTAGTGTCTGTGGATATATAATCTTTGAGTAACCTGATACTGAGTGGATAGTATCCGGCTGCTACCGCGAGGGCGTGTTCTCGTCCGCGGTGCGTCGACGGCCACGCGTTGGGAGGCCCGGATGCCCGTCCCGCAGCCACAGGACCAGCGCCGTCCCCAGCAACAGCGCCTCGAACACGACGTAGACGGCCCCGGCACTGCCGGTCAGCTCGCCGGCGAAGTACGTCAGCAGCTCGAGCGTCCGGCCGAGCACCGTCACCGGTTCAGACTCGGGCGCGGGGACGATCGGCCAGAGGAGGAACCGGTAGGCCACGTCGCCACCCAGCAGCGCGGGGTAGGCCATGTCCCCCGGGAGGTGCAACAGGTAGCCGACGCCGAACGCTTCCCCGACGTCCCGTCTGCCGAGGTGTCGCGCGACCAGATACCCGACGACAACCACCGGCACGACGAAAAAAAGGGAGTGGCCGAGCGACCGCCCGCCGGGCAGCACACCGAGCCCCCATCCCAGCAGTTTGTCGACGAGGTCCGGCAGCTGGGTCCCCACCGCGAGGGTGACGGCCGCCGACGTCCCGACGCCCCGGCCGCCGCGTGCTCGCTGGAGAAGCGAGAACGCGATGTACCCAACGGCGAGATGTTCCCACGGCCACATCAGGCGATCACGTCCCCTCGTGACGACCGTCCTGGCTCGTTCACAGGCCTGCTACTACCGAGTCGACAGTTGTTATAGTGAGACTACGCGTCGGAATGGTGTATTCGTCCCTTTCCGAACGGTCTCACGTCTCTTTACTCGGGAACAAATAAACTACCATGCTCGAAGAACACGGCCACTACTCGGATATACGGACTCAATTACTATCCCTTCGGCTATCGTGTACCCGTCTAATGCCAGAGTTCATTTCTGAAAGCGAGATGGAACGGATCGCCGAGTTCGCGAAGACGCCGGTCTACATGCGGAAACCGGAACAGCTCATGCCCGAACAGAGCGCGGACGACGAGGAGTGAGGGGCGCGACGCGGTGACCGGCGACGGCGGTAACGCGAACTTACATTTCTTCGAAGCCGCCAGAAGTCCCGGATTGCTCCCGGTAATGCATGGCGGCGTGCACCGCAGTGAGCACCAGGAACGAGGCGACGACGACGAACGCGACGACTGTCTCGCCGATGCCCAGGAAGCCCAGGCTCGTGGACGCGAGCAGAGCGACGTTCGCGGCCGCGAGCACCATGTAGTAGAGGTACCAGGGCCGCTCGTCGTTCTCGGTCCCCAGGTAGGGATCGATCTCCGCCGCCTGGTTCGAGAGCGCCACGTCTCCTGACTCGGAGTCGTACTCGATGAGCCCCGCTTCCGAGAGCTTGGGGATATGTGTTTGATACAGCGATACGTACACACGTTTCCGGTCCTGCGACGATAGTTTCTCTACGGTCGTGTCGTTTTCCCAGGCCGCGACCTCTTCGGCGAGTGCCGTCAGCTCGATGGGGCTCTCCTCGGTTCGCAGGTAGTGGAGCACGTAGCGGCGTCTCGGACTACTGAGGATGTCGAAGACACGGTCCCGCGAGAGTTCCGGTTTATCAGTTGACATTGGTTCCGTTCAAGTTCTCCTTGCCGTCCAGAGGCTGTCACTGGTCTGTCAGTGGCTATCCGTACCCACCTCCGGGTAACGCATTGTTACAACTACGTTACCTGTGACCCTATGGGTAAATACGAATTAACGCTCGAGTGGCCAAACACTAACGGGATTACCGGTCGGTAACGTCGTGTCGAACAACTGAAAAGCAAACGTGTCTGTCGCGCTCGAAAACGGCATGACCTCCCGCGCCGCGTACTGCGGCGCGGTAATCCCCGCACAGTCCACTGACCGACAGACCGACCTGCCGACCCCGAGCATCCCTTCGTGACACGTGAGTCCCGGAGCCCGGGCTTATCGTATCAGCTCCGAGAACACGAACGAGCCCTCCGTCGCGGACAGCCAGCGCGTCGTGCTCATCCTCCCGCTCGAATCGGTGTCGAATATCGTACACCGGTCGGGACGCTGCCGGGACCGTTCGATGACGGTCCGGCAGACCGCTTTGTCGTCGAGCATCCCTTCCGAGTTGCCATCCGTGTCAAACCGTGCCATTCTTCTTCGCAAGGGAATCTCCCCGTTGGCGACAAGGTTATTGACATACTGACACTCGTTAGGGCCGGTTTACGATACGATCCCCTGGAAGGCCATGTGTGGGGGTCGCGGTCGGCGCGTGCCGCTCGCCTTGATGTCTTCTCCCCGTGTGGGCGTGTCCTGCACCGTTCGGACCCACCGAGGGAGTTTTTTCGATTGTTTTGACACTTCCTGGCTCATATGAAGAAAATATGTTCTTAAAAAAAGTATACGTAGATATCCTTGTGGGAACCGTAGATCGAATCGAGTGCGATAGTTCTATACTGGCGAAAAGCCGGCACGGGTTCCGTGCGCCTGTAGCTTTCGAGGGTGTCGACACGGACCGAGCACAACGCCTCGTGCGCCGCCGGCGCAGTCGGTGCGCTGTCCGGTGCGTGAGGGTCCACAGAAGGACCCCCGAAGACGCTCCTCGGGGGGTGTATTGAATCGCCCCCGAACGTGTTCGGGTGGGTTCCCGACTAGTGAAAGCCCGGTTCCCTGTATATAGGGGAGTCTCCCTTTCGTCGAACTGTGAGAAAACATGAAAACGCGTAGAGCGTTCATCCGTGGACTCGCCGTATCGGCGGTCGGCGCCGGAATCGCCGGGTGCTCCTCTTCCGGACAGTCGAGCGGTTCCAGCGGCGGCGGCTCCGGCGGTTCGACGGAGACGGACGGGGGGTCCGGTTCCGGCAGCGATGACGGGAGCGGCTCCGAGTTCGTCGAGGCGACCACTGTCGAGATGACCGACGAGCTCGCCTACGAACCGAAGCAGGTCGAAGTCGAGGCCGGGACGACGCTCACCTTCGAGAACGTCGGCAGCATCGGCCACACGGTGACGGCCTACGAGGACGAGATTCCGGACGGCGCGTCCTACTTCGCCTCCGGCGGGTACGACTCCGAGCAGGCGGCCAAGGACGCCTACGGCAACGATCAGGGTGGCAACGTCCCGAAAGGGGAGTCCTACGAGGTCACCCTCGAGACGACCGGTACGTACGAGTACTACTGCATCCCCCACGAGATGAACGGGATGGTCGGTACCATCAAGGTGGTCTAATCTATGTCACAGCATACCAACGACGACGAGCATCGAGAATCGAACGACGTCATCGACGAGTACGAACAGACCTTAGACGAGGTGCTGGCCGACGTCGAGGCACCGGAGTCCACCGACGACGGCGTCTCGCTGGACCTCCCCGGACTCAGCCTGAACCGCCGGGACTTCATGAAGGCCGGCGCGGCGGTCGGCGCGATGGGCGCCGTCGCCGGCTGTTCCGGACTCTCGAACGGCGACGGTGGGGGCGGGGGCTCCCAGTCCGGCGGCGAGTCCGGCGCGGGCCACCTGGTCGAACCCGGCGAGCACGACGAGTACTACGGGTTCTGGTCCGGGGGCCACTCCGGCGAACTGCGCGTCGTCGGTATCCCGTCGATGCGCGAACTGACCCGTATCCCCGTGTTCAACACCGACTGTGCGAGCGGGTACGGCTACACCGACCGCTCGACGGAGATGCTCGAAGAAGGCGGCGGGTACACCTGGGGTGACAACCACCACCCGAACCTCTCGGAGACCGGTGGCGACTACGACGGCGAGTACCTCTACGTCAACGACAAGGCCAACGGCCGCATCGCCCGTGTCAATCTGACGTACTTCGAGACGGACGCCATCACGGACGTCCCGAACATGCAGGCCATCCACGGCTGTACGGTGCTCTCGCCGGACACCAAGTACGTCCTGGGCAACGGGGAGTTCCGTGCGCCCCTGCCCAACGACGGCCGTGACGTGCACGACCCGGACGAGTACACGTCCCTGCTCGTCGCTGTGGACCCAGAATCCATGGAGACCCAGTGGCAGGTCAAGGTCGACGGCAACCTCGACATCAACGACACTGGGAAGGAGGGACGCTGGATCATCGCCTCCTGTTACAACAGCGAGGAGGCGACCGCCATCCAGGGCATGACCAAGGACGACCGGGACAACGTCAAGGCCTTCGACGTGCCGGCCATCGAGCAGGCCGTCGAGAACGGCAACTACGAGGAGGTCAACGGCGTTCCCGTCGTCGACGGCACCCAGTCCAGTTCCCTCAACCAGGGCGACCGTCCCATCGTGAAGTACATCCCGACGCCCAAGAGCCCCCACTGTGTCGAGGTCGGGCCCAACGGTGACTACGCGTTCATCGCCGGCAAGCTCTCGCCGACGGTGACGATGCTCGACCTCAACAAGCTCGCCGACTCCAGCGACCCCGAAGAGGTCGTCGCCGGGCGGCCGCGGGTCGGGCTCGGACCGCTGCACACCACCTTCGACGGCAACGGCCACGCCTACACGTCCCTGTTCATCGACTCTCAGGTCGCGAAGTGGGACATCCAGCAGGCGGTGGAGGCCGAGACCGGGTCCGAGGACCCCATCATCGAGAAGCAGGACGTCCACTACAACCCCGGCCACATCCAGGCCCTGGAGGCGATGACCACCGACCCCGACGGGGAGTGGCTCGTCTGCCTGAACAAGCTCTCGAAGGACCGCTTCCTGCCGGTCGGGCCCATCATGCCCGACAACGACCAGCTCATCCACATCGGCGACGGTGAAAAGTCGATGGAACTGGTCGCCGACCACCCGGCCTATCCCGAACCGCACGATTGTGTGTTCGCACACAAGGACAAGATCGACGCCAAGAAGGTCTACGACAAGAACGACTACGAGGAAACCTACATCGAAGAGGGCGATACCGGCGTCGAGCGTACGGGCGAGAACAGCGTCGAGGTCAAGATGATCACCAAGCGCTCGGAGTACGGCCTGCCGGATTTCACCGTCAAGCAGGGCGACGAGGTCACGCTGAAGACGACCAACATCGAGAGCGTCCAGGACATCATCCACGGCGTCGCCATCCCCGGACACGACATCAACTACGCGGTGGCCCCGCAGGACACCCAGCACGTCACGTTCACCGCGGACGACCCCGGCGTGTACTGGATCTACTGCACGTACTTCTGCAGCGCCCTGCACCTGGAGATGCGCAGTCGGATGATCGTCGAACCGGCGGAGGAGTAACCCCTCTCCCACCGGAGGTGTCCAGATATGCAACGACCCACCCTCGACGACTTCCGTGAGGTCAGGCGCGGCCTCCCCGTGGTAGCGGCGCTGCTGTTCGTGGCGGCGCTGGCCTTCCCCATGTGGGAGATCAGCGTTAAGGCGGTGCAGTACCCCGACACGATCCTTCGCCTCCAGCTGTACGCGTACCCGCACCTGAGCGGCGACTTCACGGAGATGGCACGGCTGAACCACTACATCGGGTTCTACTACCCGGACCCGGTGTTCATCGAGCCGAACTTCCCGGTCGAGGAGCGGGCCATCGACGTTCCCGAGTGGTCGCTGGGACCGTTCGCGTTCGTCGCCGTCTCGCTGCTGTCGGTGTTCGTGGCCATCGCGCCGACCATCGAGAAGCTCAAGCGTGGGCTCACCTACCAGTTCGCCGGCACCGTCACGGTGTTCACCGTCATGGTCGCCGACATCCAGTACCGGCTCTGGCAGGCCGGCCACACCCTCGACCCCGACGCGCCCGTGATGGGCGTCAGCGGGTTCACCCCGCCCCTGTGGGGTCGCTACGAGGTGGCGAACATCACCAGCGTCTCCCGGTTCGGCCTCGGGGCGTACATGGCGATGACCGCCGTCGGGATGCTCGCCGTGGCGTTCTACTACCGGAACGCCGACGTGCGGTTCGGTGACCTCCCGGGGCGAATCCGTGGCGGGGTCGCACGACTGCCCGGCGTCGGCCCGCGCCCGAACGACGAGCGTGCGGACGAACCGACCGAATCGGCGGCGCCACCCGTCGAAACCGGCACGAGGGATCCCTGACCATGGTCCGGACCCACCGCGCGGAACGCGCGTTCGTCCTCGCTACAGTCGTGGTACTCGTCCTGTCGGTCGTCGCGGCGGCCGCCGTCGCCGGCCAGGACCGACCCGAGGACGACCTGGCGTTCGACCCTGCCGTCCCGGAGACCGACGCCTTCAGCGCCCCCCGGGCCGACGGCACGGCCACCGTCAGCGGAGAGACCTACGCTAGTCTCCAGCGGGCCGTCGACGCGGCCGAAGCGGGCCAGACCGTCCGTGTCGAGGGCCGGTTCGACGAGACGGTCACCGTCGAGACACCGAACCTGACTGTCGTCGGCGAGGGGCCGGGGTCGGCCCTGCTCCACGGCGACGGCGAGGGCGACGTGCTCACCGTCGAGGCAACCGGCGTCACCGTCCGCGGCCTGTGGGTCCGGAACAGCGGGTACAGCACCGCAGAGAACGACGCGGCGGTCCGGGTCAACGCCAGTCACGTCACGATACGGGACAGCCGTATCACCGAGATGACCTTCGGCGTCTGGCTGAACGGCGTCAGCGACGCGACGGTCGCGAACAACACCATCGTCGGCCGCGAGGAGATCACCCGCCTGACCGACCGTGGCAACGGCATCCAGATCTGGAAGACCGAGGACTCGACCATCAGGAACAACGACATCACCACCGTCCGCGACGGCCTCTACTACAACTGGGCGGAAGACGTCGTCGCCAGCAACAATACCCTGTGGGACCTCCGCTACGGGGTCCACTACATGTACTCCGACGACAGCGCCCTCTATAACAACACGGCGTTCGACAACGACGTCGGGTACGCGCTGATGGTCTCGAAGCACCTGGTCGTCCAGGACAACGTCGCGGTCAACAACACCGGTCAGTCCGGCCACGGCCTGCTGGTCAAGAGCATCGACGATACGGCGATCCGCGGGAACCACCTGGTCGGCAACGACAACGGCCTGTTCGTCTACAACTCCGTCGGCAACGAGCTAGCGAGCAACCTCGTCGTCGGCAACGACGTCGGCGTCCACATCGCGGCCGGCAGCACGGACGAGACGGTGTTCAACAACAGCTTCGTCCGGAACGACCGCGCGGTGCTGGCCGTGATGAGCGAACAGGTCACCTGGAACGAGAGCGTCGGGAACTACTGGTCGGGCGCGAACCCGACCGACCTGGACGACGACGGCGTCGGCGAGACGCGCTACCAGCCCGCCGGCGTCGTCCAGCAGGTGACCGCCGAGACGCCGGCCGCCCGCGTCTTCGCGAGCAGTCCGGCGTTCGACGCCGTCCGCCTCGCCCAGTCTGCCGTGCCGGTCATCGAGTCGCCCGGCGTGGTCGACGCCCGCCCACTTACCGAACCGCCCCACGACAACTGGAGGACCTACTATGAACGCGATTGACATCGAGGACGTGACGAAGCGATACGGCGACGTGCAGGCCCTCGACGGGCTCAGTCTGTCCGTTGAGCGGGGGACGACCCTGGGCGTGTTCGGCACCAACGGCGCCGGCAAGACCACGCTGTTCAAGCTGCTCGTTGGCCTGAACCGGCCCGACGACGGGACCGTCCGCGTCGCGGGCCTGGACCCGGCCGACGGGACGGCGGTCCGCGAGCGGGTGCGCTACCTCCCGGAACACGCGGGCTTCCCGCCGAACCTCACCGGCCGCGAGATACTTCGCTTCCACGCCCGGATGCGGTCGGTGCCCGGCGAGCAGCGGGCCCATCACGTCGAGCGCATCCTCCACACCGTCGGGCTGGCCGAGGCGGCCGACCGCCCTGTCAGTGGCTACTCCAACGGGATGAACCGCCGCCTCGGCCTGGGGACGACCCTGGTCGGCGATCCGGCGGTGCTGATCCTCGACGAACCGACCGCCGGCCTCGACCCCGAGGGCATCCAGGCCTTCCACGACATCGTCGAGTCGCTGGCGGCCGAAACCGAGGTGACGATCGTCTTCTCATCGCACGCGCTGAGTGAAATCGAACAGCTCTGCGACCAGGCCGTCGTCGTCGCCGACGGCAGGGTCGCGATGCGCGGCCCGGTCGAGACGCTCCGGCGGGCGGCCGGCGACGAGGTGACGATCCGCCTCACGCTGGCCGACGCCGACGAGGCCCAGCGAGCGACGGCGACGCTCCGCGACGACCCACACGCCGAGAACGTCGCCTGGAACGGCCCGCGTCTCGAAGCGACCTGCCACCCCGACGCCGCCTACGATCTGTTGACGGGCGTCCAGAGCCGGTACGACGTCGACCGCTTCGAGGTGCGTGAACCCGGACTGGAGGCTGCCTTCCACGAGGCCGTGGGGACCGCATCGAGGGCCCCCCGGCCCGAGACCGGACGTGACGACGTCCAGGGAGGTGAGACGGCGTGACCTCCGACGACCACAGCGACGGGAGCCGATCCGACCCGGCGGTCGAATCCGACGGCGGGTACACCTCGGCGGCGGCCACCGGCGAACTGCGAGCGGACGGCGGCCGTCTCCGACTGCCCGACTGGCCGGTGCTCACCGTCGCCGCCCGCGAGTACCGCCTCGCGGTGCGGAGTCGCTGGGCGCTCGGCGTCGTCTTGCTGTTCGGGCTGTTCAGCGGCGCGGTCGTCCAGTTCGGGGCCACGTCCGTCGGTCCCGGCCGCTTCGACGCCGTCGTCGCGACGCTGGCCGAACTGGGCGTCTACCTGGTACCGCTGGCCGCGCTCGCCTTCGGCTACGATACGATCGTCGGGGCCGACGAGCAGGGGTCGCTCGAACTCCTGCTGTCGCTCCCGGTGTCCCAGGGTCGGGTCGTCACCGGGGCGTACCTCGGCCGGTCGGCGGTGCTGGGCGGCGCGATGTTGCTCGGGTTCGTCCCCGGCGCGCTGCTCACCGTCAGGTACCTGGGACTCGGGAGCCTCGGGACGTACGCGGCCGTCGCCCTGACGGCGGTGCTGATGGCCTGCGCGGTGCTCGCCGTCGCCGTCCTCGTCTCGACGCTCGTCGCCGAGAAGGCCCACGCGCTCGGCGTCGCGCTGGCGCTGTGGCTGTGGATGGCCCTGTTGCACGACCTGGTGGCGCTGGGCGTGGTCGCCACGCTTGACGCAGGCGGAACCGCCGTCGCCGCGGCCGTCCTGCTCAATCCCGTCGACTGCTTCCGGGTCCTGGCGCTCTCGCAGGTCGACGTCGTCGCCGGCGGGTTCGGTGCCGTCATGGCCCAGGCCGGCCTCTCGGTGCCCGTCGTCGGCGCGGCGCTGCTCGGCTGGACCGTCGTGCCGATGGCCCTGGCGAGTCGGGCCATCTCCCGGCGCCGACTCTGAAGGCTCGCGGTCAGCGTTCCGCCCCTTCTGTCCGCTGGAGACAGACGAAGTAGGTCGACGCCGAGCACGTCGTGACCGCGGCGCGCGAGAAACAGCGCGAGTTCGCCGGTGCCACAGCCGGCGTCGAGGACCGGATCCCGGACCAGCCCCTGTTCTTCCAGGTAGACGAACGCCCGCTGTGGACGGTCGATGTCCCAGTGCTGGACGCCCGTGTGGGCCGCGTCGTAGACGTGCCGGAGCGGGCACTCCAGGCCGGGGACCATGCCCGGACTAGTATCGAGATTTTGACAGTAGGGTGGCCTCGACGGCGTCTCAGACCGACTGGAGCGCCGTCGCCTCGGGTCGCTCGAACAGTCGCGCGACCCGCTCGGTGGTCGGCGTGCGCTCGTGTTCGTTCTCGAGCAGCACCGTCTCGCTCGGGAACAGGCGCTCGCCCAGCTCCAGGCCGTGGTCGCGGGCAGTCGACCCCGAGACGGTGAGGTAGACGCCCAGGCCCGCCGCCGCGATGTCGGCTTCCTCCTCGCGGCCGCCGTCCGGGTAGGTGAACGAGACGTCCTGGAGGGCCTCCGTCCCGAGGACGGCCTCGACGAGTCGCTCGTAGCGCGGCGAGATACACAGGTCGCCCGTGTACGCCGAGACGAACGCCCGGTCGAGCGACCGGTCCTGTGAGTCGACGACCTCCGGCGTCGCGAGCAGCGTGTGGTACACCGTATCGCCCAGGCCGGTGACGACGCGCACGTCGGTGTCGAGCGGGTCGATGCGGTCGTTTATCTCCGCGATGCTGGTCAGGGGGTCCGCACGCAGCTGGACGACCTCCTCCAGGACGAGGTCGGCGCTGTCGAAGCCAAGTGCGAACTCGTGGGTCCGCAGTGCCCGGAAGGGCTCCTCGCGGCCGACCAGTTGCACGTCGCCGTGATCGGTCGGGACGGTGACGCTGTCGAAGACGACGCGCCGGGGCATCCCGTCCCGGTCGTCCCGGAGCAGGGTGAACTCCGGTTCCGTCGGGTCCTCGAGCGAGGAGTAGTCGGCGAGTCGCTGGTAGACCTGCTCGTCGGCGGTCTGGCGTCCCTTGGTGACGGCCTTCTCGTACTGCAGGGTGGAGATGATGTCGTCGGCCAGCTCGGTCGTCCCGGTCCGAGTGGCGAGCCGTTCGAGCACGGCTTCGAGGGGGCGTCCCTTCCGCGGGACGGCCACTCTTGTCGTCGTCATTGTCGGGACGAGAGCGGGCGACGGTAAAACGAGTTCGGTTGCTAGTTGCCGCCGATGACCGAGGAGAGCTGCTCGCGCCACTCGTTGAGCTCTTCGATGTCTGACTCGAGACCCGAGAGCCGGTCGTCGATTTCGCCGTCACCGAGCTCGTCGCGGACCGCCTCGACGTCGGCCTCCACAGACTCCACCCAGTCCTGCAGGTCCGCCAGCGACGCCTCGACGTCGTCGACCTCGTTCGAGGCCGCTTGGGCCGTCGACTTGGCCGTCTGGATGTCGGCCTCGTAGGCGTCCAGTTCGGCCTCGTAGGCGTCCAGTTCGGCCTCGAAGGCGTCGAGGCGCTCGCTGAACTCCTCGATGAGCTCCTCGCCGGTCCCGTGTTCGTCGAGGAACTCCTCGAGTGCGTCGGTGTACGCGCGCAGGTCCGCGATGTCGGACTGGATGCGATTGATGCGGGCCGCGTCCGCTCCGCTCCCGTCCGCGTCGTCGGAGACGGCGTCGAGTGCCCGCTTGAGCATCTCGACGTCCTCCTCCGAGACCTCGTTCTGGCGAATCTCGGCGGCCATCGCGGCGACGACGCTCCCCTCCGCGACGGCGGCCTCGGGGGACTGGACCTGGGCGTCGGCGTTGTCGTCGGTCTCCTCGTCGTCGGGGTCGCTCTCGGCATCGGCGATGTCAGCCTCGGGGGCTTTGCCGCCGCTGCTCGGGTCCTTCAGGTCCAGGGTCTCGACGTCCTCGTCCTCGCTGTCCTCGTCGTCTTCCAGTCCCGGCATGCTGTCGGCCTCGCCGGAGATGACGTCCTTGATGGCGTCGTCGGTGCTGCCGACGATGTCGTCCTCGTCGCCCTCGAACGGCGGGTCGACATCCTCGATGATGGGTTCGGTGAGGAACTTCTCGATGTCGTCGGTGCCCGTCGCCCGGATGCCGTAGACCGTCGTGTACTCGGACTCGGGTTCCAGTTCCCGCTCGAAGGTGATCTGCTCGTCCGTGATGTCCCAGTACTCGCTGCCGTACTCGGGGTGAAAGCCCAGGTCCTCGACAGCGACGTCGTCCGGGACGCTGTCGACGAGTCGAAGGGTGACGGCCTCCGTCCGCTGCGATACGACGTTGAATGCGATAGCAGGCACGGGGAAATCGTCCTCCTCGAACCGCTTCGTGACGGTCACGCCGTCGGCGGAAGCGGTGACAGTCTCGTAGGCCTGTGAGTCGCTCATGTATCCTATTGCGTCAGTCAACGCTCTTAAAGATACGTGCCAGTTCTCGTGACTGGGAGCGAGAATCTAGTGTAATTTGAACTACAGGTCGACGCGGTCCCCGATCTCGACGATCTCCAGCGAACGGGGATACTCGAAGCTGTTCGCGTGGTTGTGCAGCACGGTCGGCTCTGTCGTCATCCCTTTCCACATGTCCCAGTGGGCCGGCAGGAGGGCGTCGAGCTGGAGCTCGTTGGCCGCCTCGATTATCATGTTCTCGTCGCTGTACCACCGCGTTCGCGCCGGTTCGCCGGTCTCGCTGTCGGCTATCATGCCGACGGTCCCGAACGCGAGTGCGCCGAGGTCGATATCGTAGGCCTCGCCGACCGGCCCGAACTCGCCGGGCCGGGCGTCGCCGCCGTGGAAGAAGGTCCCCGCCTCGTGCTCGAAGACGAACGACACGGGGTGTTCGGCGTCGGGGTCGTTGGCCGGTTCGACGTGTATCGTGAGGTCGCCCAGTTCGACGGTGTCGCCCTCGCTGACCTCGTGGAGCTGGTCGTCCGTGACTGCCCAGTTCTCGAGCCACCGCTCCTCGCTGACGACCTTGTGACCGCTGTCCGTGGTGTAGTAGTCGGCGTTCGTCCCGGCGAGGATGGGCGCCTGGGACGGGCCGTGGACGTGGTCCGTGTGCTCGTGTGTGCCCAGGACCGCGTCGGCCTCGATGACGTCCTCGGGGTTGAACGGCACCGGAATCATCCGGACGGTCCGCGGGGGGTCGCCGATGCCGAGATACGGGTCGACGAACACCGTCGTGCCGCCGCTGGATTTCACGGCGAAGCCGTTGCAGCCGAGGAACCAGACGGCGAGGCCGTCGGGGTCGGCGTCTTCGATAGCGCGCGGGAGCCAGTCGTCCCAGTCGGATTCGATGGGCATACCGTGGACTGCTCGTGGCTCGGGTTAAGTCGTTACGGACCACCGGCGGGGTCGTCCGCGCGTGGTCACCAGATGTGGCTCGTGGAGACCCGACGTGTCGGCCCGTCAGTCCTCACAGCAGCCGCCGGCCTTCCCGCCGAAGTCGACGGTCAGTTCCGCGGAGACGAGTTCGTTGAGTTCCTGCAGGCGCAGTTCGAGCTCGTTTTGCACCTCGAGGTACTCGCTCATCACGGGCATCTCGTGTAGGTCCTCCTGAGCCGCCTGGACCGACCGGAGGTCCTCCTGGGTGGCGCGGCCGGTCTGTCGGGCCAGCATGTACTCCTCGCGGATCTGCTCGAACTCCTGGATGGCCGCCTGGGCCTCCTCGTCGGCCTCGACGGCCGCCTTGGCCTCCTGGTAGCGCTGGTAGACCGGCAGGTCCGCGATGGCCTCGCCGAACTCGCGTGCGAGCTGGTCGACCCGGTCGCCGGCCTCTTCGGTCGCAGTGTCGGTCTCGATGCTCATCAGCGAACGATTGGGACTCGCGCTGTATGAACCTGCCGAAGCCGTGTGCGGGGCCGTCACGGCCGCCAGGACGAAGCGCGGAGGTTTTACGCACCGAGCGGGTACCCCGGATCAATGAGCCAGGAACGGACCGAGGGCGACCTCCGCAACACGGGCCTCTCGCTGAAGCACGACCGCGAGTGGGACTACGAACTCGACCGCATCGTCGACGCGGTCGTCGAGCGGGACGCCGCGACCGTCGGCCTCCAGTTCCCGGAGGGGCTGAAACGGCGTGGTCCCGCCGTCGCCGACGACCTCCGGGCGGAACTGCCCGACGACGTCCAGGTGATGATATCCGGTCAGCCGTGTTACGGCGCCTGCGACCTCGATACGTACCTGATGCGCCGGACCGACGTCTTCGTCCACTTCGGCCACTCCCCGATGAAGGAGTCCGAGAAGATCATCTACGTGCCCCTGTTCTCGAACGTCGACGTCTTCCCCATCATGGAGCAGGCCCACGAGGAGGAGCTCGCACCCCCCGAGGACGACCCCGACGTGGGTCTCGTGACGACGGCCCAGCACATGAACAAGTTCGGCGAGATGCGCGAGTGGCTCGAGGACCGGGGCTACGAGGTCCACACGCGCAAGGGCGACGACCGCCTCACCCACGAGGGCCAGGTGCTGGGCTGTAACTACGCCTCGGCGGACGTCGACGCCGGCCAGATTCTCTACGTCGGCGGGGGGAAGTTCCACCCGCTGGGCCTCGCGATGGAACACCCCGACAAGAAGGTAATCATCGCGGACCCGGTCAACAACGCACTGACCGTCGCCGACACGGAGCAGTTCATGAAACAGCGCTACGCGTCGGTCCACAAGGCGATGGACGCCGAGACCTGGGGCGTCATCTTCTGTACGAAGATCGGGCAGGGCCGCTGGGAACAGGCCCAGGAGATCGTCGAGAACAACGACGACGCCTACATCATCACGATGGACGAGGTCACCCCCGACCGCCTGACCAACTTCGGGATGGACGCCTACGTCAACACCGGCTGTCCGCGCATCACGACCGACGACGGGCCGCAGTTCAAGAAGCCGATGCTGACCCCCGGCGAGTACGAGATCGCAATCGGCGAGAAACCGCTCGAGGAACTCGAGTTCGACACGTTCCACGGCACCTGGTAGGTGCTGTCTCGCGGCTCTCTTCCCGCGCCTCGATAGACCGGTCCGTCGCCCGGACGCCAGGCGGACCGCGGGCCGCATCGGGTGGATAACTGCTGGACATTTCCAAACATTTTTGCATGAATCCAGCGTATCGCGACCGATGCCGACGAAGAGCGCCCTCGCCCAGCAACTCGCCGTCGTCGCCGGGTTCGAGAACCCACGGGCCGGTCTGGAACAGTATCGGACGCCGCCCGAGCTGGCGGCTCACCTCGTCCACACGGCCGACCTGCAGGGGGACGTCGAGGGCCGCATCGTCGTCGACCTCGGGTGTGGCACCGGGATGCTCGCGCTCGGCGCGGCGCTCCGGTCGCCCGAGACGGTCGTCGGGGTCGACATCGACCCCGCGCCGCTCGCGACCGCCCGGCAGAACGAGCGCAAGGTCGGGTCGACTACATCGGTCTCGTGGGTGCGCGGCGACGCCACGGCGGCGCCTCTGTGCCCGCCCGTCGAAGACACGACGGTGGTGATGAACCCGCCCTTCGGCGCCCAGTCGGGCAACGAACACGCCGACCGGCGGTTCCTGGAGACGGCCGCCGAGATCTCGACGGTCTCCTACTCGGTCCACAACGAGGGCAGCCGGGAGTTCGTCGAGTCCTTCGCGGCCGACAACGGCGGCAAGGTGACCCACGCCTTCGAGACGGAGTTCGAGCTCCCCCGCCAGTTCGACTTCCACGACGAGGAGGCACGTGTCATCACCGCCGAGGTCTTCCGCGTCGCCTGGCAGTGAGTCACCGCTCGCGCTGGTCGGTCTGGTAGCGCGCTATCTGGACGCGGGTGTCGTTGCGCCCCACGTAGAGTCGCGTCCGGTTCCGTTCGAAGGTCAGCCCACCAACGTCCGCCGTGGTCATGTTGGCGGGGACGCGGCCGACGCCGAGCGTCTGGTTCCCCCGCCACACCTCGAGGACGAACCCATCCTCGGCTGCCCGAACGGTGACGTTCCGGCCGGCGACGGTCGTCGGCGGCGTCGAGGGCGGCGACGCGAACACCGGTTTCGGCTCGCCGCCCGCCCGACGGAGGGTGACCCGATAGACGGTGTCGTTGCCGAACACGACCCACCCGGCCCGGTTGGCGACGACGCGTTCGCGCCACCCGACCCCGCCCACGACGACCGTCGCTCGTCCGTTCAGCGCGAGCTGTCCCTTCTGGACGACCGGGAGCCACGTCTCGCGGGCGTCGCTCGCGACGATGACGCCGCTCTCGTTGACGGCGGTTCGGTCCGTCTCGACCGGCGTCCAGATGCCGGCCGCGTACTCGTTTCGGACGTTCTCGTCGTAGGTGACGACGTAATCGCGGACCGTCACGCCGTCGTCCGGGACCTCCTCGGGCCCGATGGTGACGACGCTCGCGGGGACAGCCGCGAACGCGAGGGCGCCGATGACGACCAGCAGCACGAGCGTCGCCAGCGACGCGCTCGGCCGCTCGAACCCGACCTCGAGCGGTTGCTCCACGTCGGCCACGGCCAGCGCCACGACGAGCGCGAGCAGGAACACTCCCGCGGTCCCGACCCATCGGAACAGCGTGAACCGGGCCCCGCCGAGTGGCACGTAGATGGCCCACAGTCCCTGGAAGACGGCGAAGACGAGGGCCGCAAAGAAGACGCGGGGCACGTTGGGCTGGGACTCGCGCCGTCGGAGCATCCAGGCGGCAAGCACGACGCCGGCCAGCATCCCGATGGCGTGACCCTGGATGGCGACGTCGGCCCACCACGGGGTCACGAACTGCTGGCGCGCTCGCGCTGTGAACTCAGGGAACCGGAGCGCACGCACGAACAGGTCGACGATGCGACCGGCCAGCAGGGCTCCCAGGAAGAGGACCGGCCGGGTCACGAGTGCAAAGCCGGCCAGCGCGAAGACGACGCCGGAGAACCCGACCACGGGGCCGATGGCAAACAGTGCGGTGAAGAGGCCGACGACGAACGCCGCCAGCGGGATTGCGAGCACCCTGGCGAAGGGGTTCGTCCGGATCGAGGAGAACGTCTGGACCCCCCGCCGTCGCGGGTAGTGACCCCAGGCGTACTCGACGACAGAGCCGTAGACGAGGGTCCCGAGCAGGTTGCCCGTGATGTGGCTCTGCCCGCTGTGGGTGAACGCGCTCGTGAGGATGCCCAGCGGGTAGAAGTACGACCACGTCCGGAACGGCGTCACGAGCGGGCGCGCGTGCCACCACGTCCCCTGCAGGAACAGGTAGACGGCCACGAGGGCCCCCATCGTCAGGAGCGTCCCCCACGGCACGCCCAGGAGGAGACGCGTCCGGGCTGTCTCGGGCACCCGCACGCCGGTCACCCGTCGCAACCCGAGGCCGGTCGCGAGGACGACCAGGACTACGGCGGCCCCACGCAGTGGGAGGCCGGTCAACACGCTCGGCAACTCGGGCGTCGCCTGTATCATTGGTTTCCCTCTGGACGGCGAGGATTTATCACTGACGCCGTGTCTGTGGCCATCTTCGGCCGCCCGCAAGCGAATCGATCGCGCCGCCGGAGGCCCACACCGGGACCGGCACAGCCCCCTTCAGAACAGGCCGACGCCGAGGCTGTAGGGCCAGTTCGTCCCCGCCAGGGCCAGCAGCGTGAACGCGCCGCCGGCCATCGCGACGTTCTTCAGGAACTGCGTCATCTCGTCTTGCTGCTGGTCCTCCGGGACGGCCCAGAAGTCGTGCATCGTCAGGGCCGACCCGAGGAGGAACGTCGCGAGTGCGCCGGCCGCGAGGACCGGATAGGCACCCAGGATGAGCAACACGCCGCTGGACGCCAGCAGCCCACCGCTGAGGTACACCGACAGCGCGGGCGCGGGGAGCCCTTTCATCTCTGCGTACGGGATCATCTGGTCGCCGTTCAGGAAGTGGTTCAGGCCCATGAACGCCAGGATGCCGCCAAACAGGATCCGTCCGAGGAGGAACACCTCGGCCGAACCGGCAGTCTCGAAGGCCATCAGGTCCGCACCTCCGTCGCCGCTGTGGTCGTCGTTCGGTTCCGGTACCAGTCGACAAGTGGTTTCGTCACGTTACGTGGTTCGAATCCGAACCTATATATCGATTCCCGGACATAGCCGATACCAGGTAGCATCGATGTCATCTGACGTATTCACAGACGCTGTCGAGGAAGAGACCGGGCCGTGTGCCGTCGTCGAGTCGATCGACCAGATCGGGTCGCGCTGGCGCCTGGTCGTGCTCCACGAACTCCAGGACGGGGAACGACGCTTCAACGAACTCAAGCGGGCGACCGACGCGAGCTCGCGGACGCTCTCGCGCGTGCTCGACGACCTCCAGGAGACCGACTTCGTCGAACGCCGCCTGGAGGAAGACGCACCCGTCGCGACGTACTACCGACTCACCTCCAAGGGGCGGTCGCTCTGTCCGGTCTTCGAGGAGATCGAGGCGTGGGCCGACGAGTGGCTCGCGACCGAGGCCGAGTGAGGAACGCGAACACAGGATTTTCGACCCCCCGGGCCGAACCAACACCCAATGGGAGTCCGGCCACCAAGCGACGACAGCGACGAACCAGACGTCATCGAGTTCGGGATCGCAGCACTGGACGGCAAACTGCCCAGCGACGACCTGGAGTTCCCAGCCACTGCCGGTGAGATTCGCGCTCACGCAGGCACGATCGAGGTACCCTACGACCCGGCCGGACACACGATGACGGTCGGCGAGGCCCTCGACGAGAGTCCAGAGCAGCGCTTCGAGACCGAACAGGACCTGCTGAACGCGCTCCACCCTGTTTTCGAACGGAAACGGCTGTCGGGCGGGACCAGCCTACTCGCACAGTTGCGCTCGCTCGTCCCCTTCTGAGTCAGTCTTTCGACTCGCTTGTGGTCACCGTCGGCTCCGTCTCGACGCTCCCCGACCGCTGGTCGCTCCCGTCCTCCTCGGTCAGCTTCCGGGCGATGTCTTCGAGCTGGCGCGTCTGTTCGCGATTCACCGCGACGATCATATCCGAGAGGACGCCGAACATCAGCAACTGGAGGCCGAGCAGGATGGCGACGCCGCCGACCAACGCGATGACCTCGTGGGAGGTGCTGTTGACGAACCAGTCGTAGGCGACGTAGGCCGCGAGCACGGCCCCCAGCAGAATCGAGCTCAGGCCGACGCTCCCGAAGTAAAAGAGCGGGTTGTTCGTCTTCGCCATCTGGTAGAGCGTGAGGATGATGGTCGCGCCGTCGCGCAGCGGGTGCAGGTTCGTGTCGGACTCCTCGGGCCGGGGTTCGTACGTTATCGGCACGACCGCTGTCCGGACGTTGTGCTTGACACACTCGACGGCCATCTCCGTCTCGATGCCGAAGCCGTCGGCGGACAGCGACAGCCGCTCGAAGGACTCGCGGGTGAACGCGCGGTAGCCCGAGAGGATGTCCCCCATGTCGCGGCCGTGGATGACCGCGAACGCCCGGTTGATGAATCGATTTCCGACCATGTTGAGCCGCGTCATCGCCCCCGGGAGCATGTTCGCGAACCGGTCGCCGATGACGTGCTCGGCGTCGCCATAGAGGAGCGGTTCGAGCATCCGGTCGGCCTCTTCGCTCCGGTAGGTCGCGTCGCCGTCGGCCATCAGCACGTACGGTTCGTCGATCCACCGGCGGACCGCCTCGCGGACCGCCTGGCCCTTGCCGCTACCGGACTGCTCGACGACGCGGGCCCCGGCCGCCGCCGCGATGTCCCGGGTGTCGTCGCTCGACCCGCCGTCGACGACGAGGACGTTGTCGAATCCGGCCTCGCGAAAGCCCGTGACGACAGACCCGATGGTCTCTGCCTCGTTGTAGGTCGGCAGCAACACGCAGACGTCGTCACGGTCGGCCATCGTCCGAATGTCTGCCACGCGCACTCAAATAAATCACGGGTCTGCGCTGTCGCCACGGGCCTGCCCTGACGGCGGTGGCCCCGTCCTGCTGGACGCATGGCGAGTCGCGCCTTTTACTATCGTGGCCCCGCTGGCTCCGGTATGGCCGACCCGTCGGACGTGTTCGAGCGCCTGGGGCTGACCGAGTACGAGACGACTGCCCTGGAGAAACTGCTCTCGCTCGGTCGCACCACCGCGCCGAACCTCGCGTCGGCCACCGGTATCCCGAAGGCCCGCATCTACGGCGTTCTCGACTCGCTGGCCGACCGGGGGTTCATCAAGGTCGTCCCCGGCCGTCCCAAGGAATATCAGCCCAAGTCCCCCGAGGCCATCCTCGACCGCGCGGTCGAGAACCGCCGGCAGTCCTTCGAGGGATTCGCCCGGGACATCGACAGCCACCGGGAGGCGTTCCTCGCGGAGTATCGCCCCCGGTACGAGCGGGCCAGCGAGGACATCTCGCCGACTGCGGAGCTGTTCCACGTCGTCGACGTCGGCGACCCCAGCGAGCGCGAGACGCGACGGCTCTACCGCGCCGCCGACGAGACGCTGCGCATCATCACGAACAGTTTCGCGTACCTCGACAGTGTCGCCGGCGCACTCCGGGACGCGGTCGACGCGGACGTCGACGTCGCGGTGCTGTTCCTCGACCCCGACTGGTTGCCAGCCGAGAAGGCCGCCGTCCAGGCCGAGGTGGTCGACCGACTCGAACAGGAGTATCCGGCCGCCGACGTTCGCTTCAGCGAGCAGCGCCTCCCCTGGCGTGGCACCGTCGCCGACCCGAGCATGGACTACGACGGCGGCGAGGCCATCCTGCTCGTCGAGGAACCCGACGTCCCGAACCACATGCGACAGGCGGCACTGACCGACAACGGCTCGTTCGTGGCCGGGATGCAACGGTACTTCGACCTGGTCTGGGAGTACGAGAGCCGAGAGCCGGCGGACGTCTACACGTAGCCCAGGTCCGCAAGCCGGTCGTACGTCGCGCTATCCAGTTCGTCGAAGTCCTCGCCGTCTTCGCGGACGCCGAGTTGCTCGACGTCGGCGAACGCCGCCTCGACGCGCGCCAGGCCCTCGTCCGACGTCCGGTAACTCGTCTGTGCGTCCCGTACGTCCACGGTCACGGCCCCCCCGTCCTTGGCACAGTACTTGTGAACGACGTCGCCGTCGCGCTCGTAGACCGCCCGAGACGTCCCGAGCCACGGCGAGAGGTCGTCGACGTACTTCCCGGCCCGCTCCTGCAGCGGTTCGTCGAGTCCGACCGCCGTCGTGATGACCGGGTCGTCTGAGCGGAACGCACCGGGGGTCCTCTCACCGTCCCGGGCCCCCGCGACGACGTCCGGGAACGCGGTGAGTGAGACGGGCTCGTCGAACCGCGCTGGGTCCGTCTGTCCGGGCTGGCGGACCACGAGCGGGACGTGGAACAGTACCTCGTGGATCGCGACACCGTGTTCGGCGACGCGGACGCCCGGGCGGAGACGACTCGGTTCGCCGAAGCCCTCGCCGTGGTCGCTCGTGATCACGAGCAGCGTGTCGTCGAGATCCCCTCGGTCCCGAAGCGCGCCGACGAGTCGTTCCAGTTCGGCGTCGAGCTGTCGTATCGCCCCGTCGTAGAGCGACTCGACGGCCCGCTTTTGCCACCAGGGCCGGTCGCCAGCGTTGAACGACCACTTCTGGTCCTCGAATGCGGACTGCAGACTCCGGGCCTTCGCCCCGCCCCACTCGTCGTACTCGCGTGCGGGTTCGTAGGGGATGTGTGCGTCCATCAGGTTGACACACGCCGCCCACGGCCCCTCCCGTCGCTCGCTCCAGTCGAGGAACGCGTCGACGTAGACGTCGGCCGGCGTCGACGACCGGACGCCGTCCGGGAGGAAGCGCTTGTAGTCCGACTGGACCTTCGTCGCGACGCCGTTGGCCAGCGACTGCAACGGCTGGTCGCTCCCGAGTGCCGCTTTGACGAAGGCGCCGTACTGGCCCTGCCCCTCGTTCGAGACGAACTCGTGGGGGTTCATCCCCGCCGGGAACGGGACGTTCCGCGCGCCGACGACGGTGTCGAACCCGTCTTTGAGACCGACGTCGACCGCCGTCAGCCAGTCGTTCTCCGTGAAGACGCCCGTCTCGTAGCCGGCATCCCGGAGCGTCGAGAAGACAGAAACCGACGGGTCGAGCCGGTGGCCCGCGGAGACGATGCCGTGTTCCTCGACGTGGAGCCCCGAGAAGAGGCTCGCGTGGCTCGTCACGCTCCTGGCGCCGGGCGCACGTGCCTGTTCGTAGACCGTCGCGTCGGCATCGGCGAACGACTCGAGGAACGGGGTCGTCTCGTTCGCGTGCCCGTAGAGGCTGCAATTCCGCGCGCGAGCGCTGTCGAGGACGACCAGGAGGACGTTCGGGTCACCAGGCATCGGTCACATGTACCCCAGGTCTTCGAGTTGTTCCCTGACCGCGTCCGCGTCGCCGGGACCGGTCGTTTCGACGGTGCGCTCCGGGGGGGTGTGGTCCGCCCGCGCGAGTGCCGTCTCGATCGCGCCCTTGACGTCGAGAACGCTCTCGACGTCGTCGACGACGCTCGGTTCGGTACTGGCGACCATCGCCTCGTGGGTGTGGACGCCGTCCTGCAGGCCGTGGTCGCTCACGAGCAGCAGTTCGTCCGTCTCGCCCAGATCCTCGCGCACCTCTCTCACGAAGTCGTCGAGTTCGTCGTACGCCTCGCGCTGGAGCCCAGGGGCCTCGTACGCGACGTGACCGACGAGGTCGAGGCCGCTCGTGTACGCGAAGACGAGCTCGGACGCGCCGCCACGGAGCGCCCGCCGGGCCCGGGCGATGCGTATCATCACCATCTCGAGGCACTGCTCGTAGAACGCCACGGGGTCCGCCGACCGGTGGCCGCCGACGGCGTCCGGGTCCCGCTGGAACAGGTCGCCCATGTTCTGGCGCAACTGGTTCTCGCGGTCGGTCTCGTCGGGGTCGACGACGTAGTTCGGGATGCCGATGGCGGTCCCGTCCGTCGTATCGAACACCGTCTCGATGCCGCGTTCGGCGTAGTACGTCGCCGGCGTCCGGAACGCGTCGGCGGCGGTGTTCGTGAGGATCCAGGCGCCGATGCGGGTCTGGATCGCGTCGGGCAGCAGGTAGTCTGCGACCCGGCTCCCGGCGTCGAGCAACGGGTTCTCCCAGGCGACGCCGTCGTCGTCGAGCGTCAGTCCGTGCTCCCGGGGTTCCAGCCCCGTGATGATCGTCGGCCAGAGCTCGTGCGTGCTCGGTTCCCCTTCGACGCTGTCTATCGTCGCTATCGAGTCGTGGGCGTCCAGCACGAGGTTCGGGTGTCGCTGCCCGTCGACGAGTTCCGGGTCGAGGGCGTCGATTCCCAGGACGACGAGGACCATCGTTGTCACGGAGGAGACTCGGCGGCCGCTAATCTCTTTCGGATGGCAACCGGAACACAGAAACTCCTCCCCCGGAAACGGACCACTCACGTAGCGATGGCGCGCCCCAACATCGTCTGGATCACGCTGGACAGCGTCAGGGCGGATCACACCACCCTCGACGGATACGACCGCGAGACGACGCCGGACCTAGAGCGTATCGGGCGCGAGGGACACGCGTTCCGGAACTGCTTTGCACACAGTCTCTCGACGCTGCCATCGACCGGGGCGATGATGAGCGGGTATCCCCCGTCACGGAACACCGTCGGCGTCGACGGCAACCAGCTGCCCGACTCCATCAGCACGATGCCGGAGCGATTCGCCGACGCCGGCTACACGACGGCGTGTCTCTCCCGCAACTCGTATCTCAGTTCGGCGACCGGCCTCGACAGGGGATTCGATCGCTTCCAGTGGCTCTCCTCGTCGACACTCCACGAGGCTGGTCTCAGGCCGCTCCTCTCCTATGCGTTGAACCTCAGGACACATTCCGCGGGGCTGTCGACTGATACGGCCAAGCACTCGTCGGCGTACCTGATGAACGAAGTGGCGAAAGACTGGCTGTCTGACTTCCGGCGCGCGGACGACCCGTTCTTCTTCTACCTGCACTACAACGAACCGCACCGCCCGTACTACCCGCCCCGGAAGTACCTCGACCGGTTCACCGACGACATCGCGATGTCGGGGACGGAGGCCGCCGAATTCGCGCTCGACGTCCACTACAATCTGGAGGACGTCGTCGCGAACGGCTGTGGGCTGACCGACGACGAGTGGGCTGCACTGAAGGCGATGTACGACGCGGAGATAGCCTACACCGACGAGATGGTGGGCCGCCTGTTCGACCATATCCAGTCGAACGCCGATCGGGACACCGTCGTGGTCATCACCGCCGACCACGGCGAGCTGTTCGGCGAGTACGGCCTCCTGTCGCACAGTTACGTCCTCCACGACGCAGTCACGCGCGTCCCACTGGTCGTCCACGGGCTCGAGGACGACCTGGCCGTCGACGGGGACGAAACGGTCCAGCACCTCGACGTGTTCCGGACCTTGTTGAACGTCGTCGGTGGGGACCCGGGGGACACTATCGGCGTCGACCTGCGGGAGGAGACGCGGGACTTCGCCGTCTCGCAACGTGGCCCGACGGATTTCGACGAACTACTCGCACACAATTCCTCGTTCGATACGTCGCGCTTTCACACCGAGACGCTGACTGCACTCCGGACGCCGGAGTTCAAGTACCAGCGGAGCGCGGACAGATCGGAACTGTTCGCGCTCCCGGACGAGGACGAGGACGTCTCGGCCGACTACCCCGACGAACGTACGGCGCTCGACGAGGAACTGGGCGACTGGTTGGAACAGTACGGACAGCCGGTCGGGGACGCCGAGGAGGACGAGTTCTCCGACGCGGTGACCCGTCAGCTTCGCGACCTCGGCTACATGGAATGAGACTCGGGAAGACCGCCGCCTCTCACTTCGCTTCGCAGGTCGTCGTCACGCTGTCGGGGTTCGTCGCGACGTGGCTCATCGCGTTCGTCCTCGGGGCCGAAGGGCTCGGTCGGTACTCGGTGGTGGTCTCGCTTGGCTTCTTCTGGCTGGTCATCCCGTCGAACGCGGTCAGTATGGCGATCAAAAAGCGGATGAGCGAGCAGGAGTCGCCGGCGGCGTTCTTCGGGGGCGGCGTCCTGCTGAACATCGCGTTGGCCGCCGTGCTGGCCACGCTCGTGCTCGCAGCCGGTGAGCTGCTGGGCGGCATCGTCTCGCGGAATCGCGAACTGATGATCGTCCTCATCGAGTACGACGTGGAGATAGCGGTGTTACTCTCCGCGGCGATCGCCCACCAGACGGCGCAGGCGGTCCTCCAGGGACAGAAGCGCGTTGCCACGACGGGGTGGTTGAAAGCCGGCGAGCGAATCGGCCGGACCGCGTTCCAGGTCGGTGCGCTGGTCCTCGGACTGGGCGTCGCGGGCATCTCGTTCGGTCACGCCGCGTCCCTCGCACTCGTCGCCGTGGCCGGTTTCCTCTTCAGCAAGTATCGGCCCTCGATTCCCTCACTCGCCCAGGTAAAGAGCCTCCTGCGATACGCACAGTTCGCCTGGGCCGGGGCGCTGCGGGGTCGCGTGTTCGGGTGGCTCGACACCATCGTCCTCTCGTTTTTCGTCAGCGCGTCGTTCATCGGTATCTACGAGGCTGCGTGGGGTATCGCGTCGATGCTGGCCATCGCGAGCGGGTCTATCAGCCAGACGCTCTTCCCGGAGGTGAGCGAGCTCAGCACCGACAGCGGGTTCGACCGCATCCGCCACTACCTGGACGAGGCCCTGGCGTTCGGTGCCATCTTCGTCATCCCGGGGCTGTTCGGGACGCTCGTCCTCGGCGAGCGAGTCCTGCGGTTCTACCGACCCGAGTTCGGGCAGGGGACACAGATACTGCTCGTCCTCATCCTCGCGTACCTGGCCGACGTCTTCGCGTCGCAGTTCACGAACGTCCTCAACGGCATCGACCGCCCCGACGCGGCGTTCCGCGTCAACGGCCTCTTCATCGTGGTCAACATGGTGCTGAACGTCGTCCTCGTCTGGCAGATTGGCTGGTTCGGCGCGGCACTCGCGACGGCGTCGTCCTCCCTGCTCCGGGCCGTCGCCGGCTACTGGGTCCTCGAGCGGATTCTCGGTGGCGTCAGCATCCCGTACGGCGAACTCCTCCGGCAGGTCGTCGCGGCACTGGTGATGGCCGGCGCAGTCTTCCCGGTCGTCGGCCTGGCGCCGAGCGGCCGCGTGGGGACCGTCCTGCTCGCCGGGTTCGGCGGCGTCGTCTACTTCGCCGTGCTGCTGGGGATCGCCCCGCGGATTCGCTCGAAAGCGTTCTCGCTCGTTCCCGAGGCCGCCTGAGCGCTCCTGGTCGCTATGGGAATTCTTAATTGCGAGAGTGCTGGACACTCCAGACATGGAGAAGGTCCTCCTCGTCACTATCGACTCTCTGCGGGCCGACCACGTGGGGTACCACGGCTACGACCGGGACGTGACGCCCAATATCGACGAGCACGCGGCACGCGGCAGCCGGTTCACGAACGCCCACTCGCACGTCGGTGGCACCCGGTTCTCGTTTCCCGGCATCCTGACGGGCGTGACGCCGATGATGTACGGCGGTCACGAGCGCATCTCGGCGGACCAGACGCTCGTCTCCGAGGTGTTCCACGAGGCCGGCTACCGTACCGGGGGCTTCCACTCGAACCTCTACGTGTCCGGACAGTTCGGCTACGACAGGGGCTGGGACGAGTTCTTCGACTCGGCGCCCGACGAGTCGGCGACCTCGAAGTTCCGCAAGTGGGCGAAGACGAACCTCGACGGGGTCGTGCTCGACGTTCTGAAGAAGGGCTACGACTTCCTCGAGTCCTCACAGGGGATGAACGTCGGGTCGTACCACGTCCCCGCCGACGAGATGACCGACCGGGCCATCGAGTTCGTCGAGGACACGGGCGACGACCCGACGTTCGCCTGGGTCCACTACATGGACGTCCACCACCCGTTCCTCCCGCCCGAGGAGTACCAGCGCGAGTTCCTCGACGAACCGGTCTCTCACGAGGAGTCCATCCGGCTTCGCCGGAAGTTCATCGAGAACCCCGACGACGTCACCGACGAGGAACACCAGACGTTCATCGACCTCTACGACGCCGAGATCAAGTTCAACGACGCCGAGATCGGCCGCCTGCTCGACGCCGTGGAAGCCGAGTGGGGCGACGACCACCTGCTGGCGCTGACCGCGGACCACGGCGACCACTTCCTCGAACACGGGTACTTCGGCGGCGCCCGCCTCCTGGAGGTCAAGAACCACGTCCCGCTGTTCGTGAGCGGGTGGGACGACCAGGGGGAGTACGACGAGCTCGTCGGCCTGACGGACCTGCCGTCGACGCTTGTCGACAGCGCCGGCCTCGAGATTCCGGACAACTGGTTCGGCTACAGTCTCCGGGACCTGGTGTTCGACGGCGAATGGGCGCGTACCGACGTCATCGGGGGCTACCGTGACGAGGACGGCGAACACATCCGCGTCAGGGATCCCGAGTGGAATCTCGTGGTTCACGAGGACGAACCCGACGCTCTCTACCACCTCACCGAGGACCCGGGCGAACACGAGAACGTCATCGACGAGTACCCCGAGGAGGGACGGCGACTCCGGAAACGGCTCGACGCTCACAGACAGCTCGTGGAGTCGACGGTGGCCGAGGACGTCGAGCGTCCCGACATGAGCGAGGACGTCAAGGAACGGCTCCGCCGGCTGGGCTACAAGGAGTAGTCAGGCGACAACGGCGAGGATCTCGCGATACCGCCCGCAGGCCGCCTCGAAGCTGTACTCCGATTCTATCAGTTCACGCCCGTTCGCACTCACTTCCGAGAGGTCGTCCCGTCCGAATATCGCCTTGATGCCCGCACACAGCGCGGCCGGGTCGCGGCTGTCTATGTGGAACCCCGTCTCCCCGTCTCGGACCACGTCCGGGACCCCCGAGACCGGCGACGCGTACACGGGCGTCCCACAGGCCAGCGCCTCGAGAATCGTCGTCGGCAAGCCCTCGGTGGGCTGGGAGGGGAGCACGAGCAGGGACAGTCGGTTCAGTTCCGCGGGGACGTCGTCGTGGTCGACCCAGCCGGCCAGTTGAACCTGCCCGGACTCGATTTCTGTCGCGAGCTCGCCCTCGAGCCACTCGCGGAGGTCGCCGTCGCCGATGAAGCGGAAGGTGACGTCCGCCGGGAGGTCGCGGGCCACCTCGGCGAGCTCCCGGATTCCCTTTTCCTCGTCGAGTCGCCCGAGGAACCCCACGACCTGCTCGCGGTCGTCGTAGGGCGTGGCCACGTCGAAGGCGTCGGTCCGGACGTATCGGGCGCCCTGCGGGTACACGTCGGGGGCTTCCGGATGCAGTCCGAGCTGGCGGGCCATCGCCGGCGTGTAGGTCACGACGCCGTGCGCAGCGGCGAAGCCGGCCCGTTCGAGTGTGCGGACCAGGCCAGCGAGGCCCCGGGCGACCGGGTCTGGCAGTCGCTGCTCCCAGTTGAGTCGCAACGTGAGCGGCACGTCGCCCCGGGGTTCGACCAGGACGGTCTTGCCGAGGAGTCGCGCGGCGAGTATCGGGAGGAGATACGACGTCGCGCCGTAGAACAGGACGACGTCCTCGTCGCGGCTCGCGAGCACACGACACATCCGGAGCTGGTTCAGGACGAACCTGGCGGCGGCCACGGGGACCGAGTCGCCGGCGCCCTTCTGGGTCAGTTCGATCAGCTCGTGTCGGTCACGAATCTCGGAGTCGGCCGGCAGGTCCGCGGTGACGAGCGAGACGACGGTAATCGCCGACAGGATGTCGAGCAGGCTCCGGGTCGCGTTCTCGCCCGCGGCCGCGAGCGGGTGGGTGACCACACAGACGTCGGGGAGAGTGGTGTCGGGCATCGGGTTACCCCCACACGTACATGCCATAGAGGTAGCCGACGCCCACCGCACCGGTCAACACGACGAGGAAGACCAGCTGGAGGACCGCCGCGACGGACGGCGAGCGAACGAGGCCGCCGAGACGGGCCGGGACGTACGAGAACAGCAGGTCGCCGAGGAAGGCAGACTCCTCGCCGGTCGACTCGGGGACGAACACCTCCATCCCGCGTTTCGAGTAGCCCTGCCAGAACGCCCGGTCGACGAGCCACCCCGGGTCGGTCCGGTACTGGAACACCTTGTGGGCCACCAGCGCGTCCGGGGTGTAGTAGACGCCCGCGTCGTACTCGCTTCGGAGCCGTGCACAGAGTTCGGTCTCGCCGCCCTGCAGGTTCTTCTCGCCCGTCCGCCCGCCGATGTCGTCGTCGAACCCGCCCAGGTCTAAGAACACCTCGCGGTCGAAAGAGATGTTCGAACCGAACGTGTTGCGGACCTCGCCGGGTTCGTCCGGGTCGCCGTCGGGGCCGAACCCGCGATGGGTGACCCCGACGAGCCAGTAGAACTCCTCGGGGAGGAAGGCCGGCTTGCCCGCAACCCACGCCGGGGTCATGCGGCCACCGACGGCCAGTACGTCTTCGCGGTCGTACGCACGCACGAGTGCTTCCACCCAGTGCTCGTCGGCGATTGCGTCGTCGTCGATGAACGCGACGACGTCGCCCGTCGCCACGGCCGCGCCGTTGTTCCGACTCTCGAGCAGGCCGACGTTCTCGTCGTTGCAGTGGGTCAGGACGTCCTCGCGGTCGCCGAAGTCCGCCTCGTAGCGCTCGTAGACGGCCTCGTCGCCGTCCGAGACCAGCACCAGCTCGACGTCGCCGTAGGTCTGGTCGAGGACGCTCTCGGCCGCCGCGCGACAATCGTCGTACCGGTCCAACGTGTGCGTACAGAGGACGACCGAGACGCGCATGTCGGGCATTGGACGACCGGCGCTGTTAGTCGTTTCTATCCGCCATGTGGTCCGTCGCTCGCGGCGGCGCGGGATTCCGAACCGCCAGACCGTCGGCGTGTCGCTGCTGTTCGAGGCGCGCGCTCGTCCAGAGGTCAAAAGGCTTATGCGCGCCTTGGCAGTTTCTCCGTCCAATGAGTCAATCGTCGGGCTATTTTGACGACAACCCCGAACTCGACGCCGCCCTGGACTGGGCCGAGCGGTGGTATCACGTCCCGATACTGCTGGTCATGGTCGGGTTCATGCTCTGGAACCGCGTACAGAACTGGCGCCGTTTCGTCGTCGACGGCGAGGTGCTGTTCAGCGGGAACGACCCGTTCTATCACTTCCGGTCGACGATGTACGTCGTCAGGAACTGGCCGGCGACGATGCCCTTCGACCCCTGGACCCGGTTCCCCATCGGGAATCGCTCCGGACAGTTCGGAACCCTGATGGATCAGGTCGTGGGGACCGTCGCGCTGGTACTCGGTCTCGGGTCACCGAGCGAGGGTACCGTCGCGATGACCGCGCTGTTCGCGCCGGCCGTCATGGGGACGCTAGCGGCGATTCCGACCTACTACGTCGGCAAGCGCCTGGGTGGGCGCATCGGCGGCGTCACCGCCGTCGTCGTCCTGGCCCTGTCGGCCGGCACCTTCACACAGCGGAGCCTCGTCGGCGTCTACGACCACCAGGTCGCCGAGGGGCTCCTCCAGGTGACGGCGGTGCTCGGGGTGATGGTCGCCCTGAGCGTGGCCGAACGCGACCGCCCCATCTACGAGCAGTTCGTAGAGCGCGACGTCGCCTCCCTCCGTGACACCCTCGGCTGGTCGGTGCTCGCCGGCTTCGGCGTCGCCATCTATCTCTGGACCTGGCCGCCGGCCGTCCTCCTCATCGGTATCCTCGGCACGTTCTTCCTCCTCCGACTCGTCGTCGAGTTCTGGCGCGGCCAGAGTCCGGAACACACCGCCATCGTCGGCGCGGTGACGATGGGGACGGTCGGCGTCCTGACGCTGGCGTCCTTACAGACGTTCGGCCTCACCGCGACCGATCATTCCCTCCTCCAGCCGCTTCTGGCCTTCACGGTCGCGCTCGGGTGCGTGTTCATGGCCTGGCTCGCCCGCTACGTCGAGGCCGAATCGCTCGACCGGAACCTCTACCCGGTGACGGTCTTCGGTATCATCGCCGTCGGGGCGGTGCTCATGGCCATCATCCTGCCGGACGTCTTCAGTTACTTCGTCGACCAGGTGCTCCGGGTCGTCGGCTTCACCGCCTCGCCGTCTGCGACCCAGACCTCGGTCGGTGAGGCCCAGCCGCTGCGGAACCCCTCGTCGCTGTACAACGAGTACGGCCTCGCGTTGCTGCTTGCCATCATCGGCGCGCTGTACGTCCTCTTCCAGCAACTTTTCGGCAGCAGGCGGTCGGCCGAGGAGTTCTTCGTCTTCGTCTGGACGGCGTTCATCTTCGCCGCCACGCTCACGCAACTGCGCTTTGGCATCTACACCGTCTTCCCCATCGCGACGCTCACGGGACTGGTCGTGGGCAAGGCCGTCGACTGGATCGACCTCTCTGCGAACGACGGCGTCGACACGTACCAGGTGCTCGCCGTCATCACCGTCGTGTTCGTGGTCGTCGGCCCGCTGGTGTTCGTGACCCCCACGGCATTTGACCTCGGTCGCTCGGCCGAACCGGGTGACGGGATCCAGGGCTGGGACCAGAACCTCGAGTGGATGCAGGGCAACACCCCCGAGGAGGGCGCCTACGGTGTCGGCGGCAACCGGTCGCTCGAGTACTACGGCACCTACCAGATGCAGGACGACTTCGACTACGACGAGGGCGAGTACGGCGTCATCTCCTGGTGGGACTACGGGCACTGGATCACGACCCAGGCCGAACGCATCCCGAACGCGAACCCGTTCCAGCAGGGCTCTGACCTCGCCGCGAACTTCCTACTCGCACCGACCGAGGAGAAGGCCAACTCGGTGCTCGACGGCGTCGACGAGGACGACGCGCACACGCGGTACGTCGCCGTGGACTGGAAGATGGCGCAGGTCGCTGCCGGGCCCGGCTTTCAGGGCAAGTTCTTCGCGCCGCCGCGCTTCGAGGACCAGTACAACACCACTGCGTCAGACTACTACCGCCCACTCCAGGTCCAGCAGAACGGCGAGGTGACCAACCAGCGGTTCTACTACCGGACGCAGGACTACTACAACACGACCGTCGTCCGGCTCTATGAGTTCCACGGCAGTGCCGTGCAGCCACAACCGTTCGTCGTCGACTGGGACCGCGAGACGGTCAACGGACGGACCTTCAGGGTCACCCCCACCGACGGTCGAACCCTCAAGCAGTTCCCCAACATGTCCGCGGCCCGCGCGTACGTCCGTGAGGACGGAACCGCGCAGGTCGGCGGGTTCGGGACCAATCCGGGCGAACGCGTCCCGGCGATGGAGCACTACCGCTACGTCGGGTCGAGTTCCATGAGCGCGTACGAGTCCACCGCGCACAACCGCGCGACGCTCGTCGAGGCCCAGAGCATCGGGCTCCGGCTCCGCCAGGCGAGCACCTGTACGGCAAACGAGACGAGCATGCCTCTCGGCAGTGCGAACTTCTGTATGCCCGACGGCGGTGCGGACCTGATGAACGCCAACAACCCGGCGTGGACCAAGACGTTCGAGCGAGTGCCCGGGGCGACCATCGAGGGCACCGGTCCGGCCAACACGGCGGTGACCGCCGCCGTGCGGATGCACAACGAACAGACCAACGAGACGTTCGTCTACCGCCAGCAGACACGGACCGACGCCAGCGGCAACTTCGCGATGACGGTCCCGTACTCGACGACCGGCTACGACGAGTGGGGGACGGAAGCTGGCTACACGAACGTCAGCGTCCGTGCCGAGACGAGCTACCAGCTGACCGCGACGAGTGCACAGAACGGCATCCAGATGCCCTTCACTGCGACGACCAACGTCACCGAGGGCCAGGTCATCGGCGAGAACGAGTCGGCGGCGACCGTCGAACTCGAGCCGGCCTTCGAGATACAGTCCAACGATACCACTCAGAGCGAGAACGAGACGGCGGGCGACGTCACCACCGACGACGGTGACCAGACGACACCGAACGAGACCAGCGGGTCGGACACCTCGACGAACTCGACGGACACCTCGAACTCGCTCGCGCCTGTCGCCGGTGAGCGGTTCGTCGTCGCGCCCTGACAGCCCTCGTTCGTTCGTTTCGGTGCGGGTCCCTGCGCAGGTCCCTGTCGAGGCCCTGGCCGTGGCTGTGGACGCCGCTCTGGCTCAGTCACACAGAGGGTGGTTGCGTCGGGCCGACGGCCGGTCTCAGGCGAGCGGGTTGTAGGACCCGCTGATGTCCCACTCGTGCAGGCAGTAGGGGCTGCCGGCCTCCTTCTCGCCGTCCTCGACGGCGATGACCCAGCCGACCGTGCTGTCGTCCCACACGTCGTGTCGCCCGCACCGTTCACAGACCCGCTCCCGTGGGGGTGCGATTTCTGCCATGTGCGCTGAAAGTAGACGAATCCCTATCAGCGTGCCGGTCTTCCGGGGTGTCCGGCTCAGAAGTCCGGCAGGTCGTCGACGTCGGGCTCCTCGGCCTCCCAGTCGAGGTACTCGTCTGCCAGTACGTCACAGACGACCTGGCCGAGTTCGGTCAGGCCGGCGTTGATGCCCGAGACGGTCGCCCAGGACTCGATCGAAGGGTGGACCTCCCGCTCGCGCCAGTCCTCCGGGAGGCCCGGCGCGTGGTAGCCGACGCGGCCGGCAAAGGAGTCCCAGAAGAAGTCGAACTCGCCGACCAGCCCCAGGTCGGTGACGACTTGCCACTCCGATTCCTCGAGGCCCGTCCGGACCGCCCACGCCTCGAACGCGTCGGCCCAGGCGCCCGCGCGGAGCGCCTCGGCAAGTTCCTCGCGTCTGTACTCGTCACCCTGGACGTCCGCGTCGTCGTACTCGTCGACCGACGTTCCGGTCGCGAGGTCCGGTACCGGCGGTGTAGCCACGTCGAGTCCCATACCGGTCCTAGGGCGTCACAGGGGATAAAATCAGGCCGTCGGGCGCTCGCGCAGGCGGACCTCGGACGCCCAGTTGTGACTGGTCGTAGCGCCGCTCGTGTCAGGGAGACACGTCGGGTGTTACGCCGAGACGTACTGCGCTTCCCAGTCCTGCCGGGCGTCGAGCTCCCGCAGCCCTCGCTGGGTCAGCGTATAGAAGTTCGTCCGTCTGTCGAGCTGGCCCTTCTCTACGAGCCCCTTCTCGACCAGTGTGTCGAGGTTCGGGTAGAGTCGCCCGTGGTTGACGCCCCCCTCGTAGTACTCCTCGAGTTCCTCTTTGATGGCGAGGCCGTGGGGTTCGTCCAGCCCGGCGATCACGTACAACAGGTCACGTTGAAAACCAGTCAGGTCATGCATAAACGGTAACTAGTACACCGTACCCAACATATATCACTCTTGTTAATCTCGGAGTGAGTAGAAACCCCGATAGTACGTTCGTAGCGAACCGGCGGTAGTGGAATCGCGTCTCTCCCGACACACTTCTGGCCGGGTATCGACCCCGCGCCGAGGTCCGAATACCTAGATGAATAGACATAACAGATGACGAGGCCTGGGTAACACATGTCGGGAATGTAGACTGACTGGACGGTACCCTCGCAGTATCGGGGACTGCATCGGGGATCACGGGTGCTCGTTTCCGGGCCTTCGCCCGTACCCGACAACGGTAAAGGAGATGACTGTGTAACGCGGGTGATGACCGAACACGCGGAGTCGGCGCCGGACGACCTCCCGGAACCGTCGGGGGAGGGGTCCGTCCAGGTCGTCGGAACCGCCCACGTCTCGGAGCACAGCGTCGCGGAGGTGCAGGAGGCGATAGCCACCTCGCGGCCCGACATCGTCGCCGTGGAACTCGACGAGGGTCGGTACCGGCAGATGCAGGGCGAGACGCCCGACGACCTCGACGCCAGCGACCTGCTCAAGGGGAACACCGTCTTTCAGTTTCTGGCGTACTGGATGCTCTCGTACATCCAGACCCGCCTGGGCGAACAGTTCGACATCGAACCGGGCGCCGACATGCAGGCGGCAATCGACACGGCCGAGGAGCTGGGTCTGGGCGTCGCACTCGTCGACCGCGACATCCAGACGACCGTCCAGCGGTTCTGGGCCCGACTGACGGCCAGAGAGAAAGTCAGACTCGTCGGGAGTCTCCTGGCCGAGCTCGGACCGCCGCTCACCGTCGGACTCAGCATCGGTGTCATCGTCGGCATCTCCGGGTTCGTCGTGGCCTCGGCGCTGGGTGGCCCGTTCGTCCTCCCGCCGGCCGTCGCGGGCACCGTCGGCGGATCAATCGTCGGGATCGTGGATGCGCTGCTGGTCGGCCTCGCGGTGACGCTCCTGGTCGGGACCGCCATCGCCGCGTTGCTCGCCCGGCAGCGCGGCGGTGACGACATCGACGAGTTCGACATCGAACAGCTGACCGACACGGACGTCGTGTCGGCGATGATGGAGGAGTTCCGTCGGTTCTCGCCGGGCGGCGCCGAGGCGCTCATCGACGAGCGCGACGCGTTCATCGCCCACCGCCTCGTCGGCCTGCGTGAGGCGGGCTACGATGTCGTCGCCGTCGTCGGCGCGGGCCACCGGGAAGGCATCGAGCGGTACCTCGAGCACCCCGAGTCGCTCCCGCCGATGGAGTCGCTGGTCGGCAGGGAGACAGGGAGCCGGTTCTCGCTGTACAAGCTCGTCGGGTGGGCGATCACCGTCGGGTTCGTCGCGTTCTTCGTCCTCCTGGCGATGGCCGGCGTGCGCGATACCTTCCTGCTCCAGGTATTCGCCGCCTGGTTCCTCATCAACGGCATCGTCGCCGCGGGTCTGGCGCGACTGGCCGGTGCCCACTGGAGCAGTTCGCTGGTCGGCGGGGGCGTCGCCTGGATGACCAGCGTCAATCCGCTGCTTGCCCCTGGCTGGTTCGCCGGCTACGTCGAACTGCGCTACCTCTCGGTCAACGTCGGCGACATCGGACGACTCAACGAGATTCTGGCCGACGAGGAGTCGCCGATCCTGGACCTCGTCCGGCGTATGCGCGCCGTGCCCCTGTTCAGACTCATCCTCATCGTCGCCATGACGAACATCGGGAGCATGATCGCGAGTTTCCTGTTCCCCGTGATGGCGCTCCCGTATCTCGCCTCGCAGGACCGCGACGTCGGCTGGGTCGTCTCGAAGATGATTGAGGGCGCACAGAACAGCGCCGATTTCATCTGGGGGCTAGTCGTATGAACGTCACCTTCAGCGACGAGGAGATAACGGACCTGCTGGTGGCCTGGGCCGCTCTGGGCGTCGCGTTCACGCTCTTTCTCGAGCGCGACATCCGGATGGCGCTCCTCGGGCAGGTCGAGGGACTCACCGTCGCCGGCGTCGTCTCGACGCTCCTGGTCAGCCTCCTGACCGTCGGCGTCGGGTTCCTGCTCCACGAACTCGCACACAAGGTCGTCGCCGTCCGCTTCGGGCAGATCGCCGCGTTCAAGGCGGACTACCGGATGCTGGGCTTTGCCATCGTCGGCGGCCTCGTCGGGTTCCTCTTCGCGGCGCCCGGTGCGGTGGTCCATCGTGGCCGCATCACGGAACGCGAGGGCGGTCTCATCGCGCTGGCCGGTCCGGTGACGAACCTCGGGCTGGCACTGCTGTTCATCGTCTCCGTGCTCGTAACGCAGCTGGCGGGCCTGCGCGGGTTCCTCCTCAATCTGGCGCAGATGGGGGTCCAGATCAACCTCCTCCTCGCTGGATTCAACATGATTCCGTTCGGCCCGCTCGACGGTCGGAAGGTGTGGTCGTGGAGCAAGGTGGTTTTCGTCGGTGCCGTCGTCGCCGTCATCCTGTTCGGCGTCGCTGGCTTCGCAGTCCTGTAGGGGTCCCGGGAACGATGCGCTTTTGCCCGCGCCACGTCCCCACACGGGTATGACCGAAGACCACGACGACGAGACGGGCACAGAGGAGGGGCTCACCTACGCCGAGACGGGCGTCGACATCGACGCCAGCGAGGCGGCGACGAAGGCTCTCATCGGCGCCGCGGGCGAGTTCGAGGGCGACTACGCGGGCCTGGTCGACATCGGCGACCAGTACCTCGCGCTCGCGACGGACGGGGTCGGGACGAAGCTGCTCGTAGCCGAGGCCGTCGACGACTACTCGACTATCGGCATCGACTGCATGGCGATGAACGCCAACGACCTCGTCGCCACGGGTGTCGAACCGGTGGCCTTCGTCGACTATCTTGCCGTCGAGGCGCCCGACGAGGAAACGAGCGAGGCGATCGGCGCGGGGCTCCGTGAGGGGGCCGAGCGGGCCGGCGTCAAGCTGGTCGGCGGCGAGACGGCCGTGATGCCCGACGTCATCAGGGGACTGGACATCGCCGGCACCTGTGCGGGCCTGGCGCCCAAGGACGGCGTCTTCCCGGGTGAGGCAGAGGCCGGCGACGCCATCGTCGGGTGGCCCTCCTCGGGCATCCACTCGAACGGGCTGACGCTGGCCCGGGAGGCCGTGACCCGGACCCACGACTACGGCGACCCGTTCCCGCCGAACCCGGACTCCACCATCGGCGAGGAACTGCTGACGCCGACGCGAATCTACAGCGACGTCCTCCCGGCGCTGCGGGCCCACGAGACCCACGCGGCGGCCCACGTCACCGGCGGTGGCTGGACGAACCTCACGCGGATGGGCGCGTACCGCTACGACGTCGATGACCCCTTCGAGGCACAGCCGGTCTTCGGGTTCGTCCAGGCGGAGGGCGACGTGAGCGACGAGGAGATGCACCGGACGTTCAACATGGGGACCGGGTTCGTGGCGGCGCTACCGCCCGAAGACGCCGAGTCGGTCGTCGAGGCCTCCGCCGACGCCCGCATCGTCGGCGCTGTGGTCGACGGCGACGAGGTGGTCTCGATTCGGGGCCTCGAGCTGTCCGGCTGAGTCCGTTCAGGCGGGCTCGACGGCCTCGGTGTCGTCGGGGCCGTCGGTACGCGCCGACTCGGCCACCCGCAGCTGGAGTGCCTCTCGCAGGTGATAGCGGACGCGCTCGTGTTCGGCCCGTTCGAGTGCCGATTCCAGGTGCTCGTCGACGGACGCGGCTCGTGACATGGCTCTATCCGGATCGTCTCGCGACCGACCGATATACCCACTCGATCGTTCGAGCGCGTAGGCGGTGGCTGCGTGCCGTAAGCGAGCGCATAACTGTCCCAGATGGAGCGGGCCCGGCGACGTCAGCTGACCGTCCGGGCGATGTCGGCTTCGGTGATGACGCCGACGGTCCGCCCGTCCTCGACGACCATCACGGCCGCGTTGTGGTTGAGGTAGGCGTCGACCTCGTCGATGGTCGCGTCGGGTTCGACCGTCGCGATGGACTCGTGCATCACTTCCGCGACGGGCAGGTCGCCGACGTTCTCCTCGGGGCGCTGGCGGATGTCCGAGTTCCCGATGAGCCCCTGGGGCGACCCGTCGCGGATGACGGGGACCTGCGAGTACCCCTTCTCGTCCATCAGCGCCTTCGTCTCGTGGACAGAGTCGTCGGGGGCCACCGAGACCACCGGGGAGTTCATCAGGTCGGCCGCCCTGACGATGCCACCCTCGGCCTCCTCGAGCGCGTTGACGATCCGGCGGAGTGTCGAGAGACGCGGGTCGACGTCCCCGCCCTCGATGCGCGCGATCAGCGGCTGGGAGACGTCGGCCTGTTCGGCCAGTTCGCTCTGGGTCAATCCGAGCTCGTTCCGGCGCTCCCGGAGGTCCTCGGGCGTCGGCAACTCCATACCTCGTATTACTGGAGGTAATACAAAAAGCCATCGGCTACCCGTTCCGGCCAGCGACCGCGAGCGCGCGCCGGTCAGGCCTCGGCCTCGGCCTCGTCGTCCTCCTGGGTCTCGAACACCTCGATGACCTTCAAGGGGACGTCGCGGAGGGCGCCACCGATCTCGCTCTTGGCGATGCGCTGTGCGTGTTCGGTCGACTCGGCGTTGAAGACGTCCATCTCGAGGACGAGCCCGACCAGTGCCGTGTCGGCGGCGATGAACGCCGAGTCGAACGGTTCGCCACAGGCGGGACATCCCGTCGCGCCGACCTCGACTTCGACGTAGTCCATCTCAGCCTCGTTGAGCCGTTTCCCTGCCTCGCTCACGGCGACACCGATGGCGTCGTCGATGTCTTCGACGTCACGGACCAACCAGGCTGCTTCCATCGCTACGAGATAGTTCATACACGACCCAACGACGCCCGCCTATTCGTTAGTTTTGATTCGCTCGCGGTGCGCACGTCATCGGGAATATTCCCATAACGTATCCAGACTCCGGCGCTCCCCCATGACCCAGTTACGCCGCGAACGGCGCGAACGACTCAACGAGTTGGACTCTCTGCAAGTGGAGTTTAATCGCACCACGGCGGCAGGACTGTCTGTCACGAACGTTCAAACATGACTGATCGGTGTCAATAACTTATTTATACCGGCGTTTTCCTCTCCACAACCGAGGGACGATGGAATCCCAACTGCACAAGACGACGCTGCTCGCGCTGTACCAACTGAGCCTGATGCTGGGTATCGTACTGTTCCCGGTGGCGGTGGTCACCCAGCGACTCGGTGTCAGGCTGCCCGTCGAACGACTCGTGACTGGGCTCAACGAGGCCTACGAGCAGGCGAGCGCGTGAGGTGAGAGCCGCCTGGTGGCGGTCAGGCTCACCACAAGAAGAGGTTTTATCACCGCCCGACTGATACCGGTGGGTAATGCGAGAGACAACTCCTGGCCCCGATTTCTCCCGACCGCCGAGCGCGGACGAGTTCCAGAGCGACCCGTACGCACCCGAGGTCGGATCGCTGCCCGACCAGTCCCCTCGTGACACAGAGAAGGTAAACAAGACGGGGACGACCACCATCGGCATCTCGACGACCGACGGGGTCGTCATCGCGACGGACATGCGCGCCTCCCTCGGTGGCCGGTTCGTCTCGAACAAGAACGTCCAGAAGGTCGAACAGATCCACCCGACAGGTGCGCTCACGCTCGTCGGCAGCGTCGGCGGCGCCCAGTCGTTCATCCGCACCCTCCGGGCCGAGGTCGACCTCTACGAGGCCCGTCGCGGCGAGGACATGTCGATGCAGGCCCTCTCGACGCTCGCGGGCAACTTCGCCCGCGGCGGTCCCTTCTTCGCTATCAACCCGATTCTGGGCGGCGTCGACGAGGACGGCCACCACGTCTACTCCATCGACCCGGCCGGCGGCGTGATGAAAGACGACTACACCGTCACCGGGTCGGGGCTGACCGTGGCCTACGGGACCCTTGAGGACCGGTACGAGGACGATATGAGCAACGAGGAGGCACGCGAGGTCGCGGCCGCGTCCATCAAGGCCGCCGCCGAACGTGACACCGGGTCCGGCAACGGCATCTACCTGGCCGACGTCACCAGCGACGGCGTCGACATCCAGGGGTACGACTTCGACGACCTCCTGTAGTCCGGCCGGTTCGCTCCCCGGGAGTCGTCTCTCCCGGTCCTCTGAGTCCGGCGGGTCCCGGAAACTTCGCTCGGCCCCGGCATGGCGTCGCCGGAAGTCCCACACGATTTTTCACCGACGTACATACATATTTGTCCAGAAACACCGCGTTACAGAAGACATATATGCCGCTGTTGGCAGGGTGACGTATGACCTCCACAGAACCGACCCGGAAAATCAAATCGACGTTGTTCTGCCCCAGCTGCGAGTACCGCGGCGAGGCCGACACCGACTGGGTGGAGTACACCCTGCGAGGACACACCCAGCGTCGCTGTCCTGCGTGTTACGACGTCGTGGACAGGCGGCCGGCACGCGGCGACGAGGACGCGTGGGCACGGTACACGGCACCGATGCAGTCCGGTCTCGTGGCCTGGAAGGCCGGCCTGCAACGCGTCAGCGAGTCGGTCAGACAGTTTTCCCCACTGTAGCGTCCCCGACTACGCTGCCGTATCCCGCCGTCAGCGGGTGACCTCGACGCCGGTAATCTCGAACCGGGCGCCGCCCGTCTCGCCGGAGGCGTGGTCGAGTGACCAGCCGTGAGCGTCGGCGACCCGGCGCGCGATGCTGAGGCCGAAGCCCGTCCCCTCAGCGAGATTCGACCACCCGGGCTCGAAGACCGCGTCCCCGTACGCGGCCGGCAGGCCGGGCCCGTCGTCCTCGACGTAGAAGCCGTCCGCCAGCTCCCCGACGGTGACGGTCACCGACTCCCCGCCGTGTTCGACGGCGTTGCGCAGGAGGTTCTCGAAGAGCTGCTTGAGTCTGGACCGGTCGGCGTGGACGGAGCAATCGACGTCCGCCCGCAGGGTCGCCGCCTCCGTCTCGACGGTCTGCCAGCACTCCGTCACCAGGGTCGCGAGGTCGACGGGTTCGGCGTCGTTCATCTGGTTGCCGTCCCGAGCGAGTTGCAGGAGGTCGTCGATGAGCGTCGACATGCGTTCGTGTGCGTCCTCGATACGGTCGAGGTGGTCACTCTCACAGTCCTCGCGGGCGAGTTCGAGGTGGGCCCCCGCCACGTGGAGTGGGTTCCGGAGGTCGTGACTGACGACGGACGCGAACTGCTCGAGTTGCTCCTCGCGCGCTTTCCGCTCGGAGATGTCGCGGCTGACGACGATGAACCGCGCCTCGTCGTCCATGTCGTGGCGCCGGGTGTGGACCTCGACTGGGAACGTACTCCCGTCTTTCCGGCGGTACCGTCCCTCGATCGTGAATTCGTCGTCCTGGTCCATCGACTGCCAGTGGGCCCTGGCGGTCTCCGGGTCGGCGCGTTCGTCGACGTCCCAGACCTTCATGGCGGTCAGCGTCGACTCGTCGTAGCCGGTCTGTTCGCACAGTCGCGGGTTCGGGTCGATGATGTTCCCGTCTATGTCGTGGATGTTGATCATGTCGGGCGACTCGTCGAACAGCGATTCGAGCCGGGCCTTCGTCTCCTGGAGCGCCTGTTCGCGCTTCTTCCGTCCGGTGACGTCGCGGCTGTTGACGACGATGCCGTCGATGCCCGGGTGGTCCCGGTAGTCGGTGGCACGGAGTTCGAGCCAGCGCCACTCGTCGCCGGCCGTCCGGAACCGTAGTTCGTCGTCGGTACGCCGCTCGTCGCTCGTCAGGAGCTGCTCGAAGGTCTGGAGTGCCGAGGCTCTGTCGTCCGGGTGAACGTACTCGAAACCCTGCTCGCCCACCAGCTGACCCGCGTCGTAGCCGAGGATCCGCGTCACCGACGGGCTCTGGTACTGTATCGTTCTGTCCTCGTCGAGGACGGTGATGATGTCGGTCGATCCCTCGAGATACGCCTTGTAGCGCTCGAGGTCGCGCTGTCGCTCCCTCCGGTCCGTGACGTCTTGGAACAGCGAGATGACGGTCACGACGTCGCCGTCGTCGTCGGTGATGACGCGATTGTGCCACTCACAGACGATTCGCTCGCCGTCCTTGCGCACGTTCTCGTCGACGCTCCGGAACCCACCCCTCGCCGCCTCGAGTTCGTCGGTGACCCGGTCGACGTGCTCGTAACTCTCCTCCGTCACGAGTACCTCCCACGTCTCGCCGACGAGTTCCGATTCGGTGTACCCGAGGATCTCCTCTCCAGTCTCGTTCAGCCGGACGATCTCGAAGTCCTCGTCGTACTCCAGGACGCCAAGCGGCGACTGCTCAAGGAGCAACGACAGCCGGTCCCGACTCTCCTCGAGCGCGGTCGCGGCCCGGTACTGCTCGACGGCGTTCGTGATGCGGTTGGCGAGCACGGTGTACTGTCCCGTGCCCGTCTCTTTCTGCAGATAGTCGGTGACGCCCCTGGAGATGGCTTCGCTGGCGATCTCCTCGGACCCTTTCCCGGTGTAGAGGATAAACGGCAGGTCCGGGTGGTCCTCGCGGACGGCCGAGAGGAACTCGATGCCGTTCCGGTCCGGGATGTCGTAGTCGGAGACGATGCAGTCGAACCGGTGTTCGGCGAGCATCGCCAGTCCCTCGTCGACGTCGCTGGCCGTGGTCACCTCGAACCGGTCGTTTTCCACCTCGAGATAGGTCTTTGTGAGATCCAGCAGGCCCGGTTCGTCGTCCACGTGGAGGATGGCGATCGTACCGTTGTCGGTCGCGCGCCTGCTCGGGGAGGAGGTCATCTGTCACCCCCTCCCTTCCGGGGGCGTTCGCCACTCGAGCGGTCGCACTCGCCACCGTGGGCGGGTCGCCAGGATCGTACCGCGATGGCGGCCCGGCCACGTGAAGTAGCCAGGCTGACCGCGATGGTCGTCGTCCGAGCGGTGCCAGAGACGTGGCCGGGGCGTAGCATCGTCATGTGTATCGTGGGCACGGAGCGATGTGTCAGGTGGGATACCGCGACCGGCCGAGGAATGACCCGTCCGCTCGCGACGCCACCGAGAACATTCGCTCCCGGGTCCGACACCCTTGCATACAGTGTAGAACAGTGACGTATCGGGATATAGTTTTATCTCACCCTGTGGCAACCTTCACGGTTCAACGGGTGGTGCTACGCACGTGCTGTTGACAGTCCTCCGACGAGTCTTCGTCCGGGCACATCAAGACAGGGATCCGCATGATATCCGGAGGGATACTATGGCGTATCGTTTTACACTGAGAGGACAGGACCTGCTGCATCCGTACCCTGAATCTCGCGCGGCTAACCAGAGTAGACAGATTTCGGGGCACCCGACGGGTCTCATCTCCGACTCCTCATCATCGACAACTTCCGATGTCTCGTGAGATAGACGGGCTACTACCGAGGAACCCACCTCCACGGTAGACAGTGGCTGAAGTGGCCTGTAGTACTCGGAAATCAGTCTAACAGGACGCTCGAAATGTACGCCCGGAACACTACCGGAAGAGAATCTACTAGTAGGTTCGGTAGAAGTAAAACTCACGTTTCTGCGAACCGAGAAGGGACGGACGTGAGAACGCTATTCGTTTTCTAGAGCGTCGTAAATGTCGCGGTGTTCGTCCCGATCAGCCTTGGCGACACGCAACACGAGCTCTCGACGAATCTCCTCCATCACGTCGTCAAGCTGTGTTCGTTCCTCTGTTTTCTTTTCCGTCGCCATGTCTACTTCTTGACCACGAATCCGGTTAATCGTTCGGGTCCGATGATTCGTCGGACAACTGATCAAGTCCATACTCGACGAGGTCGCCTCGCCATCGTTCGACCACTTCGTTCAAATCAACGTCTGTCGTGTGTGCTCGAAGATATTCGAGCACGTCGTCCTCATCGACTGCCTTCTCGTCGGTGCCGAACTCCACCAGTATCTCTCTGATTTCGTCGTCGTAATCGAAGCGATAGCCGTTGAGCAGATAGAATACGACCACCACGTTGAGTGCGGTGCGCTTGTTTCCGTCCACGAACGGATGGTTGGCGACGAGAAGCCGAAGCAGGTGAAACGCCTTCTCGTGAACCGTCTCTGGAACCGACCCGAAGCTCCCTTCCTCGACGTACTCAAGTGCGAACTCAACGTCACCCCGGTTCCGGACGCCAGGGCTGGTATCCGGGTATTCGGAGACGATATCGTCGTGGATATCGACGATGTCCTTGGCGGACGGATACCAGAGCCGATCACTCATCGTCCGCGCCAACGGGTGGGGAGAAAATGTAGCTTTCCACGCGGGGATTCGCGCGACCGCCGCTGGAACTCAGTTCGAAAATGTACGCCCGGAACACTACCGGACGAGGATCTACTAGTGAGCCCGTACGCGAAGTACAGCAGTACATTCATTACATCAGCACTCTAATTCCTCCGTATGCCCGTGAGTATCGACGAGTTCGAATCGGGGGACTTGCCGGAGGGGCCGAGCGTGCCCGAGCAGGTGATCACGTACCTCCACACGCATCGGGACGCAGCGTTCACCCGGTCAGAGATTGCGACCGCTATCGACGAAGATCCGAACACGGTCGGCACAGCACTCACGCGACTGAAAGAGCGCGATCTCGTCCGTCACCGTGGTCAGTACTGGGCAATCGCGGAGGACGAACAGCGAGTCACTGCCGCGTACGACCTCCACGACGTGAGCAGACGGCTTGACGAAGCCGACGGTGGGATCGATTCAGCGGATTGGGACGCTGTCGCTCCTGACCAAACCCATCCGAGCGAACAGGATTCGAGCGAGGACGGGTAATCGATGGAGCCGGAACGCGGCGATGTCGTCAGGAGTACCGATCCATTCAAACACGGTACCGAGCGTCAGCGTCCGTGGCTCGTCGTGAACACCAGTACCCACCCGTTCGCCGACGAGCAACACATTGCGGTCGCTATCTCTACGAAGGAATACGACGACTCGCTTCCGCTCAGTGAGGACATCTGGGAAGTCGGCGGCGTTCCACGAGAGTCGTTCGTCTCGCCATGGGCGGTCCACTCACCCCGGAGCGAGGACATTGTTGCGTGGCAGGGTCGAGTCACTGACGAATTCGTGGACCGCGTCGTCGATTCGCTGGAGACGTATCTCCGGTAGTTCTGAGATGTACGCCCGCAACACTACCGAGCGAAAATCTACTAGTAGGCCTAGTGAAAGTGAAATCGTATGAGTGGTATCTGCTCAGTACAGGCCGATCATTGGCGGACTGACGCACATTTTTATTACTTATGTCGTCGTTTGTTGTTACCATATACCATACATGACCACCGCAGAATCTTCAACAGTCGCGGATAGTCAGTCAGCCACACAGAAGAGCGGAACGCTCGGTGGATTCGCTGGCACCTTCGTTCCGGGACTTTGCTTCGAGAGCGGCTACTGTTTTTGGCTCCTCGCATTCACCGATACACCGACTCAGTTCAATGAGTACACCGAACTGTGGATTATCACGCCGGATGGAGAACGGATTCTCTATACTGACCCTGAACCAGCCGCAGAGGAAGTCCAGAAGTACCATGATTTCGACCGGGTGAATGGTGCTACCATTACTTGTGACCTCAGTGACAAGCGTTTCAGTGTTGAGATGGAAGCGACCGATGGGACGGAGTTGGAACTGACCGGCGCTGCCCGCCAAACCATCGGAACCAGAATATTGAATACCGTCATTGGACTGACGCCTGACGCTATCCTTCAGAGCCGTGTGGGAACAACAGTAAGCACTCTCTCTCTCTGAATCTGCTTTTGGATGCTAATGGGCTGAAAGTCGCCGGACGGACGGAAACAGACCGACGGTATCGGCTGGATGCCAAGCGGTTACAACAGATTACAAACGCCTCTGGGACCTTAGATGAGCGCGATCTCGGTTCGCTCAGTTCCCCGGACCAACCGATTGAATTTGGCGACGCAAAAACGACTTCGGACGCGCTGTATGTTCCCGGTACATTACATTTGGAACAACGCAACGGAAAAAAGTAACACCCAAGAGGGGTGTCAAAACGGGAGTTCGACGGCACCAATGCCTTCCATAAGCCCCAACATATCTGTCCGTGGCCACTCGTCAACGACATACCCATCATTAATTCGGAACAGGGCCGCATTGGTTATCTCGAAGCGATTCCCCGTTGCGGGAATTCCCAGCATCTCCCCTGAATGAGTCATAGCCATCTCGAAGTCGTAGGCGACGATGTCGTCCTCGACCAGACAGTGTAGTTCCGTGATCTCGATGTCGGAGAACCCACCGAGGGCTCCCTGCAGGTATCCTTGAAGCGCTTCGCGGCCCTCAATACTTCCCTGCAGGCCACCGTGGCGGGTTGCTCCCGATGCGTAGAACTCCGGGACTACATCGAATGACTGCTTCTCGTAGAGCGTTTGATAGAGCTCACGGACCAGTTCCTTTTGTTCTGCTGAGCTGTCTTCACTCATAGTTCGGCTCCTGTTGCGTTCCGTAAGATGGCTACCTCTCCAATCAGCTACTGACCCCGTGGAACGCTACTCTCGAAATGTACCAGCGACTATGTTAAATGTTACCTCTCCTCAAGAAATCCGTTGTAGTCCATATTATTTTGAAGTTATCTAAATATCATACTGAAATTATCGCCCGGAACACTAACGTCCGGCATCATCCTGGGCGGTGTGCCAGGTCAGCCGACAAACCCTCGTGCCGGGCGGTCGCCTCACGGCGACGGGTCCGCTGTGTCACGCGCCCGGGTTCTCCGGTCTGTCATCGTCCCGATGTCGGGCCTCGGCCGGGGATTGAAGGCACGTGCTCGACGGTACCGTGTCGGTACACCTAAGCGTGGCGTTCGGGTCCGGGCCGGCTTCGCGTGGCCCTATACGGTGTAGTCCGACTCGCGCAACTGGACGTACCGGCCGTTCCGGTAACCGAACTTACCCCACTTGTACGTCACAACCATCTTCAGGCCGTAGTAGCCGCCTCTGAGGGCCGCGTCGGCCTTGATACCGCGGGTGTCCATCAGGGCATTGGCGGTGGCGAAGGCGCGGTCCCAGTCCGCCGGGCGCCAATCACGGACCATGTCGGCGAAGGTGACGTTGCGGAGGATCTCGTCACCGATGGCGGCGTGCCACTCGTCGTTGTAGCGGTCGAGACGCCCCTGAGCGGCGAGGCGACCGGCGATTTTCCCGGTCCGGACAGCGACGTGGTCGCCGCCCTCGTGGAACGCCGACGTCGCGCCCATCGCCCCGCCAGTGACGGCGATGCCCGCCCGGCAGGGGGATTCGATGGGGCGTGTCGAGGAGATGGGGTAGGTCTCCGTCCCGCCGGACTTGCCCCGGTCCTCGACGAGCGGGAAATCGGCGAGGTCGTAGTCGGGGAACTGCCGTTCGAGGAGGCGTCTCACATACTCGTTCCCGCGGGGGATGCCATCGTCCTCGTGACGCAGCAGGTCCCACTCGCGCTTGTCGTAATCCCCGATGTCGAGGCCGATTGGCATCGTCAGGCCGATGCGAGCCACCGGCGGGTCGTTCGGGAAGATCCAGGGATAGGCCGTGTGGCCGGGCATGATACCCCACCAGAACTCGATGAACTCCGGGTCGAACAGCTCCTCGGGCATCCGGCGGTGTTCCTGGTAGGCGATGTGGTTGGCCGACGTCGAGGGGAGAATCTCTGCCATCGAGCGCCCGTCGGGGAGGAACTGGTCGAGCGTCCCGCTGGTCACGGTGCGCTGTGGCCCGTCGGCCAGCACGACCGCGTCGGCTCTGAGATTCTCGCCGTCTGCGAGGGTGACCGTGTGGCGTGGCGTCCGGGAGAGGTCCGACTCGACGCCGGTGACGCTGACGCCCGTCCGGTAGTCCGCCCCGGCCTCGAGGGCACGCTCGCGGAGCCAGTCGTCGAACTTCGCCCGGTGGAACGTGAATCCGAACCCGTCGTAGGTGGCGTCGATGCCCGTCTCGGTCAGCTCCAGTTCGCTGTCGGGGCCGTAGAACCTCGCGCCCTCGAGTTCGCTCAAGACCACGTCCTCGGGGAACTCGCCGGGCTCGAACTCCATGATGTCGAGCCAGTAATCCAGCAGTCCGGCCGCGTCCGTCGAGTCCGGACCCAACCCTTCGCGGTCGGCCCTGGGGACCCCCTTCTCCAGGACCACAGCGTCGGCGCTGTGGGCGGCCGCGGCCCGGGCCGCAGCGGACCCGGCCGGGCCGCCGCCGACGATAGCGACGTCTACGTCTTCCATACGCACAGTCGTGCCGCCCCGGTGGCTAAAACCTATTGTCTCGGACCGCTCGAGTGCTCGTCTCGCCGCCGTTCGCCGCCACAATTTTGCCAGTCCGGTGAGCAGGCCACCTATGCACGATACCGACGCACGGAGGCCACGATGACGGACATCCTCGTGATGCGACACAACATCCACGGGATACCTCTCGACCGGTACGTGACCGCCCTCAGAGAGCGTCTTCCGGACTACGACGTCGCCGTCGCCCGGACCCCGGACGAGGAACGGGAGCTGGTCTCCGACGCGACGGTACTGACCGGCGTTGCGCTCCCCGATGCGGTCCTCGACAGGGCCGAGTCCCTCGAACTGTTCGCCAACATCTACGCCGGCTACGACCACCTGCCGCTCTCGGAACTGGCAGCCCACGGGATCGCGCTGACGACCGCTTCGGGCGTCCACGGACCGAACATCGCCGAGCACGTCATCGGGAACTGGCTTGCGTTCGCTCGTGGCTTTTTCACCGCCCGGGACCAACAGCAGGACCACGTCTGGCAGTCGTTCCCCTCTACGGACTTCGCGGGAAGTACCGTCTGTGTCGTCGGTCTCGGGGCCATCGGCCAGGCCATCGTCGACCGCTTGGGCGGGTTCGGCGTCGACACCGTCGGCGTCCGGTACTCGCCGGAGAAGGGTGGCCCGACCGACGAGGTCTACGGCTTCGACGAGATACACGACGCCGTCGTCGACGCCGAGTACGTCGGCATCGCGTGTCCCCTGACCGAGACCACGCGACACCTCTTCGATGCCGACGTCTTCGAGACGATGCGGCCGTCGGCCGTCGTCTCGAACGTCGCCCGTGGGCCCGTCGTCGAGACGGACGCGCTGGTCGACGCGCTCCGGCACAACAACATCGGGGGCGCGGCGCTGGACGTCACCGATCCCGAACCGCTCCCCAACGACCACCCGCTCTGGGACTTCGACAACGTGCTCATCACGCCCCACAACGCGGGCCACACCGAATCGTACTTCCAGCGCCTGGCCGACATCGTCGCGGAGAACGTCCGCCGTCACGAGGAGACCGGGACCTGGGACGACCTGCAAAACCAGGTCGACCTCTGAGGGGGCGTCGACCGGCGAGACGCGCCGCTCCGACCCTGGTCCCTCGAAACGTCCGAGTGTGTCGGCTCCTTACAGGTAGCCGCGCTGTTTCAGGAGTTCGCCGTTCAGGATGCTCGCACCGGCGGCACCGCGCATCGTGTTGTGCGCCAGGCAGTTGAACTGGACGCCCTTCGTCGTCCCCTGGAACCCGCCGACGGCGACGCCCATCCCGTCCTCGACGTTCCGGTCGAGTCGGGGCTGTGGGCGGTCCGGTTCCTCGAAGACGGTGATGAGCTGGTCGGGCGAGGACGGGAGGTCGATGCCGGTGACCTCGGTCATCGCGCCCTCTGCGTCTGCGGCGGTGACGTCCGCGGCCGTGTCGGCCCAGACGTTCTCGAGGTGGCCGTCAAGCGTCGCGATGCGGTTACACGATGCGGCGACGTCCATGTCGTGGAGGGAGACCTCCGCGCCGTCGAACGAGCCCAGCAGTTTGCGGGACTCGGTCTCCATCTTCTCCTCCTCGCCGCCGATGTACGGGATGGCGTTGTCGATGATCTCCATCGACGTGACGCCGGAGTAGCCCGCGCCCGAGACGGCCTGCAGGGTCGAGACGTTGACATCGGTCAGGCCGAAGGCCTTATCGAGAGCGGCCAGCGGCGGGACCATCGTGATGGTCGAGCAGTTGGGGTTCTTCAGGAGCGCGCCGTCCCACCCGCGCTCGTCACGCTGGACCTCGATGAGGTCGACGTGGTCGGCGTTGATCTCGGGGATGGTCAGCGGGACGTCGGGGTCCATCCGGCCGTTCGAGGAGTTCGAGGAGACGACGTAGCCCGCCTCGCAGAAGTCGGGTTCGACCTCGGCCCCGACGCTCGAGGGGAGCGACGAGAAGATGAGGTCGACGTCGTCGGGGACGTCTTCAGGGGTCGTCGCGCCGACCTCGATTTCGGCGACGTCCTCCGGGATGGGGGAGTTGACACGCCACTTCGCGGCCTCCTTGTAGGTCTTCCCGGCGCTCGATTCGCTCGCGGTCAGTGCGGCGATCTCGAACTCGGGGTGCGGGTCGAGCAACTGGATGAGTCGCTGTCCCACTGCCCCGGTCGCGCCGAGAACGCCTACGCGTACAGACATTGTGCTACCGGTCTGCGTCGGGTACACTAAGCAGTTTGGGTATCGTCTACCCCTGTCAGCCTGCCGTCAGATTCAGGACTCGACCAGCGTGTCCTCGAAGGCCCACGTGACGACGCGTGCCTCCACCAGGTCGCGCTCGTCGACGTACGGGTCCTCCGGGTCCGAGAGGACCGCTGTGGCCGACTCGCGCATCTCGCGCTCGAGGTCGCTGTGGTCCGGTTCGTCCCGTACGTCGTTCAGCAGCGCCTCGAAGTCCTCGCGCAGGTCGAAGGAGGCGTGGGCGACGTTACACCGGGAGAGCGGGCTCATTCCGGTCTCCAGCACCAGGTCACGGACGGTCTCCCAGTCACGCTCACAGAAGTAGATGGACACCTCGCCGACGATGTCGCGCCAGGCGATGGCCTCCGAGTGTTTCAGCAGCGGGACGGCGCGCGGGGGCAGGTCGATGCGCGTCTCGATGTCAGGGTTCCCACACAGGCAACAGGCCGTCTCCGTCTTCCCCGTGTACATGCCGTCGTGTTGGGCCGGACGGACTTGTGTGCACCGCTCCCGGGCGAGGCGACACGGAACGTTTTACTCGCCGGAGCGGGGACCGGAGCGTATGGATACGGCCGAGCGACTCGACCTGGTGACGCGACACACACAGGAGGTCGTCACCGAAGACGAACTCGAAGCACTGCTCGACGACGACCCGTCGGCCTACATCGGCTACGCCCCGACCGGCGAGATGCACATCGGCCACTTCACCACGATGCGCAAGCTCGCGGACTTCCTGCAGGCCGGCGTCGACGTGACGGTCCTCATCGCGGACCTGCACGCTCACCTCGACGACAACAAGAGTCCCTTCGACCTGCTCGACGCCCGCTCGGAGTACTACCAGATCGCGATCGAGGCGATGATCGACGCGGCCGGCGCCGACCCAGACGACGTCGAGTTCGTCCGCGGGACGGAGTTCCAGCTCGAGGAGGACTACACCCTCGAGATGTACCGGATGGCCGCGGAGACGACCATCTCGCGCTCCCAGCGCGCCGCCAGCGAGGTCGTCCGCGAGTCCGAGAGCCCGAAACTGGGTGGCCTGCTCTATCCGCTGATGCAGACGCTCGACGTGAAGGCGCTGGACGCCGACATCGCCTACGGCGGCGTCGACCAGCGCGGTATCTACATGCTCTCCCGGGAGGTGCTTCCCGACCACGGCGGCGACGCCCCGGTCTGTCTGTTCGCCCCGCTGCTCTCTGGGCTCTCGGGCGGCAAGATGAGCGCCTCCGAGGAGGCCTCGAAGGTGAACCTCACCGACTCGCCCGACGAGGTCGAGGAGAAGATCGGCCAGGCCTACTGCCCGGCCGGCGAGCTCGAGGACAACGGCGTCCTGGAGTACCTCGACCACCTCGTCTTCCCCGTGTTGGCGGAGCGCGGCGAGGACTTCGTCGTCGAACGGCCCGAGGAGTACGGCGGCGACCTCGTCTACGAGGCCTACGAGGCCGTCGAGACGGACTTCCTGAGCGGCGAGCTCCACCCCGCGGACCTCAAGCCCGCGGCCGCGGCGGCGATCTCCGACGTCATCGGCCCCGTCCGGGAGCGACTGCGCGAGGAGCCCGACCTGCTGGCGGATGCCTACCCCGACGCGTACGGCGAGTAAGGAAGGAGTGCCCACGCACCGAGGGCCGAGGCCCGTCGTCTGCTGGGCCGTCTCCCGGGCCGGTTCGTAGCCGCGGCAGTGACTCCTTCCCTGTCGAGCGGCGCTGTCGAAACCCGTAAACCGCCGGTTCACCCACTCGATGACATGGACGAGCGGTCCCGCCACGGCGTCCGCGAGACGTACGAGACCATCGGCGAGCACTTCTCGAAGACCCGGGAGTACGCCTGGCCGGAGGTGGCGGCGTTCGTCGGGACTGACCGGGAGGTCGACATCGCGCTCGACCTCGGGTGTGGCAACGGCCGGCACGCCGCGCTGCTCGCCGACGTCGCGAGCCGCGTCGTGGGCGTCGACGCGAGCCGTGCGCTCCTGTCGGCGGCCCACGAACGGGTGGGCGACGACGTCGCCCTGGTCCAGGGAGACGCATCGCGGGTGCCGCTGGCGGCCGACAGCGTCACCCTGGCCGTCTACGTCGCGACGTTACACCACCTCCCGACGGACGCCGACCGGGCGGCCAGCCTGGACGAACTCGCTCGTGTCCTCGCCCCGGACGGGGAGGCACTCGTGAGCGTCTGGAGTACCGCCCACGACCGCTTCGACGCCGACGCGGACGCCGCGACGGGGTTCGATACGACCGTCGACTGGACGCTCCCCGGCGGGGAGACGGTCCCGCGGTTCTATCACATCTACGCACCGGCTGAGTTCCGTGCCGCCCTGGAATCGCGTTCGCTTCGCGTCGTCGACTTCGAGGTTTCGAGCGGGAACTGCTATGCCGTCGTCGAACCGGAAGGGAAACGCCCTTAACGGACACCCGGGTAAGACCAGGTACGTTCGCGACACGGCGTGCCCGTGGACGGACGCGCGACTCGAGCGGCGGTGGTCTAGTGGTAGGACCTGAGCCTTCCAAGCTCATGGCCCGGGTTCAAATCCCGGCCGCCGCATTCTGCGAGGAACGCAGGTGACGAGTGTAACAGCTGCGCCGGAGTCGTGAATCCTCTCGGTCCCGCCAGCAACAGCACCGCGTGGTCGGGACGCTTTCTGAGACGCCGCGTGCGGCCGGTCTGTCGACGAGTAGAGAGTGAAAAGTGGAACCGGCGACGAATCGGTGTCAGACCCGCTGGGCCGTCACCGCTCGACGTCTTCCCACACGTCGGAGGTTATCGAGGCGTCCGGATTGTCCGGGTGTGTGATGGTGAGCGTGTCCCGGCGCGTCTCGCCGACGAGTTCGACGGCGTTTCGTTCCGAACGGTTCCGCGCTGGATACGTGAACGGGCGGCGCCGGTCCGGGAGTCCGGCGACGCTCCCCCCTCGTGGTGGGTCGACGGCCGCGTCCGCCAGCGCGTCCGCTGTCGTCTCGTCCCCGCCTCCGTCGTCGCTCTCTGTGACCACTCGGCGGACACCCGGAACGCGTCGAAGCACCTCCGTGAGTCCGTCCAACACCCGTCGCGTCAGCGACCGGTCGTCCGCGTCCGCTCGCGGTACGGCTTGCCCACCCGTTCCCCCACCCTTGGGTGTGACACTCATAGCCGGAGTATATGTTACCTGGCTACAAAATCGTTGTGTCACGCCCCCGTTCAGAGTTCGATGCGCTCGACGATCTGGTCGCCGTTGTCGTGGCTGTTGATGGCCACGATACGCACGTGATCCTCGAGGCCCGACTGGTCCAGCTTCGCCTTCAGGAGGTTGTCGACCTGGTAGACGCCGGCCGCGTTGTTCATCGCTATCTCGACCAGCACGGGGGAGTCCTCGCCGGGGTTCAGCTCTACCTGCTCGATGGCTTGGCTGGAGACGGTGTTGATGCCGCGGCCACCGCTCTCGTAGGGAATCCGAGAGCGGCCATGTTCCATGTCCAGGGCGTCGGCGACGCGCACCACGCCGGCCTCGAGCGTCAGGGGAGTCTCTTCGGTGTGGTGACAGAGGATAGCGTGGAGCACTTCCCCCTTCACGCGGATCGCCTCTGGCAGGTCGTAGAACTCGGTCAGGAAGTCATCGAGGACGTCGGCCGCCAGCGGAATCGAGTAGTAGGGGTGGGAGTCCCGGTGGACGACGTGGCCGATGTCGTGCAGCGTGGCGGCGAGCGCGATGATGACGGCCTCGTCGGCTTCCTCGAGCCCCTGATCGCTCGCGCCGTTGAACTCGACGTCGCCTCGCTTGAGGAGGTCGTACAGGCACAGTGCCCGGTGGCGGACGATGTCGATGTGTTTCGCGCCGTGGTCGTTGTACCGCATCCGCTTGACGGGGTTGACGTTCTGTGCGTCGAGGTAGGTCTGTATCCGCTCGTTCTCGGCGATCGAGCGGAGCACCGCGTTCACGCGGCCGTCGGGAAAGGCGTGCTGGGCGTTCTCGTCGTATCGCCGACCCCCGTGGGTGGCATCGTCGCTACTCATACTCTCGAAGAGACGGGCCGGTGCAAAAAGGGCTTCCCGGGAAGTCAGTCGTCGCGGACGGCCTCCAGGACGTCGTCGTAGTCCGGTTCGACGCCGGGGTCGTCGCTGACCCAGGCATAGGAGACACGGTGGTCCGTGTCGACGACGTACACCGCTCGCTTGGCGAGGTTTCGGACGCCGCTCGATTCGAAGTCCATCGAGATGCCGTAGGTGTCGACTATCTCGCGGTTGGTGTCGCTTACCAGACCGAACTCGAGTCCGAGCTGGTCACGAAACTCGTTGAGGGTGAACGGTGTATCGATGCTGACGCCGTAGACGTCGGCGCCTGTGTCCGCGAACTCGCCGAGTCGGTCCTGGAACGTGCTCATCTCGTGACTGCAGGTGCTGGTGAACGCGGCGGGGAAGAACGCGAGGACGACCGGTTGTTCGCCGACGGCCTCCGAGAGCGTGAACTTGTCGACGGTGCCGTTGGCGAGCGGTGCAGTGAAGTCCGGGGCGGTGTCACCGACAGTAATCATGTCCGACGGGCGTTCGCGGTGGGCGCTGATAGCCCTTGGGAAAGCGTCCGACCGATCGAGGGTGATAGCGTCGCCGTGGGCCGGTTCGCTGCCGCCGGAAAATCCATCGACGGCGGCCCAGGAACGGGGCTTTTGCAAAAAGACTATAATAACAACCACGTAAACTCCGGTTACAATGGCAGCACCATTCGTACCACTGTTCCCCGGCATGCCGGGGACGACGGAGATGATGGTCATCCTCCTCATCGCCGTCCTCCTGTTCGGAGCGAACAAGATTCCCAAACTCGCACGGTCGACCGGTGAGGCGATGGGCGAGTTCCAGAAGGGGCGCGAGGAAGTCGAGCAGGAACTCGAGGAGATGCGTGGGGGGGCGACGGGCGAGGCCGATTCCGAGACGACCGAGGTCACCGAAGCCGACGCCGAGACCAGTACCAGCACCGAGACCGAGAAGTAACTCCGCTCCATCTTCCTCCGCTTTTTGGCGCCGAGAGCGGTAGCGAAAGCGTTTTTCACGCGCTCCCCGACGACCCGGTAGGGCGTGTGGCCTAGTGGACGAGGGCGAGGGGTTCCTAACCCCTCGATCGCGGGTTCGAATCCCGCCACGCCCGTGCATCGACCGCAGGGAGCGAACCGGCATGGCGGGATTCTAATCAGGGAGGTCGCGCGCAGCGGAGCGAGCACGTCCGACCGTGGTTCGAATCCCGCCACGCCCGTGCTGCGGGGAGCGGACGCGACGAGGGAACGGGCGTGACCGCCTTCGAGCCCCGGATAGAAAACCAGCGGAGACGGTGCCTATTCGACGACGACGGCGCCTTTCATCCCGAGTGAGAGGTGGGGTTCACACTGGTAGAGGTAGGTTCCGGCCTCCTCGAAGGTGTATTCGAAGGTCGTCCCCTCCTCGGCGACGGCCGAGCCGGAGTCGAACGCGCCGTCCTCTTCGACGACGTTGTGGGTGCCGCCCGCGCCGGTCCACTCCCAGACGACGGTCGTTCCCGTTCCGACCTTGATGGCGACCGGTTCGTAGGCGAAGGCACCGCCGTTGCCCTCGGCGCCGACCATGACCGTTACCTCGCCCTGGCCGGTCATGTCCTGGACCTGCCCATCGAAGTTCGAGGTGTCGCTCAGGTACTCCGAGACCTCGTCACTGGCGCTGCTGCTGCCGGAGCCACCGTCACCGCCCGAACCGCCATCGCCACCGTCACCGCCCGAACCGCCATCGCCACCGTCACCGCCCGAACCGCCATCACCGCCACAGCCAGCGAGCATCGAGACGGCCGAGACAGCAGCGGTAGTACGGAGGAACGTCCGTCGATTCAGGTTGGGTTGCATACGTACTCCTGTACGGATTCAATACATAAAAGAGGGGCGTTTTCCGACCGATAAAACGAGCGCATTACGCCCTCTACCGCACGATTCCGAGCGTTTCGGTCACGATTTATCGTGATACGTATCACCACCGTTACCAACGTGATTGTGGCGTGGTTTGATGACCATCCCGTCCGTAGGCGACGTAATGATTCGGAGGATCACACCGTGACTGTCTGGCTCCGCGGTGACCACCTCGTTCGCCGCCGTGGCCCGCTGACGGACCGGCCGGACGACCGCGTCGTGCTCGTTGAGGCCACGTCGTTCGCGCAGAAGCTCCCCTACCATCCCCACAAACTCACGCTGGTGTTCAGCGCGATGCGACACTTCCGTGACGAACTCCGCGACGCTGGGCGGACCGTCGACTACTACCGCGAGGAGACGTTCGCCGACGCACTCGAGGCCCACTTCGAGGCACACCCCGGGGACGAGCTGGTGACGCCGGCACCGGTCACGGAGCGCGAGCGTGACCGCCTCACGGAACTGGTTGCGGCCGCCGGCGGGACTGTCGAGTTCGTCGCCGACGAGCGGTTCGTCTGCTCGCCGGCGCAGTTCGACGAGTGGGCCGGCGACGCGGACGGCTACCGTCACGAAGACTTCTACCGGTTCCTGCGCCGCGAGACGGGGTACCTGATGGACGGCGACCGACCGGTCGGCGGCGAGTGGAACTACGACGACCAGAACCGCGAGACACCGCCGGACGACTGGACGGCGCCGGACCCGCCGTCGTTCGAACCGGACGAGCTGACCAGGGAGGTCGCCGTGTGGGTCGACCAGACGTGTGCGGGTGGGTACGACGAACCGCCGTACGGCGGTGACTGGGCCGACCCCGGGCCGTTCCGGTGGCCGGTGACGCGACGGCAGGCCGTCCGGGCGCTGGACGACTTCGTCGCGAACCGCCTCGCAGAGTTCGGACCGTACCAGGACGCCATGCGCCGCGAGGAGTGGGCGATGAGCCACAGCCTCCTGTCGACGTCGATCAACATCGGGCTGCTCGGACCGCGAGAGGTGGTCGAACGAGCAATCGCGGCCTACGAGGCCGGTGAGGCGCCCCGCAACAGCGTCGAGGGGTTCGTCAGGCAGGTGCTGGGGTGGCGCGAGTTCCTCCGCCACGTCTACCGGCGCGAGATGCCCGCCCTCGCCGGGGCGAACCAGCTCGGCGCCGAGGAGGACCTGCCGCCGTTCTACTGGACCGGGGAGACGGACATGGCGTGTCTCGCTGACGTCGTCGATGGCGTCCGGACGCGGGGCTACGCTCACCACATCGAGCGCCTGATGTTGCTCTCTAACTTCGGGCTCGTCTACGGCGTCGAACCCGTCCAGCTCAACCGCTGGTTCCACGCGGGCTTCGTCGATGCCTTCCACTGGGTGACGACGCCGAACGTCGTCGAGATGGGGCTGTTCGGCGCGGGCGTCTTCGCGACGAAACCGTACGCCGCCTCGGCGAACTACGTCGACCGGATGAGCGACTACTGCTCGGGGTGTCCCTACTACAAGACCAAGACCACCGGAGAGGGTGCCTGTCCGTTCAACGCGCTGTACTGGGACTTCCTCGACCGCAACGAGGAGCGATTGCGGTCGAACCACCGCATGGGGCTCGTCTACAGTCACCTCGACGACAAGGACGACGACGAGCGGGAGGCGATTCGCGAGCGGGCCGACCGGGTTCGGACGATGGCCACACGAGGGGATCTGTAGGTTACCGCCCGGCGCTCACTCGTCGGGGTCGGTCCCCCGCTGGCGGAGCTGGTGGCGGGTGAACTGGGGCTGGGACAGGCGCGGGCCACGCCGCCGCCGAAACGAGACGAGGAGTACGACTGCGGCGATGGCCGCCACTGTCACGGCTGTCCCGAGGGCGAGGGGGTCACCACGGGTGTAGAAGAACGCCACGACGGGCACGCCGGCGCTCACGACGATTCCGAGCAGGAGTCGGCGCGCCATCAGCGTCGTCAGGCCGTCGCTGTCGGCGAGCAGCGCCCGGACGGGCAGCCCCTCCCTGCTGGCGGTGTCCAGGGTCGACTCGAGCGACGGCGGCGTGTGGATTATCGCCCGGGCGGTGGCCGTCGCGGCTGTCTGGACCTCCTCCCGGACGGCCGTGCCTGCGTCGGCCGCGCCCTGTTCCATCACGTACTCGGTGATGATGTCGATGAAGTCGAACTCGGGGTCGAGCGACCGGCAGACCCCCTCGAGGACGGTCGTCACGCGCACCACGAGCGCGAGGTCCTGCGGGAGTCGCATGGGGAACTCGTACAACTGCTCTTCGAACTGGCCGACGAGTTCCTCGATGCGGTACTGGCTGATGTCCTCACCGCGGAACTGCTCGATGACGATCCCGAAGGCCTCGCGCATCACGTCGCGGTTCGCCTGCGGGTCCAGCGCCCCCATGGCGACGAAGGCGTCCATCACCCGATCGACGTCGTCTGTCGCCAGCGCGACGTAGAACTCCATCAGCTGCGCCCGGGTCCGGGCACCCAGGTGGCCGGTCATCCCGAAGTCGTAGAAGACGAGCGCCCCATCGGGCTGGACCGCGAGGTTCCCCGGGTGCGGGTCCGCGTGGAAGACGCCGTCCTCGACTATCATCTGGATGTAGACCTCCTCCAGCCGACGTACCAGTGCCCGCCGGTCGATGCCGAGTTCGTCGAGTCGGTCGACGTCGTCTATCTTCACGCCGTCGACGTAGGTCATCGTGAGGACGCGGTCGGTGGTCCGTGACGGCAGGACCGACGGTATCACCACGTCGTCCCTGTCCGCGAAGTTCGCACCGATCTCCCGGAGCATCCGCGCCTCGTGGCCGTAGTCCATCTCCCGGCGGATGGTCGCCGCGAACTCCTCGGCGAGGTTCTCCAGGGTGTATGCCTGGCCTGGCGGGGCGCCGCTGGTCAGAATCGGCGTCAGCGCGCGCAGGACCCGGAGGTCGGATTCGACCCGCTGGCGGATCCCGGGCCGGAGGACCTTCACGGCGACCGTCTCGCCGTCGCACTCGGCGACGTACACCTGGCCGAGCGAGGCGCCGCTGATGGGCGTCGTGTCGAAGTCCTCGAACTGCTCGTCGACGGGGCCCAGTTCCGCCTCGATGACCTGCCGGATGTCGCCCCAGTCGTCCGGCGGGACGCGGTCCTGCAGTTCCGCGAGGACGTCGACGTACTCCTGTGGGATTGCGTCCGGCCGGGTCGAGAGCATCTGGCCGAGCTTGATGAAGGCCGGCCCGAGGTCGACGAACGTCGTCTTGAGCTCTCGGGCTCGCCGCGTCCGCTCGGCCGCCGGCACGGAGCGCGACCGGCCAAAGAGGACGAACCGGCGTCTGTCCCGGGCCCAGGCCAGCACCAGGGGGACGAACTGCCAGACGATGACCACCGTCCGCCAGAGGGCGCGCAGGGTGACCCGGAGGCCGGTCGGCCGCGCCTCGCCGCGCTGGTCGTACCCGTGACCCCCGCTCTCGGAGTCGCTCACTATCGCTCTGTCGGGGCCCGTGACAGATGAGTGTACTGGACGAGGCAGTCGCGGGCCGGGTCACACCGGCACGAGGCTGCTGGCGACCTCGACCCCGGTCTCCCAGACGGAGACGCCGACGGTCACCGAGAGCGCGAAGTCGGCGGCGAAAAACAGGAATATCACCGCGCCGACGAAGTGTGCCTTCCGGAGGTCGAACGCGTGTGAGAAGCGATGGAAGAACAGCGCGTTCGCGATGCTCACCGGGATGATGGCCAGCATCTCGCCGGTCCAGATGGCTGTGGGGAAGGACGGATACTGGGTCGCGAGCAAGATGGTGATAGTCTGGGTCTTGTCCCCGAACTCGCCGAAGGCCATCATGGCGAAGATGGGGAGGAACCCACCCAGCCTGTTCGGGACGCGAACACCGAGGAGGGGGACGCGGACCTCCAGCTCGCCACCGTCCGTGGTGAACCCGGACTGGGTGCTGGTGTCGGGTGCGCCCTCCGGCGGTGCCGACCGCACGAGCAGGACGGCGAAGGCCACGAACAGCAGTGCGGTGAGTGCGTCGAGGTAGACGCCGGGTAGCAGCTCGGTGACGCGCCGGCCGACCCAGACCTCGACGACGGTCCAGCCCGCGAAGGCACTCCCGGCGGCGGCGACGACCATCGCCGGGTGGAACCGCGTCGAGAGCCCCGCGATGATGAACTGGACCTTCTCGCCGGGGAGGACCGCCAGCTGGGCCCCCGCCGCGATGGCGACCACGCCGAGCCAGGTCACCTCGCTCATGACTGGGTGGATTCGTCGGTCCCGGGGACGGTCGATTCGACGCGCGGCTCTTCGAGCGGGCGGACCTGGATTGCCTCGGTGATGTGGTCGGGGAGCGAGACGGTCCCCGTCCCGTCGATCCGGACGGTCATCAGCCCGATGGGCGCAATCTCCTCGACGGTGAACCGGGTCCCGGGCGTGATGCCCTCCCGGTCGAGGTAGGTGAGTTCCTCCGGGTCCCGGTCCCGCACCCGGACCACCTCGAGGTGGTCGCCCTCCCCGTGGTCCGACAGCGACGACTCGCCTGCGTCGTCGATGGGTTCGAGCGCGTCGTTGGGAATCGGGTCGCCGTGCGGGTCGACCACGGGCTGGTCGAGGCGGTCAGCCACACGGCGCTCGAACTCCTCGCTGATGTGGTGTTCGAGTATCTCGGCCTCCTCGTGGACCTCGGCCCAGTCGTAACCGAGTTCCTCGCTGAGGAACGTCTCGATGAGGCGGTGGTGGCGGATGACCTCGAGCGCGACCGTCTCGCCCTCCCGGGTCAGCGTCACGCCCGTGTACTTCTCGCGGTCGACGAGGCCACGGTCTGTCAGGTTCTCGATCATGCTCGTGGCCGTCGGCGGCGTGACCTCGAGCTTCTCTGCGAGTCTGGAGGTGGCCACCGGCCCTCGGTCCTTCCGTTCGAGGGTGTAGATGGCTTTCAGGTAGTCCTCCATCTTCGCGCTTAGCATACCAGAATTTAGACGTGTCGAATTCAAAAGTGTGGTGATGTGCTAGTCCGGCGTCGTGGGGGCCTCACTCGTCGGCGGCGTAGGTCTCGGTCCGGTACCTGGTCAGCAGGTACAGGAACAGGTACCCGATGGCACCGAGGATGAAGAGCGTCGCCGGGATGAGGAACGGGCCGAACGTGCTGACCAGCGTCTCGACCACCGGCGTGACGAACATACCCGGGTTTGGGAACGGGCACTGATAAAACGACGAGACACGAACCGGCCTCAGTCACGGCGCCGTCGCTCGCAGTCTTCGTACCCGTCCGACCGGAGCCGGCCGTTCAGATGAGGTCCTGGTTCTCGAGTGACTCCATCACGTCGTCGACGAACGCGTCGACGCTCTCGTATGGGAACTCACCGTCGAGTTTCGTGTTCAGTTCCATGGCCGTCATCGAGAACTCGCCCGACTCGAACTTCGTCGACGGGCCGGCCGGCAGGGCCGGGACGAGGTCCATCGGACTGGATATGGGGTAGTCCGCACCCTCGAACGCCTCGACGAACTGCTCTCGGAGGTCTGCTTTGTCTACCATCGTTCGTCTGACTGTACCGCCAGCCGTTCCATAAAAGGTTCGAAGGGGAGACACTCTTCCGTTGTTTGAAGTTTATTCCGCGCGTTCTTGTCGCTCCAGTCCCAACAGCGGGTATGGTCACACAGCGCCGACGGCAGTTCCTCCGCGCGGGCCTGCTCGGACTCGGCGGGCTCGCAGGGTGCGTGGGTCCGGGTGGGCCCGCATCCTCGCGCACCGAACCGGCCGACGACACCGGACCGTCGCCACCGTCCCCGGACGAGTCGCCCGACCAGTCGCTCGCCTCGCTCGAACTCACCGGGGACCCGGTAGCGGACGGGTTTACTGCACCCGTCGACGTCCTCGCGCCCCGGCCGGACGAGTACTTCGTCGCCGACCAGGCCGGTGTCGTCACTCGCATCGGTCCCGAAGGGGAGTCACGCCCCGTCCTCGACGTTCGGGACCGTATGGTGTCCGTCAGCGGGTACGACGAACGAGGTCTGCTCGGCCTGGCGCTGCACCCCGATTACGACGGCGACGGCCGCCTGTTTGTCAGGTACAGCGCTCCACGGCGACCGGGGACGCCCGAGAACTTCTCGCACACGTTCGTGCTGGCCGAGTTCGCGGTCCGCGACGGCAGCGTCGACGAGGGGAGCGAGCGGACCGTCCTGGAGATCCCACAGCCACAGTCGAACCACAACGCCGGCGCCGTCACGTTCGGGCCGGACGGGTACCTCTACGTGGCCGTCGGTGACGGCGGTGCCGGCGGTGACCGGGGACGGGGCCACGTCGACGACTGGTACGACGCCGTCGAGGGCGGCAACGGCCAGGACGTCACCGAGAACCTCCTCGGGAGTATCCTCAGACTCGACGTGGACGACGCGCCCAGCGGCGAGCCCTACGGGATTCCGGACGACAACCCGCTGGCCGGCGAGTCCGGGCTCGACGAACACTACGCCTGGGGCTTTCGCAACCCCTGGCGCTTCTCCTTTGGTCCCGACGGGCGATTCTTCGTCGCCGACGTCGGGCAAAGCGAGTTCGAGGAGGTGAACCTCGTCGAACGGGGCGGGAACTACGGGTGGAACGTCCGCGAGGCGACACACTGTTTCGATGCGTCGGACTGTCCGACCGAGACGGCCGACGGCCGGCCGCTCGCCGATCCGATCATCGAGTACCCCCACGGCGGGAGCGACGTCTCGGGCGTCTCCGTCATCGGCGGGTACCTCTACGACGGCGCGTCGATTCCGGCCCTCGACGGCCGGTACGTCTTCGCCGACTGGCGGGCGAACGGTCGCCTGTTCGTCGCGAGCGAACGCGACCGCGACCGCTGGCCCGTCCGTGCCGTCCCCATCGTCGGCGAGGACGTGGGCCAGAACGTGCTCGCGTTCGGGCGGACGACGGCGGGGGAACTGCTCGCCTGTACCACGGAACGCGGGGGCGTGAGCGGCGAGAGCGGCGTCGTCCACCAGATTCGGGAGCGCTGATGCCGGCTTCCCGCCCTCGCGGCGGGAGGCGGTCGGTGTGTCACCACACCTGCCGATACGGTTTTACGTCGCAACGCGATATCTTCGGGCGAGATGATGGCAACGACCCACGCGCTCGTCGGGGTGGCCGTCGCGTCCGTCGTCGCGGTCACCAACCCGGAGTACGCCGGTGTCGCGATGGTGGGGGCGTTCGCCGGCGGGGTGTTCCCCGACCTGGACCTCTACGTGGGCCACCGCAAGACGCTGCACTACCCGACGTACTACTGGGTACTCGTCGGCGGCGCGGCGCTGGTCGTGGCCGTCGCGAGTACGCCGGTCACCGTCGGGGTCGGGTTCTTCCTGCTGGGGGCGGCCCTGCACTCGACGATGGATATCTTCGGCGGGGGCCTCGAGTTGCGACCCTGGGAAGCGGGATCGGAACGTGCGGTGTACGACCACTTCCGGGGGCGCTGGCACCCCCCTCGCCGGTGGATTCGCTACGACGGGTCGCCGGAGGACGCCCTCGTCGCCTCGGCCGTCGCGATACCTGCACTCACCGTGACGGACGGGCCGGTGGCGACGCTCGTCGCGGGGGCGGTGCTGGTCTCGGTGACCTATGCGCTGGTCCGCCGGCAGATACCGGTGCTGACGGAGCACGCGCTCCGGTTCGTCCCTACGCCGCTGTACGCCTACCTTCCAGACCGGTTCGTCGAGGGATGACCGTCAGCGGTCGTCCCGGCGACTCTCGTCCCGGTCGATGAAGTTCTCGAGGTACTCGTCGCCGACGGCCAGGACGACCAGTGCGCCGACGAGGTTGAAACAGAGGTCAAGGAGCGTGTCCGTTCGCCCGTAGGTCCGCAACATGGGCTCGACATCCAGCGCGTCCGCGACACTGTGGATGCCGTACTCCCCGATCTCCCAGACGATGCCAGCCAGGCCGACGGCACCCATGACGGTCGCGGTGGGGTCGTTCCCCCGCCGTCGCGTGACGACGTGGACCAGGCCACCGAGTAGCGTCGCCGAGTGAGTGTGCGTGAGGTGGTCCCACCACCAGACGTCGTCGTAGGGGCCGAGCATACCGACGGCGTGGGTCACCATCGCCGATCCGGTGTACAGCCGTTGCCAGGGCAGGAACTCGACGCCGTACCTGGATTCGAGGACGGGAGGGAGGAAGGTTCCGGCCAGCGAAAGGACGGCGTTGACTGCCGCACTCCAGTTCCGCCGGTGGACGCCGACGAGGAAGACGGCGACGAGCGTGACTCTGATGCCTCGCTCGGCGGTCCGAGCGGGGCCGTTGGAGGAGGATGACGACACTGGGGCTCGTTTCGTATCTGACGGATGGCGTGGAAAAATGTGTTTCGCCGACGCGAGTGGCGTCGGTCAGTCGTCGGCCGGCACTGCCGCGTCGCCGTGGGTGACCTCGTCGCCCATGAGCGTCATGAACTCCGCGAGCCACTCGGGGTGGTCCGGCCAGGCCTGTCCGGTCACGAGGTTCCGGTCGCGGACGACGCCGTCGACCCACGAGCAGCCGGCGGCTTCACACTCCGGGCGACAGGCCGGATAGGACGTCGCCTCGTAGCCGTCGAGGACCCCTGCCGCGGCGAGTATCTGTGGGCCGTGACACAGCGCCGCGACGGGCTTATCCGCCTCGAAGAAGTGCTGGACCGCGTCGATGACCTCCTCGTGTGTCCGCAGGTACTCCGGGGCGCGGCCGCCGGGGACGACCAGCGCGTCGTAGTCGCTGGGGTCGATATCGGCCATCGTCGCGTTCAGCTCGAAGTCGTGGCCCCGCGCTTCCATGTACGTCTGGTCGCCACGGAAGTCGTGTATCGCCGTCTTGATCTTCTCGCCGGCCTCCTTGTCCGGACAGACCGCGTGGACGTCGTGACCGACCATCTGCAGCGCCTGGAACGGGACCATTATCTCGGCGTCCTCGCCGAAATCGCCGACTATCATCAGGATGTCGTTGCTCATTGGTACCACCGTCCGTACGTTCTCGCTCGGCGGAAATAAAGACAGAGGTGAACTATCAGATACGTTTCCCTTCCGGCGGCTCCTCGAAGAGCCGTCCCACGTCGGCGAGCGAGTCGAGGACGTAGTCGGGTCGGACGTCGCTGCGGGCGAGTTCAGCCTCGTCGGTGACGCCCGTCGTGACAAGCGCCGTCGTCATCCCGGTCCGTTCCCCCATGGCGATGTCCGTGTCGAGACGGTCCCCGACCACCAGGCACTCCTCGGGCGGACAGCCGACCCGGTCGAGGGCCGCGTCGACGGCCACCTGTGAGGGCTTCCCCAGGATGGCGTCCGGGTCCCGGTCGACGACGCCGGCGATGGCGTTGATGATGGCGCCCGAACCGGGGGTGGCCCGGCCCGCTTCGTCGGGGAACGTCCGGTCCGGGTCCGTCCCGAGGAACGCCGTGTTCTCGTCGACGGCACGGAGCGACGCCACCAGGTCGCGGTAGTGAAACGAGTCCGTCCACGAGGCCAGCAGCACGTCGGCCGCCGCCGGGTCCGAGACGACGTCGACCGACGTCGCACGGACGTGTGCCCGGAGCGGCTCGCTGCCCACGACGAACACCCGGTCGCCGGCGTGACGCGAGTCGAGGTACTCGCAGGTGACGACCACCGACGAGCAGGCTTCGCCCGGCCGGGCGTCGACGCCGAGCGCACCGAGGCGCTCGACGTACTCGGTGCCGTCGTGGAGCGGGTTGTTCGAGAAGAAACAGACGTCGGCCCCCCGACGCCGTATCTCGTCGATGGCGTCGGAGACGCCCGGCAGGAGGGTGTCGCCGCGATAGACGGTGCCGTCCAGGTCAAGAATTACGCCCCCGTATGTCATCTACCGACGCTTCGGACCCGAGAGACAAAAATCCGTCTCGCCGGCGGCGTGATCTCGCCGGCGCTCACCCGGCCCGCCGTCAGCGACGCCGGGACCCGACCAGCGGCGTCGGCGGCGCCAGGGCGACCTCGATGCCGGGGCTGTAGTGAACCAGCGGGTCGGCGACGGGACCACCGAGCCCGACCAGTTCGAGCGGCGCGCTTCCGACCGACGCCTCCACCGGGACGAGTCGCCAGGGGTCGTGGCCGACACTCCCGGCGAGACGGGTCCCGGCGGGCCCCGTCGCGAAGTAGCGCTCCCGCTCGACGAGAAAGCCCGCAAGCGAATCGGGCGGTGCCGTCGCCCCGTCGCTATCGGCGGGCACGTACTCGACGTCCAGCGCCCGACGGTCGTCCACGTCCAGCGTCCGGTGGGTCGAGCCGTCGGGTCCGTGGCGAACAGCGAGGCGTCCACGGCGGTAGGGGAGACCGAGCAGGCGGCTGGCCGTCTCCCGGGTGAACCGGTCCTCGGTGTACAGGCCCAGGAAGTAGACGCCGCGCTGGTCGGTCGGCCCCCGGACGTACGTCCGCAGGTTCACGGCAGCGGCCGGGCGCGTCAGGTCGACGCCGAACGACCGGACGCGTTCGACCGTGTGTGCGACCGCCGAGACCCACGCGTCGCCGTCGACGGCCTCGACGGTGAGCCAGTCGGGCACCAGCGGGGTCAGGACTTCGGGAGCGACCGGCCAGTGACAGAAGCACACGTCGTCGAGTGTCGTCCGAAGCGGGGTGACCGAGACCACGGCATCGCTTGGAGCAGGACGACAATCAGTCTAGCGCCCGGGCCTCGAACCGGTGGAGCACGCCGGCGGTCACGTCGATCCCCTCGCTGTAGTGGACGAGCGGTTCGCCGTCCGGGTACTCGAACCCGTTGACGTCGAAGAGCTCGTTCCGGCGGACGTCGGCCGTCCCGGCCTCCAGCGGCCACGGGGCGTGGTCGATGTCGGCGTAGTAGACCTGTCCGTTCTCCGCGCTGGCGTAGAACCGGTACCGTTCGACGAGGAACTGCTCCAGCGAGTGTGCGTCGGGTGTCGACGGCGCTCCGTCACCCTGGTAGGTCACGTCGAACCGCGCCGTCGACCCGTCCGTCCCGGGCCGCTCGCTTTGGAACCTCACTCGGCCGTCGCGGGACTCGACGCCCATCGACGCCGAGTAGTACGGCAACATGAACAGTCGGCGGGCGAGGCGGACGCTGAGCGAGTCGTCGGCGTCCAGGTTGTAGAAGTATACCCCGGGAGTCCCGTCGGCGCGGACGTAGGTCCGCAGGTTCAACTCGCCGAACGAGCGGCCGATCGGGCTCCCCCGGGGTCTGATGTCGGCCATCCGGAAGGGAACGACGCCAAGGTACGCGTCGCCGTCGTAGGTGTCGACCGTCATCGGGTCGGGAAGAGTCTCGGCGACGACGGACGGGTCGACCGGCCAGTGGAGGAACCCCACGTCCCGCCAGCGCATCCGGAGGATGTCCATACTGGATAGTACGTGCTCGAGGACTTTCGGCCTGTCGTGAGAGTCGTCCCCACGCACCCGGCAACGCTTTTTTCGCCAGGGGCCCGACGGTCCACGTATGGACTTCGAGGTCATCCAGGGCGACATCGCCGCCCAGTCGGCGGACGTACTGGTCAACGCCGCGAACACGAGCCTCCACATGGGGTCGGGGGTCGCCGGGGCGCTCAAACGGGCGGCCGGCGGGGGGTTGGACGACGAAGCCGTCTCGAAGGGACCGGTCGAGCTCGGCGGCGTCGCGACGACGGACGCGTACGACCTGGACGCCGAGTACGTGATCCACGCAGCGGCGATGCCCCCGGGCGGGTCCTCGACGGCCGACAGCATCCGCGACGCCACACGGCACGCCCTCGAAGAGGCCGACGCGCTGGACTGTGAATCGATGGTCCTCCCGGCGCTCGGGTGCGGCATCGCCGGGTTCGACTTCGAGTCGGGCGTCCGCATCATCTGTGAGACCATCGCGGCGTTCGACCCCGGCTCGCTCGAGAACGTCCGTCTCATCGCCTACTCCGACGACGACTACGAGCGCATCCGGCGTGTGGCAGACGAGGGACGCACGGCGTGACGGACCCCGACAGACCGGCCGACACCGGGGCCGACGAACCCGAGTCGGACGGCCCCGTCCGCTGTCCGGTCTGTGGCGCCGACTTCGAGTCGGCGTCGGTCCACGACGAGGGGCTGATGGTCAACCTGCTCGAGAACGACCGGTTCAGACGCGTCTGCGTCCAGCCCGTCGGCGACGGCGACGGGACGCCCCTCGTCCGCTTTTTCCACCACACGCACGAACAGGCCGGGACGGGCCAACCCGGGACTGTCGGCGGGCGGGTCCCCTGACGGCGGTCAGGTCAGCACCAGTCGGCCGGCGCGCCACTCCCAGAGCGCCTCCAGCGTGAGCCAGACCAGCAGCCAGGCGGCCAGGAACGTAAACACAAGCAGCGTCGAGGAGAGGTAGTGCAGGACCTCGCTGGCCGCCGCTAGCGCGGGGTAGAACAGCGCGGTTCCGACGAACGTCAGGGCGAACCCGACGAAGCCGGTGACGTAGTGTTCGACGGGGTCGACCGGGAGACCCTGTGGGGCCTCAGCACCGCACGTGCGTCCCGACTGTACCCGGTCGTCGGTCCGTGACGTGGGCATTGTTCACACACCACACCTAGACGGACGCGATCGGCCTATTTAATCTTTGGCACCACCGGCTGCGTGCGCGGGGAGATCTGCCCACCGAGGGCACGGACCGGTCAGCAGTGGCGCTCAGTCGGCCGCTTCCTCGAGGAGTTCCGTCACGGCCTTCGCGGCGTCCTGGAAGGCCTCGACCTCCATCTCGTCTGTCGTCAGGAGGACGCCGATGCCGTCACCGAGGAAGCGGATGACGTAGCCGTCGTCGTGGACCCGTACGGTGAACTCGTAGGTCCCGATGCTTGAGGGGTCGCCCGGGACGGAGAGCACCGATCGGACCGGCGCCTCGTCGAAGCCGATGCGTTCGAACTCGACCAGTCGCGACTTGGCCTCCATCGCGCCCTGCTGGGTCTCGTAGAGGTCCTTGCGGACGTAAAGCAGGTCCATGTCCCGCTCTGTGAAGTAGATGACGCTGCGGAGCGTGTCGCCCAGCGTCGTCCGGGCGGCGCTGATGAGGCTGTCGGCGAACGTGGTGTCGATGCCGGTGCTGAACGGGACAGAATACATGCGCCTCGTAGGTATCCTGATATCTTAAAGTTATGCGTCCCTTTTCGAGCCAATAGTACGAAAAAGAGTCCAGGATTGCGAGAGAATTGAACCGTATCCGGACTCCGTCGTGACTCGTGGGCGTCTGTCAGCGGTCGACGCCCACCGCTCTCACTCGTGTCCGGACACGCGGACCGGTTCGTACGGGTCTTCGAGCCACTCGACGTCGCTCGCCGAAAGGTCGATATCGAGGGCAGCGACGGCGTCCTCCAGGTGTTCGATGCTCGTGGTTCCGACGATCGGTGCGTCGACCCACTCCTTCTCGAGGATCCACGCCAGCGCGATCTGGGCCATCGAGGCGTCGTACTCGTCGGCCAGCTCCTCGACGCGTTCGTTGACCTGGCGGCCGCCGCCATCGAAGTAGGGATGGCCGCGCGCGTGGTCGTCCGTCTCGCCGCGCGTGGTCGCTTCGAACTCCTCGTGGGGCCGGGTGAGATAGCCCCGCGCGAGCGGACTCCACGGGATGACACCGACGTCCTCCTGCTCACACAGCGGCAGCATCTCGCGTTCCTCCTCCCGGTAGAGGAGGTTGTAGTGGTTCTGCATCGTCACGAACCGTTCCAGCCTCTCGCGGTCGCTGGTGTGCAGCGACTCGGCGAACTGGTGGGCCCACATCGACGACGCGCCGACGTATCGCGTCTGGTTCCGGCGCACCAGGTCGTCGAGGGTCCGCATCGTCTGCTCGATGGGCGTGTCGTAGTCCCACCGATGGATCTGATAGAGGTCGACGGTGTCCATCCCCAGACGCTCCAGTGAGTTCGCACACTCCTGTTCGAGGGCCTTCCGCGAGAGACCGGCGGAGTTGGGATTGTCCTCGTCCATCCGGTGGAACCCCTTCGTCGCGACGACCTGTGCGTCGCGCTCGTAGTCCGCGAGGACGTTCCCGAGGACGCGCTCGGACTCGCCCAGCGAGTACATGTTGGCGGTGTCGAAGAAGTTGATGCCCAGGTCGATGGCGCGCTCGATTATCTCCCTGCTCTCCGGTTCCTCGAGGACCCAGTCCCGCCAGTCGGACGTACCGAAACTCATACACCCCAGACAGAGGCGGCTGACTTCCACGCCGGTCGAACCGAGTGTCGTGTACTCCATACCCACACGGCGAGCGCCGGGGATAAAAAGGTAGAACCCGGGTCAGAGTCCCTCGGCGTCGACGGTGCCGACGTACCGCCTGGCGACGGCGTAGGTCCCGACGGCGACGGCAACGGTGGCGACGACGTGGCCGTAGGTCAGCAGCGTCGGACTGTCGACGGCGAGTTTCGCCACCGTCGTCGCCGGGTGCTCGGGGAGCAGCACCGCCGCGCCGAAGACGACCAGCGTCACCACCGAATACAGCAGTTGCGCGGGCCGCCGGCGCTTCGTCGCCAGGCCGAGGACGACGCCGAAGGTCACCACCAGCAGCGCGACGGCCGTGACGAAGACGACGAGCGTCCCCAGGTTGGCGACGGTGATGCCGTTCGTCGAGAGCAACAGGACCCACAGCAGCGCCTGGAGCGGCGCGAGGATCACCATCCCCAGCGCCTTGCCGTCGACGATGTCGAGCAGAGAGACGGGCGCGACCCGCAGGAGCTCGAGCGTCCCGCGCTCTATCTCCTCGGTGACGACGTCGACGGCGACGGACCCGCTGATAAAGGGCGGGAGGAAGAGCAAGAGCGGGATCAACACGGTGTAGGTGAACCCGAAGTAGGGGCTCGCGCCGATCTTACGCGGCAGCGGGGCCGGTGGCTCGTCGAGCGAGGCCGCTCGTTCGACCCGCTCCTGTCGTTCGAGCGCGTTCAGGACCCGCCGCACCTCCACGACGACGAGTGTCGACCTGATGCTCCCCTCGGGGACCGTCGCGATGACGTCTATCGTCCGGCCGCCCCCGTCGGGCGCCGAGACGTACTGGCCGACGAGGACCGCGTCGACGCGGCGGTCCTGGAACGCCTGCCGGGCCCTGTCGGGGTCTTCGAAGACGGTGGCCCCGGCCCCCTCCTGTTCGCGGGCCGCCTCGAGCAGTTCCGCTCGTGCGTCGCCGGTCACGGCCATCTCGACGTCCTGCGTGGCGACCGAGGACGGGTCGTACAGCGAGGTCAGGCCCACGACGAGGAAGGACGAGAACCCGGCGACGAACAGCTGGATGAGCAGCGCCAGGACGATCGTCTTCTCGCGAGACAGCGAGCGCACGTCCCGCTTGGCGACGACGAGACGCGGGTCGCGCCACCAGGGTCGGTCAGACAAGGCTGGTCACCACCGTGAGGTTGTAGGCGAAGTGGACGACCACGGCCGCCCCCAGGCCGGCCAGGTAGCCCGACCGGCCCCGCGTCGCCCCGACGGCCGACAGCGCCGCTGTCACCGTGTGCAAGACGAGCGGCGCGAGCAAGAACAGCAGCGCGACAGCCCACAAGGGCACGCCGGCGGGCGGGGTCGCCCCCTGGAGCGCCGCCTGGCCGATGGGCAGGCTCTCTAAGTTCGAGAGCCGGGCGATGAGGAGGCCCTTCTCGGCGACGAAAAACCCCAGCCCCGAGAGCGCGCCGAGGCCGAGCGCCGAGCGAACCGTCCGCTCGTACCGGGCGGCGTCGTAGCCGGCGTAGACGTGCAGGCTCTTTGCTACCTCCTCGACGACGGCGACGACGCCCAGAATCAGCAGGACGCCGAGGGTCTGGTTCGTCCCGAAGACGTTCAGCGACACCGAGTCGAGGACGAACAGGAACGCGATGGCGACCAGTTCCGCGACGACGACGAAGGGCAGCAGGACGACGCTCATCTTTGCCGCGCTCCGCCGGGACCTGATGCGCCCCGACAGCGCGTCGAGCACCTTCAGCGGGATGGCGCGCTGGGTGAACATGTCCTCCTCGCGGTAGAGGCCGGCGCCCAGACCAAAGAGGACGAGCGCCGTCACCAGCGGCGGGAGCGTCGAGAAGGCGAAGGCCGACGGACTGATCGCCTGTCCAGTGAGGTCCATCACGACCAGCGTGAGCGGCGAGATGAGCGCGATGGGTGTGATGTCGGTGAAGATGGCCGGGACGAACGCGTAGGAGGTCAACGAGACGGTTATCGTGACGGTGACAAAGGTCAGTTCCTTGAACGACCGCGCGAACATCGCCCCGCAGAACGTCGCCGCGAGGAAGAGCAAGGCGAGTGGCACCACCGCCAGCACGGCGATGGGACTTCCCCCGGGCGCGATACCGCCAAAGCGCAACGTCGCGGTGATGGCCGTCGCCACGCCGACGGCCCCAAGCAGGTACGGGAGCGTCTTGCCCGCGATGATGTCGGCCCGCGAGGCGGGCGTCACGAGCAGGAGTTCGCCCCGGCGGTTCAGGCGCTCGGAGAGCATCGACGACCCGTAGGCCTGGATGACGAAGTTCATCGGGACGATATAGAGGAAGGCGAGCACGAGCGACTCGAAGGGGAACGGCGGGGAGATATCCGACGGCGTGCCGCCCTGCACCTCGCCGGCCAGCCGCCCCCCGAGGCCGCTCAGACTCGCCCCCCCACCACCGGCCTCGCCGAGGCCGCCATCACTACCGCCCGCGCTCGCACCGCCGTCGGACCCACCGCCGGCACCGGCGCCACCGCCACCGGCCCCGTCGTCGTTGCCGCCATCGCTGCCGGCGGTCCCACCGTTCTCCCGGGGATCCAGCACGTCGGTGCCGGCCTGCTCCCGGTAGACCAGCGTCACCGAGACGGGGAACGCCGCCGTCTGGTTGTCGTCGCCGGCGAGCGTCCGGTCGTTGTACCGCTCGGTGCTGGAGCGGAACTCGTCGAGTGCAGCGCGTTCCTTGGGCGTCTGCGGGACGCTGACGAGGCGCGTGCCACGGAACAGCAGTTCCTGCTCCCCGCGTTCGACGGCCGCCGGATCCGGGTCCCGGACGACGAACGTCCCGTCGTCGGCCGCCACGTCGTAAAACGGGCTCGCGTCGTCGACGCCGACGCGGTAGAGGCCGTCGTCCAGGCCGGCGCCACCGCCGCCGACGGCGATGGCCGCGACGCCCCCCATCGCGACCAGCGACAGCGCCATGACGGCGACGGTCCGCCGGTCGAGTCCGCCGGCGTTCTTGGTGACCTCCCACCGCGCGACGCGCAGGAGTTTGTCCCACTCCATCTACGGCGCGTCCTCCCCCACGTACCGCGTCCCGCGCGTGCCGGCCTCGGCCACGTTGAGGAACACCTCTTCGAGGCTCGACTCCTCGGTCCTGATGTCGACCACCTCGCCGCCCGCCGCGCGAGCGGCCTCTCTGGTCTCCTCGACGGCGGCCATGCTCTCGACCACCCGCTCGTAGTTGCCGTTGACGCGGGTGGCGTCCGGGACGTCGACGGTGGTGTAGACGTGATAGCGCGTCTCGCCGTACTCGTCTTGAAGCTCCGCCAGGTCGCCGCGGGCGACGATGTCGCCCTCGTTCATGATCGCGACGCGGTCACAGATGGATTCGACGTGAAAGAGATTGTGCGCGGAGAAGACGATGGTCTTGCCCTCGGCGGCCAGCTGCTCGGTGAACTCGATGACGTAGTTGGTCGTCAGCGGGTCCAGTCCCGAGGCTGGCTCGTCGTAGACGAGCACGTCGGGGTCGTTGATGAGCGAGCGGGCGATGGCCACCTTCCGTTTCATCCCCTTGGACATGTCACCCAGCTTCCGGTCGCGGTGCTCTAGATCCAGTTCGTCGAGCGTCTCGTGCATCCGCTCGTCGGCCACGTCGGGGTCGACGTCGTAGAGGTCGGCGAAGAAGTCGAGATACGAGACGGGCGTCATCTCCTCGTAGAGGGGCGACTCCTCGGGGAGGAAGCCGAGTCGGCGGCGCATCTCTGTCGTCTCGGTGTCGTAGCCGGCGATGGTCGCCTCGCCGCTCGTCGGTTCCAGCAGGCCGGCGAGCATCTTCAGCGTCGTCGTCTTGCCGGCGCCGTTGGGGCCGATGATGCCGAACACCTCGCCGCGGTCCACCGAGAACGAACTGCCCCGGACGGCGACGAAGTCGCCGTACTCCTTGCGAAGGTCGCGGGCGTCTATCATCTGCGCGTCGGTTGTGACGGCACGAACCTATACCTTGGCGCCGGTCTATTGGTTTTGATAATGGTCGCCATCGGCGAGGCGGACGTCTCGGTACAGCAGACGGAGGACGGCCGCCGACTGGTCGTGAGCCACCCCGTCGACGCGTCGCGCGACGCGGTGTGGACAGTCCTGACCGACACGGCGCTGTGGCCCGACTGGGGCCCCTCTCTCACCGACGTCGAGGTAGACACCCGGGTCATCGAGGACGGGACGACCGGTCGGGTCCGGACGGTCGGGGGCCTGTGGCTCCCCTTCGAAGTGACGGCGTGCCGGGCCCACCGGTGGACGTGGGACGTCGCCCGGATACCGGCGACGGGCCACCGGGCGGACGCGGGGCCCCTGGGCTCACGGGTCGTGTTCGAGATACCCGTACTCGCCGCCGGCTACGTGCCGGTGTGCGTGCGGGCCTGCCGGAACGTGGCGTCGCTGGCCGCCGGGGAGTCGGCGCCGGAACCCTGAGCGCTGCTCGGGGGTGTTCGTGTCGTGACGGGCCGCAGGACTACTTGCTCGTTACTCGCGCGTCAGATACGTTGTGGATGTCCTCGCCGATACCTTCGCCGTCGCAGTCCTCGTTCGGACATCGATAGTGCCACCCGTCCTCCGTCGCCGAGCGCTCTGTGAAGCGGCCGCCGCACTCGTCGCAGTAGAGCTGGCCCGCAGAACAGGTGTCGAGGTGGAGTTCGAGTTCGAGTTCCGTGCCGAACGTCCGCTTGCAGTTCCGGCAAGTGTGGGGCATAGAAAAATCTACATATCCATGCCTTATATCTACACCGGAACGTTCACGAGTGGCGCTTCGGCGGTCCTACCCCGGTCTCTCCGTTCTCAGCGACGGGGCCGACGTGGCGGCCGTCGGTCCGGCATCTCGTCGTGGGCGGTCGGTTCAGCCAGCCCTACCGCGGCGTCGCTCGGCGACCGGTGGCTACCGACACGCGGGTCCCACCGGCCTCGCTCTCGCCGACCTCGAGGGTCCACCCGTGGGCATCGGCGATGGTCGCGGCGACGAACAGGCCGTACCCCTCGCCGCCGTTCGTTGTCGCGTACCCCTGTTCGAAGACGTGGTCACGGTCGTCGGCGGGGATGCCGGGGCCGTCGTCAGCGACGGCGAAGCCGCTGTCAGTCGCCGCGACGGTGACGGTGACGTCCTCGCTGCCGTGTTCGAGCGCGTTCTCGAAGAGGCGTTCGAGGAACGTCTGCAAGCGTTCGGGGTCGGCCACGACGGTGACGTCGTCATCGGTCTCCAGGGTCGCGTCGTCGACATCGAGGGTCTGCCAGACCGTCTCGGCGACGTCGCCGACGTCGACGCGTTCCGTCTCCGTGACCGGCCGACTCACCGACCCGAGCGTCGACAGCTCCTCGAGCAGCGAGTCGATGCGGTCGACCGATCGGGTGATTGCGTCGGCGTGGACCGGGTCCATCTCCATCAGTTCCAGTCTGCCGACGACCACGTTCAGCGGGTTCTTCGCGTCGTGGGCGAGATTGCTCGCGACGTCGCTAAAGCGGTGTGCCACACCGTGGCCGTCGCCGGTCGGTGTGGCGGTCCGGGCACGGATCCGTGCGATGAGTTGTGCCATACTCCCGGGACTCCCGAGGACCGTCACGTCCGCGGCGCCGGCCGACAGCAGCGCCTCGACACGCGCTGGGTCGGTCGACTCGGTAGCGACGAACACGGGGCGGGACGGGTCGGCCTCGCGGGCCTCCTCGAGTGCAGCGAGCCCGTCGTGGGCCGGCAACGCGTCGGTGACGACCACGGCGTCGACGTCGCGGTCGGCGGCCGCCGTCGCGGGCTCCGTGGACTCGACGACCTCCACGGTCTCGGTGTCGAGGTCCAGCTCGATTGACTCAGAGTGCGTGGTGGTTTCGCCGACGACGGCCACCCGCAGTGACTCACCCGTTCGGTTCACTGCCGACCGCTACGAAAGGGGCCCCTATGAATCCGTCGCCGCCTACAGCAGGTTCTCGACGTGGTCGGCGACCTCTTCGGGGGTGTCGCCGACAGGGACGCCGTTGTCCTCGAGGGCGTTGATCTTCGACTGGGCGGTCCCGGTTCCGGACCCCGAGACGATGGCGCCGGCGTGACCCATGCGCTTGCCGGGCGGTGCCGTCCGACCGGCGATGAAGCCGGCGACCGGCGTGTCCATGTGCTGGCCGATGAACTTCGCGGCCTGTTCCTCGTCCTCGCCGCCGATCTCGCCACACATCACGACGGCGTGCGTGTCGGGGTCGGCCTCGAACAGCTCGAGGGCGTCGATGAACCCGGTGCCGATGATTGGGTCGCCGCCGATGCCGATGGCGGTGGTCTGGCCCAGGCCGCGGTCGGTGAGGTTGTCGACGACCTGGTAGGTCAGCGTGCCCGACCGGGAGACCAAGCCGACGTTCCCCGAGGAGAAGATGTTGCCAGGGAGGATGCCCAGTTTGGCGACGCCGGGCGTGATGACGCCGGGACAGTTCGGCCCGACGAGGTGTGTGTCGGTCTCCTGCAGTTTGCGGTAGACCCGCGACATGTCCTGGGTCGGGACGCCCTCGGTGATGGCGACGACGAGGTCGACGCCCTTCGCGTCCAGCGCCTCGAAACAGGCGTCCGCGGCGAACGCGGGCGGGACGAACACGACGGAGGCGTTGGCGTCCTCCTCGCGGGCAGCCTGCTGGACCGTGTCGTAGACCGGCACGCCGGCGACCTCCTGGCCGCCGCGTCCCGGCACTGCGCCTGCGACGACGTTGGTCCCGTACTCGAGCATCTGCTCGGTGTGGAACTTCCCTTCGCCGCCGGTGATACCCTGTACGACAACGCGCGTGTTTTCGTCGACTAGAACGCTCATGTGTCCACCTCCCCGGCGTACTCGACGGCACGCTGGACGGCGTCCTCCAGCGTGTGTTCGACGGTCACCAGGTCTTCGTTCAGAATCTCCATACCTTCCTCGGCGTTCGTGCCCGCGAGCCGGACGACGACCCGCTTGGGGATCTCGTCGAACTGCTCCAGAGCCTGATTGATGCCCTGGGCCACCTCGTCACCGCGGGTGATGCCCCCGAAGATGTTGAACACGACCGAGTCGACGTTCTCGTCGGAGAACACCATGTCGAGTGCGTTCGCGATGCGGTCGGCCTTCGCGCCGCCGCCGACGTCCAGGAAGTTGGCGGGCGACCCGCCGTAGTGGTCGACGAGGTCCAGCGTCGTCATCACGAGGCCAGCCCCGTTGCCGATGATGCCGACGTTGCCCGAGAGGCGGACGTAGTCGAAGCCGTACTCGTCGGCCTTCTGCTCGAGCTCGTCGCCGTCGGCTGCCTCCTCGCCCATCTCGGCGAGCTCGGGCTGGCGGAACAGCGCGTCGTCGTCGATGTTCATCACCGCGTCGGCGGCGATGACCTCGTCGTCGCTCGTGATCATCAGCGGGTTGACCTCGACGTCGCTGCCGTCGCGGTCGTCCCAGAGCTGGTAGAGCGTGCGCAGGACGCCTGCGACGTCGTTGGCCAGGTCGCGGTCGACGCCGGCGTCGTAGACGACCTTCCGGGCCTGGAAGGGGTGCATGCCGAACGCGGGGTCGACGTGCTCGCGCGCGATGGCGTCGGGGTCCTCCTCGGCGACCTCCTCGATGTTGACGCCGCCCTTCGTCGAGACCATCGCGACGGGCTTGCCAGCGCCCCGGTCCATAGTCACGCCGACGTACAGCTCGTTGACGAAGTCGACGGCCTCCTCGACGAGCACGGTCCTGACGTGATAGCCCTTGAGGTCCATCCCGATGATGTTCTCGGCGGCCTCGCGGGCCTCATCGGCGTTCTCGACGAGTTCGATGCCGCCGGCCTTCCCGCGCCCACCGACGTGCACCTGTGCCTTGATAGCGACCGGATAGCCGATTTCCTCGGCCGCGTCGACGGCCTCCTCCACTGTCTCGGCCAGCCTCGATGCGGGTGTGGGGACGCCCGCGTCGGCGAAGACTCGTTTCGCCTGATATTCGTGCAATCGCATGTCATGCGGAAAGGGGAGTGGGGACGGTTTAAATCCGTCTGTACACGACGGAGCGGCCGGTACCGGGCCAACAGTATCGCCGGTCGACCCGGTACCGTGCTCCCGGCCGTGTATTTCGGGGTGCAGCGGCCGTCATAGCGCCTATCGCACGACGGTGACCGGGACCGGCGACTGCCGCATCACCTGTTCGGCGACGCTACCGAGGACGAGTCGCGAGACACCGGTCCGCCCGTGACTCCCCATCACGACGTGGTCGACGTCGTGTTCGTCGGCGTACGACAGTATCTCGCGGGCAGGCCGGCCGGTCACGGTGGCGGTCGTCACCGTACTGTCGTGGTCGGCTGCCAACGCCTCCGCGTCGGCATGGAGTGTCGCTGCGTGGGCCTCCATCTCCTCGACCCACGAACTGGCAGTGGGGAGCCCCTCCGTCTCCGCGTCGTAGACCGCGAGCATCGGGTCGACGACGTAGAGGACGTGTATCCCGGCGTCGGGGTGGTGAGTGAGGACCCGTTCGAGCGCGCGCTTCGAGAGCGGGGACCCCTCGTAGGGGACCAGAATCAGTTCGTCCATGTGACATCTTAGCGGGGACGGGTCGAAAACCTTCCTCCGCGCTCGAGTGCACAACGTAATTGTCGGCAACCAGTCTAGCGGGACACACGATCGAACGGCTCCTCCGCGACGAGGTGCAATCGTCCGGCCGGTACCTCGCAGAGGTCATCTACGGCGCCAACGACAGCATCGTCACGACGTTCGCCGTCGTCTCGGGTGTCGCCGGCGCCGCGCTGAACCCCGCCATCGTCCTCGTTCTCGGGGCCGCGAACCTCTTTGCCGACGGGTTCTCGATGGGCATGAGCAACTACCTCAGCCGCCGGTCCGAACTCGAGTACGGGGAGTCGGTGGGGCCGACTCGCCGGACAGCCCACCGGCGGACCTCGACGGCGGGAAGTCCCCCAGGCGGACTGCGCTGATCACGTTCGCAGCGTTCGTCGTCGCCGGGTGGGAACCGCTCGTGCCGTACATCCTCGCCGCCACGCCTGCCTTCCCGCTTTCCATCGGCTTCACCGGCGTCGCCTTCTTCCTCGTCGGAGCGAGTCGGAGTCTGGTGACCCGGCGCGCCTGGTACGTCAACGGCGTCGAGATGTTCGTCGTCGGGATGCTCGCCGCGGCCGTCGCGTTCACCGTCGGGCGACTGCTCGGCGGCCTGGCCCGACGGAACTCAGGCCGATTCCACGGACCCCTCGCCGCGACCACCGAGACGGGCCCGCCCACGCTGGACGAGTGCGCCGGCGACGAAGAGACAGAGGTGCAACACGGCCCCCAGCGCCACGGCGCCCGCCACGCTCGCGACGACCAGTAACGCGGCCGCGCCCTCGAACAGCGCGACACCGAGGACGAGCGCCCCCGCCAGGCCGCCGTTCCGGAGCGCACAGCGCAGTTCCGACGCCACCAGGTCCCGGAACGGCGTCTCGGTCACCCCGTCCCCGGTCAACCGATCGTAGCACATGCCCGTCGCTGGGGCCGCGATCTGTATAAAACGTCGGACAGAGTCGTCGTACCGACGACGCTTTTTGCCTCGCTGTCGTACGCCCGGGCGTGACCGGGGACGACGTATTCGACGACGTGGCCAGTACCATACGGACCGCCGACTCGACGGTCGCGCTGACCGGCGCGGGCGTCTCGACGGCGTCGGGCATCCCATCGTTCCGCGGCGAGGACGGGGTCTGGGACGAGTTCGACCCGATGTCCTTCCACCGCCGGCGGTTCGACGCCGACCCGACGGGGTTCTGGCGGGACAGACTGGACCTCCGCCGAGCGATCTACGCCGACCTCGACCCGGCCCCCAACGCGGCCCACGAGGCGCTCGTCGACCTCGAGTCAGACGGGCGACTCGAGGCCGTGGTTACGCAGAACGTCGACGGCCTCCACCACGCCGCCGGGACCGACCGGGTCGTCGAACTCCACGGCACGCACCGGCGTGTCCGGTGTGACGACTGTGGCGACCGGCTGCCAGCCGACGAGGTGTTCGACCGGGCCGCAGACGGTGAATTACCGCCACGGTGTGCCTGTGGCGGCGTCTACCGCCCCGACGTGGTCCTGTTCGGGGAGTCCCTGCCCGACGAGGCGATGGACGCCGCCCAGCGCCTCGCCCGGGAGAGCGACGTGTTCCTGGCACTCGGGTCCTCGCTCTCGGTGCGGCCCGCGTCGCTGCTCCCCCGGATTGCCACGCGGGCGGGGAGCACGCTCGTCGTCGTCAACCTCGACCCCACGCCCAGAGACGACGAGGCGACCCTCGTCGTCCGCGATGACGTCACGACCGTCCTGCCGGCCGTCGTCAGGCGTCTCCGGTAATCACAGCTGGACGCCGCCGGGGATCAGGCTCTGACTGCGAAGCAGGCTCCCGTCGTGGTCGTAGACGAGCAGCGTCCGCTTCTCGTAGACGAGCGACTTCCCGTCGCTGTCGGTCAGGCGGACCTCGTACGTTCCGTCCTCACGGTCCTCCGCGGCGCCGACGAGGGCCAGTATCGCCTCCGTCGGTGCGCCGGCCTCGAGGATGTACTCCCCTGTCAGCCGCGTCGACAGCGAGACGACGCCGTCCTCGTCGCCCGGCTGGCGACGTAGCGTGACGTCTATCTCGTCGGCGTCGAGTGTCCCGGTGTCTGTACTGAAGCGCTCGCGCAATCCCCCCGTCGGGCCGCTGTAGTCGATGCGTATCGTCGGTGTCCCCCCGTCGGTCGGGTCTGGCTCTACGTCGACGGTGAAGTAGTCGCGCCTCATTCGGTTACGCTTCGCTAGGTGTCGCGATGCAATGAACGTAACGGCGGCGGGGTCACGGGGCCCCGTCGAACCGGTCGGCCGGTATCGGTAGCTTTTCCCTGGCACCCCATCCTTCTGGAGACGTCATGGCCTGGGTCAAATCCGAGTACGCCGGCGAGATGGCCGTCCTCTCGACGTGGCTGGTCGCGCTGGCGCCGTGGTCCGTCTCCGTCTTCCAGGTGTCGGACCTCACCGTCGTCGCCCTGCGCTTTCTCCCCTTCCGACTGCAGTTCATCTTCGGGGCGACCATCGAGAACGAGCGGCCCTTCCTGTGGGCCTGGGAAGTGGCGCGGTTCCAGACGTCGCCCGAACTCACGCTCGCCGGGACGCTCGGGTTCGCCGCGCTGGTCCTGTTTGCTCTGCCGTTGACGCTGAGCGTCTACTACTACTTCGAGGAGGAACGGGTCGGCGACCTGCTCCCGCTGGACCCGGTGCGCCTGTTCGGCGGTCTGCTGGGTCTGGTGGCGCTCGCGACGGTGGCGGCCACGGCGCTTTTCGTCCGGTTCTTCCCCGGCGTCACCCTCCCGGTCGGTGCTGCGCTCTCCGCCCTGTTTGCCTATCTCCTGTTGACGATAGACCGCACCTGAGTCGTCCGTTCGCTCGACGGTACCATACTCTCTCGTGATAATTCGGAGAGCGAATTTAAGTAGGAGGCCGAACAAGGCACGACAGACCGTAGCCTACGCCGCGATCACCGGTCGTTTCCGCAGATGTCCAATCCCGAGACACCAGATCCAGGTGACGTCGTCAAGGACCCCATCGGCCACATCCAGTCGTGGCTCTCGCGGACGGCGACCATGCTCAGTGGCGGGGCCATCCCCGAGTCGAACTACGACCCGGGCCGTCACGGCGCGCTGGTCGCCTTCGACGGCCTGGCGGGCCAGGAAGAACTCGACCGCTACTGGCTCAACGCACCCTTTGCCTTCGTCTCGATCAACCACGACCCCGACCGTGACGAGAACCGGTACCACGTGGTCGAACCCTCGCTGACCGACATCGAGGCGGAACTGCTGGACCGACTGTACGAGGACATCCGCGGGCCGCTCATCTACCGGGACTCGGTGGACCGCGACCCCGAGACGGCGCTCCGCGAGGAGCTCCGCGTTCGCCTCGAGGAGTACGGCGTGGTCATCGAACCGGAGACCTTCTACCGCCTCTATTACTACCTCTACCGCTCGTTTCTCGGCTATGGCTACATCGACCCCCTGATGCACGACCCGGCCATCGAGGACATCTCCTGTGACGGTGCAGGCCTGCCCATCTTCGTCTACCACGACGAGTACACCGACGTCGAGACGAACATCACCTACGAGTCGGAGGAACTCGAGGAGTTCGTCATCCAGCTGGCCCAGCGCTCCGGCCGGCACGTCTCCGTGTCCGACCCCGTCGTCTCGACGACGCTGCCCGACGGGTCCCGCATCGAACTCGCGCTCGGCCAGGAAGTGACCCCGCGAGGCAGCGCCTTCACCATCCGGAAGTACGCGGACGAACCGTTCACACCCATCGACCTGCTGGAGTACGGCACCTTCTCCGTCGAGATGCTGGCGTACCTCTGGCTGGCGATCGAGTCGAACAAGTCGCTCATCTTCGCCGGCGGGACCGCCGCCGGCAAGACGACGTCGATGAACGCCGTCTCGATGTTCATCCCGCCCCGGTCGAAGGTGCTGACCATCGAGGACACCCGCGAGCTCTCGCTGTACCACGACAACTGGCTCTCGTCGGTGACCCGGGAGCGATTGGACGACTCGGACATCACGATGTACGACCTCCTGCGCTCGGCGCTCAGACACCGCCCGGAGTACATCGTCGTCGGGGAGGTCCGCGGCCAGGAGGCCATCACGCTGTTCCAGGCGATGAACACCGGCCACACGACGTTCTCGACGCTCCACGCCGACTCGGTCCAGACGGTCATCAACCGCCTGGAGAACGAACCCATCAACGTGCCACGACCGATGGTCCAGTCGCTCGACATCCTCTGTGTCCAGGTGCTCGCCCGGTCGGGCGATGAGCGCGTCCGGCGGGCCAAGACCATCGCCGAGATAGAGGGCATCGACCAGCGGACGGGCGAACTGGACTACTCGAACACCTACGCCTGGCAGTCGACCGGCGACGAGTTCAGTCGGTCGAACAGCGAGCTGCTCGACGAGATCCGCTCGGAACGGGGCTGGAGCCAGTCGGAGTTGCTCACGGAGCTGCAGAACCGCCGACGGTTCCTCGAGTACCTCCGCCGGGAGGGCATCTCCGACTACCGCCGGTTCACTGCGATGGTCAACAAGTACTACGCCGACGCCGAACAGGTCATGAAACGAATCGACGACGAGTCCCTCTGAGATGGCCCTGAACCCGCTCGGCCTGACACCGCTCGCGCTGCTGGTCGTCCTCCTCTCGATCGTCGGCCTCGGTTTCGTCAGCGAGCACTGGGACCGCCGCCTGACGCGGTTCTCGCGGCGCCTCTTCGGCCGGTACGTGGGGGCCTCACCCGAGCGCAAGCGGGTCCTGGAGTCCGCGTACATCGGAGAGACCTACCGCGGATACGCGGCTCGCACCTACCTGTTTACAGCCATCGCGGCGGTGTGCGGGGCACTCGGTGGGGCCTACCTCGTGGGCTTGGTCTTGCTCGCGATCCCGACCATCGTCGACCTGCTGCTGGGCCTGCCGAACACGATGGTCAACGCGCTTGGCATCCGTGGCTTCGAACTGGTGTTGGCCCCGACGCGGACGCTCGCCATCCTCGCCGCCGGCGGCGTCTTCACCGGCGCTGGGGCGGCTGGGCTGACCTACATACTGCGCTGGGAGCTCCCGAAGAACACCGCGGCGGTCCGCCGGCGCAACATCGAGGAGGGGATGCCACGGAACATCGCCTTCATGTACGCACTGGCCCGGGGCGGCATGTCGTTCCCCGACATCGTCCGAGTGCTCGGTCGCAACCAGGACATCTACGGCGACATGTCCCGCGAGATATCCATCGCCGTCCGCGAGATGGACCTCTTTGGCCGGGACGCCATCTCCTCGCTCCAGCACGTCTCACACCGCACGCCCAGCGAGAAGATGAAGACGTTCACCGAGAACCTCTCCAGCGTCCTCCAGAGCGGGCAGTCCCTCGAGTCGTTTCTCCACGACCAGTACGAGCGCCACCAGGAGGACGCGGCCCAGCGACAGGCGGACATCATCGAGAGCCTCGCCACCGTCGCGGAGGCCTACGTCACGATCTTCGTCGCCGGGGTGCTCTTTCTCATCACGATCCTCCTCGTGTTCGGCCTGACGACGACCGACACGCTCCCCTTTCTCCAGTTGCTCGCGTATCTGGCCATCCCGCTCGCGAACGCCGGCTTCATAGTCTACCTCTCGTCGAAGATGGAAGCGCTCGGCATCAGCGACAGCGGCACGACAGACGTACTGGACCGCCTGGAGACGACGACGTTCGGCAAGCCGGCGGCACGGCCCGAGGGCGGCGTCACCGACGGTGGCCAGGTCGGTACGGCCACCGACAACTGGGCCCGCCTGCGCCTGTACGACCGGGTCCGGCGGGTGAAGCGGATACTCCGCTCGCCGGTCGAGACGCTCGTCTGGAACCCGACGCAGATACTCTACGTCGCCGTCCCCGTCGCAGTGCTGGCGTTCGCCCTGCGCGCCCCGGCGGCCTTCCAGACCTCGCTGGTCAACGTGCGACTGCTCGACGACCTGCTCGTCCAGTCGACGCTGCTTGTGCTGGGTTCTTTTGCCGTCGTCAGGTTCGTCTACGTCCGTCGGGTCGCCCGCATCGAGCAGGTGACGCCGGAACTGTTAGAGCGCCTGGCGAGCCTCAACGAGGCGGGCATGACCGTCGTCGAGAGCATCCGCCGCGTCCGGGGCAACGACGTCGGCGTCCTCACGTCCGAAGTGAAACGCATCTGGGCGGACATCCGGATGGGCGCAAACGTCGACGACGCGCTAATCCGGTTCGGGCGCCGCATCAAGACGACGGCGATCATCCGGGTCGTGACGCTCCTGATACATTCGATGCGGGCCTCCGGGGAGTTGGGGCCGGTCCTCCGTATCGCCGCGACCCAGGCACGCTCGGAACTGCAGCTGCGGAGGCGCCGCCGGCAGCAGATGCTGACCTACCTCGTCGTCATCTACATCTCCTTCGTCGTCTTCCTGGTCATCATCGTCGCCGTCCAGGAGGTGCTCGTGCCGGCGCTCCCGTCAAACGTCCCGACGCCGACGGGGTCGGCCAACCGCCTGGGCGTCGGCGTCGACCAGTTCGCCCGCTTCGGACGGGTCGACAAGGCGGCCTACACGCTGGTCTTCTTCCACACGGCGCTCATCCAGGCCGTCCTGACCGGGTTCATCGGCGGCCAGCTCGGCGAGGGGACGCTCAAAGACGGTGCAAAACATGCCGCCGTCCTGCTGGGGGTGGCCTACGTCGCCTTCCTGCTCCTGTCCTCGCCGGTGGCCTCGGTGACCGTCGCCGACCAGCCCGTCGACGGGGGCGAACTGACCGTCGGGTCAGCGTCGCTCTCTGACGGCGGGTTCGTCGTGGTCCACGAGCGAGACGCCGATGGCCCGGTCGTCGGTACCTCCGGCTACCTCCAGGCGGGGACCCACCAGAACCTCCGGATATCGCTCGACAGGTCGGTGAGCTCGGGCACGCCGCTGGTCCTGGTGGTCCACCAGGACACCAACGGGAACCAGGCCCTGGACTACGACTTCGAGGGCGCGGGTGGTCCAGACCAGCCCTACGCCGCGACCGGCAACGAGGAGTTCGTGACAGTCGAACTGACGGTCGAGTGACGCTGGGTTTACGGTCGTCAGCGGGGAAGACGGGGTAGATGGAGTTCGCCGCCTTCGCCGATGCCGCCGCCGCCATCGGGGCCGAGAGCACAGACACCGCCGTCGTCGCGGCGGTGACCGACCTGCTGGCCGACGCCGACGACGACCTGGCCCACCTCGCGCGCTTCGTCCAGGGCCGGGTGTTCCCGGCCCACGACTCCCGCACGCTCGACATCGGGCCACAGCTCTGCTACGAGGCCATCGCCCGCGCGGCCGGACAGAACGTCTCCGCCGGAGACGTCGAGGACCGCCTGGCCGAGGTCGGCGAGATCGGGGCCGTGGCCGCCGAGTACGACTTCGGCGGGCAGCAGGGTCTCGCGGCGTTCGGGGCCGGTGGGCGCGAACAGCTGACCGTGGCCGAGGTGACCAGCGAACTCGTGGACCTGGCGGCCGTCGACGGCGACGGGAGCCAGTCGACGAAAGTCGAGATGCTCTTTGGCCTGTTCAACCGCTGTTCGCCGACGGAGGCCCGGTACCTGGCGCGACTCGTCCTCTCGGAGATGCGCATCGGCGTCGGGACGGGCACCGTCCGTGACGCCGTGGCCGCGGCGTTCGACGTCCCCGTCGCGGCCGTCGAGCGGGCACTCCAGGTTTCGAACGACTACGGGTACGTGGCGACAGTGGCCCGCGACGAGGGCGTCGACGGCCTCGACGACATCGACCTCGAGGTCGGCCGGCCGGTCCAGGCGATGCTCGCACAGGCCGGGACCGTCACCGGCGCGCTCGAGGACTGGGAGACGGTCGCCGTCGAGTGGAAGTACGACGGCGCCCGGGTCCAGGTCCACTTCGACGGCGAGTCCGCCCGCCTGTTCTCGCGCAACATGGAGGAGGTGACCGACCCCCTCCCGGAGGTGGTCGAGACCGTCGAGTCGACGCTCTCGGTGCCGGCGATTCTCGACGGTGAGGTGGTCGCCGTCGACGACGGCGGCGACCCGTTGCCCTTCCAGGAGGTGTTGCGGCGATTCCGCCGCAAGCACGACATCGCCGCCACGCGGGCGGACGTCGCCGTCCGCCTGCACGCATTCGACTGTCTCCACGCTGACGGCGAGGACCTGCTCGACGTTCCGCTGCGAGAGCGCCACGCACGCCTGCAGTCGCTGTTCCCGGACGGCAGCGAGGCGGTCTCGACGCTCGCGCTCCGGTCCGAGGCCGACGCTATCGGCGACATCGAACGCGAGGCCCTGGCGGCCGGCCAGGAGGGCATCATGCTCAAGGACCCGCGTGCCGCCTACACACCCGGCAAGCGGGGCAAGCGCTGGCGCAAACGGAAACCCGACGTCGAGACGGTCGATTGCGTCGTCACCGGGGCCGAGTGGGGCGAGGGGCGCCGGGCGAACGTGTTCGGCACCTTCGAACTGTCCGTGCGGACCGACGACGGGTTCGGGACGGTCGGCAACGTCGCGACGGGCATCACCGACGAGCAACTCGAGGCGCTCACCGACCGCCTGGAGCCCCTGACTACGGCGGCGTCCGGTCAGCAGGTCCGGCTGGACCCGACCGTCGTCTTCGAGGTGGGGTACGAGGAGATACAGTCCTCCTCGAACTACGACTCGGGCTACGCGCTCCGGTTCCCCCGGTTCGTCGCCGTGCGGGAGGACAAAGCGCCCGGCGAGGCGGACTCCCTCGAGCGTCTCGAGGGGCTCGCCGGGGAGCAGTGAGCTGCCGGGACCGACATCTGTTTCAGACTGGTGCGCGTACCGACACACATGACAGTCAGACACGACAACGTCACCGCCGAGTGGCTCGGGTACGCGACGCTCAGACTCGAGGCCGACGACACCGTCGTCTACTTCGACCCGGGCCGATACGGCGTCCTCACAGGCGAGTGGGAACCTGACGACCCCAACGCGGGCCACCCGGAACCTCAGGACTACGACGCCCGCGACGGCGACGTCGTCTGTGTCACGCACATCCACCACTACGACCCGGACGGCATCCGCCGCGTCGCAGGGCCCGACGCCACGGTCGTCGCCTTCGAGGGCATCGACGTCCACCAGTCCGACCGCGACCTCGAACGGCTCGCCGACCTGGACTACGAGGTCCGCGAGGTGTCGATGGAGGACGAACTGCTCGTCGACGGCACGCCCATCTGGACGGTCCCGGCCTACAATCACGAGGACGGCCCGAACGTCAAGCCCGACGGGTCGCCCATCCACCCGAAGGGCATCGGCTGTGGGTTCCTGGTCTCCCTCGAGGGTACGCGCGTGTTCTGGACGGGCGACTCGGACGTCCTCGACGGGCACGACGAACTCGACGTGTCGCTGTTCGTCCCCTCCATCGCGTCCAGCTTCACGATGGACCGCCACGGGGCCGCCGACCTGGCCGAGGCGATGGATCCGGACCTCGTCCTCCCGATGCACTACAACACGTTCGACTCGCTGGCGGCCGACGACGAGGCCTTCGCGGCCGACGTCGCCAGTCGGGGCGTGCCGGTCGTCCTCGACCGGTAGTCACCGGTTCGGTTCGACCCACCCCGCCTACCGGGCGATATCGGGATACGACTGGCGACCGCCGCTGGACTTGCGTGCGACCAGCTGTGCCGTCGCGGACCGGCCGCCCTCTGGCCTGGTGCTCGTCCGCTCGTCGTAGTGCAGGACGGTCAACCCCAGGCCGGTCCGTAGCAGTTCGTTCGCGGCGAACCGGTAGCGGTCCGTCGACGGTCCGACGTCGGCGTCGTCCGTCGTCCGGAGGTGGTGCTGGACGAAGAGACACCCGCCGTCTGCGAGGGCCTCCACGACGTCGGGGAACCGGTCGACGACGCGGTAGAAGCTGACGGTGACCACGTCGTACGTCGACTCGGGGAACCCGTACCTAGGAACGTCGGCCTGGATCCACTCGATTCGGTCCGCGACGGCTGCCTCCGTCGCGTTCTCCCGTGCGATCCGGAGGCCGGCGCGTGACTGGTCGATTGCGTCGACGTCGTAGCCTGCCTCGGCCAGCGGGATCGCGTTGCGACCGGTCCCCGTCGCGATATCGAGCGCCCGCCCCTCGGGAAAGGTCGGCAGGTACTGTTCGAGCACCGGATGCGGGTCGGGATGTCGCGGGTACGACCCGCTCCGGAACCGTTCGTCCCAGTCCATACGACAGGGTGAGGGCCGGCGGGGGGATGAATCCTCTGCCCGCGGCGGTCACTGGGACTGTCGAGTCACGCAGCGAGAACCGCCCGCGTGACACCTCAGAGGACGCCCATATCGGTCAGTCGCTCGGGCAGGTACGTGTCGGTCACGAAGTCGAGGCCGCGGGAGGCGAGCGCCTGCTGTTCGGCCTTCTTCCCGATGTCGAGCTGGAGTTCGATCTGCTCCGTCCAGAACTCAGTCTGGAACCGGGGGTCCTCGAGCTCGGACTCGAGGGCGTTGACGTCCGAGTCCGACAGCGGGTCCGTCGGAAGTTCGTACTCGACGATGTCGGCCGGCCGGATGCCGATGAACTCCGCCTCGGGGGTGGCGAGGTACTCCGAGAGGTGGGCCGACTTGATAGAGCCGTAGGCGACAGAGCCGTAGATGCGGTACGACCACGGGTCGCCGTCGGTGAACACGGTGACCGGGAGGTCGAGTTCGTCGTGGAGGCGCTTGGTGATGCGGCGGGTGGCCCGGGCCGGCTGGCCCTTGAGGTGGACGACGATGACGTTGTACTCCTCGTCGAAGCCGTTCTCGACCAGCCGGTCGCGCATGCCACCGGTCTCGACACAGAGCACGAAGTCGGCGTCGTTCTCCAGGAACTCGATGGTGTCGGGGTTGTTGGGAATCTGGTAGCCGCCCTCGCCGACGTCTTTCTGACAGTGAATCTCGCGCTCGCCTCGCCGGGTCTGCTCGCGCAGCTTCAGCGGGCCCATGATGGTCGCGCCGGACTCCTCCGGCCGCATGTGGAAGTCCTCGCGGGTGACCTCCGAGACGATCTCCAGGTCCTCGACGAGCTGGTTGGACTCGTCCTGGTCGTTGAACTGCGCGTCCTCCATGTCCCAGGATTCGGAGAGGTAGTACAGTTCACGCAGGGTCGACGAGCGGTCCTCCTCGAGTTGCGTCGAGAGGAAGTCGATGGTGTAGATGGCCTTCAGGAGCTTCTGGGCCCCGGAGACGGACTTGGCCGACCGGGTGGAGTGGCGGTCGCCGTAGACCCAGACCTTCTTTTCCTCGTCGTACTCGATGTTGGACTTCGTCCGCGTGGGGATGCGCATCGACGGCACCTCGCCGCCGGCGAACTGGTCGTAGAACTCCGCCGCGAGGTCGATGAGTCGCTCGCGGGCCGTCTCCGATTGCTGTGGGATGTCTGAATCTGAGCTCATATCAGGCGTTCACCGTCAGTTTCTCGTCTTCGATACCGTCGACCGAGACGGTGAACTCGGCCTCGTCTGTCACGCTGTACTCCAGGACGGCACGCTCGCCGGCCCCGACCGTCGGGGACCACTTGACGAACCATTCGCCGTCCATCTCGACGACCGTCGCCCCGTTCGTGTCCCGTGGCTCGGCGGTCACGATGTCGGTCAGTTCGACGTCGGCGTTCCGGTCGTCGTTGTTCTCGACTATCAGCCGGACCCGCCCGTCCTCGATCTCTCGCTCGACGAGGACGTTGTTCATGATGCGGGCCAGCGAGTCGTCGATATCGAGCTCCTCGTTCCCGGTGACCTCGGTGAGTTTCCGTGCCATCTCCGGGAGGATGGTGGCGAGCTTGTTCTGTTTCTTCCGGCGTTGCTGCATCGACCGGCGCTTGTTGAGGTAGCTCTTGAGCTCGCGTGCGGCCTCCCGGATGGCGAGCTCTATCTCGTCTTCCATCTCGGGGATGTTCGCGATGGCGTCCTTGGACTCGCTGGTAAACGGGACGTTCGTCGAGGCGACGTGGACCATCACGACCGCCGGGCCGTTGGGGATGCCCGAGCCGCCGGGCTGGTCTAAGTTGTAGTTGCGCCAGTTGATGGTCTTGATGACGTCGGTGGTGGCACACGCGCCCCGCTGGTAGACCAGCGGGACGCGGTTGGCAAAGCGCATCACGTCGACGGCGCCCTCTGCCGGCAGGTCGCCGCCGTATGCGATGCCGGCCTCCACGACGAACGGGTCGCCGCCGTGGACTGCGGCGTCGCGGGTCGACGCCGCGTAGAAGTCGGCGTCGAACTCCTTCCGGAGCCCCTCCTCGACGAGCTCTGCGGTGATGGGCGAGAGGCAGTCCGTCGGCGGAGCGATGATGTCCGTCTGGCGCATCGCCGTCAGGAGGTCGCTCGCGGTGTCCCGGTCGTCGGCGACGGCAGAGACGTTCGGCGGGTCGTCGGGCACGGGAACGGCGGCCGTCCAGAGCGCATTCACGATGTTCCCGCGGGCCGTCTCGCCGAAGGTGGCGCCGTCGTGGTCCTCGGTCATGTCGGCGGCCCGGTCGACGTAGTCCCGGAGGGTCTCGCGCGTGACCCGATGGCGGCCGTCACCGAACTTGTCCACGAGGCGGCCCGAGATGCCTTCGACGGCAGCGTCGTCCTTGCGGGTCGAGGTCGCGTCGTCGACCAGTCCGTAGAGGTCGCTCCGGCGCTCGGCGACGACGGCCGTCCAGGCGGCCTCGACGGCGTTCCCGGTGACCGTCGCGCCGAACGTGGTGTCGTACTCGGCCTCGATGTCCTCGGCGACCTCGTCGACGATGGCCACGATCTCGTGGTATGCGACCCGGTCGCCGTCGTGGACGGCGTCGGCGACGGCCTCGGCGAACGCCGCGGTCGCGTCGGCGCCCTTGTTCGCGACCGCGTCCTCGACGGCCGTCCGGACGTCCTCGTCCTCGTGGGCCTGGGGTGGTCGCCAGGCCATCCCCCGGCCGTAGTGGTAGTCGTTGAAGTTCGCGATGACCTTGTCGGCCGTCTTCGCGCCGACCCGGGTGAACTCGCCCTGCAGGAACCCCGAGATGGAGTACGAGTCCGTCTCGGCGAGCATCTTCAGCAGCGTCCCGAGTTCGACGCCGTGGGGATGGGGGCGTATCTCCGAGGTCTCGGCCGGCAGCTCGGCGCCCTCGACGCGTTCGAACTTGAGCGGTTCCTCGAGCCCCGGTTCGTCGAACTCGATGCGTGCGTGGGGATTGACGACGGCCGTATCCTGGATGTAATCGTGGAGGCTGGATCGGGCACGCATGTTCGCCTCCATCTCGAGTTCGATGCGCGTCCCGTGGGGGCGCTCCCAGGTCGTCGTCTCGTCGGCGCTTATCTCCGGTTCGTTCGTGTCCGTGTCGATGATGAGTTCGAAGTACTGCGCCTCGGACTGACCCTTGGGTCTGGAGGTGATCTTCGCGGGCTTCCCCGAGGTCAGCTGCGAGTAGAGGACGGCGGCGGAGATGCCGATGCCCTGCTGTCCGCGGTTCTGTTCGCGGGCGTGGAACCGCGAGCCATAGAGGAGCTTCCCGAATATCTTCGGGAGCTGTTCCTTGGTGATGCCGGGTCCGTTGTCCTCGACGACGAGGCGGTAGTAATCGCCGGCCTCCTGTATCTCGACGTAGATGTCGGGGAGGATGCCGGCCTCCTCGCAGGCGTCGAGCGCGTTGTCGACGGCCTCCTTGACGGCCGTGACCAGCGCCCGGGCCTCCGAGTCGAACCCGAGCATGTGCTTGTTCTTCTCGAAGAACTCGGCGATGGAGATGGCCCGCTGTGTCTGGGCCAGCTCCTCGGCGATTCCCTCGCCCTCACCGAGTTGGGACTGAAACGAGGTCATTGACGTGGGGGAAGGTACTAACGTCGAGTTTAAAAGGTGTTCGCCAGGGGAGTGAAAGTGAAACGGGCGAGCCCCCGGTCGGCACTTCGTCCGGGAGACGACCGATCCGATCGTCACAGCAGGGGCGAATCGACGTCCCGGCCGACGTGAATCTGGGCCGTGTGAGCAGTTCTCGACGGGGAAATCAGACGGCTCTCGCACGCGCGTGCGGGGATTTTATATTCCCCCCGCTACTAGAACTCGTAAGTTCCTATGTCAGGTGAGTCTGATGAGTACGGCGCAAAGTCTATCCAGACCCTCGAAGGTCTCGAGGCCGTCCGGAAACGGCCCGCGATGTATATTGGCTCGACCGACGCGAGGGGGGCTCCACCATCTCGTCTACGAGGTCGTCGACAACGCCATCGACGAGGCGCTGGCCGGGTACTGTGACACCATCGGTGTGACGATTCACGACGATGGATCGGTCTCCGTCAGCGACGACGGCCGTGGCATCCCCGTCGATATCCAGGAAGAGCACGGCGTCCCGGCCGTGGAGGTGGTGATGACTATCCTCCACGCGGGCGGGAAGTTCGACAACAAGTCCTACCAGGTCTCCGGCGGTCTCCACGGCGTCGGCGTGAGCGTGGTCAACGCGCTCTCGAAGTGGCTCGAGGTCGAGGTCAAGCGCGACGGCGCAGTCTGGAAGCAGCGCTTCGACCACGGCGAACCCGAGACCGAGCTCGAGCGGGTCCGCGACCTGGAACCCGGCGAGGGGACCGGGACGACGGTCCGGTTCTGGCCCGACGACGAGATCTTCGAGACCGGCGAGTTCGTCTTCTCGACGCTCGAGTCGCGCCTGCGCGAACTGGCCTTCCTCAACTCCGGCGTCGCTATCACGCTCGGCGACGACCGCGACGGCGAGACCACGACGTTCGAGTACGAAGGCGGTATCCGGGAGTTCGTCGAGTACCTGAACGAGACCAAAGAGCCCCTGCACCCCGACGTCATCTACTTCGAGGACGAGGAAGACATCGGCGAGGGGGTCGTCCAGGTCGAGATCGCCATGCAAGGCACCGCCGACCTTCAGGGCTCGATCCACGCCTTCGCCAACAACATCAACACCCGGGAGGGCGGAACCCACCTCACCGGATTCAAGACCGCACTCACGCGCGTGGTCAACGACTACGCGACCGAGAACGGTCTGCTGAAGGACCTAGACGACACGCTGAAGGGCGACGACATCCGCGAGGGCCTGACAGCGGTCATCTCCGTGAAACACCCCGACCCGCAGTTCGAGGGCCAGACCAAGACCAAACTCGGCAACAGCGAGGTCCGGGGGGTCGTCGAATCGGCGATGCACGACGGCCTGGCGACGTTCTTCGAGGAGAACCCCGATACCGCCGAGGCCATCGTCGGCAAGGCCGTCGAGGCCGCGAAGGCCCGCAAGGCCGCAAAGAAGGCCGAAGAGCTCACACGCCGGAAGTCGGCGCTGGACTCGACGGCCCTGCCGGGGAAACTGGCCGACTGCCAGACCCGCGACCCGAGCGAGGCGGAACTGTTCGTCGTGGAGGGCGACTCCGCGGGCGGCAGCGCCAAGCAGGGGCGAAATCCCGAGTTCCAGGCCATCCTCCCCATCAAGGGAAAGATCCTGAACGTCGAGAAACACCGCCTGGACCGCATCTTAGAGAACAACGAGATCCGCAACCTCATCACCGCGCTGGGAACCGGCATCGGCGACGAGTTCGACATCGAGGACCTGCGCTACGAGAAGGTCATCATGATGACGGACGCCGACGTCGACGGAGCCCACATCCGGACGCTCCTGTTGACGCTGCTCTACCGACACATGAAGCCGCTCATCGAAGCCGGGAACGTCTACGCCTCCCAGCCCCCGCTCTATCGCATCCGGTACCGGGGCGAGACCTACGACGCGATGACCGAGGAGGAGCGGGACCGGATAGTCGAGGAGAAGTGCGACGGCAACCCGACGCAGGTCCAGCGGTTCAAGGGACTGGGCGAGATGAACCCCGACCAGCTCTGGGAGACGACGATGGACCCGGAGAACCGCATCCTGAAGCAGATCACCATCGAGGACGCGGCGGCCGCCGACCGGATGTTCAACATCCTGATGGGTGACGCCGTCGAACCGCGCAAGGAGTTCATCAAGGAACACTCGCCGGAAGCGGAGTGGGTCGACATATGAGCTCGGACGCACCAGAGGACGCGAACCCCCCGGCACAGCGCATCAAGCACGTCCGCATCGAGGACGAGATGGAGCAGTCGTACATCGACTACGCGATGTCGGTCATCGCTGGTCGGGCGCTCCCTGACGTCCGCGACGGTCTCAAGCCCGTCCACCGGCGCATCCTCTATGCGATGCACGAGATGGGCATCTCGTCGGGGTCGAGCCACCGGAAGTCCTCGTCGATCGTCGGCGAGACGATGGGTGACTACCACCCCCACGGCGACAGCGCCATCTACGACACGCTGGTCCGGATGGCCCAGGACTTCTCGATGCGCTACCCGCTGGTCGACGGCCAGGGGAACTTCGGGTCGATGGACGGCGACCCGCCCGCAGCGATGCGGTATACGGAGGCCCGCATGGCCCCCATCGCCGAGGAGCTGCTCGAGGACATCGAGAAAGACACCGTCGACTTCTCGGGGAACTACGACGACCGCCTGGAGGAACCGGACGTCCTGCCCGCGAAGGTCCCCAGTCTCCTCCTGAACGGCTCGTCGGGCATCGCGGTCGGGATGTCGACGAACATCCCGCCCCACAACCTCGGTGAACTGGTCGACGCCACCGTCACACTCATCGAGGACCCGGACGCGACCGTCGAGGACCTGATGGAGCATATCAAGGGCCCGGACTTCCCGACCGGCGGGAACATCGTCGGCCGCGACGCCATCTACTCGGCGTACACGACCGGCCGCGGTCGGCTCAGAGTCCGCGCGGAGTACGAGATCGACCGCGAGGACGGGCGCATCGTCATCAGCGAACTCCCCTACCAGGAGAACAAGGCCCGCATCGTCGAGCGCATCGCCGACGACGTCAACGAGGGCAAGATCGAGGGCATCGCCGACCTGCGCGACGAGTCCGACCGGAACGGCGTCCGCATCGTCGTCGAACTCAAGCGCGGCGCGAACATCGACGTCGTCGAGAACCGCCTGCTGGACCACCACCTGGAGTCGACGTTCGGGGTCATCAACCTCTCGCTGGTCGACGGGCAGCCGAAAGTGCTCTCGTTGAAAGAGACCCTCCAGCACTACATCGACCACCGCCGAGAGGTCGTCCGGCGGCGTTCCGAACACGACCTTGCCGAAGCCGAGGACCGCGCGCACATCCTCGAGGGCCGGCTCAAGGCCCTGGAGAACGTCGACGACGTGGTCGAGCTCATCCGCAACAGCGAGGACCGGGACGCCGCCCGCGCGGGCCTGCACGAGGAGTTCGACTTCTCGGAGGACCAGGCCGCCCACATCGTCCGGATGCAACTGGGCTCGCTGACCTCGATGGAGACGGCCGAAATCGAGGCGGAGTACGAGGAGGTCCAGGAGACCATCGGGTACCTCGAGTCCGTGCTCGACAGCCGCGAGAAGCTCGACGGCGTCATCGTCGACGAACTCGAGGCGATGAAAACCGAGTACGACGACGACCGACGAACCTCCATCGTCGAGGACGAGGGGCAGGTCACCCACGAGGACCTGATCCCCGAGGAGGACTGCGTCGTCGTCATCACCGAGGACGACTACATCAAGCGGATGCCCGTCGACGCCTTCGACCCGCAGGGTCGCGGCGGCAAGGGCATCATCGGGTCGGACCCCAAGGAGGGCGACCGGGTCTCGAAGGTCTTCCGGGCAAACAGCCACGACTACCTGCTGTGTTTCACCAACCGGGGCCAGGTCTACCGGCTGAAGACCTACGAGGTCCCCGAGATGTCCCGGACCGCCCGGGGGAAGTCGGCGGTCAACGTCATCAAACTCGACGACGGCGAGGAGATAACCGCCGTCGTCTCCACCGACGACTTCGAGGCCGACGAGTGCATCACGATGGTCACGCGCCACGGGTACGTCAAGCGGACCTGTGCGACGGATTTCGAGAACATCCTCACGACCGGGATCCGCGCCGCGAAACTCGAGGACGGAGACGCGCTGATCGACGTCGAGGTGACCGACGGGACGAAGGACCTCGTCGTCGCCACCGAGGGCGGGATGACCATCCGCTTCGACGAGAACGAGGTCCGCGAGATGGGGCGGTCGGCACGCGGGGTCCGTGCCATCGACCTGCAGGGCGACGACCGGGTCGCCGCGATGGTCGCCACCGACGACGCCGACGAGCGCGCGCTGCTGACGGTCACCCGGAACGGCTACGGGAAGCGCACGAAACTCGCCGAGTACCGCCGCCAGTCCCGGTACGGGAAGGGCCTCATCGACATCAAGACCGACGACCGGAACGGCCCCGTCGCGACGGCGAAGGCCGTCACCGAGGACGACCACCTCGTCATCATGTCCGAGACCGGCCAGATAATGCGCATCCGGGCCGGCGACGTCTCGCAGGTCGGGCGCAACACCAAGGGCGTCACCATCATGGGCCTGGAGGCAGGCGACCACGTCGCGAGCGTGACCGTCGTCCCCGACGTGGCAGACGAGACCTGAGTGACGCGTTTCGATGGCTACCCTCCCGACGACCATCGCGCATCGAGGGTTCACCGGCTGTCTCCCCGAGAACACGGTCGCCGCAGTCCGGGGCGCCGTCGACCATGGCGCCGACGTCGTCGAGGTCGACGTGATGCCGACGGGGGACGGCGACGTCGTCGTCTTTCACGACGACCACCTCGGGGACGCCGGCGAAAGCAGGGGCATCACCGACCGCGAGGGTCTGGTCTGGGAGCGGCCGACAGACGTCGTCACCGCGGCCCGGGTCCTCGGCACCGACCAGCGAGTCCCGACGCTCGCCGACGTCGTGGCGGCGCTCCCCCCGGACGTCGCCCTCAACGTCGAGCTGAAGAACCCCGGTACGGCGGCCATCCGACCGTTCGAGGCCCTGTCTGGACGGGACCGTGACCGGGCCCGCGAGCGGTGGACCCCGTTCGTCGACCGGGTGCTGTCCGTGACCGAGGAGTGCACCTTGGAGGTACTGTTCTCGTCGTTCTGCGAGGGGGCGCTCGCGACAGTCCGGGCACATCGGCCCGACGCGCGTCTCGCCGCGCTGTTCGGGCGGCGTGACTGGGGGGCCGGGGCGACGGTCGCCCGGCGCTACGACGTCGACGCGCTCCACGTGCCACTCGAGCAGGCCGACCACCCGAACCTGGCGGACCTGAGTGCGGCGCTCGGAGCGGCCGTCAACGTCTGGACGGTCCGTGACTGGCAGGACGCCCGCCGGGCGCTCGCGGCGGGCGCCGACGGAATTATCGCGGACTATCCCGGCCTCCACCGCTGCGTGTCCGATTAAAGCGTCCGCTTGCCGAACGCACTGGCGACCAGCTCACAGGCCAGCTCGGCGGTGCGGTTGTGGTCGTCGAGGATGGGGTTGACCTCGACCAGTTCCATCGAGCGCAGCGCCTCGCGCCGTTCGGCGACGGACTCCATGGCGACGTGGGCCTCGCGGTAGGAGACGCCGCCCCGGACCGGCGTCCCCACGCCCGGTGCCTCCGTTGGGTCCAGCCAGTCCATGTCCAGCGAGACGTGGATGGCGTCGGTACCCTCGGTCGCGACGTCGAGCGCCTCCTCGACGACGGCGGGGGCGCTCCGGGTGTCGATGTCCGACATGGTGTAGGCGGTGACCTCGCTCTCGTTGATGAGGCGGCGTTCCCCGTCGTCGACGTCACGGAGGCCGACGAGGACGACGTTCTCCGCTCGGATTTCGGGCGTGTGTGCCCAGTCGTGGTCGGCGAACTCGCCGTACCCCAGGATTGCCGCGAGCGCCATCCCGTGGGTGTTCCCGCTGGGCGAGGTGGCGGGCGTGTTGAAATCGCCGTGCGCGTCGAACCAGACGACGCCGACGTCCTCGTCGGGGCCCGCCGCCCCGGCGACGGTGCCGATGGCGATAGAGTGGTCGCCGCCCAGCACCAGCGGGAACTCGCCGTCCGCGACGGTGGCTTCCACGGCCGTCCTGACGTCGGCACAGACGTCGCGTGTCTCTTCGAAGTACTTCGCCCGGCCGCGTTCGAAGACCCCCGAGTCCGGGTCGCGCTCCTCGGGGTTGGGGACAGCGAGGTCGCCGCCGTCGACGCAGTCGTACCCCAGGCGCTCGAGCTGGCCGGCGAGCCCGCCGTACCGGATGGCAGACGGCCCCATGTCGACGCCACGGCGGTCGGCACCGAGGTCCATCGGCACACCCAGGATACGGACGTTCGACTGCATACGCGGAATTCTCGGGGCGACGAGAAAAAGCCCGGTGCCCGTTCGTCCCGGGGGGTCAGGTGTACTGCTCGCAGACGCGCTCGATGCCTTCCTCGAACGGGATCCGGGGCTCCCACCCGGTCGCGGCCCGCATCTTCGAGGCGTCGGCACAGGTGTCGTGGACGTAGACGTCCTCGGGGATGGGGTTCTCGACGAACTCGGGTTCCACGTCGGTGCCCAGTTCGTCGTTCAGCATCTCGACGACGGTGAGGAAGTCGTAGGCCTCGCCGGTCCCGAGGTTGTAGATGCCGTCCAGCTCGTGTTCGGCCGCCTGCACCAGTCCGCGGACGATGTCGTCGACGTGAGTGAAGTCCCGGGTCTGCGTTCCGTCGCCGTACAGCACCGGCGATTCGCCGTTCGCGATGTCGTCTGCGAACTGGGCGATGACGTTGGCGTACTCACCCTTGTGTTCCTCGGCCCCGCCGTACCCCTGGTAGACCGAGAAAAAGCGCATGCCAGCAAGCGAGAGGTCGTAGTGGTTGTGGAAGTACTCGGCGTAGGTCTCGCGGGCCATCTTCGACGCCTCGTAACCCGTGTTGACAGTGACGTCCATCGACTCCGGGGACGGCTCGGTCCGACTGCCGTAGATGGACGACGTCGACGCGTAGACGACCGTCTCACACCCGTCATCGCGGGCCTGTTCGACGGTGTTGACGAACCCCTCGACGTTGACTCGGGCCCCGCGGGTCGGGTCGTCCTCGTGCATCGCGTACGAGGACAGCGCCGCGAGGTGGAAGACGACGTCGACGTCGGTCGGGAGGTCGTCGCCGACCACGCTCCCCTCGACGTACTCGACGTTCTCGTCGAGGTTCCCCGGCGTCCCGAGGTAGCCGTCGTCGAGCGCGACGACCGCGTTGTCTTCGGCCAGCGCGTTGGCCAGATTCGACCCGATGAACCCGCCGCCGCCAGTCACCAGCACTCGATTGCCGTTCATGGGTAGTCACCCACGAGCAGGCGTGATAGTGGTGTCGTTTTCCGCACGAAAGCGCCCGGACAGCGGCGATTGTTGATGATGTTCACCGCCGGGTTTAAGGACAGCTACACCGAACGAGAGAATATGTCATCAATCGAATTGACTCCGAGTCAGAAGAACATCCTCCAGGAACTGGTGAACCTGTACCGGGAGAGCGAGTCCGCCGTCAAGGGCGAGGACATCGCCGCCGAGGTCGACCGCAATCCCGGAACGATTCGAAACCAGATGCAGAGCCTCAAAGCCCTCCAGCTCGTCGAGGGCGTCCCGGGTCCGAAGGGCGGCTACAAGCCGACCGCGACGGCCTACGACGCCCTGCAGATCCAGGACATGGAACAGGCCGCAGAGGTCCCCCTCCGACACAACGGCGACCTCGTCGAGCACTCGAACGTCGAGGAGATCGACCTGACCAGCGTCCACCACCCCGAGGAGTGTCGCGCCGAGATCCAGCTGCAGGGGTCTATCTCGGGGTTCCACGAGGGCGACTCCGTCACGGTGGGCCCGACCCCGCTGTCGAAACTCCAGATAATCGGTACCGTCGAAGGAAAGGACGACACCAACAACAAGCTCATCCTGACCATCGACGACATGCGAGCACCGGCGGGCGAACCCGAGCACTAGTCCGGTCGCGATTTCTCTCTGCGGTCTCTCTGTGGCGCCCCACTCTCCAGTCCCGATTCCGACCGACATCCCACATGATTATTATCGCGGGAAGACGGCGCGCTCGCAGACGTTTCAAAGCCTTTGTATCACCCCACTCCTCAACGTGAGATATGACTGATAAGGTCGTCGTGCTCGGTGCTGGCTACGCCGGTGCAGGCGCCGTCAAGAGTTTCGAAGACGAGTTGAACGGTGATGCAGATCTGACGTGGATCTCGGATACGGACTATCACCTCGTCCTCCACGAATCCCACCGCTGCATCCGCGATCCGTCCGTCCAGGACAAGATCACGATCCCGGTCAACGAGATAAAGGAACCGACGACGTCGTTCATCCAAGACGAGGTCGTCGACATCGACACCGACGAGCGCGTCGTCGAACTCGCCGACAACGACGGCGTCGACTACGACTATCTCCTGGTCTGTCTTGGCTCCCAGACGGCGTTTTTCGGCATCGAGGGCCTCGAGACGCACGCCCACACGCTCAAGAGTCTCGACGACGCGCTGGGCATCCACGAGGCCATCCAGGACGCCGCACGCGAGGCCACGCAGAGCGACCCCGCACAGGTCGTCGTCGGTGGCGCGGGCCTCTCTGGTATCCAGACCGCTGGCGAGGTCGCGGAGTTCCGTGACAGGCACAACGCCCCCATCGAGATTCATCTCGTCGAGGGCCTCGACGAGATCTTCCCGGGCAACGACCCTGAACTCCAGGGCTCGCTCCGCAAGCGTCTCGTCGAGCGCGACGTCGAGATAATGTGTGGCGAGTTCATCGGCGAGGTCGACGAAGAGACCGTCTACATCGGCGACGACGAGGAACTCGACTACGACGTCCTCGTCTGGACCGGCGGCATCACCGGTCGCGACGCCGTCCGTGACGTCGACCTCGACAAGGACGAGCGCAACCACCGAATCCACACGGAGAGCGACTTCCAGACCGACGACGAGCGCGTCTTCGCTATCGGCGACTGTGCCCTCATCGACCAGCCGGGCGAACAGCCGGCGCCGCCGACGGCCCAGGCCGCCTGGCAGGCCGCCGAGGTCGCCGGCGAGAACCTCGCTCGCGCCGTCCGCGGTCAGCCCCTGACCACCTGGACCCACAAGGACAAGGGGACGGTCATCTCCGTCGGCGAGAAGGCCGTCGCCCACGACGTGATGGGCCTGCCCATCTCGACCTTCGGCGGCCTCCCGGCGAAGATCCTCAAGAAGGGCATCGCCGCCCGCTGGATCGCCGACGTCACCGGCATCGGTCGCGCCGCGAAGGCGTGGCCGGACATGTAGTACCTTTTTACTTCGTCGGGTGTCCTCGCGTCGCCGAAGGCGACGCTGCGGGCACCACTCCTCGCAAAAATCTACGCTAAAAACGTCCTTCACGCCCCCCTCGCTCCGCTCGGTCGCGTGAAGTGAAACCGCGCCTCACGTCGTTCGGCGCGGTATGCACTGAGGCGGTCGGGAACCCTCTGTTATCGGTCTATCGAGAGGCCAGCGTGCCAGCCGTCGCTGTCGCTCGCCTCGACGGTCGCGTCCATCCGTTCGAGATACGTCACTGCGAGACTCGCACACTTCGCGGCCTTGCGTTCGCCCTCGGTCCGGAACTCCCCGGTCACGCGGTTGGCATAGACGGTACAGACCGCGCCCGCCCGGAGGCCGTAGATGCTGGCGAGCGTGAGGATGCTCGCGGCCTCCATCTCGAAGTTGAGGACGCCGGCCTGGCGGAGTTCCTCGAGGCGCTCCTGGCTCCCGCGGGCCTCGAAGTCATCGAAGCCGGGGCGTGACTGGCCGGCGTAGAAGCTGTCCGTCGAGCAGGTGACGCCGAGGTGGTAGTCGTAGCCCAGTTCCTCGGCGGCGGCGACCAGCGCCGAGACGACGCGGTGGTCCGCGCTCGCCGGGTAGTCCTCGCGGACGTACTCCTTGCTCGTCCCCTCCTGGCGGACCGCCCCCGTCGTGATTATCAGGTCGCCGACGCCGGCCTCCTCGCGGATGGCCCCACAGGACCCGACCCTGAGGAGCGTGTCCGCGCCGACGCGGGCCAGTTCCTCGACGGCGATTGCCGCCGAGGGCGACCCGATGCCGGTGGAGGTAACCGAGATTGGCGTCCCCTCGTGCGTACCAGTCGCCGTGCGGTACTCGCGGTGGTCGCCGACGACGTCGTGGCCGTCCCAGTCGTCGACCACCTTCGCCACGCGCTCGGGGTTCCCCGGGAGGAGCACGCTGTCGGCGACGTCGCCGGGGCCCACCTCGAGGTGGTACTGGACCTCGTCGCTCGGGTCCTCGCTGTCGCCGGTCATTTGCCAAGGTGGGCGGGCGAGATGGTCTCCGGCAGGAGCTCCCCCAGCGTGTACTCCGTCCTGTCCTCGCCGTCCGTGACGACGGGCAGCGACTCGTCACAGAACTCCGCGAGCGTCTGGCGACACATCCCACAGGGCGTCACGCCGTCCCGAGCGGCCGAGGAGACGGCCAGCCGCGAGAACTCGCGATGGCCGTCCCGGACCGCCGCCCCGACGGCCAGCTCCTCGGCGTGGAGGCTGTTGCTGTAGTTCGCGTTCTCGACGTTACAGCCCGTGTAGACGATGCCATCGGCCGTCTCGATGGCAGCGCCGACCCGGTACTCGGAGTAGGGCGCGTACGACGCGTCGATGGCGTCCCGTGCGGCCTGCATGAGGTCGTCCATGGTCACGGGTGGACTGGCCGGGTGAAATAGCCACCGCCGGGGCCCACGGAGCGGTCTCTCGCCTCAGCTCGCGTCGTCGACGGCGGCCCGGACCAGTGATTCCACGCGGCCGACCAGGTCGTCGACGGACTCGCTCTCGGCGTAGACGCGGACGTACGGCTCCGTGCCGCTGGGGCGGACGAGTGTCCAGGCCCCGTCGTCGAACGACAACCGGGCGCCGTGGTCGGTCGATATCGAGGCATCCGGGAAGGCCGCGGGCAGCGTCTCGGCGAGCGTCTCCATCGCGCCAGCCTTGGCCGCCTCCGGACAGGGGACGCTCACCTTCCGGTAGGGCCGTTCGTCGACGACGGCCCGTCGCTCCGCGAGCGGTGTCGCCGCGAAGAGCCGGGCCAGGACGGCCGCGCTGGCGACGGCGTCTATCCAGCCGCCGAAGCCGGGGTGGACGTGCTTCCACGGTTCGGCGGCGAAGGCAACCTCGGTGTCCGAGCCGGCGTCGGCGCGAACTGCAGCGATGCCCTCGTGGAGCGCGCCAAGACGGACACGTTCGACACGCCCCCCGGCGTCCTCGACGCGCCGGTCGATGCGACCCGACGCGTTCGGCGTGGTGACGACGACCGGGTCAGCAGCGCTCGACCGGGCGGTGTACTCCTCGGCCAGCATCGCGACCACCGTGTCCTCGTGGACAACCTCGCCCTCGCCGTCGACGAGCACGAGTCTGTCGCCGTCGCCGTCGTGGCCGATGCCCAGGTCGGCGTCGGTGTCTCGCACGAACGCCCGGAGGGCGGCGAGGGACTCGGCCGTCGGTTTGCTCTCGCGGGCGGGGAAGTGCCCGTCGACGTTCGCTTCCGTGGCGACGACGTCCGTGCCCAGATCCCGGAGGACCTGCGGTGTCGCGACCCCCGCCGTTCCGTTCCCGCAGTCGACGGCGACGGTCAGAGCCGACGGGCGACCGCCGAACGAGCGGGCGTACTCGGCCACCGCCGCCCGGTAGGCCGGCAGGACGTCCTCGCGTTCGGACGCGCCCCACTGGTTCCACGACGCCGGGGCCGCGTCGGCACCGACGCGCGCTTCGAGTCGGCGTTCGGCGTCGCTGTGGTACTCGACGCCGTCGACGAACAGTTTGAGGCCGTTGTCCGTCGGGGGGTTGTGACTCGCGGTCACCATGACGCCGCGCCGGCCCCGCGAGGCGTAGGCGAGCGCCGGCGTCGGCACTCGACCGAGCTCGACCACCTGTGCGCCGGCGCTCTCGAGCCCGGCAGCCACCGCGTCGGCGAGCGCCGGGGAGGTGACACGGCCGTCGTACCCCACCACGAACGTCCCGCCGTCTCGGCCGGCGGCCCGGCCGACCGCCAGTGCCCGGTCTGGCGTGACGTCGGCGTCGACGGGGCCTCGGATGCCGGCCGTCCCGAACAGGTCCATAGGTTGCGTTCCGTGAGGGCGCGGTTTAATTCTCCCGTTCTCACGAGTCAGGACTCGCCGGTCCGGTTCGGGACCCTCCAGTCGTACTCACTCCGGTTCGGCACGACTACCGGCCCGTCCATCCGACTGTGGCCGGCCGCGCACGCCGACTCGACGAACGTCCCGATCCGCTCGGCGAAGGTCCAGCGGGCCGCGGGGATGGTGCCGTCGTCGGCGCTGAGGACGGCGCCGCCGGTGTCGCGGGCGGCACGGGGAGCACACGCGTCGGACTACCGGATGGTCCGGTCGGTCACCTGGCGCAGCCGCTCGGCGACGTCCTCGTCGAACCCGTCTTCGGTGACGCGCCACTGCCAGTTGCCGGTGGCGCTCCCGGGGAGGTTGAACCGGGCGTCGCTGTCCAGTCCAAGCAGGTCCTGCATCGTCGTCATGGCGACGACGGCGTTGGAGTTCCAGACCGCCTCGATCATGTCCCAGTTGATCTCGCTGCCGTCGGTGCCGAGGTTGTAGTGCAGGCAGTCGCGCTGGTGGTCGTCGAGCTGGCGGTAGTACCCGACGATGGTGTCGGTGTCGTGGGTCGAGGTGTAGCCGACGGCGTTCTCCGGGAAGTGCATCGGCTGGTACATGTGGCCCTCCTGGCACCAGTCGGCGTACTGCGGCACGCGCATCCCGGGGAACTCGAAGCGGTCGCGAAGCGACATCACGCTCTCGTCGACGAACCCGAGGTCCTCGGCGAAAAAGGGGAGGTCGCCGAGTTCGGCCTCGACCGTCTCGAAGAAGTCGGCACCGGGTCCGTCGCGCCACTCGCCGTCGGCGGGGTCGTCCGAGTCGGCGGGGATAGCCCAGTACTCGTCGAACCCCTTGAAGTGGTCGAGACGCGTGATGTCGACCAGCTCGAACAGTCGCTCCAGGCGGTCGATCCACCAGTCGTAGTCGTTCTCGGCCAACGTCCCCCAGTCGTAGAGGGGGTTCCCCCAGCGCTGGCCGCTGTCGTCGGGGTTGGGCGGGACGCCGGCGACGACGGCGGGGTCGTTGTCCTCGGTCAGCTGGAACGCCTCGGGGGCCGCCCAGACGTCCGCCGAGTCGAGCGCGACGTAGATGGGCAGGTCGCCGACCAGTTGCACGCCGGCGTCGCTGGCGTACTCGTAGAGGGCCTGCCACTGCTCGTCGAACACCCACTGGACGAACTCGTGGTAGCCCACTTCGTCGGCCAGCTCCACGCGGTAGTCTTCGAGCGCCTCGGACTGGCGAGTCTTGACCTCGTCGGGCCAGTCTGTCCAGATCTGGCCGTCGAACTCCGCCTTCAGCGCCATGAACAGCGCGTACCCGTCGAGCCACCCCGCCTCACGCTCGCGGAACGCCTCGAAGGCCTCCCGGTCGGCCTCGCTCGCGTCGTCGTCGAAGCGCTCGTAGGCGATGCGGAGGCGGTCTCGCTTGAACTCGCTAACCGTCCCGTAGTTCACCGAGCGGGCGGCGACGCCCTCGGGCGGGTCGAGCTCGTCGTCGGTCAGGTAGCCACGGTCCCCGAGGTCACGCAGGTCCACCAGCAGCGGGTTCCCGGCGAACGCCGAGAACGACTGGTACGGCGAGTTCCCCAGCTCGGCCGAGGTTGGGCCGAGCGGACAGAACTGCCAGAGCGACTGGTCGGCCCGTTCGAGGAAGTCGACGAACCGGCGAGCGCCGGCCCCGAGGTCCCCGATGCCGTGCGGGCTCGGCAGCGACGTGTGGTGGAGAAAGAGTCCACTCTGTCGTTCGAATCGCATGGGAAGGTGTTCATCCGACACCCCCTTCAACGGTCCGATACTTTCCGAGGGGGCTGCTGAAGGGGGCTGTGGGCCCCGTCGGACGGCCGTGCCCAAAGGTACATAACCGCATCGGCCATCCACTCGGGTATCCGAACATGCCACCGAAAGTGCTGATGCTTGGCTGGGGGTTCCCACCGAACATCACCGGCGGCCTGGATACGGCCATCGGGGAACTGTTCGAGGTGATGCAGCCCCGCGACGACGTCCAGTTCGAGCTGGTGTTGCCCGAGGAGTACGCACCGGCGGGGCGTGAGAACATCCACGGCGTCCCGACGGGGAAAGGTGACATCATCACCCGCATCGGCCGGCTGGCGGGCGCCTTCGCCGACCACGCCGAGGACGCGGACATCATCCACACGAACGACTGGTTCGGCTACAACCCGGGCTCGCGAGCCAAGTCCGCCCACGACGTCGAGTGGATAACGACCTTCCACTCCCTGTCGTCCGACCGGAACGTCAACCCGCCCGAACGGGAGGTCGAGACCGAACAGCGCGTCGCCGACCGGTCCGACCACCTCGTCGCCGTCAGCGAGTTCACCGCCGGGAAGATACAGGCGGAGTACGGCGCCGACTCGACGGTCATCTACAACGGCTTTTCTTCCGTCGAGGCCACGGGCCGGGACGTCAAGGCCGAACTCGACATCGACGGGAAGATGCTCTTTTTCGTCGGTCGCCACACCGACCAGAAGGGTATCTCCTATCTCCTCTATGCCCTCCCGAAGCTCGACCGCGACGACGTCACGCTCGTGCTCGGGGGCTCGGGCCACCTCACCGAGCAGCTCGAGCGGTTCGCCGAGCTGCTCGGCGTAGAGGACCGGGTCCGGTTCCCGGGGTACATTCCCCAGGCGGAACTGGGCGATTACTACGCCAGCGCGGACCTGTTCGTCTCCCCGTCGCTGGCCGAACCGTTCGGCATCACCTACGTCGAGGCGCTCTCGGTCGGGACGCGCGTGCTCGCCTGCGAGAACGGCGCCGGCGAGATCCTTCCGGACGACTGCGTCATCGAGGTGGACCCGAACTCCGACTCGATCGCCGAGGGCATCGAGTACGCCCTAGACATCGACTCGCCCATCGAGTACGAGGAGCGGACCTGGGAGGAGGTCGGCGACGAACACGTCGAGTTCTACCACGAGGTCCTCGAGGACGCCGACAGTTAGCGGAGGAACCGGACGTCAGTCACCGGTTCCGGGTGCTGTATGATGTACCCGTCGGCGGTCGGTTCCAGGCCCGTGACGGAGGTGGCGTCGGGGTGAGAGTCGTAGGGACTGTCGCCGCTCCCGCTCTGTGACTGGTACGGGCTGTCGTAGGGCGTCTGTCGGCCCTCAGTCGCCGACCGGTCGAAGTCCTCCGGGGGCAGGTATATCTTCTCGCCCGACGCCGAGACGACGACGACGGCGGTGTCGCGGTCCCCCGAGACGACGATACGTGTCTCGCCGTCCACGATGTCCATCTCGAAAGAGACGGTCTCGTCCTCGGTCGCCTCCGTGGTGTCTGCCGGGTCGTCCATACGCCGACTCGGTGGGTGAACCCCTTAGGTATTCTCCCGTCGCGACCCGAAATCACCCAATTTACTATACACGACGCGATGTAGGGGTGGGATATGCGGCTGCGCACGGCGCTCAACAACTACAAGCGCGACCGGTCTGACCCCGACAGGTACGCCGGGGAGCGGCGGACCACGGAGGGAGCCTTCTCCGGTCACGGCGACCGGCTGGTGCACGTCGACGCCGACGGCTATCTCCGTGACTTCTCGGCGCCGCTGTCTGAACTGTACGGCATCGACCGCTCGCAGCTCGGCATCAGGACCGGGACGGAAACCTACTGGTTTGCCGACTTAGACACGATTCGCCAGCACTACTACCGCGAGACGAACCTCGTCGAGACCGAGTACGACGTGGGGGAGTTCACCGTCCACCAGTACGACCTGACGCTGGGGCGGGCCCACGTCACCCACGTCGAACTGCGCGGTGCCGTCCCGTCACAGGCCCACCTGGTCGCGTTCATGACGCTCGCGCCGGAGGGGCGGGAGACCCGCGTGGGCCGCCTCATCCACGAGGACGGCGGGCCCGACGGGAGCAAGGCCGTCGAGGTGTTCCACCACCACGAACACGACTACGTGACTGCCTCGACCGGCCTCGACGAGGTCCACGGCCAGGTCCCCGAGCGGTTCGACGAACTATTGGGCGAGGAGCCTGTCTCTTTCCCCCGAGACGTCGCCGCCCGGCGCTACGAGGACACCCACCTGAGCGGCGACATCCTGGTGACCGCGCCGCTGGAACAGACCGGTCGCGCGGCGCGGACCTCGCTCGTGACACAGCTGTCCGACCACGACGCGATCTCCCGCGAGGAGGCCCTCGCGGACCTCAGACACTGCGTCAGCACGCACGAGACGTCCGACGACCTGCGTGCGGCGGCCCGCGAACGGACGTCGGTGACGGTCCCCGAGGAGTCCCCTCGCCCCTCGGTGGTCCGGACCGACCTCCGCGTCCTCGACCTCCTGCTCGCGCCGACGGGGGCCCACGTCTCGGCCCCCGACTTCGACCCCTTCTTCGTCAACTCGGGAGGCTACGGCTACTGCTGGTTCGGTGAGGATGCCACCGTCGCGAAGAACTTGCTCGCCGTCGACGACAGCGTCGGCCTCGGCGTCGCCGACCGCCTCGCCGATAAGGCCGCCTTCTACTGTGCTGGCCAGCTCGAGGACGGGACCTGGCCCCACCGCGTCTGGGCGTCGGACGGGGACCTGGCCCCGGGGTGGGCCAACGCGCGAGTCGAGAACGACGACACCTCCGGCGAGTTCCAGGCCCACCAGTCGGCTCAGGTGACCGCGTTCCTCGCCCGGTTCCTCCGAACCCGGGGTGACGACATCGACGACGTCCTGGCGGGGGAGATACGGAAGACACTGGCCGACGCCGTCGACGCCATGGACGGCTCGCTGGACCAGAACGGGCTGCCAGAACTGTGTCAGAACGTCTGGGAGGACACGATGGGGCAGTTCGCCCACACGGCCGCCTGCTACATCGAGGCCTACGTGGCGGTCGCCAGAGCGCCGGTCGGACCGGCGGTGGAGGCCGCCGCGACCGACAGCGCCCACCGTGTCTACGAGGCACTGGACGAGCTGTGGGGCGACGACGCGGGGACGTTCGCCCAGCGACTCGACGGCAACGGCATCCCGGACCGGCGCCTCGACGCCTCGACGTTCGCGCTGGTCGACGCGTTCCGGGCCTACGCCTCGCTGGAGTCGGTCACGCTCTCGGAGACGGACCTGGACCGGCTGTCGAGTCACGTCGGTGCCCTGCTCAACGGCCTGTACCGGAACCCGCCCGGCAACCCCGTCGGCGGCCTCGTACGGTTCGAGGGGGACCGCTGGCGGACTATGGACCAGGCAGACGAGAAGATCTGGCCGCTCGCGACGGCGATGGGGGCCGCGGCCGCCGCCACCCTCGGCGAACTGCTGGAGGGCTACGGCCGCAGCGGCGAGGCGTTCCTCAAGCGCGGGAGCGACCTGTACAACCTCCTGCGGGAGGAGGGGCCGCTGACCAGCGACGTGGGGTACCTCCCGGCGCAGGTCTTCGACGACGGGACACTCGACGGGGCGACCCCGCTGGGCGCCGCCCACGCCCTCAGACTGCGGGCCACGACCGTGCTCGGCGAGCAAAACGCCCTGCCGACGGCGCCCGCCCCGACCGGGCCCGAAGAGCGGCTGCGGTGGACGACCGGGGAGAAGTACGGCGTCAGTACCGTCGCTGACCACGGCAGTCAGGACCCCTCCCGGGTGTGGTTCACGCTCACCGAAGGGGCGCTGACGGAGGCCCGGTTCCCGCGCATCGACCTGATGAACCTCCGGACGCTGGATTTCCTCGTACGCTGCCGGGACGAGCAGTACGTCGTCCGGACACACAAGGAAAACCGGCGGCGCAGCGCCACCGACACCGTCGACAGGCGCGTCGAACCGGCGGCCGACGACGCCCTCCTGTTCCGGCACGTCATCACCGAACAGAGCGACGGCCACGGCCACGCGTGGTCCCTGACCGTCGAGTACGCCGCCGACCCGGACCACGACGCCGTCGTCGCCGACGTCACGTTCGAGGCCCGCGACGGGAAGACCTACGACGTCTTCGCCGTCGCCGACACCGCTCTGAGCACGACGGGCGAGACGGAACGGGGCCTTCGCCTCTCGGGGTCGACCGGTCACCACCTGGTCGCTCGCGACGCGGAGGCCTACACGCAGTCGGCCACCCCGCCGCTGCTGGTCGACGAGGACGGCGAGGGCTACTCGGTGGCGCTCGCGCTGGCCGCCGAGGGCCGCTTCGACTGGGCGACGGTCGGCGTCGCCGGCGACCGGCACCTCCAGACGCTCTTCTCCGAGGAGGAGCTGCCGGCCGGACGCGACAGCGTCGAGAGCGACCACGTCGTCCTCGTGGGTCGCATCGGGAGCGGCGCGGAGACGGACACCCGCATCGCGCTGGGGTTCGCGGGCAAGGCCGACACCGCGGCGGCACTCGGCGAGGCCGAGGGTGCGCTGGCGGCCGGGTACGAGTCCATCCGCGACGGCTACCGGGACAGCTGGCAGTGCTTCCTCGCGGACAAACCGCTGCCGGACTCCGTCGCCGGCGACCCGGACCTGGCCGCCCAGTACCGGAGCGCGCTGATGACGCTGCTCGCCGTCGAGGACAAGACCTTCGACGGGGCGTCGGTCGCGTCGCCGTCGGTGCCCTGGGGCGAGGTGGTCACCGCCTCGAAGGCCCAGGGGGTCGGGTACAACTTCGTCTGGTCGCGGGACCTCTACCAGGTCTTTACCGTCTTCGACGCCGTCGACGGCCTGGACCGGGCCATCGACCACCTGGAGTTCGTCTACGAACACCAGCAGCAACCGGACGGGTTCGTGCCACAGAACACCTACGTCAACGGCGAGACGCGCTGGGTGGGCGAGCAGATGGACAACATCTCGTTCCCGCAGGTGATGGCCTACCACCTCTGGGAGCGCGGTGTCGACTTCGAGGACGTGGCCTACGACTTCGGGAACCTGCGGCGGTCGGCCGACTACGTCGCCCGGAACGGGCCAGCGACCTCACAGGAGCGCTGGGAGGAGGAGGCGGGCTACTCCCCCTCGACCATCGCCGCCGAGATCGCCGGCCTCGTCTGTGCCGGGAAGGTGGCGATGGACACCGGCCGGGACGCCGACGCCCTCTCGTGGTTCGCGCTGGCCGACCAGTGGACCAACGTCGTCGAGTCCTGGACCGCGACGGAGACGGGCACCGAGAAGCACGACCGGACGCCGTACTACGTCAGGGTGACCCGCGAGGGCGAACCGGAGTCGGGGGTCAAGCGGACGCTCGCGAACGGCGGGCCGACCCTCGACGAGCGGGACATCGTCGACGCCGGGTTCCTCGAACTGGTCCGTCTCGGCATCAAACCCTGGGACGACGCGGTCGTCCGCAACTCGGTGGCCGAGGTCGACAAGACCATCCGCGTCGACCTGGACGGCAAGCCGGCCTTCTACCGCTACAACGGCGACGGCTACGGCGAGCGCGAGCGAGGCGACCAGGGGGGGCCCTGGTCCGTCGAACACAACGGTAAAGGACGGCTCTGGCCGCTCCTGACCGGCGAGCGCGGCGAGTACGAGCTCCTCACGGAGGGCGAGGCAGCGAGCGACGACCCCCAGGATCTCCTCGACGCGATGGCGGCCTTCGCCAACTCCGGGCGGATGCTCGCCGAACAGGTCTGGGACCGCCAGTACACCACCGACTACGACTGGGAACCAGGCGAGGGGACGGGTGCGGCGACGCCGCTGGCCTGGGCGATGGCCCAGTTCGTCCGACTGGCCCACGGCATCGACGCCGGCGAGCCGGTCGAGACGCCCGAATTCGTCCGCCAGCGCTACCTTGAGAGGGAGGTTCACGAACACGACCGGGGGCCGGCACTCAGCGTCGACACCCGGTTCCAGGGCGAGCGCATCGTCTTCAACGGCAAGACCACGGGCGCGCTCGTGGCGGTGAAGACGCCCGTGGACTCGGCGCTGGTCGAACCCGAGGACGGCACGTTCGAGGTCGGCCTCGAGATGGAGTACGGCGAGAACACCTGCATCGTCGCCGCCGCGTCGGGGACGGACCTGGAGCGGGCCGGGACGACGGTCTCGCGCTTTACGCTCTGAGAGGGTCACTCATACTGCCGGCTGTAACATGTAGAAAATACTCGGCTCCCCGGGGTGCCGAGAATTGGTACGAACGTACAGCCGGCAGTATCAGAACACCAGCGCCGCCTCGGGCAGCCCCTCGCCGTACTCGATGGCGACGTACAGCAGGGTAAACAGCGTCGCGTTGTAGACGCCGTGGATGAGCGACGGGACGACGATGTTGTCCGTGAACTCGTAGGCCAGGCCGAAGACGAGGGAGGGGCCGACCAGCACGCCGAGGACGACGAGGTTCCCGGTGGTGGACCCGCCGCTGAGTGCGAACCAGTGGAGGGCGGCGAAGATGACGCTGGCGAGGACCACCGCCACCTGCCACCCGAACACCTCCTTGAGTCGGCCCTGGACCACGCCCCGGAAGAGCAGTTCCTCGCCGGGGCCAATGAGGAGGATGGACGCCGGGATGAGCAACAACAGCACCTCGGGGTTCTCCATCCCGACCTCCGCGGCGGCGTTCTGGCCGGTCTGGACGTTCAGCGACGATACGACGAGGCCCCCGACCATGGCGGCACCGATGGCGGCGACGTACCCGACGCCGACGATGAGGACCTGTCCGACCGTGGGCACCGCCGCCGGCAGCGAGAGCGAGGAGACGCCGCCGGACAGACCCAGCACGGACCGAACCTTCGGCGCGAGTCGCGGGCGATACTTGCGATAGGTCAGCGCGACGCCGGCTGCCCCGATCCCCTGGACGAATATCAGGCTGATGACGATAAAGCGAACCGGCGTCATCTCGATGCCGACGCCGGCCGAGAGGACGAACCCGGCGAGGAGGGCCAACACAAATCCCAGGAAGAGGCCGCCGCCGCCGAGGCCGACGGCCGCGACGAGGGCGACGGCCGACCGGACGACGGGGCGCTCTCGGGCGACTGTTTCCATACGTCATGTAGCGTCGGTACGACGAAAAATGTTCGTTCTTCGGGTGGGGTTTCCGGGACCCGTAGAGACGGCTACCGATCGCGCTCGCCGGCCTCGACGGTGGTCTCGAGCCAGTTCTCCTCGGGCGGGACCGGGCAGTCGAACGCCTCGCTGTATGCACAGAACGGGGCGTACGCGAGGTTGAAGTCGACCGTGAAGGTGTCGCCGTCCTCGAGTTCCCGGTCGGCCTCCAGTTCGAGGTACCGACCCTCGTGGTAGGTCTCCTGTCCGGTCGTCTTGTCGCGGAACGGGACGAACAGCGACGTCGGGTCGTCGCCCGCCTGGCGGTAGCCGTGGAGTTCGACCCGGTCGCCGTCGAGGTCGAACGACAGCGTCGCGACGCGCAGGTAGCGCACCGTGCGGCCGGCCGTGGTGTCCATCTCAACGGGCTCTGGGTCCTCGTGGACCGTCACCGTCGCCTCGACACGGTAGGCCGGGTCCGGGTCGTAGTAGTGCAGTCCCTCGAAGGAGTCGCGCTCGTCGGGCGGGATGGGCGACTGGTCGTGTTCGGCGAGGAACCGGTCTTTCTCGGCGCGGTTGGCGCGCAGTCGCTCTGCCCAGTCCTCGGTGGCGTCGGTCATACGCAGCTGTTCTCGGCCAGCAGTTTGGGTCTGTTGGGACGCGCCGACCGGGCCCGTCGAAAGGGAAACCCGTTTTTCCACGCGTCACGAACGCCGCCTATGAACGTACGTACGGTTGCCGACCTCGCACCAGACGAGCGGGCAGCGCTGTTCGACCGCGACGCCGGGGTCGAGGCGGTGCGCGACGACGTCCGGGACATCGTCGACCAGGTGCGCGAGGAGGGCGACGTGGCGCTGCGGCGCTTCGCCAGCGAGTTCGACGGCGTCGAAGTGGGGAACGTCGACATCACCGACGCCGCCGAACGCGCCGCGAACGAGGTAGACGACGAGGTGCTCGCCGCCATCGAGACGGCCGCCGAGAACGTCCGCGAGTTCCACGAACGGCAGGTGCCCGACGACTGGCGCGAGGACTTCGACGGCCGGGAACTCGGGCGTCGTTTTCGCCCCCTGGAGAGCGCCGGCGTCTACGCGCCCGGCGGCACCGCGGCCTACCCCTCCAGCGCGCTGATGGGCGTCATCCCGGCGAAGGTCGCCGGCGTCGACCACGTCGCCGTCGCGACGCCGCCGGCCGACCCGGTCAACCCCGTCACGCTCGCGGCCATCCACGTCGCCGGCGCGGACGCCGTCTACCAGGTGGGCGGGGCACAGGCCATCGCCGCGCTGGCCTACGGCACTGAGACGGTCAGCGGGACGGACATCGTCGTCGGCCCCGGGAACCGCTGGGTCACCGCCGCGAAGGCCACGGTCCGGGGCGACGTCGCCATCGACTTCCTCGCCGGCCCCTCCGAGATCATGGTCGTCGCCGACGAGACGGCCGACCCCGCGTTCGTGGCCGCGGACATGGTCGCCCAGGCCGAACACGACGAGAACGCCTCCGTGGTGACCGTGACCGACGACGAGGCCCTCGCCGAGGCGGTCGTAGACGAGATCGAGGCCCAGGTCGACGGGCGACAGCGCCAGGCGGTCATCGAAGCGGCCCTCGAGAACGACGCCTCGGGCGTGTTCCTGGCGCGCTCGATGAGCGAGGCGGTCCTGTTCGCCGAGGAGTACGCCGCCGAACACCTCTCGATACAGGCGGCAAACGACGAGGACCTCCTGGAGCGCATCCCCTCGGCCGGGTCGGTGTTCCTGGGCTCTTACAGCCCGGTCGCCGCGGGCGACTACGCCGCCGGGACGAACCACGTCCTCCCGACGGGCGGTGCCGCGCGCGTCACCGGCGGCCTCTCCGTGGACACGTTCGTCCGCTCGACGACTGTCCAGCGACTCTCGGCCGACGCTCTCAGCGACCTCTCGGGGACTATCACGACGCTCGCCGAGGCCGAGGGCCTGGAAGCCCACGCCGAGAGTGTCCGCAGGCGCTCGGAGGAGTAGGTCGGCGTCACTGTTAACCCGTTCCGGAACGCACGTTCTCCCATGAGTAGCACCGCCGACGACGCCAAACCGGAACCGGGCGGGACGAACGTGGCCGTCAGCGAAGAGGCGGCAGCCCAGGCGCGCGAGCTCATGGAGAGCGAGGGGATGGACCTCGAGGCGGCGGGCCTGCGTCTGTACGTCCAGCAGGGCGGGTGTGCCGGCCTCTCGTACGGGATGCGCTTCGAGCACGAACCGGAGGCCGAGGACAACGTCTTCGAGCGCAACGGCCTGCGGGTGTTCGTCGACGGCGCGAGCATCGACTACATCGAGGGGTCGGTGTTAGACTACGAGGGCGGCCTCCAGGGAGCGGGCTTCCACGTCGAGAATCCGAACGTCGTCAGCGAGTGTGGCTGTGGCGAATCGTTCCGGACCTGACCGGCCGACACGTTCTCGCCGTGCGGTCCTGTCCGCGCTGGGCTCGCTCGCCGGACTGGCTGGCTGTAACACGGTGAGCGACAGCCGCCGGGAGACTGTCACTCCGGTACCGGTTCCGTCACCGGACGCGACGACGCCCGGTCCCGCCGACGGCGAGCTGGCTCCGTTCGAGGAGGGGGCGTCACTGCGACTCCGAAACGAGCGGGCCTCCCGCCGGAGTCTCGTTGTCCAGGTCACACTGGACGGGACGGTCCTGTTCGAGGCCAGCGAGACGGTACTCGGCGGTCGGGGGGTCACCTACGAGGGTGTCCTCCCCCGGACCTACGGTCTCACGAGCGACAGTCCCCTGACTGTCGTGCTCTCGACCCTCGACGGTCGACTCCGCTTCGAACGGGACATCGCCGTGACCGGTTCCACGCGCTTGCTCGTCGCCGGACTCGTCCGCGACGGGGTCGAGTGGACTCGACTCGACGGCTGATCACTCCTCGAGCTCGAAGGCGACGACGACTTCGGCCTGGTACTCGCGACCCTCGACGCTGGCGATCTCGACGCCCAGCTCCTCCACCTCGACCCACTTCAGGTTGTCGAGCGTCTGCTCGGCGCGCTCGATGGCGTCGTCGGCGGCAGCGTCGAAGCTCTCGGGACTGGTACCGATTAGTGTAATCTTCTTGAACACCATGGCGTGGTGTCGAGTCGTCCGGTGACGACATAAAACTACGGCCGGAGGCCGGTGCGGGACTCCAGCAACTCCTCGACGTAGCCCACGGCGTCTGTGAGGTGGGCCGTCCCCCAGACGGCGACGATGATGGCGCCGATAGTGTTGAACACCAGGTCGAGCATCGTGTCACGGAGGCCGTACTGGGTGAGGATCGTCTGGTTCCCCGTCGCCTCGGCGAGAAGCGAGACAGAGAACTCGATGACCTCCCAGATGACGCCGAAGGCCATCACGAACAGGAGGAGGAACACGAACATGAACCGGGGCGGGAGGTAGAGCCCCTCGGAGTGCCTGTCGAGGGCCCGAACCGTCGTGTAGCCGACGGCGGCGACCACGGACGACGAGAGCGCATGTGTCACGTTATCCCACAGGGGGACCGTAGCGTAGAAGTTCTGCTCGGCGCCGGGGAGACCGACGACCCCCAGCGCGTGGAGGAAGACGGCCGAGGTGATCCACAGCGTCAGGGCGGGGTCGAGCGCGATACCGTAGTCGCGTTCGAGCAGCGACGGCAACTGCGTGACCAGCAGGCCGATGCCCGTGTTGACCATGATGCCCAGGTTGCCACGCTCCAGGCCGATGGCGAAGATGCCGACGAGACAGAGCGTCAGGAACCGCGATATCTGGCGCTGTCGTCGGCGACCGACGCCGATGCGGTCGCGCAGCCTCATGGCTCCGGTTGCACCTCCGGCGGTATCCGACGTGTCCCCAGCTGGCGGCGGACGTAGAACGCGAAGACGAGGCCGGCCCCGACCCCGGCGATGGTGGAGGCCACGAACTCCCACATCAGCGCCTCCTCGATCTGGTGTTCGGTCAGCGCCGGGTCGAGGACGAACGTCGTCCCCAGCAGGACGTCGGCCCCCCACCGGAGCACGGCCCACCCGCCGGCCGCGGCCATCGTCGCGATGGCGACGAACACGACGGCAAAGCGGGGCGTCATCCGGACCGGCGTGAACACGTGGAGCTCCACGGCGATGATGAGCGCGATGGCCGCCACCGAGAGGTAACTGGCCAGGTTCCCGGTGACCGGCACCGTCGCGAACAGGCGGCCGACCACGGGGAGGGACGCCAGCAGGAGTATCTCCCACGGCAACATCGCGTAGCGGTTGACGAGCATGACTGGCGGTAACACCGCCAGCACCCCCACCGTCGCGGCGAACACCGTCCAAAGGTGGTTCCCCCCGAGGAGACTCGTCGCGGCCACGGCGAAAAGGACGGCCACGATGGTCCACCCGACCAACGCGTTCAGTTGCTTGTCGCGCAGGAGGTCGGTGACGTCCCGGTTCATACTCTCTGCAAACCACCCGACCCCGAAAATGCTATCGGCTACGGGCCGATCGACCTGTTCAACGAGCACACACGTTCCCGTCTCGCCCGACAGCCGGTCAGAGCAGGCCGTATGCAAGCGTGTACGCCACGGCCGCGATGGTGATGGCGGCGAGTCCCGTCACGAGCGCCTGGAGCCAGTCGACACCCTCGCTGAACGACCGGACGGGCGTCCCGACCGCACCGAGGGCGAGCACGCTGAACACGAAGTGGGCCGACTGGTCGAGTGTCGGGGCGGGGAGGACGAACACGGCGACGGCGTAGCCGACGCCGAGCGAGGCCCGGGGGTAGACCAGCGCCGTGAGCGTGTACCCGTTGAGTCGCGCGTAGGTCCAGACGGCCAGCCAGACTGTCGCCAGTTCGACGGCGAACGCCGCCAGGAGGTGTCCAGTCGGGTCGGGGTGCAGGAGGACACGCTCTGCGAACAGCGTGACCTCGAACGGGTAGAGCATCGGCGGCGGCGATCCGGTGAAGAGGTCGCCGAAGGGGTGCGAGAGGAGGCCGACGAGTGCGACGGCCAGCGCCTGGCGCGGGGCCACGTCGAACCGCTCGGTCAGGAGCGCCACCGCGAGGCCGCCCAGCCCGTAGACGAGGACCACGAGGCCGCCCACCCCGCCGCTGAACAGCGTCGCGACGGCGGCGAGTCCGCCCACCACGCCGATCGAGAGCACCCGCGCCGGGTTACGGCCGGACACCCACAGCGCGACGGCGACGGCCAGGACCGTCCCCATCACGAGCGAGTGAGTCGGTCCCCGGTGGATGACGTTGGCCGTCTCCCAGAACACGTCCGGGCCCAGCGAGTTGACCGACCGCAGCAGGAGGCCCACCGGCGCGTAGACGACGTCGACGTCGGGCACGGTGGCAAAGAGCGCGGCCAGCACACCGAGCGTCAGCGCACGTGCTCGCGGGAGCCCCCACCGGTCCGCGGCGAGGGCCACGAGCGAGAACGCCAACAGGCCGTGTCCGACGAACATAGGGTTACCTTTGTGGTCAGGACTCTTAACTACCCCTGTGCTACGTGCTGGCGTTCTTCGTCCACTGCTTCTCGATGTCCGCGTTGGCTCTGACGACGGTGTCGCCGTCCACCAGGAACCGGGTCTTCCGGAGTTCGATGGCGACGACTTCGCCCGTGACGCCGCCGGCCGTGACGTGGTCCCCGGGGTTGAAGTCGGGGTCCCGGAGGAGGTAGACGCCGGCGACGGCGTCGGCGATCATCCCCGACAGGGCGTAGGAGACCCCCAGTGCGAGGAACCCGGTCGCCGTGCCCAGCGACGCAGCGATAGCGGTGAGCCCGACGATAGAGAGAAAGGAGAGCACGACCGCGAACCACAGGAACACCAGCACCAGGACGGCGATGAACTGGCGGTAGACCGTCGATTCGCCTGGAAAGGCGTTCTTCAGGACCGCCCTGACGACGACCATGACGAGTTTGATGAGCACCGCGGCTACCGCGAGGAAGACGATGCCGGTGATTATGTCTGGCAGCGCGTCGGTGACGTTGGTTACGATCTGCTCGAACGCGCGGTTGAGGACGTCGACTTGCACGCCGGCGAATCGAGCGTCGCGGGCTTAAAATGTGGGCGTGGTGTCGGCGGGGAACACCTCGTACTCCCCGTCGTCCCGGACGCCGATGAGCGCCCACTCGTAGGACAGGTCCATCCCCCGCAACCGGTTATAGAGACGGCCGACGTCACCGTCCCGTGTGACGAAACACCTGAGTTCGCCGGTGTCCGGTGGCGTCTCGTCCGGTTCGAGTACGGACACGGTGACAGTGCGCCACTTGTACTCCGCGTGGATTTCTGAGCCAGTACGCGACACGGTGTAGCCGAGTTCGTCGAATATCGACCGAGCCTGCTCGCCTAGCGATGTGGTAACGGCCCCCATCTGCCACTCAGTACCAATGGGGGGGACATAAACGTTCCTACTGACAGGAATCCACGTACAGTCAGGTAGCGGTCACTCGTGTGCAGCGTCCCACTCGTCGGGTTTCCGGAGGTTGCTACACTCGTTACAGCGGATACGCCCCATGGAGTCCATGGCGTTGTCGAACGTCTCGCAGTTACTGCAGAAGTAGCCCCACCGTCGCGTGCCCGCTGTGTCGGTATACGCGACGTAGAACGGTCCCTTGGTCCCGATGTCGCCGTCGGTGGTATCGACGTACAGCGTCGTCCCCGTCGGCCCGTCGTAGGCGTCCATACGTTCCCGGAGGGCGGCCACGGGCTAAGGTGCTGCGACTCCGGCGTCCCGGACGGTGGCTCCGGTCATACAGCAGACAGACGTCTCCGTCGCTAGGAATATAAACACCCGGAGCCAATCATCACTCGATGCAACAGGTCGTCGTCCCGGTCCGGTATCCGCTCTCGGAGAACTCGCGAGCGACGCTCGGGGAGGCCATCACGGTCGCAGAGGAGCGGGACGCCGACCTGACCGTGCTCCACGTGAACCTCTATCAGAACGGGACGCGAGTGACCCGCAGCGACCTCAAGCGGGCCGTCGAAAAGGCGTTCGGCCACCTCCCGCGGACACGATACGTCGTCCGGACGGGCCTGCTCGTCGAGGAGACCATCTTGGACGAGGTGGCCGCTCAGGACGCGGACGTCGTCGTCATCGGGAGCAAGCAGGTCAGTCGGTGGCGAAAGATGGTCCGCAGACTCGTCGACGACCCCGACATCGACCACTTCCTCCGGGAGGAACTCGACTGTGACGTCGTGACGGTCAGCCCGGACGCTCAGCCGTCGCGCGCCTCGTCGAGATCCTCCGGGCCCTGACTGTCACCGGCGACCGGCGCCTCGTCGGCCAGCGAGACCTGCATCTCGCCGCTGGTCTCGTCGAAGTGCAGGTGCGAGTGGGGGTAGGCGATCTCCACGTCGGCGTCGTCCAGTTCGTCCAAGACGACCGTCTGGATCCGCGAGCGGACGCGAAGCAGCTTGTACGGCTCTGTCGCCCAGTACCGGAGTGTCAGCAAGACCCCGTGGTCGGCGAAATCGTCGATGTAGACCGTCGGCGACGCCGGGTAGCGAGCGGCGCCGATTCGGATGTCGGGCCCGCCCTCGATGACGTCGTCACACCGCTGTGCGGCACGCTCGATGAGGTTCCGGGCCGCCGGGATGTCGCTCTCGTAGGTGACCAGGAACTGCTGGGAGAGGCGAGTCCGGGGGTCCTCGGCGGAGTAGTTGATCACGTCCCGCTGGCGTATCTCGCCGTTGGGAATCACCAGGAACGTGTTGTCCAGCGTGAAGATCTTCGTGTGCCGGAGCGTGATGTCTTCGACGAACCCCTGCTGGCTCCGGTCGGCCAGTTCGATCATGTCACCGATCTCGTAGGGCTGGTCCGCGAGCAGGAACATCCCCGAGATGATGCTCCCGACGATGGGGGCGAGGATGACACCGATGACCGCCGAGAACACGGTAACGGAAAGCGCGATGTCGGCCAGCTGGAGGCCGTAGATGTTCATCACCGTCAAGAGCGCGAAGATGAACACGAAGGCGCGGATGCTCCGTAACGCCGTCCGGGTGAGGCTCGGGCGGCGGAACCGCTGGGCGATGCGGCGGCCGAGCAGGCGGACGAGGAGCCGGGAGATGACGAAGGCGACGGCCATCACCAACAGCGCTGTGGCCAGGCGCGTGACCCAGAGCGGGATGGCGACCGGGAGCAACCCGCCGAGGTCGGTCGCGGCCTCGGTCGGCGTCGGCGTCTGTGTCGCCTGTAACAGCCAGACGGAACCGGTACGCATAGGCCACCATCCACGTGCCCCCGAGAAAAGGATTCCCCTCCGGAAACAGCGGGCCCGACCCCCGGAATCGCCCCCGCCCGCACCGGCACACCGGTGGAGTTATCAAATTTGCAGTAAATAACAAAACCACCAGACGTGAGCGGTCTGTCGTGAACAATCAAACAGTTGCCCGACACTTATATCCGTGTTCGTCACCTTCGTCTACGTGATGACCTCCACCGAGCCGTTCACTGTGGGCGGCGTCGACGATTTCTCGCCCCCCGACGAGCGACGCAAAGCCGTCCTGTTTTGCCCCGACTGCGGTCACGAGATCGACCTGCGAGACGACTGGGAGCCCGTCGAGGGTGGCGACTGCGATCAGCTCCGCTGTCCGGTCTGCTGGACCGTCGTCGACACCGACTGACACCCCCAGAACAGATTTTCGCCGCTACGGCCGACGAGACGACACCCGTCAGTAGTCGTAGACCTGGTCGTCCGTCACCACGCTGTCGAGCAGCTCTGTCGGCGTCGCGTCGTAGGCCGGGTTCGCGAGCTCGAACCCCTCGGCCGGTTCGCGCATCACCTCGGCCACGGGGCGGAACTCGTTTTTGAAGGCGAACCCGCCCTCCACGAGTTTCGCGCCGGCGCCGACGACAGTTATCGGGACACCGGCGTCGACGGCCACCGTCGAGATCTGGTAGGTGCCGACCCGGTTGTAGTACGTATCTCCGACGATACACGTCATCCCCAGCAGGACGCGGTCACACTCGCTGACGTAGTAGCCCGCGGCGCTGTCGACGATGAGCGTCACGTCGATGCCCTCCCGCTGGGCGAGCTGGCGGGCCGCCTTCCGGCCCAGCATCCGGGGCCGGGACTCCGTGACGTATATCTCGAACGTGGCGCCGTCGGCCAGCGCCTCGTCCAGCGCGGCCATGACAGTCGAGGAGAAGTCGTGTAACAAGAGGACGTCGTCGTCGGCGATGAACTCGGCCGCCCGTTCGGCGGCCCGGTCTTTCGCGCCCTCGACGTCGGTGACCACGTCGTCGATAGCCGCGAGCGTGACGGCCTTCGCGGCCTCGACGTCGTCAGGGTCCCCGTCGCGGACGCGCTGGACGATTTCCTCCTGGGTGGTGTGGAGCGACGCGTGAGACGGGTTCGCCCGCTGGAGGGCGTGGCTGTTCCGTTCGAGGGTCCGGAGGTACGCCTCCACGGTCGGATAGTCCCGTTCGGTCAGCGTCCGGAGTGCCTTGGCCGCTTTCACGGCGACGACAGAAGAACTGTGGGTCTGCATCTCCTCGATCTGCTTGACCGTCTCGTCTATCATACCAACTGCTGTGGCCCGGACCGTCATGTGTCTTCCCCCACGAGACCCGAATGACCTATACCGCTGGTCACCCTTCCGTCGGAACGAGATGCGTGGGCGACGACTGCGCACCGACACGCTCGGGATGTCTGAGGCCATCGGCGTAGCGGTGCTCATCGGCCTGACGATAACCGTGACGGCGATGGTCGGCATGAACGTCCTCGTCCTCTCCGGCGAGGACGACGGCGGCGTCCCGCAGGCCAACTTCACCTACGACTACATCGAGGGGAACAGTGCCCTCATCGTGACGCACGCCCGCGGTGACGAGATCCAGGCTGGAAACATCGAGTTCCACGGGCCGGGGAACAACGTCACCTGGGCGCAACTGGCCAACCGGAACGAGACGGCCACGGTCGGCCCGGGCGACATCACCCAGCTCGGATCCGGGAACGCCTACGGGCAGAGCGTCCAGCGCGGCGACCGCATAGAGATATATCTCAACCGGAGCGGCAACCGGACCAAACTGAGCGAGTGGGGCGGGGGCTGACAGTCCCAGACGGGTCAGCCCTTGATGTTACAGACGGGGAAGGTTCGAGCCACCTTGTCGCCGATACCCAGGGCGTCGGAGACGCGGACCACCTCGTCGACGTCCTTGTAGACGCCGGGGGCCTCCTCTGCGACCGTGGCACCCGACTGGGCCTTGACGTAGACGTGCTCGTGTTCGCGGAGGTCGTCCCTGACGTCCTCGCCCCAGTACTCCTGTTTGGCCTGGGTGCGCGACATCAGCCGGCCGGCACCGTGGGCCGTCGAGCCGAACGACTCCGTCATCGACTCGGCCCCGCCACGGAGCACGTAACTCCCGGCGCCCATACTCCCGGGGATGATGATGGGCTGGCCGACGTCGGCGTAGGCCGGCGGCAGTTCCGGCCGACCGGCCGGGAACGCGCGCGTCGCCCCTTTCCGGTGGACGAACAGCTCCCGCTTTTCCCCGTCGACGTCGTGGACCTCGCGTTTCGCGATGTTGTGGGCGACGTCGTACAGCAGGTACATCCCCATGTCCGCCCACGAGCGGTCGAAGACGTCCTCGAAGACCGTCCGGGTCCGGTGCATCACGAGCTGGCGGTTCACCCAGGCGAAGTTGATTGCCGCACACATCGCCGCGTAGTAGTCCTCGGCCAGTTGCGACCCCGCGGGGGCGGCGGCCAGCTCCTTGTCGGGCAGCTGCTCGAGCAGCCCCTGGTGGGCCTGCTCGATCTTCCGGAGGTAGTCCGTACAGACCTGGTGGCCGAGTCCGCGGGAGCCACAGTGGATGAGAACGACGATCTGGTCGGTCGACAGGCCGAAGTCGGCCGCGACGTCAGCCCGGAACACGTCGGTGACGCGCTGGACCTCCAGGAAGTGGTTGCCGGACCCGAGCGACCCCACCTGGTCGCGCCCGCGATTCTTGGCCTTCTCGGAGACCTTCGACGCGTCCGCCTCTGGTCGGTAACCCTCGTCCTCGCAGTGGGCCAGGTCTTCCTCGACGGCGTAGCCGTGTTCGAGCGCCCAGTCCACCCCGCGTTCGAGAATCGCCTCGACGTCCTCGACGGTGCCCTCGTGAACACCGCCACCGCCCAGCCCCGACGGGATGGCATCGAACAGCGCGTCGACGAGGGCCGCCTCGTGACCCTGCACGTCGTCGTAGGTCAGGTTCGTCTTCAGCATCCGGACGCCACAGTTGATGTCGTATCCCACCGCGCCGGGCGAGATACAGCCCTCCTCGGCGTCGATACCGGCGACGCCGCCGACCGGGAAGCCATAGCCCTGGTGCCCGTCGGGCATACAGAGCGTGTACTTCCGGACGCCAGGGAGGTGCGCGGAGTTTCGCAGCTGCTCGAGCGTCTTGTCGTCGCTGATCTCGTCGAGCAGCGCCTCGCTGGCCAGCACGCGCGCCGGCACGCGCATCCCGTCTTGCTCGGGAATCTCCCAGACGTAGTCCCGGACCTTCTCGAGCGTGACGTCCCCGGCCTCGTAGGTAGTCATGGGAGACACTCCGGTCCCCAGGCTAAAAATGTCACCCGTGAAACGGCAGGGGGTCAGTCGGCGGCAGCGGGCGAGTCCCCGTCGGCGACGGCCGGGCGGCCGATCCAGTGGTCGATAGAGAGCGGACCGGCCCCGAGCGTGAACAGCGCCGAGACCAGGCCGTAGAGCGTGACGTGGACGAGGACCGGGTCGTCCGGCAGGCCAAAGAGCGTCGTCGTGAACAGCAGGAACGAGACGGCGGCGGCCCCGCGGGTGAACAGACCGACGACGAATGCGAGGCCGACGGCGACTTCGGTCAGGCCCGCGCCGAGCACCCACAGACCGGGGTCGACCGGGACGAATGCGGTCAGGTCGTACTTCTCGACGACGAGCAGGGCGCTCCCGGGGGTCGCGAGCTTCTGGAACAGACCGAGGTAGACGAACGTCGCCCCGACGCCGACCCTGAGTACGACCGGGACGTACCGGCGGTACGGGGCCGTCACCTCGTCGAAAAAGCCATCGAGGAGGTGGAACGGGTCGAAGCGGCCGTAGATGGTCCCCTCGGTGCTCGCGACCTCCTTGAGCATCTGGTCGGCGCTCGGCCGGCCGCCACCGAGAATCAGCAGCGCGAGGAACGCGGGCACGAACTCCATGGCGATGACGGCGGCGGGGTCGACGGTCAGCGTCCAGGCGTAGGTCGCCAGGCCGACCGCGCTGGCGATGCGGACCGCCAGCCCGAACAGGAGGACGAACCCGAGGCCGATCAACAGCACCCGGAGGCCGGGGTTTGCCGTCGTCGAGAAGGCGACGGTCGGCGCGAAGCGGTACCCCTGGAAGCCGGCGCCGACCAGTGGGAGACCGACGCTCAGGCGAATCATCCACGGGACGAGGTCGGCGTAGCCGGCGAGCGTGTTCCGGAGGACGACGATGTCGGGTATCGTCGGCCGGACCCAGAGATAGCCCGCGGTCCCGGCGACGGTGAGCAGGCCGACGGCGGCAAACAGCGCCGCGTTGAACGGGTTCGACAGCACCGCGAGTGCGAACTCGACCGCGTCGATGGCCTCCCCCGGCCCGTCGGTGACGTAATCGACGTGGCCGGCGACCGGACGACTGTACGCGAGCACCATCAGGACCGCGACGAGCGGGCGAAGGCTCCGACGAACGGACATGCGAGAGATTACGGGCAGAGACACCTAATCCTGTCCTTGTGTGCCGGAGTGCCACAGTCGGTCTGTGGTCGGACCGCCCAGTAGCACCGTCAGGGCGGTGGAATTATGTTCGTGCCGCTGGAAACTTGCAGTCAGTGAGCGTCAACGTCGAAACGCGCATCGTGGAGCGGGGTAGCGACGACTACGTCGACGCTGCCTGGCGGCTCAAAGAGGACATCCGTCAATCGGAGGGGGTCCTGCGCCAGCGACACGGGTTCTTCCGCAACGCGTACCGCCGGTCGACGGTGTATCTCTACGTCGACCGTTCGCACGACCGCCTGGTCGGATTCGCGGCGGTCCGTCGTGACGGGTACATCCTCTTTCTGGCCGTCGACGACGAGTACCGCGGCCACGGCTTCGGCAAGCGCCTCGTCGCCCGCGTCGCCGAGGACTACGGCACCGTGACATGCCACGCCCGAACGACAAACGAGGAGGCGCTGGGTTTCTACAAGCACGTCGGCTTCCAGATTCGGCGCCGCATCGACAACTACTACGAGGACGGCGGCGACGCCTACTACCTCCGACTGGGCGAGGAGACGATTCGGGACAAACTGTCGAAGTTGCTACGCGGCTAGGAGAACGCTTTTGAGTGGAACCGACGAACGGAGTAGCCGATGGAAGAGCGGACGCTCTCGTACCTGCGTGGCCGCTTCGGGGACCACTACCGGCGGGCCTCGATCACCCCGCCGCCGGCCGCGAACGAACGCGAGTGGGGGTTCGTCCCCTGGACCGAGGGCCCGGGCGAGACGATGGTCCGCCACCGCTCGCTGCTCGACCTGGGCGAGCTGACCGAGTTTCTCGGCCGCAAGAAACCCAGACACGTCTACTTCTCCGCGGGTCGCTACGACGACCCCAGCGCGTCGACGATGAGCGACAAGGGGTGGCGCTCGTCGGACCTCGTCTTCGACCTCGACGCCGACCACCTCCCCTCGGTGGTGCTGGGCGAGGACACGTACGGGGAGATGCTCGAAAAGTGCAAGCACGCCCTGCTGCGCCTGCTGGACTTCCTCGAGGAGGACTTCGACTTCGAGGACATGACCGTCGTCTTCTCGGGCGGCCGGGGCTACCACGTCCACGTCCGCGACGAGAGCGTCCGCGGCCTGAGCCGGGAGGCGCGCCGCGAAATCGTCGACTACGTGCGGGGCATCGGCCTGGAGTTCGAGGAACTCGTCAGCGAACAGGCCGTCTCCGGGACGGCCGGCCGGTCCAGTCCCGCACAGAAGCGGACGCTCGTGACCGAGGGCGGGTGGGGCGAGCGTACCCACCGCCACATCATGGCCGAGGTCGATTCGCTGCTGGAGATGGACGAGCAGGCGGCGCTCGAACGCCTGCAGGAGTACGACGGCATCGGCGAGGGGAAGGCGACGGCCGCGCTGAACGCCGCGGGGAACAACTACGACCAGCTCGTGGCCGGCAACATCGACGTCCACCCAGCGTTCTTCCAGATTGCGCGGGTGCTCCACCACGAGGCAGTCGCGAACGACAACGCCCCCATCGACGAACCGGTGACGACGGACACGAACCGCCTCATCCGGTTGCCGGGCTCGCTCCACGGGGGGAGCGGCCTCGAGGTCCAGCGCATCGACCGCGACGACATCGCGGCCTTCGACCCGCTGGTCGACCCCGTCCCCGAGACGTTCCGGGGGCACGAGATCACCGTCGACGTCACCGACCCCGGCCTGGTCGAGCTCGGGGGCGATAGTTTTACAGTCGAGGCGGGTATCCAATCAGTACCAGAGCACGTGGGTATCTTCCTGATGGCCCGCGGGCGCGCGGAGAAGGGCAAGGAATGAATCTCGACGAACTCCAGTCCGTGCAATCCCGGGAGCGCCAGACCGACCAGCTCCAGCAGCTGCGCGCGACCTTCTACGAGGAGGCGGGGGAGTTCATCGCCCAGCTGCGCGAGGAGCGCTCGCGGGCGGCCGAGCGGGCCGACGACCCCTTCGACGCCCCGGAGGTGAACCACCTCACCGACGACATCAACACGGCCGAACAGACCATCGAAGCCATCTACGAGCGCCGCGTCGGAAAGATCGTCAAGATGGCCTCGCTGGCCGCCGCCGACATGCCGATGGAGGACGACGGCCTCACACAGGAGGAACGGACCCTCTTCGAGACGATGGTCCAGGCCATCAAGGACAACCGAAACCACGTCCTCGACGTCGTCTCCGGTGAGACGAGCGGCGCCCCCGTCGAAGCCGGCACGACGGCCGAAGCCGGCGCCGAGTCCCGGACCTCCCCGGCGACAGACGACGCGGTCGGTGCGAGCGAGACCGGCCGGTCGGGGGTCGACGCGGCGGACGTGATGGGCGCGTCGGGGTCCGAATCCCCGGAGCAGTCACCGCCAGTCCCCGACGACGTCGGCGGGGACCGGCCTCCGGACGAGGCCGGTATCGCGACGGGCCCGGACGATTCGCCACCTGACGCGACCGACGGGGACGCGCCCACGAACGCATCCGAAGACGAAGCCAGCGGTCCGTCGGCGAACGGCGGCGACGCCGGCGGCAGGGACGACGTGGCCCGTCGAACCGTCCGCATCACCGACGACGTTGGCGAGATCTTCGGGGTCGACGAGCGCGAGTACGACCTCTCGCGGGACGACGTCGTCACCCTCCCCAGCGACAACGCGGACCCGCTGGTCGAACAGGACGCCGCCGAACCACTGGAGTGAGTCCCCGGGAGCGACGGCGACGAGTCGTTCGGTGGCGGCGCTATCTCTCAGGGCTCGGGCCGTTCGCCGAGCGTCAGGTCGACGGTCTGCTCGCGTCCGTCGCGCTGGACGGTGACGGCGATGGTGTCGCCGGGACTGGTCTCGAGGGCGAGGTACGTCGCCAGCGCCTGCCGTGTCGCTGTCGATGTCCCGTCGAGGCGCCGCACCACGTCGCCGCCGGTCGGCACCTCCGTGCCGGAGACGACCCGCGATCCGTCGCTCCCCCGGAGAACGCCCTCGGCGGGCCCACCCTCGACTGTGTCGTCGATGTAGACGCCGCTCGCCGTCTCCAGGCCGTTCGCTTGCGCGACCAGCGGGGAGACGCTCCGTAACAACACCCCCATGTAGGAGTGGTCGTAGGCCCCGCGACTGATGAGCGCGGGCGCGACCCGCCGGGTCAGCTGAGCGGAGATGGCGAAGCCGACGTTGTCGCCCCCGCCGGAGTTGATGACGCCGAGGACGGTCCCCTCGAGGTCGACCAGCGGGCCGCCGCTGTTGCCCGGATTGACCGCTGCGTCGGTCTGGATGGCATCCGCGATGGAGAAGTTGTTCGCGCTCCTGAGCGTCCGATCGACCCCGCTGACGATGCCGGCCGAGACGGACCCCGAGAGGCCGAAGGGATTGCCGATGGCGACGACCTCCGTCCCGATGGCGGGGTCCCGCTCGGCGAGTGTCAGCGGGGTCGCGGCGGCCGACGGTTCGGCGACCTCGAGTACCGCCAGGTCGCTGTAGACGTCCGCCCCGACGAGGGTCGCCTCGCGCCAGCCGGTGTCGGCAAAGCGCACGTAGTACGCGTCACCGCCGGTGACGACGTGCTCGTTGGTGACGATGTGGCTGTCGTCGACGACGAACCCACTGCCCTGTGACCCGCGACTGGCGTCGGTGACGACGCGTATCGACACCACCGACCCGGCGACCTGCTGGTAGACGTCAGCGTATCTGCTCCCGTCGGTCTCGACCCCGACGGCCTCCCGAGCAGGGGTCGACGTCGACTGGGACTGGTCCCGCGACTGGCCGGCCTGTCCGGGCGACTGACAGCCTGCTGCCCCAGCAATGGCGACGCCGACCGAACCGAGAAACCGGCGTCGCGACAGGGAACTATCCATGTCCGTACGTCGGGACCGAGTCCGATGAATCCCACGGTCGGCCGAAGACTCAATACCGTCGACCGCCCACCGCCACTCATGGGAAAGAACGCATCCGGGTCCGAGACCCCCTCACCGGGGTTCGTCCTCCCCGGACTCAGAGCGGGCGTCGAGATGGCACTCGTCGGCATCATCGTCGCGCTCATCGGCCTGCCGGCACGGGAACCGCTGGTCCTGGGGGTCGTCTTGCTCGCGGCTCTGCTCGCGATGACGGTGGTCCTCTTCTGGGCGATGAACCGGCACATGCGAAAGTGGATCCGCTACGCGCAGGGCAAGCCCACACGGACGAGCCTGTTCGACTGACGGGGACCTGCCAGCCCACTGTACAGTTAAGTGCGAGCCCCGTGTACCGTCGGGCGCTTATGGAGCTAACCTGGCACGGCCACTCGACGTGGCACGTCTCCGTCGACGGAACCGACCTGCTCATCGACCCGTTCTTCGACAACCCGGTAACCGACACCGATCCCGAGGAACTCCACCCGGACTACGTCCTGCTCACACACGGGCACGCCGACCACATCGCGGACGTCGACCGCTATCGGGGCAGCACCGTCGTCGGGACGCCCGAGGTCGTCGAGTACTGCGAGGACAACTACGGCGTCTCCGACACCATCGGGATGAACATCGGCGGCACCGTCGAGGTCGGTGACGCCTTCGCCACGATGCACCGCGCCGACCACACCAACGGGATGGACACCTCTTACGGGGCCACCGGCGGCATGCCCGCGGGATACATCATCTCGGACACCAAGCCCACACAGGTCAGCGACGCCGACTCGACGACCTTCTACCACGCCGGCGACACCGGCCTGATGACCGAGATGCGCGAGGTCATCGGCCCGTACCTGGAACCGGACGCCGCCGCGCTGCCGGTCGGCGACCACTTCACCATGGGCCCGATGCAGGCCGCCATCGCCGTCGACTGGCTCGACGTCGACCACGCGTTCCCCATGCACTACGACACGTTCCCGCCTATCGAGATCGAGGTCGACGACTTCGCCCGCGAGGTGAAAGCGACCGGCAGCGACACCGAAGTGCACGTCCTCGACGGTGACGAGACGTTCACGCTCTAGTCGCGGACCCGCAACCCGATACCTCGAACCGGGTGCCGCCCTCGGCGCTCCCGGTAACTGCTATTCCAGTCGCTGTCGGCGGCGATTCCCCTGGTACTGTCGAGCTCGGACCGCCGTGTCCGCAGTATCGGAGTACTCGACCTCGAAGACGCGGTTTGGGGTGTCGACGAAGACGCCCGGCGCGTTGTCCCCGAGGGGGTAGCCGTCCGGCCTCACCCCGCGGGGTGACGAAGTCCTCGCCCGCGTGGGCTTGCACCGGGTCGCCCAGCAACACTTACCACGCCGGGCCGAGACTGGCCGAACGCAATGACAGACATCGAAGTCACCAGCACGTGCGAGGAAGGGTACACGGTCGAGAGCGTCATCGACGGCGAGTGGGAGCTCGTCGTGGACGCGCTCAGCGAGGACGGCCCGTCGGCGAACCAGGTCCTGGCAGCGGACTACGCCTCCTGTTACATCCCGGCGTTCCGCGTCGCCGCGAACAAGACCGGCTACGACGACATCGGGACGGTCACCATCGACGTCGAGGCCGACCTGGACGAGGACGACGACCTCGAGGCCATCCGCTGGCACATCGAGGTCGAACGGAACCTCGGCGACGACGAGGCGGACATCGTCGAGCTGGGCGAGGAGATCTGTCACGTCCACTCGGCGCTCCGCGAGCCGCTCCACGCCGACATTACCATCGAGTCCGGCGTCTGAGTGGCCGCCGACCACCACTGCGGCGGCGGTCCCGGGAAACGCTCATACGCACGGCCCCCCAAGAACGGGCCATGAGCGATTCATCCTGGACCGACCGCATCGCGGCCGAGCGGATGTCCGTCGACCAACAGTTCAACGAACACGTCGAGGCCTCGTCGTTCTCGAGCCAGCAGTGGGGCCTCGTGATGACCGCCGTCGAGTTCGAGATAGAGAACCCACAGAACCCCGACGAGGCCCGCGTGGTGGCCAACACCTCCAAGCTCGCGAGCGTCATGCCCGAGATGGACCGCATCGAACAGCAGTCCCCGATGGGTGCCGGCGGCGGGTCGGGCGGGTCCAGCGGCGGCATCTTCTCGGGCGTCAAGGCCGCACTGGGCCTCGGTGGGGGTGGGAGCCAGAGTGCACGGGAGGATGAGGCGGCGCAACTGGCACAACAGTACGCCGAGAAGCTCCAAGAGGAACTGGAATCCAAGGGGCGCTGGAAGGCGATCTGCGAGATAGCGGCCTGATCCGACCGCGACGAACGCGAGGTGGTCAGACGGAGCCTGCACGTTCGATACGAAACGTACACAATCGAAAACGGTTAGTGCGTATTCCCGGAACGTCCCATCGTATGCGAGACGTTAGCGCCGGTCCGCCCCCACGGACCGACGTCGGGAGGCACAGCGACGACGCCCGGGCCACACGTGTAGAGTCCAGCAGTGAACGCGTCGGAGGACGGTGCCTGCGATGACCGTCGACGACGACACGCGCGCGGCGGTCGAGAGGGCCCTCGAACAGTTCCCCGAGGCGACCGCTCTCCCGGCGGCCATCGACCGCGGGACTGTCGTCTTCGGTTTCGACGGGTACGTGGACCGCGTCCGCGAGCTGGTCGCCGACCGGTCGGACCCGGAGACGTTCGACCGTCTGGCGACGCTGGCCTCGCTGGGCGAGCGGATCGAGCGGTCGGTGGCCGCCGACAGCTCGCTCTCGTTCGAGTGGCTCCAGCACGGCACCCGGACGGGCGGCCACACCTGCCACCTCTCCCGAGCCTTCGGCACCTGGACGTTCGACCCGGTGATGGTCGGGATGTACGGGGACCCCGTCTCCGAACCGTTCGAACGGGAGTTCGGCGACTACGAGATGCACTCGCTGGGCGAGAACGGCGTCACCGACGCCGTCGAGTTCGACGACGGGAAGCTCATGCTGACCGAAGTCGGCGACACGATGGACCTAGACTGGGCGACGCTGGACGAGGCGGTCGGCCACGACACGCTCGTGGATCGCCTCGACGGCGCTCGCCTGCTCGGGACCGGCTACTGGTCGGAGACGCCCGACCTGCCGGCCGTCCTCGACGGACTCCGCGACCGCTGGGGCGACGTCGAGAATCCGCCGAGTCACGTGCTCGTCGACCCCGGCGACGTCCGCAAACTCGACGACGGCCGGCTCCGGGCCGGCAGCGAGGCCATCGCTCGCTTAGACGAGGTGACGAACGTCGTCGTCTCGTCGAACCGGGCCGAGACGAGCGTCCTGGCCGACGCCTACGCGGGCGCTGCCGACCGCTCGTTCGAGGGCGACGTCCGGGCGGCCTTCGACGCGCTCGACCCGACCTGGTTCGTGGGCCACGGCCTCGAGCGCTCGGCCGTGGCGACACCGGACGGTGTCTTCAGTGTCAGTAACCCGACGGTCGATGAACCCGAGATGACGACCAGTTCCGGCGACCACTTCAACGCCGGCCTGGGCCTGGGCCTGGTGGCCGGCCTCGACGCGGCGCCGGCCCTGGTGCTCGGGAACGCAGTCGCCGGCTACTTCGTCCGCACGGCCGACCAGCCGTCGCTGACGGAGGTCCGGACCTTCGTAGAGGAGTACCTCGCGAAGTTCTGAGTTGTGGCTGTCGCGGGGCGCTCACTCGTCGAGTCGACGGACGGAGACCCGGTCGCGCACGCCGTCGAGGCCGTCGAAGGCCGGGACGGAGGTCCCTGCCTGCTGGACCACTCGCGAGGAGACGGCCACGCCCGTCCTGAGCGCCGTCAGGTCGTCCGCGCCGTCGTCCCAGGCACCGACGAACCCCGAGAGGAGCGCGTCACCGGCCCCGACCGTATCGACCACGTCGACGTCGAGGGCATCGGCGTGGTACAGTGCCGATTGCGTCGCGAGCACGGCCCCGTCGCCACCCATCGACGCGAGGACGCGGTCGAAGCCCCGACTCCGGAACCGGTCTGCCGCGCGGGCACACCCGGCGACGGTCGAGACGTCGGCACCCGTGGCCTCGCCCAGTTCCTCCCGGTTGGGCTTACAGAGCGCGTAGGACGACTCGAGCTGGGTGAGGTACGCGCCGCCCATGTCGACGAGCGTCTCCCAGTCGCCGGCGTCGGCGATGCGGTCGACGTCCGCCGTCGAGACGCCCGGCGGGAGGCTCCCCGCGACGACCACGCGTTCCGGGTCCGCGGACCGGACCGCCTCGACCAGGTCCTCGACGGACTGGTCGGCCACCGGCGCGCTGTCGTGGTTGAGCTTGTACTCCTCGCCGGCCGCGATGGCCGTCGTGTTCAACCGGGTCGGCCCGTCGACGTGGACGAAGTCCGCCTCGACGCCGGCTTCGCGCAGCTCGTCACGGACGAACTGTCCGGTGAACCCGCCGACGACACCGGTCGCGAGGCACGGACGACCCATCGCCGCGAGTATCTGCGCCACGTTGATGCCCTTGCCGCCGGCGTCGAACCTCGCCTCGGTGGCCCGGAGGACGGTGTCCGGTTCGATGGGTTCGTCGAACTGTATCGTCTGGTCCACTGCTGGGTTGTAGGTGACTGTGACAATCATGGGCTGACACTCTCTACGAGTACGTCGGCTTCGTCGAGCGCGGCCGCGAGAGTCGCCGGCGGGTCGGCGTCCGTCACGAGCACGTCGACCTGGTCCAGGTCGGCGAAGGTGACGAAACTCCGCTCCTCGAACTTCGAACCGTCGGCGACGAGGACGACCCGCCCGGCGCGCTCGACCATCCGCGCTTTCACCTCCGCCTCCTCCTCGTTTGGCGTCGAGAGCCCCGCAGCCGCGTCGATGCCGTTCGTCCCGAGAAACAGGAGGTCGAAGTTCGTCCGGTCGAGGAAGGCCGTCGCCGTCGGGCCGACCAGCGCCCGCGTCCGGGAGCGAAGCGTCCCGCCGGTGAGCTTGACGTCGACGCCACGCTCCGAGAGCTCGGTCGCCAGCCTCGGCATGTTCGTCGCCGCAACGTACCCGCTGTCGGGCAGCGCGCGAGCCACCTCGATTGTCGTCGTGCCGGCGTCGAAGAACACCACCTGTCCGTCCCGGACCTCCGCTTTCGCGTGGTCGGCGATGGCCTGCTTGGCCGACAGTCGCTCCACCTCACGCTGGTCGTACGGTCGCTCGGTCCCGACCGAGGACGTCGGCACGGCGCCACCGTGAGAGCGCTCGATTCGGCCCTCCGCTTCGAGGTCACGGAGGTCACGGCGGATGGTCGCCTTCGAGAAGCCGAGTTCGTCGGCCAGCCGTGCGACCGAACAGCCGTCCCGTTCCGTCACCAGTTCCACGATAGTCCGTTTTCGCTCGGCCGGGAGCATCGTCGCTCGGGAGGTTTGCCCCGGACCGATTTACCACTTTCTATCGTATCGTTTCGTTTCTGCGCGCTTCGGTCGGGAGCTTACAGCTCTGCCAGCACGGCGTCGGTGACGTCGCGGGTGGCGGCGTCACCGCCCAGGTCGGGCGTCCGCGGACCGCTCTCCAGGACCGTCTCCACGGCCGTTCGCACCCGGTCACCCTCGTCGTCGTAGCCGAGGTGGTCCAGCAGCATCGCCGCCGAGAGGATCATCGCCGACGGGTTGGCGACGCCCTCGCCGGCGATATCGGGGGCGGAGCCGTGGACCGGTTCGAACAGCGCGTTGTCCTCGCCGACGTTCGCCGACGGGAGGAGTCCGAGGCCGCCGACCAGGCCGGCCGCGAGGTCCGAGAGCATGTCCCCGGCGAGGTTCGGGCAGATGACGACGCCGTAGTCCTCGGGATACATGACCAGATGTGTCGCCAGCGCGTCCATCAGCGCCGTGTCGTAGTCGGCGCCGCGCTCGTCGCCGACGGCCTCGGCCGTCTCCAGGAACAGCCCGTCCGTCTGGCGCATGACGTTCGCCTTGTGTGCGATCGTCACGTCGTCGTAGCCGTTCTGCTTCGCGTACTGGAACCCGAACTCCGCGATGTCGCGGGACGCCTCCTCGGTGATGACGCGCGTGCAGGTCGTGACGCCGTCGGTTATCTCGCTCTCGATGCCCTTGTAGACGCCCTCGGTGTTCTCGCGGATGAACACGAGGTCGGTGTCCGGCTGGACGGCGTCGAGGGCCGGGTAGGAGACGGCCGGCCGCACGTTGGCGAAGGAATCGACGACCTGCCGGAGCGGGAGGATGACGTCGGCGGCCGTCTCGCCGGCGGCGCCAAACAGCGTCGCGTCGGCGTCGGCCGCCAGGTCCCGCGTCGCCTGTGGGAGTGCCTCGCCGGTCTCGGCCTTCACGGCGTCGCCGGCCTCGCCCTCGACGAACTCGAAGTCGACGGATTCGATGGCCTCCAGTACCTCGACGGCGGCGGGCGTGACCTCCTGCCCGATGCCGTCCCCGGGGATGACTGCGATCTCGTGTGTCATGGACGTACTTCCGCCGGTGGCCGAAAAGAGGGTGTCGATATCCGAGACGGTGCCCGGTCCCCGCGGATGTGACTGGCACGACGGCGAACCTTTGTGCCTCCGACGCGTTCGACTGTCAGAGTCGCTCGTAGAGGTAGCCACCGACCAGGACGAGCATCAGCGCGAACGTCCAGCTGAAGATCTGTACGGTGACGTCCGGCGGCGACATGCCGACCGCGATTATCGGGACGACGATGCTGCCGACCGCGACGTTCCGGGCGACGAAGTACTTCGACCCCGGTCTCCCGAGTCGATCGTGGCGGAGCCGCAGATACAGAAGCGTCAGCGGAAAGAGCGGGTACGTCAGCACGAGCACCGACACCCACTTGCCGGGCCACTCGACGCCACGCGTCGCGGCGTCGAAGGCGACCCAGACGACGGCCGAACCGACCGTGACCGGGACGATGAACCCGAACAGCAGCGCGAGGAGCAGCCAGTGGTTCACGACAGTGCTACCGGGTGAGAGACCGATAAACTACACGATTCCGACGGTCAGCGAACCGGACGCTCGCGAAGCGGTGATAACATACCGCTCGGTCAGTCGTCCGCTTCGAGGTCCGACCGCGTCTGGTCCAGATACGGCAACTGCGCGGCCGTCTCCTCGATGGCGTTGCGGTTGGCCTTCATCAGCGCCGTCGTGTCCCAGATGCCCTCGACGAGGGCCTGTCGCTGGGCGTCGTCGACGCTGACCGAGATCTCGTTGCCGAGCGCAGAACTCTCCGAGTTCTGCTCGGCTCCGGAATCGTCCGATTCCGGAACGCCGTAGCGGACCGTCTCTGCCGCCACGTCGACCTCGATCTTCCCGTCGGGGTTGTCGTCGACCCACTGCTGGAGCGCGTTGATGGTCTCGTGGTCGGCCGTGACCGTCGGGATGCCCAGCGCGAGGCAGTTCCCGGCGAAGATCTCGGCGAAGCCCTCGCCGATGATGGCGTCGATGCCCCAGCGCATGAGCGCCTGCGGGGCGTGCTCGCGGGAGGAGCCACAGCCGAAGTTGTTGTTGACCACCATGACGTTGGCGTCCTGGAACCGCTCCTCGTTCATCGGGTGGTCCTTCTCGTTGTCCTCGTCGTCGAACCGCAGGTCGAAGAAGGCAAACTCCCCGAGGCCGTCGAAGGTGACGACCTTCATGAACCGCGCGGGGATGATCTGGTCGGTGTCGATGTCGTTCCCGCGGATGGGGACGCCGGTGCCCTCGACGTAGTCGACCTCGGGAATCTCCTCGGTCGGGTCGGTCATGCGACCACCCCCAGGACTTCGTCCTGGCGCGGTCGCTTCGGACGCTCACGGGTCGCTTCGCTCCCCGTTCGCGTATTCGAGACGCGTCGCGTCTCGCTTGTCATGCTAACGACACCTCCTTCAGGTCGCGCACGTCGGAGACCTGCCCGTTGATGGCCGCGGCGGCGACCATCCTGGGATTCATCAGGACCGTGCGCCCGTCCTTGGAGCCCTGGCGGCCGACGAAGTTCCGGTTCGAGGACGAGGCACACGCCTCGTCGCCCTCCAGCTGGTCCTCGTTCATGCCCAGACACATCGAACAGCCGGCGTTGCGCCACTCGAAGCCGGCCTCCTCGAAGATGTCTTTCAGTCCCTCCTCCTCGGCGGCGCGCTGGACGCGCTGGCTGCCGGGGACGACGAACGCACGCACGCTGTCGTCGACCTGCCGGCCCTTGACGATGCGGGCGGCGCGTCGCAGGTCGGGCAGGCGGGCGTTAGTACAGGAACCCAGGAAGGCGACGTCGACGTCGTAGCCCTCCATTGTCTGGCCGGGCTCGACGCGCATGTGCTTCTGGGCGCGCCGGGCCGTGTCCTGCTTGTCCTCTGGGAGGTCCTCGGGGGCCGGGATCGGGTCGTCGATGCCGATGCCCTGGCCGGGCGTGGTCCCCCAGGTGACGACGGGGTCCAAGTCGCCGGCGTCGATCTCCACGACGTCGTCGTACTCGGCGTCCGCGTCACTGCGGATGGACTCCCAGTAGGGCTTCAGCTCCTCGAACTTCCCGGGGTGCTCCTGGAAGTAGTCCGTCTCTTTCATCCACTCGTAGGTGGTCTCGTCGGGGTTGACGTAGCCCGCGCGAGCGCCGCCCTCGATGGACATGTTACAGATGGACATCCGGCCCTCCATGTCGAGGTTCTCGATGGTCTCGCCGGCGTACTCGTAGACGTAGCCGACGCCGCCCTCGGTGCCCAGGCGACGGATGATCTCTAAGATGATATCCTTGGCCTCGACGCCCTCGTCGAGTTCGCCGTTGACCTCGATCTTGCGGACCTTTTGCTTCTCCATCGCGATGGTCTGGGTCGCCAGCACGTCGCGGATCTGGCTGGTCCCGATACCGAAGGCGAGCGCGCCGAACGCGCCGTGAGTCGAGGTGTGGCTGTCGCCACAGACGATGGTCTTGCCGGGCTGGGTGATGCCCTGCTCCGGACCGATGACGTGGACGATGCCCTGGTCGCCGGTCGTCGGGTCGGAGAACTCGATGCCCGCGTCCCGGACGTTCTGTTCGAGTTCGGCCATCATGGTCTCGGCCGCGTCGTCGCTGTAGGGCCGGTCCTGGTTGGCCGTCGGGACGATGTGGTCGACCGTCGCGTGGGTCAGGTCCGGGCGCGCGACCTCGAGGCCGCGCTCCTGGAGCATGCCGAACGCCTGTGGACTCGTGACCTCGTGGATGAGGTGGAGGCCCACGAACAGCTGGTCCTGCCCGTTGGGCAGCGTCGTGACCTTGTGGCGGTCCCAGACCTTGTCGTAGAGCGTGCCTCGACTCATACTGACTCGTCTCGTCCCTCTGTCCCGCGCTCGTAGGCACGGGAGACGCCGTCACCGGGGGTCTCGTGGTCGACGTCCTCCATCGTTTCGTCGGCCTCGGCGGTCGCCTCACCGTCCGGGTCGACCGCGTCCCGCTCGCCGCCGTCGGCGGCCACTGTGGGGCCGCGGACGAACGCCGCGCCGAACGTCTCGTTCGTGTGTGGATGCGTGTGGTCCACGTCTCGCATGGTGTCTGTGCCTCGCTCACCGCGGTGGCCGTTCGCGTTCTCCGAGAAATCGCGTTTCTCGCTAGTCATCTGCTGGTGCTTCCTGTGTCTCTTGCTCGGCGTCCTCGCTCCACGAGAACAGCTCGCGGAGTCGGGCGCCGACCTCCTCGATCTGGTGGTTCTGCTCGGCATCGCGGTACTGCTTGTAGGCCGGCCGGTGGGCCTGGTTCTCCGAAATCCACTCGCGAGCGAACTCGCCGTTCTGGACCTCCTCGAGCAGTTTGTCCATCCCCTCGCGGTTGATGACTTCCTCGCCCCGCGTGAGGCCGCCGTACTCGGCCGTGTCGGAAACGGAGTTCCACATGCCCATGTGCCCGCCCTCGTACATCAGGTCGACGATGAGCTTGGGCTCGTTGAGACACTCGAAGTAGGCCATCTCCGGCGCGTAGCCCGCGTCGACGAGCGTCTCGAAGCCGGCTTTCACCATCTCGGTGACGCCGCCACAGAGGACGGCCTGCTCGCCGAAGAGGTCGGTCTCGACCTCCTCCTGGAACGTCGTCTCGATGACGCCCGCGCGGGTGCAACCGATGGCCTTCGAGTACGCCAGGGACTCCTCCTTGGCCGACCCAGTCGCGTCCTGGTAGATGGCGATGAGGCCCGGCGTCCCCTCGCCGCGCTCGTAGGTCCGGCGCACGAGGTGTCCGGGGGACTTCGGCGCCGACATCGTCACGTCGACGTCCTCGGACGGGCGGATCTGCCCGTAGTGGATGTTGAAGCCGTGGGCGAACTGGAGCGTGTCGCCGGCTTCGAGGCCGTCCTCGATGGCCTCGTAGACGGCCGGCTGGACGGTGTCCGGGACCAGCATGACCACGCGGTCGGCCTCCGCTGCGGCGACGTCGGGCGTCTCGACGCGGAGCCCTTCGGCTTCGGCGGCCTCGCGCGACGAGGAGTCCTCGCGCAGGCCGACGACGACGTCCATGCCCGAGTCCTTGAGGTTCAGCGCGTGGGCGTGGCCCTGGGATCCGTAGCCCAGGACGGCGATTGTCTCGTCTTCGATGAGCGATACGTCTGCGTCCTCGTCGTGGTAGACCGTGGTGGTGAATTCTTCAGTCATGTTTCTCCAGTGTGTCTGCGCCCCGTTCCAGTGCTGCTGCACCGGTGCGGACGACTTCCTGCACGTCGAACTGCTTGAACGCCTCGACGGCGGCGTCTATCTTCGGCTTGCTTCCCGTGACCTCGACGGTCACCGAGTCCGTGGCGGCGTCGACGGCCTGGCCGCCGTACATCTCCGCGACGGCGTTGACGTCGTCGGGTTTCTCCCCGCCGACCTTGATGAGCGCCAGCTCGCGGCGGACCGCCTCGGGTTCGAGTTCGGTGACCGAGATGACCGGAACCAGCTTCTGCAGTTGCTTTTTGGCCTGGTCGATTCCGGGTTCCGGTTCCTCGATGAGGATGGTCATTCGGGCTGTATCCTCGTCGACCGTCGGCCCGACAGTGAGGCTTTCGATGTTGAACTGCCGGCGGCTAAAGAGGCCCGAGATCTCGGCCAGTACGCCGGGCCGGTGTTTGACCAGCGCCGAGAGCACGGCCTGTCGGGGTTCGTGGGTCACTTCGGCCTCGGGGTCGACGCGGATCCCCTGCGAGTTGCGTCGACCCTCGGGGCGCATCCGTTCGTCCGGTGCTGGACCTGGCATTCCTCCAGTCATTGTTAGAGCATCTCCAGATGGGATTCTTCGAGCGCGAACAGCCCGTTGTCACCGCCGCTGGGGACCATCGGGAAGACGTTCTCCGCCGGGTCGATGATGGCGTCGATGACCGCGGGGCCGTCGTACTCGCGCGCTGCCTGGATGGTGTCCTCGACGTCGGCTTCGTCCTCGAGGCGGAACCCGCGGGCGCCGAAGGCCTCGGCGAGCTTGTCGAACTGCGGAATCCACGGGTACTCGGAGGCCATCCGCCGCCCCTCGTAGAAGCCGTCCTGCCACTGGCGGACCATCCCGACCGCCTCGTTGTTGAGGACGACGTAGGTGATGTCGAGTTGCTCGCGGACCGCGACGATCAGTTCCTGGACGGTCATCAGGAACGAGCCGTCGCCGTCGAAGCAGACCACCTCCTGGTCGGGCGCCGCGAGCTTCGCGCCGATGGCCGCGGGGGCGCCGTAGCCCATCGTCCCCAGGCCGTGCGAGGAGACCCAGGTCCGGGGCTCGGTGAACTCCCAGAACTGCGAGGCCCACATCTGGTGTTGGCCGACGCCGGTACAGACGATGGTGTCGTCGTCCGTGACCTCCGAGAACGTCTCGACGATGTACTGCGGTTTCAGGGGTTCGTCGTCGGGCATCTCGTAGGTCATCGGGTACTCCGATTTCCAGTCCTGACACCGCTCGCGCCACTCGTCGGCGTCGGGCGCACGCGGCATCGCGTCGTAGAGCTGGCGCAGGACCATCTTGGCGTCGCCGATGAGCGGGTAGTCCGCGTAGATGTTCTTGCTGATCTCGGCCGGGTCGATGTCGACGTGGATGATCTCGGCGTCGGGCGCGAACGAGTCGACGCCGCCGGTCAGGCGGTCGTCGAACCGCGTCCCGATGGCGAGCATGCAGTCGGTGTTCGTGATGGCGAGGTTGGCGTACCCGGTGCCGTGCATCCCGGCCCACTCCAGCGAGAGCTCGTGGTCCTCGGGGAACGAGCCGATGCCGGGCATCGTCGTGATGACCGGAATCTCGTACTCCGTGGCGAACTCCCGGAGGGCCGGCGAGGCGTCAGCCTTGATCACGCCGCCGCCGGCGAGGATGACCGGGCGCTCGGCGTCGGCGAGCGCCTCGACTGCCTCCTGGACGTCGGTGTCGTCGGCTTCCTCGGGGACGTCGTAGGTGTCGGGCGTCGTCGGCGCCATCGGCTCCCGGTCGGTCTCGCCCTGCGTGACGTCTTTCGGGAGGTCGACCAGCGTCGGTCCCTGTCGGCCCGACGCCGCGAGGGCGAACGCCTCGCTGACGTTGTCGCCGACGGTGTCCGAGTCGCCCGCGAAGTAGCTCTCCTTGGTGATGGGCTGGGTGATGCCGACGGTGTCGGTCTCCTGGAAGGCGTCGTTGCCGACGAAGTCGGTCGGGACCTGACCCGTGAGCGCGATCATCGGGTCGGAGTCCATGCTGGCGTCGGCGATGCCGGTCACCAGGTTCGTCGCGCCGGGCCCGGACGTCGCAAAGCAGACGCCGGGGTCGCCGGTCACGACGCCGTAGGCGTCGGCGGCGTGTGAGGCCCCCTGTTCGTGGGCCATCGTCACGTGGGTGATGTCGGAGTCGTACAGCGCGTCGTAGACGGGCATGATGGCCCCGCCCTGGACGCCGAAGACGTAGTCCGTCCCGGCGTTCTCGAGCGCCCGGATGACCGACTGGGCCCCCGTGGTTATCGGCTCTCGGTCGTCGTCCTGTTCGGTCTCCGTCTGGTCCTCTTTCGGGACCGATGCGCGTTCACTCATAGCTGCCTCCTGTGGGTCGCATCGTCGTGGGTGTGTGCATGGCTGTGTAGTTGGGTGGTAGCGAGTCGGTACGAGCGGCGTCGGATGTGAAGATGTGTGGGGGCTAGAAGGCCCCTACGATACCCTCGCCGAGAAGTACGGACGCGCGGCTGGTCGACGGTCGGTCGCGGTGTCCAGCGCGCGCAGTCGTCACGTACGGAACCAAACCGCCCCGGATAATAAGCGTTCTGTGAGAGGATTTGCCGCACGTGGCGGCCCGTGCCGGCCGCTCGGGGGCCGAACCGGTGCCCCGAGACCACGCGTCGCTCGCGGGGACGAACTGCGACCGGAGACGGGGTCATGGGCCTACGCCCGGACCTCCTCTTGCTCCTCGTCGACGCCGAGCTCCTTGGCGAACCGCTCCAGCTCGGTCATCGTGACCTGCTGTTTCTCCGCGCCGTAGTCTTTGACGCGGCGGGTCACCTCGCGGACCTCGGCATCGGTGGGGGCGTAGCCGGCGTCCTGCAGCCGTTCGCGCACCGAGTGGGTCCCGGTGTGCTTCCCGAGCACCAGTTCGCGCTCGGAACCCACCATCTCGGGGGTCATCACGCCCGGCTCGAACGTGTCGGAGTTCTCGATGACGCCGGCGGCGTGGATGCCGCTCTCGTGGGAGAACGCGTTCGAGCCCACGATGGGCTTGTTGGCCGGCACCGGGATGTTGGACTTCTCCTCGACCATCCGTGACAGCTCGGTGATGCGGGTCGTGTCGATGCCGGTGTCGACGTCGTAGAGTGACTCCAGTGCCATCACGACCTCCTCGTAGGCCGCGTTACCGGCCCGTTCGCCGATGCCGTTGACCGACACCTGGGCCTGGCTCGCGCCGGCCTCGAAGCCGGAGATGGCGTTGGCCGACGCGAAGCCGAAGTCGTCGTGCGTGTGCACGTCGATGCGGGCGTCCGTGTGTGCGTCGACGATCTCGATGAGGTCGTAGAACCGCCGGGGCGTCGCCACGCCGACGGTGTCCGGGATGTTGATCCAGTCTGCACCCGCCGCGGACGTCTCCTCGATGACCTCGATGAGGAACTCCTCAGAGGTCCGGGTGGCGTCCATCGGCGAGAACATGCACTCGACGCCGGCCTCCGTGACGCGCTCGATGCACTCGATGGCAGCGTCGAGCGCCTCCTGCCGGGTGGCGTGCATGGAGTCTTGCAACTGTACGTCCGACGTCGAGACGAACGTGTGGACCATGTCGACGCCGGAGTCCAGCGCCGCCTCGATGTCTTTCTCGACAACACGTGCCAGTCCGCAGGTCGTCCCCCGGGTGGACTCGGCGATGTCGCGCACTGCCTCGAACTCCGCGTCGGAGTTGACGGGGAACCCGGCCTCGATGACGTGGGTACCCATCTCGTCCAGCAGCGCGGCTATCTCGCGTTTGTCCTCGTAGTTGAACGACGTGCGTGGCGACTGTTCACCGTCGCGCAGCGTGGTGTCGAAAATGCGTGCGTCTGTTATCTCAGACGTGGAATCCAGTGTGCCCTGGAAGAACTCGATCCGCCGGAGAATCCGACGTGCCCTCGTTGTTGGACATAATCACTTCTACCTGGACGCTTCCGGTACTTATAGTTGTCCGTTGCGGCCCCCGCCGTCTGACACCGGCGTAGCCGGCGCCCGTCGGTCGGATTCGCACACGTACCCCACGACTACCGACGGGGAGAAGAACTACTTAGTGGCACCACGGAGTCGTCCCACCAATGAGCGATATCGACAGGACTGACAGCGACGAATCGCTGCGCGAGGCCGTCGAGCGGTCCCGGAGCGGCGCACCCGCCGTCGGCAGCGTCGTCAGGGACCGGTTCTCCTCGGACGAGGTCTTCCAGCGCATCGTCGCCGCGGCGGACGAGGAGATAACGTCGGGCTCTCGGGAGCTGTTCTTCAGTGCCCTCGCGGCCGGGTTCGCCATCACCATCACCTTCATGCTCTACGTCTCGATGAAGACCTCGACCGGATCGGACCCGGTCCTGAGCGCGATGCTGTACCCGCTGGGGTTCATCTACATCATCATCGGCGGCTACCAGCTGTACACGGAGAACACGCTGCCGCCCGTGGCGCTGACGCTCGAGCGCCTGGCCAGCGTTCCGGCGCTCCTGCGCAACTGGGTCGTCGTCCTGACGGGGAACTTCACCGGCGGCGCGATGGGGGCCGCCGCGCTCGCGTTCGGCGGCGTCCTCTCCCCGGAGGCCGCGACGGTCGCGGCCGCCATCGCACGCGAGGGGGTCGACACCGCCTGGTGGAGCCTGTTCAGCAAGGCCGCCTTCGCCGGGCTCATCGTCGCCGGCGTCGTCTGGGTGGAGTACGCCGCCCGGGACACCATTTCACGCCTCGTGGTGGTCTACCTGGCCTTCCTCGCGATTCCGCTAGGGGGGCTGTACCACTCGGTCGTCTCCTTCACCGAGATGATCTACCTGGTGTTGCACGGCGACATCGCGCTCGGAGTGGGCCTCGCGGAGTTCGTCCTCCCGGTGTTGCTCGGCAACACCGTCGGCGGCGTCGTGCTCGTGACCGTGGTCAACTACTTCCAGACGACCGAGGAGCGCCTCGCGTCGGCCCGGTTCGAGGGTGCGGAACGACAGCTCTCGATACCGGAGTGGACGCTCGGGAGCCTCGCCGGGCGTTCCTACGTGCCGCTGCTCGACGAGGAGGATGCCCCGGCCGTGGCCGACGACGACGGGTACCGGATTCTCGTCCCCATCCTGAACCCGCGGACCGAAGGCGACCTGGTCCGGTTGGCCTGTCTGCTGGGGAGCGACCGGCCGGACGCGGTCGTCTCCCCGGTCCACATCGTCCAGACGCCCACCGGTCGGCGGGGATACGGCTCGTCGGAGCGCAAGCAGATCGTCGACGAGTCGAACAGGCTGATGGCGGACCTGGCTGACGTCGCCGCCGACTACGACGTCGACTACGAGAGCGCCACGGTCGTCTCCCAGCGCTCGTTCGAGGCACTCTTCGAAGTCGCCCGCCGGAACCAGGCTGACCTGGTCGTGATGCAGTGGGACGACGACCGGGTGTGGGGTGCCGCGAGGGCCTCCCGGTCGCTCAGCGACCTGACTCGCGAACTCCCCTGTGACTTCCTCGTCCTCAAGAACCGCGGGTTCGACCCCTCGCGCATCCTGCTGCCGATCGAAGCCGGGCGAAACTGCGAGCTGAGCGCGCAAGTCGGGCGCACGCTCCGGTCGGTGGCCGGCGCCGACCTCTCGCTGTTGCACGTCGTCGACGGTCCCGACGAACGCGAGGCGGGGGAGGCGTTCCTCGAACGCTGGGCGCGCGAGCATGACATCGAGGACGCGACGCGAACGGTCGACGACTCGGGCGACGTGGAGACGGCCATCGCCCGCGAGGCCCGCTCGCGCTCGCTCGTCATCGTCGGGGCGACCGAGCGGGGGCTCCTCACGCGTCTCGTCCACGATTCGCTGAACCTCTCGGTCGTCGACGACCTCGAGTGTTCGGTGTTGCTCACCGAGCGGGCGACGCCCCGGTCGCTCACCGAGCGGCTGTTCGGCCGGCGCTGACGGGTCGGGGGGGACGGCCCACCCGCCGACGGCGACGGGCCGACCCGCGCTGCGGTGGATTTTTGCTGGTGCCACGTCTGCTCCCGTGCATGAGTGATTTCGAGGGGCTCGACCTGCAGGCCGTCGAGGACCAGATGGACGTCGACGCCGACGCCAGCGGGAGCAACCGCGTGGTCCTGGGCGTCCTCGACGGGCGGACGGACGACCAGGAGTGGATCGACGCCGTCGACGGCGGGGCCGTCCTCGTCTTGAACGTCGAGGGGGACCTGAACGAGCTCGCGTCGGGGTTCGCCCGTCCGATAACCGAGGCCGGGGGCGAACTCATGCACTTTCGCGGGTTCCTCGTCGTCACGCCCCCCGGCGTCAGCATCGACACCGACCGCCTGAACTGAGGTCTACTCGTCGACCAGCGTCAGGTAGTGGCCGTCCCGGTCGCGTATCCGGACGCCCTCGTCGACGGTCGTCACCGCGAGCGCCTCGTCGGCGACCGCCCGCGCCGTCGACTCCGGGTCCTCGGCGACCACGCCGAAGTCGACGTGGACGCCCCCGCGGGCATCGGCGATACCCAGTCGCGGCGCCCACAGTTCCAGGTCCAGGTCGCCGGTGGTGCACCTGACCCGCCCGGACTCCCGGTCGTCGTCGACCACGTCGAAGCCCAGTGCGGTGTAGAACTCGACGGCGGCCGGGAGCTGTTCGACCTCGAGGACGAGTTCGAACAACCCGGTGACGCCACGTCCCTCGTGGGCGCGCTCGCCGAGTTCGACGCAGTTGCCCTCGGGGTCGTAGAAGTACAGCGAGCGGTCGTCGCCGAACGTCTCCTCGACCAGGTCGAACTGTCCGTCGAGGCGCTCGTACCAGTCGTCGTACTCGCTGTCGGGCACGGTCAGCGCGTAGTGGGTGTGCAGGCCGCCACGGGGGACCGCTCCCGGGGCACGGAGCCGGAGGTCGGTGTCACCCGCCGCGAGGACGGCCTCGGACTCGGACGCCTCGCGGACGTCGAGTTCGAGGAAGGCGTCGTAGAACGCCGCCGCGCGGTCGGCGTCCTTCACCTCGAGGGTCAGCCAGGCCGGGGCAGAGAGCATGGCGGACGTACGCCGCCCAGCCCCAAAGGTCCAGGGACCTAACCCAGTGGATGGCCCCTTTATCTGCCCGAGGGTCGTAGACCCACCCATGTCACTGAAAGCAAGCGGCCCCGCGACAGACTGGACGGCGGTCAACCGCTGGGACCGCGGCGCCAGCTGGATTGCGTACCCCGAGGAACCGATGCAGCGCGCGAGTCACGTGCTCTCGACGGACGCGGGCGTGTTCGTCGTCGACCCGGTGGACGCCGAGGGCGTCGACGACCTGTTGGCCGAGTTCGGCGACGTCGTCGGGGTCGTCCTCCTGCTGGACCGGCACAAGCGCGACTGTGCCGCCGTCGCCACCCGGTTCGACGTTCCCGTCTACGTCCCCGACTGGATGAGCGGCGTCGAGGACGACCTCGCGGCGCCCGTCGAGCGCGTCCATCGGCAGCTCCCGGACACGGACTACGGCGTCCACAAGGTCGTCAAGAACCCGCTCTGGCAGGAGGCGGCGCTCTACGGGGACGACGACGATACGCTGGTCGTCGCGGAGGCCGTCGGCACGGCTGACTTCTTCCTCGCGGGGTCGGAGCGGCTGGGCGTCCATCCGGCACTCCGGCTGACGCCGCCGACGAAACTCGGCCGGCTGTCCCCAGAGCGGATTCTGGTCGGCCACGGGCGCGGCGTGATGGACGACCCGGCGGCGGCGCTGACAGACGCACTCAAGGGCTCGCGCTCCCGGGCCCCGGGCCTGTTCGCGAAGACCGTCAAGTCGCTGGTCATGGGGTAGGAGGCGCCGACGGGACTTTACCCTCACCGCGCTAACGTAGGGTGTGGTTTACATCACCCGCGGCCTCGTCGATACCCTGTTGCGCCTGGCACACGAGGCGGAACCGTCCGACGTGACCATCTCGCTGGCGGTGACCCCCGCCGGCGAGTTACCGGAGACGGGGCTGCCCGACGAGGCGCCGGTGTTCACCGACTTCTACCTCCCGTCGGCCGGAGGGTCGGTCAACGCCGTCTTCGGGATGGACCTCGGGATGCCCGCCGGGCAGACCCAGGGGCGGTTCGTCTCCCACCCGAAGGGCAACCTGAGCATCAGCGAGGCCGACGACCTACACGAGGTGGTCTTCGTCGCGATACCGCCGTGGGACCACGGGTCGTTCGCGGCGTTCGACCGGGCCGGTCGCGAGCAGGACGTCAGGGTCCTCGACGTCGAACCGCCCGAGGAGTCCCTGGCCTGACCTACTCCAGGTAGCCCAGGTCGCGCAGCTGGTCGGTGATGTCCTGGAACTCCGCCTCGGTGAGCTCGCCCTCGCGCTGGTGCTGGACGACGATGCTCCGGAGCAGGAAGCGGACGAGGTCGGACGTGCTCGAGAAACTGGTCCCCTCGATGGTCTCCTCGACGCGGTCGGCGAGGTCTTTCGGGATAGAGACCGTGGTGTAATCGGCCATAGCGTATCCTACGATGCCGACGGGAAAGGAGTTGTCCTCTCAGACCTGGTCGGCCTCGGTGTCGAACTGGCCCATGAGGGCGCCGCTGGTCGGCGAGAACATCATGGGTGCGCGGTCGCTACGCGAGCGATTCTCGGCGAAGGAAGTGGAGTCGGTCGTGAACGCGTCGTCGTCTGCCGGGGTCGTGATCTGTGTGGTCATCCTGGGGGTCGATAGTGTCGTGTCGGTTCGGTCGGTCGGTCCGTGGTCGAGTCGCTGTGGCGTGCCGGCGGGCGAATTGCCTTGGGTACAAGCATGACGTACTACTCCGTTACGGGCCATTCGTCATAAACGTTAATGATTTATTACCCACTATTCTGCGATGTGGTCTCTACCCACACGCCACTCCGGGCGGACACCCTCAGACGACCAGGCGCTTCTCGTAGTCGGTCAGGTTCTCGTATCCGTCCTCGGTGACCAGAACCAGGTCCTCGATGCGGACCCCGCCCACGTCGGGGTCGTAGAGCCCCGGTTCCACGGTCACGACGTGACCCGGCCGCAGTTCCTCGCCGTCGGGGGAGACGCGTGGGAGCTCGTGGACGTCGAGACCGACGCCGTGGCCGGTGCTGTGGATGAACCCCGTCTCGGCCCGCTCGTCGCTCCGGAGCGTCGGCAGGCCGGCCTCCTCGTAGACGTCACAGACGGCGTCGTGGACGGTCTCCCCGGTCACGCCCGCCTCGAGCACGTCGTAGGCAGCGTCCATGGCCCGCTCGGTCAGGTCGTACCACTCGGCGATGGTCTCGCTGGGCTCGCCTTTCACGAACGTCCGGGTCATGTCGGCGTGGTACTTCGTCGCCTTGTCCCGGGGAAAGATGTCGACGACGATGGCCTCGTCGGCCGAGAGCGGGCCGCTCCCGCGGTCGTGGGGGTCCGCCGCGTCGTTTCCACAGGCGACGATCGTATCGTCGAGCGAACACCCCGCCCGCAGGAGCGTGACCTCGATCTCGGTCTTGACGCGCTCGCTGGTCAGCACCTCCCCGTCGGCCTCGAGCGTGCCATCGTCCCGGACCGACGCCGAGCGCAGGAGGTCCTCGGCGGCGGCCATCGCCGCCTCGTTAGCCCGCTGTGCGGTCCGGACGTGTTCGACCTCCGCGTCGGTCTTCGTGGCCCGGATCTGGGTGACGATGCCGTCGGTGTCGGGGGTCACTTCGATGCCACGGTCCCGGAGCCCGTCGGCCGTCTTCAGCGGGAAGCGCGGCGGGACCGCGACGTGATCGACGTCGTACGAGCGCAGGAAGTCGGCCAGGACGTAGGCGACCGCCGCTTCGACGCCGTGTGCCTCGATGTGGTCGGCGTGGTCGAAGTCGACGTATCGCTGGACGGTGTCGGCCCGCGACTCCCGCTTGGCGCGGCCGAACTCGAGGCTGCGCGGGAAGAGGAGGTGCGTCTCGCCGTCGTACAGGGTCATGAACGGGTCGGGAGCGTCGAACCCCGAGAGGTAGAACTGATCTGAGAGCGTCGAGTCCGCGTCGACGAAGTAGCCGTCCGCACCGCTATCGTCGAGATACGTGTCGAGGCGCGAGAGGTCGGGGTCCATACTGTGGCTACCGGCGGCGAGGGTGATAGGCGTGGCGGCACGGGCCCCGCTCAGTCGTCGCTCTCGACCTGACAGGAGAACTGCGTCCCGCGGTTGGCGGCGACGTAGCGGTAGACCCGGGTGCCGACGCGGGCCACCGGTGCGAGACCCATCAGGTAGACCAGCGGGAAGAACACCCGGAACTGCCGGAGGAGTTCACGGAAGGCGTCGTAGCCCGCGTATGCTGTCGTCCCGTCGAAGGCGTACATGGCGCTCTGGAAGTCGACGTCGCCGCGCTGACGGTAGGCGTCCGGCGCCTCCGCCTGCGGGATGAACCGGACCGTGCCGTTGACGTCGAGCATCTTGAACAGGTACAGACTCCGCATACAGAAGTAACACTGCCCGTCGAAGACCACGTCGAGGTCCCGGTCGCTCACGACGCGCTCGTAGACCCGGTCCCACGCAAAGAACGTCAGCAGGAGCGGGTAGGTGTCGACGAAGAAGATGCCCAGCAGGACCAGCACGCCCGTCTGGAACCCCAGCAGGCCGATGATGAAGGGCGTGACCGTGACGCCGAGCAGCACCGCGACGAGCAGTCCCATCTCGACGACGAGCGTCCCGATGGACCCGGCGGTTATCAGGGCCGGGTACTCCACCAATGCCGGGCCGATGGGGACGTGCCACTGGTAGAAGGCGTCGCGGACGACGATGATGCGCGAGAGGGTCACCGACCCCAAGTAGCCGGCGTGGAACCCGCCGAACGGGCCGTTCGGGAAGAGCTTGTTGACCCCGGACCCGAAGTATATCATCGCGATGACGAGCAGCGACCACTTCAGCGCGGGCAACTGGTACGAGTCCCGCCCGGAGACGATGAATGACCGCAGCGAGTCCACCGACCAGTCTCTCGTCCGGCGCAGGCCGTCGACGGACAGCGCGTGGGTCCCGGAGAAGAGGCTGTAGAACACCAGAAAGTAGACCCCGAGGAACAGCGCCTGGCTCTCGCCCGAGTTGTTCTGAATCTCCCTGACGGTCCCGAAATGCGCCAGAAGCAGCGCACTGAGCCCCCCGGTGAGGCGGATGCGATAGCCCACGGCAAAGAGGACGAGCAAACCGATGAGCACCCACTTCTCGACGGTCATGAACAGGCCCGGCGCGACCGGCGGGACCGCCCACGTGAACTCCGGGGTCAGGAAGAAGGGCACCTCGAAGAACTCGTTCCAGTCGTACATCGCAGTCTTCCAGACGAGCCAGACAGTCAGTATCGTCCGCCCGACGGCGAGGTTGACCGGTGACGAGCGCTCCTCGTCGGCGAAGTAGTTAACGAACATCGCGTGCCTCCAGTTCGGCCGCCGAACGCCCTTCGTCCCGGTCGTAGTACTCGAAGACGACCGTCTCGGACTTCGAGACGACCTCGGACCCGTCCGCGGACGTCTCTATCTCGACCCGGTAGAGGCGGAGGCCGACGAACTCGCCGTACTGGCGGAGTTCGGCCGGCGTCCACGTGCCGACGTGCCCGTGGGCCGGGAAGTTCACGGCGTGTCGGAGTTTGACGCCGCCGTCTGACCAGACGAGGGCGTTCCGGCCCCCACCCGCCTCCAGTTCGCCGCGGTACTCGCGGGAACTCTGCAAGAGGAACCGCGCCACCTCCTGATTCTCCGCCTCGGAGTACTCGGTCAGCATCTGGTGGTGCAGGCGCGACATCCGGATGCCCTCGAACGCGAGCGTCGACTTCGAGTCGAACGGGATCTCCTGCCCGTTCTCGTCGACGACGCGGAACTCGTACTCGACGCGCTCCTGGTCCCACGTGTTCGAGAACTTGTGGTAGGTGGTGAGCGGCGGCACTGTGAGGGGGACGAGACTGACCTGGCAGAGCAGGAAGACGACGACGAACCCGACGGCGAACGTCCGCCTGACTTCCGGGCGCCGATTGAACAGCAGCGCGAGGCCGACGACGGCGAAGAACCCGAAGAATATCAGCGGGAGCACCAGGCCGGCGTAAGCCCGGAGTACTTCGATGAACGATTGAAGGAGCATGGTTCTATCGACCGCCCGCCTCCCCGAGGTGCGAGTCCGACATGGTGGTGATACGTGAACCTGTCGCCGACACCGCATCTAAGTATTCCCTCCTTAACGGGCCCGAATCGGCGTCTCAGGGCACGAAGTGGCCTGCCGCTGGCCACAGGTTCGGTCACTGAAGCAGGGACGTGGCCGGGTAGGTCTCGTGGGTGCCGACGGTCACGACGCGTGGGCGTGTGCGTTCGAACAGCCCCACGGTGTCGGTCCGGCTTCCGGGAACGGTATCCTCTTTGCATCCGCTCACGACGGGCGGATATGGACGTCACAATCGCGAACTCGACGGTCACCGGGGTGGCACAGGCCCCGCCGTCGAAGAGTTACACGCATCGTGCGATTCTCGCTGCCGGGTACGCCGAATCGGCCCAGGTCCACGACCCGCTGGTGAGCGCCGACACACGAGCCACGATGCGGGCCGTCGAGGCCTACGGCGGCAGCGTCGAACGCTCGGCCGACGAGTCGACGCTGGACGTCGAGGGATTCCACGGGCGCCCCGCGACGCCCGACGACGTCATCGACTGTGCCAACAGCGGGACGACGACCCGACTCGTCACGGCTACCGCCGCCCTCCAGGAGGGCCTGACGGTGCTCACCGGGGACGACTCGCTCCGTTCGCGGCCCCAGGGGGCGCTGCTCGACGCGGTCGAGCAACTCGGCGGGCGGGCCGAGAGCACACGCGGGAACGGGCAGGCACCGCTCGTCGTCGGCGGGGGCATCGGCGGCGGGTCCGTCGCGATTCCCGGCGACGTCTCCTCGCAGTACATCACGGCCCTGCTGATGGCCGGCGCGGTCACCGACGAGGGCATCGACGTCGACCTGACGACCGAGCTCAAGTCCTCGCCCTACGTCGACATCACCCTCGAGGTGCTCGAGGCGTTCGGCGTCGAGGCCGTACAGACCGACGCTGGGTACTCGGTCGCGGGGGGCCAGACCTACGACCCGGCGGGCGGCGAGTACCACGTCCCCGGGGATTTCTCCTCTATCAGTTACCTGCTGGCGATGGGTGCGCTGGCCGCTGACGGCGGCCTCCGGGTCACGTCGGCGTTCCCGAGCGCGCAGGGCGACATCGCCATCGTCGACGTGCTAGAGCGGATGGGCGCCGACCTCGAGTGGGACCGCGAGGCGGGCGAACTCACCGTCAGGAAATCGGCGCTGGAGGGGGTCGAGGTCGGCGTCGAGGACACACCGGACCTGCTCCCGACCATCGCGACGCTCGGGGCCGCCGCAGATGGCGTCACCCACATCACCGACGCTGAACACGTCCGGTACAAGGAGACTGATCGCGTCAGCGCGATGGCCGAGGCGCTCACCGCGATGGGCGCCGTCGTCGAGGAACACGAGGACTCGCTGGTCGTCTACGGCGAGGACAGCGACCTGACCGGCGCGACGGTGGACGGCCGCGCGGACCACCGCATCATCATGTCGCTGGCCGTCGCCGGACTGGTGGCCGACGGCGAGACGACGGTCACCGGCGCCGAACACGTGGACGTCTCGTTCCCGGACTTTTTCGACGTGCTCGCGGACCTCGGAGCGTCCGTCACGCGTGCGTAACCAGGCCGAGTGCAACGAGACGACCGCTCCGGCATCGGGACCGGACGTCAGTCGTCGAGGGTAGCGACCTCGAGTTCGCCCGTTTCGCTGAGAGCGACCGCCATGCCAGCGTACGTGAAACAGATGCGGAGGTCGGCGTCGGTCTCCCGATGCGTGAGTCGATCGAGAGCCCCCGTGTCGGTGGCGTCGTACAGCACCGGGAGGTCGACCGGGTCGGTGTCGGTCAGGGCGGCGACGGACCGGACCACGCTGTCGCTCGGTTTCGCAGCTTCCTCCGGGGAAAACGACTCCCGGACCGACGTGTCCGGTATCTCCGGTGAATCGTTGCGCTCTCGCATGCTCAATCGTCTGCGCGTTGCTTGGGGGCCGCGGTCTGGGGCGAGACCAGCTGGGGGGTGACCGTTCCGATGGGCAGTCTGTAGGCGAGCGCGTTCAGCGACACGATCCGCTCCGTAGGGTCCCAGTCGACGAGGCCGGCGTCCGCGAGCGTCGGGAGCCCCGTGTGGTGGAGGGAGGCCGTGACGGTTTCGTGAGTGTCGCCGTCTGTCACGTCGTTTGCCCCCAGCTCCGTTGCCAGTTCTTCCACCGCCAGTTCCCCGTTCCCCTCGAACAGAGTCTGCAGGACCGTCCGGCGCTCCTCGCTCGCGAGCGCGCGGAAGATGCGGTCCCAGTCTGCCTCCGCTGCCTGGATCATACGAATCTCCCTTCGAGAGGGACTAGGAATAGTGTGGTCCTTGTTATTTCAGGCCCTTTATATTACGGGTAAATCCACGTTTCTCAGGTCGGTCACCGGCGGCGGCCTGTTATCCCCGGTAGTAAGGCGTTCTTTCGGTCCCGTCACCGCTCGCTCAGGTCGTTCGCTGACCGCTCGAGGAGTACCTTGCGCAGCACCTTGTTCGCGCCGCGCCGGACGTTCTCGGAGGCCGTCTGTTCGGTGATGCCCAGTTCCGCGCCGATCTCACCGAGCGTGGTCCCGCGTGGCACCTCGAAGTAACCGTTCTCTACTGCGACCGTCAGGGCCTTTCGCTGTGAATCCGTCAGGTCGAACGAGTACCCGCCCTTCTGTTCGTCCGTCAGCGTATAGACCCGCTCTAGGGTGAGGGAGATGTCGTGTTCGGTACAGTAGTTGTGGAAGTCCGCCAGCCCCGAGTGGTCGTCGAAGCGCAGTCGGAAACGCCACCTGTCGTTCCCGCTCGCCTCCAGAATCGTGGCGTTGACCTGGGCCATCCCGTAGACCAGGCTCTCGACGTCCTCGTTCCACTGCACCCGGTAGAGCCCCCTCCCGTCGACGTAATCCAGCCCCGACAGCGACTTGATGCTGTCGTCGGCCCGGACGTGTTTCTCGAAGTCGTCCAGATCGACTCCGGAGACCCAGACGTACGGCATTACCTGTCTCGACGCCGGCACGACCCGCTCCATCTCGACGTGTGTCCCCGCGTCCATCGAGAGCACCCGGCCGAGGATGAATTCGCTGGAGTCGATGGTGAACTTCGCGATTACGGACATCTGATCTGCATCCATTTGCTCCGGTGATACGATAAACCCATGCATCGGCAGGGGGGACCGGGTGAGCGGCGGTCCCGTCATCTACAAGGTTCAAATGCCCCCGTCCCTCACACCGTGATAATGAACGGCAACGAGTTCGGTCGTCTCTTCCGGATGACGACCTACGGCGAGTCACACGGCGAGGCGATGGGCTGTACCGTCTCCGGCGTCCCGGCGGGCGTCGAACTCTCCGAGGAAGACATCCAGACGGACCTGGACCGGCGCAAGCCCGGGCAGTCGATGATAACCACCTCGCGCGGCGAACCTGACAAGGTGAATATCAACTCGGGGCTCCAGGACGGGTACACCACCGGGACGCCCATCGGGATGGTCATCCAGAACAAGGACGCCCGCTCGGGGAAGTACGAACCGTTCATCACGGCTCCCCGTCCCTCCCACGGCGACTACACCTACTCGGCGAAGTTCGGCACCCGCAACTGGGGCGGCGGCGGCCGGTCGTCGGCGCGCGAGACGGTCAACTGGGTCGCCGCCGGCGGCGTGGCGAAGGCGGTGCTCGCCCAGTCGGACTTCGACGTCACCATCAAGGCACACGTCTGTCAGATCGGCGACGTCGAGGCCGGGCCGGTCACCTTCGAGGACATGCTCGAACAAAGCGAGGCAAACGAGGTCCGGTGTGCCGACCCGGACGCCGCCGCGGAGATGCGCGACGTCGCCGACCGGTACCAGAAGGAGGGCGACTCCATCGGCGGCGCCATCTACTTCGAGTGCCGCGGCGTCCCGCCGGGACTGGGCGCGCCCCGCTTCGACAGTGTCCCCTCGCGGCTGGCCCAGGCGATGTACTCCATCCCGGCGGTCAACGACTTCGAGTACGGCATCGGGCGTGCGGCCCGGACGACCGCCGGCAGCGAGTACAACGAGGACTGGGAGTTCGACGACGACGGCCACCCGACGCCCGTCGGCAACGACCACGGCGGCATCCAGGGCGGTATCACGACCGGCCAGCCCATCTACGGCGAGGTGTCCTGGCACCCGCCCGTCTCCATCCCGAAGACCCAGGAGACCGTCGACTGGGAGACCGGCGAGCGAAAAGAGATCACCGTCACCGGGCGCCACGACCCCGTCCTGCCGCCGCGCGCCGTGCCCGTCGTCGAGGCGATGCTGTACTGCACCGTGCTGGACTTCATGCTCCTGGGCGGACGCATCAACCCGGACCGACTGGACGGCCGCCCCGGCGAGTACGACACGGCCTATCACCCCTCCAGCCCACAGAACGACCCCGACGACGCCGGGACCCACGCAAAGACCGTCGACGAGGACTGAGATGGACACAGACCAGGACTCGATGTCGAACCCGTTCGGAATGGACGCCGAGTGCCGGAACTGCGAGGCGCTCTGTTCGACTCGCGAGAACGTCGTCCACGGCTACGGCGACGTCGGTGCGGAGTTCCTCTTCCTGGGCCCCTCGCCCAGTGACGGCGCGGACGCCACCGGGATTCCCTTCACGGGGACGACCGAGCGGGAACTGCTCGACATCCTCGCGGCCGTCGACATGTGCGAGGACCCCGACGCCGACGAACCGGCGCTCCCCAACGCCTTTCTCACCTACGTCTCGCGGTGTCGGCACCCCGACCGCGAGGCGACCGAGGAGGAGGTGCGGAACTGCGAACCGTACCTCAACAGCGAGATACGGATGATAAACCCCGAGATACTGGTCCCGGTCGGCCAGCGGGCCCTCGAGGCGCTGGCCTTCGAGTACACGACCGAGAACGCGGCCGACCTCGACGTGACCGAGATGCACGCGACGACAATCCGCGGCCGCGGGTTCGAGATTATCCCGATGGTCCACCCGGCCGACCAGTCCGACGAGCAGCGGACCGCGTTCCTCGAGCACTTCGGCGAGACGCTCGGCCGCGACTACCGACAGACGAAGGGGCGCCGGAGCCGGTAGGGGCACCGGAGCCGGAGAGACGACGGGCCCCGGTCGTGTCAAGATACTCCACACCGTAGTTCTAGGGCCTCCCGTGCCTCCGGCCGCCGACCCCCCGCAAGCGGTAGCACAGTTGCTGGAGACCCTCCGCGCGGACTTCGGCGACGGGTTGCGCAGCTGCGTCGAGTACGCCCCGACGAAAAACGAGGTCTACTATCAGGGAAGACATCGACGACACCGTCGCCCAGGGCCGCCTCGTCCGCGTCGAGGAGCTCTACGAGTTCGAGCGCGTCGTCGGTTTCTCCGTCGACGCGTCCGCGACCCCGGACCTGAGCGGGATGCTCTCGTCGTATCTCGAGACGGTGTTCGACCCGGGCGACTCGGCCTGAGACGGGCGGGCGTCGAGGGGTCGCGCGCCTCAGATCGACTGGAGTATCTCCCGCTGCATCTCCATCTTGCGCGTCTTGTAGTTGATCTCGACCGGGTCGACGTCGTCGACGTCCTCCGGCCGGAAGATAAAGGAGAGGGCGTCGAAGTCGAGGTGGGCCTCGATGCCGTCGGGGACGCTGACGAGGTACTCCTCCAGCGTGTCGGCCGAGACGAGCGCCAGCGCGTCCTGCTGGCCCAGCAGGTAGAACTCGGCCATGTCCGGAATGTCCGTCCCCTTGTTCTGCCCGAGGCTGTTCTTTATCTTGGGCTTGATGCTGCTCGAGGGGTTCTTTCGCGCCGCGGTGAACATCAGGTCCGTCTCGTACTTGAACTCGATGTCGAAGCCGTACTCGGCGTCCCGGAAGTCACGGCCCTGTTCGTCGACCCACCGGAGACGGCCACTGGAGAACTCGGCGACCCCCTGTTCGATGAAGTCGGACTTGTCGAAGCGGTCCTGGGCGCGGTTGAGCTGTGACCCGAGCGAGACGATGAGGCGGGCGTACCGTTCTGCGTCGATGACGTTCTGGAGTTCTCTTGCGTACGAACTCGCTTCCATACTATGTCCACATTCGGGTAGATGGATATAAATCCTCGAGTGTGACTCTCAATCTTGATCACCGGGTCGCCTCGAGCACCGACACAGTCAGAGAGACCACGTCGCGTCGCCGCGGCGCGCTCAGTCGAACGAGCTCAACGTCTGCTGGCGCCCCGGGAGTACCTTCGTCTTCAGGCCGTCCGGGTCGTCCTCGACGTGGACGTCGCCGCGGTGGGCGATGAGGATGCGGTCTATCTCGGTGGCCTCGCCCTTCGTCTCGCCCCAGATGCGCGAGACCTTCTCGTTGTCCGGCACCCTGTCCTCGACGATGCGGCCGACCTCGAACCCGTCCATCGGGGCGACGACTTCCTCCGCGACCTCCCTGGCGAGGTTGATGGTCTCGTCGCCCTGGTCGACGTCGCCGATGACGAACGCGGCGACGCCGCTGTCGCTGTCGAGTACCTCGTCGGCGACGGCGAACGTCTCGGTCATGAACTCGAGATACGCCTCGAGGTCGAGCTCGTCGTCGAGTCGCTCGTCGACCACGTCGGGTTCCTCGTCTAAGAACCACAGCCGAATCCAGTTGTAGAGGCCGTACTTGAGGACCTTCAGATAGGGCGGCGACGTGAAGATGAGGTCCACGTCGTCGACGTCCTCAAGATCCGGGAGCGTCTCGGGCAGGTCCCGCGCGTCCCCGAATATCGCGTGACCGCTCCTGGCCGGGGCGCCGTCGCTGTAAATCGTGCGGAGGCGTTGCTGGAGTTTGTCGAAGACGTCCCGCCGGGGCGGCTCGAGGCCCTCCTCCTCGATGTAGTCGCTGACGTAGCCCTCAGACATAGAGAAGGTGTTGGGCATCGAGACCGAGAGGTACTGTCCGCTCTGGCCGTGCATGATGCCCAGCAGGAGCGCCGTGACGAACGTATCGACCTGCGAGAGCGAGCGCAGGTCCTCGGGGATGCCATCGGTCCCGAGGCCGAACTCCTCTTTGAGGTAGACGAGCTGGCCCAGCGTGTGGTCGTGATAGAGCATCCGGACCTTCTCGGGGACGTGGTCGGTGGCCGGCGCCTCGTAGGCAAGGCGCAGCTCCTTGAGGCGGTCGTGTACCGCTGCGGCTGTGGGCGGGTCGACCTTCGCCCGCGTCAGCACGTACGCCATCGGGTTGAGATCGTTCCCGACGCCGACCCGGTCGTCGACGCAGGCCTGGAGTGCCGTCGTGCCACGACCCGAGAACGGGTCCAGCACGACGTCGCCCTCGTCGGTCAGCTTCTGGATGAAGTAGTGGGGGAGCGACGCGGGGAACATCCCCATGTACGAGCACATCGGGTGGAAGCTGTGCTCCCACTTGCGCTTGAGCGTCCGCCACTCGGGACGGATGTCGTCGAGGCTTCCCATTGGACACTCCTGGGATCGTTCGGCTATTGAACCCGGCGATACGTAACTCGTCGGTCCGGCGGTGGCTGCCAGTCCGTCGTCGTTCGCCTAGTCGGTGAGCGCTGTCATCGTCTCGGCGAAGACGTCCTTCGCGTTCTCGTTCAGGTCGCCCAGCACCGCCTCGCGGTCCTGCTGGGCGGCCGCGATGCCGACGACGCCGGCCCCGGCCAGCGGGTCGAACACCGTATCGCCAGGCTGTGAGAAGTGGTCGAGGAGGATATCGACCACCTTCGGCGGCAGGCGCGTCGGATACTTGGGCATCTCGCGGAGGTAGTTGCGCTTGACGTCGAGCACCGAGAGGTTGGCCTCGCCCTCCTGGCAGTGGTCGTAGGAACACTCGTTCGAGTAGTACCAGTCGTCGCCCTTGACCATCCAGAACAGCTCGTAGACGTTGTGCGCCGGCCGGAGCTTGCAGTAGGGCGCGAAGTTGTACGCCCAGTACAGCTTCCCCTCCAGCGTCCACTCGTCGTGGCCGAGGACGGCCTGGTGGACGACGTGGCTGTTGTCCTTCCCGGAGAAGACGATGGCTTGGCCCGCTTCGTGGGTGTTGCGTGCGAGGACGTCCAGCAAGGTGTCGATTTTCTCGCCGTACTCCTCGGTCTCCCACTCCACGTACCCGTCGACGACGCGCGACGTGTCGCGGTTGTAGTTGCTCGCCTTCCCGTCGAACTGCAGGCCGAAGGGCGGGTCGGTTATCGCGAGGTCCGCGTCGACGCCATCCCACTCGGTCATATCGGTGAGCGAATACTCGACACGGTCGGCGACGGAAGACTCGGTCATTGGCGGGACTCACACTATCGCCGTATAAATGAATTCTGAAGGTCCGGCCGACTGCCGGACCGCGCCCGCTCAGTCGATGAGGTCGACGGTCAGCGGATAGTCGTAGACCTCCCGGTCGCTGGCCCGCACCGTCGCCAGCACGACGATGACGATCCAGGCGACGGCCACGACGGGAACGAGCAGGAACCCGATGCCCACCAGCAACGTCAGCAGCGCGACGAGCATCAGCATCGTCCAGGTGAGCTGGAAGTTCAGCGCCGCCTTCCCGCTCTCGTCGATGAACGCACTCTCGTCTTTCTTGATCAGCCACACCAGCAGCGGTCCGAGGACGTTCCCGAAGGGAACCACCAGACCGGTGAACGCGGACGCGTGGAGGATGACCGCCCACGTCTGCTCGTCGTCGGTCACGACGTGCGTCTCGCTCGTCTCGGCCGCCGCGTCCGACGTTGCCGTGGCGTCCGTCGATACCGTCTCGTCGTCGGTGTCGTCACTGGAGGGGTCAGACAAGCCCGGTTCGTCGTCTCGTTCGGAGACCATACTCGTGTCTGACACGACAGGTACAAAATACGTTGGGTGTCAGGGGGCCGGTCGCATGGACTGGAGCCGGCGACCGCCGAGTCGCCGTCTGGAGGGCGACCGGGACTCCCTGATACGCGTTCGCTCCAGTCACCGTCGCTCGGGACAGCGACAGGCGGGCACGGTTCGCTCTCCCGGGGCCATCGCTTCGGCCAGTCCCCGTCCTGCTCCCCGGCCGCCGTTTCCCTCGGTGCCGTGTCCCAATCAGTTCGAGCGGGTGAGACTCCCCCGAGCCGATACGGCGTCGTACTCCTCAGGGCCGTCTCGGCTCCCGTGCCTGGCGGTGGCGGCCTCCACCACCGGTCACTCCAGTTGCGCTTTCGCCTCGCTGTCGCTGAACTCGAAGTACTCGATCGGTTGTGAGTCGAGTACGCGCCACCCGTCACCCGTGTACCGCTCGCTGAGGCGTCGGATGTCACTCGACCCGGGCACCATGACGATCCGGAACCGACGTGGGACGTCCTCGATCGGGTGGTATTCGAACCGGAATATCTCCTCGATCGCCAGGTCGCCCCCGTGCACACGTGTCCGGGGAACGAGAGGGGCCTTTGGTACTTCTATGAGCCCTGTACAGGTCTCTACAGCACTATTGTGTCTATTGGGGTGCGTTTCGTCCCCGGTCGGCCCCGGACCGACACCGACGCAGTCCCCGAGACTCCAGTGGAACACTGGGGGTCCGGGAGACGGATGTCCCGACCGGCTACTCGGCCTATTTGGGCCTCAGTAGCCCATCTGCAGTCTCGGAGTTGCATACGTCGAGCCACGAGCGAGCGTTGTCGGGCTGTCACTGTGTAACCAGGTCGGTTCGTCCACGAAGGATTGTGTTCCTGAGCCGAGGCAGATACTGGGTGAGATCAGATGTCGTGAGGATGCCGACGAGTTCGCCGTCGTCGGTGACCGGAAGCCGCCGAATCGAGTGCTCTTTCATCAGTGTGGCAGCGACGTGGATGTCGTCCGTGCTTGCGGTCGTGACGAGTGGCGTACTCAGAAACCCAGCCACGTTAACGGAGTCAATATCGGCCCCGGCTGCCACCTGCTGCATGATATCGGTTTCAGTTACGATGCCGCTGTACTCGCCCGTCTCGGGGTCGACTACGACTGCCGATCCGATACCGTGATCTGCGAACAGCTTCACGACGTCACGGGCCGTCGTTTCTGGCGGAATCGTCCGAACTGACTGTGTCATCACGTCACCGACAAACTGTTCAATCATACGACTAGTTCCCGCTTGAGACGGTTAACCTTGCCGTGTACGGGCACCTGCTGGCCAGCGTACGCTCTCCCGCTCGCGCTGAGATGGGTCAATTACAGTGGAAACGGTTTCTATGACGAGTCGTGATTCGGTCAGTCCAGGTCACACAACAGGTGAGTAGCCCGAGCGACGACAGAGTTCGGGTCTGCCGCGACCGGGCGTCCCGAAACCGGGGCAAGGACCGGTGCTCCATCCGTAGGGGTGTTACTGCCGGCTGTAACCGTAGAGCGTGCTCGACAACGGGTGCCGGGAATCGTTACCAACGTACGGTCGCCGGTATTAGTTCTCGGCCGCAAAGCGGAGCGAACCGCCACTCCCAGCGGTCAGTTCGCCGCCCTGTCGGCGGGAATTGATTCTCGCATCACAGTTCGGACACTCGTATGTGAGAGAATCGGAACGGACGTGGATGGTCCAGTCACCATTGATTCGACCGTCGTACTCGCAGTCAGGGCAACACAGCATTGCCTCGTCAACCGGCTGTCGCTCAGTAATGAAAGTAGAAGACTCCATTCCCTCAACTACCCTCCAGACACTCATAACCCTGTCGTCGTTCAGACCGCGTATCGACTTGTCACCGACGGCTGATAGGGCCGATGCGGTGACGAAATCGGGCAGTTCGTATACCTACCACCTGGCGTATTCTCGCTCCGAGATGGATCGATTACAGTGGTAACTGCTTCGCGGACAGGGCCGAGACCACGCTGATAGCGGAGACGGAGTAGTGGACTCGTCTCCCTGCTCGCTGGCGCACCTTTGACCGCGATTGGACGGTGTCACTCGTCTCGCCGCTTCCCAGTATGATATCAACTGGGCGGCTATCGCGACTTCTCGTCTCTGGGCTATTGGTGACACCCATACCCGGTAAGAGGTCTCCGAGACCGTGCTGCATGGCGGGCCCACAGTCGCAGACGGTACCGGTGGAGGCACCGATCTCGCGCGGCGGTCGTGGAGTCGATGGATCAGTCGATATAGCCGAGGTCGCGGAGATTGCTCAATACGTCTTCGTCTTCAACAGCCCCGTCGATGGCTTTATCCAGATCACCGTGACGCTGCCGGATCACTTGGAGGAGTTGTCGGGCACTGCGGAGTTTATACTTCACATTCGGATCATCCACGTCGTCCATCGTCCCTTCCAGTAATTCGTCTATCGTCTCGAGTGTAGTTTCGGCCATAGAAACGCTAAGTGGCACAAATTACTAAGTTTTGCTGAATACACTCTCTGCAGCCAGCACGCTCTCGACAAACGAGCCCGGATGGTTCCAGATTCGGGTGAGTGTTTCTAGCCGAGGGTTGTCTCGGCGAATCCGGCATGCTGGCCAGCCCATCTTGCGTGGCTCGGGACCGGTCCCGCCAGGTCGGGACGACCCCGTCGGGCGGAAACGCGGAAAGGATTGCGACGATTGGTGTGGCGACACTGCCGACACGGAACACTCCCCCGACAACAGTCACGATCGAGGTCGCACCGGGCCGAAACGCTCCGGGATACGGTAGATCGACCGAGGGAAGTGTCACGAGAGACGCGGCCGCAGTCACGACGAGCGTCGCGAAATGAGTCGGGCGCGTGGCCGGCGATTTCATCGTCGAGAACGGGATGGCCGTCATGGGAGAGGCGCTTTGGGCCTTCGATGCCGGCGTCGGCCTCGAAAATTTCCGCATCTCGGAGAGCCGTTCCGACGGTGTCGTCGGTCAACGACCCCTCGAAGCCTTCGTAACGACTGGATTCGACTCGACGCCGGCGACAGACGCCGAGTGCTGTGTCAAAAGGCGGCTCCGAACCGCAGTAGAGTCGACTACCTGACCCACTGTCGCCGAATTGCAGCGCGATTCGCGGGAGATACGTCGCCAGGAAATCGACACGACGATCCAGCCGTTCGTTGATTCCCTTGCCGTCGTCTGCTTCCGTATCGCTAGCAGGGCGGGACTTGTCCACGAGGACCACAACAGTCCATAGCGGCCTGTCTCTCGTGTCCCGACGACACACGTATCGACCGTTCGCGTGTCAAGCACTCGGACCGGGTCGTCGACGAGCGAGTTGTCTGGTTGCTGTCAGGACAGGTCTGCTGCATACAGCGTGTACGTTCAGGCAAGCACCACCGTGCTCTCTGATTCGGGTTATCGACGGTAGGAACCGAAAGACACCGGGCCGCCTCACAAAACGAACGACGCCACGATGGGCACCGTGTCGATGATAACGACGCCGACGAGGCTCTGCCGTTTGACCGGCCAAGTGGGCGCGCCTTGAAGCGACTGCCACGGCTGAGCGTCCCTCTGTGTATCCGTGAACTTGTCGGGGCGCGACCCGTCGGTTTCCCGGTCTCCACGCTGGTTGTTCTCAATCTGCTGTTGCTTGCCCTTTTTCATTTCCCGATGGATTCGAAGGAAGGAGTGATACAGCCAGAACGCGGTCAACACGATATATCCGATGAGCGGTCCAACGTAAAATGCGCCCCACGTGAGGGCGGCGACCGGTGACGAGACGTCGATCCCAGAGAGACGGACGACCCCTTCCGCGTAGAACCGATACGCGACGTACATTCCCGAAACGAATAGGATCGCGTTCACGTGCATCGCAAACCGGCCCAGATCACGAAACCCCCCGTGTTCGTCCGGATGGAACGGTTGGTACTGCAGGACGTCCCGCCGGAGAAGTTCGACGAAGTAGTAGATCAACACGAACACGTCGTAGAACACGGCGATGACAAACAGCGTTACGAGATTGTACGCCACGTAGGAAATCGCCTCCCACGGCTGAAACGAGTCGAAGGTGAACGGCAACAGCAGCGGGCCGAGCGCGACCACCAGTGCGAACACGACGGACCGCGGGACCGTGATGGGACCAGCCGCATACGAGTACCCGAGCGTATCCACCATCTCCCGGTAGAATTCGTCGTACGCCTCCCGCTTGACGATGCTCGTGTCCCCTAGCTGACTCAGGAGATGCTCCGTTTTGAGTACCAGCCCGTCGTAGACCAGATGCCCGGCGACGAGAACAAACAAAAAATAGCCGGCCTGAACGGTCACAGCGGGTTTCCCCGTCGAACCGGACATCGCTAGTACACCGTACAGCGTGTACACGGTACCGATTCCGAGCGGGAGGGCCGTTCCGAAGAACACGGTACTCCGGTGAAGCGACGACCCACGCAGCGGGTACGTGACGAGACGGTAGATGAGATACAGCCAGACTGCTGCGAGCAGGACTCCGGGAACCAAGAGCCCGATCGGTCCCAGGTCCGGCGGTCCGACGGAAACGGACAGTCGCCCCGTTCTGATGAACCCGAAAGCGAGCGTCGGAACGTAGATTGCCAATACGGCCAGGAGAACGACAGGAAGGTTCCGGAGAACGTCTCGGGTGATCCCGGAGGTTACCTCTATCTCCGGCTTCTTCTCGGAGGACGTGCCCGAGGCGTCCGAAACCGTATCGAACGGAAAGACGGCACAGGCGCGATAGAATGGCCCTGTCTCACCGGTCCATCGTTTCCAGTGTGACTGTCGAGCCGGCTTCGACTCGTCGGTGCCCATGCTCTGTAAGGGAAACCGGGTCTGTATAATAATTTGGACGAGGCCGTGGATTCGGGAGTTGTACATCAGGGTTAGCCGGTACAACGGGGATTGGAAGGCCCGCCTCCTCACGTTGGTCGCGGCGCTGCGTGATCGGACCGCGAGGCACGTGGAGGTCGACGGCCGACTCGTACCGGTCGCTCGCCAGTTCCCGCTCGACGACCTTCCAGATCCGCACCCCCTCGAGCGGGTCGATGCCGTCGATCAGCGATCAGCCGAGGTCCTCGCGGGTCGCCTCCTGGAGGGCGTCCCAGTCGAGCCAGCGGGCTGGCACCTCGCCGGATCGGTCGCGGGCTTTCGGACAGTGCAACCGCTCCCGATGGTCGCTGGACTGCTGGGTCGCCGGCATTCGGCACCGTCACCCCCCGACCGGTCGGCGGTCGGACTCGATGACCGGTAGTTGTTTATCGACCGCTCGTGACACCATGCAAACGATGGTCCTCCAGTACCTCCTCCCGGCCCTGATCGGGTTCGTTTTCGTAATGGGAGCTGCCTACGCCGGCACGCTCCGGGCGTTAGAGGTCTATTTCGACCCGAACCGTCAGAGCATCTTTCTGTCAGATGACCGCGACCCTCCGAACGACCGCTAGCGTCTGCATCCCGCTCACCCTCGACGGCCGCTGCCAGCGGTTCGACGGCACCGATGACCTGCAACTCGACGTCGGTCCCGGTAGCCATCACACGGACGAGTCGGTCACTACTCATCGATTCCCTGCCAGACGAGGCCGTCGTTCCTCCGATCGATCACTGCACGTGTGACCGAGGGGATCCGAACTGCGGTACAGTCCCCCAGCAACCCGTGCTCCGCGACGAAGTGACCGACGGCGACCTCGACATCCGGGTCATCCCACGTTTTCCCCACAGTGCTCACATTCGGCCATAGCCCAGGCTGCCAGCAGCACTGCTGAGGCGGTTATGCTGATTTACCACTGAGTCACCCTTCGAGAACACCCGACTCCTCGTCTCGCAGTTGGAGATACGCTTCGGCGATGATAGCAAAACTGACTATCACGAGCGGCGTGGTCACCACGAGACTCACGAGTTGCCCAAGCGTCGGACTCACGAACGAGGCAAGCGACCCGAGACTACTGATGAGTCCAGTCACGACGCCCACGACCAACAGCAGCGCCGCGAGCCGCCATCGATTCCCCCGTGCGATCCCCCAGCTTCGCCGCAGCGACGCCACGAGCCGGGCGTCCTCGACGGCAATCACGAACAAGGCGAACGCGAAACTCACCATGAGGAAAATTCCCGGGATAACCAGCAGGAGGAACCCGATGAACGTCGCGATGCTGATGACGATGTTCGCACCGACAGCACTCAGCAGCGCCCGACCGATTCGCCGCGTGAACAGCGATCCGGTGACCGTGCCGCTGTCGGGCCCCTCCCGTGTGAACGCCCGTGCGGCGGCGATGTAGATCACCATACCGAATACGATGGCCGCGAACGCGAGCGCTCCTGCCACAGCACTCGGGAGGGGTAGCGTCAACCCAATCTGTCCTTGTTGCTGGACTCCAGGGGGCAGCTGGTCGGCGACAATCGTGTTCACCGAGCTGGTAAACAGCAGTACATAGACGGCGGTGAGGGCCATCAGTGCGATTCCAACCGGAGAGAGACTCCGGCGAACACCGTTGCTAATTGCACGGCCAATCTGGAGGGCCATGGCACATGTGCTCGGGAAGGTGTGAAAAAATCTCCGCCTCGCAACAGGTCGGAAACGATTCACCTCGATGGACCGACACCAACCAACCGTCCTGTCTGGTGCCTGTCGAGATGGATGCTTCTTGGCTGACCCCGACTTAATCACTGTGGGGGTGACAGAGTACGTCTCGAGATGTATCTATCCGGTGTGAGTGCCGAGCGCTGTTGGTCGATCGGAGTGCATAGCAAGGAGGTCTCAGGTATTCCAACCACCGTACTCGGTGGAGAATTCACGGCCTGTACGATCTTCCGGGTGTAACCCGAAGAGGCGAAACTCGACCTCTTCGAACGGAACTCCCCAGATGCCGAAATCCGGTGGGAACTCCGCGTTTGCAGCCAAACTTGCGTAGGCTTTCTCTTCGTCTTCGGTGTCGATCTCGTATATCTCGCCCGTGATAACGACACTCCGCCAGATGGAGTCATCATCGGTATCCTGCTCGTAGACGGTGAGGCAAACATTCGGATTGTCATCAATGACCGCAGTTTTCCTGCCTTCGTACCCGCCACCCCACTGCATCGGGAAGATCGGTTGCGATACGTCATATCCAAATGATATCGGAATGGCGTATGGGATGTCTCCGTCGACCATCGCGAGTACGCCAACCCCGTTCCGAATGAGCATCTCGTCGATCTCGTCTGTCTCTAATTCTCTCATATCTGAACGTTACAGAGTAGTATGGTTAATCCTGTGGCCGATACCCTTATCTCAAGCATCCAACGAAAGGTAATTTTTATGTGAGATGGATTGGTCCGTTGTGGTGTCACGTATGACACGTGCACTCAAAGGCTCAGGATTCCTTGGATTGGCCGTGATGATGGTCGTCGGGATGCATCAGTTCGTTCTCCTGGCAGGTGGGAACGGGGTTCCACCGTGGATGATCGGTGGGCACGCCCACCTGGGAGTCTTGTCAATCCTTGCGATCGTCATGGGATTCGCGGTCCCGGCGTTAGGCATTACTGGCACGCTTCGAACTGCAGTCACTGGTCTGTTTATCGCCGGTCAGTGGGGTATTCCGGGGATTGTGTGGCTCGGTGAGGGATTTGGCCTCGGGTTCCTGATGCCGACAGGATTCCTCTGGGGCACTGCCCTGATTGTATCGATGCTTATCATGTTCTACAAATCAGTCACCCAGTCTGCTAACGCTACTGGGGGTGGCTCGGCTGGGTTTGCTCCGACCGACGATTAATCCCTGATCGGCTCCCGCTCGATATCAGTACTGGGGCCGATATCATCAACAGCGTCAGAACTCCCCCTGATGCTTTCCTCACAGTGGGTCTGAGGCCCGTTGCGTGACTGTCTACTCCGGATTGTCGAGACATCCTATCATCCAGTTCGTTGATGCTATTGAGTGGTACGTAGTCTATTTGGGCTTATTTCGTTAGAGGACACTACAGTTCGACCCCCGCTCCGTTCGGCGGGTCTCGAAAGGAACCGGTGGGGTTCCCGATAGCAGGATCCACCTGTCGAGCCACGTCTCTGGGATCGAGATTCACCAACGGATGCTCCTGCGTCTCCTTGGCTGACCGCTCGTGCCGTTGTTCATGTACCCGCGAGTACGGCACCGTCGATAACCACTCCACCAGTTCCTCCGGCGACTCCCGCAACACCTCGAAAAAGTGCACGAGGTGCTCGTCGATAGTGATGCAGATGAGCGAGACATTCGGGACTTCATAGAGTGCAAGCAACGACTCTTCATCCAGGACAGCGACCTCGTCGAGGACGGCGATGAACTGCTCGTCACTCTCACGAAGTTCCTCGATATACATCGACGTTGGCGTGCCCTCGGTCCGGAGATCGGCGCCAACACCGACCTCGCGAGCGTCGACGAGGTCGTCGTACCGGTGGCCTTCGTTGCAGGCCTTGCAATAGACCGACGGACCGTCATTGTCCACGAGGCGAGTGTGTCCCTTCGGGCACCGTATCCGCCACCCCAGTGCAATCCGATCCTGGATTGCTTGGTCTGTGTTCGTCAGAGACGTGCGCTCATTCGAGTGCATGGCCCACCTGTTCGTGGTCGGCGATTGACTGGCAGCGCGGGCAAGCGACGACCCCTGAAAGCGTATCCGTGAAGGGGTATCCACAGGCCCGACACCGATACTCGATCGCAATCGTACTGCGAGATGCCTTACTCATCGCCCGCCTCCGAGATCTTCTGGCAGTACTCGGCTGCGGCTGCAGCGGCCGTCTCACCGTGACCTTCGACAGCGGCGCCGCCCTGCGTGGCGAGCCAGCCACCGTCGTCCCGCTCCTTGAGTACGAACGTGGTCCAGTGCTCGTGGTGCGTGTGGAGTTCGGTCCGTTTGTGGACCGTCCTGTCGTCGTCGGTCGTCCCCATAGACGGACAGAGCAAGTGGTAATGAAAAGGACGCAGCCATGGATGTAGAGTGGAAGTGAAAGTAGAGAGTAGCCCACGATCTACTTTCTGAGCAACTGGTGACGACAGTAGTTTCATCGTTTCAGGGTTGCCTCCGGTTGGAACGATCCGTAGAATCGCTCGGCGAACTTGCAGTAGCACGAAAGAATATATTTCGAATAGTCTGGCGGCGCTACCGACTTCCCACACCCGGATCGCATCACCGAGAGGGGTTCTCGATTGACCGGCGCAGCCACGGCTCGAAGGCGATGTCGCCTTCGATATCGTCTCCCCGCCCCACTTCTCGATCAGCGGGATTCCGCCGACCATCGGGTCCGCCTGGTCCACTGGCATGCCCCCACCAATTGTCGGTCGCATCAAGCGTGCCATCGTCCCTGTTGAATGCCCCTAGGCGCGTATTCCCGGCGATATCGTTGAAGTCGACGGTAGTCTCGTCGGCCGCAACCTTGACTTCGATTCCCAAATTGTTGTCTGCAATCACGTTCTCGGTCGCGAGATATCCGGTCCCATCGGCTTCGACCTCAAACCCGACGCCGTCGAAGTCCGAGTCCGGATCCGACAACACCCTCGCCAACTCGTTCCCACGCACGTCGACGTCTTCGGGCACTTTACCGTGGTTCCCAGTACCTCGAATCACGACACCGAATCCGTAGGCAGTCACCTCCTCGGCGATGTCCCTCGTGACGTTGTCCTCGACGACAGCCCCGGTAACGTTCCCCTGGATACTGATGGCGGCAGCGCCCCCGACGTCCTCGTTGCGCAGGTTCCGCACCAGATTCTGGCGTACAGTCGGAGCCTCGACCGCCTCGTCTCCGGCGCCACCGAAGATGTTGATCCCATCGACACCGTAGAACCCGCCACCGGGATCATCCCGCTCGAAGTCACGCACGATGTTGTTCTCGATAACGACGTCGTCAGGCGCGTTGCTGGCTCTGACAGCCTCAGAGGTCTGAGTGCTTTCTGCTGCCGGTGGTGTCACCTCAAATCCGTCCAGCACAGTCTCATCGGCAGAGAGAACTACCTGCCCTCCGACGGTTGCCTCGTCACCACGGTCGCCATCGCCAGGTGTCCCACTGTTGGGGCCCGCAAGGGTGAGACCGCTCACGTTGACCGTGATATCCTCGTTGTAGGTGCCTGCTTCGACGCAAATCGTGTCATCGGAGTCCGCACTGTTGATCGCCGCCTGGATAGAATCACCATCACTTACAATCGCATCACAGTGCTGGCTTGCACCGGCAAGGCCACTATACGCAGTACTTGCAACGATCGTGCCGCCGAGTGCTTGCAGAACTGTCCGTCGTCGAACCTGGTTGGTATCACGGGTCATAAGTTGTCGATTCACCCGTTGCCGGGTGACTCGTATATGTAATTGACACAACTTGAGTTTAAATAACTATTGGTATACTAACCATTCGACCAGCCTCAGACGAACACCTGTGGGATTGAAGCGCTGGATACTGATCTCTTCAAGCTCCCGACGAACTGGGCACAGACGAACCGATGAGGGATTGATATATTGGCACCGATCCGAGATTCCCTGCTGACAGTCTTTGTTTCGGACTAGTTCTTTGAATTAATACTCACCTCATGCCCGGGAGAACAGTTGCACGTTTTTACAAAAACGCGAAATCGTGCCGATACCGGGTCGCTCTATCACTCGAATCTCGCGTCTCCGGGAACGAATCAGTCCGTCTGTAGTCTTGAAGTTGCAAATCTTCAGCGACGAACGAAGCAGCCGAAGGGCTCAGTATACTGCCTGCAAAGGCTACAAATTGATTTTGTGTCTTAGGTGATTCTTTATTTACTCCGCGACTACGCCCATTCAAGAACAATGAGTCCGCTCCAAACACTCTACCCGTTCGTTTTGATTCTGCTGAATATCGTAACGGGATGGCTCCTCTACAACCCAGTTGGATCCGACCTCGCAGTAATCTGTTTGTGCGCGGGTCTACTTGTCGGCCTGACCACGCTCGGCCGAACAGCTGGCCGGTGTGCCGATAAATATTTGAGACGAACACCTACTAAGTAGTCTCTTCTCTCGGCTACCACCAAAACGAAGCGAATCTGCAGTAACGACTTCACACAGGAGTCGCGATCCGGTCAGTCGAGACGATGTAGTCAGCAGACGACTGTTGTCAGCTTTCTCGACGGAAGTGGCGACTGTGACGGTCCGTATCCCCACGACGTCGGCGTGTCGCCACCTCACCGCCCCGATTGAAGAGTCGAGACGTGAACGGTGCGAGACCCGCGCCGACGAGCAACAGACCACCGGCGGCAAGCAAGAACGGCTCTGCACCGAGAACGAACATGACGGTATCGCCCTCGAATCCAGCGCGCTGCATGGAGAACTCTCGGTAGAGCGGCCTCGGGGACTGAACCAGATTGAATACCGCCCGAACTGCGTAGAACAGCACGATTCCGCCCACGACGACCGAGATACTCGACAGGCGTTTCCAACGAAGTCCGGCGACCACACTCCCGACACCAAGCGCCCCCAACTGAACGAGCAGCACCTCTTCATGATTCAGGCTTCCATCCCAGCCGGACATAATGGTCCCTTCGTATCCCGGTGCGACGTGGATCAACCCCTGAGAGACGCCGATCCCGATGGCCGCAAACCCAGCGATAGCCAACGCCAGCGGGACGAATCGATGGTGATTCATAAATGAGGTATGCGGTGTTTGATAGATAAAATATTGGGACACATCTGGTACTGATTCGTCATCCGAGTATCCCCGGTCCTCCCTGCGAATTCACACTTACAGAACCACTACTGTCTACAACGCACGCCAATTGAGTGGGTAGATCGCTACTCTCCGTCTGAAACCCGGACTAACGACCTGTTTCGCAAGTCGGCATCGGTTAAATTAGCTAGTATCGTTGTATTGTCATTGGGACTGTTAATGCCGTACTCAGACAAATATATTAACCAACAAATACTCTCTCTATCGACGTACGTTCGATCGGAATCGAAAACACTGTGTGATCTAACGTGATCAATACGGACGATGTATAGCAATATTCTCGTCCCGACGGACGGCAGCGATTTCGTTGATACGGTGTTGGAACATACAATCGACATCGCCGACGGTCGAGACGTCACCGTCCACGCCTTGTACGTCGTCGACGATCGCGCATTCCTGTCGATGAACGATGAAATGCAGGAGGAGGTTCTGGAGAATTTGAAGGCCGAGGGAGAAGAAGCCACGTCGGTCGTCAAAGAGACGCTAAAGAAGGAGGGAATCGACGTCTCAATGGCAGTGTTGCGAGGGAAACCAGCAGACGTCATCGTGTCATACGTTACTGACGCCGATATCGACCTGGTCACGATGGGGACACAAGCGGATGAGTACGAAAAGAACATGCTCGGTAGTACGGCACAAAAAGTCGTTCAGAGGTCGCCCGTGCCGGTATTAACTGTTGGCGTTTCCAAGTCGGAATAGGGGAGTTATACGGATTACCAGTAGAGCCCATACGTGCGTTCTCGGAGCATCTGTCACGTCGGTGTGTTCTCCGAGGAGACCATCGTCATTGAGAGTCTGACGGAGTTCCGAGAGGAAGCGTGCCTCGTCAAGATCGACGCTGACCGGTACACGCTCTTCCCGCGTATCGACGGCGAAGTCGAGAACGCCACGAACTGGACCGTCGCCACCGTCTGGACGACGTCGTCTGGTGCATCCTCGTCGATGATGTGATTCACGACTGAAAGGAGTGGAATGGGGTCGGAGGGATTTGAACCCCCGATCGGCTGATATCTCCGTCCTGTGCCTCGGAACTCCAGAGGGTCATCGTCGCGAACCGGTGATCAGCCGGCCGCTCAGTATATCAGCCCTAGAGTCTCGTCCCAGGCACGTGGCCTCTGGAGTCAGCCGCCTTCCCGGACTAGGCCACGACCCCGCACTCCTGCCTTACCCCAGTTGCATTAAAGGGATTTCGATTGGACGACGACGGTCACTCGCGGTCGGTCTCGGCCCAGTCGCACTCCTGGCACTTGTAGCCAGTGACGAACTCGAGCGCAGAGGGCATGTAGCCCACGGAGAGGACGTTCTCGCCGCACTCGGGACACGCCCGGTCGGCGTCTTCGATCGGTTCAGCGTCCATCACGCTCTCGCCCTCGATGAGTTCGGCGAGGCTCTGGGGGGTCTGCATCCGCCCCTGGACGACGCGGTTGTCTGCCATACCGGACACCGGAGCGGGACCGGCCTAAATGTTCCCGTTCTCAGAGCCAGGGCGCGCGTTCCTCGTCGGGGTCGTAGTCGACCGCGGCACCTGCATCGGTCCCCTCGCTGCCGGCGACGCCCTGGGAGGCTCCGCCGTCGGCGAAGGCGGCGGTGAGGTCGACGTGGTCCGGTCGGTACTCCGTGTGGCGCTCGCGGACCTCCTGTGGGTCGAACGAGAGCAGCGCAGTCACGGCGAGCACCGCCAGGGCGACGGGCGCGGTCGTCGGCATCACGCCGAGCACCGACAGTGCCAGGACGCCCAGGGCGACGGCGCTCCCGAAGCGGAACCGGTCGATGTCGACGGCGTTGCGGAGCCACGGGCTCGTGAGTGCGACAGCGAGGGCGAACCCGACGCCGATGCCGGCGGTGGCGGCCGCGCGAGCCATCAGCTCCGTGTTGGCATCGACCACGAGTCGCGCGCCCGCCGGATCGACGCTCGCGAGCAGACCGAGGCCGACGATGACGGCCGGCCGGGGCAGATACTCGCCGACGCGGGCGCTCGCGGTCTGGGCTGCGACGGCCAGGATGACGATGCCGGCGAACCGCTCGAACGTCGCGAGATCGACGACGGCGGCGAGGGTCGGGGCCAGGGCGGCCTCGAGGACCGCGAGCGGGAGCAACACGGCGCCGATGAGGAGCACGACTCTCGCTTGCTCGCGTGGCGTGCCGTCGAGTTCCGCGAGGACGACGGCGACCATCGCGGACCCGCCGAAGACGAGCAGGCCCACCTCGAGCATGCCAGTGGCCGTCGAGAGCGCGCCAGCGAGGACGAGCGCCGGGAAGATGCCGTCGACCAGTGGGAGGCCCATGACGGTGGCGAGGAGTCGCCCGCCACGACCGACCTGCCGCTCGACGTCGAGTGCGACCGGGTGTCTGGAGCTACTCATCGAGTCCTACGGCCGGGGATACCCCAACTCCCGTCGGGCGGCTACGGCACTGGACTGGCTCGATGAGGGGGACAGCCAGTTGCCTTTCCCGAAGCCCACCGAAAATGTCGTGACGGTCTCCGGAGAGAGCGTCTGTGGTCGGGCAGTGCCCGCGCGGGTGGGTTCGGTCGAATGCATATCTGTAACTAACGTTGATATTAGTATAAGCGTTGTGTGATATTCGGCCGCATACACCACGAGAGTTCCACGGTAACCGTACACAAGTGAACGTGTGTCCCACCAGCGGCTCGAAATCTGGACGGGGGGTGCGTGTGAGTGTGTGACCGTCCGCCAGTCCCGGTTACTCTCGCAACGTTTTTTACCGGCGATACTGGACGGTTTACATGGCGAACGATTCCGAGCCCTTTTCGGAGAAACTCCGCGTTCCGGAGGCGCTGACCTTCGACGACGTACTGCTTCGACCGAAGGAGTCCCGCGTCGAACCCGACGAGGCCGATACGACGACGCGAGTGACCAAATCGGTCAAACTCCAGAAGCCGGTCCTCACCGCCGCGATGGACACCGTCACCGAGGGCGACATGGCCATCGCGATGGCCCGGCAGGGCGGCCTGGGTGTGCTCCACCGCAACATGGACGTCCCGGAGATGGTCGCCGAGATAGAGCGCGTCAAGCGCGCCGACGAACTCATCATCCGCAACGTCGTCACCGCACGGCCCGACCAGACCGTCCGCGAGGTCGACGAGATGATGGAGCGGGAGGGCGTCTCCGGAGCCCCGGTCGTCGACGAGGCGACCGACGAGGTGCTGGGCATCATCTCCGGGACGGACATCCGCCCGTACCTCGAGGTCGGCGAGGACGACGCCGTCAGCGACGCGATGACCGACGAGGTCGTCACCGCACCCGAAGACGTCAGCCCGCGCGAGGCACTCGAGCTCATGTACGACCACAAGATCGAACGCGTCCCCATCGTGGACGACGAGAATCGGCTCGTCGGTCTCGTGACGATGCAGGGGATCCTCCAGCGCCGCGAGTACGACGAGGCGGCCCGCGCCGAGGACGGCAGTCTTCGCTGTGGCGCGGCCGTCGGCCCGTTCGAGGTAGACCGTGCCCAGGCCGCCGACGAAGCCGGCGTCGACATCCTCTTTATCGACTGCGCTCACGCGCACAACGCCAACGTCATCGACAGCGCCCGCGATATCAAGGCCGAGGTCGACGCCGACGTCGTGGTCGGCAACATCGGCACCCGCGAGGCCGCCGAGGCCGTCGTGGACTTCGCCGACGGCGTGAAGGTCGGCATCGGCCCGGGCTCTATCTGCACCACCCGCGTGGTCACCGGGGCCGGGATGCCCCAGATCACGGCCGTCGCGCAGGTCGCCGACGTCGCCAGCCAGCACGACGTGCCCGTCATCGCCGACGGCGGCATCCGGTACTCCGGTGACGCCATCAAGGCCATCGCCGCCGGCGCCGACGCCGTCATGCTCGGCTCGTACTTCGCCGGGACCGACGAGGCCCCGGGCCGCGTCATCACGATGAACGGCAAGAAGTACAAGCAGTACCGCGGGATGGGCAGCGTCGGCGCGATGAACGAAGGTGGCGGCGAGCGCTACCTGAAGGACGACGAGGAAAACGAGGAGTACGTCCCCGAGGGCGTCGAGGCCGCGACGCCGTACAAGGGCTCGCTCGCCTCCGAACTCCACCAGCTCGTCGGCGGGATGCAGTCCGGCATGGGCTACGTCGGCGCCGAGACCATCCCCGAGTTCAAGGAACGCGCCGAGTTCGTCCGCGTCTCCGCGGCCGGCCAGCAGGAGAGCCACCCACACGACGTGATGATCACGGACGAAGCGCCCAACTACAGCCCGGACAGCTAACCGCGGGCAGGAATCGCTCGACCCCGTCGTTCAGTCGTAGTACTCCTCGTCGAGGGGCAGCGTCACGTCCGCTTCCTCGACGGCCTCGACTGTCGCCGTCAGCGCGAGCGTCTCGCTACAGCTGGGACACGGGACGGCCACGGTTACGTCGAGGGCACCGTCGCGTTCGGCGACGTCGAGCACCGCGGCATCGGCCGGGTAGAGGTACTCGGCCGACAGTTCGTGCTCGTGGTCGGTGACGTGGTCGAGTTGCATACACGTGGAGATTCGACACGAACGCTGTTGACAGTTACGGGCGTTCTCGGGTGCTGGGCCCGCCCCCCTAACGCAAGATACAGTGTCCCGGTGTGCGAAGTGAGCGCGTGTCATCCTACGTCCTCCACAGCGGTCCCGACGATGAACTCGGCGACCGGGCCCGAGCGGTCCGCCGGACGGTGTTCATCGAAGAGCAGGGCGTCCCCGAGCGCATCGAGATGGACGACAAGGACGAGGCTGCCAGGCACTTCCTCGTCACCGACGACGGCGACCCGGTCGCGACGGCGCGGACCCGGTTCGTCGACGAGACGACGGTGAAGGTCGAACGGGTCGCGGTCCTCGACGCCTACCGTGGCGAGGGGCTGGGCGAGCGGGTGATGGACGCCGCCGAACAGGACGCGAGAGAGCGCGGCGCGAGGTCGGCACTGGTCCACGCCCAGCGCCGCGTCGAGGAGTTCTACACCGACCTGGGCTACGAGACAGTCGGCGAGGAGTTCGAGGAGGCCGGCATCCCGCACGTCGAGATGGGTAAGTCCCTGTAGGCTGGGTTCCAGCGGCGGTCAGTTGCGGCCGATGGCGACGTACAGGATGATGACCAGCAGGCCCGGCAGCAGACCGAGGAAGAAGCCAAAGCCTGTCGCGATAGCCCAGATGACGGCGTTGTCGTTGCCGCGCTTCGACGCGTCGGAGTACACCCAGTAGCTCGCGCCGACCAGTATCGCGAGGCCGACGAGAAAGATGAACAAGACGATGAACAGCTCGATGGCACCGGGTATCTGCAGCAGTGGGAGGGGCGGCATGGTCGAGGGGTCTCCCGGGTCAGATATATACCTTCTGTCTGATAGGACACGGAGCGCAGTCCAGAGAGGAAGTCGCTCGCCACTCAGGTCACTGTACGGTCGAGAGAAGCCGCGCCGAGAAAGCGGACGGGGGAAATGAGAACCCGACTGCGAGGCTCCACCAGTCGTCTCGCGTGGTTCGCCCCTCCGTAGCCACGTCGCTCCTCATGAATGGTTCGCAAGGGAACGGGCCGGACGGGAGTTGAACCGGCGGCAGACGGTCGCTCGCTACACTCCCGCTGCGACTGCCGGGGTTCAAATCCTTCGTAGACGCGTCGCTCCTCACGAAAGGTTCGGAGCAGAAGACGGGCCGGAAGGGATTTGAACCCTCGACCGACGGCTTAAGAGGCCGTCGCTCTGCCAGACTGAGCTACCGGCCCAGCAACTCATCGTTACGGAGGGGGTTGTAAATACGTTTCCTTTCGAACCCGCAGCGGCCGGTGGAATCCGGTGACGGCGGGCGTGGTCTATCCGTTCTCGGTCGGGGACGGGTCACCGTTCCAGACCGTTGTCGCGTGTGCTGTCTCCGGACTGATACGGTGTAATATAAGTGCGTCCGTCCGTACGTGACAGTCAATGAGTGCAGCCAGCGGCATCACGATGGCCTCGATGTCTACCTACGCCATCCTCGGGTGTGGGAGCGTCGGCCACGCCGTGGCGGAGGAGCTCGTCGAGGAAGGCAAGGACGTCCTCATCCTCGACGCCGACGAGGGCCGCGTCGAGGCCCTGCGGGACCAGGACCTGAACGCACAGCAGGCGGATATCGCCGAGGAGCACATCGTCGAGACGGTCAGCGACCGCGACGTCGTGCTCATCATGTCGCCGGACGTCGAGGCAAACGCCGAGGCCGTACTGAACATCCGCGAGGCCGGCGGCGACCAGTTCATCGTCGCCCGGGCGGACGACCCCGTCTCGGCCGACGAATTGGCCGACCTGGGTGCCGACGTCGTCATCAACCCCTCGGCGGTCATCGCCGACTCGGCCCTGCGAGCACTGGAGACGGGCGAACTCGAATACAAGGCGACCCAGCTGGGCGACGTCATCGACGGCACGGAAGAACGGATGGCGATTCTCGTCCAGCGCTCGCCCGACCCGGACTCCATCGCGTCCGCGGCGGCGCTCAGGGCCATCGCCCGGAGCCGTGACGTCGAGGCCGACATCGTCTACGAGGGGGAGATCGGCCGCCAGGAGAACCGCGCGTTCGTCAACCTGCTGGGCATCGAACTCGCTGCGCGGGAAGACGTGGACCTGAGCGAGTACGACACCTTCGCGCTCGTCGACGTCGCGAAGGGCGGCGAACCGAGCATCGAGGACATCGACATCATCATCGACCACTACGAGCACGAGGACGACCACGACGCGACGTTCTCGGACATCCGGCCGAACGTCTCGGCGACGTCGACCATCCTCACGAAGTACATCCAGGAACTGGACCTGAACCTGAACGAGACGGTTGCGACGGCACTGCTCTACGGGATTCGCGCGGAGACGCTCGATTTCAAACGCGACACGACCCCCGCGGACCTGACCGCGGCGGCGTACCTCTACCCGTTTGCCGACCACGATACCCTAGAACAGGTCGAGTCGCCCTCGATGAGCCCCGAGACGCTCGACGTGCTGGCAGAGGCCATCCGGAACCGGGAGGTCCAGGGCAGTCACCTCGTCTCGAACGCGGGGTTCATCCGCGACCGGGACGCCCTCTCGCAGGCGGCCCAGCACCTCCTCAACCTGGAGGGCATCACGACGACGGCGGTGTTTGCCATCGCCGACGACACCATCTACCTGGCCGCGCGCTCGAAGGACATCCGCATGAACATCGGCAAGGTCCTTGGGGACGCTTTCGGCGAGATGGGCAAGACGGCCGGCCACTCGACGGACGCGAGCGTCGAGATCCCCCTGGGCATCTTCACGGGCCTCGATACGAGCGACGGGAACCGCGACACGCTGCTGGAGCTGACGGAGTCAGCAGTCAAGCAGAAACTGTTCCAGGCGATGGGCGTCGACAGCTCGAGCGAGAACGGGAACGGCAACTAGGCCGGGACTTCCTCTTCTTCGTCGTCGGGGTTGCGCAGGCGCTCGACGATGTCGTTGACGATGATGACGTCGCCGACGGCCTGTACCCACCGGTACGGGAGGATGATGCCGCGTGCGGTTCGGACCTCCTGGTCGAACAGCTCGGTGTTGACCTGGTGCAGGGCGAGGCCGGTGACTTCCTGGCGGTCCAGGTCGAGGCGGAGGTCCTCGACTTCGCCGACGAAGACGCCATTGTTCGAGTACACCTCGCGCCCGACGAGTGTCGTTATCTCCTGTGGAACGCTCTCCGGGTCCATAGGATGAGGTCGGACGGACGGGTCTTAAAACTTCTTCGGCGACTAGCACGTTCCGGCGGCCGCCCAGAGAGGCACGTGACAACACGACCCACGGGAGCCTTTTGAATCGAGAGTCCCTAGCCGGGCGCGATGCCCGTGATCGCAGCGTCCATCGACGTTTCGGCACCGCCGGCGACGGTCTGGGAGGTGCTGACCGACGTCGAGGCGTACCCTCGGTGGAACACGCTCCTCCGTGTACGCGGGGACCTGACCGAACGGGAGACGGTGACCGCTCGCCTGTCGATACCCGGACTCCCGACCGTTGCGTTTTCCCCAACGATTCTCTCGGTGGTCCCCGGGACAGAGGTGCGCTGGCGCACGTCGCTGTTCGGCCACGCCGCCGAGCACGCCTTCCTGCTCGAACCGCTCGAGGGCGGCGCGGGCACGCGGTTCACCCAGCACGAGCGAATCGACGGCCGGTTCGCCACCCCGGTCGTGAACCGGTTAGAGCGGCGGATGCGGCGGGGCTTCGAGCAGATGAACGTGGGCCTGCGGCGCAGAGCCCTCGAACTCGTAGAGAAGTAACTCCCGCGGTCGTGCACCACGGGAGCACAGAGACAGACCGGCTAAACCCGTACTGCCCCTCTCTGCTGGTATGCGTGACGCAGGCTCGAATACGGACGACGACGTCCCGGACCCGGAACCGCAGTCGGTCGACGCACCGATCCACGTCGAGAGCACAGCGCACTTCGAGTCGCTGGTCGCCGACCACGACCCCGTCCTCGTGGACCTGTATGCCGACTGGTGTGGCCCCTGCAAGATGCTCGAACCAGTCGTGGCGGCGCTCGCCGCCGAGACGCCGGCCGTCGTGGCGACGGTCGACGTCGACCAACGCCAGCAGCTGGCCCAGGCGCTCGACGTCCATGGCATCCCGACGGTCCTGCTCTACGACGACGGTGACCAGGTAGAGCGCCTGGTCGGGATGCGCGACGAGTCGACCCTGCGTGAACTCGTCGCCCGGTACGTCTGAAGGCGCCCGCCGCTGCGCACCGAGACCCATCGCGAAGCGATGGCCCCGGCGGCGTCCGCGAGGCCAGCGAGACAGGCCGGATCGACCACAACACTCATCTCGTCCGTGACGAGTGACAACGTATGCCCTCGCTGGTGGTCCACTACGCGCTGGTCGGACTGCTCGCGGCGACGTTGCTCGGGGCGGCGTTCGACCGGCGGTCGCTCCTGGTGTCGCTCGCCGTGGTGACGATTCCCGACGTCGACGCGTTCATCGCGCTGTTCTCGACGGCGGGCCATCGAACGGCGACGACGAACCTCGTGATTCCCGCCGTCGCGGCGGCAGTCCTCGCCGTCGACCTCTACGTGCGTGAGGAGTCGTTCGTCAGGGACCGGTGGGGGGCCTACGGGGTCCGCGTCGCCTGGTTCTGCGTCTTCGTCTACGCCGTCGCGCACGTCCTGCTGGACGCCGTCGGCGGCGGCGCGAACCTGCTGTGGCCGCTGCACGACCAGTTCTACCAGATTCGCGGGCGACTGGAGCTGTCGACCCAGCGCGGCATCGTCCAGACGTTCGTCGAGACAAGCCCACCCGCGTCGGAGAGTGGCGGCGGTGGCGGTGGCGGTGGCGGCGGTGGCGGCGTACCAACCCTCCCGTCTATCGGCAACACGAGCGAGGTCCAGATGAGCACGGGTATCGACCCCAATCCGGGCGCCGAGGAACAGCCGGAGGTCGTCGACCGCGTGTTCCCCGTCGCGCGCGGCGGCTGGCAACTGTACCTCCTGATAGTGGGGACGCTCGCCACCGCCGCTCGCTTCGTCGTCGGCTACGACCTGCCCGAGGAGTGAGCCAGCGCCGTTCCGAGTCCTTCTTGTGGGCGGTTGCCGACCGGACACGCATGGGCTTCGACGTGCGCCGACGGCTCAGTGTCGCCGACACGGTCACGCTCGCCAACGCGGTGGTCGGATTCGCCGCGGGCGCGGTGGCCTACACCGACCTCCAGCTCGCGGCTCGACTCATGCTCCTCGCGATAATCCTGGATGCCGTCGACGGCATCGTCGCCCGCGAGGGCGACAGTTCGGCGGTCGGTCCTCTGCTCGACTCCATCACGGACGTCATCTCCTTCGGGGCGACGCCGAGCCTGTTCCTTTTCGTCGCGCTGACAGGAGCCTACGGCAGCGTCGGCGAGGCGTCGCCGGTCGTCGTCGTCGGCATCACGCTACTCGCCGCAGTCTATGCCGTCTTCTCGGTCGTCCGAACCGCGTTCTACACGACCTACATCGAAGGCGTCGACGCCCGACCCGGCATCCCAAACACGCTGGGCGTCATCATCCTCGCGACGGCCTACCTCTCCGGGATCACGAACCCGCTCGTCCTCGCCGCCGGCGCCGTCGTCCTCTCGCTTCTGATGGTCGCCCCCTTCGACTTCCCCAAACCGGGCGCCAGGACGGCGATACCGATGGGCGCCGTCCTCTCGATCTCCGTCGTCGCACCGACGGCGCTTGGTCGGCTGGGGCCCCGGGTGATGCTCGTCGTGGCGCTGCTCTTTCTCACACTCGGTCCGCGCTACTACTGGGAGGGGACCGAGGCATCAGGCGAGTGAATCCAGGAACGATTCGACCGCCTCGTTGAACGCGGCGGGGTGCTCGACCATCGCGAGGTGGGCCGCGTCGGGCACCAGTGCGAACTCGCCCCGCGATATCGACGCGGCGAGGTCCTCGTGATACGCGCGCGGGGTCAGTCTGTCGTGTTCGCCACAGACCGCGAGGGTCGGCAGGTCGATGTCGGTCAGCCGGTCCCGTCCGTCGAAGCCGTGACAGGCCAGGAAGTCCCGGCGGGTGACCCGCTGACCCACGGCGCGCATCTGGGACCGGGACCGGGCGAGCGTGTCGGCGCCGGTGTCGTGGAACAGGCGGTCCCGGCCGTGGAGGAACTCGACGGCCCGGTCGAAGTCCGATTCCAGCCACTCCCGCAGGCCCTCGAAAACCGGGAGGGTCGGCCCGGTGCCGAGCAGCACGAGTGCCGAGAGGGCGAGGTCCAACTCGGTGGCGGCGCGCTGGACGACGGCGCCACCCAGCGAGTTGCCGACCAGGACGTCCGCGTCGACGGCCCGGGCGACGGCCGCCACGTCGGCGGTGTACGCGTCGATAGCGCCCGCCGGGCCGGCGTCGACGTCGTCGGACTCCCCGTGGCCGCTCAGGTCGAGCGCCGCCGCCGGGTGCGTCGGCCCCGACGGGCCGTACTGATGGCCCCAGACGGCGTGTGTCGCGCCGCTCCCGTGGACGTACAGCGCGGTGTGACCGTCCGCTTCCGGGCGGGTGTGACGATACGCCGTCTCTCGTCCGTCGTGCGCCGTGGTCTCCATGTAACGGTATCCACGCGAGCGCCGGGAATAAATGCGGTGTCCCGCTGCACGGAACGAGTGTGAACCGCATTCAATCGATTAGCACCACCCCGCTGCCGTGTTGCGTATTTTTGCGAAATCTTTAAATAGTTGTCTAACTTACCTTGTGTTAGGATGAATTCAGAACGTACGTTGTTCGGCGACGCCCCCTTCCGTCGGTTCGAGTACGACGACCACGTCGTGTTCGCGGCGGACGTGGGACCCGTCGACGACGCCAGTGTCGACATCGTCGACGGTACGATCATCGTCGTGGCGGGCGACGACCAGTACGAACAGGCGCTCCCGGCCGGTGTGGACGCACGAGCGTTTATCAACCACGGCGTCCTCACCATCGAGCTATCCGACCCCGAGGAGGAGATTCGATGAAACTCACCGTCAAACCACTCAAGCAGAAGGACGCCGGTCGCGGCCTGGCAGCCATCGACCGCGGTGCGATGGACGAGATGGGCCTCGAGAACGGCGATTACATCGTCCTCGAGGGGCGCCAGGGGAACCGCGCGGTCGCGCGGGTCTGGCCCGGGTACCCCGAGGACACCGGCAACGGCATCGTCCGCATCGACGGCCAGCTCCGCCAGGAGGCCGGTGTCGGCATCGACGACAGCGTCTCCGTCGAGAAGGCCGACGTGAACCCGGCGACCCACGTCACCGTCGCCTTGCCCCAGAACCTCCGCGTTCGGGGGAACGTCGGGCCGATGATCCGCAACAACCTCAGCGGCCAGGCCGTCACCCAGGGCCAGACCGTCCCCGTGAGCTTCGGCCTCGGCCCACTCTCGTCGATGTCCGGCCAGAAGATCCCGCTGAAGATCGCCGAGACCGAACCCTCCGGGACCGTCGTCGTCACCGACTCCACGGAGATTCAGGTCAGCGAGAAACCTGCCGAGCAGATCCGCGGCGGCGAGACCGCCGAGGGACCGGAGACCCCCGACGTCACCTACGAGGACATCGGCGGCCTCGACGGCGAACTCGAGCAGGTCCGCGAGATGATCGAGCTGCCGATGCGCCACCCCGAGCTCTTCCAGCAGCTCGGCATCGAACCGCCGAAGGGCGTCCTGCTGCACGGCCCGCCCGGCACCGGGAAGACGCTGATGGCCAAGGCCGTCGCCAACGAGATCGACGCGTACTTCACGACCATCTCCGGCCCGGAGATCATGTCGAAGTACTACGGCGAGAGCGAGGAGCAGCTCCGTGACATCTTCGACGAGGCCTCCGAGAACGCGCCGGCCATCGTCTTCATCGACGAGATCGACTCCATCGCACCCAAGCGCGGCGAGACCCAGGGCGACGTGGAACGCCGCGTCGTCGCCCAGTTGCTCTCGCTGATGGACGGTTTAGAGGAGCGCGGCCAGGTCATCGTCATCGGTGCGACCAACCGCGTCGACGCCATCGACCCAGCGCTCCGCCGGGGCGGCCGGTTCGACCGCGAGATCGAGATCGGCGTCCCGGACAAGGAGGGCCGCAAGGAGATCCTGCAGGTCCACACCCGCGGGATGCCCCTCTCCGAGCAGATCGACCTAGAGGAGTACGCCGAGAACACCCACGGGTTCGTCGGGGCCGACCTCGCCTCGCTGACCAAAGAGAGCGCGATGAACGCGCTCCGGCGCATCCGCCCCGAGCTCGACCTCGAGTCCGACGAGATCGACGCCGAGGTCCTAGAGCACCTGGAGATAACCGACGAGGACTTCAAGGAGGCCAAGAAGGGTATCGAGCCCTCGGCGCTCCGCGAGGTGTTCGTCGAGGTCCCCGACATCACCTGGGCCGACGTCGGCGGGCTCGAAGACACCAAAGAACGCCTCCGCGAGACCATCCAGTGGCCCCTGGAGTACGGGAGCGTCTTCGAGGCGATGGACTTACAGGCCGCGAAGGGCGTCCTGCTGTACGGCCCGCCCGGCACCGGGAAGACCCTGCTCGCGAAGGCCGTCGCCAACGAGGCCGACTCGAACTTCATCTCGGTGAAGGGGCCCGAACTGCTGAACAAGTTCGTCGGGGAGTCCGAGAAGGGCGTCCGCGAGGTGTTCAGCAAGGCCCGCGAGAACGCCCCCACGGTGGTGTTCTTCGACGAGATCGACTCCATCGCGACCGAACGGGGCACCCGGTCTGGCGACTCGGGCGTCGGCGAGCGCATGGTCAGCCAGCTGCTGACCGAACTCGACGGCATCGAGGAGATGGAGGACGTCGTCGTCATCGCGACGAGCAACCGGCCCGACCTCATCGACAGCGCCCTGCTGCGCCCCGGACGCCTGGACCGGCACGTCCACGTGCCGGTGCCCGACGAGGAGGCGCGCCGCGCCATCTTCGACGTCCACACCCGCGACAAGCCGCTGGCAGACGACGTCGACCTGGACCGCCTGGCCCGCCGCACCGAGGGCTACGTCGGGGCCGACATCGAGGCCGTCGCCCGCGAGGCGTCGATGGCCGCGACCCGCGAGTTCATCGCCAGCGTCGACCCTGAGGACATCGACGACACGGTCGGCAACGTCCGCGTGACGATGGACCACTTCGAGCAGGCCCTGGACGAGGTCAACGCCAGCGTCACCCAGGAGACCCGCGACCGCTACGACCAGATCGAAGAGAAGTTCCAGCGCAACGAACCCGGCATGGCCGACGAAGACCCCGTCGGCCGGACCTTCCAGTAGGACCGGTTTCGGCCGGGCGTCCGCACTCGCTCGTCTTCTCCGTCTACAGCGACGCGGGCAGTCCCATCGTCGCGTCCCAGAACGCAATACACATTGTCCCGTTGTCCTAACTCCGATCCATGCAGGTGACTGTTCGTGACAACGTCGGGCCGATAACCGGCCTCCTGACGGTCGTCTCGCTCGCCGTCGTGTTCGGCGCCGTCCTGGGTGCGATTCCCCGGTCGGTGCTGCCCCATCCCCCCGACGCCGTCGTCGACGCCATCCCCCACGTCAACGCTGCCCTGAGTCTCGTCGCCATCGGCACGATCCTCGGCGGGATTCGCGCCATCCGTCGCGGCGACGTCCGCCGGCACCGACGGCTGATGCTCGCCACCTTCGGGCTGTTCGTCGCGTTCCTCGTCCTCTATCTCTACCGGGTCATCTTCGAGGGGCCCACGCAGTTCGCGGGCCCCGCCGTCCTCGAGACGTACGTCTACTTCCCGCTGCTCGCGATACACATCCTGCTGGCCATCGTCGCCATCCCGCTGGTGTACTACGTCCTCCTGCTCGCGTTCTCGCACCCGCCCGCCCGGCTGTCCGAGACCAACCACCCGCGAGTGGGAAAGGCCGCGGCGACGCTGTGGCTCGTCTCCTTCTCGCTGGGCGTCGTGGTCTATCTCCTGTTGTACGTGTTCTGGTGACAGGGCAACGCCGGATCTATGGGTCGACCCGCGCTATCCACAGGTCCGGAGCGTCGAGTTCCTCCCGGGTCGGGAGGTTCTCGGGGCGGTCCCAGACCCGGCCCGCGGCAGCGACGCCCCGGTCGTCGACCACTGCGTCGAAAAACGCCTTGCCCCGCTCGTACTGCTGGCGCTTCATCCCGAGGCCCAGAAGGCGCCGGACCAGCGTCGCCACCGGGCCACGTCCCTTCCGGCGCTCGTCGACCTTCCGCCGCAGGTCGTCGTACTGGTCGTCGAACGCCCGGTCCATCAGCAGCTCCGCGTACCCCTCGACGGCCGTCATCGTCGTGTCGAGTTCGCCGAGCGACGAGCGGTCGAGGTTCCCGTCGCTCAACTTGTCGATGGCCGTCTCCATCGACTCCTCGAGGTGGTCAGAGAGCCACGGCGCGGCCCCGAACTCCGCCGCGTGTGTCACCTCGTGGAAAGCGATCCAGCGGCGGAACCGGTCGCCGTCGACGTCGAGTTGCCCGGCGACGCGCTGGATGTTCGGCCGGACGAAGTACAGCGCGTGCTCGTCGCCGTCGGCCAGCAAGAGCGGATCGTACTGGCCGAGGACGTTGTTCCCGAGAAACGAGAGCGCGAAGGCCATCGACCCGGTGTTGACGACCCGGGCGATGCCCGGGATGTACTCCGCCTGCTGCTCGATCGGTGCCATCACCCGCTCGAACGTAGCGACGTTGGCGTCGATCCAGTGGTGGCGGTTCTGGATCTCGACCGTCTCGGGCAGGTCGAAGTCGAGTTCGCTGACGCGCCGGACGCGGTCTCTCGCGTCCCGGACGTCGGTCGCGTACCCCTCACGCTCGGCCGTCGAGACGTCGAGGTCACCGGGGTCCGTCCCCGCTTTCGCCGCGGCGGCGACGGCCTCCCAGTCGATGGGCCCGTCGCCCGACGCCCGCGCGACGGCCCTGACGCTATGGTACAGTCCCATACACCATCGACGGGACGCGCCGAAATATGCCTTCTCCCCGTTCGCCCACCCGCCGTCCGGCACCGTGGCGTCGCTGGCCGGGTAACCGTGGGCTACTGGTGTGTCTGCCGGACGCGTATGACGAGTCGTGGTGGAGGAACCGCGGCCAAACGTCGTCGGTCAGACGAGCGAGCCACACGACCGACAGCGAGCACGGCCCGCTGTCGGGTCGTACGCGAGCCCGATGGCCTCGCAGTGACGGCAGTACCTGTCGTCGTCGCTCTCGGGGACTGGGGCACGTCGTGCCTCGACGGCCGCCCGGTGATCAGTGGCGGTCATACGTCATCCAATACCACGGTTCCACTAAAGTACGATGCGCATACTCCCCGTAAGCCTCGGACAATGGCGGTTTACACTTCCGTCTGCCAGCGCCGCACCCGGCCTCGGATGACGTGCTGCCGAACACGTCTGTGGCTCGTTTTGCGCGATAACGGTATCGGTCTCTCCGCGAGTGTCGCAGTATCGCGATATCGTCGCCCGAGAGACGCCAGTATACACACAATTTGGTTAATCGCCCGTACGTGAGTGTTTTTCGTCTATCAAATCGTCGCAAGTATATCCAAGAGCCCACATAGAGGCAAGTATCGCGTTCTGGACGAGTGGATAGTGGTTTTTGCGCCCGGAACCGCTCGATAATTCAACCGGTTACGGTATCCCCGGATAGAGATCCAGAATCGAATGGCGGTACGGAGTTCCTAGTAGTTGAGGTAGACGGTCTTGGAGATGGTATAGAAGTCCAGGCCGGCGTCGCCCTGCTCGCGGTAGGTCTCGCTCGAGGAGTCTTTCATCCCCCCGAAGGGCACGTGCAACTCCAGTCCCGTCGTCTTCTCGTTTACCTTCACCACGCCCGAGTCGGCGTCAGCGACGAAACTGTGGGCCTCCGAGAGGTCCTCCGTGACGATGCTCGCCGACAGCCCGTACGGGACCCCGTTGGCCACCTCGACCGCCTCATCGTAACTCGAGACCGGGATGACCGACAGCACCGGCCCGAAGATCTCCTCCTGGGCGATGCGCATCTCCGGCGCTACGTCCGAGAACACCGCCGGCTCCACGAAGTATCCCTCACCGTCGACCTCCCGACCACCGGTCTCGAGCGTCGCCCCCTCGCTCTCGCCGACCTCGACGTAGTCCAGCGTCCCCTCGAGCTCCGCCTCCGAGACGTGGGGACCCATGTCGGCCCCATCGAGGCCGGGGCCGATTTCGATAGCCTCTGCTGTGGCGACGATGCCCTCGAGGAACTCCTCGTAGAGGTTCTCGTGGACGATGGCCCGCGAGGTGGCCGTACAGGCCTGCCCCGTGACCCCGAAGGCACCCGCCGCCGCGATGTCGACGGCCTCCTCGACGTCGGCGCTGTCCATCACCACGACGGGGTTCTTCCCACCCATCTCCAGCTGGACGCGCTTGCCCGACTCGTTTGCCTGCGAGCCCACCGTCTCGCCGACGGCCGAACTCCCCGTGAACGACACCGCGTCGATCGCCTCGTGAGTCGAGAACGTCGTCCCGACCGTCCGACCGGGACCGGTGACCATGTTCAACGCGCCGTCGGGCAGGCCGGCCTCGTCCAGACACTCGACGAGTTGGCGTGCGACACTCGGCGCGATGGATGCCGGCTTGAAGGCGACGGTGGTGCCGGCCGCGAGGGCCGGCGCGATCTTCCAGGCCGGGATGGCGATGGGGTAGTTCCACGGCGTGATGAGCCCCGCGACGCCCACGGGTTCGTTGACCGTGTACAGCGTCTTCTCCGGGGCACTTGCGGGTTTGACCTCGCCGCCGACCTCGCTGGCCTTGGTCCCGTAGTAGGCGAAGATGTCGATGGCCCGCTGGACCTCACCGCTTGCCTCCGGGCGCGCCTTGCCCTCCTCGCGAACGAGGGTCTCGGTGATCTCCTCCTTGCGCGCGGCGAGGTTGTTCGAGGCCTCACGCAGGATGGCGCCCCGCTGTGGCCCCGGTGTGGTGCCCCACTCGTCCTGAGCGGCCGCCGCGGCCTCGACGGCCCGTTCGGCGTCGGCCGTCCCGGACTGCTGGTACCGGGCGACGACCTCCGAGGGGGCCGCAGGATTGTATGTCTCGTAGGTCTCGCCGGTTTCGGATTCGGTCCACGCTCCGTCGACGTAATTGTGGTACGTCTCTACCATTGGTAGGAGGGACTCGCCCCGACTACGAGAAGGTTTTGGTGACCGTCGGACAGCACGCACACGTGCTCGCGACGGCCGGGCGGCGAACTGGGCAGAACCCGGGTCGAGGGCCGAAGAGCGAGGCCAGCCGCGCTCGACGGCGGTTCGACCGAGTTCGGGGACATCCAGTGGTGGCCCCGGACCGCGAGAGTACGGGCGACCGAAGTTTCCCAACCGCGTATTCACCATGTGTGAACAGAGTTTCGAACTATCGTTCGTGAGGAATTCGGGTTTTCGTGACATATGTACGTTTGTTAGAGTGTCCGTCGTTGTTCGGGATTCGGATTTCAGTGACCGAGTTCGAACGCCTTCGTTTCGGGCGCGAAACGGCAGGATTCGGACGCTTGACGCTCTCTCAGATGGTACCGACGGAACTTCTCGTCTGTATGACTGAACGTTTACACTGACTGAACTACAGTTCTGACAGGGCAGACGACACGTGCTCAGAGAGCGACCGGCGTCGGGGTCCCGCTGCCGTAGCCGACCCCGACCACTCGGCCCCGACTGCCCAGGACCCGCCAGGCCGTCCGCAGGGAGGGCCGGAGCTGCGCCGCCTACCGGCGGGTCGGCCCGTCCGTCGTGGTCTGCGAGGACGAGCGTGACGTACGTAGCGACGTCGAAGATCCCGATTTCGTCCGAGGAGGCAGAGAAGCGAACTTCCTCGACTTCCGCGTCCGACGCGATAGTCCCCCGCGGGACGGGGGCCTGTCTGCTTTCAATCAACCGAGATACCCGTTCTACATGACAGGATAGGGGATACGGTGGGTCCGGGAGACGGGTCGTTCTGACCGTCTCAGCGTCGCGCAGTACTGCGGTTTTCGGCTCCCCTGTCGGGAGTATCGGGCAGCCCGGAGGAAGCATTCGTTCACACAGGGTGAACACGGGACGGGCGCCCGATCGAGAGCGGAAGGGAGCGGTTACCTGGAGGTGATCATCCCGTCTTTTAGTGGCCGGACGAACGGTATCGAGACCCGGCTGCCCGTGCAGTGAGAGTTGTAGAACGCGACGATGGTGTCCAGCGAGCGGGCCGCTTCGACGCCCGTGGACGGATTCTCGATGACCCCGTCGAGGACCGCGACGATGTCGCTGACGGCGTTGCACGCCCGCCGGTCGCCGTCGTCCCGCGTCCAGGCGTCCTCGATGCCCGGGAGCGGACGTGCTCGCCGCCCTCTGGCCGCCAGTAGCGACACTCGCCGTCGTCGTTGTTGCGGGAGACCTCCCCCTCGCTGGCGATGAAGTTCAGCGTCATCGAGGACTCGTTGGTCGGGCTTGGGCAGTCGACGGTCGTGAACGTCCCGTCGTCCGTGTGGCTAGAAATCACGTCGAGGTCCTCCTCGTCGTGCATCCCGAGGATGCCCATCCCGGGGACGTCCCCCCGTCCCGACGATACCGGCACTGTGAGTCATCTCACTCGTAGGTGTGGAGACTCCCCGTCTGGTTCTCCTCGATGTAGTCCCAGTCGTAGTCGACGCCCAGTCCCGGGCCCTCGGGCACCTCGACCATGCCGTTCTCGTCGACGGTGTCGATCATATCGGAGTAGTCGCCCTCGTAGACCGGCGGTTGCGTGTTGGGACAGTCGGGGTGCACCAGGGCGAGTTCGTAGTAGTTGGTGTTCCGGATGGCCGCGATGCAGTGCCGCTGTGCGGGGCCGGGCGCGTGGAACTCGACGTCAAGGCCGAACCCTTCCGCGACGTTGGCACGTTTCATCGCCCCGGTGATGCCGGCGTCGTACTCGGGGTCCGCCCGGAGGAAGTCCGTTGCCTCGTTGGCGACGAAGTCCGTCGCCGGTTCGAGCCCCCGGACGTGTTCCGTCTGGAGGATGGGGGTATCGAGCTTCTGACGGAGCTTGCGGTGGCCGTGCTGGGAGATGCCGCCGTCCCGGTACGGGTCCTCGTACCAGAAGAAGCCCTCCTCGTCGAGTGCGCGACCGAGCTTCAGCGCGTCGGCGAACGTCTCGAGTTCGCAGGCCGGGTCGTGCATCAGGTCCATCTCGTCGCCGACGCGCTCCCCGACGGCGTGGACCGCCTCGAGTTCACGCTCTAGGTCGCGCGAGCCCTCACTCCCGCCCCAGCCGTGGATCTTGAACGCCCCGTAGCCCATCTCGAGACACTCCTCGGCGAAGTCGGCGAAGGCCTCGGGCGTGTCGAGGCCGCCGTTCTCGTCGCCGTGGTAGGTCGACGCGTACGCGGGGAACGTCGTCCGGTACGTGCCCAACAGCTCGTGGATGGGCGCGTCGTAGTACTTCCCGGCGGAGTCCCACAGCGCGATGTCGATGGGGCCGATCCCCATCCGGTCGTACTTCCGGAGGGCGCGCTTGATCTCCGACCAGTGGTGTTCCCGCTCGAGCGGGTTCTTTCCGAGGAGGTAGTCCGCGAACATGTTGACCTGGGCCGCTCCGGGCGAGTTCCCGCCGACGTACTCCCCGGTGATGCCCGTGTCGGTGTGTATCTTGAGACCGAACAGTTTCCGTTCGGTCACCGAACCGGGTTCGTAGACGAGGTTGAACCCGTGCTGGTCCGTCCCCACGTCTTCGATAGGATAGGAGAACTCTACTGACTCGATGCCGGTAATCTCTGGCGCCATACGAGTAGCAAGAGATACCACCACAATAAACCTGCGTGCTTCCCCGCCGAGTACCGCGCCGCGTCCGGCGAACGTCTCAAGTCGTCCCGAGTCCCCTCCGAACCACCGGTGGATTCATCACGACATGGCGAGACGGTCCGCGTGCCATGGTAGGGCACACCGAATACGACTACACCGGCGAATCGGCAATCGTCACCGGGTCGACGAAGGGTATCGGCCGGGGCATCGCAGAGGGACTCGCCGACGCCGGGGCGAACGTCGTCGTCAACGGCCGCGACGACCAGGAGGTGGACGCGGTCGCCGACGAACTGGACGACCGCGGAGGCGGAAGCGCTGTCGGCGTCACGGCGGACGTCGGTGACCCGGCGGCGATAGAGCGCCTGGTCGACAGCGCCGTCGACGCCTTCGGAGAGATAGACCTCCTCGTGAACAACGCTGCGACGTGGCCCGAGGAGGAGTCGCTCGTCGAGTCGTCGCTGGACCAGTGGAACCGGACGATGGACGTCAACGTCCGGTCACAGTACTACGCCGCGAAGCTCGTCGCCGAACACATGATAGCCGAGGGCATCGAGGGCTGTATCGTCAACCACACGAGCCAGGCCGGCGACCGCCGCACCGGCCCCTTCGGCCTCTATGGCATCTCGAAGACGTCGATAAACGGCCTGACGTGGCGGATGGCCCAGGAGCTGGCCGAGCACGGCATCCGGATGAACGCCATCTCGACGGACGTGACCGAGACCGCACAGACCCGCTACGAGGCCGAACAGGCGGCGAAGGACCACCCGGACAGGACCGCCGAGGAGATACTCCGCGAGCGGGGAGAGAAGCGCCCCCTCGGCCGCCTCGGGCAACCCGAGGACCTCGCGGACGCGGTGCTGTGGCTGGGAAGCGACAGGGCCGACTACGTCGTCGGCGACATCGTCCGCGTGAGCGGCGGGGGGAACCTGGAGTAGTCCCGTGCGGGTCGTCGATACCCACACCCACACCTGGGGCCCGGACACCGAGGAACTGCCCTGGCCGGCGGAGATCCTGCCGCCGGGGTGGGAGGGCGCCTACACCGCCCACGACCTGATAGCCGACATGGACGCCGCCGGCGTCGAGGAGAGCGTCATGGTCACGACGCCGCTGTACGGCCGCGGCGTGCGAGCAAACGAGTACACGATGCGCTCCATCGAGGCCTACCCCGACCGCCTGTGGGGCGTCGGCCTGATGGACTTCTTCGGGGACGACCCCGAGCAGGTCCGTGCGGCCCTCCGTCGCGTCGTCGGCCACGACCGGATGCTCGGCGTCAGGATGCACGCCTGTCTGGCCTACGAGGAGCACGCCTCCGAGCTGGACCGGACGGCCGACTGGATCCTCGACGACACCCTCGAACCGGTCTGGGCGGAGGCCGCCGAGCTGGACACGTCGGTGTTCGTCTTCCCGAAGGCCCAACAGGTGTCGATGATAGAGACGCTCGCGGGCCGCTACCCGGACGTCCAGCTGGTCGTGGACCACATGGCCTTCCCGGACGAGACGACCGACCCCGACGAGGCCCCCTGGACCGACTTGGAGGCGCTCGCCGACCACGACAACGTCGCCGTCAAGGTGAGCTCGCTTCCCCGGTCGAGCGACCAGGGATGGCCCTACGAGGACCTCTGGGGGTACGTCCGCCACCTCGCCGACTGGTTCGGGAGCGAGCGGCTGATGCTCGGGTCGGACTACCCGTGGATGGACGACTGGGCCGACTACGAGGCATGCCTCTCCTGGGTCGAGGAGGTCCCGTCCCTCTCAGCCCGGGACTATGCCTACATGGCCCACCGGACCTTCGAGTCCATCCACGAGGGCTAGACTGGTAGCTCACCCTAGACGTTTATCGGGTCGCTGTGTCACAGGTCGGTATGACTGCGACCATCGAGCGCATCGAGACCGTCGAGTTCAGCTACCGGTTGCCCGACGTGGGGACCCCGCCCGGCGGGTTCGACGTCGTCTACGACCCCGGGAACACGATGGAGCGGCACCTCTTTGCCGTACGAGTCTCGTGTAGCGACGGCCTGACCGGCGAGTACGTCGGGAGCAACTCACCCGGCGCCGCCCAGATCAACACCGTCGCGGACTACCTGGTCGGGAAGGACCCGCTCGAGCGGGAACACCACTGGTCGGAACTCAAACGCGCGCTCCGGAAGTACGACCGGATGGGCATCGGCCCGCTCGACGTCGCGCTGTGGGACTACGCCGGCAAGCAGTACGACGCACCCATCCACGAACTGCTGGGGAGCTACCGCGACCGGCTCCCGGCGTACGCCTCGACGTACCAGGGCGACCGGAGCGGCGGCCTGGACTCGCCGGCGGCGTACGCCGATTTCGCCGAGTCGTGTCTGGACCGTGGCTACCAGGGCTACAAAGTCCACGGGTGGGACGGCGACTGGCGCGACCCCGACCTGCTCGAGGCGACAGTCCGGGCCGTCGGGGAGCGCGTCGGCGACGAGATGGACCTCATGGTCGACCCCGCGTGTGACCTCGATACCTTCGCCGAGGCGCTCCAGGTCGGACGGGCCTGTGACGACCACGGGTACCTCTGGTACGAGGACCCGTACCGGGACGGCGGCATCTCCCAGCACGGCCACCGCAAGCTCCGTCAGAAGCTCGAGACGCCGCTTCTCCAGACCGAACACGTCCGTGGCCTCGAGTCACATACGGATTTCGTCGCCAACGAGGCCACGGACTTCGTCCGCGCCGACCCCGAGTACGACGCCGGCATCACCGGGGCGACGAAGATTGCGAACGTCGCGGAAGGGTTCGGCCTTGACGTCGAGTTCCACGCGCCCGGCCCCGCACAGCGCCACGTGATGGCCGCGACTCGCAATGCCAACTACTACGAGATGGCACTGGTCCACCCGGACGCACCGAACACGACGCCGCCCGTCTACGATGGCGACTACCGCGACGACATCGACGCCGTCGACGACGCGGGGACGGTACCCGTGCCCGACGGCCCGGGACTGGGCGTCGACTACGACTGGGACTACATCGAGGCCAACGAGACCGGGCGACGGGAGTACCGCTGACCGCTGTCGACCGTCTCAGAGGTCCGTCGCCTGCTCGCTGCGTTCACCCTCCGGCATTCCGCCGACCATCCGCTTGACGATCTCGTCCTGGTCGAACCCCTCGGCGTCGATGGTGCCCGCGCTCTTGCCCTGGTGGAGGACGTGGATGCGGTCGGACGCCCGCTGGATGTAGTCGAGGTTGTGGGAGATGAGGATGATGGAGATGCCCTGTTCCTGCATGCGGTCGATGAGGTCGAGGACCCTGTCGGCGCCCTCTACCGAGAGCGCACTCGTCGGTTCGTCCATGATGACGATCTTCGGGTCCGACAGGAGCGTCCGGGAGATGCTGACGAGCTGTCGTTCCCCGCCAGAGAGGTTCGACACCTTCTCGTCGACGTCGACGCCGATCTCGAGGTCGTCGAGGAGTTCGCGGGCCCGCTTGCGCATCGCCGGTTTGTTGAGGACCCCGAACAGCCCCGAGGGCCCCGACACCGACTCGCGGCCGAGGAAGATGTTCTGGGTGACGGTGAGGTTACCGGCGATGGCGAGGTCCTGGAACGTCGTCTCGATGCCCAGGTCCTTCGAGGCGCGAGCGTTCGCTATCTCGACCACCTCGCCGTCGACGCGGATGGTCCCCGAATCCGGCTTGATCGCCCCGGCGAGACACTTGATGAGCGTCGACTTGCCGGCGCCGTTGTCGCCGGCCAGCGCGAGAATCTCGTTGCGGCGGAGTCTGAACGTGACGTCCGACAGCGCGACCACCTCGCCGTACGTCTTCGTGATGCCCTCCATCTCGACGATGTGGTCCACGTCGGCGGCTGTCGCCTGGCTCATGGCTGTGAAATGTCGACCGTAGAATAAAAACATTGGCCCGTTAGGGACCGTCAGGCAGCGAGCATACATGTCACTTCGTCCAAAGATTTACTAATGCGTCGCCTGAAGCAACCCAGCATGGCGCGTACGGCCGTCGACGTCGGTGCTGCCAGGGAGCAGGTCACGCTCAAAAAGATCAGTCAGTACGGGCCGATAATCGGCCTCGTGGGACTGTACGTCGCGTTCACGCTGTTGAACGACAGGTTTCTGACCGTCGGGAACCAGGTGAACGTCCTCCAGCAGGTGTCGATAATCGGCATCATGGCCATCGGCGTCACCTTCCCCATCCTCTGTGCGGAGATCGACCTGAGCATCGCGCAGGTGATGGAGGTCGGCGGCCTGACGATCGCGACGCTGGCTGTCGGCGCGCGACTGTTCGAGGGGTTCGCCATCCCGGTTCCGGCGGCCATCCTCGTGGGTCTGTTGCTCGGTGCCACCTTCGGGGCGCTGTCCGGGTTCGTCACCGCGCGGTTCGGCGTCCCGTCGTTCATGACCACGCTGGCGGTGCTGTTTCTCGCCGACGGGTTCGGTCTCATCGTCTCGGGCAACCGCCCTATCATCGGGTTGCCGGCGTCGCTGACGGCCATCGGTGGCTCCCGCGTGCTCGGGTTCCCGAGCATCGTCCTCGTCTTCCTCGCCCTGCTGATCGCGTCGCAGCTGGTCCTCTCGTACACGAAGTTCGGCCTCTACATCTACGCTATCGGTGGTGATCGGCAGGCCGCAGAGCGGATGGGGATCAACGTCCCCCTGGTGCGGCTGGGGACGCTCGTCATCTCGGGACTGTTCGCCGGAATCGCCGGCCTCGTGACCCTCGGACGCCTCGGTAGCGCCGTCCCGACGATGGGTTCGGGGCTCCTGTTGCCGCCGATCGCCGCCGTCATCCTCGGCGGTGCCAACCTCTTCGGGGGGTCCGGCAACATGGTCGGCACGCTCGTGGGCGTGCTCATCCTCGGCATCCTCCAGAACGGCCTGAACCTGATGGGCGTCGGCCCGTCGGGCCAGCTGGTCGCCCAGGGCATCGTCCTGATGCTGGCCGTCCTCGCGAACGTCGTCGGCCAGGACTGATACCTGATAACTGAAACGACTTCCATTTATACCGATAGTTCTTTCACAGGGCGTGTCAAATTGTGGTGGTGTATGTCACGCGACATTCCCAGGCGACGGTTCATCCGTACCAGTGCGATCGCAGGCACGGCACTCTTCGCCGGCTGTGGAGGTGACGGTGGCGACGGCGGCGACGGCGGCGATGGCGGCGACGGCGGCAGCGACGGCGGCGATGGCGGCGGTGACGGCATGGACGGCGGCGACGGAGACGGCGGTGGCGACGGCGGCGGCGAACAGACGACCACCGAGAGCGGTCCGCCGACGGTCGCGCTCTCGGTGCCGTCGCTCGAGTTCACGTTCTTCGCCCGGATGCAGAACGCGTTCGACGCCGCCAAGAGCGACGGGGCCATCGCCTCGGACTCGGCGTTCTACGACGCCGGCAACTCACAGAGCACGCAGGTCTCGGACGTCGAGACGGCCATCTCGAACGAGGTGGACCTCCTGCTCATCTCGGCCCTCACGGCCGAAGGGGTCATCAACGCCATCGGCCAGGCCAACGAGGCCGATATCCCGGTCGTCGCTATCGACCGTAACGTCGCCGAGGGGGAGACGGTGAGCTACGTCGCCTCCGACAACGTCCAGCTGGGCCGTCGCTCGACGGAGCTGTGTCTGGGCTTCATGCAGGAGATGGAGCAGAAAGACACCTACAACATCGTCCAGCTCGAGGGGACGCCCGGGGCGAGCGTGACGAACGACCGCGGCGAAGGGTTCAGCAACGCCGTGAGCAACAACGACAGTCTCAACCGCCTCGCCAGTCAGACCGGCGAGTTCTCCACGCAGAACGCCCTCAGCGTCATGGAGGACTTCATCACCCAGTACGGCGACGAGATAGACGGCGTGTTCTGCCAGAACGACCTGATGGCGCTCGGCGTCCACCAGGCGCTCCAGAACGCGGACATGTCGATGCCGGTCACCGGCATCGACGGCACGGAAGCGTGGGTCCAGCGGTTCTCGGACAACGAGTTCTACGGGACCATCGCGCAACTGCCCGAGGAGATGGTCAACACCGCCATCGAGACGGGCAAGACCCACCTCGCCGGCGAGGACGTCGAGGACACCATCGTCATCGACGGCCTCGAGGTCACCCAGGACAACGCCGCCGACTACCTCAGCCAGTACTTCGGCTGAGCGGGTCGGCGACGTCACCGTCCACGTCCGCGGGGCCGACGCCTTCGCGGCCATCGGCGAGGAGTTCGACATCGACCTGGGCGTGCTCGCCTTCGGCACCGTCGGCCGCATCCACCACAGCGAGGACGGCGAGACCAGGCCGACGAAGTGGTACATGTCCGAGAACGAGGTCGTCGAAGCCGCGAACGACCTCCGGCTCGACCGGCTGCTGCCCACGCACTTCGACATGTGGAAGGGCGTCACCGGTGACCCGAAGGGCCTGCACGAACACGCCGCGTCCTACGAGTACCCCCGGACCCTGGAGGTCGTCAGCGTCGGGGACCGGGTCGACCTGGGCGCCCCGGGCGTCGTCCCGCCGTCGACGAACCGCTGACCTATCGGAGGTCGACCGCGCGCCCGTCGGCCGCGGCCTCGTAGACGCCCTTGAGCGTCCGCATGTCGACGAGTCCGTGCTCGCCGTCGGCGTAGGGCGCCTCGCCGGTCAGCAGGCAGTGCGAGAAGTACTCGAACTCCTCTTCCATCTGGTCTATCTGCTCGAAGGCGACGTCCACGTCGGACCCCCCGTGGGAGACGTGGAGCTCTCGCTCGTCCCACGGATAGAAGGCCGGTTCGACGCGCACCTCTCCCTCGGTGCCGGTCACTCTGATGTGACTCGCCATGGTCGCGTTCTGACTGGCCGTACAGAGGCCGAAGGTGTGGTCGGGGAAATCGACCTGGAAGGCGGCGTGTTCGTCGGGTACGTCGTCGAACTCCTCCTGGACGGAGGCGACCGAGCCCTGGACGCGCACCGGATCGGCGTCGAGCAGGAACCGGGCGGTGTTCAGCGAGTAGATGCCGATGTCCATCGCCGCACACCCGCCCGAGAGCTCCCAGTCGAGACGCCACTGGTCGGGGTCGGGGACGAGCTCGAGGATGGGTTCGGTCATGTTGCCGTGGACGAACACCGGGTCGCCGATGTATCCCGCGTCGATGAGATCACGCGCCCGCCGCACGGCGGGTTCGGTGTGCATCCGGTAGGCGATCATCAGCGTGACGTCGTGCTCGTTGCAGGCGGCGACCATCTGCTCGGCCCGGTCGACGGTCGCCTCCATCGGTTTCTCACAGAGGACGTCCTTCCCGAGTTCGGCAGCGCTCTCGACGAACGGGAGGTGCCGGGCGTTCGGCGTGACGACGTAGACGGCGTCGTAGGCGTCGCTGGCGGCACCGTCGTGGAACTCCTCGTACGTGATGGCGTGCTCGACGGTCTCGGCGTCGGCGGCGACTGACCCGGCTTTCGCCCGGTCGCCACTGACCAGCACCGTCGTCTCACAGAGGTCGCCGGCGGCGACGGCCGGCATCGCCTGTTCGCGGGTCCACCAGCCGAGCCCCACCATCGCGAACCTGACGGGGTCGTCGGTCTCGGTCAGGTCTTGCCAGTCGCGGCTGTCGAAGTCCTCGGTGAGTGCGGAAAGCTCCATACCGGCCGTTCGACCGCGTTCCAGAAAGAACTACTGGCGCTCACCGCCCACTCAGGCGACGGCGTCGTGAGCGCGTCGCGGGGACCGACCGTCCACGCCGAGGGCGTCGTCGAGATTCGCCCGGGGAGGCCGCTGGGCCCTCGGCCCGGCCGAATTCGTGCTCACGAGTACGCCATGTTGATCTCGACGACGTTGGCCGCCGAGAGCAGCAGTTCGGGGAGCTCCTCGTGGAACATGTCGCCCTTGATGCGCGTCGTCGGGCCGGAGACGCTGAGCGCGGCCACCACGCCGTCGGTGACGACGGGCGCGGCGACACACCGGAGGCCGGGAAGGCGTTCCTCCCGGTCGTATGCGTACCCACGCTCGCGGACCGTCTCGAGTTCCCCCTTCAGCTCGTCGGGGTCGGTGATGGTGTTCTCCGTCCGCTGGGGCATCCCGTGTTCGTCGAGTATCTCGTCGACACGGGACTCGGGCAGTTCGGCCAGTATCGCCTTCCCGAGCGCCGTGCAGTGGAGGTAGACCCGCTTGCCCGCGTACGTGTCGACGTTGACCGCCTGCTGGCCCTCGTGTCGGGTGATGTAGACGCCCTGACCGTGTTCCTCGACGGCGGCGTTGACCATCTCGCCGGTCTTCTCGGCGAGCGTCTCGGTTTCGGGGCGGACCGTCTCGTAGATGTCCATCCGGTTGCGCGTGAACTCCCCGAGTTCGAGGAACCGGAGCCCGACGCTGTAGGTGTCGCCCTCTTTGAGCACGTACCGCTCCTCCAGCAGCGTCTGGAGGTGGTTGTGGACGGTGCTCTTGGGGATGTCCAGCTCGCTCGCGACGGCCGTCACGCCGGCCCCGTCCAGTCGTTTCAGGACCTCGATGATGCGGAACGACGTCCGTGTCGCGTTGACGGTGTTCGCCTGGGAGGACATATTGAACCATACAGGAGCCCGGTACTTAACTGTTCAGTCCGTCCGAACGGGTTATCAACCCAGGCGAACGGTGGCTCACTCCCACGGGATGTCGTCGTGGAACTCCCGTATCTCCTCGAGGCCGGTCAGCGCGGAGACGGCGCCCGGTCGGGTCGTCGCGACGGCGCCGGCGGCGTTCGCGAGACCGAGCAGTCGCTCCGGGTCCCGGACGCCGCTGGTGAGCGACGCGATGAAGCCCGCGAGGAAGACGTCGCCCGCTCCCGTCGCGTCCACGGTGTCGACGTCGTACCCGGGGTGTTCGACCAGGCCCGGAACCGGACTCTCGTCCGTCCCGAAACAGATCGCGCCGTCGCTGCCCCGCGTCAGGACCACCGTGTGTGGACCGAGCGCGGTCACCGCCTCCGCGACAGCGGCGGGGTCGTCGTCATCGAACCCGGCGGGGCCGAGGTCCTCGGCGGAGGCCTTCAGGACGTCGACGTTCCCGAGAGCGCCCCGGACGACGGCGGCGTACTCCTGACGACTGTGCCACATCTCCGGTCGCCAGTTGGGGTCGAGCGAGACCGTCGCCGTCCCCGAGGCCCGTTCTTGCAGGTCCAGCGTGGCGGTGCGACTCGACTCGACGCTGAGTGTGACACCGGTCGTGTGGACCCAGTCCGTCTCGGCGAGCGTCGCGTCGGGCACTTCCCCCGCCTGCATCCGCGTGTCGGCGCCGTCGCCCCGGTAGAAGTTGAACGAACGGTCGCCGTCGGCGTCGTGGGAGACGACGGCCAGCGTGGTCCGCGCGTCGGGGTCGGTGACGACGTGCGTGGGCGGGATCGCCGAGTCGTAGAGGTGGCCACGGAGGAAGGTGCCGAAGTCGTCGTCGGCGAGTCGCGTCCAGAACGTCGGCGAGACGCCGAGTCGATCGAGTGCGAGCGCCACGTTCGCCCCCGACCCGCCGAAGTTCGGTGTGTAGCCCCCCGCTTCGCCGGGCGGCCCCGGTTCGTCCGGGAGCAAGTCGACGAGCGTGTCGCCAGCGACCAGAACGGTTCCGTCTTCGGCCATACCGCCACTGTCGCCCCCGTGGTACTTATAGCATGTCGCGCGAGCGACGACCGTCAGTCCTCGATTGGACTGCCCCGGTCGCCCCAGGCCTCGTCGAACCCCGCGATACCCGCCTCGGTCTTCGGGTGGTCGACGTGCGCTTCGAGCAGGGCTGGGCCCATCGTGATGGCGTCGATGCCGGCCTCGTACAGCGCCGTGGCCTGAGTCGTGTTGCGGACGCTCGCCGCGAGGACGTCCGTGTCGAACCCCTGGCGGTCGAAGGTCCGCTGCATCCGGGTGACCGTCGCGAGGCCGTCGGCGCCCGCGTCGTCCAGTCGGCCGACGTACGGGGCGACGAAGTCCGCGTCGTTCTTCGCGGCCAGCATCGCCTGCTCGATGGAGAAGACGACTGTCAGTCCAGCGGGGACACCCTGGGAGCGAACGCGAGCGAGCGCCTCGACCCCGGCCCGATTGGCCGGAATCTTCACGACCACGTCGTCGGCCCACTCCTGGTACCGGTGGGCCTGCTCGACCATCTCGTCGGCCGAGTCCGCGATGACCTGCGCGAAGACGGGTCCGTCGGTCACGGCGGCGACGTCGGTGACGGCCTCGCGGTAGGAGCGTCCCGACGCCGCGACGATTGACGGGTTGGTCGTGACGCCGTCGACGACGCCGAGCGCGTCGCCGGCGCGAATCTGCTCGACGTCTGCCGTATCGAGGTAGAGTTTCATTCGACCAGTCCTGGGCGGGCGGGTTCAAAGAAGGTATCGCCTGCCCCCGACGTCAGCGGCCGGCGCTGTACCCGCCGTCGACGAGCAGCTGGGCGCCCGTGATCCAGGCGGCCTCGTCCGAACAGAAAAACCGGACGGCGTTGCCGACGTCTGCCGGTTCGCCCAGGCGCGAGAGGGGTGTCTTCGCGGCTTCGCGCTGCTGTGTCGCCTCGTCGTTTATGTCCTGCATCGGCGTCTTGACCACCCCCGGGAGGACGGTGTTGACCGTCGTCCCCGCCTCGGCGGCCTCGAGGGCCAGCTCCCGCGTGAGATTGACCAGCGCGGCCTTCGTCGCCGCGTAGGGCGCGCCGCCCCCGCCGAAGTGGGCGTTGACGCTCGAGACGTTCACGATTCGGCCCGACGGTGCCTCGTCGAGATACGGCATGGCGTACTTCGCCGTGGTGAACGCGCCGGTGAGGTTCACCCCGAGGACCTCGTACCACTCGTCGAGCGAGATCTCCTGTGTGGTGCCCGGGATCTGGATGCCGGCGTTGTTCACGAGGATGTCGAGGCGGTCGAACCGGTCCAGCGTGTCGGCGACGAGTTCGAGGACGTCGCCCTCGTGGCTGACGTCGGTCTCGACGAACAGCGACTCGACGCCGTGCTCGTCGGCGACCAGCTCGTCGGTGGGGACGGACACGTCCGTCTCGAAGTACTGCCCCTGCTTCGGGGCGCGGCGAACGTCGGCGACGACGACGTTGGCCCCGGCTGTGGCCAACCGGTCAGCGATGCCGCGTCCGATACCGCTCGACCCGCCCGTGACGATGGCCGTCCGGCCGTCGAGTGCCATACTGGACCTGTGGTACCGACTCACAAGACCATTGTGGCTCCGCGGACGAGCGGCATCGATCGGCACATCCGTCAGATATTAAATCGAGCATAGAACTTTCGATAGGTGAAATCAGCGTACTTCATAAACTTTTATATTAATTGGACCAGAAGCGTAGTTCGCATGGTAGACACCAACAGGCGTTCGTTCCTGAAAGCGACGGGCGCAGCGGTCAGTGCAACGGCGATTGCTGGGTGTTCCGCCGGCCCTGGGGGCGGGAGCAACACGCTCGAGAAAGTCGGGATGTCGGCGTACGTCCGCGGTGGTTCGTGGATCACAGCCTACATCGAAGCCGCCGAGTTCTACGCCGAGGACCTCGGCATCGAACTCGAGGTCCGGCCGAACCAGCAGAGCGCACAGAAACAGGTCCAGGACATCCGAGACTTCACGAACGGGGACCACGACGCCATCCTCGTCGGCGTCTGGTCGACCGGTGCCGCGGAGGGCGCCATCAACCAGGCCATGGAGCAGGGGACGCCGGTGTTCGCGACGAACGCCGACACCTCGAGTTCGGAGATTCCGCTCTACGTCGGGTTCAGTAACTACGACGGCGGCGCGTCCTCGGCCGAACAGATGGTCGCGGCCCTCGAAGAGCAGTACCCGGACAAGGACACCTGGCGCGTCCTCAACGTCCGGGGCGTCCAGGGCAACCAGTCGGCCAACCAGCGCTCACAGGGCTTCCTCGACGTGATGGCGGAGAACGACCGCGTCGAGGTCGTCCAGACGTTAAACGGGGAGTACGCCCGCGACGTCGCCCAGTCGACGGTCCAGCAGTGGATCAACGCCAACGGGCGCGTCGACGGCATCTACTCCGGGAACCTCTCGATGGGGTTAGGCGTCGTCCAGGCGCTGCGGAACCAGGACATACTCGTGCCGAAAGGCGAGGACGGGCACGTGGTCCTGACCCAGATGGACGGCAGTCCGGAAGTGAACCCGCTCGTCGGGGAGGGCATGATCGACGCGGCTGTCGACCAGCCCAACTACTTCTACAATCCCATCGCGATGCAGTACATGAAACAGTACGTCGAGGCGGGCAACGACGACAGCGTCATCCCGGAAGTCGACTCGGAGGTCACCGCGGACGACCTCACCATCGAATCCGGCCAGCACAAGGGCGTCGAGATGTGGTCCGAGCCCATCTGGGAGCCCGGCATCATGCGCGAGCAGAACGGGCACCCATGGTTCCGAACCAACAGCGTCGTCATCACCCAGGAGAACTACGACCAGCCGTTCCTCTGGGGCAACGTCTGGGGCTGAACCGACCCAGGACTATCTTCAGTACTCCACCACATCATGTCTACCGAAGAAGGATTCTTGAGTAGCCGTTTCGGCGACACGGACGACGCCGTACTGACGCTGTTGGACAACATGATCTGGCCGATTCTGGGCCTCGTCATCCTGGGGGTCCTCGTCTTCGTCCCCCAGACGCTCCGGAACGTCCGGTCGGTCCAGCTGCTGCTGTGGGCCGCCGTCCCGCTTGGCCTGCTGGTGCTGGCCGAGAGCCTCTGTCTGCTCTCGGGACACTTCGACCTCTCTATCGGGTCGATCGCGGGCTTCTCGGCGATGTTCACCGGGATGTTGCTCGGGACCTGTCCGAGCTGCTGGAACGTCGTCTCGAGTCCGTGGATCGGGTTCGGTATCATCCTCGGCGCGGGCGCACTCATCGGCCTGGCCAACGGGGTGATGATCGCTCGCGTCGGCCTGAACCCGTTCCTGCAGACGCTGGCCTTCCTCATCATCTTCGAGGGGGCGAAGACAGCGATGCAGACCCAGCCGGTCACAGGGCTGCCGGCGCTGTACCTGGACATCGGCGGCACGCCGAACTTCGCCATCGGGGTCCTGCTGGTCGCGTTCCTCGCGTTCGGGCTCCTCATGCGGTTCTCGCGGTTCGGCCAGGCCGTCTACGCGCTCGGGAGCTCCGAGAAATCGGCCCGTGAGGTCGGCATCGACACCTCGCGGCTCATCATCGTCATCTACACCATCAGCGGCGTGCTCTCGGCTATCGCGGGCCTGATGTTGACCGGTTTCGTCGGCGTCGTGCCGCCACTCATCGGCGAGGGGCTGGTGTTCCAGGCGTTCGCCGGCGCCGTCATCGGCGGCATCAGCCTGTTCGGTGGCCGCGGGAAGATCACGGGCGCGCTGGGTGGGGTCATCCTCATCCAGCTGGTCCAGTCGGCACTGAACAACAGCACCGCGGTCGGCGCGACGGAGATACAGATGATAAACGGGTTCGTCCTGCTCGTCGCCATCCTGCTGTACAGCACGCAGAGCAAGATCAGGTCTCGCATCCTCGCGAGTGGTTCGGTATGAGCACCGACGACGGCGCCTCCGACTCGGAGAGCGTGGCACAGGCGGAGGTCCCGGAGGTCAGCGGGACGCCGAAGATTCGCGTCGAAGACGTCGTGAAGACGTTCGGCCGCATCACCGCGGTCGACGGCGTGACGCTCGACATCGAGGAGGGCGAGATATTCGCCCTCATCGGCGACAACGGCGCCGGCAAGTCGACGCTGATGAACATCCTCAGCGGCGTCCACCAGGCCACCTCGGGGTCGATGTACGTCGACGGCGAGGCGGTCTCGTTCTCGAACCCGAGCGAGGCTCGCGCGAAAGGCATCGAGACGGTGTATCAGGACCTCGCGCTGATGGACGACCTGGACATCGCGACGAACATCTTCATGGGGCAGTTCCCGATGAAAGGCGTCGGCCCAATCAGGTACATCGACTGGGACGAGACGTTCGAGCGGTCCCGGGAGATAATGATGGAGCGGCTCGGCCGGGACATCGACCTCAACACCGAGGTGGAGTTCCTCTCCGGCGGGCAGCGCCAACTGGTCGCAATCGGTCGGGCGCTGGCGTTCGACCCCGAGGTCATCATCCTGGACGAACCGACGAGCGCGCTGTCCGTCGACGCGACGCGACTCGTCCAGGATACCATCGAGTCGCTCTCGGAGGAACAGGGCATCACCATCGTCATCGTCAGCCACAACATCGAGTCCGTGCTGGAACTGGCAGACCGCATCGGCGTCCTCTACCAGGGGCAACTGGTCGACATCCTCGACCCGTCCGAGACGGGGCTCGAACCGCTCAACGACCTGATGACGACCGGGATGCTCCGTGAGGGGATTCGCGGCGACGACTGACCCCCGCCACCTATTCTTAAGTCACCGTCAGTCGAATCCCCGTCCATGACAGACCCATCCATAGTCGTCGACGTCGCCTGTGAAACGGGCGAAGGACCACTCTGGCACCCCGACGAGGGGCGTCTCTACTGGGCCGACATCCCCCGTGGGCGCATCTACCGTCACGACCCGGATTCGGGCGACCACGAACTCGTCTACGAGGACGAGACAGAGCGCATCGGCGGATTCACGTTCCAGGAAGACGGCTCGCTGCTGCTGTTCCAGGAGGCGGGGGCCGTCCGCCGTCTCGACCGGGCCGACGGGGGCGTCCGGACGGTGGTCGACCCGGACCCCGACCGCTTCCACGAGCGGTTCAACGACGTCATCGCCGACCCGGAGGGGCGCGTGTTCGCGGGCGTGATGCCCGACACGGAACGGGACCGCCCCGGCCAGCTGTACCGCCTCGACACCGACGGTACCTTCGAACTCGTCCGGGAGGCGTGTACGCTCCCCAACGGGATGGGATTCACGCCCGACCGGTCGCAGTTTTACTTCACCGATACCGGCCTCGTCGACCCGGACAACCCGGGATACATCTACCGCTACGACTACGACGTGGCGACCGGGGCGATATCGGACCCCGAGGTGGTCGTCGAGTGCGACGAGTTCGACGGCTACCCGGACGGGATGACCGTCGACGAGACGGGGGCCGTCTGGTCGGCGTTCTGGGACGGCAACGCGCTCCACCGGTTCTCGGCCGAGGGGAGCCACGAGGAGGCGGTCGAGTTCGACCCGCGGAAGGTGTCGTCGCTGACCTTCGGCGGCCCGGACTACGAGACGGCGTACGTCACGACGGCCTGCGTCAAGACGCGCGAGACAGAGGGCGAGGGCGCGGGGAGCCTCTACACCGTCGACCTCGGCGTGGGCGGCGTCCCCGAGTTCCGCTCTGCCATCGAGGGCTGACTTACCGGTCGGCCTGGACCTGTTCCCGCAGTCCGCGCATGTAACCGATTGCGAACAGTCGGCCGAGCGTGTGGTAACCCGGGTTCGAGTTGTCCTCGCCGGCCATCGTCGGGACGTGGTCGGGCCGCATCGGGACGTCGTCGCCGACGTGTTCCTCGTGGGCGCGCATCGCCGCCAGCATGTCGGTCTGCCCCTCGTCGTGCCACGTCTCGACGAAGTGGTCGGCGTCGCCACGGATGTCGCGGAAGTGGACGAAGTGGATGCGGTCGCCGAAGTGCTCGATGGCCGCGGGGACGTCCGTCTCCATCGCCGCGAAGTTACCCTGACAGAACGTGATGCCGTTGTGCTCGCTCTCGTAGGCGTCGAGCACGCGGTCGTAGGCGTCGACGCTCCGGATGATTCGGGGGACGCCACGGAGTTCCTCGCGCGGCGGGTCGTCCGGGTGGAGCGCGAGTTTCACGCCGGCCTCCTCGGCGACGGGCGTGACCTCCTGCAGGAAGTACTCCAGGGCCTCCCAGAGGTCCTCGTGGGTCGCACTGGCCGCGTCCGACGGCGGCCCGCCCTGGACCTTCGCGTTGTCGAACTCGGTCGTGTACGAGCCGCCGCGCGATTCGACGTGGGCGGCGGTCCGGGCCCACCGCACGCCGGCCATCCAGTCGTAGGCGACGACGGGGATGCCCACCTCGCCGCAGGCCCGGAGGAACCGCTTGAACGTCTCGATGTCCTCGTCACGTCCGTCCCGGCCGAGTCTGACCCGGTCGGAGATGGGGACCGAGCCCTCCAGGACCGAGAACTCGAGACCCGCGTCGGTGAGCCAGTTGTCGAGACCCAGGAGGTCGTCGTACGACCAGTGTATCCGGCCGTCGCCGATCTCGAGTGGGTGGATGACGGTCTTGCGAACCCCCATCTGTTTCGCGAGCTGCCATCGTTCGTCCGGTTCTGGCGGCAATACGAGTGCTGGATCGACCATACCGGGGCTGGGAGTGGGGGTATTGTAAGTCTCACGGTGGGCCCGAAGACTCTTCGGCGGGGAAGCCCTCGCCCCCAAATATGACCGAACGAGCAGTCTACATCCAGCGGCTCGACCCCGACCGGCGAGACGAGTACGTCACGGCCCACGAGGACGTACCCGAGGGAGTGACAGACGCGATGGAGCGGGGTGGCGTCGAGGCGTTCGAACTCTACCTCAGAGACGACATCGCGGTCTGTATCCTCGAGTGTGCGGACGTAGAGGAGTACCTCGAGGCCGTCGACGGGGACGAGGCGGTCGCCGAGTGGGAGCGCCACACCGGTCAGTTCAAGCGGGAGGGCGTCGACCCCGACGCCGACCCCGAGTCCGGCATCCCGTTCATGGACCGTATCTGGCGGTTCGAACCGGAGGACTGAAAGCGGCCACCGACGGCGGACCCGACCCACAATACTGAGAGAGGTCGCCCGACTCGGCACCACTTTCGGCCCGACGGCGTCCTCACCATCTGGTAACGACCGGAGGTATTTTTTCGGACCCCCGAGAACCACCACCCGTATGGATACTTCGTTCGATACTCTCGTACTGGCCATCGGCCCACGTGACGACGACAGACTCGAAACGCTCGCACAGACGGTCCTCCAGGTCGCGAAACCGACCGGCGCGACGGTCATCCTCTCACACGTGTTCACCGGCGACGAGTTCAAGGAGTTCGCCCGGGAACTGGACTACCCCCGCGCCACGGAGGAAGACATCGACGACATCGTCGACCGGCACAAGTCGGTCCGCTACATGGAGGACGTGTTCGACGAACACGACGTCGACTACGAGGTCGAGGGGTTCGTCGGCGACGCGGCCGAGAAGCTGGTCGACCTCGCCGATAAGCGCGGGGCGGACCGCGTCGTCATCTCCGGCCGGACGCGAACGCCGGTCGGGAAAGCCGTCTTCGGGAGCACGTCACAGACGGTCCTGCTCGACGCGCCCTGTCCCGTCACCTACGTCAAGCCCAACTGAGGCGCGCTCAGCCCCAGAGGTCGCCCTCGGGGTCGTAGCGGGCGTCCATGATGCGGTCCCACTGCGCGTCCGAGAGATCGACGTCGGCGGCGGCCACGTTCTCCTCGAGCTGCTCGGGCGTCCGGGCGCCGACGATGGGGACACAGGTGAACTCGTCCCAGTCCATCACCCAGCGCAACGCCACCTGAGCGGGCGTCGCGTCCACCTCGTCGGCGACGGTGCGGACCGCCTCGAGGACCTTCCAGCCCCGCTCGGAGGCGTACCAGTCGCCGAAGAAGTCGTCGAAGCTCCCGCGTGCGCCGTCGGGGGCCTCGACGGCCTCGGGGCCGTCGGGGTCGGCCCGCTCGTACTTCCCGGTGAGGAAACCGCCGGCCAGCGGCGAGTAGTTACAGACCGCGAGGTCCTGGTCCGCACAGACCTCGAGGTACTCTTTCACGTCCTCGTAGTAGCCGGCGTGGTGGAGCGGCTGGGTGACCTCGAAGCGCTCGAGGCCCTCGACGTCGCTCGTCCACAGCGCCTTGGTCAGTTGCCAGGCGGCCATCGTCGACGCGCCCAGGTAGTGGACCTTCCCCTCGTGGACCAGGTCGTCGAGGGTCCGCAGCGTCTCCTCGATAGGGGTCTCGTCGTCCCAGCGGTGGATGTAGTAGACGTCGAGGTAGTTCGTCCCCAGTCGGTCCAGGGTCCCCTCTACCTGGGCGCGGATGTGCTTGCGGCCCAGCCCCCGGTCGTTCGGGCCCGGTTCCCCGTCGCCGTTGTACGGGAAGTACACCTTCGACGTGATAACGAAGTCCTCCCGGTCGTGGTCTTCGAGCCAGTCGCCGACGTACTCCTCGCTCAGGCCGTGGGGCGTCCCGTAGACGTTCGCGGAGTCGATGAAGTTGATGCCGTGTTCCCACGCCGCATCGAGCAGTTCGTGTGCCGCCTCGCGGTCCGTCTCGACGACGCCGTTTGTCTCTTTGCCGAAGCGCCACGTCCCGAAACAGAGTTCGGAGACGCGGGTGCCCGTGTTGCCCAGCTGTCTGTAATCCATCTCGTCGAGGTGTCCGTCTGGTTCGGTAAACAACCTTTCGCCACACCGCGGGGATCACTCGGCGGTCTCGCGCTCGACGAGCGTGATGTGCTCGCAGGCCAGCAGCGTCGTCCCCTCCTGGTCCTCGACGACGTACTCGTAGACCACCCGCCCCAGGTCGTCGTTGTAAGCTTCGGTCTCGACGACCTCCCGGTGGACAGTCAGCGTCGTCCCGATGCCGACGGGGTTGACGAAGCGCAGCGAGTCGTAGCCATAGGAGAACGAGCGGGGGTTCATGTCGGCGACGAGCGCCTCCGCCACCGAGAACACGAGGTTGCCGTGGGCGATTCGCTCCCCGAAGTCCGACGCCTCGCCGCGTTCTGCGCTCATATGGAGCGGGTGGAAGTCCCCCGAGAGGCCCGCGAAGTTCACGATGTCGGCTTCCGTGATGGTCCGGGCTGCCTCGACGGTGAAGGTCTCGCCCTCCTCGATGGCCTCGAAGTACCGGTCGGTATCCTTGGCGGGTGCGTCCATGTCTCCAGTGACGCCGGAGACGATAATAAATCCAGGCGGCGACGCTGCCTGCGGTGAGGGGCCGTGAGAGACCTCCAACGGTTACCCGACCCAAAGGGATTATGCACTCCAGTCCGATTGGGCGCATATGCAGTTCGATTGGATGGTCCAGTGTTACGCCGGCGCGGGCGTCCACCGGGACACGCCGATGCTCGAGACCGTGGAGCGCGAGACAGTACTGAACGGCGTCGACGCCGCCGTCGACACCGGCCTGGAGGGTCTGTGGGCCCCCGACCACTTCATGCTCGGCCCGAAGGCCGAGGAGTACGAGGTGTGGACGCTGCTCAGTGCGCTGGCCGAACGCACCGACGACGTGGACATCGGCCCCCTCGTCGGGTCGGTGACGTACCGCAACCCGGCGCTGCTGGCGAAGATGGCGACCACCGTGGACATCCTCTCGGAGGGGCGACTCAAACTCGGCCTGGGTGCCGGCTGGCACGAGGAGGAACACCACGCGTACGGCTTCGACTTCCCCGACATCGGAACCCGCATCGAGATGCTGGAGGAGACGATACACGTCGTGAAGGCGATGTTCACCGAGGAGCACCCGACCTACGAGGGCGAGCACTACCAGATCGACGACGCGCTCAACAATCCGAAACCGCCGAGCGAGCCCCATCCCCCCATCGTCATCGGCGGCGCCGGTCCCCGGATGCTCCGTCTCATCGCCCGCCACGCAGACGAGTGGAACGTCGAGATCAGCGCCCGGGCCCGGGGGAAGCCCATCGACTTCAAGGTGCGCAAGTTCGACGAGTACTTGGAGAACGAGGGGCGGGACCCCGACGACGTCCGCCGGTCCTGGCTCGCCCACGTCCTCGTCCGCGAGGACGAGGCGGCCGTCGAGGAGGCGGTCGACGACATCTTCCCGCTGCCGTGGGGCGAGGAGGCCGACATGAACGAGGAGCTCAGCGACGCCGACGACGCCCGCGAGAAGGGCAGCATGCTCATCGGGACGCCCTCGCAGGTCGCCTCCCAGATAGAACGCATCCAGGACCTGGGATTCGACCGCCTCCAGCTGATGTTCCTGGACTTCCCCAGCGAGCGGAGCATGGAACTGTTCGGCGACGAAGTGGCCCCCGAGTTCCAGTAACCCGCCGACCGAGCTATTTATCGCCCGGCGTCGAAGGCCGCCCATGGGCTGTACGGTCACCGACGAGTACCAGCGTCGTGGCATCGACACCGTCTTCCTGGAGAACGACCATCTCCGCGTCGAGGTGCTCGCCGGCAAGGGGAGCGACGTCACGGAGATTCGGGACAAGCGCACGGACACGAACGTCCTGTTCGAGTCGCCACACGAGTGGCGGCCGCCGGATGCCGGCCCGACCGCCGCGCCGGACGCTGAATTCGCCTTCCTCGATCACTACCCTGGCGGGTGGCAGACCGTCCTCCCGGCGGCGGGCGGGCCGACGTCGGTCGCCGGGGCGACCCTCACGCTCCACGGCGAGTCGAGCCTCGTCCCGTGGGACGCCCGAATCACCGCCGACGCCGACGAACGGGTGGCCGTCGAGTTCTCGACGTCGCTGACGCGCTACCCGTTCACCGTCGAGCGCGAGATGACGCTGGCGGCCGGCGAGGCCGCGCTGACGGTCACGGAGACGGTCCGGAACGAGGGGGAAGTATCTGTCCCCTACTCGTGGCTCCAGCACGTCGCGCTCGGCGAACCGCTCGTCGGCCCGGACGCACGCCTGACGGTCCCCTGCGAGACGGTGCTCGTCGATCCCGACCAGACCAGCGACAACGCGCGGCTTCCGCCCGGCGAGACCTACGCGTGGCCGGTCTGTGAGACGCCCGAGGGCCCCGTCGACCTGCGGGTGTTCCCGCCCCGCTCGGAGCGGGTCCACGACCTGGTGGCACTGACCGACCTCGCAGAGGGACGCTACACCGTCTCGAACCCGACGCTCGACCTCGGGGTGACCGTCCGCTTCCCCGAATCACTCTACGAGTACCTCTGGTACTGGCAACCCTTCGGCGGGTTCGACGAGGCGCCCTTCTTCGGGCGCACCTACAACGTCGGCCTCGAACCGTGTACGTCGATACCCAACGCCGGCCTCGAGGAGGCCATAGAGAACGGCACCGCGGAGTCACTCGACCCCGGCGAGACCCGGACGTCGACGGTGACCCTCGAGACCCACCCCGTCGAGTAGGCTCACTCGCCGAAGGCACCCATCGCGACCCAGGCGTTGTTCAGCGGGTGGTACCCCGGTTCGACGGCGACGCCGCGGTTCGGGTCGTCGCGTTCGTGGGCGCGGGTCAGCCGCCCGTACCAGTTCCCGTGGCGCGGGTTGACGAAGTGAGCCATTGAGTGTTCCCAGATCCGGTCGTACCACTCGAGGTAGGCGTCGTCGTGCTGGGCGAGCAGGGCGGCGGCGCCGATGGCCTCGGTGAGTTCCCAGCTGTACTTGTCGTCGACGACCGGGTCGCCGTCGCCATCGACGGTGTAGTAGAACCCGCCGTGCTCGTCGTCCCAGCCCGTCTCGACCGCGACGTCGAACAGTTCCGTGGCTCGTCGGACCTGCCAGTTCGCCGGGTCGTGTTCGTGGAGGACGAGCAAGAGCTTCGCCCACTCGGCGTGATGGCCCGGCTGGTAGCCCCAGGGACGGAACTGGTGGGCCGGGTCGTCGCGGTTGTACGCCATGTCGGGGTCCCAGTCCTCGGTGAAGTGCTCCCAGAGCCGGCCGGTGTCGTCCTCGGCGAGGTCCCTGGTCACCGTCGACGCGATGGTGCGCGCCCGGTCGAGGTAGCGGTCCTCACCGGTGGCCTCGTAGGCCGCCAGCAGGGCCTCGCAGGTGTGCATGTTCGCGTTCAGGCCACGGTAAGGCGACAGGTCGCTCCAGTCGCCGCTGGCCTCGTCGGCACAGAGGCCGTGGCCGGGCTCCCAGAACCGCTCGTCGACGACGTCGTAGGCGCGTTCCAGCGTCTCCTGGCCGCCCTCGATGCCGGCCTGGTGGGCGCGCGCGCCGGCCAGCATCACGAAGCCGTGGCCGTAGCAGTGTCGCGTCGAGTCGACCGTCTCGCGGCCCTCGAGGAGCCAGTCGTACCCCTCGTGGGTCTCGTCCCAGTGCCCGGACTCGAGGAAGGTGAGCCCGTGTTCCGCCGCGGCACGACACCAGACCGGGCCGTCGAGCATGGCACCGACGCTGAAGTTGTGGACGGCTCGCGCCGTCGCGACGAGGTGTTTCGTCCGCCCGTCGTAGCGGTGGCCGTCACGTTCGTCCAGCTGTGCGGTGTAGCCGCCGTAGTGGATGTCGACACACGAGGGGTAGTAGAAGGACAGGACGTCACGGATCTGCTGGCGGAGCCAGTCGGGGTCCCGATAGCGTGAACCGGACATGGACGTCGGTACCAGCGGACGGCATAAAACTCTACGTGGCTGTCATCGACGCGCTTCGGGCGGACGGTCACCCCGGGACAGATACGGTGGCGTACTGTTAAGCCGTTGCCGGCCGACCCGGGAGTATGGACGACCCGTCACTCGCGGAACTGACCAGCAGGTACGAGCGGCTCTATCCCGGGGCCGTCGTCGACGTGCTCGACGACCGGGGGTTCGAGGACCAGACGATGCGGGCCGGCATCGCGCCGCTCCGCGACGGGATGCGGACGGCGGGCATCGCGTACCCGGTGGTCGGCCGGCCGAACCGGAGCGTCGACCCCGAGGCGAACATGCGCCAGATACTCCGGATGCTCGGTGAGGCGCCCGAGCACGGAGTACTCGCCTACCAGACCAACGACGACGGCGACGCGGCTCAGCTGGGCGAACTCTCCGTCGTCGCGCTGAAAGCCGCCGGCGTCAACGGAGCCGTGGTCGACGGCGGGGTACGCGACGTCTCGTACATCCTCGAGGAGGACTTCCCGGTGTTCTCGGAGTACCGGACGCCGGCCGACGCGGTGCCCCGGTGGGAGATACTGGAGTGGGGCGACAGCGCTGTCGTCGGCGGGGTCGACGTCTCCGCGGGCGACGTGATCCTCGGCGACGTCGACGGCGTCGTGGTCGTCCCCGGGGAGGCGCGACAGTCGGTCCTCGAGGAGGCCGAGGAGCTCGCTGCGACGGAGAACGATGTCCGGGACGCCGTCCGCAGCGGGATGGCGCCGCTCGACGCCTACGACGAGTACGGCGTCTTCTAGAGGCCGCTGTGGGCCAGCCAGCCGCCGTCGACGGGCACGTTCGCGCCGGTCATGAACGACGCCTCCTCGCTGGCGAGGAAGACAGCGACGTCCCCGATGTCCTCCGGCGTGCCAAAGCGGGGCAGGAGGGTGTGCTCGGCTGACTGCGCGATATCCTCCTCGGAGAGGTAGTCCTGCAACGGTGTCTCGACGTACCCCGGGTTGATGCAGTTGACGCGCACGTCGTCGTCACCGAGTTCGACGGCCAGGTCCCGCGTCATGTTCACGACGCCGCCCTTCGCGGCGGCGTAGGCGGGGCCGCCACCGCCCTCGAAGCCCCGCACCGACCCGATGTTGATGATCTGGCCGCTCCGCTCGACGATGTGGGGGACGGCATACTTCACGGCGTAGAAGACGCCGCTGAGGTCGACATCGAGCGAGCGCGCCCAGTCCTCGACGTCGGTCGTCTGTGAGTCGCCGACGACCTGGATGCCCGCGTTGTTGACGAGCACGTCGATACCGCCGTAGGTGTCGACGGCCGTCTCGACCATCGCCTCGACGCTCCCGGGGTCGCCGACGTCCGTCTCGACGAACGTGCCGTCGCCACTGGTCTCCTCGGTGACGACCTGGGCTGTGGGCACCGTCTCGTCGCTGTCGTAGCGGTCGCCCTGTTTCGGGTCGCGGCGGACGTCCGCGACGACGACGTTGGCGCCCTCCGTCCCGAACCGCCGTGCGATGCCTCGACCGATGCCGCTGGCCGCGCCGGTGACGATGACCGTCCGGTCGGCATGTCGCTGGGCTTCCATACAGGTAACTCGACCGGGACCGGCTTATAGGTTCGTCGCCGGGCGTCAGGGGTAGTAGATGCGCGTCATCCTGCGGCGCCGGACAGTCACGCTCGCCAGCACGTCGACGGGACGGTACTGAAAGGGGCCGGGGGGTTTCCGGCTGGTTGCTCCGCACCGCCTCGATGAAACAGTACCCCGGCGTCTGCCGACAGTCCGTGGCGGAACTACGACTGACCGCGCTCGTGGCGAATCGCCGAAAGCAGCCCGTTGAGGTAGCCGACGGCGTGGGCGCGCCCGCGATGGTCCCAGTCGGTGTCGTCGTCGACGTGGGGCGTGTGGTCGGGGATGACCATGCCCGAGAAACCGACCTCCTCGAGCAGCGAGAGGATCTCGTAGGCGTCGTAGTTGCCCTGGTCGATGAACGTCTCGGTGAACTTCGGGACGGTGCCGTCGACGTCGCGGAAGTGGACGTAGAACAGCTCGTCGCGCTCGCCGAAGTACCGGATGACCGCCGCTAAGTCCTCGCCCATCTCGGACCAGCAGCCGAGACAGAACTCGAGGCCGTGGTTCTCGCTGGGGACGAGGTCCATCGCCCGCTTGAAGTTCTCGAAGTTGCGGAACAGTTGCGGGATGCCGCCCAGCGACTCGACGGGCGGGTCGTTGGGGTGCAGACACACCTTCACGCCGGCCGCCTCGGCGACCGGGAGGAGTTCCGAGAGGAAGTACTCGTAGTTCTCCCAGAGTTCGTCTTCTGTGTACGCCCGGTCGTGGGTGAGTTCGTCGTCGACGGCCTCGAGGTCGAAGCCCGAGGCGCTGGCACCGCCACGGACCTCGACGTCGACGTTCCGCCAGACGCCGCTTGGCATCCAGTGGTAGCCGAACATCGGGATGCCGGCCCGACCCATGTTGCGAATCGTCGTCTTGACGTGGTCCATCTGTTCTTCCTTGCCCTCCTTGCCGAGCATGATCTTGTCGTAGAAGGAGATGGGGATGTTCTCGATGGCGTTCAGCCGGAGGCCGTGGGACTCGACGCGTTCGCGGAGTTCGAGGAGGTTCTCGTAGGACCACTCCTCGTCGCCCTCCAGGGGGATTCGCTCGTTGTCGGGCATGTGCGGGTAGTCGGGCGTGTACCGGTACATGTTCAGGAGGACGTCGTCGACGCCGAGTTGCTTGGCAAAGCGGAGTTTGTCCGCGGTCGGGTCCATGAACTGCCCGAGACCGACCCGGAGCGGGAGGTTCTCGAAGTCGGTCGCGAGGCTCTCTGACTGCTGGCTCATACAGAGACAAGTCCGAACGCGAGTATAAGCGTTTTCCAGGGGGTTGCAGGTTCGGCTACGCGAGCAACCGCTCGGCGCGCTCGCTCGCGTCGGCGATGGCCTCCTCGACGGGGACTGACCGCTCGACGACCGCCGCCTCGACCATCTCGTCGAGTATCTCGTTGAGGTCGACGTACTCGGGGATGCGCGGCAGTGTGTTGACCGGGCCCGTGTTGACCTCCTCGACCATCGAGTAAAAGGAGTTCTCCCGGAGGATCTCCGGGTCGCGCCAGGTCGAGAACCGCGTCCCGGAGGCGCCCTCCCTCGTCGTCACCAGGTCGTTCTCGGGGGACGCGGCGTGGCGGATGAAGTCGTACGCCAGGTCGGCGTGTTCGCTCCCGCTCGGGACCGTCAGGCCGTACGTCACGGTCAGCGAGGTGTGCTCGCCGGCATCGCTGTCGGCCCGCGGGATGAGGCCGTAGTTCGTCCGCCCGAAGACGTCCGAGTCCGGGGCCTCGGCCATCGCGCCAAAGCCCGACCAGTTCCACATCATCGCGGCCTTCCCGTCGGCGTAGAACTGGCCAGTCTCGACGCTCTCCATCTCGAGGGACTCGGGTGGGACCACCTCGTGTTCGTGGATCAGGTCGTGGTAGTACTGGAGCGCCGCCCGCCCCTCGGGGCTGTCGAAGGCGGGCAGCCCGTCGTCGTCGAGCAGGCGGCCGCCGCGGCTCCACAGCTGGATACAGAAGTCGTAGACGTCGTTGTGCCCGTCGGGTTTCGCCGCCACGACGGTCCCCCACATGTCCTCGTCGGGCCGGGTGAAGAACTCGGCCACCTCGAGGAACTCGTCCCAGGTGCGTGGCACCGAGAGCGGGCGTCCGTACTCGGCGCGGAAGGCGCGCTGTTCGACGACACTCTCGAAGCAGTCCTCGCGGTAGTGGAATATCTCCGGGCCGTCGTGGTACGGGACGCCGTAGGTCGTCCCCTCGTAGGCCATCAGCTCGCGGAGGCTCGCTGCCCACCCGTCCGGCCAGTCTACCGGTGGGTCGCTCTCGAGGGAGCCGTCGATCGGTCGCAGGTAGCCTGCGTCGGCGAGCATCGGAAGCCAGTCGCTCAGACAGAGCAGGAGGTCGTACGTCCCGTCGGCGATGTCACCGGTGGCGACGAGTTCCTCGTGTATCTCCGGCAACGGGCGGTGCTCCCGTTCGAACGTCACGTCGGCGTCGACCGACGCGGTAAAGGAGTCCATCTGGCGCTGCAGCGCGTGCTCGAACCCCTCGAAGGGGCGCCCGACGAACCGTAGGGTTACCATAGAGTTGCTGACACGAGAGGGCACTTTAATTTCACTGTTGCACGACTGTCGACAGTAGCGCCTCGTGCTGCACGCAGGTCGGCAGCGTCACCCGAACGTGGCGAAGAAGATATACACGCTGGCAGTGAGTACAACGCGTATGGACCGCGCTCTCGAAGACGTCGTCGTCGCGGATTTCACCCAGATGATGCAGGGGCCGTGGGCGACACAGAAGCTGGGGGACATGGGTGCCGACGTCGTGAAGATCGAGCGACTGGGGGGCGAGTGGGAGCGGACCCTCGAGGCGGGCGGCCGGTTGCTCGACGACGTGAGTCCCTTCTTCCTCGCGATGAATCGGAACAAGCGAAGCATCACGGTCGACCTGACGGCCGACGATGGCAGGGAGGTGGCCCTCGACGTCGTCCGGGAGGCCGACGTGCTGGTCGAGAACTTCCGGCCGGGCGTCATGGACCGGTTCGGCCTGGGCTACGAGGACGTCCGCGAGGTCAACGCGGACCTCGTCTACGTCTCTGCGACCGGGTTCGGCAGCGACGGCCCGTACGTCGGGCGCCCGGGCCAGGACCTCCTCCTCCAGTCGATGAGCGGCCTGGCGAACTACACCGGCCGGAAGGGCGAGCCGCCGACGCCGGCCGGCACCGCCGTCGTCGACGAACACGCGGCGATGCTCATCGCGTTCCACACGATGGTGGCCCTGTTCCACAGGGAACGCACCGGGGAGGGACAGCGCGTCGACGTGAACCTGCTGAACGCGGCGCTGGACTTCCAGTGTCAGGAGATCACCGCCGCGCTCAACATGGACGTCGACTTCGAGCGCAGCGAGGCGGGCATCGCCCAGGCCTGGCTCGGGGCGCCGTACGGCATCTACGAGACGGCCGACGACCACGTGGCCATCGCCATGGCCCCGATGGACGCGCTCGCGGAGACGCTGGACCTCCCGGAACTGGCCGAGTACGAGACGCCCGAGGAGACGTTCGAGCACCGCGACGAGATAAAACGGACGCTGGAGGCCTACACGCGCGAGCGTCCGGCCGACGAGCTGCTCGAGACCCTGCTCGAGGCAGACGTCTGGGCCGCCGAGGTCAACGATTTCCAGGACGTCGCCGCGGACCCGCAGGTCGAGCACAACGGGATGCTCGTCGAACTGGACCACCCCGAGGACGGGACGTTCACGACCACCGGCATCCCGGCGGCGATGTCCGAGACGCCGGGCGACGTCCGCTCACCCCCGCCTCGTCCCGGCGAACACACGGACGAGGTACTCGCCGAGCTCGGCTACGACGAGAGCGAGCGCGAGGAACTGGTCGCGGCCGGGGTCGTCGGACGTCCCTGAACTGCCGTCCGGGGCGGAGTTTAAATACCAGCACCGGCAGAGTTACGCGTATGGATTCGGGGAACCACGAGTCACACACGAGGGCACTGGCCGCACTGCTCGACCGTGTCGAGAGTACGCTCGAAGCCACGGGCCCGCGGTTCCCCTACGTGTTCGACCGGGAGGACGGAGCCTGGGAGACGACGGCCGACGGCAACTGGTGTGGCGGCCACTGGGTCGGCCTCCTCTGGCTGGCGAGCGCCCACGCCGAGGCCCCGGCGGACCGCGAGCGGTTCGAGCGGGCGGCCCGGACCCACACCGAGCGACTGCGTGCGGCGATGCCACGCGACTCGATGTTCTGCGGGATGAACTTCGCCTACGCCGGCTTCCGGGCGTACGACCACAGCGGCGACCGGACGCTGTTCGGCGTCGGCCTGGAGGGCGCCGACGCGATGGCCGACGCGTTCCACGAAGGTGCGCGACAGGTGCCCCTCGGAAAGCTCGCCATCAAGGGACCCGAACAGTTCCGCGGCCCCGACACCGACCACGGGCCGCCGGGGGACCGCATCGGCGCGGTCGACAACCTCTACACCGCCGTCGCGCCGCTCTGGCGCGCCTACGAGGCGGTGGGCGACCCGCGGTTTCGCGACGTCGCCGTCTCCCACGCCGACCGGCACCTCGACTGGTACGTCCGCGAGGACGGCCGGACCTGGCACCACGCGGTGTTCGACGCCGACGGGGAGCTCGAGCGCCAGTACAACGAACTGGCCCACAGCGACGACACCTGCTGGGCGCGCGGCCAGGGGTGGAGCATCGCCGGTCTCTCGGCGGCCTACGCGGCGACCGGGGCCGAACGCTACCTGGACGCTCTCGAGGCCAACGTCGAGTACTACCTCGACCACGTCCCCGACGACCTGGTCCCTCACTGGGACTTCGAGGTCCCGGACCCCGAGGGCGAACCCCGGGACAGCAGCGCCGCCGCGCTGGCAGCGTACGGCCTGCTCGTCCACCTCGAGGATCGGACGACTGGCGATCAGGACCCCCGGGTCGCGAACCTCCGGGCGGTCGGGTCGGACGTCCTCGACTCGCTGATCGAGTCGTACCTCCGCACTGACCCGGACGACCCGGCCCGCGGTCGGGTCGAACACGGCTGTTTCAACCGGCCGGGCGGGTACGCCACCGACACGGAACTCGTCTGGTCGACGTACTACCTGGCCGAGACGCTCGCGAGCGTGCTCGAGGAATGACCGGGAACTGGACCGGATACGCGATACCGGAGGCCCCCACCGACTACGAGGCGCTGCGCGATGGGTTCACGTGGCAGATTCCCGAGACGTACAACATCGCGGCCGTCGCCCTCGACGGCGACCCCGACGCCGTCGCACTCCGTCACGTCCCCGACCAGGGGAGCGCGGCCGCCGTCAGTGGGCCGACGCGGACCCTCACCTACGGCGACCTCGCGTCGGCGTCGGCCGCCGTCTCGCTCCGACTGGCCGCCGACGGCGTGACCCCGGGCGATCGGATTGCGGTCTGTCTCCCGCAGTGTCCCGAACAGGTCGTGGTCCACCTCGCGGCCTATCGCCTCGGGGCCGTCGTCGTCCCGGTGTCGATGCTCCTGGGCGACGGGGCCTTCGACCACCAGCTGACGCACGCCGAGCCCTCGACCCTGTTCGTCGACGAGCGGCGCTGGGACCGCGCGGACCTGAACCGCATCCGGCGGCCCGAGACGACGGTGACAGTCAGGGTCGACGCGGACCGGTCGGCGCTGGGCGGCCTCTCGCGGTTCGCCAGCGACGCCCCCGGCGCCGCGGCCCCGCCGATGGCCGAGACGGCGCCCGAGGACCCCGCGCTCGTCCTCTATACCTCCGGCACGTCCAGCGACCCGAAGGGCGTCGTCCAGGGCCACCAGTACCTCCTCGGGTCGATGCCGGGGTATCACTGCTGGTACGACCTCTTCGACCCCGAGGCGGCCGCGGCGGCCCGGGTGTGGACGCCCTCGGAGTGGGCGTGGGCGGGAGCGCTGTTCGACGTCGTGTTCCCGACGCTCGCCGTCGGGGGCACCGTCGTCTCTTCCGTCCGTCGGCGGGGGTTCGACCCGGACCGGGCGCTTGACGTAGTCGAGCACCAGCGCGTCTCACACGCCTTCCTCCCGCCGACCGCACTCCGGAAGCTCCGCGAGTCGACGACCCCGAGCACGGACCGGGCCGCCTCCCTGTCGGTCGTGATGAGCGGCGGGGAACCGCTCCCCGACGCCGTCGCGACGTGGGCCGAGGAAACGCTCGGCGTACAGGTCAACGACGCCTACGGACAGACGGAGGCCAACGCGCTCGCGGGCGAGGCCCAGAGTGTCTACCCGCGGGTCGGGGACGGGCTCGGGCGGCCCTATCCCGGCCACGAGGTCGCCGTGGTGGACGACGACGGCGACCCGGTCGCCGACGGCGAGGTGGGCGAGATCGCCGTCGCCCGCCCGGACCCGGTCGTGATGGTGGGGTACCTCGACGACCCCGACGCGACACAGGCGGTCCTCGACGACCGATGGCTCGGGACAGGGGACCTCGGCCGCGTCGCCGCCGACGGCACCCTGGAACACCTGGGCAGGGCGGACGAGCTCGTCGTCTCGTCCGGGTACCGCATCAGCCCGCTCGAGGTCGAGTCCGTCCTGACGGACCACCCGTCGGTCGCGGCGGCGCTCGTCCGGGGCGAACCCGACCCCGAACGTGGCCAGCGCGTCGTCGCGTCCGTCGTCCTCACGGGCGAGGTGAGCGGGGACGAGGACCTGAAAGGCACGCTCAGGGACGCTGTCGCCGACCAGCTGGGCGCCCACAAGAGACCCCACGCGGTCGAGTTCGTCTCGGACCTCACCACGACGCGGACCGGCAAGACGGACCGGTCGGGAACCTGAGCGGCCGGTGGCCGCGCTGTCGGTCTGGGACACATCTTCGCGGTCGACAGCGTCGTCGGCCGCCCGCTCGCTGTCACCGGGTCGGCGTCGTCTACGGACTCGTCGCCAGTCTCCTGCTCGGCGTCGTCCTCCTCGGGGTCTTCCCGCGGTTCTCGGCTGGTGTGGCCTCGAGAGTCAGAGAAGAGTCCCTCCAGAGCGGCGGAGTCGGGCTGCTCACACTGATCGTCGTGCCCGTACGACTCGTGTTGCTGGCGATCACCATCGTCGGCATCCCGCAGACGAACCTCGGGGCCGTCGCGTTCGGTATCGCCGTCTGTATCGGGAGCGTCTACGGCCGGTACGCGGTCACCGCGTGGGCGCTGGCCCGGCTCGGTCTGTCCTTCGCTGGTCCCGTATGCGACGAGGAACGCAGACTTGGATACTCCCCGACCAGTCGTTCGGCCTACACTATTTCAGCGGTGGGTGGTCCGTGCTCTCGCGGTCTGACCGGCCGTGAGCGAACAGGGAACCCCGGCGGACCGCATTCGGTCCGCACGGACCGTCCGGCCTCCTCAGACGTGACACGAATGTTTATACACCTCTCGGACGGACGTATATCTGTCATGTCCCGAATGAAACTCATCGCAATCGTCGCAATCGTCGCAATCGTCGCCATCGCTGCCCGCCGTCGTGGCGGGGACGAAACCGAGGAGTGAGCGATCCAGGAGAGACAGCAAATCTGATCAGATCACGGTTCGATAGTCGAATATTTCCAATTCGATAAACACAGTTATCGCACTTGACGCGCATTCTCGATACGTTCAGACATCAATAGACATATACTGGCGAATCCCGATTTGCAACCTCTCCCTACGGGAGCCGATATCCAAAACCTGGTACCGATACATCTATATTTGCCATATATCGTCTCATAGTTACGTATTCGAATTCTCGATGCTCGGGCAGGGAAGTACCGACCGGCTGCGTCGAGTGGGCAGACTCCGGACTGGTCGGTCCGGGGCCGCCCCCACTGACGACTCACTCGACGGCGATCCCGCCTTTCATCCCGAGGGAGAAGTGCGGTTCGCAGTGGTAGAGGGCGATACCCGGTTCCTCGAATGTCCGCGTGTACTTCACGCCGGACCCACCCGCCGCCTCGCCCGAGCTGAACTCGTAGTCCGACTCGCCCAGTTGCTCCTCGGGCAGGGCTTCGACGTTGTGGGGGTTCCCCTCGCCGGTCCAGCGCCACTCGACGGTGGTGCCCGCATCGACCACGACGGCCGCCGGTCCGTAGGCGAAGGCCCCGCCGTTGCCCTCCGCTCCCACGTCGACAGTCACGGTGTCTGTGCCCCGTTCGTCGGCGAAGGTACCGTCGTAGTTGTCCGCCGCACCCCCGAGGTCCGTCTCCGTGAGCCACCGGTCGATGACCGGGTAGTCGTCTCCGGTGACGCCGCCCCCACCGCTCCCGCCGTCACCGCCGTCGCTCGAACAGCCCGCCACCCCCGCCACCGTACCCCCGAGTACCCCCCGCAGTACGTGTCGCCGTGTCAGTCTGTGACCCGCCATGAGGGAGGGGCGACCGCCAAATGGATAGTTATTTGTAACTTTCCCACCCCGTGCTCGAGAACGTCGGGCTTACCGCAGAGAGCACACGTTTCGGGGCGATCGAGGAGGTGCGGTCACCTCCGCGACGACCGTTCGAGGCGGGCAGACGGCGTGGTAGCGCCTCACTCCTCGTTGGCCCAGTCGAGCGAACGCTCGACCGCCTCGCCCCACCGGTCGTGCATCCGGTCGGCCGCCGCCGCGTCCATCTCCGGGGCGAACTCGCGGTCCATCTGCCAGTTCTGCCGGAGTTCGTCGACGGAGTCCCAGTAGCCGACGGCCAGCCCGGCGGCGTAGGCAGATCCCAATGCCGTCGTCTCGTCGACTTCGGGCCGCTCTATCGTCGTCTGGATGATGTCCGACTGGAGCTGACAGAGGAAGTTGTTCTTGACGGCCCCACCGTCGACCCGGAGGCTGGTCGTCTCGACGCCGGAGTCGGCTTCCATCGCCTCGGCGACGTCGCGCGTCTGGTAGGCGATGGCCTCGAGCGTCGCCCGGACGATGTGCTCGCGTCGGGTGCCCCGCGTCATCCCGACGATGGTCCCGCGGGCCCGCCCGTCCCAGTGTGGCGCACCCAGGCCGGTGAACGCCGGCACCACGTAGACGCCGTCCGTCGAGTCGACCGACCGTGCCAGCTCCTCCGTCTCGGCGGCGTTCTCGATGAGGTCGACGTCCTCCAGCCACTCGATTGCCGCACCCGTGATGAAGATGGCTCCCTCGAGGGCGTACTGCACGGGTTCGCCCGAGAGCTGGAAGCCGATGGTCGTCAGCAGGCCGTGGTCGGATTCCACCGCGTCCGTCCCCGTGTTCATCAGGTAAAACGAGCCGGTGCCGTAGGTGTTCTTCGCGTCGCCCTCGTCGAAGCAGGTCTGGCCGAACAGCGCGGCCTGCTGGTCACCCAGCGCCCCCGCGACTGGCACCTCGGTGCCGAGGAAGCCGTCCGGGTCGGTGGTCCCGTAGTAGTCCTCGTCGGATGACGGGCGGACCTCGGGGACCATCGACGCGGGGACGCCGAACTCCTCGAGCAGTTCCTCGTCCCACTCGAGGTCACGGATGTTGTACAGCATCGTCCGCGAGGCGTTCGAGACGTCCGTGATGTGGTTGCCCGTCAGGTTGTAGATGAGCCAGGAGTCGATAGTCCCCATGAGGAGCTCGCCGTTCTCGGCGCGTTCGCGGGTGTCCTCCGGACGGGAGCGTTCGGTCTTTATCGGGTCGGCGTTCTCGAGGATCCACTCCGTCTTGGTAGCCGAGAAGTACGCGTCACACTCCAGCCCGGTCTTCTCTCGAATCCACTCACCCTTCCCTTCCTCCTTGAGTGCCTCGATGCGGTCGGTGGTGCGGCGGTCCTGCCAGACCAGCGCGTTGTGGACCGGTTTCCCGGTCTCCTTGTCCCAGACGATGGTGGTCTCGCGCTGGTTCGTGATGCCGAGCGCCTCGAGCTGGCTGGCCGACAGGCCGGCGGCCTCGAGGCCGTCCCGGACGACCTGCTTCGTGTTGTCCCAGATCACCATCGGGTCGTGTTCGACCCAGCCCGGCTCGGGGTATATCTGCTCGTGTTTCTGGTAGGCGTTCGCGACGACCTGGCCGCTGTGGTCGAAGACCATGAACCGTGTCCCGGTCGTCCCCTGGTCTATCGAACCGATGTATGTCTCAGTCATGGGTATCTCCAGCACCTCGCGAAAGACGCGACAGAGGCGTCGTGTTCACCCGAGACTCAGATGGAGCGCAGATAAGTATTGTCCATCGGGCCACGCGAGCGGCACGTAGACCGGTGTTCAGAGACGAGCGACACCCGGACCCGTCGTCGCGCTTCGGAGGGCGGAAGTGACGCCCCGGGCCCGGACTGACCGGAGCTTCGCTTCGGGACTCGGCGCGACCTGGGAGTGGCGACGGCAGAGAGATGTGGTCGGCTGTGACGAGGGACCGTCCCGGCCAGACCGGACCGCGTCCGAGGCGTCGGTCATCGAACGCTGACCTCACCGGGTGCCCTCGCCGGCAAGCCGTTTTCGGAGGTGTTGCATCCGCGGGACGACACTCCGGTAGCCCCAGGCCGTCAACAGTCCCAGCGAGAGGCCCCAGACGACGTGGCTCACCAGTATCGAGACCGAGAAGCGCGGGACGGGCGCAGGAATCCCGAGCAGGCGCAGCCACACCGGCCCGACGACGCTCGCCGCGACGGCCCAGAGCACCACGCCCCAGGCGAGGCCGACGCCGACGTACGTCGAGAGGTCGTCCCGGCGGTCCGCCGGGGCCAGCGTCACCAGGCTCACGAAGATGAACCCGAAGACGACGCTGTGGAACTCGTGGGTTATCCAGCCGACGAGCGGATTCGCGACGCCGTAGAAGACGCCGATGCCGGCGATGGAGCCCCCGAGCAGTTCTGAGACGACGCCGTAGATGACGCCGGCGAGGAGCGCGCTGACACCCGTGACCAGCAGGTGCGGCGCGGCCGGCCGGAGCCGAGAGAGGGTCTCCCGGGACGGCCGGAGGCCGGCGGCGCCCGGCGTGACGCGAGCGAGGTCGACGGTGACCTCCGTCCCGGACTCGCCCGTCGCCGTCTCGATGTCCCCCGCGTAGCTCTCGGCGAGGAGGCGGACGACGTTCAGACCGTACCCGCCTCGTGGGTCGTCGAACTCCCCGATATCGCCGGTCTCGAGCAGCCTGCGCTGTCTTCGGGGGAGGCCGGGTCCCCGGTCGCTGACGCTGATGCGGACCCGCGGGCCCGTGACGGTGACGGATATCTCGGGGGCCTGGTCGTCGGCGTGGACGACGGCGTTCTCGAGCAGGTTCGTGAACACGTTGGACAGGCGATCGTTGGCGTACACCTTCAGGTCAGGCGGACAGTCCACCGGCGGGATCTCGGTGTCCGGATACCGCGCCTCGATGGTCTCGACGCTCTCCTCGATGGCCGCCTCGAGATTGACTGGGGCGCCGGCGGCCCGCGCGGGGCCCGCGTGCCTGACCAGATACTTCACCTCCTCGACGGTCTGCTGGATGTCGTCGAGCCGGTCGTTGACGACCCGTTCTGCCTGCGGGTGGTCCGCGGGGTCGACGGTGGCGAACCCGCGCAGCGGCGTGAGCGCGTTGAGAATCTCGTGGCGGAGGATGCGGTTGAGGATGACCAGCCGGTTCGTCTGTTGCTGGAGCGTGCCGCGCTGGCGCCGGTTGCGCGCGGCGTAGATGCCCGTCAGCGTCCCCCCGACGCTCCCCCCGATGAGGAACGTCGACAGGTACGACTGGGACCGTATCGTCGCCAGGTTGGACATGTCGGCCGTCTTCGACCCCAGCACCGTCAGGACGAGCAGGACCGTCATCGCGGCGGTCCCGAGGACACACCACAGCGCGGTCGTCCGGACGGTGGCCCCGTCGACGTCGGCGACGAAGAGCGCGACCCCGAACGCTGCCAGGCCCAGGCCGAGTGCGAGCGGTGCGATGCCCGCCAGAAAGAACCGCACCGGATCCTCGTAGATCGCGAGCGCGACGGTGAACCTGGTGAGCACGAACCCGATGATCGCGATGACGAGTCCGCTGGCGTTGAGCCGTCGCCCCATAGTATCCGGATGGTTACGAACCACGTACAATAAAGTTCGTCATCGAATACCAATGGTGAGAATCGTTGGCTGGACCCGCAGGCCCGCGTCGACCGCCTCCTGTCGCTGGGAGATACTACCGACAGCTGTTCCTCGCTGGACCACGAACCCCCGCCGATGCCCGTTCGAGTACCCTGTGGAGACGGGGACGTCCCTGTGTCGCTGCCGGACTGCTCGGTGACGGTGTGTCGCCCGTCGGGCGGGGAGGCCGTCGACCCGGGCGAGGCGGCCGCCGCGGCGATGGCCGGCCCCCACGGGCCATCGCTCCAGGCGCGAGTCGACCCCGACGACACGGTCGCCGTCGTCGTGACGGACGTGACGCGGGCGACGCCCGACGACGTGCTCGTAGAGCACCTGCTGAAAGCACTCACCGGCGCGGGCGTCCACCGCGAGCAGGTGACAGTCGTCGTGGGGCTGGGGCTGCACCGGCCGATGACCGACGACGAACTGGCAGCGGCGCTGGGCGAGCACGCCGACCTGGCGGTGAACCACGACCCCGAGGCGACGGTCACGGTCGGTCAGGTCGAGGGCGTCGACGTCGACGTTCACGGGACGGTGGCGGCCGCCGACCGCGTCGTCGCGACGGGGATGGTCGAACCCCACCAGTACGCGGGCTTTTCCGGCGGCGCGAAGACCGTCGTCGTCGGCGCCGGCGGCGAGTCACAGATCGGCTACACCCACGGCCCGGACCTCATCGGGCGAGCGGGGGTCCGCCTGGGCCGCGTCGAGGGGAACCCGTTCCGCTCGTTCCTGGACCGGGCCGGGGACGCCGTCGGGATCGACTTCTGCCTGAACGTCACGCACGGCCCCGCCGGCGTCCTCGACGCGGCGGCCGGCGACCCGCGGGCCGTCGTCCGGGACCTCGCGGCCAGCGCACGCGAGGCACTCTCGGTCTCCGTCGAGAGGACCTACGACACCGTGGTGGCCGGCGTCGGGGCGCCCAAGGACGCGAACCTCTACCAGGCGACCCGGGCCGCGACGTACGTCGCGCTGGGCGACGACGACCCGCTGGCCGACGGCGGCCGCATCGTCGTCCCGGCCGAACTCGGGGAGGGCGTCGGCCGGGGCACCGGCGAACGACGCTTCTACGACTGGCTCTCGGGCGCGGACAGCGCCGAGGCCCTCTACGGGACGATGGCCGAGGGGTACGAACCGGGGGCGCAGCGCGCCTTCGTCGTCGCACGGGTCCTGCGGGACTACGACGTCTGGGTGACAAACAGCGAGGCGCCGGGCGTCGTCGACGAGTGTCTGATGCGCGCCGCGGACGACGTGGCCGACGCCATCGAACCCGGGAGCGACGTCCTCGTCGTCCCCGATGCACTGAACACGCTACTCGTCAGGTGAGTCGTCGGTCCTCTCCGGGGCAGGGTCGTCCGTCGCGACCGAGTCCGCTTCGTCCGTCCCCTCCGTCAGCGGCCCCCACTCGTCGTCCGGCCAGTCGTCGCTGGGGTCGGCCCCGGGAGACGACCGCTCTTCCATGTCGCCCGCTGTCTCCGCGGCCGCCTCGTCAACGCTGGAGCGTCTTCGGGCCGCAGCCTTCCGTTCCAGGAGGTCCGTCCGGAGGCGCTCGCGCAGTTCGTCGCGCAGGTCGCCGGCGACGTCGGCGTCGACGTCGTAGGCGCTCGCGCTCCCCCCGACGAGACTCGAGGAACTGGCCGTATCGGCGGTCACGGTGGCGAGGCGACGGCGGCGCTGGAACGGCGTCCGGCGGACGAAGACGGTCTGGATGCGGTAGTACGGCACGACCCGCGTGGTCCGCCGCCAGAAGCCCGTCCGGGTCGCGAGCACGTCGTCCTCAAGCGCGTACCCGCGGTGGACCCAGTGGTAGTACGCACCCGGCACCACGACGGCGAACAGGCCCAGCAACACCCACCAGCGGCCGGACTCGAGGACGAACGTGTCGACTGCGTACCCCACGGCGACGAGGACGGCGGCGACGAATCCGTACCGGAACGCGTAGCGGCGGCGGGCGCGTGTGGGCGGCCGCTCGAACGACAGGTCGCCGAAGGGCGCGACGTCGCGGGCCAGTTCGTACACCTCCTCGCGGGGCGCCATCGGCACGGCGACGCCCTGGCTCGACTGCTGGCTCTGTGGTCCGTACCCGGCCGTCTCGACGACGAGCGTCGCGTACCCGAACCGGCGCATCAGCGCGTTCTCGCGGACGCTGACCGTCTGGACCTTCCCGACGGGGATGGTCCCGCTGTACCGGCGCAACAGGCCCCGCTCGTAGCGCAGGTCGTCGTCCTCGCGGGTGAGCGTGAACTGGTAGTACTCCACGACGGTCAGGACGGCGCTGACGACCAGCGCGACGAACACGAACTGGGCGCCGGTCAGCACGGCGAGCGCGACCAGCCGCGGCGTCGCCATCTCGCGGAGCAGCGGCAGTCCGACGCTCCCGTTCGCGGCGAGGAGGCGGAGGTTGAACCGCAGCACCGCGACGACGACGTCCGACCCCAGCGGCAGGCCGACGAGGGTCAGCACCGGCGCGGCCGGTCGCACCGAGACGACGGCGTACGTGAGCAGGTCCCGCCAGGAGAACGTAAAGAGCAGTTCCGCGGCGACGCCGGGCGATTCGTCCGTGGCCGCCGTCTCACCTCGGTCCGTCGCGTCGGCGGCCCGGGCGTGGTCGGCCCCCCGGCGGTCGTACCCCTGGACGAGTCGCCTGAGTCGATCGGCCTCGGCCACGCCGACGGCGTCGAGGGTGGCCTCCGTCGCGCTCCCACCGGCCGTCTCGAACTCGACCACGGTGAGGCCCAGCAGCCGGTTGAACACGCCCTGCCGGGTGTCGACGTTCTGGACGCGACCGAGCGGAATCTCGCGGGACTGGCGGGCGACGACGCCCGACTCCACCCTGAGCGTGTCGTCGTCGACCTCGTACCGGAATCGGAGGTAACGGAGCAATCCGTAGCCACCGACGAGCATCGCCGCGAGCGGGGCAAAGAGCGGGACGACAGCGGCGGAAAGTCCGAGCGCGCCCGCGAGGGCCGTACCGACGAAAAAGCCGAAGATGGCGCCCTGTAAGGCCGCCCGCGCGACCCGCAGAACCGCGCTCCGTGGGTGCAGGCGTCTCATACTGCGTCGGTGGCCTCGCTCTCGCCGGCGAGGTCACGGAGGCGTTCGCGCAGTTCGGTCGCCCGCTCGGGCCGGAGTCCCGGGATGGTGATATCGGCCCCGCGCGAGCCCGCCGTGTAGACGACGACGCTCGACAGGCCGGCCGTCCGCTCGATGGGCCCCCGCCGCGTGTCGACGTGCTGGACGCGGACGTAGGGGACAGAGGTGTCGGTCCTGGTGACCACGCCCCGGACGAGATAGAGGGCGTCGTCCTGGAGTTCGAACCGCCAGATGCGGTGGGCGGCGACGGCGTGGACAGTCCCCAGGACGACGAGGACGAACCAGCCGGTGGCGACCAGCGTGGGCGGGACGGTGGCGAAAAACCGGTCGACGGCGAGAGCGATTCCGGCCAGCACCGTCGCCTGTATCACCCGCCGGCCCACCCAGAGAAACCTGACGCGGGGATGTAACGACTCCATACAACTCCCGTGTACCGAGAGCCGGATTAATTGTTTGGACCGCGGACGCCGATTTCGTCGGTCCCCGGGTGCTCAGTCCGTGGTCGCAGCCGTCTCGCCGGACCGGTCGTCGTCTATCTCGGCCAGGACGCGGCGGTGGAACTCCGCGAGGACCGCCGACTCGTCGTCGGCGAGCACGACGTCGCTGGCCATCAGCGTCGCGAGGCCGAAGGCCCTGGGCGACGGCGACTCGACGCGGGTCGAGACCACCTCGAGCGCGCCGCGGTCGATGTCCGTGACGACGGCCTCGATGCCGTCGACGTGGAGCTTGTCCTCCAGTATCTCCCGGTAGGTCTCCTCGACGACGGCGAACTCGCCGAGGTCCTGGGCGAACCCGAGCAGCATCTCCGAGGAGACCTGCTGTTCGCTGGCGGACTTCTCGTAGCCCTTGTAGCGCTTGAGTATCATCAGCGACCGGGTGGCGTTGATCCGGAAGTACCGCTGGAGCAGGTCCGTCCCCTCGAGGCTGGCTCTGAGGTCTTCGCGCACGTCGGCCGGGTCGATGGTCTCGACGAGCCCCGCGACGTCGACTTTCCGGTTCAGCGGCATCGAGAGGGTAAAGCCGTGGTCCGCGACCGCCACCTGCACGTTGGCGGTGGCGCGCTGGGCGACGTAGTAGGCCACCAGCCGCGAGAACCCGTCGTTGAACCGGCGGCCGTACGTCGAGTGGACGTAGTAGTGGCGCTCGTACTCGTCGTGGTCCAGTGCCTCCTCGACGACAAGGCGGTCCGGCGTCGAGACGCTCTGCGGACCGGCGTAGGCCACCTGTTCGCGGAACATCCGGGCGATGGCGCGCACCGTGTTCTCGTCGACGGGGAAGGTCCGGAGCCAGTTGCGCACCTCGGACATCCCGCCCGCCTCCAGCTTCTCGAGCAGCGTCGCCTGGAAGCCGAGCATCTGGCGACCCATGTCGTAGGACAGCGGGAGGCGCTCGGAGAACCACGAGGGCACCGTCGGCCGGGCACTGGTCGGGTCGACGTGCACCTTCGACCCGCGGCGGTAGCGGTACTCGAAGCGGTCCCCACCCAGGACGAACACGTCGCCCTGCTCCAGCGTGTCGAGGTACTGTTCGTCGAGCTGGCCCACCCAGCGGCTGTCGCTGCGCGTGTAGACGTCACAGGTAAAGGAGTCCGGAATCGTGCCCACGTTGGTCATGTAGATGACCCGGGCGAGGCGCCCCCGCTTCCCGACCAGCGGTTCGCCGACGGCGTACTCGTCGTAGTGGTACTCGCCGTCCGGCGAGTCGTTGGTGTCCCGCCAGATCTTCGCGTAGACGTTCTTGTCCTCCAGGCCGGCGTAGTCGGCCGTGAGATAGCGACACAGCTGTTCCCAGTCCGCGTCGGTGTAGTTCCGGTACGGGTAGGCCCGCTCGAGGATGGCCCGGACCTCCCGCTCGGGGCGGACCTTGTTGATGGCCATGCCGTAGACCTGCTGGGCGGCGACGTCCTGTGCGTTCTCCGGGACGAACACCCGGTCGACGAACCCCGACTCGGCCTTCTGGAGCATGACAGCACACTCGATTAGTTCGTCCCGGTCGAGCGCGACGACCCGGCCCTCGACCGTCTCGCCCAGCTGGTGGCCTGCCCGGCCGATGCGCTGGAGGAGCGCAGCGACGGACTTCGGGGACCCGACCTGGACGACCAGGTCGATGTGGGGCATGTCGATGCCGAGTTCCAGACTCGTCGAGGTGGTCACCACGTCGAGGTCGCCGGCCTTCAGCGCCGCCTCGACCTCGTGGCGCTTGTCCTTCGAGAGCGACCCGTGGTGACACCCCGAGTTCGTCTCGTCGTAGTCGTCGAACTGCTCGCGGAGGTTCTGGAGGACGCGTTCGGCCCCCGAGCGCGTGTTGGTGAACACGAGCGTGTTCGTGTGGGACTGGATCTGGTCGTGCAGCTGCTGATAGAACCGGCCCGTGACGACGTCTCGGGATGTGTCGATGAGGTCGTCGGTCGGACAGGTCAGCTCGACGTCGAAGTCCCGGGTGAACCGCGTGTCGACGAGCTCGTAGTCGCGGGGCGGCCCGCCCGGCTCCGTGCGACCGACGAGGAACTCCGCGACGTCTTCGAGCGGTTCGACCGTCGCCGAGCAGCCGATTCGCGTCGGCGAAGTCTCGGCCATCGCCTCCAGACGTTCGAGCGACACCGAGAGGTGGGTCCCGCGCTTGTTCTCGGCGAGGCTGTGTATCTCGTCGACGATGACGTACTCCACCGTCTCGAGTTTCCGCTTGAACTTCGGGGAGTTGAGCAGTATCGCCAGCGTCTCGGGGGTCGTGTTGAGGATGTGGGGCGTCGTCTCGAGCATGGCCTGGCGCTCGCTGTCGCTGGTGTCGCCGTGGCGGATGGCGTGGCGGATGTCGACGTCCTCGCCCCGCTCGGCCAGGCGGTCGGTGATGTCGCCAAGCGGCACCTCCAGGTTCCGGTGGATGTCGTTGGCCAGGGACTTCAGCGGCGAGACATAGAGGCAGTAGACGGAGTTCTCCAGGGCGTCCTCGCGGGCCTTCGCGAACAGCTCGTTGATGATGCCGGTAAAGGACGCGAGCGTCTTGCCCGACCCCGTCGGCGCACAGATGAGCGCGTTCTCCCCCTCGTGGATGAGCGGGATGGCGTCCTTCTGTGGCGGGGTAAAGAAGCCGCCGTTGCCGGGGACGAACTCACCGAACTGCTCGATCCACCACTCCTGGACGACGGGCGCCAGCAGGTCGAGCACCGGCTCGTCGTCGATATCGACGGTAGCGGGGTCGAACGCCAGGTCCAGCTCCGCCAGGTGGGCTCGTCCTCCCATCTCGCACTCTGGTGCGGACGTGGGGCCGTGCAGGGAAGTGGGTTGCGACCGTGGAGTGACTTCTCCCACGACTAAAGTCGTGGGCTTCCCTCACTGAGGGTTAGGCCCACGCCGTCTGGGGAGTTCGCAGGTTCCATCTCACCGTTGGTTCCCTTGAGTACGACCTGCGTTTCGGGCTGAGCCACAACAGCCCCCACCGTCGATAGCGGACTCTGAATGTTCTTACCGACGGCTCGTTTGCCGATGTTCGTCGCGCCATTCTTGTCGCCGTTGTCGTCCAGCCCACAGTCGTGGCACTCGACACGCCCCTGCACTTTCCGCGATGTGTTCTGCGACCCACACCGCCAGCATGTCACAGACGTGTCGTACTCGTTTACAGGGAGGCACTCTCTCCCGTCAAGATGGGCTTTGTACGTGAGGATGTTCGCCATCTTCGCGTATGGCATCTTGTGGGTCTTGTCGTTCACGTACCGACCCTTGTCGTTGTCGAAGCGCAACCCGGTCATATCACCGAACACGATGACGGCGTTGCGCTCCCGAGCGCGAGCGACGAGTTCGTTCGCCACTTGGTGCAGTTCGTGTTCGACCGTTCTGGATTCCTTGTCTCCGAGGCGTTCGATGACCTGCGCTCCCGAACGCACCTTCGCCTTCCCGATGCTCTTGCGGAGTTGCTTGTAGTGTTCGCGGACGCGCCGGACTTCTGCGCCGTGGAACTGCGTGTCGCGGTCTGAGAGGAACGTGCTGACGGCTATCCACTTCGCACCCATATCGACGGCGAGAACGTCATCGTATTCGTCTGCGACGGCCACAGACCGCTTGCAGACGAGGTGGACGTACCACTCGCCGTCCCGGTGGACGAGTTCCGAATCGCGGATGTACTCGTCTTCGAGGAGGTTCGTGTCCTTCTCGGGGACGCGGACGGGAACCCAGATGCTATCCCCGCGTTCCTTCTCAGGGTTGTAGACGGGGAGTTTGAACCACCACGACGAGAGAACCGTGTCCTCGTCGTGTTCGATGGTGATACAGTCGTTGCGGAGGACGACAGGCTGTTCGGTGTCCTCTCGCGGGTTCTTCTTCGAGCGGACTTTGCCCGCCTGTTGCTTAGTGGCGGAGTAGAGGTTCGCGTTGCCGTCACCGTGAACGGCATCTTGGAACGCGCCGTACTCGCGTTCGATGAGTCGGGCTTTCCACTCGGTGAGCGAGTGGAGTTTAACCCGTACCGTAGTGGTGACTTCTCGATGCATCGTTATCGTCCGGTCTGTGCTTCGATGTACTCCTCGATGGTCTGACTCGACACCTCTCCTGCTGAGGAGACGAAGTACGAACGCGTCCACAGCGATGGGAGGCCGAAGTCGAACTCCTCGCGGAGGTTCCGTGAGGTGTAGCCCTTGACCTGTTGAATGATTTTGTTCGGGGCGAGTTTCGGGTTGCCCGTAATGAACAGGTGAACGTGGTCGGGCTGGATTGCCAGTCGGAGGATGTCGAGGTCGAGTTCGTCGACTTTCTCCGTGATGAGTTGTTCGAGGCGGTCGGCAACCTCGTCCGTCAGCACCGGTTTGCGGTACTTCGGACACCACACGAAGTGGTAGTGGAGGTTGTGAACCGACGTTCGTTCTTGACTATACCCCCGTGGCATACCGTTAGATGGACACCAATCTATATTAGGTATTTTGATTTCATCAACCCTTGGCCGGCTATCGTGGATGGTTTGTGTCGTGTGTAGTCGGATTCATCCCACGACTGAAGTCGTGGGCTTTCTCCTCGATTCTGTGTAAACGTGGGCCCCCCGGGAACCGTGAAATTTCCATCGCAGTCTCCACGAGATATATACCGCTGGGGGTCACTGATTCCGATATGTCCCTGCTACCCTCGCGCGGTCCCGAGGCGAGCACCTCCCAGGACGGCGAACTGGAGATCGTCGGCGTCGACGAGGACGTCTCCGCCGTCATCGAAGCGCTCTCCTCCGAGACGGCCCGCGAGATACTCAACGCGGTATACGACGACCCGGGAACGCCCTCCGAACTGGCCGACCGGCTCGGGATGTCAATCCAGAAGGTCTCCTACCACCTCGAGAAACTCGAAGAGGAGGAGCTCATCGCCGTCGCCGGCACCCGCTACTCCGAGAAGGGCCAGGAGATGAAGGTGTACCAGCCGCCCGACGACCCGCTCGTGCTGTTCGTCGGGACCCGTGATCGAAAGCGGTCGCTCCGCGCGCTCGCGAAGCGACTCGTGCCCGTCGTCGGCCTCCTCACGGCCGCCAGTGTCGCCGTCCAGGTCATCACCGAGGGTGTCCCCTTCGTCGGGCAGTCCGCGAGCGGCGACGGCGGTGAGGCCCCAAGTGGGGGCGGCGACGCCGGCGCAGACCCCGCGCTCTCGACGACTGCCGAGACCACAGCCGAACCCACGGCGACGGCGACGCCCAGCGGCGACGACGGCGGGGTCAGCATCGCCGAGGCGACGGAGACGCCGACGCCCACGGAGGCCCCGACCGAGACCCCAGTGCCCGAACCGACGACGACGCCCACGGACGTCGCCACCGAACTCGCGGAGGTGTCCGGCGCCGCCGGCGGGTTCGACGTCCCGCCGGGCCTCGTCTTCTTCCTCGGCGGCCTGCTGGTCGTCGCCGTCGTCGCCGCCGTCTGGGTGTACGACGTCTGACGGTCGCTCAAACGCCGATTTTACCGTAAGGTGGCCTTTTGATACTCCCCTCCCTACGTCTATCTGCGCCGTCGACGGGGTCGGGAACCGCCGCCCTGGTTCCCCGCTCCCCGACGATGGCCGCACCTGCCCGAGCCATCGCCGTTCTCTCCGGAACGGCCCCTTTCCCCCCACTCCGCTGGCGCCCCCACGCTGGTCCCTGGCATCCCAGTGTCACCCTCCACCGACACAAACGCCTATTCCCGTCCGGTCGTTCTCTCCCGCTATGCGACTCACGTTCCTCGGGACCGGCAGTGCTATGCCGACCGGGACGCGCGCACAGACCGGCTACCTCGTCGAATCCGGCGAGCGATCGCTCCTCGTCGACTGCGGGAGCGGCGTCCTCTCGGCGCTGGCCCGGACCGACGTCGGCTACGAGGGTGTCGACACGGTCCTGCTGAGCCACCACCATCTCGACCACGTCTCGGACCTGGACGTCCTGTTGAAGGCCCGCTGGCTGGCCGGCGAGACCGACCTCACCGTCGTCGGCCCGCCGGGCACCGGGCAGCTGGTCCGTGACCTCCTCTCGGTCCACGAGTACATGCAGGGGCGACTCGACCTGACGCTGCGCGACGTGGACGCCGGCGCGTTCGACCTCCCCGGGTTCGCCCTCGAGGCCACCGAGACGCGCCACTCGATGGAGTGTTTCGCCTACCGCGTCGAACCGGCCGGCGGCGGGCCGACCGTGACACTCAGCGGCGACTCCGAGGCCGTCACCGACCTCGTCGAGTTCGCGGACGGGTCGGCCGTCCTCGTCCACGACTGTTCGTTCCCCGACGACGTCGACGTCTCGAACCACCCGACGCCGGCCGTGCTCGGCGAGACGCTCGAGGCCGCCGACGCCGACCTCGGGCGCGTCTATCTGACACACCTCTATCCACACACCGAGGGGCGACACGACGAGATGCTGGCGTCGCTCGGGCGCCACTACGACGGCGACGTCCGCTTCGCCGAGGACGGCCTGACGATATCGCTTTCCGACGCCGACTGAGCGCTCACACCCGGTCGAGCGTGACATCGAAGGCCGCGCCGCCGGCCTCGCTGTCGCCGACGCTGACGGTCCCGCCGTAGGACTCCGTCAGCGCCCGGACGAACCCGAGGCCGAACCCGCTGCCCGAGCTGTCGGGGCCCTTGCGCCCCATCTGGAAGAGCTCGTCCCGGACGGCCTCGTCAACGCCAGACCCGTCGTCGGCGACGGTGACGACCACCTCGTCCTGGGTGCTCTCGACGTGCAGCTCGACGGTCACCTCGCCCTCGTTGTGGACGGCGGCGTTCGAGACGACGTTCCGGAACACCGAGTCCAGCAGGTCGCCACCGTACACCCGGTAGTCGGCCGCTCCGGGGTCGAACTCGACGGTGAGCGACGGGTAGGACGCCTCGACGTCGGCCACGACCGCCGACAGAATCGCCTGCAGGTCACGCGGTTGGGGTTCGTCCTGGGACTCGAGCGACGAGACGAGGTCGCCCACGCGCTCGATGAGGTCGGCGGCGTTCTCGGCGGCCCGCTGTATCTTCTCGGCGTGGTCGGCCGTCTGGCCGTCGCTGTCGGTGGCGACGGCGTCGGCGAACCCGGCGATGACCTGGAGGTCGTTGCCGAGGTCGTGGCGGAGCAGGCGGTCGTACATCTCGATGAGTTCCTTCCGGGTCTCGAGGTCCCGCCGGGCCCGTTCCAGTCGCTCGCGCGAGCGGATGTTGCTGATGGCCGTCGCCGCGTGGGAGGCGAGGATGGTCATCGGCCGGCGGTGCTCGTCCCCGAACGACTCGGCGGACGTCGAGCGCGTCTCGAGGATCGCGGTCACGTCGTCGCCCATCTGGGCCGGGACGGCAAGCGCCGCGGTCACGTCCGAGTCGTCGCTGACGCCGGCCCCGGCCCCCGTCTCGGTGGCGACGCTCCCCGTCTCGAAGGCTCGCATCGCGATGTCGGAGGGTGGGTCGCCCGGGGCCAGGTTGGGGTTCGTGCTGTGGACGACGCGCGGGTCGCCGCCCCGGACCTCGACGAACGTCGAGTCCGAGAACTTGAACAGCACGGACATCGCCTCCAGCGTCAGCGAGACGACCTCCTCGACAGTCGAACACTGGTTGAGTGCCTGGCCGTACTTGTTGAGGTCAGCGACCTGGCTCGCGAAATCACGCTGGTCTTCGAATGACATTGTGTGCAACCCCCGGCCCGCACCGTGGTTGTCCGAACTTGGGACCGCCGGTAATTACCGGTTTGGATAGTTCCCGGCGAGCGAGAACGCGCCGCGGGCGACCGGAGACGCACGTTCAGTCGAGTCGATACCGGAGGAGCGCCGCGATGCCGCCCAGGTTGGACAGTTGCTGGCCCGGGGCGAACTCGGCGGAGAAGACGGTCACCGACCCCCCCTTCTGTTCGGTCGTCTCGATGATGCGGTCGACGTCGACGTCCCAGTCACCCTCGCCGGCCCGCTCCAGCCGGAGTCGCTCGTCGAGGACGAGCAGCGTCTCGATGGCGCCGAAGTCGGCGGCCCTGGCGACGTCCGCTGGGCCGTAGGCGGCCTCGCTCCCCTGTGCGATTCGGGCCATCAGCTCGTCGATGAGATCCGCCTCCTCGGCGATTCGGGTCCGCTGCTGGACGTCTTCGACGGCTCCCCGCTTGAGTACCTCGTGGACGCCGCGGTCGCCGACGCTGGCGGTGTCGACCACCGTCATCTGCTCGGCGATGTCGGGAATCTCCTCCCGGAAGTAGTCCAGCGCGTCCTGCTTGGTGAACCCGGGGCCGGCGAGGATGTAGGCGTCGACGTCCTGGCGGCGGACGACCTCCGCGAGCTCGGCGAACAGTTCCGTCCGGGGACGGGCGTACTCGCCTTTGCCGGTCGTCGACGTGATGCTCGCGCGTTCCTCGGTGCCGTACTGGGCGACAGTGTGGACGTGTGCCTCGCCCTCCTCGACGGTCACGATGGCGACGTCCGGGTTCTCGGCGGCTTCCTCGGCCTCCGCCAGGCGGTCGTTCTGGTCGGGCTTCCAGCGTTTCTCGATTTCCAGTTCGGTGTGCTCCTCGACGTTGAGCGTGTGGTGAAAGCCCAGCTGGTCCTCCCGGGAGCAATCGACGATCTCGCCGCCGACGCGCAGGCGGTTGGCGAACTTCGCGAACTCGACGTCGGTGACCTCGATCTTCAGCCACATGTGCTCGCGCTCGCCGCCCGTGTCCCGGAGGGTGTCGTCCTCGCGCTGGATGCGCCGGGTCGTGTCGCCCGCAACCAGGTCGCCCGGCTCGACGATGTACGAGAGATGCCAGAGGTCGTCGAGCGTCTCGGGCACCACCTCGACGCGTTCGCGCCCCTCGGTGGTCGCCACCCGATGCTTGACTTGCATACGACCCTCTCGACTGCGGTGACGGAAGTGCCCTGCTATTCAGACCGCCGGTTGGCCGGCCGCAGTATCGTCGAGCGGCTCGCCGGGGAGGTCCGTCTCCCGGATCCCCCGGCCGATGGCGTAGGCGGCGGCCACGTTGCCGTAGAACCCCACGAACGGAACAAGTATGAGGCCGATGACGGTCAGAGCGATGGCGCCGCCGACGATCTGTGCGACCAGCGCGATGACGAGCGCGACGACCCACGCGGTGGCGTACGTGTCCGTCGTCCCCACCGCCCTGAGCACCGCGGGGGAGAACGCCGCCCGGACCGAGCCGGTGCGGGCGTAGACGGCGATGGCAGCGGGGAACAGGTAGAACGCGGCGACGAGTGCGAGCAGGGCGACGACACCGGTGGCGACCGCCAGGAGGACGCCGACGACGGCGAGCGAGTTCCCGCCCGACCCGCCGATACCGGTGCCGACGCTGACCGGAACGATCCACGCCACGGCGGCCACAGTGATGACGAGCGCCGGCACGAGGAAGTACACAAGCGAGATGGCGAAGGCGACGACGCCGTCGACGAGCAGGTCGGCCCACTCGTCGAAGGTCGGCGGTTTCGCGTCGTCGCCGGCCGCCACCTGCCGGACGACCCTGACGAGGTAGCCATAGACGAGGAGTGTCGGCACGAAAAAGACCCCCAGGAGGCTCAGGACCCCGCCGACGAGGATGGTCTCTACGTTCTGTTCGCCGGTCCACGGATATCGTATCGCGTCGTCTAGCATTGGGAATCGACCACCGCTGTCGGCCGGGTCGGTCCGAGCGCGGGACAGCAGTACACCAACGATCGCCCGGCATCGTCATCAAGTTTATCCAACAACTTCGGACACGGCACGTTCGAATCGTTGAGCGGGCAGCGTCCGGGTACACCTACGGCTCGTCGACCACGGAAGAATGAGAGAACCGTCCGGACCGAGGCGTCGACCTGGCCCGTCTCAGACCGCGGCCTGGCCGGCGGTCGAGTCGGAGCCGTCCTCGAAGGCGGGCATCTCGCGGATGGCCTCGCCGATGGCGTGGCTCCCGGCGAGGTTCGCGTAGAACGACACGAACGGGGCCAGGATGACGCCGATGACGACGGCGTTGAGCACGCTGATGACCACGCCGCTCAGGATGGCGATACCGAACGCCACCAGCCAGCCGGTCGCGTAGGTGCGGCTGAACAGCATCGGGCGCAGTTCGCCGTACGAGAACGCCGCGCCGATGCTGTCGTTACGGGCGAAGGCAACGACGGCGGCCGGCAGCACGTACGCGAGCGCCAGCGAGACGACGAACAGGACCAGCGACGCCACGAGGAAGATGAGCCCCGCGGCGAGGCCGCCGACCGCGCTGTCGCCGCCGAGGCCGAGAGAGGCGCCACTCGCTATCACCGCCACGAGGGCGATGATAGCGGGGACGAGCGCGTAGACGAACCCGATGACGAACACCTTCAGCCCGTCGGTGAGCAACTCGCCCCACTCGTCGAACTCCGGCGGTTCATCCTCGCCGTCCATGACCATCCGGAGCGCCCGGACGATGTAGCCCATGACGAAGAACGTCGGGACGAGCAAGAAGCTAAAGAGCAGCAAGAGACCGCCGATAGCGATGTTCTTGATCGCGCTGTCACCGTTTCGTGGATAGTTGAGTGCTTCTTGGAACATTGTGATCCTCCAGTGGGTTCGGGATGCCAGGGTACCGGGAACTCGTCGCTCCGCAGCTACCTCGTGGTACCTTCATTCTTCTAGTACGACCAACAAGTATATAACGGTACGTATCAGGTGAGTGTCAGTATCACGCTACAGCATGGCGGCCGTCGCGGGGGTCCGATCAGTCGTCGACCATCCGACTCCCGCCGGGCGGGAGGAACTCCTGGATCCGGTCGGGGCTGGCGACCTTCCGGACGAACGTCTCGTCGGCAAAGCGGGACTTGAACTCCCGGTAGAGTCGCTTGGCGATGTCGTTCTGGGCGTACTGGCCCGGTTCGACGGTGATGCTCGTCGCCGCCTGCGGACGGATGGCGGTCGGCGGGCCGCCGACGACCCGCGTCTCGTCCTCGCAGGTGATGCCGACGGCGACGCCGACTTCGGTGTCCTCGAAGTAGGTCCGGTCGCCCCGGATGGCGAACCCGCCTTTCTCCAGGTACTCGCCGCTCTCGGGGGTCTTCGAGACCTGGTCTTTCTCGACCATGTAGACGTCGCCGGCGAACGTCCCGTCCTTCCAGACCGAGGAGTACGAGACGGCGAACTGTGCGGCCTCCCGGAGCGACGAGTCGGGGAAGTCGACGTCCTTCGAGGGTTCGCTCGGACCCGTGGCCTTCAGCACGGTCACCGGGCCGCCGTGGGCCTGCGCGTGAAAGAACTTGTCACCGCGTTCGAGGTACTTCTTGACGAGTTGCTCGTTCTCGTCGGCGTCCCGGCCGCCGATGACCAGGAAGCCATCGGAGGTGTGGAACCAGCGGAACTGTTCGTACCACTGCTCGGTCTGGCGGACCGGTATCGAGGGTTCCGCGAGCCAGTCGGTCGGTTCGTCGTCGTCGGCCGCCTCGTCCGGTTCCGCCTCCCCGTCGTCTGCCTCCCAGGCGTCACGACGGTCCTTGACGTCGGCGAGGTCCTCACGCGTGTCCTCGATGGCGGCCATCGCGCCTTCCTTCTTCGACTCGATGCGCTTTGCCTCCTGGTAGAGGCGGTCGGCGTTCTTCTCGACGCCCGTCGACGCGTCGACGGTCACCTGGGTGCCGCCGATCTCCAGCGTGACCGTCCCCTCGCTGCCGTCGACGTCGACGACGGCCTCTGCGGCGGCGATACTACGGTCGGCCCCCTCCCGGAACGTCTGTCGAATCTCGTCCCAGGACACGTCGTCGGCCCTGGCGGCCTGGACGGTCGAGAGCACCTCGTCGACCAGGTCGTAGCGGGCATAGAGCAGCTCGGCCTTCTCGCGTTCGGCCTCGGCGTCGGCCTCGAAGTCCTCGATGGCCTGCTCCTGCTGGCGGATGATGTGCTCGTGCTTCTGTATCTCGGACTCGAAGTCCGGCCGTTTCGCCTCGCCGCCCTCGACCTCGCTCTCGCGCTGGACGTGGAAGAAGTAGTCGTCCAGCGCCGCGTTGAACGCGTCGTAGGGTTCGCTGTGGAGATGTTCGTACTCGACTAGCGGGACCGGCGTGACGTCTACCCGACGGCGCGACTCCTCGTCCTCTCCGGTCGACTCGTAGTAGACGCGCGGGTCGAGGTTCCCCTCCCGCAACTGTGTCGAGAGGTCGGTGACGACCTCGTAGAGCCGTTCGAGCTGCTCGTCGGTGACCTCGTCGACGGCGACGTTGTACTCGATGTCGGCCCGCGAACAGAGCTCCTCGCCGTAGAGGCCGCCGAAGTTCAGCTGGGTCGCCAGCGTCCGCACCAGGTCGGCGTCGGAGTCGCGGATGCGTGCGACGAACCCCTCGTAGTCGACTGTCAGCGGGTTGAACCGCGCCGAGGGGAACTCGTAGGCCGCGCCGGGCGCGACGGTCCGGGACTTCAGGCGGACCGTCTCCAGCGAGTCGACGACGTCGCCGTACTCGTCTACCACTGCGACGTTCCCGTCGCCGAACAGCTCCGCGACGATGGTCGTCGACCCGTCCGCCCGGTCGAACTCCAGTTCGATGATGCGGTCGAACTCGAACTGCTCGACGCGGACGAGGTCGGCCCCCGAGAGCCGGTTTCGCAGCATCATCGCGAAGTCGGGCGGGCGCCCCGGTGCGTCCGGCACGTGGTCTGGCGCGACCACGTGAGCGCGCTTGACCTCGCCGAGCTCGATGACGAACTCGACGCGCCCGCGGTCGAAGTCGCGCAGCTTCAGCCTGACGAGGTCGTCGTCGGCATAGAGGTACGCCTTGTCGAGTTTCGCGCCCTCGTAGGCCCCGAGTTCCGTCTCGAGCGCCGCGAGGTCGACGCTCGTCAGCTCCCGCTTGTGGTCCATGTCGGTGGCTGACGGCCCCGACCCAAAGGCGTTCCGTTCAGCGCCCGGCGATGTCCACAGCGACGTCGAGACCGCTACGGAGCGCCGCGTGGATGCGGCCCGCCCCGGCGACCCAGTCGCCCGCGAAGTACAGGTCGTGGTCTCGAGCGCCCGCGAGCGCGTCGTGGTCGACCTCCCCCTCCGGTTGCGAGTAGCGCCAGTGCTGGTAGTCCGTCCAGTCGGGGTCGGCCACCCGGTCGTCGCCCACCAGCGCGGCCGCCCGCTCGGCGATGGTCTCGACCAGCGCCTCGGGGTGTCGGTCGTAGTTCGCGACGGACCACGGTTCGTTCATCTGCACGACGAGGAGCGACTCGCCGTCCGGGACGTGCCCGCGCTTGCACTCCTCGCGCGAGACCCACCCGACGTCGTGGGCCTTGTCGCGGTTGACCGCGCCGTACCACGGGACGTCGAGTTCGAAGTCGAAGTGCAGGACGCCGGCGACGACGGTCCGGTAGGGTACCGACGCGACGGTCTGTCTGAGCGCGCGGCAGTCGTCGTGGTCCCACGACGCCTGGCCCAGGAGATCGGCCGTCTGTGGCGCCGGCGGGGTAAGGAGGAGGGCGTCGTAGGCCCCGTGGTCGGTCCCCTCGCTGTCGAGGACCCGCCAGCCATCGGCCAGCCTGTCGATCACCTCGACGCGAACGCCGTTCTCGACCGTGGCGTCCGTCGCACCGAACAGCCGCTTGGCAAGTTGCGTGATGCCGGCCTCGTAGGTCCACTTGTGTTCGTCCGCGTCGCGGCCGGGGACGATGTCGCCGTCGGCCTCGAAGGTGTAGACCGGTTCCGCGATGTCCACGAGGCCGTCGGTCGACAGGTCCTCGGTGACGAGTTCGGTCACCCGGTCGTCGCCCGGCTTGAGGTAGTTGGCGCCGTACTCGTAGACGCAGTCGTCCGTCCTGCGGGTCGCCGCCCGCCCACAGACGCCCCGGCTCTTCTCGAAGACGGTCACATCGATGGGGTCGTCCCGGAGGGCGTACGTCGCCGCGGCACCTGCTGCGCCGGCGCCGACGACCGCCAGTCGCTCGGTCATGGAAGCTGCCAGACGCGCTGCGAGTAAAAATCCACCCCCAAACGAGCGGAGTCAGTGCTCGCTCGCCAGTGCCTCGAGAGCCTCGAACCCACCGACAGAGAGCGGGTCGCCGTGGCCCATGGCAGCCACCTCAAAAGGCGGGATCCGCGCGGCCAGCTCGACGACGCTGGCCCGAAGTTCGACCATGTCGTAGGAGTCGAACCGAATCGGCGTCGTCAGGCCCCCGTCGTCTTCCCAGACCAGGTCGCCCAGGAACGCCGCTTCGACGTCCGGGTGGTAGTAGACGACGTGTCCGGGGTTGTGCCCCGGGGTGGTGTAGGCCGTGAAGCGACCGATTTCGTCCCCGTCGTGGACGGGGTAGCGGTCGAGGTCCGGCAGGGGGAACAGGTGTCGCGTGACCCGGTGGAACAGGCCCTTGTGGTGGAGCCAGGCCGGGTTGGCGTCCCCGTTGAGCAGGTCCAAATCCGCCGTCCCGACGTACACCGGCCCGTCGAACTCGGGGACCAGCCGGTTCAGCCCCCCGACGTGGTCCAGATCGTAGTGGGTGATCAGCACTCTGTCGAGGTCCGCGGGCGCGTAGCCGGCAGCCGCCAGCTCGTCGACGATGGTCGGTTCGTTCCACCACAGCCCCGCGTCGACGAGGGTGAGGTCGCCGTCCCCGTCGCCCACGGCCGTCTCGTCGACCAGGTAGGCGTTCGACGCGAGTGGGGGAATCAGGCCGAGCTCGAGCAGCCAGATGCCGTCGCGAAGCCGACGCACCATACCGGGGAGAGGGGACTGAGCGGGAAAACCCTGCGGGTCTGCCGCCGAACGGCCCGCAGTGTCGCCACAAGATTCTTTCCACGTCGCTGAGAGTTCCGGTGCGTGTCCCCCGCAGATACCCCTCCACCCCAGCCCGGCCCTTCCTCGGCCGATCCAGTACCGCCGGAGTCGAGCGGTCGCGACACGTCGCGCCGCAGGTTCCTCGCGACGGCCGGTGTGGCGGCCGCCACGGCAGCACTGTCCGGGTGCAGCGCCCTCGCCCCTGACTCAGGAACGGCGCCGTTCCACGACGGCGACTGGCACTCCTTCGCCAACGGCCCGACGAACCCGAGCCGGGTCCCCGGCGGCGCGCCGGAAGCCGGCGAGACAGACGTTCTCGCCGGCGCGAGCTGGCCCTACGCGCCCCCGGCCGTCCACGACGGGATCGCGTACTTCGCGAGCGAGCGCGACGTCGTCGCCGTCACCGTCGACGGAGACGAGCTGTGGTCCCAGTCCCTGCAGAGCGAGCTGTCCGGCACCCTCGCGGTCGACCCGGAACGCGCCCGACTCTACGTCCCGACGCGGGTCGCCCCCACGGCGAGCGGTCCGGACCCCACACCGGCGCTCGTCGCCGTCCTCTCGCTCGCCGACGGGAGCGCCCGGGACCGGTACCGCGTCGGCACGCGCCGGACGTACGGTGTCACCGTCGCCGACGGCGCCGTCTACGTCCGGAGCGCGACGGCCTGTGTGAAGCTGGCCCCCGACGGCACCGAACGCTGGCGGCGCCCGCTCGACCCGCTCGTCTACGACGCGTACAACCTCGGCGACGACACCGCTACGCAGGTCGCCCCCGCAGTGACCGGCAACGGCGTCTACGTCCCCGACCGTGACGCGCTGGTGAAACTGGATCCGGCGTCGGGCCGGGAGCGCTGGCGCGTCGGCGTCGACACGGCGTACGCGGCACCGGTCGTCACCGACGACGGCGGGGTGGTCCAGACCGGCCACGAAGAGACCGTCGCCGTCGACCCCGGCGGCGAGGAGCGCTGGCGCCGCTCGCTCGGGACCCGCGCCGCGGCCGCGGCGGCCGACGACGTCGTCTACGTCGTTCCCGGTGACATCCACGAGCTCGACCTGGCGACCGGCGAGACGAACTGGCGAGCACACGTCCCCAGCGAGGGGACTGCCGCGCCCGTCGTGACCGACGAGTCGGTGCTCGTCGTGTCGGGCGACGTCCGCGCGTTCCGCCGGGAGGTCGGCGGCCTGTTCGAACCGGACCGCCTGCGTTGGCAGACCAGCTCGGTCCACGCCCACGAATACGTCTCGCCGGTGGTCGCAGCAGGGCGAGCGCTCGTCGTAGGGCCGATGGGGCTCCAGGTCCTCCGCCCGGGCTCGGCGGAACCCTGAGTCGGCGCGGCGCTCGAAACGCAGTTGTCCCGAACGACCCAAGACCGGATCGTGAGCCGACTCGACCTCGTGGCGGGACTGCTCTGTCTGGGCGGCGTCGCGGTGGCTGGAGCGCTGGCCGGGCCCGGCACGCTCGCGGCGACTCCCGGGCGAGCGGTCTTCGCTGGCGGCCTGGGGCTCGCCGGGTGCCTCTTTCTGGTCGCGTCGACGGAGCGGGCCGTCCGGGTGGGGAGCCGACGGGTAGAACGCTACGCGGTGAGCGCGCTCGGCGACGCGGCCGTCGGCGTCGCGATACTCGGCGGGCTGGCGAGGGTTCCACCAGGCGCGTCCGGCCTGGCCTACACGCTGCTGGTCGTCCTGGGCGGGGCCAGCGCCGTGCTCTTCGGCGTCGTGGGGCTGGCCGAGAAGTCGGGCCGCCTGTAGTCGGCCGGTCGTCGGACAGTCAGTCCAACCGCTTCGAGACGTACGGTCCGTCCGTGCTCCACCTTTTTCATCTTCGGGTCGCTCGCCGCGCTCGCGACCCTCATCGAAAAATCTGGACCAAAAACACGGCTCTCACTCCGTTCGAGCCGGTCTCAACCTAGCTGCTTCGACACGTACGGCCCGTCCTGCTGGTAGTCGAGTTTCTCCCGGTAGTACTCGCGGACGCCGATGCCCGAGATGACCGCGAGTTTCGAGAAGCCGGCGTCGCGGGCGATCTCCTCTGCCTTCGCGAGGAGACGCCGCCCGTAGCCTCTGTGCTGGTGGTCCCCCTCACCGCCCTGCTGGCCGATACCCACGGCATTCCCGTAGACGTGGAGTTCCCGGACGAGCGCGGCGTCTTGGAGTTCCGCCCGGACGGGGTCCGCTGCCGCGGACGGTGACGAGAGACCGTCCGCGTGGGACGGGAACCGCAGGCGACAGAAGCCCACGAGCACGTCGTTCTCGAAGTCCTCGAAGGAGATGAAGTGCTCCGTGCCGCCACAGGCCTCGTAGGTCATGACGTCGAGGTCGACGGTCTCGGCGTCTTCGTCGCTGTGGCCCGCCTCGCGACAGCGGATGCAGTCGCAGGTCCAGCCGTGTTTCTCCATCTCCTGCCAGGCGAGTTGCCGGAGGTTGGACTTCCAGACGCCGCCCTCGATGAAGTCGGCGGGGATATCGCGCTGGACGCGCTGGAGGCGGGTGTACCGGGGAATCATGTCCTTGATCTCGGCGACGAGTTCGGCGGCCTCCTGGTTGCCCAGCGGTTCGAACTCGTCTTTCTGCCACCAGTCGTAGGTGACCGTGCCGGGGACGACGAGCGTCGGGTATATCTTCAGGTAGTCGGGCCGCCACGCCGACTCCTCGAAGATGCGCCGGAAGTCCTCCAGGCACATCTCCTTCGACATGCCGGGCTGGCCGGGCATCATGTGGAAGCCGACCTTGAACGCCGAGTCCCGCAGTCGGCGGTTGGCGTCGATGGAGGCCTGGACACCGTGACCGCGGTGCATCTCCCGGTTGATGCGCTCGAACGTGGTCTGGACGCCCACCTCGACTTTCGTCCCACCCAGGTCGAGCATCCGGTCGATCTGCTCGGGGTCACACCAGTCGGGCTTGGTCTCGAACGTCGTGGCGACGTTGCGCACGTCGGCCGTCTCGTTCTCGGCGACGACGTCCTCGAGGTACTTCCACTCGTACTCGTCGTCGGACTCCGCAAACGAGACGCCTTCGGCGGGACTGGGCTCGGCGTCGACGTCGAAGTCGTTCATCGCCTCTAGGGCCCGCTTGACGAACCACTCCTGGTAGTCGTGGCTCCGGGCGGTCATCGTCCCGCCCATGACGATGAGTTCGGCCTTGTCGACCGGGTGGCCGATCTCACGCAACTGGTTGAGCCGGAGGGTGACCTGCCCGTACGGGTCGTAGTCGTTCTGCTCGCCGCGGGCGGCGGCCGGTTCGTGACCCGTGTAGGACTGTGCGGAGGAGAACTCCGAGTCGGGGCCGCCGGGACAGTAGAGACACTTCCCGTGGGGACAGCGCTCGGGCGAGGTCATGATGGCGATAGGGGAGACCCCCGACGCCGTCCGGACGGGCTTTCGCTGCAAGACCTCCTCCAGGACCTCGCGATGTTCCTGGGGGGCGTAGTCGAGCAGTTCGGAGTTCTGGGGGACCTTCGGCGCCGAGTACTCCCGGCAGACGTCGATCTTGGCCGACTCCACCTCGTCGCGTTCGACCTCGCCGGCGAGGATGCGGTCGACCAGCTCCGCACAGACCTGCTGGAAGGCCTCGGTCTCCTCGGGGTCCGGCGTCTCCGTGCTCATCGGTTGTGGGATTTCGTCGTCTCGCGCGAATAAGCGTGTCGCTCGGGGGCGAGCGGGGTCACTCCGGGCGACTGGACGCTGTTGCGAGACGACGACCGGCCGGCCGTACAGCCACACAATGTTCATCCCGCCGTCGGACCAGATACGAGTCAGTGCTACCGCTCGAACACGTCATCGTCGCCGTCCTGCCGGTGTTCGCGTACGTCGTCGTCCGGGACCGGGACCTCCCGACGCTCGGCTTGCTCGCCGTCGTGTTCGTCGGCAGTCAGTTCCCGGACCTCGTCGACAAGCCGCTGGCCAACCAGTTCGCCCTCATCCCTTCGGGGCGGGTGTTCATGCACTCGCTCCCGTTCGCGGTGCCCATCGCGCTTGCTGTCGCCGTCTACGGCTGGAATACCGGCCGGCTCAGAGCGGGGACGGCGTTCGGGTTCGCCTACCTCTCGCACCTGCTGGCGGACAACTATCGGGCGCTGCTCGCACCCGACCCCAGCGTCCCCCCGGACCTCCTGTGGCCCTTCCTGCCGGCGGTCACGAGGTCGGCCGTCCCCCACTGGGCCGGACCGGACGGCATCAACGTCACCCTCTGGACGCTCTTCTCGGCGGTGGTGCTAGCGTCGCTGGCCTACGCGCTGGTGGCCGACCTTCGGGAACAGGTCGACGCCTGAGACAGGCGGTCGTCCCGCGACAGGTTATTCAGGCCAGTAGTCCACCTCGGCGTCCAGATCGAGCAGTTTCGAGAAGTCCCGCTCGCTCGCCTCGCCACCCGGCGGCGTGCCCGCGAAGACGTTGAGGGCGTTGCGCGTTGGCATGTACGTGACATCGGGGTCGTTCATCTCCGAGACGACGAGCAGACGGAGGCCGTCCTCACCGGCCTCCACTTCGTGCGTGTACCCCGTCCCGGTCGGCAACGCGACGTAGTCGCCGGGTTCGAGTGCGTGCTCGTCGCCGTCCTCTCCGAGAAAGAGCGTGCCGCCACCGTCGAGGACGAAGATGGCCTCCTCGTTGGCGAAGTGACTGTGTGGCGGCCAGGTGCGCTTGCCGGCGGGAATCTGGTAGAGACTCGCACCGAGGTCCTCGCCGCCGGCGGCCGCGCCGAGTTGCTTGCGCCGGAACTGCCGGTCGCCGTGGTCGTAGTCGATCCACTCGACGTCCGCGACGTTGACGGGGCCGTCGCTCATGGCACGGACGACGACGCCGGCCGCAAAAAAGGCTCGCCGCGTTACAGGCGGTCCGAGAGGACCTTCAGCGTCGCGTCGAGGACGGCACCGCGCTCGCCGGCGAGGTAGCGGACCGACCCCTCACGGACACTCCGGGTGGCCACGCCGCCTTCGGGAGCTTCCGCGGCGACCGCCTCCGCCAGGTCGTGCAGGTCGACGTCGGCGTCGGTGCGGACGTACAGCGTGTCAGTCGAGATGCCGACCAGCGCGTCGGCCTCTCCGCGGACGTCGCGGTGGAGTTCGTCGAGCAGGAGCGTCTCGGGCGGGAACTCGTACTGGTGGGAGAACGCGTCCGTATCGAGGACGGCGATGCGCGCGTCGCCGACCGTCTGGTAGTCGAGGTTCGCGCGGGCCGTCGCCACCTCGGTGTCGACCTTCTCGCGGAACTGCTCTGCGATGTGGCCCGCCAGGTCGCCGATGTCCTCGTCATCGTCGCCGAACACGAGGTCGGTGATGAGCTCGCGTTTGTCCTCGTAGGACTGGTAGAACGCCTCCAGGGCGACGGCCTCGCGCAGTTGCGAGACGGACTCGGCGTCGTAGCCCGCCTCGGCAGCGAGGGCGACGTAGGCGTCGGGGGCGTCCTCCCAGAAACTCACTGCCGGGAGGTGGCGCAGGTCCTCGCGGACCGTCTCGTTGACGTGTGCGGCGAGGTTCGCCGCCAGCGAGGTCGCCGTGGTAGTCGCCGCACCGGAGGCGGACGGCGAGACGACGGCGTCGACGGCCGCCGCGACCTCGTCGTCGACGGCGATGTCGTCGACGACAAGGGTGGGGGCGCCGTAGACCTCGAGCAGGTCGAACCCGTCGAGGCTCTCGCGCGTGCCGCCGGCGGCGACGAACACGAACAGCGGAAGCTTCTCGTCGTGGCGCTCGCGGTTGTCCAGCATGGTCGTCACGTCCTTCGTGGCGTCGTCCATGTCGTAGACGCCGCCCTCGAGCGGTCGCCGGTCGAAGTAGTGGTACTGCGCGTCGACCCGGCGGTGCTCGTCGGTGACGAGCGGGAGCGTCGCGCGTTCGAGCGCGCTCCCCGCCAGGTAGCCGTCGGCGGTGTTGGCGTGGCGGACGATGACCGGGCGGTCGGTGAGAACGGCGCGACGGATGAGCGTCGCGGCCTCGACGAGTTCCGCGCCCAGGCGATCGACGACCTCGTCTTCGGCCAGCGGGTCGACGGCCTCGGGTCGGGCCTGCTCGTCTAAGGCGTCGGCGAGGCGCTGTTCGACCTCGTCGCGCGCCTCGGCTTCGAGCACCGTCAGGTCCGACGTCTCGACCTGGATCTCGCCGCGACGCCGGCGGACCTCGCCTTCGAGCGTAACCAGGTCGGCCTCGACGACGTCCGGGTACGCCCGGACGCCGGGCTCCACGAACGCGGCGCAGTCGACGGTGCCGGTCGTGTCCTGGAGCTCGAAGACGGTCGGCCCGGAGGTCTGTCGGATGCCGACGACCTCGCCCTCGAGCCGGACGTCCTCGCCGACGTGGGCCTCCAGGTCGCCGATGTCGGCGGCGACCGGTTCGGCTGCCGTCTCGGACTCCGACTCGGACTGCTCGACGACGGCGGCTCCGCCGCCGGTCGACGGCGTGCTCTCGCTCTCCTCGCTCGTCCCGACAGTCCCGCCAGCACCCTCGATCCGGTCGGCGTCGCCGGTCTGGCTCACTTCGCCGGCGGAGTGGTCGGGCGTCGGTTCATCGTCGTCTCCCGACGCGTCGTCGTCGGCTTGCGAGTCGTCAGCCTGCGCTTCGTCGGTCTGCGCTTCGTCGGCCTGCGATTCGTCACTTGAGGGTCGGTCGTCGGTCTGTGCCTCCTCAGCATCTGTGTCGTCCGTCTCCCCGTCGACTTCCTCGAGCTCGACCGCGTGGCCGATCTCGGGGTCGTCGACGAGGACGCCGCGGAACTCGCGCTCGGACTGGCGGATGGACCAGCCGAGGTCGATGTTCCCGTTGTCCCGGACGTTCTTGACCTGGACGTAGACGGTGTCGCCCGGCTCCCAGTCGAGGGAGTCGAGCCGTCGGTCCAGTTCACTCCGGTGGAGGAGGCCGGTGACGCTGTCGCCGATGTTGACGAAGACGCCGAACTCGGCGAAGCCGTCCACGTTGCCACGGTAGTACCGGCCGACCGTCAGCTGGTCGGGGCGGTGGCCGCGGAACTCGAACAGCGCGTCCTCTTCGTGGATGTTACAGATGCTTCCGTCGACAGATTTGCCGCAGATGATACACGAACCCATTGAGAGGAGTGAATAGTTCGGCCCTAAAACTGTTGTCGAATTTCCTGCGAGCACCTCGTCCGAGCTGACCGGGCACTCACTCGGGCTGGTCGCTCCCGTATTCGAGCAGTTCCAGGCCGTCAGCGACCGCCTGGGCCTGTTCCGGGAACAGCGCAACCTCCACGACGCTGCCCTGGTCGTCCTCGAAGGCGAGTTTCACGCGTTCGTCGCCGAACTCCCGAACGTCCACGCCCTCGACGTCGTAGAGCTTGACCGTCGCCCGCTTGTTCGACGCGCCGATGTTCTTGAACGCGCCGTCCTTCAGTTCGAGCATGAAGTCGTCGATGTCGAGACTCAGCATAGCCGAAGGCGGGCGCCCCTCGCATAAAAACCCCGTCGTCAGATCAGCACCGAGAGCGCGAGGAAGCCACGGAACCCGTAGCCGAAGACGATGGCGGCGGGGATCGCGCCGACGAGGACGGCCTTCCCGATGCCGACGTCGTGGACCACCGTCGTCCCCACCAGGTACAGCGCCGCGGCCCACGCGGTCACAAACACTCTGACCTCCGGATACGGGAGGCCGGCGAGGACGCACGGCGCCATCGCGTAGCACAGCACCTGGACCGTCTCGCTGACCCCGCCGCGGTTCTCGGCGACGGGGGCCAGCAGAAGCGTCTGGAGCGCCGCGGTCAGGTGCACCGTCGCGGGCATCACGAAGACGACGACGGCCAGCATCGCCAGGAGGGCCACGCCGGGCGCGAACTCGCCGATGGCCGGGTACGCGAACGGACCGGTCGAGACGACGCCCCGCGCTGCCAGTCTCGCCACCGCGAACCGGCTGGCCTCCTCGAGCAAGACGACGCCCGCGGCGAACACGAGACCGGGCGCCTGGTCGCCGGGCGCGACGCCCACCTCGAAGAACCGGCGCGGGCGGACGAGAATCTCCGCCCACGCGCGCAGGACTGCGGCCGGACCGCGGTCGCGCCCACCGGTCGGGTTCTCGACCCACTGAGTCACGTCCGGCAGTTAGGGGCGGGTGGCTTTGACGGTTTCCCTCTCTGCCCGCATGGCCGGCGTTCGACGGCGATGTTGGCGTTCAGCGTGCGACAGGGGAGCCTGCGGCTCAGACGCACAGCGATCCTCCCGGCTACTTTTCCGCGCCTGCGGGGCGCAAAACCACGGGTCTGGAACGCAACGCGGCCCTCCCGGCTACTTTTCCGCGCCTGCGGGGCGCAAAACCACGGGTCTGGAACGCAACGCGGCCCTCCCGGCTACTTTTCCGCCCCGACGTTCTCCGTGCTCTCGAAGCTCGGCGGGTCCGGTTCGATGTTCGCGAACTGGACGGCCTCCTCGCCGAGTTTGACCACGCGGTCCTCGATGCCGTCGTCGGCGATCTGGCCGTCCTCGACGACGTCTCTGGCGCGCGGAATGGCCGCCTGGTGGGGGATGACCCAGCAGTCGAGGGCCCGGCAGACCGACCGGAGGTGTTCGAGGGCGGTGATTGGGAAGCCGCCGCCGGCCACCGCCAGCAGGCCGACCGTCTTGTGCTCGAACTCGTCGAACCCGCAGTAGTCGAGCGCGTTCTTCAGCGGCGCCGAGAACGACCCGTGGTAGACCGGCGTCCCCAGGAGTATCGAGTCGGCGTCGCGCACCCGGCGCGCGAACGCGCCGGCGTCGCCGGCCGTCCGGTCGTCCGCGTCGAAGACGGGCAGGTCGAACGTCCGGAGGTCGAGCAGTTCCGTCGTCGCGCCCGTCGCCTGAGCGGCCGCGAGTGCCCGTTCGATGCCGACGCGCGTGTAACTCTCGTCTCTGAGGCTTCCGACGATACCGACGACGTGTGGGGCAGACATACCCGGGTGAACGCGTGCCAGGGATAAACGACCAGCGGTGGCGGCGACCCGCCGCAGTGCGTTTTCGACGCCTGCACCATAGCGTACAATACTGTCAGTCACGTACGAGTTCGTATGGAAGACCGACCCTCCGACACCGACCGACGGCGGTTACTCGCCCTGCTCGGAGGCGGGCTCGCAACCGGGCTCGCCGGGTGTGGTGGCGACGGCGGGCCCACCCCCACCGAGACGGCCACGCCGACCGAGAGCGAGGGCGTCCCGGCAGCCTACGAGACGGCGACCAGCCTGGGCGGCAGCCAGCGCGACCCCTCGTCGCTCGTCTCGAAGTCGGCCGTCAGTTACCAGGAGGAACCGAGCGACGGACAGCAGTGCTCGAACTGCCAGCTCTACATCCCCGACAAGAACGGTGACGGCCTGGGCGCGTGTGCCGTCGTCGAGGGGACCATCGCCCCCGAGGCCTGGTGTACGAGTTACGCCGCCCACGAGTCGACGACCACCGGGACCGAGACCGGGACGGCCGCGGCGTCGCTCGACGGACCGGTCACGGTCCCGGCCGAGGCGTCCTGCCCGGTCTGTCAGATGGTCCCCGCGGACTATCCCGACTGGAACGCGCAGGTGGTCCACGAGGACGGCGAGCGGGCCTTCTTCGACACGAGCGGTTGTCTGGTCGCCTACTACGCGGTGCCCGACCGGTTCGCCGCCACCGACGCGCCGGTCGATGGCGTCTGGGTCACCGACTTCGAGACCCGCGAGACCATCGACGGCCTGACCGCCCACTACGCGCTGGAGACCGACCCCGACCGGGTTGACGACCCGATGATGCGCAACCCGGCGCCATTCGCCGACCGGGCGGACGCCGAGGCGTACGTCGACGCCGTGGACTACCTGACGACCGACGACGTGGTCGCCATCGAGGCCTTCGACCGCGAACTGGCCGAACAGTACCGCAGCCGGTTCTTCGATGAGGAGTGACCGGGTGATGCGGCGTGCGGGGGCGGTGTCGCGAGGCGGCCCGCTGGTCGAACGGCCACCGCGAGGATTTTCACCCGCCCCGAGAGTAGACAGGACACACTGATGTGGCTCGAGGACACGACCGTCGAGGACATGGCCGTCGCCACCGCCGTGGTGGTCGTCGTGAGCGTCGCCGTCGGGTCGTTCGCGGTGGACGTGAGCGCGGCCACGCCGGACCCGGTGCCGTTCGAGGACACCGTCGAACTCGGCGCGTCGATGGAGACCGAACAGGCGGCGGCCCACCGCGACCTCTCGATTCCGAAGGCCGAGATATTCTACTCGCAGTACCGCTTCGTCGTCGGGTACGCCGGCGTGGGACAGGCGGTGGCCGCGCTGAACGAACCAGGCCGCGAGCAGCAGTTCGGCTACCCGCTCGCCGTCTACGTCTCCGACTACAGCGAGGTGACGCCGACGTGTCGGGACGACGGGTCCCTGACGGCCTCACGCGAACCCGACTGGGTGACGGCCCAGGACGCGACGTTCGTCGTCGGGAGCGACGCGCGCGTCCCGTCCGGGCCCGTGGTCGTGCCGTTCGCGTCGCCCGACAGCGCTGCCGCGTTCGCCGACCGGTGTGGCGGCGAGACGGTCGACTGGGCGACCCTCCGCGAGCGGGACTTCGAACTGCTCCGGGCGACCGACGTGCGCGAACAGGTCGACGACCGGCGTGCCCAGGCAGACCGGCGCGTCGAGGCGCTCGCACCCACGCTCGACCGCCCAGTGTCCGTCGTCGTGGGCCGTGACGCCCCGACGATACAGGCAGCCATCGACTCGGCGCCCCCGAACACGACCGTCCTCGTCCCCGCGGGGACCTACCGCGAGGGGGTGCGGATAGCCAAGCCGGTCACCGTCCGGGGGCAGAACGCGAGCATCGTCGGGTCCGGGAACGGGACCGTCGTCCGGGTGACGGCCGACCGGGTTGCCCTGACCGGCCTCTCTATCTCCGGCGTCGGGAACGCCACGCTGAACCGCTCGACCCGCACCGAGGGCACCGACGGCACGGGTGGCTGGGACACCAAGATTCTGCACAGTTACGGCGGCGGTGACGCCGGCGTCGCCGCGGTGAACGCATCCTCGCTGCTCGTTGCGGACGTGACCGTCGAGACGCCCGCCAACGGCATCCTGTTGCGCCGGAGCGAGGGGACCGTCGTTCGGGACGTCACCGTCGACGGGACCGCCGAGTGGCGCGACGGGTTCATGGGCGTCATCGCGATGAACGCGCCGGTGGTCGTCCAGGACTCGACGTTCCGGGGCGGCCGCGACGGCGTCTACCTCCACCGCGCCCACGGTACCGTCGTCAGGAACAACACCTTCCTGAGCGGACGGTTCGGGACACATCTGATGTACACGTCTGACGCGCTGATCTCGGACAACCGGGCCCGCGAGCAGCTGTACTCCGGCATCGTCGTCATGACCGAACCGACCGGGAACGCCGTCGTCGGCAACGACGTGCGCCACGCGGGCAGCGGCATCGCCACCGCCGGGTCCCGGAGTTACGTCGCCGAGAACGTCGTCGTCGACACCCGGCGGGGCATCACGACCAACGCCATCCAGTCACTGTACGAGCACAACGTGCTCTACGACAACGACGTCGGCGTCGTCGCCGAGAACGTCATCCCCTCGAACCGCGTCGTCGCGAACGACTTCGTCGCGAACGACCGCCACGCCACCGCCGGCACCGGGCCGCTGCGCATCTACACTCACGACGGCCAGGGCAACTACTGGTCGGGCGCGTACGACATGGCCGGGACGGGTGCCACGCTCGACCGGGGCTACTCGCCCACGGACGCCGTCGACAGGCAGCTCCACCGGACCGACGCGGCCGTGACGCTGAGCGCCGCACCGAGCGTCCGCGGCGTCCGGGCGCTCCGGGGGACGACGCCGGGCTTCCGCAAGGCGAGCATCGTCGACCTGGCCCCGCTCCGTGACCCGGCGAACCCGAGGTTGCTGGCGTCGGCGCGAAACGAGACCGAGACGGGAGGTGCGCCGGCGTGACCGACCCGTCGCTGACGGCGGAGGGCGTGACACGGCGCTTCGGCGATGTCACCGCCCTCTCGGACGTGACTGCCGAGGTGCCCGCCGACGCCATCACGGCGCTCGTCGGCCCGAACGGGTCCGGGAAGACCACGCTGTTGCGCTTGCTCGTCGGCCTCGATTCGCCGACGTCGGGCACCATCGCCTACGAAGGGCCGTCGGCGACGCGCCGGATCGGGTACCTGCCACAGCGCCCGACCTTCCGGCCGGGCTTTACCGCCCGCGAGACGCTGGCCTTCTACGCCGACCTGGTCGACGACGACCCCGACCGACTGCTCGAACGCGTCGGCCTGGGCGCCGTGGCCGACCGGCGCGTCGAGGCGCTCTCGGGGGGGATGACCAGGTTGCTCGGCATCGGGCAGGCGCTGACCGGCGACCCGCCGGTGGTCGCGCTCGACGAGCCGGCCAGCGGCCTCGACCCGGAGATGAGCCGACACGTCTTCGACGTGGTCGACTCCATCGCGGCGGACGGCCGGGCCGTCGTGCTCTGCTCGCACGAGCTACCGCTGGTCGAGGCGACGGCCGACCGCGTGGTCGTCCTGGACCAGGGGGCCGTCGTCGCGACGGACACGCCGACGGCGCTCCGCGAGCGAACCGGCGGCCCGCTCCACGAGACGTTCGCGGCGCTCCTCGACCGCGACGCCGAACCCGTCCGGGCACAGGTGGAGGGGGGCGAATGACGGGAACGCGAGCCCGGTTGTGGACGGTCGTCCGGCGCGAACTGAGCGGGGCTGTCCGGACGCGGACGTATCTCTTCCTGGCCCTTGCGTTGACCGGCGTGGCCTTCGGCGTGGCCCGTGCGGGCGGCGGCCCGTCCGGGGGCTACGTCCCGACCGTCGTCGACGTCCTGCTCGTCGTGGAGGTGCTCGTCCCAACCGTCGCCTTTGCCGTCGGCTACCGCGCCATCGTGGACGAAGCGGTCCGGGGCGAACTCGACGTCCTCAGGACGTACCCGCTGCCGACGTGGGTTTACGTCACCGGCGTCTACGTCGGCCGGGCGGTCGCACTGCTCGCGGTCACGGTGGTCCCGCTGGCCCTGCTTGGCGTCCACGTCGCGACGACGTCGGGCCCGGAGGTGACCGTCTTCGCGAGCCACCGGGGCATCGACTCCCCGTTCCTCTACGTGCGCTTTCTGACGCTGACGGCGCTGCTGGCGCTGGTGTCGCTGGCCATCGCGCTGGCGCTGTCGGCCGTGGCGGGGTCGGGCCGGAGCGCCATCCTGCTGGCCGTCGCGGGCCTGCTGCTGGTCGTCGTCGGGACGGACGTCGCCCTCTTCGGGGCCCTCGACGCGGGGCTGGCGAGCGGAGGCGGGTTGGGCGCCGCGCTGGCACTCTCGCCGACCAGCGCCTATCGCGGCCTCGTCTTCGAGACGGTGCTGTACGTCGCCTTCGAGGGACGGTCGGGGTTCGTCGCCCCGATACTCGCGTGGGTCAGCCTCGTCGGCTGGGTGGTCCTCTCGCTCGCCGGGGCCACGGCCGCCGTCGAGTACCGCTGAGAGGGCGGTTTCCCGTCGGAACGTCGACTGCCGCACTCGTTCAGAGACTCTCGAGGAGTTCGCGCGAGATGGACTCCGCGGGGATGCGCTCCCCGCCGTAGGACTCGATGAACGCGTCGGCGGCGTCGGGGTCGCTGAAGGGGACCAGCGCGGGCCCCATCGCCCCGACGACGTCGGACCCGACGACCACCTCAAGCTCGTCGCTGGGCGCGAAGACCTCGGCACCCAGGTGCGCGGAGATGAACTGCGACCCGCCCTCGGTCTGGACGGAGTAGTCGACGGTCGCGTAGTCGCTGAGGTACGTGATCTGGACCTGCCACCCCCGGTCGCTCGCGGCGAAGCGGTGCCGGTAGGTGCAGATGGTGCTGCAGAACCTGGCCGGCGGGTCGTGTCCCGCCGGCGAGTTCTCGCGGTAGTACGTCTGTCCCGACGGGCCGGGGTGCTGGTCGACGACCATCCCGCACTGGTCGCAGTGCTGGCCGCCGTCGAGCGCGATTGGTTCCGGACTGTCGCCGCCGCGCAGACAGCCGGCGACGGCGACGAGGCCGGCCCCGGCCACCAGGACGCTGCGACGGGACACGCCGGTGGGCGCGTGATCGCTCATGTGTGATTCTACGCGACACCGGCACAAAGCACTCGTGGTGCAGCCGTCGAAACTGTCGTGGCCGGCTACGGAACGCTATCGACGCGTCAGGACCGGAGTCGGGCGACGTGCCGTCCGTCCCGGCGGTCCAGTTCGACCAGGCCGTCGGCAGCCAGGTCGCTGCACAGGTCGCGCAACCACGCTCGTCCGTGCTCGCCGTCGGGGGCGTAGTCCACCCGGACTCGCGGCCCGAGGTCGTCCAGGGGCAGTTCGTCGTACTCCTTTAGCACCGAGACGACGCGGCCCCGCATCTGCCGGCGACTCCCCTCGAACGCCGGCTGGGTGGGCACGTCGGGCGCGGTGAAGTCGCCAGACTGGTACGCCCCGCACCACTCTCGCCACGGGCAGGCCTGCTGGTCACACCGCGGCGTCTTCCCACAGGCCACGCCGCCAAGTTCCATGATGGCGTTGTTCCAGGTGCGTGACTCGCCCTCGGGCATGAGGTGGGCCGCCCCGGTCTCGAAGGCCGACTCGTCGTCGGGGACGCCGAACGCGCGGTAGAGCACCCGTTTGACGTTGGTGTCGACGACCGCACCCCCGTTGTTGAACGCGAACGAGGCGACGGCGTTTGCCGTGTAGGGACCGACTCCCATCAGGTCCGCGAGGCCGTCGGGGTCGCGGGGCCACTCCCCGTCGTACTCCATCGTGACCTGTCGCGCGGCCTCGTGGAGGTACTTCGCCCGGTTGTTGTAGCCCAGCGAGTGGTCCGTCCAGAACCCGACGACGTCGGCCCGGTCGGCGGCGGCCAGGTCCTCGACCGACGGCCACTTCTCGAGGAAGTCCGTCCAGGCCTCGACCACCCGGTCGAGCTGGGTCTGCTGGCTCATCACCTCCGAGACGAGAACCGGGTAGGGGTCGTCGGTCCGGCGCCACGGGTAGTCCCGGTGGTCGTCCTCGTACCACTCGACGAGCGCCCGCTGGACGGCCGAGGGGTCGGCCGGCAGGTCGCCGGGCAGGTCGGTCGCTGTCGACTGGTCGGTCATCCAGCGATTGTTGAGCGGGTCCCGGTATGGACCTGGCGGTCCGGGACGGGAGCGAGTCACCGCTCGCCCGATCCGCCCCACTCGAACCGCTCGTCGGCGGTGTCCTCGCCGTCGGTCACGTCCGCGAAGACGAACATCGCCCCGCCCGCGTAGGTGGTATCCACGTACAGGCGCCAGCCGTGAGCCTGCGCGATGGTCTCGGCGATAGAGAGCCCCAGGCCCGTCCCCGCCTCGCTGGTCGTGTACCCGTAGTCGAAGACGTCTCCGGCCGCGTCTTCGTCGATGCCGGGGCCGTCGTCGGCGACGTAGAACCCGTCGTCGCGGTCGCCGACTTCGACCGAGACGTCCGGGCCGCCGTGCTCGACGGCGTTCCGGAAGAGGTTCTCGAGCGCGCGGAGCAACCGCGAGCGGTCGGCCTCGACGGTCCGGTCGGCCGTGACGGTGAGCGTCGCCGCCTCGCTGTCGACGGTCGCCCAGGCGTCCTCGGCGGCCTCGCGAAGCGAGACGGGCGACGGGTCCCGGACGGTCGCCCCCTCGCGGGCCAGTGTCAGCACGTCCTCGATTATCGCTTCCATCCGGTCGTGGGCGCGTTCGAGCGACTCGGTGTGCTCCCGGAGCGCCTCCCGGTCGGCCGCCTCGAGGGACGCCAGTTCCGCCTCGAGGAGTTCGACCTGTCCGCGGGCGACCGTCAGCGGGTTGCGGAGATCGTGCGAGAGCGTCGAGGCGAACTGTTCCAGTCGCTCGTTCTGCCGTTCCAGCTTCTGGTTCGACCGCTCGGCCGCCCGCCGGGCCCGCTCTGCCTCGCGGATCTGCTCGCGGAGGGCGTCGCGCATGCTGGAAAGCGACGTGAACAGGCGCCCGACCTCGTCGTCGCGGTCGGTCTCGAGGTCGACGTCTAGGTTCCCCTGCTCCATCTCGCGGGTCCGTCGCCGGAGTTCGATCAGTGGCGTGACCGTCAGTCTGCCGATGACGACGCCGACGAGCGCGAGCGAGGCCACGGCCGTCCCGACGAGCAGCACCACTGCGCTCCGGACGGTCCGGGCGGTGTCATAGAGGGTCGACGCCTCGGCGGCGGTGACGGCCACCCAGCGCGTGTTGCCCACCGGAGCGTAGGCCAGCACCGTGTCGCCGCGGTGGTCGGTCGTCGCGATCCCGCGTCGCGCCCGTTCGACTTTCTCGTCGGCGACCGGGATGTCCACGGTCGCCCCGTCGGCCCCGAACACCGGGACGCCCGACCCGTTCAGCACCATCGACGGCAGCTCGTCGTCCCCCGTCCGGAGGAGACGGCGCTGTTCCGCGGCGCTGGCGACCAGCACGAGCACGCCGGAGTCGTTCCTGACGGGGCTCGCGACCGACAGTACGAGCGACCCGTCGCGTTCGTATGCGGTGCCCGAAACGCCGACCGTCGTGGTGGCCGAGGCGTTTGTCGCTACCCGCTCGACCAGGGCGTGCCAGTCAGCGTGCCGTGGCGCGCCCGTCTCGCCCGCGGCCGATTCCGTGCTGGCCACGACGCGGTGCTCGGGCCCGGAGGTGTCCACGTAGTGAAGCGCGAGGACCGGCCCGTCCGCCGTCGCGTGGGCTTCGTGCAGGTAGCGGGTCGTCGCCTCCGGGCCGCTCCCGTACACGTCGGCGACGGAGTAATCACGGACCTGCTCTTCGAGCGTCGCGCGCCACTCGCCGACCGACGCCGCCCGCCGTTCCGTGGTCGCCTCCAGGTTCTCCGTCGCCTCCGCCGAGACGTCGTCGTAGGTCTGGACGTAACTCACTGCCCCGGCCGTGGAGACAAACAGCACGACGAGCAGGAGTGCGAGCGCGAGCTTCGCCACGTAGCGGTTCGCGAACGCGTCCAGGCGAGTGCCGGCCGAATCGAGAGGGCCGTCACTCCCCGACCCACTCACACCTGCCCCGCTGTCGGACGACCCATGCTCCCCGTCGTTCCCCATGGTCGAATCTCACCGAGAACCGGTCGGCGAGTCAGATGCCGGCACTTACGCCGATTTTATATTAAACGTTGTCATATCTGGGCGCCGGCACGACCGACAGCGACCGGACGCGAGTCGCAAGGCGTTTGTCCGGCCGCCTGCTGATTCGTCTCATGTCACTCGATGACCTGCAGGACGACGTCACGGACGCCTACGCCGACTTCGGTTCGGAACTCGCCGTTGGCCTGGACCGGGAGACCAAGAACGAACTGGCGATGCTGTCGGTGGCACTCGACCCCGCAGACACCGACGAACTGGTCCGGCGGGCCGTCCACGTGCTGTTCCAGTCGGCCGTCGAGCGCGGGACGCTCGACTTCCACCTCCGGTCGGGGTACGACTGTACCTACGACGAGTACCTCTCGGGGATGACCTACGACGAGATGACCGGGGGCCCGACGCCCCAGCAGGACGACGACGACAGGCGCTACCAGTTCTGAGCGACGACTCGCCGGTCAGACGAGCAACACGACGGCCGACAGCCCGGCCACCGCGAGGACGGCCACACTCCAGAGAGCGACCCGTCGGGCCAGTCGTCGATCGGGCCCGGTCGCCGTGAGCGCGGCCTTGACGAGGACGCTCGCGGCCGTCGCGGCCAGTATCGAGACCATCGCAGTCTGCTTGCCGATTTCGCCGGCCCGGTAGAGCAGGACCGCCGAGGTGGTCGCGCCCGCGCTCGAGACCAGGCCGGTGACGGCCGAGGTCACCGCCAGTCCCGCCGACCCGAACCGCGTGCTGGCCACGCCGCCGACGACGACGACCACGAGGAAGATCCCGCCGAACACGAGTGCGTTCCGGAGCGAGAAGGGACTCTCGAGGTGCATCTCGACCGTCTCCGACCAGTCGGCCGTATAGGTCGCGACGGCCACCGTCCCGACGACGATGGCCACCAGCGGGACGAGGGCGGCGAGGAGCATCCTCCCCTGGAGGGTGAAGACAAGCGCGATGAGGAGGTTCCGGAACGCCATCGCCGCGTCGGCCAGCAGGATGGCCGCGAGCGCGTACGTGGCCGCGGCCGGATGCTGGTCGACGTGGTCGAGCATCGTGCCGACCACGGCCGTCGAGGAGGCGAAGCCGCCGAAGAATCCGGTGACGACGATGCCCCGCCCGCCGTACGACTGGACGATGGCGTAGTTGACGATGCCGATGCCGGCGACGAACACAACCATCAGCCAGATGACGCGGAGCTCGAGGGTGACCTCGGAGAGTGGTCCCGGCAGAGTCACCGGTTCGTGGGGCAGGAGGGGGAAGACCACGAACGCCAGGATGGCGAACTCGGTCGCCGAGCGCAGCTCGGTCCGACTCAGCCCCCAGGCGAACCCGTGCAGTTCCCGCTTGAGCACGAGCAACAGCGAGGAGAACACGGTGACGACGACGCCCTCCAGGATGTAGTCGTTGGCGACGAGGACGCCGATGCCGTAGGAGACCAGAAGCGAGACGGACGTCGTCAGCGCCAGGCTCTCCTCCTCGCCGGTCACCAGTCCCTCGACGGCCAGCAGGACACCGTGGACGATGACGAGCACGCCGCCCAGGGCCAGCAGCGTCTCGTTCCCGACGATAGTGAAGACCACGCCCAGCAGGCTGAAGAGGGCGAAGGTCCGGATGCCGGCGGACTTGTGCGACCACTCGCGTTCGAGCCCCAGGAACATCCCGAGCGCCGCCGCGAGCGAGATCCGCAGCACCGCCGTGTCGAGGGGAATCGCCCCGAGCTGGAGTCCCATCAGCGAAGGTCCTCACTGAACAGGTATAATATCACCCGGTCGTCGGCACGGATAGGGGAGACTCCCGTGGGCCAGGTCTGTCACCGCGGCACAGTTTTTTGCCCACCCGTGTGGTACGGGCGAGCATGGTTTCGTCCGACCTCGACATCGACTGGCCCCGTGCCTTCTGGATCGGGTTCGGGGTGATCCTCGCGGCCGTCCTCCTGTTTGTCCTCTATTCGTTCATCGGCACGTTCGTCTTCGGGGTGTTCCTCTACTACGCGACCCGCCCCATCTACCGGCGCGTCCACAGACGGGTCCGCCAGCGGACCCTCGCGGCCGCCCTCTCGCTGTCGCTGTTCGCGCTCCCGCTCATCGTCCTGCTGTACTACACGCTCGCCATCGCGGTCCAGGAGTTCAGCCGCTTCGCGGAGTCGGCGAACTTCGGGCCGTTCGAGGAGATCATCTCCCCGTACGTCAACGTCTCCGAGGTCGTCCAGAACCCGCAGGCGCTCGTCGCGGACGCCGGGGGGACGGGCGTGTTCGTCGACTCGGCGACCCAGTTGCTCGGCTTCATCGGCATCATCGGGACGGGACTCGTCCACGGGTTCGTGATGCTGGCCTTCGCGTTCTACATGCTCCGGGACGGCGGTCGGCTCGCGGAGTGGGGCAAGAACTACCTGGACCACCGTGGCAACCTCGACCGGTACTTCGCCGAGGTGGACCGCAGTTTCGACCGGGTGTTCTACGGGAACATCCTCAACGCCATCGTGACCGGGGCCATCGGCGCCATCGCGTTCAGCCTCGTCGACGCAGTGGCGCCGGCCGGCCTCTCGGTTCCATATCCCGCGCTGACGGGCCTGCTGGCCGGTGCTGCCAGTCTCATCCCCATCATCGGGATGAAGATCGTCTACGTCCCGATGGCCGGCTACCTCGCGCTCGGGGCGGGCATGCAGGGCGACGGGTGGTGGTTCGTCGGCCTGTTCGTCGCCGTCGCACTCGTCGTGGTCGATACGATACCGGACCTCATCATCCGGCCCTACGTCTCGGGCGGCGGGTCGCTGTCCATCGGGCCTTTCGGAACGAAGACGGGCCAGTTCGAGGACCAGCCGGGCCTGCATACGGGGACGCTGATGTTCGCGTACATCCTGGGGCCGTTCCTGTTTGGCTGGTACGGCATCTTCCTGGCGCCGATGATTCTCGTCCTCGTCGTCCACTTCGCCCGGTTCGTGCTCCCGGAACTGCTCGAGGGCCGGCCCATCGAACCCAAGGTGATCGACCCGACGAACTTCGCGGGTTCGGATACGAACACGACGGCCCCGGACGCGGGGACAGAAGACGCCGACCAGTCGGGAGGGACGGCCGGCAGGCAGGGTGGGCCGGCGCCATCCACCGACCCGGCCAGCGAGTGAGTTTCGGTCAGAGGTCGACGTACTGGTCTTCCCAGTCCCGCCGGGCGTCGATCTCGCGGCGGCCGCGACGGGTCAACGTATAGAAGTTCGTCCGCCGGTCGCGCTGTCCCTTCTCTACGAGGCCCTTGTCGACGAGGGTATCGAGGTTCGGGTACAGTCGACCGTGGTGTATCTCCTTCTCGTAGTACGCTTCCAGTTCTTCCTTTATCGCGAGGCCGTGTGGCTCTTCTCGCCCGGAGATGACGTAGAGGAGGTCTCGCTGGAATCCCGTGAGGTCGTGCATCGGTACGTTCTAGTAATCTGTTAGTGTCTGAAACGGTTAACTATTTCGAGTCCGATATATTACGGCTCGTCGGACGTTCAGGAAATCGGAGTTATCGGGACGCAGGTGGCCGTATTCGGGCGTTCGGACCTGTCGACCATTCGAGTCAACAGGATATCATACCCGTCGAACGGTGACCCGACGGGATTATTAAGTTGGCTGACAAACATCGGGTATGCCCGAAGAAGTGCTGTTCGAGACCGAACGTGTCATGGACCGAAGCGCCGTCGCCGACTACCTCCGCTCGCTCGCGGACAACTTAGACTCGGGGTCGGACGTCACACTCCGCGCTGGCGACCAGTCGGTGACGCTCGACCCGCCGGGTCGCGTCGAGTTCGAGGTCAAAGCGGAACGCGAGGGGCCCGTCGACGGCGACGGCGAACTGAGCATCGAGGTCGAACTCGAGTGGCCCGAGAACCCGAGCGACGACGGTGAACTGAGTATCGAGTGAGAACGCTGTGGCTACCGGATTTCGAGCGAAGTAAGTGGAAAGCGGCCGCCGAAAATGCGGCCGCTTGCCGCCCTGAATTGGTCCCCGCTGACGCTTCGGCCCTCCAAGCGAAGCGTCACATGGAAGGAAGTGGGAGAATAACTTAAAAGTACCGGACCGCCGGCGACCTGCCAGTCGGGAGAGACGATTCCGGGACCGAAGTTCAGATGTGCTCTTCCTCCAGGACCCACCCCAGCGCCCGCTTGTAGTGTGTAAACATCATCCTGACGCGTTCGTGTCGCATCTCCTCGCTGTCCAGTTGCTCGGCCAGGAACTCGTACTGGTCCCTGATCTCGGCCTCTGAGCGCATACCCCTGCTACGATGCGAGCGCGGAACAATCTTGAGGCCCGACCGCCGAGAAGGAGATATGAAAGTACGCGGCGAACGGGAGTGTCAGGACTGCGGGACGCGCTGGTCGTACTACGAGACCGGGAGCATCGCCTGCCCCGAGTGCGAGAGCGTCCACAGCGTCGGCGTCGACGAACCGACCCGACACACGGACGCACCGGTGACGTTGGATCTGACACCGGTCCGCGCCCGCATCGACGCCGATTCGACCCGTGACGTCGCGACGGCTGCGGCAGAGCGGTGCCGGGAGTACACGCGCCAGCGGGGATTCATCGACGCCGGGGCCCTGGAGACGCTCGACGAGACGTTCGTCGCCGCGACCGTCCTCCAGTACGTCGGTGCCCACGTGGGTCGGGAGATGCGGGTCACCGAGGACGATGAACTGTACTTCCTGGACCTGCTGGGTGGCGCCGACCAGGGCGACAGACCAGGCGTCGACGCGGTCCCGCCGTCGCTGCGGGTCCCCTTCGGACTGGCGATGGCCCACGCCGTGGAGGCCTACCAGCGCGACGTCCGGACCGTCCTCAACGACGACGAGGACGAGACGGCCAGGCGCCTCTCCGGGCGCATCCGCGACCACCGGAAGCGAATCGAGGCCCTCGACGGCGACGTCGACCCGGCCGACGCGAACCGCCTGCTCCACGCCACGCGTGACCTCGGTCGGTTCGTCGCGGGCGAGGAGAGCGCGTACGTCACCGCGGACAACTGGCTCACCGGTATCGAGGGCGGCGTGCTGTGACTCCGGCCCGCTGTGCGGTCTCCTCGACGGGCTGGACGACGACGGCACCCCGGACCCCTCGAAGCCCATCTGGCAGGTCCCACCGGAGGACTGGCCGACCGCGTGGCTCGGGGTCCCGTCTCAGGGCAGGTCGACGTCGACGTCGTGCTGGAGGCTGGCCGCCTTGACCGTGTTGTACAGCAGCATCGCGCGGGTCATCGGCCCGACGCCGCCGGGGACGGGGGTGATGGCACCGGCCTTCGCTTTCGCGCTCTCGAAGTCGACGTCGCCGACCAGTTCGTAGCCCTTCTCGGTGTCGGCCTCGACGCGGTTGATGCCGACGTCGATGACCGTCGCGCCCTCGGCGAGCATGGCGCCGTCTATCATCTCGGGGACGCCGGCCGCGGCGACGACGATGTCCGCCTCGCGGGTCTTCGCCGCCAGGTCCCGGGTTCGGGAGTGACACACCGTCGTGGTCGCGTTCCCGCCGGGGGCCTTCTGGATGAGGAGGTTCGCCATCGGCTTGCCCACGATGTCCGAGCGCCCGACGACCACGGCGTCCGTGCCCTCGGTGTCGACGCCGGCCGACGCGATGAGCTTCTGGATGCCGTGGGGCGTGCAGGGCTTGTACCGGGCGTTGCCGGCGACGAGGCGGCCCACGTTCTCGGGGTGGAACCCGTCGACGTCCTTCAGCGGGTCGATGGCCCTGAGCACCCGCCGGTCGTCGACGTGGTCGGGGACCGGCATCTGGACGAGGATGCCGTCGACGTTGTCGTCGGCGTTGAGGTCGTCGATGGTGTCGTACAGTTCGGACCCGTCGGCCGCCGGGTCGATGTCGATGTCGATGGCCTCGATGCCGACCTCCTCGCAGTCGCTTTGCTTCATCGAGACGTACGTCTCGCTCGCAGGGTCGTCGGACATCAGGACGGTAGCCAGCGATGGGCGGACGCCGGCGTCGTCGAGCTGGTCGATGCTCTCGGCGAGCCCGTCCCGGACGGACTGGGCCAGCGCGTCGCCGTCGATAATCTCTGTCATTGTCTAGTGTGGCGTCACCGGGGGTTTTCTAAGGTGCGGATTCGCCCGGCGTATGCCTCGCCGTAGCACGCACGGGGCGCTGTCGACGGGGTTATCCCGACGGTGAATAAAGATAGCGTCGACTACCCGACAGTGAATACGTATTGTCGTCACAGTCATACCCGACTCCGTTCTACGAGGGCCAACGACCCATGAGCGAGCGTCCGTTCACAGCAGCGACCGGCGACTGGCGGGAGGGAGACCGATGACCGACGGCGAGGAACGCGCCCCCGAACTCGCGTACGGCGAGTTCCTGTGTGCCGGCGAGCGCGTGGTCCGCATCGAGGACGTCGACCGCGAGGACGCCTGGATACGGTCGACGGTGTTCGTGCCAGTCCGGCCCTAGGGACAGGGCCCCTCGGCCATCGACCGGGGCTCGGGCCCCTGGTCGACGGCCCGCGTCGCACCGCTCTCGACGGCGACCAGCATCGCCCGCCCGCCGTAACCGTGGGTCTGATCGTGGCCCCTGACGACGACACAGTCGCGGCCGCGGGGACGGTGATGGCCTCCGACCGGGTGAACGGGGCCGTCGAGTGGGCGTGGAGCAGTTTCCGCCGGCCGAGGCGCTCGCCGTCGAGCGTCTCGACCTGCCACCAGTTCGCGTAGCCGTCCTCGCCGTCGTCGTCGTGATAGATGGTCACGTCGAAGCGGACCTCGCCGTCTCCGGTCGCCTCGACGGCGACGTCGGTGACGTTCGCCTCACGGAGGTCCAGGGCCTCGCTCGGTCGCTCGTCGGTCGGTGAGGGAGACGGGACGACAGTCGATTCCGTCGGCGACGGTGTCACGGTTTCGGACGGTCGCACCGCGGGTGTGGAACCGTCACGACACCCCGCCAGCGTCGCCAGGACCGTGGCCCCCGCCATGAGGACAGCGCGTCGGGTCCCATTGTGGTCGGTCACACCGGCTCAACGCGGCGAGCAATGAAAAATCGGCGGGGAGCCCGGTCGGCGACTGCTTTCACTGTCAGGGACGCCAGTCATAGTGTGAGGGGACCATTCTCTCTCATGGTTGTAGGACGACTCCTGCACTGGCTCGTCAGGGACACGATGCGCGAGACGGGGCGGGACGTGAGCAGAGTGAAGCGAAACGCGGTCGACATCGTCACCCACCCCGTACGGACGCTTTTGAACATCGCGTTCATGACCGTGCTGGTCGGCGTGCTCTACACCATCGTGTACGACAGCGGGGCCGTCGCCGCCGTCGACACCGCCGAGGGAGACAGCCTGGCGATGGTGCTGGCCATCCTGCCACCGCTCCCCGTACTGGCGCTCATCGGGGGTGCCATGGTCGTGCTGGTCCCGCTCACGATGCTGTTTAGAGGTGTCAGCCACGGCCGGTACTACCACTGACACGGGACAACGCCGAAGGCGAGACGCGCGTTTCAGTCGTACAGCGGGAACTCGTCGGTCAGTTCGTCGACGCGCTGGCTTACTTCGGCGACGACGTCGTCGTCATGGGGGGCGTCGACGACCCGGTAGATGAGGTCGGCGACCTCGCGGCAAGTCTCCTCGTCGAAGCCACGGGTTGTGAGCGCGGGCGTACCCGCGCGGATGCCCGAGGGGTTGAACGCCGAGCGCGTCTCTCCGGGGACGGTGTTTGCGTTCAGGACGATGCCGGCCTCCTCCAGCGCTGCCTCCACGTCCTTGCCCGTCGTGTCCGGGTGCGAGGGGCGGAGGTCGACGAGGACGAGGTGGTTGTCGGTCCCGTCCGAGACGAGGTCGAGGCCGTGTTCCTGCAGGCGCTCGCCGAGGGCGCGCGCGTTGTCGACGGTCTGCCGGGCGTAGGTCTCGAATTCGGACTCGAGGGCCTCGCCGAAGCCGACGGCCTTGCCGGCGACGTTGTGCATCAGGGGGCCGCCCTGGGAGCCGGGGAAGACGGCCGAGTCGACGTCGTCGGCGTATTCCTCGTCGCACATGATGATGCCGCCGCGGCCGGCCCGAATCGTCTTGTGGGTCGACCCGGTGACGAAGTCGGCGACGCCGACCGGCGACTCGTGGACGCCGGCGGCGACCAGGCCGGTGATGTGCGCGATGTCCGCCAGGTGGTAGGCGTCGACGGCGTCGGCGGCCGTCTGGATGCGCGCGAAGTCGACCTCGCGCGGGTACGCGGAGTACCCCGAGACGATGATGTCAGGGTCGAACGCCTCGGCCTGTTCCCGCAGGCCGTCGTAGTCGATGTAGCCCGTCTCCTCGTCGACCTCGTACTGCTCTACCTCGTAGACCTGGCCGGCGAAGTTCGCGGGATGCCCGTGCGAGAGGTGGCCGCCGTGGGTCAGGTCGAGTGAGAGAATCTTGTCGCCGGGTTCGAGGACGGCCAGGTAGACGCCCATGTTTGCCTGTGAGCCCGAATGGGGTTGGACGTTGACGTGGTTGGCGCCCCACAGCTCCTTCGCGCGGTCGATGGCGAGCTGTTCGACCTCGTCGGCGTACTCACAGCCGCCGTAGTACCGCGAACCCGGGTAGCCCTCGGCGTACTTGTTGGTCAGCTCAGAACTCTGGGCCTCCAGGACGGCCTCACTGACGTGGTTCTCGCTCGCGATCATCGCCAGCGTGTCGTTCTGTCGGGACCGTTCGCCCGCCAGTGCGTCTGCGACAGCCGGGTCCGTCTCGCGGACTGTGTCGTAGGTCATATCGGATTCTCTGGACCCGCCCGACAATAAGCTACCCTTTGGAGGACCGTGTGATAGCCCGTGACGGACCGGGTTTCCGACCTGTCAGGTCCGGCCGTCGTGGTTTCTTCCATCCACGAGAACGGTGTTCAGAACCGCGATTCGGGGCGGTACATAATGAGCCGAAATATTGCGGAACGGCAACACGAATCAGTACGTATTTAGTGGAGACTCGCAGAGTTGCTACCGTAGTCACCTGGGGGTGACAGCGTTCGTGGGACTGAACGACGATTACGCCGACGGGTGGACCGGCGAGCCATCGGAGGCAGTCGCAACCGTACTGCGACAGCTCGACGACCGGACCGACGACGTGGTCCGCCCGATCCGGCGCGCGACGGACGAACAGTACGCGGGGGAAGCCACCGAGTTCGTGGTGCCGGGGAGCACACCGACCGTCGAGACCCTGGACGTCGGCGGGGTGGTGCGGCCGACGTCGGCGGTGACGCTGCCGTCGGGCACGTACCTGCTGACCGTGACACTCGAACCGGACGGCGAGGGCCGGGGCTCGACGAGATTGCTGGTCCAGTTCGAGGGGCCGGCCTCGCTCCGCCCGGTCGCCGAGGGCACGCGCGTCCTGCTGCGAGGCGCCTCGACCGTGACGGTCGGGTGCCGGACCGACGACGAGTCGGGGCCGGCCCGGATACGAGTCCCGGAGACGGTGTCGGGCGTCGCGGCGGGCCTGTCGTACCTGAGCGTGGCCCACGAGACGACGGGGCCGGCACGGTCACACCCGGGCCGCCGTCGACACCCGCCACTGGTGACCGTCGACGACACGCTCTCGGTCCCTCAGTCGGTCCGCGACCGGCGGGCAGCGACCGGCATCGAACTGCGGGTCCCGTCCTCCGTCGCCGACCTGTTCGTCGCCGCACCCCTCGCGTACTACCTCGGGGCCGACCTGTGTGTCGGCGACCGGGACAGGGCTGTCCTGACCGCGGCGGACACGGACGTCAGGCGGACGTTCGACCGACTGCCGCAGTTCCAGGCGGACGTCGCGAGTGTCCTCCGGCGCGTGTTCTACCTCGACTGCCTGGTGCGGCGACTCGACCCCGACACGGCCGCCGAGGGCCTGCTGGACCGACTGGACCTCGATCCGGGGACGGTCCGGTCGCTCTCGCCGGCCGGTCGCCTCGAGCGGTACCTCGAGGTGCCGACGGCCCCGCTGCGGGAGGAACTGCCCGACTGGCACCTCTCGACACACGTTCGCCCGTCGCTGTCGCGGACCCGGTGTCTCCCCTACCTGCTCGACAAGCTCAGCCTGGTGTACATCGCCGAGGGGGCGGAGATGGAACCGGAGGACCTCCTCGACCGGACGCTGACCGACGCGTTCCCCACCCGCGGCGCCGAGTCGCCGCCCGAGTCGGTGCTGGCGCCGAAACTCGGTGCCGGTCGCTCACAGGCATGGATGGCGCCGGGGACGCCCATCGACGCGTTCAAGGCGACGCCGGCGGCCTTCGAGAACCGCTTTCGCTACCGGGACCGCGAGACGGGCGAGATGCAGGTCACCGTCGTCCGCAACGACGACGCGATGGGGGACGAACACGACGCCGTCGCCGAGATCTACCGCGGTGCGGACCTCCCGATGGACGTCGCGGTCTGCGAACGACTGACGACGGGCGAACTGGCGTCGGTCCTCGAGGACGAGAACGACTTCGTCCACTTCATCGGCCACTGCGACGCCGATGGGTTGCGCTGCCCGGACGGCAACCTCGCGACGAGCTCGCTGTGTGACGTCCGGACGCGGACCTTCTTCCTCAACGCGTGTGGCTCCTACGACGAGGGACTCGCACTCGTCGATGGGGGTGCCGTCGCCGGCGCGGTGACGTTCACCGACGTGTTGAACAGCCACGCGGCGATGGTCGGGACGGCGTTCGCCCACCTGCTGAGCAACGGCTTTTGCCTCCAGCGGGCCATCGAACTGGCCCGGCGTCGTATCATGATGGGGAAGGACTACGCCGTCGTCGGCGACGGCACGTACGCGCTCGTCGCCCAGCACACGCAACCGACCGTCGTGTGGCTCTCGGAGTGTGACGACGGTTTCGAACTGGCCTGTGAAGTCGTCACGCCGCGGTCGGCGGGCGGGAATTACCGGGTCCCCTTTGCCGACGAACAGACGCTCAACGGGACGGACCGTCGGTTCACCGTCGACGAAGCCACCCTCCGCTCCGGACTGCGCGAGGCGTCGTTTCCGGTCATATTCGACGACGAGTTCTACTGGTCGGACGAGCTGGCAGACGCCCTCGAGACGCGGGTGTGAGCGCCCCATCCATCCTCGCTGTCGCCAGGCAAGCGGCGTCGTAGCGCGATTCCGGGCGGCGGAGGGGCGCTACCGCCGACGCTGCCCGACGCGGTTCGTCGGTGTGATACCGACGCTGCCCCGATCGGTTCGAGCAGTCGACCGGCGAGAGTGCGGTTCTCGCGGATGAATTCAACGGAATTTGGCCAATAAAATTAAATATGGTACTGGACTATATATCTAGCAACAACAATGAGTACAAATCTTGTGCAGGACGACATCGGAACCATTCTCACATCGGTGTTCGACACCGGTGAGACCCTGTACGTCGTCAATCCCTCCGGAGAGACGGTCTCGGAGGTTATCACGACGCTGGACGAACACCCCGACCACCCCGAGGTCCGGATGCTGGCCGCGGAGAGCGTCCTCAAGGACGTCATGGACGACTTCATCGTCGCGAGCACTGCCGCCGATCTCATCGAATCCGGGTCGCTCTCGCTCCGACTGCTCGAGGCGGGTCCGAACCACTCCATCGCGGTGACGAGCGACGAGGTGTACGCGCTGGTCACCGTCGGCGACACCGTCGCGGGCCTGGGCACCGACGACGACGAGTTCGTCGGCGACGCCTACGGGTTCTACGCCGACGTCTGGGAGGACGCAGCGACGTTCACGCTCCGGACGCCACCGCTCTCGCGCGTCCGGGAGACGCTCGAGGCGGACATCGGCCCGGAGACGGCCGCCGACTTCGACGCCGTCCTCGGGTCGCTCGCCACGGCGCGTGGCGACGGTAACGGCCTCGACGAGGTGACCATCGCGCTGCTCGTCGCCGCGAAGAACGGCCAACTGCTCTACGACATCAGCAAGTGGGGCGAGGACATCGGCCTCGCGAGCAAGGCGACGTTCTCCCGGACGAAGACCAAACTCGAGGACATGGGCCTCATCGACACCGAGAAGGTCCCCATCGACGTGGGTCGACCGCGACTCCGCCTCATGCTCGGCGACGAGCGACTGAAGGAGGCAGACAGCGACGACCTGGCGAGCATCACCCAGAGCATCCTGGCCGCCTGACCGCCCCGGTTGGTGTAGGTTTTTCTGTCCCCTCCGTGTCTCACCGTGCATGACCACCATCGACGTCGCGGGGACGGGTCCGGCCGCCGAGGCGCTCCTCGCGGCGCTTTCCGACACGGAGACGGAGGTACGACACGAAGACGAACTCGACTTCGAGGGCACCGACCTGGCCGTCCTCGTCGAGCGAGTCGCCAGCGACCGCTTCGCGCGGGCGAACGACCGCGCGAGAGCGACGGGGACGCCCTGGGTTGCCGTGGAGCTGGGCGGCATCGGCGGCGTTCCGGTCGTCGACGCCGCGGTCAGCGGGTTCGCCCCCGAGACCGGGTGTTTCGACTGTCTCGCCGCACGTGTCGCCGCGAACGTTGACGAGCACGAATCGCCCGCGCAAGCCCCGTCGCCCGGCGTCCAGCGGTTCGCCGGCGCAATGGCGGGCCACCGAATCGAGCGGTTCCTCGCGGGCGAGGCGCCCCTGCCCGGGACCACGACGGAGATCCCCCAGGCCCAGCGCCAGTTCCTGCCCGTTCCAGGCTGTGACTGCGCCGGAGCCCCCGACAGGACGCTCCGACGTGACCACGACGCGCCCGACGATCCGGCGCTCGCACGCGCCCAAAAGGGACTCGACGAGCGCGTCGGCGTGGTCCACGAGGTCGGTGAAGTCGAGTCCTTCCCGGCCCCCTACTACCTCGCGACGCTCTCTGATACGTCGGGGTTCAGCGACGCGACGGCGCCGCGCCAGGCGGCCGGCGTCGCCGACGACTGGAACGCGGCGTTCATGAAGGGACTGGGCGAGAGTTACGAGCGCTACGCCGCCGCCGTCTACCGGAGTGCGGCGCTCCCGACCGGGCCGCCCGAGCGCGTCGAGAACTCGATTCGCCCCACGTCGTTCGTCCGCCCCGACGAGTGGGGCTGGGACGGCGAGTCCATCGAGTGGTACCCGGCCGAACGGCTCGACTCCGGCGAGGCGGTCCACCTCCCAGCCGAGACGGTGCTCTATCCGCCGCCCTCTCGCCGGGTCCGCCCGCCGGTCACCACCGGCCTGGGCCTGGGCAACACGGGCACGGAGGCGCTGCTGTCGGGCCTCTACGAGGTCGTCGAGCGCGACGCGGCGATGCTCTCGTGGTACTCGACGTACGACCCGCTCGGCGTCGCCGTCGAGGGCCACGACACGTTCGAGACGCTGCGCCGGCGGGCACGCTCCGAGGACCTCGACGTGACGACGCTGTTGCTCACTCAGGACGTCGACGTCCCCGTCGTCGCCGTCGCGCTCAGCGGCGACGAGTGGCCGGCACTGGCCATCGGTTCGGCGGCAGCGCTGGATCCCGGCGACGCGGCCACGGGCGCACTGGCGGAGGCGCTGCAGAACTGGATGGAACTCGACGGGATGGGCCCCGAGGACGCGCAGGACTCTGACGGCGCCATCGGCCACTTCGCGCAGCGACCGGACGCCGCGGCGTCGTTCCTGGAGACGGAGACGACCGTCCCGATAGATAGCGTCGGACCCGACACCGTCCCCGAGGGAGAGGCGGAACTGGCCGCGCTCGTCGATCGAGTGACCGCCGCCGGCCTCGACCCGTACGGCGCCCGCATCACGACCCGGGACGTCGAGGCCCTCGGGTTCGAGGCGGTGCGGGTCGTCTGTCCGACGGCCCAGCCGCTCTTCTTCGAGGATGCCTTCTTCGGCGAACGCGCCGAGCGCGTGCCCGAGGCGATGGGCTTCGAGGCGCGACTGGACTGGGAGCACCACCCGTTCCCGTAGGTCGGCAACGCGGGAGGCAAGAAGCAGTTCAGATGCCGAACGTCGCGCGCAGCATGTCACGGGTCCCGGGACCGAGTCCGACGGCCGTGACAGCGACGAGCAAGAGCAGTGCGTAGCGCGGGCTCTCGTCCAGGAACTCCTCGTCGAACAGCCACACGACGGCGGACGCGACGACCAGTTTCACGACGAGGAAGGGCCAGGAGGTGCCCACGAGCGCAGTGACGTTCGCGGGCTGGAGCGCCTCCGTCGTCGCGATGATGAAGGCGTTGGCCGGGTGCTTCGGGTAGTACGTCAGTGGCACGTTCAGTGCGTCCAACCAGTCGGCGAGGACGACGTTCGCCACGCCGTCGATAGCGTGCCCCCAGATGACGAGCAGGCCGATGTGGCCGGTCCCCGAGTTGATCTCCGGCTTGTAAGCGTCGAAGGCGCGATAGAGGCCATACGAGAGGACGGTGGCGATGCCGACGGTGACCAGCAACACCGACGGGTACGCCGTCGAGTACTCCGTCGTCGCGGCGACCCAAGAGAGGTACGCCAGGGTGGCGACCACCAGCACCGACCCGGTGACGGCCGTCGCACGCGAGTAGTTCTCGATGTGGCCCTCCTTCTCAGCCCAGACGGCGGCCACGAGCGTCGCGAGCGTCAGCAGGAAGACGGTGCCGTAGATGACCGGGCTGATGATCAGCGAGCTGAGGGGATACTCGACGATGGGGGAGAACCCCGACTCGAGCGCGCGGTCGGTGGCGTCCTCGACGGTCCGTAGCGCCCCACCCAGCAGCATGAACGGGACGAACGCGAAGTAGAGTGTGGGGTCGTCGGCGATCTCCAGGTTCTCGAGCAGGAGGTAGACGCCGATCAGCATGAAGAGGAGTATGAACATGTACCCCAGCTCGGAGACGATGGTGTATCCAGGTTCGGCGACGATGCGACCCTCCCGGATGGCGTCGGCACAGCCACTCGTGAGCGCTTCGGGTCCGGAGGGGGTCATCACGGCGCAGCTGGCCGCTTTCGCGTCGGCGTAGACGGGCCCCCAGAAGTAATGCCACAGGAATCGGTCCCAGACGACTCGCGGCACAGCGAGGGCTGCACCGGTGCCCACGACGAGGATGGCGACGAACGAGGCGATCCAGAGCCGTTCCGGACCGTACTCGTCGACGACTCGTCCGAAGGTGTTCATGGGTCAGAGACCGGTATGGGGAGATTTCAGGCTTCCGGTCGCGTGCGCCGGCCCTTCGAGAACGACAGCCGGGTCGGGGGTCAGTCGAGCGCGTCCGCAGCCGCGTCGAGCAGTTCGTCGTGGGCCCGGCCGTTGGAGGCGACGAGCCCGTCGCTGTCGTAGTCCCACGGGTCGCCCGTCAGGTCGGTCACCGTCCCGCCGGCCTCGCGGACCAGGTGGACGCCGGCGACGGTGTCCCAGAGGTACGTCGGGGTGGTACAGATCGTCCCCTCCAGGCCGCCGTCGGCGACCGCCGCCAGCGTCGCCTGGAAGCTGCCAAGCCGACGCATGTCGCCGAACCGCTCGACGACGGCGGTACAGAGGTCGCCGAACTCAGTGCGGTCGTCCCGGTCCCACCAGCCGGCCGGCGCGACGGCGAACGTCTCGGGGTCCGTGCGTTCGCTGACCGACACCGTCCGCCCGTCGCGGGTGACACTCTCGGGACCGCCCGCGTACAGGTCGCCCGTCGCCGGGAGGTACGTCGCCGACCCGACCGTCACCCCGCCGACGGTCGCCGCCACGCTGGTCGTCCACGTGTGCAACCCGCGGACGAAGTTGGCCGTCCCGTCGATGGGGTCGACAATCCACGCGGCACCGCTGTCGGGCACCGCCTCGAGCGCCGTCGGTTCGTCCTCGCCGGACTCGGGGCCGACCAGCTGGGTGAGGTCTTCCTCACAGACGAACCCGTCGCCGGGAAACTCCTCGCGGATGGTCGCGACGACCTGCCGTTGAGCGTCCCTGTCTGCCTCGGTCACGTAGTCGTTCTTGTTCGCTTTCGTCTCCACGGCCACCTCGCCGCGGAACGACTCGCGTGCTACGACGCCTCCCGACCGTGCGGCGCGTTCCGCGACCGCCGCCCGGTGGTGTTCATCGGCCATGTCGGCGTGTTCGGGGCCACCCCATTAACACCCCCGGTATCCCGTCCGTGACCGTCACGCACGGCTGCCGAGCAGCTCTGTACGACGTCGATACACACCTACGGCCGCCCTCAGCGCGTCTCGTCTACGTCCCTCGCGGCCTCGAGAATCTCGTGAGCGATCGCCTCGGCTTCTTCGGGCGTGTAGCGCAGCTGGTTGCCCAGCGACTGCTCGATCCGGACGTACCCCTCCTCGGTATCCTCGACGGTGATAACCGCGGCGTTGGTGAACGGATGGCCCTCGAGGCCGGGCGTCTCGGATTGGTCCGTAGCCATGCGTGTCAATCACACACCAAGAAGTATAAAGGTAGCCATGTCTGCGACGGCGGCCAAGCGAGCGCCACGACGTTCGAACCGGCTCGCCGACGGTCACAGCAGCCCCTGGCGCGAGCAGTCGGTACACGCGGCGCTCTCGAATCGGGTCTACAGGAGTTTGCGAGGGAAGACCGCTCCGTGCGAGTCTTCCAGCACTGTTTGCGAGGGACCGCGGTGGGCCCAACAGTGCGAGGGAAGGGATTTGAACCACGGAGAGACGGTCGCGACGTCGTCGCGCTGCGACTCTCCTGATTCAAACCCTTCCGGGTGCATCTTCCTCGGCGCGATAGTGCGCCTCGTGCGATGCGAGGGAAGGGATTTGAACCCTTGGACCCCTACGGGAGCGGATCTTGAGTCCGCCGCCGTTTCCTGGCTTGGCTACCCTCGCACGCGTCTGTCAGCCAACCACCGTCCAGGGTCGGGCACCGTGATTGGTCCGGTAGAGACTCGCGCCGACTCGTATAAAGGTGCCACGGAAACGCGTTACCTGCCGATCGGTGTGACGCTCCCGGCGCTCGACGCAGTTCACTCCAGATAGGGCGTCTCGATGTCGGTCTCGGCGGGGATGAACGCGTTCATCCGGCGGGTGACGCCGTCGAACAGGGTGATGAGCGGGGAGAGCCCCATCTCGACGTACCGAACGGGACCGGCGACGGTCAGCGACCAGTTTTTCGCGTTGGCGAGGCCGAACGCCTTGGGTACGATCTCGCCGAACAGCAGGATGAGAACGCTGGTGAGGGCGGTGGTCGCGACGACTGCCGGGCCGGGGGGCAGATACCCCGCCACGAGGACCGTCACGATGCTCGAGATCGCGATGTTGACGATGTTGTTGCCGACAAGAAGCGTCACGAGAAGGCGATGTGGGTCCTCGAGCAGTTCCTCTAGCACCATCGCACGGCCCTCGCCAGTCGCCGCTTGCGCATCGATCCACTCGCGGGGCAGCGAGAACACCGCAATCTCCGAGCTCGAGAAGAACGCACTCAACGAGAGCAACGCCACGACGGCGGCGGCCCCTCCAGCCAGGACGAGAACACTGGTCATGGCCTGGCATCGCAGAGCCATGTCAATAAGCCGTCGCTATCCAGGAGGCGGGTCCACCGGAGGATTCACCCGGCCCGCGGGCGTACAGGCGGTATGGACGACCACACGCGGGACCCGACCGTCGCGCCCCCCAGCGGAAACCCGGCCGGGTGGCGGGGCGACGGCCAGTGGGAGCACGCGACCCTCCGGCAGGCCGTGGTCCACGGGGTCCGGTTGTACAACTCGGGGGAGTTCCACGAGTCACACGACTGTTTCGAGGACGAGTGGTACAACTACGGGCGCGGGAGTACTGAGAGCAAGTTCCTCCACGGGATGGTCCAGGTGGCCGCGGGCGCGTACAAGCACTTCGACTTCGAGGACGACGACGGGATGCGCTCGCTCTTTCGGACCTCGCTGCAGTACTTCCGCGGCGTGCCCACCGACTACTACGGCGTCGATCTGCTGGACGTCCGGACGACCGTGACCAACGCGCTCTCGGACCCCACGGTGCTCGAGGGGTGGCAGATCCGGTTCGACGGCGGCTACCCCACCGCCAGGGACGTCGACTTCGAGTACGCCGAGACACTCGACTGATCCCGCGGCCGACACGGCCAATCCACACGACTCTAATGGCTGGCCCTGCAACCCTCGGTTAGATGCGAGTCGAGCAGCTGGGTGAGGGCGAGCCGGACGTCGCGATAGTCGGGAGCATCCACGGCGACGAGCCGTGCGGTCGCAACGGCATCGAGGCAGTGCTCGCCGACCCACCGACAGTGAACCGTCCGGTGAAGTTCATCGTGGTCAACGAGGAGGCGCTGGCGGCGAACCGCCGCTACGTGGAGGTCGACCTGAACCGGATCTTTCCCGGCGACCCGGACAGCGACGTGCGCGAGGTCCGTCTCGCGGCCGAGCTGGCGGCAGAGATTCGTGGCTGCACGGTGCTTTCCCTGCACTCCACGCAGTCCTACGACGACATGTTCGCGCTCGTCGACGAGGTGACCCCGCTGGCGCGGGAGGTCATCCCACAGCTGTCCGTCGACGCCGTCGTCCGGACCAAGGGGAAAAACGAGGGGCGGCTCTTCTCGGTGGCTCCCCAGGCCATCGAGGTCGAGTGCGGCTACCAGGGCTCTGCCCAGGCGTCGGCCAACGCCGAACAGGTCATCCGCGAGTTCCTCGCGGCCGTCGGCGTGACGGAGGACTACGAGACGACGCGAAACGAGTTACTCCCCGTCTTCCAACTGGGCGACCCGATTCCGAAGTCGGCCGCGGACCGCTACGAGGTGTACGTCCGGAACTTCGAGCGGGTGACCGCCGGCGAGGAGTTCGCGTCCATAGACGGCAAACCGGTGGTCGCAGACGAGTCGTTTTACCCCGTCCTGCTCTCGCCCGAGGGCTACGAGGACGTCTTCGGGTACCGGGGCACGGAGGTCGGAGTGCTGGGATCGGACGCGGCCGAGTGACCCGACGCCGGGACCGGCACTCGACGTCGCCCGGACCCTGCGGGACGGTCACCGTGACGTGCCAGTCTCGACGACGTCGACGCCGGTGACGTCGAACCTGGCCCCGCCGCCATCGCTCTCGGAGACGCGAATCTCCCAGTCGTGGGCCTCGACGATGTCCGTGACGATTGAGAGGCCGAAACCGGTCCCGTCCTCGTCGGTCGTGTAGCCGGTCTCGAACACGCGCTCGCGCTCGCCCTCGGGGACGCCCGACCCGTCGTCGGCGACGAAAAAGCCGTCCGCGAGGCCGCCGACCCGAACGGTGACGTCGTCACCGCCGTGTTCCACCGCGTTCCGGAGCAGGTTCTCGAGCAACTGTTTCAGCCGGCGTTCGTCGGCGCGGACGACAGGTAACGACGCCACCTCGAGTCGCGCGTCAGCCGCGTCGACGGACTCCCAGGAATCCGCGACGAGCGCCGCGAGGTCAACGTCGCTCTGCTCACCCACCTCGTCACCGTGGCGCGCGAGCGCCAGGAGGTCGTCGACGAGCGCCTGACTCCGGTCGAGCGCGTCGCGGACGGACGCGAGGTGGCCTTCGGCCCCGCACTCGCACTCGTCTTGGGCCAGTTCGAGGTGTCCCGTCGCGACTGTCAGCGGGTTCCGGAGGTCGTGTGAGACGACGCTAGCGAACTTCTCGAGCCGGTCGTTCTTCCGTTCGAGCTCGCGGCGGTACTCGTTGCGCTCGGTGACGTCGTAGTAGATGCCGTAGGAGTGGGCCCCGCTCTGGTCGGGCTTGAGCGGGACCGAGTGGAGCACGAAGTCGCGGACGCCGTCCGCCGTCTGGCGCTGGACCTCCGCAGTGAACTGCTCACCCGTCAGGACCCGCTCGTTGATATCCGCGGCGGCGGCCCGCCTGTCGTCGGGGACCAGTAGGTCGTCGAGGTTTCGGCCCCTCGCCGCGTCGGCGTCGTATCCGAAGACCCGCTCGAACGACGCGTTGACGTCCTGGACCACCGGCGCGCCGTCGGCGAACTCGGTGTAGACCATCGGGACGGAGGCGTTCTCGAACAGGGCCTCGAAGTGGCGCTCGCGCCGCTTCCGTTCGGTCACGTCCCTCGAGAAGCCGATTACCTTGCTGTCCCCACCGCCGGCGTCGATCGCGGTCAGGCGGAGCGCGATGGCGATGGTTCCGTCGGGCGTCTCGGGCCCGAGCTCGACGCGGACGTCCTCTGTCTCGCCCGCCGCGATGGCCGCGATGCCCTCCTCGACGGTCCGGAACTCCCGCTCGGTGAAGACGTCGTGGTCCCGGAAGACCGAGACGTGTTCGCCCACGATCGAGTCCCTGTCGACGCCCGAGACCGCGGCGACGCGCCGGTTGACGAACTCGACGGTTCCGTCGGCGTCGAAGAGGTAGACGCCGTCCTCGGTGTTCTCGACGATGGCCTCGTACCGGGCGAGTTCGCGGCGGCGGTCCTCCCGGGTCGTGACGTCGCGGTAGAGCCAGATGTTCGCCTCGCCGCCGGGGAGCTCGTAGGGGACGTAGTCGCGCTCGAAGGTCCGACCGTCGGCGAGCTCGAGGCGCCCGCTGCTGACCGGTTCGCGCTCCGCCAGCGTCCGCTCGATGCCCGCGAGGAACGCCGCCGGGTCGGCAAAGTGGTCCTGCAGTTCCTCGGCGGCCTCCTGACAGTCACGACCCACCAGGTCGGCGCCGCTGGCGTCCAGGTCAAAGAGGTCACAGAGCGCGTCGTTGGCCATGCGGATGTCGCGGTCGGCTCCCTCGACGATGACGCCCATCGGCAGCCCCCCGACGAAGGTCTCGAGGAGCGTGTCCATGGCATCGAGCTCGCGCTCGCGCTCCCGACGGTCGCTGACGTCCCGGACGAGGGCGAGCACGCGGTCCTTGCCGCCGATGCGCGTGTGCTTCAGTCTGACCTCGACCGGCAGGCGCTCACCGGTCCCCGTCTCGGTGACCCACTCGAAGACCTGGGGCTCGCCGTCGACGGCCTTGCCGATGCGGCGCACCGCCTCGCTGTTCGTGTACGGCGGTTCGTCAACCGAGAAGTCCCCGACGTGCATGCCCAGCACCTCCTCGCGGGAGTACGCGTGGAGCTCGCAGAACCGCCGGTTCGCGTCGACGACCTTGCCCGTCTCCGGGTCGTGGATGAGGATGCCGTCGGTGGCCTTCTCGAATATCTCGCGGTAGTCGAGTTGCGCCCGGCGCCGGGAGACGGTCTGCTCGATGCGGTTTGCCAGCAAGGAGTACTGCTCGGGGGCCGCCTTCTTCTGGAGGTAGTCGGTGACGCCGGCGGATATCGCGTCGCTGGCGACGGCCTCGCTCCCGTGGCCGGTATAGAGGATGAACGGCAGGTCGGGGTCGCGCTCGCGCACGGCCTCGAGGAACTCGATGCCGTCCCGTCCCGGCATGTCGTAGTCCGAGACGACGCAGTCGAAGTCGGTAGACTCGAGGCGGTCGAGCCCTGCGTCAGCGCTGGTGGCCGTTTCGACGTCGAACTGGCCGTTCTCCCGTTCGAGGAACGTCGCCACCATCTCTGCGAAGTCGGGCTCGTCGTCGACGTGCAGCACCCGTATTGCTCCAGTCGAGGCAGCCATTACCCGCTCATCGAGAATGGAGATAATAATAGTTTGGTAGCATTTATCACGGCTGCGAACGGTGTCGAGTACGGAAGAGAACTGTCGAGAGCAGGCGAGCGGCCGCGTGCGCCGCGATGGCGCGTCGCGGCGCCCTTACTCCTCAGGGGCCTCGAACTCCACCATCGTGAGGTCTCGATCTAACATGCAGTAGTCGTGAGGCGGGTCACCCACGACGGTCTCGATGCGGTACTCGTCGTCGAAGTCGGCACCCGCGGGCTCACAGAAGGGGTGGCTCGGGCACTCGGTGTGCGGACAGGGACCGGCCAGCGAGGCCTTGCTGCCGGCGAAGGCGCCTTTTGTCGGGACGTTTGCACGTATCGGGGCGGGTTCGACCTCGACGGCGCGAACGCCACCCTCGTGGACCGCACAGTCTAACGTCTGGCCGTTCTTGCGGACGTCGACGATGCGATAGCGCCGGCCGGGCGTGAGGTTGAGGCACTGTGTCCGGTACGGACAGCCGCTACAGCCGCTTGCCTCACCGTGGTAGACGAACTCCTCGCCGACTTCGGCGAGCCGGGTTCCGACGAGCGTGACGGTCGACATAGCGATACGTACTCCGTGGCGGTAGTTAAGCGTCAGGAACGGCCGGTGCGCTCGTCGAGTTCCGCGAGGTAGTCGTCGCGGGGGACCTGATAGAGCGCCCGGTAGTCGACGTCCCCGGCGGCGAACCGGTTCGCGAGGTCGACCGCCCCCGCGATGGCACGCTCGCGGTCCCCGTACCGATCGGTCCCCGCGTCGACCTCCGGTTCGAGGTAGAGCGTGACGAACCAGTCGTCGCCGCTCCGGCCGGCGCCCGGCCGCCGGGTCCGCCTGCCGCGGGTGAGATAGAGCGTCGGCAGACAGGGCGCGGGGAACCCGTCGCCGTCGAATACGTCCGGCCGGTAGGCGAGGACGACCTTCTCTGTGCTCTCCGTCCAGACCGTCCAGTCCTCGGCCAGCGCGTCGAGTCCCATACCACTCCTCTTTGCCCCGGCGACCAAGAAGCCCGCGATGGCGGGGGGTGTTTATAAACCAGACAGCACTGCCGTGGGTTGCGTTACCATACCATCGCCGCGCTGTAGCCGTATTTCAACTCCAGACGACCCTGTAAAAAGACGGAATATAACCGTGGCGGGGAAAAGGCTCTTATTGTTGAAGCCCTCATACAATAAATAGTATCGGAAACAGTCGCGCACTGTCCCCGCTACCTCCCCGGGCGAACGTCCTGCTCTGCCCGGGCGTCAGACATGGCAAGGATTCGTACAACCGCCGCCCCGATGCTACGGGTCGGTCGTCGGCCGTCGGCACGCACGCCCAGAGCGGTCGATGAACCGGCGGCCAGACTGCGACCGACACAAGCAGGCAGACGCCGTCTGCGACGGCCCGTGGTCTCAGACCACTGCGTGCTGTTTCGAGAAGCACCTACCACCATAGCATGAGCAAGAACAAAGAGACACTCGAGGCGTTGAGCAAGGAGTACCGTGATTCGATACCAGCGGACCTCCGGACGACACACACGTTCGACTGGTATCTCGAACAGTGCTACGAGGAACCGCGCATCGCCCGGAACGCCCACCAGCGCGTCGCGGACATGTTCGACTTCTACGGGACGACCTACGACGAGGAGGCCGGAGTCGTCGAGTACGAACTCGCGAGCGAGGACCCGCTGAACGACGGCGAGAACACGTTCTACGGACGGGTCATCCACGAGGCCATCCACGAGTTCGTCAACAAGGTCAAGTCCGGTGCCCGCGGTCTGGGCCCGGAGAAACGCATCAAACTCCTGCTGGGACCGGTCGGGTCGGGCAAGTCCGACTTCGACCGCCAGCTGCGCCGCTACTTCGAGAACTACACCCGCCGCGACGACGGGCGGATGTACACCTTCCGCTGGACGAACCTCTGTGACGTCGTCCACGACCAGGACCCGGCCGACGACGTCGTCCGGTCACCGATGAACCAGGACCCGCTCGTCCTCCTCCCCCAGGAACAGCGCGACAGGGTCATCGAAGACATCAACGAGGAACTGGACGCCCCCTACACCATCCGGAACGAGCAGGCGCTCGACCCGGCCTCGGAGTTCTACATGGACAGCCTGCTTGCCCACTACGACGACGACCTCCAGCAGGTCCTCGAGAACCACGTCGAGATCGTGCGCTTCGTCGCCGACGAGAACCAGCGCCAGGGCATCGAGACGTTCGAACCGAAGGACAAGAAGAACCAGGACGAGACCGAACTGACCGGCGACGTCAACTACTCGAAGATCGCCATCTACGGCGAGTCCGACCCGCGGGCGTTCGACTACTCCGGGGCGTTCTGTAACGCCAACCGCGGCCTGTTCTCCGGCGAGGAGCTGCTGAAGCTCCAGCGGGAGTTCCTCTATGACTTCCTGCACGCCAGCCAGGAACAGACGATCAAGCCCAAGAACAACCCCCGCATCGACATCGACCAGGTCATCGTCGGCCGGACGAACATGCCCGAGTACCGGGACAAGAAGGGCGACGAGAAGATGGAGGCGTTCAACGACCGGACCAAGCGCATCGACTTCCCGTACGTCCTCCAGTACGAGGAGGAGGCCCGCATCTACCGGAAGATGCTGCGCAACGCCGACCTACCGGACATCAAGGTGGAACCACACACCCTCGAGATGGCCGGTCTCTTCGGCGTGCTGACCCGCATCGAGGAACCCGACTCGAAGTCCATCGACCTCGTCCAGAAGGCCAAGGCCTACAACGGCGAGATAGACGAGGCAGACGACATCGACGTCAAGAAGCTGCGCGAGGAGGCCGACCAGCGAGCGGACATCGGCGAGGGGATGGACGGCGTCTCCCCCCGGTTCATCGGCGACGAGATCGCCGAGGCCATCATGGACTCGATGCACCGCGACCGACAGTTCCTCTCGCCGCTGACGACGTTCAACCACCTCGAGGGCAACTTAGAGAACCACGGCTCCATCGACGCCGAGTCGTTCGACGAGTACTACCGCTACCTCGAACTGGTCCGCGAGGAGTACAAGGAGCGGGCCATCGAGGACGTCCGTCACGCGCTGGCCTACGACATGGACGAGATCCAGCGCCAGGGCGAGAAGTACATGGACCACGTGATGGCCTACATCGACGACGCGACCGTCGAGGACGAGCTCACCGGCCGCGAGCAGGAACCCGACGAGCAGTTCCTCCGGTCGGTCGAGGAGAAGCTCAACCTCCCCGAGGACCGCAAGGACGACTTCCGCCAGGAGGTCTCGAACTGGGTCTCCCGGCGGGCCCGCGAGGGCGACACGTTCAACCCGCAGGACAACGACCGCCTGCGCCGCGCCCTCGAACGCAAGCTCTGGGAGGACAAGAAGCACAACATCAACTTCTCGGCGCTGGTGTCGAGTTCGGAGATGGACGACGACGAGCGAAACAGGTGGATCGACGCGCTGATCGAACAGGGCTACGGCGAAGAGGGCGCAAAGGAGGTGTTGGAGTTCGCCGGTGCCGAGGTCGCAAAGAGTGAGATGGAAGAGTAATGTCGGGTGAGGAGTTCATCGACCGCGCGGACGAATCGCTGGACCGGACCTACGAGGCGCCGATGAGCCTCGGCGAGTACGTCGACGCCGTCCTCGAGACGCCCGAGATTGCGTCCCACGCCTCGAAGTACCTGCTCGCGGCCATCGAGGACGCCGGCACCCGGACCGTCATCGAGGAGGGCGAAGAGAAACAGCGCTACCGGTTCTTCGACGACCCCGACAACGACGGCGAGCACGCGATTCTGGGCAACACGGAGGTCCTCAACGGGTTCGTCGACGACCTGCGCTCCATCGCCGCGGGCCGCGGGAAAGACGAGAAGATAATCTGGCTCGAGGGCCCGACGGCGACGGGCAAGTCCGAGCTCAAGCGGTGTCTCATCAACGGCCTGCGGGAGTTCTCGAAGACGCCCGCCGGGCGGCGCTACACCGTCGAGTGGAACGTCGCCGGCACGGGCGAGGACGACCCGGGGCTGACCTACGGCGACCAGACCGTCGAGGACGAGGACGACTGGTACGAGAGCCCCGTCCAGGTCCACCCGCTGACGGTGTTCCCCGACGACGTCCGCGGGGAGATCGTCGACCGCCTCAACGAGCGCCTCGACGACCACATCGAGATCCGCGTCGACGGCCAGCTGGACCCCTTCTCCCGGGAGGCGTACGACTACCTCGAGGAGCAGTACCGCCGCCAGGGAGTCACCGACCTGTTCTCGGCGGTGACCGACCCGAAACACCTCCGGGTGAAGAACTTCGTCGCCGACGTCGGCCAGGGCATCGGCATCCTCCACTCGGAGGACGAGGGGACCCCCAAGGAGCGCCTGGTCGGGTCGTGGATGCACGGCATGCTCCGCGAGCTGGACTCTCGGGGCCGGAAGAACCCCCAGGCGTTCAGTTACGACGGCGTCCTCTCCCAAGGCAACGGCCTGCTGACGATCGTCGAGGACGCCGCCCAGCACGCCGACCTGCTCCAGAAGCTGCTGAACGTCCCCGACGAGAGCCGGGTGAAACTGGACAAGGGCATCGGGATGGACATCGACACGCAGCTGGTCATCATCTCCAATCCGGACCTGGAGGCCCAGCTCAACCAGCACGCCGACCGCGAGGGCCAGGACCCGCTGAAGGCGCTGAAGCGGCGCCTGGACAAACACGAGTTCACCTACCTGACGAACGTCTCGCTCGAGGCCCAGTTGCTCCGGCGCGAACTGACAAACGAGACCGCCGTCTGGGACCCTGCCTCCTGGGAGGACCTCGAGGCGCGGATCCAGGAGCCGGTCCGGATATCGGTCCGGAGCGACATGGATCGGGTCGCCGAGAAGGAGCTCGCGCCCCACGCCGTCGAGGCCGCGGCCCTGTACGCCGTCGTCTCACGCCTGGACACGGCCCAGATACCCGGCGGCCTCGATCTGGTCGACAAGGCGCTGCTGTTCGACCGGGGCTACCTGATGGAGGGCGACGAGCGGGTGGACATCGAGGACTACGACCTCGAACCGACCGACGACGACGGCGAGCACGGCATCCCGGTGACCTACGTCCGTGACGTCATCGCGGACCTGCTCCACGAGACACAGGACCGTCACCACCCCGACCTCCCGGTCGAACACGTCGTCATGCCCCGCGACGTGCTCGACGCGATCGCCGACGGTCTGGACGACGCGCCGGTCTTCTCGGCCGGCGAGGCCGGCGAGTACGAGGAGCGCGTCGTCCAGGTGAAAAACGAGATATTCAGCGAGCAGGAGCGGGACGTGCTGGAGGCGCTGATGCGGGACAAGCGCGTCGACGAAGCCACCGTCGAGGAGTACATCGAGCACGTCTACGCCTGGGAGTCTGACGACCAGATCACCAACGAGCGAGGCGAGCTCGTCGACCCGGACCCGCTGAAGATGAAGGTCTTCGAGATAGAGCACCTTGGTCGGTTCGACGAATCGAACTACGAGGGCAACGACCCCGACGAGGCCGTCCGCTCGTTCCGGACGGACAAGATAATCACCGCGCTGAACCGCCACGCGTGGCAGCGCCGCGACGAGGAGTTCCGCGTCGGCGACGTCAACCCCAAGGAGATCCCGGTCATCAAGACGGTGCTCGGGAGCCACGACTGGGACGACGTCCGGCGCACCTACGAGGACTTCGACCCCCGGCAGTGGGACAACCCGCCGTCGGGCACCCAGACGGCCCGTCTCAAGGAGACGGCAACGGAGAACATGGTAGAGATGCACGGCTACAGCCACGCGTCGGCCGAGCTGACCAGCCGACACGTCATGAAACAGGTGAGTTACCGATGGGACTGAAAGACGACCTCGAGCGGTACCGTGAAATCGGCGAAGAGCGCCGACAGGACCTCGCGGAGTTCATCCAGTACGGCGACCTGGGCCAGTCCCGGGGCGACGAGGTTCGCATCCCCATCAAGATAATCGACCTCCCGTCCTTCGAGTACGACCAGCGCGACAAGGGCGGCGTCGGCCAGGGCGAAGGGGCCCAGCCGGGCGACCCGGTCGGCCAGCCACAGCCCCAGCCGGGCGACGGCGACGAGGACGGCGAACCGGGCGAGGAGGGCGGCGAGCACGAGTACTACGAGATGGACCCCGAGGAGTTCGCCCAGGAGCTGGACGAGCAGCTCGGCCTGGACCTCGAACCGAAGGGCAAGAAGGTCATCGAGGAGATGGAGGGCGACTACACCGACATCACCCGGACCGGCCCCTCCAGCACGCTCGACTTCGAGCGGCTGTTCAAACAGGGGTTGAAGCGCAAGCTCGCGATGGACTTCGACGAGGAGTACGTCCGCGAGGCGCTGAAAGTCGACGGGTGGGGCCCGGCGACGGTCTTCGAGTGGGCCCGCGAGAACCACATGCCCGTCTCGAAGGCCTGGATCGACGACGCCTACGACGAACTCGACAGCGACGAGAAGGCCACCTGGGACTCCATCGAGGAGATGGAGGCGAACGTCGAGATGGTCGATACGCCGACCCGTATCCGTCGGGACGGCATCGAGCAGATACCGTTCCGCAGGGAGGACGAGCGCTACCGCTACCCCGAGATAATCGAGGAGCGCGAGAAGAACGTCGTCGTCGTGAACATCCGCGACGTCTCCGGGTCGATGCGCCAGAAGAAGCGCGAGCTGGTCGAGCGGACGTTCACGCCGCTGGACTGGTACCTGACCGGGAAGTACGACAACGCCGAGTTCGTCTACATCGCCCACGACGCCGACGCCTGGGAGGTCGACCGCGAGGAGTTCTTCGGCATCCGCTCGGGCGGCGGGACGCGCATCTCCAGTGCCTACGAACTCGCCGCCCAGACGCTCGAGGAGGAGTACCCCTGGAGCGAGTGGAACCGCTACGTCTTCGCGGCCGGCGACAGCGAGAACTCCTCGAACGACACCGAGGAGCGGGTGATTCCGCTGATGGAACAGATCCCCGCGAACCTCCACGCCTACGTGGAGACCCAGCCCAGCGGCAACGCCATCAACGCCACCCACGCCGAGGAGGTCGAGCGCAACTTCCGCGACACGGAGAACGTCGCCGTGGCATACGTCACCTCGCCCGAGGACGTCATCGACGCCATCTACGAGATTCTCAGCACGGAGGACCAATGAGCACCGACGACAGATTCGCCAAACAACGCATCGCCGACGAGCTCGAGGAACCGGTCACCGAGGCGGGCAACCTCGCCCGGACGCTCGGCCTCTCGCCCTACGCAGTGAACTACTGGATCGTCGACTACGACGAGATGAACGAGCTCATCGCCTACGGCGGGTTCCAGAACCGCTACCCACACTGGCGCTGGGGGATGCAGTACGACCGCCAGCAGAAACAGGGCCAGTTCCTCGGCGGGAAGGCCTTCGAGATCGTCAACAACGACGACCCGGCCCACGCCTTCCTCCAGGAGTCCAACACCCTGGCCGACCAGAAGGCGGTCATCACCCACGTCGAGGCCCACGCCGACTTCTTTGCGAACAACGAGTGGTTCGGGCTGTTCGCCGAGAACCCCGACGCCGCTGGCATGCTCGCGCGCCACGGCGAGACCATCCGGGAGTACATGCAGGACCCGGACATCGCCCGCGAGGACGTCGAGCAGTTCATCGACCACGTCCTCTGTCTGGAGGACAACATCGACCAGCACCGGCCGTACAGTCCGGTCCAGACGGTCGAAGAGCGCCTCGAGGATATCGAGGGCGTCGACCCCGCCGAACAACTGGAGAACCTCGACCTCTCCGAGGAGGTCAAGCGCCAGGTCTTCGACGAGGAGTGGCTCGAGGCCCAGGCACCCGACGGCGACAACGTCACCTTCCCCGCCGAACCGGAGAAGGACGTGCTCGGGTTCCTCCGGAAGCACGGCAAGCGGTACGACGAGGCGGCCCAACGCGCCGTCGAGATGACCGACTGGCAGAAAGACCTGCTCGAGCTGTTGCGCCGCGAGGCCTACTACTTCGCCCCCCAGAAGATGACGAAGGTCATGAACGAGGGCTGGGCGGCCTACTGGGAGTCGCTGATGATGACCGGCGAGCGGTTCGCGGGTGACGACGAGTTCGTCCTCTACGCGGACCACATGGCCCAGGTGCTCGGGTCGCCGGGGCTGAATCCCTACAAGCTCGGCCTCGAGCTCTGGGAGTACGTCGAGAACACCGAGAACCGGCGGGAGGTCGTCGAGCGCCTCCTCAGGGTCGACGGGATCTCCTGGCGCAACTTCACCGACGTCGTCGACTTCCGCGAGGTCCAGGACCTGCTCGAACCGCCGGCGTGGCTGACCGACGTCGTCGGCCACCTCGACGACCTGGACCCCGAGGACCCGCGCGTCGACGCCGAGGCCTTGGCGGCGGCCCGTGCAGGCGATATCGACGTCGAGGCCTACCCCTGGAAGGTCCTGACCTACGAGGGCATGGCCCAGCGCCACTACTCGCTGCTGAAGCCGCAGTTCCGGGGGTTCCTCTCGCGCATCGGCAAGTCCGAACTCGAACGCGTCTCGCGGTACATGTTCGACGACGCCCGATACGACTCCATCGAGGCCGCCCTCGCGGACGTCGACTACACGCGCGGGTGGGAACGGATGCGCGAGATCCGCGAGAGCCACAACGACGTGACCTTCTTGGACGAGTTCCTCACCCAGGAGTTCGTCGACGACAACGACTACTTCACCTACGAGTACACCCACGCCTCGGGCGACTACCGGGTCACCTCGACGGACCACGAGGACGTCAAGAAGAAGCTGATGCTCCAGTTCACCAACTTCGGCAAGCCCACCATCGTCGTCGAGGACGGGAACTACCGGAACCGCAACGAGCTGTTGCTCGCCCACCAGTACAACGGCGTCATGCTCAACATGAGCAAGGCCACGGACGTCCTCAAGCGCGTCTTCGAACTCTGGGGGCGGCCGGTGAACCTGCTGACCATCGTCAAGGAGTTCGACGACCACGACGTCGAAGTGGCCAGGCGGCGGGACCGCGAACCCGAACCGAGGGAGGTCGGCAAGCGCATCGAGTACGACGGGTCCGAGGTGGTCATCACGGACGTCGACTGGTCCGAGGTCGAGCACCTCGCCGCGACGGACATCGACTACAGCACCAAGCCCGACGAGTGGCTCGCCTGACCGGCGGGCCGCCGTGACGTTTTCGGGGGTGCCAACCGTACGGTGAGTATGGGAACGTCACGCATCCTCGTCTCGACGGAGGAACGACTCTCGGTGGTCGACGTCACCGACCGCGTACAGGACACCGTCCCGTCTGACTTCCAGGGATCCTGCACCGTCTTCGCCCGGCACACGACCACCGGCGTCACGGTCAACGAAGCGGAGTCGAGACTGCTGAGCGACTTCGAGTCGGCGCTGTCCGCCCTCGTCCCCGACGAGGGCTGGGATCACGATGCCCTCGACGGCAACGCCGACGCACACGTCCGGGCGATGCTGGTCGGGCCGAGCGAGACGGTGCCGGTCGTCGACGGCGACCTGGACCTGGGGACATGGCAGTCGGTGTTGCTGGTCGACTGCGACGGGCCGAGAGAACGGGCGCTCGACGTCGTCTGGTGACGGCACGACGCGCCCGGCTCACCGCTCCTTGTAGTCCTCGCCGTAGATCTCCCGGAGTTTCGCCTCGAACTCGGTCCGGATGTTGCGGCGCTTTTTCTTCATCGAGGGGGTCAGCAGGTCGTTCTCGGCCGTCCACTCCTCGGGGACGAGTTCGAACTGCTTGATGCGCTCGACCGTCTCTAGGTCCTCGTTGACGTCGTCGACGGCCGCCTCGACCCACGCCCGGACGCGGTCGTCGGAACACCGGGCGTACTCGTCCGCCGGCAGGTCCACGCCCTCGCGGTCGGCCCATCGCTCGAGTTGCTCGAAGTTCGGGACGACGAGCGCGCCGACGAACTTCTGGTCGTCGCCGACGACCATTATCTGTTCGATCCGGTCGCTGGTCGCGAACTGCTCCTCGATGGGCTGTGGGGCGACGTTCTTGCCCGTCGAGAGGACCAGCATCTCCTTGATCCGGTCGTGGTAGACGAGAAAGTCGTCGTCGGTCTGCTCGACGATATCGCCGGTGCGAAACCAGTTCGTTCCGTCGATCTCGGTGAAGGCACGCTCCGTCGGTCCCGGCTGGTTCCAGTAGCCGCGGGTGACGTTCGGCCCGGCGACGAGGAGCTCGCCGAGGCGGCCCTCGACGTCGTCGAACTGGCTCGCGTCGGTGACTGACTCGTCGATTCTGACGTCGACGTCGACCACCGATACGCCGAGGGTCCCCGGGCGGACGTCCTCCGGCGGGTTGATGGTGACGACCGGCGACGTCTCGGTGAGCCCGTAGCCCTCGACGATGGTGAGGCCCATGCCGAGGAAGGTGGCACAGAGGCGTTTCGAGAGCGTCCCGCCCCCGCTGACCATGAACTCGAGTTCGCCCCCCAGGTTTTCCGCGACGGTGCTGTAGACGAGGCGGTCGGCGACGGCGTGTTTCAGTTCCAGGACGGGCCCGGGGTCGTCGGTCCGCGTATAGGCCCGGGCGACGTCCATCGCCCACCCGAAGATGCGCTCTTTGACCGGCGACTCGGCGGCCTGGGTCCGCATCGAGTCGAAGATGCGCTCGTAGACCCGGGGGACGCTCGCCCCCATGTTCGGGCGGATCTGCTGGATGTCGTCTGCCAGCGTGTCCGGGCTTTCGACGTAGCCGACCGTCCCACCCGAGGCGTACACGAAGAAGTGCCCGGCCAGCCGTTCGAAGACGTGTGCCAGCGGGAGGAAGGATATCGAGCGGATGCCGGGTCGGACGCTCGGCAGGTCCGGGTGCTTGTCCGGGCGTGGGCCGAGTCGCTTGCGGGCCTGGTTGACGTTCGACCGGAAGTTCCGGTGGGTGAGTTCGACGCCCTTCGGGCGGCCCGTCGTCCCCGAGGTGTAGATGAGACTCGCGAGGTCCGTCGGCGACCGCTCGTCCAGCCACGACTGGTAGGCCGCCTCCTCGAAGACGTCCGCCCCGCGGTCGTGGACGGATTGCAGCGTGTAGACGTCCTCGCGGTCGACGTCGGTGTCGTCTATCACCACGTAGAAGGACAGCGAGAGGTCGTCTTCGACCTCGAGGACGCGACACAGGTGCTCCTCGTTCTCGACGACGACGGCGTCGGCGCCCGGGTCCTCGAGGAGGTACTGGACCTGTCGCGGCGAGGACTCGCTGTAGACCGTCGTGACGACCCCGCCGGCAGAGAGGACCCCGAAGTCACAGAGCGCCCACTCCATGCGCGTACTCGCGAAGAGTCCCACCCGGTCGTCCGCGCCGATGCCGAGGTCACGGAACCCGGCGGCCAGGTGCCTGACGATGTCGTGCATTCGCTCGTAGGAAATAGACGCGTACTCGTCATTCGGGGCCGTCGCGATGACCGACTCCGTCAGCGTCCGGTCGTAGACGCCGCCCTTGTACATCTGGGCCGGCCGGTCGGCGTTCCGTCGTGCAGTCGCCGCGAACATCTCGCCGATGGTGTCGTCTCCGATGACCTCGTCGGTGTAGCGCTCCTCGGCGTCGCGCCACGCGGGACGCGAGTCGTCACCTGCCATACCCCCAGTTTCGATCTACCGGGTCAAATATATAAGGGAAGTTAACAGGTTCCACGTTTCGAACAGTTTCTCGAGCGTGACCGGTCGTCTGTCCCCGTCATCCACTTTCGTGCCGCCGTGCCACTGGACAGGCCCGGACGTGGCTATCGAGCATCGGATCTACTCGATGTCGATGCTCGTTCCCTCGTCGGCATCGTCCTCGAGGAGGAACTCGACTTCGAGCACGCCGTTGCGGTAGCTCGCGCTCACGTGCTCGGGGTCGGGCCGGGCGGGCAGCGAGATGTGCTCGTGGACGGTCCGGCTTCGGGAGCCGTAGTCGTCGTCGACCTCGTGTTCGCCACGGACGACGAGGACGTCGTCGTGGAGTCGCAGAGAGAGCTCCTCGCGCTCGAAGCCGGGGATGTCAGCCAGCACGACGAAGCCGTCGTCGGTGTTCTCGACGCTGATGCCGGCGTCCCAGGTATCGACCTGTCCGAGGGCGGGTCGGTCCCAGTCACTCGTCATCTCGTCCCAGCCGCCGAACATCTCGCGGCGCATCTGGTCGAAGAGCTGTTCCATGCTGTCGAAGGGATATCGTCGGATTGCCATTTCACACTACTGGAGGTCGTTTGAAGATATAAACTAGTATTCATCTGTGCTAGCAGCTGGCCAGTCCACCAGTGTACACCGGCGTACAAGCGTGGACAGCGCGCGCCACGTTCGCTCCTGGGGCGCCACCCAACCGGGCCCTTTTTCGCGGGCCCCCGGCAAGGGATGCATATGACAGACGGGTGGTTCGCTGGCGTCGACGCCGACGACGTGGCGGCTGCTGCAGCACGGGTCCGGGACGGACGCGCCGACGGGCCCGACGACTGGCCGACGCGGGCGGTCGAGGCCGGGTTCGTCGCGGACGAGCCATCGTACTACGACCGGCTGAAGGCAGCGACGACGGCCGCCGCGGAGACCGCCGTCCGGGAACGCGAGGGCGCCGACGACAAGCAACTCGTCCACGCCGTCCGGGCGATGGCCGACTGCGAGCGGACCGCGAACGAGCTCGCCGAGCGGGTCGCCGAGTGGGCGGGGAGCCGGTACGGTGAGTCCGGCACCGGCATCGAGTGCGCCCGCGCGGTAGCGGCCCGCGACGACGAGGCCGACGCCGACAGGGCCCTGCGCTCGCTCGCCGATCGAACCGTCGCGCTGGCCGACGAGGCCGACTCGCTGCGGGCCTACATCGAGCGGACGGCCCCGGCCGTCGCGCCGAACCTCTCGATGCTCGCCGGGCCGGTACTGGCCGCCCGCCTCGTCGCGCTGGCCGGCGGCCTGGAGGCGCTCGCGAAGAAGCCAAGCGGGACTGTCCAGCTGCTGGGGGCCGAAGACGCGCTGTTCGCCCACCTCCAGGGCGGTGCCCCGTCGCCCAAACACGGGGTCATCTACACCCACGAGTACGTCCGCGGGACCCGGCCCGAGGACCGCGGGTCCGCGTCACGGGCGCTGGCGGGCAAGCTCAGCATCGCGGCGCGCATCGACCACTACAGCGGTGACCGCCGGCCGGAACTGGCCGACGAACTCGAGGACCGCATCGCGACCATCCAGGCACGCGGGGGTGAGGACGCGTGACGCTTCCCGACGGCGTCGAGCGTCGGGGCTTCGACGGCGAGACGGGCGTCGCCACCCGGGGCGACCCGGTCTACGGGGAACCGACCGACGGCCCCTGGCGACAGTGGGACCCCCACCGGTCCAAGCTCGGCGCGATGCTCGAACTCGGGATGGAGACCGGCCTCGCGGGCGGCGAGGCGGTCCTGTACCTCGGCGCGGCGGCGGGGACGACGGTCAGCCACGTCGCGGATTTCTGTGGCCCGACGTACGCCGTGGAGTTCGCCCCGCGGCCGATGCGGGACCTGCTTGCCGCGGCCGAGAGCCGACCGCTGCTCGTCCCGCTGCTCAAAGACGCCCGGAGACCCGAGACCTACGCCCACGTCGTCGAACCCGTCGACGTCGTGGTCCAGGACGTCGCGACCCGCGGGCAGGGGCGCGTGGCGACACTCAACCGGCAGTTCCTCGACGGCGACGGCCGGTTGCTCTTGGCCATCAAGGCACGGAGCGAGGACGTGACAGCCGACCCCCGGGCGGTGTTCGACGACGTGCTCGCGGACATAGAGGCGGAGTACGAGGTGCTGGAGACGAAGGAACTCGACCCGTATCACGACGACCACCTCGGCGTGGTGGCCACCCCCCGAGACCGGTAACTGCCGGGTGACGGAAGGCTTTAGCGCCTCGATTGCGATGCACGACTCGATGGACGAGACGGGGTCTGCCGAGAACTTCACCCGGATGGGGACGCTCGGCATCGAGGAGGAGTTCTACGTGGTCGACGAGCACGGACGCCCGACGTCGGGGACGGACGAACTCGTCTACGGGAGCGACCCACCGGACCTGCTGGACGGGCGACTCGACCACGAACTGTTCAAGTGCGTCATCGAGACCCAGACGCCGCTCATCGAGGCCCCCGCGGACGCCCGTGCGCAGTTGCTGGCCGTCCGCGAGGCGCTGGTCGACCACGCCGAGGCCCACGGGTACGGTGTCGCCGCCGCCGGCCTGCACCCCGCCGGGAAGTGGCGCGAGCTCGAACACGCCGAGAAACCGCGCTACCGCGCCCAGCTCGACCGCATCCAGTACCCACAGCACCGGAACACGACGGCGGGCCTGCACGTCCACGTCGGCGTCGACGACCCCGACAAGGCCGTCTGGGTCGCCAACGAACTCCGCTGGCACGTGCCGCTCATGCTGGCCGTCTCGGCGAACTCGCCGTTCTGGAACGGGTTCGACACGGGCCTGCAGTCGGCCCGCGCCAAGATATTCGAGGGGCTGCCAAACACCGGGATGCCGACGGCCTTCGAGGACTACGACGCCTTCGACCGCTACGAGAAGCGCATGATGGCGACCGGGAGCATCGACGACCGGGGCGAGCTCTGGTTCGACGTGCGGCCCCACTCTGGGCACGGGACCATCGAGGTCAGAGCACCCGACGCACAGGCCGACCCGGAGCGCGTACTCGCGTTCGTCGAGTACGTCCACGCGCTCGTGACCGACCTCGCCGCCCGCTACGAGGACGGGGAGTCCGGGACCGAGATTCGACGCGAGTTCCTCGACGACAACAAGTGGCGCGCCCTCCGCCACGGCCAGTCGGCGGTCCTGCTCCGACCCGACTGCTCGGAGACGGCGTCCGTGGCGACGCTGGTCGAAGAGGAGTGTGACAGGCTCGACGTCGACGGTCTCCGGACGGTGGTCGACCGGGAGAGCGGCGCGGCCAGACAGCGCCGGCTCCGCAGCGAGGGTATCCAGGCCGTCTGTGACGACGTCAGATTCGATAGGTGACGCGCACGGGTCGCGAACCGCGTCGGCGAGAATCGCGTGTCGGGCTTTGGGAGCCACCACGTGTCCCCACTCCGAGCAGCACCCGGAGCGTACCCGGCGTGCGGCCTGTGTCCCACCAGTGGACAGACCGGCCGGCCACCGGACGAACGGGGCCGAGCGCAGGTCGAATCGTCCGACGCTTCTAAATACCGTCTACAGTGAGGTAATACCCGAGGGACGGTTTCAGCGGCGATAGCAGGACGCCGATTTCGGGAGTTTTTATAAACTATATTCCCTGGAGAATACCCGTTCGTCGGTCGCCGAGAGCTGGTAGCGCGGCCCGGTCCCTGCGTCCTGCCGATACGAGGCAAGGATTTTTACCTCGACAGAACTTCCGTCCTTACAGAGACAACGCATGTCCGACGACGACACAGACGACGAACTTCGGGATAGCGGCGACGTACGCGAACGACTCGAACAGGAGGCCGACCGCGCGGTCGAACAGTTCGACGAGGGCATCGTCGACCTGCTCTCGTGGGTGCTGGACACCGAGACGCGGGCGCGCATCTACGTCCACCTGCGGCAGCATCCACAGAGCACGAGCGAGGAGGTCGCCGACGGCACGGGCCTGTACCCCAGCACGGTCAGGGAGGCACTGGCCGAACTCCACGAGGAGAAGAAGGTGACACGGACCAAGCGAGAGAGCGACGGCGCGGGCAACAATCCCTACGAGTACAGTGCAATCGCACCCAGCGAGCTCGTCGACGCCATCGTCGGCGACGTCCAGACGGAACTGAACACCGTCTTCAACCTGGACGACTACCTCGGCGGCGACCACGACGAGTACGACTCGGGGAACGAACCGGTCACCATCTCGGTCGAGGACGCCGACGACGAAGACCGGGACGACGCCGAGGAGTGAGGACGGACGGCATCGCGTCGCGTTCGTCTCGCGCCGCGCTCGTGCGACGCTGTGACGAGGGTTGAGAAAGTCGACACCACTAAATCCGACCCCGCCATTCCCCGGTGTATGGAAGTCGCGCTGGGCGGGACCTTCGACCCCATCCACGACGGGCACCGCGCCCTCTTCGAACGGGCGTTCGAACTGGGGAACGTGACAGTCGGCCTCACCAGCGACGACCTCGCCCCGAAGACGCGTCACGACCAGCGACACATCCGGTCGTTCGACGAGCGCCGCACCGAGCTCGCCGATGAACTCACCGACCTGGCCGGGCGCTACGGCCGGGAGTGGCAGATCCGCGAACTCGACGAACCGACCGGCATCGCCACCGAACCACAGTTCGACGCCCTCGTCGTCTCGCCCGAGACCGAGACGGGTGGGAAGCGAATCAACGAGATCCGCACCGAACGCGGCCACGACCCGCTGGATATCGAGGTCGTCGACCACGTGCTGGCCGACGACGGTGACATCATCTCCTCGACGCGCATCGTCAAAGGCGAGATCGACCAGCACGGCAACGTCACGCCCGACCGAGAGGGGCGCGGGACGCCGTCGTAACTACCAGTCGGGCGCCTCGAGGCCCGCACGCTCGAGCAACCCCTTCCAGCGCTGCTGAATCGTCAATCGGGAGACGCCCGTCGCCTCGGCGACGGCGGACTGCGACCGCTCCTCGCTTGCCAGCAGCGCCCCCACGTAGACGCTCGCGGCCATCGTCGCCCGCTTGGACCGGTCCTCGTCGGGAATCGTCGAGAGAAAGAGGTCCACCGCGTGCGACCGGGCCGCCGTCCCGAGGCCGAGACTGTCCGCCGCCGTCTCGATGTCCGAGAGCCACTCGTCGTGTTCCACCCGGTCGCTCGCACGGTACATGTTCTGGAGTTCGTCGCCGGGTCACGTAAACCTTCGTCGCCCGCAAGCGAAGGGTTCTTGGCTGCCTCGGGGGAACTGACGGGTGCGCGCGGGTTGCCGAGCCAGGAAAAGGCGTAGCGCTTAGGACGCTATCCCGTAGGGGTCCGCCGGTTCAAATCCGGTCCCGCGCACTTCTCCGCGAACCATATTGTGAGCGGAGAGTGCGCGGTCAGTTGGATTTGAGCCCCGGCAGACGCAGCGCGCGAGCGACCGTCTGCAGACGGTTCAAATCCGGTCCCGCGCATACCGTCTCGAACAGACGTGAGAGACCTGTCTGCGCCAGCGGATTTGAAGCACGGAACGAGCGAACGCAGTGAGCGAAGTTCAGGCGGTTCAAATCCGGTCCCGCGCATGAGCGAGCGCAGTGAGCAAAGAGCAGGACCGATGTGAACCCTGGGAGACGAGCGAAGCGAGTCTTCATCCGGTTCAAATCCGGTCCCGCGCAGTTCTCTACGAACGAACGGCACACAGAGTCGCTGCTCTCCCGGAGTTGCAGTGACCGTGTGGGGCCAGTCAGACACCGGGCGCTCGCGGGTCCGACCATAGGGTTATCCCTCTCGAGAGGGTAACGTTACAGATGCCTGACGACAAACGCGGCAGAGACAAACAAGCACGGGACGCAGACAAGCGACAGCGCGAGCGGGCAATGAACGACGCGCTGGAACGCGCGGACGAGACGGAGCCAGCGGTCGACGAGTCGGAACTCGGCGAGGTCGTACTGGAACTCGAGACGCTGTCGTTCCCCGCGAGCGGTTCGGACATCGTCGACGCGGTCGGCGACCAGGCCATCGAAGCGCCCGACGGAACATACACCGTCGAGGAACTGATCGCGGATACGGACGAAGAGCTGTTCGAGTCGCCCGAGGCCGTGCGCGTGCTGGTCCAGCGCCCGACAGTCGCCGGGACGGTAAAGCGGATCGTCGAGGTGACCGATTCGATGCAGGGGGTCAGCCTCGAGGGTTCACAGCGGCAGGGATACGAGAAGACGCTCCGGGCGCTCAAGGCCGTCACCCCCGACGACGACGACGAGGGACTCGAAGTCGTCGGCGACTGGATTGTCGAGCAGCTCCGGTCCGACGGCGCGCTCCCGGGGTCCAGGGCGGTTCGCCGGCGGGCTGCGGAGTTCTCTCGAGCCAACGGGTATCCGGTCCGCAACGACGAGTGGCTCGGGATCTAGGTCGGTCAGCGCTGGGTCCGGTCGACGAACTCCTCGAGCTGGTCCTGGACCAGCGCGGCGACGTGCTCGCTGTAGCGCCAGAGGGCGTCGTTGAGGCGCTCTTCGGTCTCGTCGTCGAGGTCGTCGTGCCCGCTGAGGACCGAGTCGCTGGTTATCTGTGGGTGATACACGCAGACGACGCTCAGCGGCGAAGTGGAGTTCGACGGGGCGCCCGTGTGAATCCCGTACTGGTCGGTTCCCCAGACGCCGTCGCCGCCCGCCCGCTCGAGTTCGGAGTCGAGCGCATCGAGGAGCTGCCGTTCCGCCTCGGTGAGTACCGGGTCCGGGCCGTCGAACAGTTCCGCGTACGCCTGTCTCCGGGCCCTCCTCGTCCACTCGTCGAGGTGGGACTGCGCTCGGCGCACGACCTGTCGCTCGTTGTGAATTTCTTCCATACGCCTACCTCATGCCCTACCCATTTCAACGTATCTACAAATATTCCGGCCGACCCCCTCGTGGTTCCTCGCCTCACTCGCCGGCCGTTACTTGTGCGTGAAAAGGACTACGTTGCCATCGTGGATGCCCGTACAGAGGTCCATCTCGAAGTCCATCTCCAGGGAGGTCAGGTCCTGCTTGCAGACCACCATGTCGTCGAACGGCTTCTCGCAGGCCGGACAGGCGACAGCAGTGGTGTTCTGGTAGGACTTGATGGCCTCGTTGTCCTCGCGTGGCGTCAGCGAGGAGACGAGCTCTTCGAAGTCGTCCATAGTAGAGCGGCGGGAGCCGAGCGTATAAAACATACGCTGGCCGGCACCGACGCGTTCAAGTCCGATTGCAGTAACTCACGACCACATGCGCCGAGTTCCCGACGGAATCAGGTTCGTCCTCGTCGCCGGCACGACGGAGACGGCCCGGCGAGACGGAATCAGCGCCGCAGGTGCCGACCCTGACCTGATGGCGATCACGCCCGCGGCGGACGCGGAACTGGTCACCTACGGGCGGCCGGTCAGGACAGAGACGGTGCCGGTCAGCCCCAGCGGGTGCCCGACGCCGGCGCTCGTCACGCGGGCGGTGCGTGACGTGCTGGGGTTCGACCTGGCCGTCGTCGACGGGGGCCTGGCCGAACGGACCGGCGCGCCGACGGTCACCGTGGGGGCGCGCCCCGGGAAGGACGTCGCCGAACAGGACCCGGTGCCGTCGGCCTACGGAGCATTCGAGGCGGCACGGCAGTTCGGTCGGCGGCTCCCGGCCGACGAGCTGTGGCTCGCGGAGTCGGTGCCCGGCGGCACGACGACCGCGCTGGGGGTGTTGCGGGCACTCGGTGAGACCTCGATGGTGTCCTCGTCGTTGCCCGAGAACCCGGTCGAACAGAAGGAGGCCGTCGTCGCGGAGGGGCTCGCCGCGAGTTCCATGGAGGCCGGCGACGCCGCGGGCGAACCGAAGCGGGCGCTGCGGCGGATGGGCGACCCGGTGCTGGCGACGCTCGCGGGCCTGACGGCGGGGGCCGTCGAGACGGACACCGCGGTGACGCTGGCCGGAGGGAGCCAGCAGCTCGCCGTCGCGGCGCTGGTCCGACACGGCGGGTACGAGGGGCGACTCGGCCTGGCGACGACGAGTTACGTCGCCGACGACGAGACGGCCACGCTCCGGGCCGACGCGGAGGCCCTGTCGCTGGACCTGACGGTCACCGACCCCGGGTTCGAGGTGGCCGACCACGTCGCGATGGAGCGGTTCGTCGCCGGCGAGGCCAAGGAGGGCGTCGGGATGGGCGGCGCGCTGGCGCTGGCCGACCGGGCCGGGGTCTCCCTGGTAGACGTCCGCGAACGGTTCGCAGCGGTGTACGACGACCTCGTGGGAGCACCACCCGCCGGCGGGAACGGGTAACGGGGACGGGAGCGGACTGTGTCGTCCCGGTCCGCGGGCCGCGTGGCCTACGAGCGGCGCGCGCGACCGACCCATTCTGTATCGGTTATACGTGGACCGGGCCGACCGGGCGTCTGCCGGACGGCAGACTACCCGCAACCTTTTTTCCCCTTAAGCGAGGCGATAGGTACAATGACCGAGTTGCGCGACCTGCTGGACGGCGTGGTCGCAGACGTCGACGCAGTGTTCCTGTTCTCGCCGAACGCCTCGTACGCGGAGCAGTTCGGGGAGCTCGACGACGTCGACGTGGTGGTCGTGGCGCCGGACAACACCGTCGACGCGGAGACGTTCGTCGAGCTCCCGCTGGAGTTCACCGACATCGAGGGCCGGGTCCGGTTTGGCATCGAGGGAGCACTCGAACAGGGCGTGGTCGACGAGGGGGCGGAGGTGGTCTGCGTGGCCGACATGCTCGGGGGCACGGCTAACACCGTCGTACGCGTCGAGACCAGCGACTTCTCCCCGTCGGGCGTCTACGACCTGTTCGTGAACTCGCGGGCGGAGCCGGGCGTCGTCCGCGACGTCTTCGAGGTCGCGGTCGAGCTTGGCAAGAAAGGACAGAAGGGCAAGCCCGTCGGCGCCCTCTTTGTCGTCGGCGACGCCGGCAAGGTGATGAACAAGTCCCGGCCGCTGTCGTACAACCCCTTCGAGAAGTCCCACGTCCACGTCGGGGACCCCATCGTGAACGTGATGCTCAAGGAGTTCTCGCGACTCGACGGTGCCTTCGTCATCTCGGACGCCGGGAAGATCGTCTCGGCGTACCGGTACCTCGAACCCTCCGCTGAGGGCGTCGACATCCCGAAGGGCCTCGGTGCCCGCCACATGGCTGGCGGGGCCATCACCCGCGACACCAACGCTATCGCGATCGTGCTCTCGGAGAGCGATGGTCTGGTCCGGGCGTTCAAAGGCGGAGAGCTCATCATCGAAGTGGACCCAGAGGAGTACTGACGATGCAGTTCGGAATCGACTGGCCGGAACTCGTCCGGACCGTGTTCTCGCCGGAGGGCGCGTTCGTCCTGTCGCTTGCCGTGCTCGTCGTCGGGGCCATCTTCGGGTACCTCGTCTGGCGCTCGCTGCGGCAGTTCATGCGTGAACTGGGGGTCCCCGACGCCGTCGAAGGGACGCCATTCGAGCGGACGGCCCGCGGTCTCGGTACGTCGACTGTAGGCATCGTCTCGAACCTCGCGGCGCTTTTCGTCTACATCACGGCCATCACCGTCGCGCTGAACATCGCCCAGCTCGTCGACCCGGAAGCGTACTGGACCCGCTTTACCGCGTTCCTGCCGGACCTCTTCATCGCCGCCTTCGCACTCATCATCGGCCTCATCGCCGGCGACAAGGCCAAACTCATCGTCTCGGAGCGCCTGCGGAGCGTGAAACTGCCGGAGGCGACGGTGGTGCCGGAGCTGGTCAAGTACAGCATCTTCTACCTGGCAGTCCTCATCGCGCTGGGCCAGCTGGGCGTGGACACGCTGGCGCTGCTCATCCTGCTTGCGGCCTACGCGTTCGGTCTCGTCTTCCTCGTCGGCCTGGCGCTTCGGGACGTCCTCGCGGCCAGCGCCGCGGGCGTCTACGTCCTGCTGACCCAACCCTACAGCATCGGCGACGAGATAGCCATCGGCGACCGACAGGGCATCGTCCAGGAGGTCGACATGTTCGTCACCCACGTCGAGAGCGACGGCCGCGAACACGTCATCCCCAACCAGAAGGTGTTCCGGGAAGGCGTCGTCCGGATACGCGACTAGGCGTCGCTTGCTGTCTCTCCGAGTGGTTCTGCCGGGACGCCGGCCACCGTCGTGTTCGGCGGGACGTCGTCGACCACGAGCGAGTTGGCCGCGACCTGGGCGCCCGCGCCGATTTCGACGCCCGGGAGGACGACGGCGCCCGCGCCAACCATCGCCCGCTCGCCGATTCTGACCTCGCCGGTCCGGTACTCCGACTGGAGGAACTCGTGGCACAGCACCGTGGCGTCGTAGCCGATGATGGCGTGGTCCTCGACGGTGATGTGGTCGGGCCAGAAGACGTCCGGCGTCGACTCCAGGCCCCACGCGACGCCGTCGCCGACGGTCATCCCCAGCCGGCGCAGGAGGACGTTCTTCAGCCGCATGCTGGGGAGGATTCGACAGAGGAGGATGACGGCGTAGTTGGCCATCACGCGCAGCGGGTGGCGCGCGTCGGTCCAGTGGTACAGCGAGTTCAGCGGCCCGGTCGTCCGGTGGCGAGTGAGTCTGTCGTGGCGTCGCTCTCCGTCGGCCGAGGCCGTCCCGTCGTCGGTGCCGTCGCGCGCTGTCACGGCAGTCTGTAGGACGGTCCCCCTCTTGAACTCCCCGCCCTACCGCCGCCAGAACGTGGGGGTAAACAGCACCAGCACCGGGATGATCTCGATTCGGCCGACCCACATCAGCAGGACCATCAGCAACTTGCTCGAGCGGGCAAACCCCTCGTAGGTCCCGTACGGGCCCGCCCTGCCGAAGGCGGGCCCGATGTTGAAGAAGGTCGACGCCGACGCGCTCAGGGCCTCGAACTCGGTGAGCGGCGCGCCCGCACGCTCGCCGTCGGCGATGAGCATCACGGTCCCGATGATGAAGAACACGAGCGCGACCAGCGTGTACGCGTAGACGCTCTGGACGGTCTGTTCGTCCACCACGTCGCCGCCGAGACGGATGGGGCGGACGGTCCGCGGGTGGGCCGAGACGTTGAGGTCGCGCCAGAAGGACTTGGTGACCAGCAGCCAGCGCAGCGACTTTATCGAACAGGTCGTGCTCCCGGCCATGCCGCCGACGAACATCCCGACGAACAGCACGTTCTTCGCGGCGGCCGACCAGAGGTTGAAGTCGGTCGAGGCATAGCCCGTCGTCGTCACGATAGAGACCACCTGGAAGACGGCGTGGCGGACCGACGCCTCCGGACCGCCGATGATGGTCGCGTTGGACACGAGCAGGCCGAGGACGAGTGCGCTCCCGCCGCCGAGTATCCCCAGGTAGAAGTGGAGTTCGTCGCTCTCTCGCAGGCGCGAGACGTCGCCCCGGAGGACGGCGTAGATGAGGATGAAGTTCGTCGCGCCGACGACCATGATGACGGCGATCGCCCACTGGACCGCCGGGGAGAACGCGCCGATGCTCTCGGCCCGCGGGGAGAAGCCGGCCGTCGCGATCGACGTGAACGCGTGAGCGACGACGTCGAAGGCGGTCATCTCCGGCGCGAGGCCGACCACGCCGAGCAGGCCGAGCAGGAGCGCCGCCGCGGCCGTCAGCCCGAGGTAGAGCGTGACGATTATCCGGGCCGTCTCGCCGATGGCCGGGGTGAGTTTCGTGACGTTCTTCGTGCGCGTCTCGGTCTCCATCAGCTGCGCGCCGGCGACGGAGAGCCGCGAGAGGACCGCCGTCGCGAGCAGGAGGACCCCGAGGCCGCCGAGCCACTGGATGACCTGGCGCCACATCAACAGCGCCTGCGAGTGGGCTCCGAAGTCCCTGACGACGGTCGCGCCCGTCGTCGTGATGCCGCTCATGCTCTCGAAGAGGGCGTTGACAGGGCTCGCGAACACGCCGGTCCCCTCGAGGACGAACGGAATCGCGCCGACGAGGGCGATGGAGAGCCACGACAGCGAGACGGCCAGGAACGCCTCGCGGTCGTAGATCCCCTCGCGCCTGAACTGGACGAGTGCCGTCCCGACGGCCAGCGCCACCGCGATGGCCGCCAGGTAGGGGACGGGGTCTTCGCCGTAGAGTACGGCCGTCGCGAGCGGAACCGTGAGCGGAACGGCAAGCCACTGGAGTATCGACCCGACGATGTTCAGCGACGCGCCGACGTTGACCGACGTCAGCGCCACCGTCGAGTCCCTCCCCCGGACGTGCCAACTGGTCCGGACCCCGGCGTCGCGTTCACGCCACCCCGTACCGGCCGGTGGGACTTGAACCCCCAGTCCGACCGGGCCGATACGGGAGTCAGTCGCCGCCGCGGATCTCGTCCATGTGGTCGATGCGCTGCTGGACGAGGTCGGGCTTCCCGATGTCGTGACGCACGCGCAGGCCCTCCGTGCCGGCGCGTTCGAGCGCGCCCTCGGCGATCTCCTCGGCCTCGGTGACGGTGTCGGCGACCCCGACGACGGCGTACGACCGGGAGGTCGTCGTGTAGATGCCGTCCTCGCGGTCGTCGACGCTGGCGTAGAAGAGCAACGCCTCTCCGGCGTTGTCTCGCGGCTCGTCGCCGCTCGACTGTTCCGTGGCTCGGTCGCGCACGACGCTCGCCACGACCTCCTCGTCGATGGTCACCTTCGCGCCGGCCTCCGGGTCGGTCGGGTAGCCATCTGGCACGGCGTACTTGCAGACGGTCGCTTGTGGCTGGAAGGACAGCTGCGGGAGCGACTCGCTCTCGCGGGCGGCCGTGAGTACGTCGAGGAAGTCCGTGTTCAGGACCGGGAGCGTGTTCATCGCCTCGGGGTCCCCAAAGCGGGCGTTGAACTCCACGACGCGCGGCCCGGTCTCGGTGAGCATGAACTGGCCGTAGAGGACGCCCTTGTAGCCCTCGAGCGCGTCGACGGTGGCCTCCATGACCTCGACGGCGTCGGTGTAGTCGTCCTCGGTCATGAAGGGCAGTTCGAGGCCGGCGTCGGAGTAACTCCCCATCCCGCCGGTGTTGGGCCCCTCGTCGCCCTCGTAGGCGCGTTTGTGGTCCTGGACGGCCGGGGTGACCCGCAGGTCGCCGTTGGCGACGAACGCCTGGACGGTAAACTCCTCGCCGACGAGCCGCTCTTCGAGGACGACGCGGTCGTAGTCCGCGGTCCGGAGGTACTCCTTGGCCTCCTCGGCGGTGACCTGGTCGCCGATGACGCGGACGCCCTTGCCACCGGTGAGGCCGGCCGGCTTCACCGCCAGGTCGCCGTCGTACGCGTCGATGTACTCGCAGGCCGCGTCCATGTCCTCGAACGTCTCGAAGTCGGGACAGCCGGGGATGTCGTGCTCCCGCATGAAGCGACGCTGGAACGCCTTGTCCGTCTCGATTCTCGCCTCGGCCTCCTGGGGACCGAAGGCGTAGACCCCGGCGTCGTCGAGCGCGTCGGCCACGCCGGCCGCGAGCGGTGCCTCGGGGCCGACGACGGCCAGCGTCGCGTCGACTTCGTTGGCGTACGTCGTCACGGCCTGGGGGTTCGTCGTATCGAGCGCCTCGAATCCGTCGGCGAGGGCGACGATACCCGGGTTCCGGTTGCCCGCACAGGCGTACAGCGCGGCGTCGGAGTCGGCCAGCGCGCGTGCGACGGCGTGTTCGCGCCCGCCGCCACCCACGAGCAGCACAGTCTCTGTCATGTTCGTAGGCCGGATGGGCGTGGACGTAAGTATTGCTCTCTCACGGCGAGGTCGCTCGGCTGGTCGGACCGTTTTTCCGCGCGCGCCACCGAGTGACGGGCATGACCGACAGCCCGGACCCGACGCGACGAAACCGGCTCGACGAGGCCCAGAGTCCGTACCTCCGCCAGCACGCGGACAACCCCGTCAACTGGCAGCCCTGGGACGAGCAGGCGCTCGAGGCGGCGAAAGAACGCGACCTCCCCATCTTCCTCTCTATCGGCTACGCCGCCTGCCACTGGTGTCACGTCATGGAGGAGGAGAGCTTCCCGGACGAGGCCACGGCTCAGCTGCTCAACGAGCACTACGTCCCCATCAAGGTCGACCGGGAGGAGCGGCCGGACGTCGACGCCGTGTACATGAGCATCTGCCAGCAGGTGACCGGCGGCGGCGGGTGGCCGCTCTCGGCGTGGCTGACGCCCGACGGGGAGCCCTTCTACGTCGGGACCTACTTCCCGCCCGAGGAGAAGCGCGGGCAGCCGGGGTTTCGCGACCTGTTGCGGGACCTGGCGAACTCCTGGGCCGACCCCGAGCAGCGGGCGGAGATGGAGAACCGCGCCCGGCAGTGGACCGACGCCATCGAGAGCGACCTGGAGGCGACCGGCGGCCGGCCCGGTGACCCGGACGAGGACCTGATTCAGACGGCGGCCACCGTCGCCCACCGGGGTGCCGACCGACAGCACGGCGGGTGGGGCTCCGGCGGGCCGAAGTTCCCACAGACCGGGCGCATCCACGCCCTCCTCCGAGCATACAGCGACGGCGAGTCGCGAAGCGACTCGGATACGGAGAGCGGGGAGCGCAGCGACCCGCGAGCGGACGGCCAGGGCGACTATCTCGACGTCGTCGAGGAGACGCTGGACGTGATGGCCGACCGGGGGCTGTACGACCACGTCGGCGGCGGCTTCCATCGCTACGCCACCGACCAGCAGTGGGCGGTACCCCACTTCGAGAAGATGCTCTACGACAACGCCGAGATTCCACGCGCCTTCCTCGCGGGGTACCAGACCATCGGGTCCGAGCGGTACGCGTCGGTCGTGCGCGAGACGTTCGCGTTCGTCCAGCGCGAGCTCCAGCACCCCGAGGGCGGCTTCTACAGCACCCTCGACGCCGTGAGCGCCCCACCGGACGACCCGGAGGGAGACACCGAGGAGGGCGCGTTCTACGTCTGGACGCCCGAGCAGGCCCACGAGGCCATCGACGACGAGACGGCCGCGGAGGTCTTCTGTGCGTACTACGGCGTCGACGACAGGGGCCAGTTCGACGGGGGACGCGTCCTGGCGGTCCGCAAGCCCGTCGGCGCCGTCGCCGAGGAGTTCGACCTGTCCGAGGAGGAAGTGCTCTCACACCTCCAGACCGCGCTGAACCAGGCCTTCGACGCCCGCGAGTCGCGCCCGCGGCCCGCCCGCGACGAGAAGGTGCTCGCGGGGTGGAACGGACTGATGATCTCGGCGCTCGCCGAGGGCGCTATCGTCCTCGACGACGCGTACGCCGACGTGGCGGCCGACGCGCTCTCGTTCGTCCGCGAACACCTCTGGGACGAGGAGGCGAACCGCCTCCAGCGCCGGTACAAGGACGGCGACGTCGCCATCGACGGCTACCTTGCGGACTACGCCTTCCTCGGGCGGGGCGCCCTGCATCTCTTCGAGGCCACCGGCGAGGTCGGGCACCTCGCGTTCGCCCGCGACCTGGCGAGGGTCATCTGTGAGGCGTTCTGGGACGCCGACGCGGAGACGCTCTACTTCACGCCGACCGGCGGGGAGTCGCTGGTCGCCCGGCCACAGGAGCTGACCGACCAGTCGACGCCCTCCAGTACCGGCGTCGCCGTCGAACTCCTGCTCGCCCTCTCGCACGTTTCGACCGACGGCCGGTTCGAGTCAGTGGCCGAGGCCGTCGTCCGGACCCACGCCGACCGCGTTTCCTCGAACCCCCTCCAGCACGCCTCGCTGACGCTCGCGACGGATACCTACCAGCAGGGGGCGCTCGAACTCACGCTCGTCGGCGACGTCGAGGGCCCGCCGACCGAGTGGGAGGCAACGCTCGCCGAGCGATACGTCCCGCGGCGCCTGGTCGCCTGGCGGCCGGCCGACGAGGGTGACTTCGAGGAATGGCTCGACGCGCTGGGCCTCGAGGACGCGCCGCCGATATGGGCCGGCCGCGGCCCTGCCGACGGCGAACCGACGGTCTACGCCTGCCGGAACTTCGCGTGCTCGCCGCCGAGACACGACCTGGCGGCGGCACTGGAGTGGGGCCAGAACTGACTGGAAGCGGGCCTGCGCTCAGGGCTCGACGACGAGCTTGCCCATGAAGCTGTCCGCCATGACCGCGCGCTGGGCCTCGGCCGCCTCGTCCATGTCGTACGAGCGGGCGATCTCTATCGACAGCGCGCCGGTGTCCATGAGGTGGGCGACCCCGCGAAGCGGGACCCGGAGGTCCGGCGTGTTGAACATGCTCATGAACTGGTAGTTGACGTCCTTCGAGCGGGCCGCCCCGTCGTTCGTGAACGCGGGGTCGGGCCGGTTCTCCCCGATGCCGACCACGCGGGCGCCCGTGTTCGCCACGTCGGCGTCGAGCTGGAGGTAGTCGTCGAGGCGGTGGTCCAGGACCGCGTCGACGCCGCCGTCGGACGCCTCGGTGATGGCGTCCGCCAGGTCGTCACGGTCGTAGTCGAGGACCGACTCGGCCCCCAGGTCAGCGAGCGTCTCGTGGTACTCGGGGGCCGCCGTCGTGACGACGCGCGCGCTGACCGCCGCACCGATCTGGACGGCCGCGTGGCCGACGCCGCCCGAGCCCCCGTGGACCAGGCAGCGCTCGGCGGGGTCAAGGCCCGCGTGGTCGACCAGCGCGCGCCAGGCCGTGACGGCGACGACGCCCGCCGCGCCGGCCTCCGCCATGTCGACGCCGTCGGGCAGGTGGACGACCCGGTCCGTCGGGACCGTCGCGTACTCGGCGTAGGCCCCCTGGAAGGAGCCGTTCCCGATGCCGGTCCCGTAGACGCGGTCGCCCGCCTCGAACCCGGAGACTGCGTCGCCGGTGGCGCTGACGACGCCGGCGACGTCGACGCCCGGGGTAAATGGGAGCGAGACCGGCGTGTACGACCCGTCCCGGAAGTACGTGTCGACGGGATTCACGCCCGCGGCGCCGACTTCGACGAGGAGTTCGTCGGCCGCCGGCTCCGGTCGCTCGGTCTCTTCGACACTCAGTACGTCTGTATCGCCGTGTTCGTCGAGGCGTACGGCTCGCATGCCCGGGGAGAGACGTGGACCCGACATAAAACTGGGCGGCCCAGTATCCGCGGGCCGCGGCTCACTCCATCCAGTCCGGGTTGGTCCGGGGTGGACTGAAGATGTCGACGGCCAGCAGTTCCTCGTCCCCCCGGTTCTCGACCTCGTGGACCTCGTGGCTCGCGAGCTGGTAAGACCCACCGGGGCCGACGGTCACCGCCTCGCCGTCCTCGAGGACGAACGTCTGTTCGCCCTGGTAGACGAACCCGACCTGCTCGTGGTGGTGACTGTGTTCCGGGATGAGCGCGTCGGGTTCCATCCGGAGGTGCTGGATGCTCATCTCCTCGCCGCCCGCGAGCTGTGCGAGGTAGACGCCCGGTTCGACCTCGACCTCTTCGAACGAATCGTCGGCAACGACGTTCATACCCCTCCTGTGAGACCCACCGTGAAAATAGTATCCGAGGCGCCGGGCTCACTCGAGGGCGTCGGCGATTCGCTCGGCGAGGTAGACGGCGATGGGGACGGGTTCGTCCTCGACGAACCGCGCGACCTCCTCGCCCTCGTACTCGACGATCACCGTCGGGATGTACTCGATGCCGTACGCCTCGACGCCGGGGCCGGTCTTCGAGCCGTCCCCGGCCTTCTCTGTCGGGTAGTGGTGGACGTTCCCCTCGGGGACGTCCGCGGCATCGAGGGCCGCCGCGAAGTCGGGCAGCTGCGACCGGCAGTCCTTGCACCAGTCGCCGCCCCACACACGGAAGACGAGGACATCGCCGTACTCGCTCAGGGTGTCCACGGTGTCGGTGTAGGCGTCGGCGACCCACACGGGGTTCGGTTCCATCGTCTCGAGCCGTTCCGTCTCGTTCATGGTGACGCATAACGCACCGAGGGGCTTGAAATGTCCGGCTTGACGGGCCGTCGGAAAACACTGCCGAGACCCGTGACTCCCCACACGCTTTGGCGGTGCCACTAGGGGTTTAAGTCGGGGTGGCGTACGTCCCGCCAATGGACGCGTCTATCGTCGAAACCATCGGGTCCCCGCTGGTCTCCGTGCGGGCGCCCGAGGGCGCGACAGTCGCCGCGAAGGTCGAATCGTTCAACCCCGGCGGGTCCGCGAAGGACCGCCCGGCGAGGTTCATGATAGAGCGGGCCGAACGCGAGGGGACGCTCGCCGAGGGCGACACGCTCGTCGAACCGACCAGCGGCAACACCGGCATCGGGATGGCCATGGTCGGGGCCGCGAAGGGCTACGACGTCGTCCTCGTGATGCCGTCCTCGAAGTCGCCCGAACGCCGCGGGATAATGACGGCCTACGGCGCCGACATCGAGCTCGTCGACGGGGACATCTCGGCGGCGAAAGAGCGCGCCGACGAACTCACAGAGCAGGACGGGTACGTGCAGTTGCGGCAGTTCGAGAACCCCGCCAACCCGGCGGCCCACTACCAGACGACCGGCGTCGAGATCGTCGACCAGGTCGGCGACCGGACCGTCGACGCGCTCGTCGCGGGCGTGGGCACCGGGGGGACCATCACGGGGACCGGCCGCAGACTCACGGAGGCGTACCCGGACCTCGAGGTGGTCGCGGTCGAACCCGAGAACAACGCCGTGCTCTCGGGCATGGAACCGGGGACCGGCGAGGACAGCTTCCAGGGGATGGGGCCGGGCTTCGTCAGCGAGAACCTCGACGTGGATCTCATAGACGACGTGGTGACCGTCACGCTCGAGGAAGCCGAGACCGAGTGCCGTCGACTCGCCCGCGAGGAGGGCATCCTCGTCGGCCAGTCCTCCGGCGCGTCGAACGTCGCTGCCTACGACGTCGCAGCACGGCTCGTCGAGGCGGGCGTCGAGGACCCGCTCGTCGTCACGGTGTTCTGGGACAGCGGCGAGCGGTACATGTCGACGGGGATGTTCGACTAGTCGAGGCGGGTCGCGGACTCCCTGTGGGCCTCGTACTGATCGGCAGCCCGGGCGTGCATCGCCGCTGAGTCGCTGTTGACGACGCCGCGGATTCCGGCGTCCTCGTACGCCACCAGCCCGATGACCGCCGGACCCGCGCCGCGGTCACGCGCCGAACTCGTCTTCCGTGACTCTGACCACGAGCGTGTCGTCTACCGCTCGCAGGTCGTACTCGGGGATACCGTCGCCCGTCCGCGTCACGAGCATCGGTTCGACGAGGCGGGGTGGCCCCTCCTGGACCGGGGGGTCCTCGGCCTGTGGCCCGTCTGCCGTCGCATCGTCGTCGCGACTGCCCTCCCCGGCGTCATCGTCGCCGGCGTCCCTGACGACGCCGTACACCGTGAGGAACCGGCCCGTCTCGTCGGGGCTGACCGCGTCGTCCCTGACGGCCGTCGCCAGGTCCCGGGAGAGCCACTCCGTCTCGTGAATCGACGGCTCGCGGACGAACGCGGCGTCGACGAACCGGACGAGGTACCAGTTCAGGTCGTTCAGCAGGGCCACCGCCGCGCCCAGACTCACCGTCTCTATGGCCAGACAGTTCTCGAACGGTTCCTGCAGGTCGTAGGTCGCGAGCGCGTTCCGGGCGGTCTCACGGGAGAGCAGTTCGTAGCGGAGGTTGACGTCGTCGCTCCCGACGAGACAGACCTGCGTCATGGCTGTGCCCTCGCCCGCCCCGGAGATTTACCTTTCGATGGGGACGACCGACCGGTCGTGGGCCGCCGCCCTGGCGCGTTCGAGGAGGTCGTCGGGTTCGGCAGCGCGGACCGCCGCGAGCGAGGCGTCGGTCTCCGGGAGCGACGGCGCGAGGCGGTCACACCCGGCGTCGATGGTCGCGTCGTCGAACGTCCCGAGTTCGCGGGCCTGCTGGGTGATCTCGGGCTTGTCGGCGGTCAGCAGCGGCCGGTGGACGGGAAGCGTCGTCGCCGCGTCGGTGACGGCGAGGTTCGCGCTGGTCTGACTGGACTTCTGCCCGATGGCCTCGCCCGTGACGACGCCGACGGCACCGACGTCCTCGGCGACGGCCTCGGCAGCCGAGAGCATGAACCGCCGCAGCGCGAGCATCCGCAACTCGCCCATCTCGACGTCGAGGTCGGCGGCGACGTCGCCCGCGTCGACGACGTGCGTCGAGAGGTCCACCGTCGGCGCGTAGTCGGCCAGCGTCTCGACGGTCGCCAGCGCGCGGGCCTCGTGGTCGACCCCGCCGTAGTCGCCGAGGTCGACGTAGACCGGGACGACCGGGGCACCACGGCGCATGAGGCGCCACGCGGCAACCGGCGAGTCGATGCCGCCACTGACCAGCGCGACGACGGGGCGCTGGCTCCCCAGCGGGAGCCCGCCCGGCCCGTCGCGACGTTCGAGGAAGACGAACGCCTCCGTCTCCCGGCACTCGACGAAGAGTTCGAGGTCCGGGTCCTCGAGGTCCACGACCGGGTCCTCGCCCAGCGCCGCTATCGCGTCCCAGACCGCCGCGCCGCCCTCGGACTCGATGTCGGTACTCGAGAACGGGTGGGCGTCGTCGGGCCCCGCCCGTCTGGCCCGCACCGCGAACGCCCCGCCGTCGTAGTGGTCGCGCGCCGCCCCCGCCAGCGCCGCGGAGATAGCCTCGAGTGTCGGGTCGACGGTCGCGGCCGGCGAGGCAGACGAGACGCCGAACGTGTCGGCCGCGGCCGCGGTGGCGCCCTCGGGCTCGGTCGTGTGGACGAACAGCCGGTTGCGCCGCTGTCTGACGTCGCCGTCGACGCCCCGGTCCTCGAGCGTGGCCCGGAGGTTCGCCGCGAGTCTGGTCTCCATCTTCTGGCGGACCTGTTCGCTCTTGACGCCGATGTCGCCGTGCCGGACGAGGACCACGTCGGCGTCGGACGGGTGCATACCCGAGGTACCTGGATGGGAGGTAAATGCGTGTCGGCTTCCGTGCCGACCGTCCGTCACCGGTTCGGTCACCCCGTGGGCCTCGAGGTGGCCCGCTATCTCCGCCACCTCCCCCGTGCACTCCGCCAAGTCTTCGTGGCATATCTGACCCCGCCGAGGGGCCGGGAACCGGTGCGCATCGCGGCAGGAGTCCGCGTCCCGACCGGCGACGTGACTGGTGGCGTACAGCCGACTTAGAACGTCGAGACGTCGCCCTCGATGACCTGTTCGGTGACGTCGGTGACGGCCGCCAGTTCCTCGTCTACGGCCGCCCGGACCTCGGCCTCGATGTCGCCGATTTCGACCCCGTCCTCGGTGACGAGCATCGCGTCGGCGACGTGTGGCTGGTCGATTGGCGAGCCGATCTGGGAGAGCAGGCGCAGCTGGAGCTGGCGGATGCCGTCGACCTCCTCGACGACCGAGTGAGCGATCTCCGTCGAGAGGAGGTTGTATATCTTCCCGATGTGGTTGATGGGATTCTTCCCTGAGGTGGCCTCCATGCTCATCGGTCGGTTCGGCGTGATGAGGCCGTTGGCGCGGTTGCCCCGCCCGACAGAGCCGTCGTCGCCCTGTTCGGCGCTGGTGCCGGTCACGGTGAGGTAGATGGACTGCTCCTCGTAGTCGTCGGCGGTGTTGACGTGGACGGTCACCTCGCGGTCGGTGTACTCCGTCGCCAGCGTCCGGACGTACTCGCGGACGTCCTCGACCGCGTCCTTGTAGGCCTCCAGGTCGGGGACGTGCTCGTCTATCATCGCGACGGCGACGGTGACGTCGACGTGGTCGCCCTCCCGCTTGCCCATCACCTTCACGTCCTGACCGACGACCGGGTTGTCGGCCGCGTACTCGCCGGTCAGCCGCCGTTCGGTGTTGTAGACGATCTGTTCTGTCTCCGAGAGCGGCGCGTGGCCCACGCCGTAACTCGTGTCGTTGGCCATCGGGACGGCACCCTCCTCGCCGAAGACCGTCTGGAGGTCGCCCGAGCCCTCGCCCAGCTGGACGTCGACGATGATGTCGCTCTCGGCGTCCAGGTGGGGGAACGTCTCGTCGAGGTAGCCGCGAGCGGCCTCGAGTGCGATGCGTTCGGCCGGGAAACGCTGTCCATCGTAGGTCTTGGTCGCGCGACCGACGATGAGGAGGTAGATGGGTTCGAGCACCTCGCCGCCGCCGTAGGCGGGTGCGGCCGTTCCGGCGACCAGCTGGGTCTCGTCGGTGTTGAAGTGGAGGACCTTCCCGAAGCGCTCGATGTAGCCCTGTGCGAGCGCCCGTGCGACGGTCTCGGCGACGCCGTCGCAGATAGAGTCGGGGTGACCGATTCCCTTCCGCTCGACGATCTCGACGTCCTGGTCTTCGACTGCCAGCCCGTGTTCGGGCTGGACGTGGATGTTCCGATCGGTCATTGCGCGTGCCTTTGCTACGGTGGGTTCTATAACTTACGGGAACAGTTCGCCCAGCGATGATTACTCGTCTGCATCATCGAGCAGCATCCCGAGGTAGGAGGTGCGGACCTGGTCGTTCGGGTTCAGGCCGAGTGCGCGCAAGACCTCGTAGGCGCCCTCGCGGGCGCGCTCGACGCCGTCTTCGTCGGTCTCGGCCTCGACTTCGACGAACTCCCCGGCGTCCTCGACGTCGTCGAGCGTCACGGTGTAGCCGTCGTACCGGTAGAACTGCCGGTCCTTGTGGACGGTCGCTGCCGGGGCAAAGCCCATCCGCTCGAAGATGTTCGCGGTCGCGGTCGCATCTGCGACGACGGTCTCGAACTCCTCGCGGGTCTTGGACTCGTCGTCGACGAGCGGCCCCTTGTAGGTGAGTTTCGCCGTCGTCTCGCCGTCACGGGTCTCCGCACGTGTTCGCAACGCCTCGTCGGTCTCGGCGAAGTCCCGGTGGGGCGCGTCGTAATACGTGTCCACCTGCACGACCGCACCCGCCTGCTCGGCCCCGAGGTCGGCGAGGGCGCGCCCGACTCGCTCCAGGTCCGCGGGCACCTTCACTTCGACTTCGTACATGCCACGGGGTGGGGTCGGGTCGCTGAAAAGCGGTCCGCTCCGACCGCGTGATTTACTGTCCCGGCCCCGAGAGGGGTGGTATGGACGGCCGGTACACCCCTGTCGAATCGCCGGACGAGACGACAGTGTTCCCCTATCACGACCTGACGCCGCCGTCGACGGCCGACGTGGCCGCCGCACGGAAGGTCGTCCGCCGACACCTCCCCGAGACGCCGCTGGTCCGCTCCGAGGCCCTCTCTGCCGAGCTCGACGCCGATGTGTACCTCAAGCGCGACGACACGCTCCCCACGGGCGCGTTCAAGGTCCGGGGCGGCGTCAACCTGGTCGCGACACTCGACGACGAGTTCCGCGAGCGGGGCCTGCTCGCGGCGAGTACGGGCAACCACGGGCAGTCTATCGCCTGGGCCGGCCGCGAGTTCGACGTGCCGGTGACCATCGGGGTCCCGGCCGACGCGAACCCCGAGAAGGTCGCCGCCATGGAGCAGTTCGGCGCCGAGGTCATCCAGCACGGCCCCGACTACGACGCCGCGCGCGAACACATCGAACACCTGGCCGCCGAGCGACAGGCCCGGTACGTCCACTCGGGGAACGAACCGAAGCTGGTCGCCGGCGTCGGCACCGCCGGCCTGGAGGTCGTCGACGACCTCCCGTCGGTCGACCGGGTGTTCTGCCCCGTCGGCGGCGGCTCTGCGGCCGCCGGGTACTGCCTCACCGTCGGCGCGCTGACGGACGCGGCGGTGGTCGGCGTCCAGGCCGCGGCGGCGCCGGCCGTCCACGACGCCTGGCGCGACGGCACCCTCGACCCCCACGAACGCGTCGAGACGATGGCCGAGGGCGTCGCGACCCGGGTCCCCTTTGCGCTCACGCTCGGGGTGCTCCGCGAGCGGCTGGACGACTTCCGCCTGGTCTCCGAGTCGGCCATCCGCGAGGGCGTGCGCGACCTCTTCGTCGACGAGCACATCGTCATCGAGGGCGCCTGTGCGACGAGCGTCGCGGCCGCCAGACAGGCCGGCGACGAGCTCGCCGGGGAGACGGTCGTCATCCCCGTCTCCGGGCGGAACATCGCCGCCGAGAAACTCGCCGCGCTCGTGGACCCGGACTGACGGCGGCCCCGAAACGTTGTCCTTAAGAGTGCCACGACAGACCAGTTCCGTATGAGCAACGAGTCCGAGGCCGACGCGGAAGCGGTCGAGGAAGAAGCAGACACGGCGGACGAACAGACAGCGACCGGGCTTCAGGAGGGCGACGTCGTCAAGCTCGCCTACACCGCCCGCACCGTCGCCGGCGGCCAGCTGGTCGACACGACCGACGAGTCGGTCGCGGAGGAGGACGACATCGACACGGAGCAGCAGGACTGGGGGCCCCGAACCATCGTCCTGGGAGAGGGTCACATCTTCCCGGACGTCGAGGAGGACATCCTGGGCAAGGAGGTCGGCGACGAGGGCTCGGTCACCGTCGCGGCCGCCGACGCCTTCGGTGAGTACGACGAAGAGGAGGTGCGCACCGTCTCGAAGGACAAGATTCCGGAAGACGAGCGCTACCCCGGCGGCCACGTCGACATCGACGGCGAGCACGGCCACGTCGAGACCATCATCGGCGGGCGCGCACGCGTCGACTTCAACCACCCGCTGGCCGGCGAGGACGTCGAGTACGACTACGAGGTCGTCGCCGAGGTCACCGACCGCGAGGAGAAAGCCCAGGGCATCCTCGACCTCATGCTCGATATGAAACTCGACGTCTGGTTCGATACCGACACCGTCGAGGAAGAGCAGCTCGTCGAGAGTGAGGACGAGGGCGACGAGGAGAGCGAGGCTTCGGGAGAAGCCTCGGACGAGGGCGGCGAAGCCGCCGAAGCGAGCGAACCCGAGTACGAGACCGTCGAGGTCGAGAAGGAGACGCTCTACATCGAGGCCACGCCGCAGCTGACGATGAACCAGCAGTGGATGATGGGCAAACAGCAGATCGCCCAGCAGCTCACCCAGCTGCTCGACGTCGACCGCATCATCGTCCAGGAAGAACTGGGCGGGATGGGCATGGGCATGCCCGGCATGATGGGCGGCATGGGCGGCGGTGGCGGCATGGGCGACATCGAGGACGCCCTCGAGGACGCCGACGTCGACGCCGAGGAGATCATGGACGAGATCGACGACGTCGAGGAGTAACGGACCCGACGCGGTACTTTTCGAGCGACTGTCCGCCGAGCGACGGCCGTCCGGTGGCGTCGGCCACCTGCCCACCAACCGTTATCACCTCCCCGGGCGAGACGCACCTATGCGACCGTCGCTGCTCTACGGGGCGCTGTTCTCGGTCCCGCCCGCGGTGGCCCTGGGCATCGGCGCCACCCTCCTGACTGGGCGGGTTGTGTTCGGCGCCGGCGCCGGCCTCGCCGTCGGCGCGTTGATACTGACGATCGTGCTTCTGGGGACGGAAGTCGGGGAACCCGACCGGGCCGAGTAGGCGGGCCCGGCGGCGAGGAGTGGACGGACACGACGGCGCCGGCTCAGGCGATGTCGCGCGACGTGTCGATGCTGACCTCCTCGTCGAGGTCCAGCTTGATGACGTCCTTCGGGGCGCGCCCGCCGCGGAACTTCGGGATGGCGAGGCGGTTCTCCACCTCGTCGCCGCGGACGCGGGTGTCCAGCTGGAAGATGACGTCGGCGAAGTGCTCCGTCGTGTCCCGGAGCGGCGGGATGCTCCGGCCGTCCAGGCAATGGAGGATGGCCAGACTGCCCGTGTTGACGATGTGGTTCTGGAGGTCGTTCATGAACGCGCGAAACCGGGACGGGGGCTCCTGGGCCTCCAGGACGTCCAGGGGGTCCACGATGAGGTTGGACGTCTCCGGGAGCGCCGAGACGAGCTTCCCGGCGTTGTCCAGGGGCGCCTCCCCGGAGATGTGTCGCACCGTCGGGTCGCCGGTGTTGGCCGGCGTCTGCTCGATGCTCGCGACCACCGACTCGGCCGTGCGGTCGAGCGATAGCCACAGCGTCCCGCGCGTGGCCGTCAGTTCGTACAGGAAGAGTTCGGCCTGGCTGGCCGGATCGGCCGTCAGGGCGACGATACTGCCGGCTGGGATACCGCCGTCGAGCTTCCGGTCCAGAACCTCGATGCCCGTTCGCAGCCGGTTCACCATTCACTAGAGGTCGTAGACCCACACGATTAAGCATTCCGGCTATACAGGGTTTTCGCCATCGAACGGTACTGTGCGGCCGGTTCCTCCGCTTCGAGTGGAGGTAGTGATACGTCGGGGACGTGGACCGCGGGCTGGGACCCCAGGAGCGGCGCCGGGTCGACGGCACCGTCGCTCCGCGAGACCGCGGTGAGCGCCGGCGGCGCGTCGAGCTGGCGGGCCATCGCCGCCGTCTTGACCGCGTCCAGCAGGCTCTGTCGCGTCGGCGTCGAGACCAGCACGCACCGGTCCGCGGCGCGCAGCGGCGTCGCGCCGTCCGGACCGGCCCCCGCGGGGCAGTCGAGCAGGACCGGGCGGACACTCGCATCGAGGGCGTCTAGCACCGACGCCAGGGCGGCCGCGGACGCCCCGGCACCGGGCAACACGTCGACGCCGGCGACCCGGGGCGACGCCCGCGCGGTGGCCAGCGGTGCATCCCGGTCCGCGGCGGCGGCGACACCGGGCGCCCGCGAGACGCCGGCCCGCCGGTGGAGGTCGGGCATGTCCAGGTCGGTGTCGACGACCACGGGGCGTCGCCCGGCCCTCGCCATGGCGCGTGCGATTCCCAGCGCCGTCGTCGTCTTCCCACAGCCCCCCTTCCCGCCTGCGATCGCGAGCATGGCGGGTGTGGTCCCGGCATGGGACTTGAACCCTCGGTCCGTGCGTGTCGGGGGATTCAAGACCATCGGGAGCGCCGTTCCGTGTGAGATGCGGCACGACCATATCATCAGCGCGACACAACTCACACGGGCCGACATCGAGGCGGTGCTCGACCACGCGGCCGACATCGCCGAGGACCCGGGTGCGTACGGCGACCGGCACTCGGACACGCTGCTGGGGCTGCTCTTCTTCGAGCCCAGCACCCGCACGAAGATGAGTTTCACGACGGCGATGAAACGTCTGGGGGGCGACATCGTCGACATGGGGTCGGTCGAGTCCTCGAGCGTCAAGAAAGGCGAGTCGCTGGCCGACACCGTGCGCGTCGTCGAGGGCTACGCCGACGCGCTCGTCCTGCGCCACCCGATGGAGGGGTCGGCGAAGATGGCCAGCGAGTTCGTCGACGTCCCGCTCGTGAACGCGGGTGACGGAGCGGGCCAGCACCCGACCCAGACCCTGCTCGACCTCTATACCATCCGCGAGAACGCCGGCTTCGACGACCTGACCATCGGCATCATGGGCGACCTGAAGTACGGGCGGACCGTCCACTCGCTGGCGCACGCCCTGACCACCGTCGACGCGCGCCAGCACTTCATCAGCCCCGAGTCGCTCCAGCTGCCGCGGTCGGTCCGCGTCGACCTCCACGACGAGGGGGCCGAGGTCCGTGAACACACCGGCCTAGACGAGGTGCTGCCGAAACTGGACGTACTGTATGTCACGCGCATCCAGCGCGAGCGCTTCCCCGACGAGAGCGAGTACCGAGCCGTCGCCGGCGAATACCAGATCGACGCCGAGACCCTCGAGGCGGCGTCCGACGACCTCACCGTGATGCACCCCCTCCCGCGCGTCGACGAGATATCCCACGACGTCGACGGGACGAATTACGCACAGTACTTCCAGCAGGCGCACAACGGCGTCCCGGTCCGGATGGCGCTGCTCGACCTGATGCTCGGAGGCGAAAGATGACAGACGACGACCGCAAACTACGCGTCTCGAAGATCCGCAACGGCACCGTCATCGACCACATCACCGGCGGCCAGTCGCTGAACGTCCTGGCCATCCTCGGCATCGACGGCACCAGCGGCGACTCCGTCTCCGTCGCGATGAACATGCCCTCCGAGCGCCTCGGGCGCAAGGACATCGTGAAAGTCGAGGGCCGCGAGCTCTCACAGGAGGAGGTGGACGTCCTCTCGCTCATCGCGCCCGCCGCATCCATCAACATCGTCCGAAACTACGAGGTCGTCGAGAAACACCGCGTCGAGCGCCCGGACGTCGTGGTCGGCGTCCTCGAGTGTCCCAACCACAACTGCATCACCACGGAAAACGAACCCGTCGAGTCCCGCTTTGCCGTCACCGACGACGGCGTGCGCTGTGAGTACTGCAACACCATCATCCGCGACGACCTGCCCGCTCACATCCTCGCGGAGTAGTCCGCAAGACCTGTGTCCGGCGTTTCGGTATCACTCGCCGTCGGCGATACATCGTAAACCTGCGTACTGTGCAGTTTTTTAATCTGCAACCGTACTACAATCAGCTTGCTTGTCAACTACTCTTTAATCACCTCACCAAAATATAACTCTGCCACTCTTGTTGATAGGATATGACTGACCTACAGTTTCACAACGTAGTTACGGACATCCGTTTCGAGTACAACCGCGAAATAAACCGATATTTAGACGAACCAAAACCAAGCAAATGTCAGGCCCTCTGTTCGACCTGTGGTACATATCACAAGGCTACAGTTGGCGAGTTGTCGACTCGTTGTGAAGAAGACGAACTCGAGTATGTAGCGTCGATGAGAGCTTGGAACTGCTGCCACGAGGGAGTCGAACCCTATGACGGATTTCCGGAGGAGCCGGAGTATTATCGGATCAGTAGGTCAGACGCTGGAACAGGCGGCTGACGTTCAGTTGGACGCCACAGTGAAATCTGTTAATTTCTGCATTGGTCCAGTTCGCTACACATGGAAGCTGTACCGAACGATGTATCGGCGGCGATGCTCCTGGACAGTCAGCCAGCGCGTGTGCGAGGCGAAAAAATTCGAGTAGTTGATCCCCGATCTCTCAGGGCCGAGTCTGCTCGGGGCCTGGCGTCGGGCCAGTTTCCGATGACGGTTCCGGTTTTTGTGGGGCGTCAGCTGGCGACTTCTCGCCGGAGACGAGGAAGTCCAGCAGATTCCCGACTAGCTGTTCGTTATCGGCACGGTAGAGGAATTCCTGTGTGGCGATACTGCTGTCACCAACGGCGACAACGTTCCCAGACCGTGCCAGGACACCATACGTGCCCTGTCGTCGGGTCTGAGAGAGGGTCGTCCCGTCGGTCGTCGTCAGGAGCGTGTCGGACCCAGTAATGGGAGTCGACGTGTACAGCACCGTCCGGTCGACGCCCTCAGTGAGCGGCGAACTGCCAGTCGGGGTCGCGTAGACACTCCGATAATTCAGCGCGTACTCGTCCATGTTGTACAGGTAGCCGTTGTCGTAGGCAAGCCCGTGTTGGGACAGAACGGGTGCGAGCGGACTCGTCACGCTGCTCCGACCACGTGGCATGCCAAACCGCACCAACCCACCGTAACTCGCCTGGGCGGGTTCGTTCATCACCAGGACACGCCCACCGGCGTCGGTGAACGCGTCCAAGCCAGCAAGCTGGGCCTCGGTGTACCGGCTTTCCGCACCGAGTACGAGGAACGCGTCCGCCTCACGTAACGAGGCGTTGAGCGACCGGCCACCTTGTCGTTCCCCGACGTGGTACTTCACCGTCGCACCGTTCTCGGTGAGTGTCGTCACGATCGGGGCGAGTGCTTCCCGGTCGATCTCCGCACCGTGGCCCGCATCGATGAGGATCACCTCACCGGAGGCGTTCGCAGCCATCGTCAGTTCGCCGGTCTGTGCAGGAGCCGTCGCGGCCGATTCGTTCGCGTCGAACGACGGTGTTTCGATCTGGTTGACGGCCGGTGCAGTCCCAGCAGATCCACCGGATGCGACTGAACCCGCCACAACAGCCAGGACGAGCACGCCGACAAAGAAGCCGACACGCGTGACGACGCCAGTATCGACCATGTTCAGGCACCCCCCTCGGCGGTGGTATTCGACACGACACGTTGCTCTTCGGGGGTTCCGTAGATCATGAGAAAGTGGACTGAATCGACGCCACGGTGTGCGTACGGGGCCTGGTCGCTGCTGGCACTCCCGTTCGCTGGTCGTGCGCTCGAGGCAGCGAAAACGAGCCCGCGTGGCTGTGCCGGGTCGTGGTAGACGACCCGATACTCGCTGAGGCCAGCCTCGGTCGCCGCGCCGTCAATCGCAGCTTCCAAGCCGCCGACCTCGTCCGCATAGCCGGTCTGGACGGCCCTGAGACCGTTGTACGCAGACGCCTCGGCGACGGTCTCCCGGGACACGTTCAGGCGGTCGCCACGCTCGGTCATGACCGCACCGACGAAGGCTCGCTTCATCGATTCCAGACTGGCGTAATACTCGTCTCTGGTCATACCACGATGAGCCTTGTCAGGACCGGTTGTCGCCGCCGGACTCAGACCCCCACGTGGTGCCGTCCCGATAACACCCACGTGTCCGACGATGCTGCCTGGCGTCGCGTAGATCTTGTCACTCGGCACGGCAGTGTAGTACGCGCCAGAGGCAGCGTACTGTCCGACACTGGTGTAGACCGGTTTCTCGTCCGCGAGGCGCTTGACTGCCATGTACATCGATTCACTGGCAGCGGCGCTCCCGCCCGGACTCGAGATCCGAAGCACGACGGCCTTGACAGAGTCGTTACTCCGAACATCACGGAGTTGCTGGATCGTATCCTGCGCGCTTGATTCACTGATCGTCTCGTCGATGTTCACCACAGCGACGTACTGTTCGTCCTCGGCTACGACACCCGTCGCAAACGGGACGAGTGCCGCACCGACCAGAATCGCAACGACCGCGAGGACCGTATACGACTGGAGGACAGTTGCAACTCTACTATCGATTGGATTAACCATGGAGGGCGTCCGTTCTTCGCGTATTCTGTCGAGGGTTTAAAATTACTGGTCTGGGATCGATCTCGCAGCTGTACTGACCGACTCGCCTGCCCGTGATCGGAACGTGGCTCTGTGCGAGAGACGCGCCAAGTACGGAGCAACTCCTCCGACGGCTGCCCAGTTGCTGTCAGTAACGGCCTGACCGACACAGAGGGTGAAGTCAGGACCTCGGCTACATTTCCTTCACGCTGTGGTCACCAAACCACCTGCTTAGGAGACGTGCAGACGAATCAACGCACCTGCTGCAGAGAGAAACCGTCTTAGGCGTTGGTCGGTTCGAAGACTGGTGCTGGATCGGTCCGCTGTTTCGCGTCACAGATCCGGATACGGCCATCGGAGTGGACGAAAACGTTCCAGGAGTCTACCTGAAAGCTGAGGATAGTGTCGTTGTCCGTGCCTCCGCCACGTCTCTCGAACAGGGCATCGAGTGCCTCCGGATCAACGTACTCATATATCGGCGGGAGGTCCACTGGCTCGACATCAGCCGCATCCGCCAGAGCCTTGATGATTGTCTCTACCGGAGGCCGACCACTTTTGCTATCGTACTCGGCATCAACAACCGGTACGCACCCTCGATAGACGGACAGTTGCCCCGTTTTGTCCATGCAATCGCTACATTACACCGACATATATAATCGAGGACAATCATCCGACAGGAGGATAGCAGCATGTATGCAGCACGCCCCCTGAAACCGGAGACTGGTCGAGGGCTTCGACGGGATCTAGATCAGTGTCACTCGAACCAGACGCTCGCGAACGCGTCGAAGTAATCCTCGCCCGTGTCGACGAGGACGTGGTCGCCCCCGAGTCGGGTGATGCGGTTCGCGACGGCGTCCACGTGTGCTTGTAACCGCGACTGGTACGTGTCTGCCATCGACCCGCTGAAGTACGAGCGGCGGGTCTGGTCGCTCTCCGGGTCCGCAAAGAGCACGTCCCCGACGGCCCCGGGGGCGCGCTCGTCGGGGGCGAGGACCCGTACGACCAGCACGTCCACCTCGTTGCGGACCAGCGCGGCGACGCCCGCCTCGATCGCCTCGGGGTCGGCCAGGCAGTCGCTGAGGACCACGACCAGCGAGCGCGAGCGGATCCGGGCGGCGTACTCGGAGAGGACCGTCTCGAAGTCGGCCGAGCCACCGGGTTCGAGGTCGTTCAACACGTCGATGAGGTTCAGCAGCTCCCCGCGGTTCGACCGTCCGGTGTCGAGGCGGTCGACGGTCTCGCGGAACGTCTCGAAGAGGAAGTCGTTGTTCTCCTCGGCGGTGAGGTAGGCGAAACCGAGGCCGAGTTTCGCCGCGAACTCGAACTTGTCGGCCGCACCCTCGCCGTAGTCCATCGAGGCGCTGGCGTCGAGCAGGACGTGGACGGTCAGACTGCGCTCCTCCTCGAACTGCTTGATGAAGTACTCCTCGGTGCGGGCAAACAGCCGCCAGTCGATGAGTCTGGTGTCGTCGCCCGGCGAGTACCGGCGGTAGTCGCTGAACGTCAGGCCCTCGCCGATGCGGGGCGATTCCTGGTCGCCCTGGCGCAGCGCCGTCGACACCCGGTTCAGCGCCGCGTCGAACCGCCCGAGCTCGTCGAGGAAGTCCGGGTCGATTGTCACGGGTCGCCCCCCGCCGGAACCGGTCCCCCGTGCCCGCACGCTCCGACCATCGTCACTCCATCAGCGACTCGATGACGTCGTCGGGCGTCTGTCCCTCTCGTTCGGCCCGGAAGTCCAACAGGATGCGGTGTCGGAGCACCGGCGCGGCCAGCGACTCCAGGTCCTCGCTGGCCACGTGCGACCGGCCAAAGAGGAAGGCTCGCGCCTTCGACGCCAGGACCAGCGCCATGCTCGCCCGGGGACTCGCTCCGAACTCGATGGCGTCTTCCTCGCGGGTCCGCCGGACGAGCCGGATCGCACGGTCCTGCAGGTCGTCGGCGATGGGAACGTCACGGACGTGCCGCTGGGCGGCCTGTATCTCGTCGCTGGTGAGCACTTTCTCCACTGGCACCTGCTCTGTCCCGGTGGTGAACATCTCCACGATGTCGCGCTCTTCCTCGTAGTTCGGGTAGTCGACCAGAACCTTCAGCATGAAGCGGTCGGTCTGTGCCTCGGGCAGCGCGTAGGTCCCCGACTGGTCGATGGGGTTCTGGGTCGCCAGGATGAAAAAGGGGCGGGGGAGCTGGTAGGTCTCGCCGGCGGCGGTGACCTGCTTTTCCTGCATCGCTTCGAGCAGCGCTGCCTGGGTCTTCGGGGTGGCACGGTTTATCTCGTCGGCGAGGACGACGTTGGCAAAGACAGGGCCCTTCTCGAAGACGAAGTCCCGGCCCTGGTCTGTCTCGCGGATGATCTCTGTGCCGGTGATGTCCGAGGGCATCAGGTCGGGCGTGTTCTGGATGCGCGAGAACTCGAGGTCGGTCACCTCGGCGATGGTCCGGACCATCGTGGTCTTCCCCAGGCCCGGGTTGGACTCGAGGAGGGCGTTCCCGTCGGCGAGGATGCAGACGAGCAACTGGACGAGCACCTCGCGTTGGCCGACGATCCGCTTGCGCATCTGCTCTCTCGCGTCCTCTAGCTTCCGCTGAATCGTGTCGATGTCGTGTGTCGTACTCATGTATCTGCCTCCTCGTCCTCGCGGATCCGGAGATTGTACTCCCGAATCAGTTCCGCGTCCTCCAGGTCCTCCGATCCGGCGAACCCGGCCTGCTGGCTCTCGAACTCACCGCTCAGGTCGCCGGACCCCTCCTCCGACGGGAACTGCTGTGTCGGGTCGACCTCCTCCTCGCCCCCGGTCGACTCTATCTGGGCCGTCAGGTTCTCGTCACCGGCCTGGACGTCCTCGCTATCGCCGAGGACCGAATCGCCGTCCTGGAGGCCCTCGAACTCCCGGGGCTGGTCGGGACCGCCGGCGGTCGGCGAGCCCGACCCGTCGCCATCGAGCAGTGCGAGGTCCACCGCGGCCACCTGAACCGTCGCGAGGCTCACGAGGGCGATGACGAAGACGGTGGCCGCGAGGCGGTAGAAATTCACCAGGGCGACGCCGGACGTCTCGCGCAGCTGGGCGAGGACGTCCTCGTAGAGCCTGGCGGCCATCGCCGAGTCCTGCTCGTCGGCGATGGCGTCGCGGGCGGTCCGCAGCGCCTCCGCGATGTCGGGGTTGACCGCCTCGAACTGTTCGATCAACGGGCGCCGGAGGCGAGCCCAGAGCTCGACGACCAGGGTCAGGAACCCGACGACGAGCGCGACCAGCGCCGACCCCGGGACCGTCGGGTCCGACAGCGAGACGTCGGTCACGGCAGTGACCGCGTCTGTCAGCCGGTCCGGTACCGACACCTGTGCGGGAATCACCGCTGGGTCGAACGCCGCGACGAGGAGGTTCGCGACCAGAAAGAGGGCGACGGCGTCGACGACGGCGTAGACGAGCGCCGCCTTCCAGGCCTCGAGCCGTACCGCCCGAAGCGCCGCGCGCATCCGTTCGCCGACCGGCGTAGCTCGCGGTGGCATCGTCAGTACCCGTCACACTCCGGTTTGTCGGCGTTCTCGGTCTGGCTGCAGAGCGACTCCAGGTCGTCCTCCATCTGGGCGTTCTCCTGGCGGAGAGCCTTGTTCTCGTCCTCTACGTTGTTGACCTCCTGTTCCAGCGAGTCGACCTCGTCCTCGAGCGAGTCGATGACGTCCTCCCGGTCGGCGAGCTCGTTCTGGAGGTTCTCGACGTCGTCCTGGAGTTGGCGGCGGTCGGTCTCGAGTTCCTCGACCTCGTCTTCGAGCTCGTCGGCTCGCGACTGGAGCCGCCGGTTGTCCGCGCGCAGGTCGCTCGCAGCGCTCTGCAGTTCGCTGACGCGTTCCTGACTCGCTCGCAGTTCCTGTCTGGTCTCGGCCAGCTGGCTCTCCGTCGCGTTGAGCTGGGACTCCGTGCGTTCGAGGTCGGCCGCGACCTGGTCGACGTCCTGGGTCCGCGTCTCCAGCGTCTGCCGGAGTTCACGGACGCGCGACCGATTCTCGCGCAGGTCCTCGCGCGTCTCCTCGAGTTCCTCGCGGAGCTCGGCGTTGTCGTCTTTCAGGCGGTCGTTCTGTGTCTGCAGTTCGGCCGTCGAGTCCTGGTAGAACACGGTGGCACCGGCGGTGCCCGCCACTGCCAGGACGATGAGGGCGACGAGTCCGAGGTTCAGGGTTCGGCCGATGACGCTCACGGGAGACCACTCTCCAGGGTAGTGCGCCCGCGGTACACTTGAACGCGTCGGGCGATTACCTCCGTCACGAACAGCACCAGCGCCCCCAGCAGGAAGACCCACGACCACGAATCCCGCACCGTCCGGATACGGGTCGACTGCTGGCGGGCCAGTCGAGCGATTTCGGCGCCCTCGTCCGGCGCGAACAGCTGGCCGTCCGTCTCCTCGACGAGACTCGTCAGCGACTCCGACTGGCCGAACGTGCCGTACTCGACGGGATAGTTCGCAGCGTACTCCGCGTCGACGACGGTCCCGTACCCGGCTTCCTCGGGCGTGAACTCGCCGCGGTAGCGGTCCTCGGCGACCTGTCGGAACCTGATGCCCGCCGCCTCGGGGCGGGTCTCGCCGCGGTAGACCAGCGACGTCTCCGTGCCCACGCGTGCGTCGCCGATCGACGTGACGCCCGTCTGGGTCCGCGCCGGATCGCCGATGGCGTAGTTGACCGACTTGGTCAGCACGAGCGAGTCCGGCCGCTCGAGGAGCCCGTCGAGCGTGCCGTCGTTGCCGTAGGCCGTGATGGAGACGACCCGGCCGAGGCCGAAGCGCCACGAGGCGATGGCGGGAGTGCCGTCGGCCGTCGCCACCTGGTAGTCAGCACCCGGTTTGACCGTGACGCGGTTCGCCTGGCCGGGGTTGGCGGTCAGCTCCACGCCCGAGGTGATGAACGTATCCCGGGTGACGATGGTCAGCTTCTCGCCCTGGAACCGGCGCGATCCGCCGCCAAAGAGGAGGCGCAGGCGGTTCGTCTCGGTGGCGGCGAAGTACGACCCGCCCGACTCGGCGGCGATCTCCCGCAGCGTCAGCTCGTTTACCTTCCGTCCGGCGCCGACGCTGACGACGCGGGTCCCCTCCCGCCCCAGCTGGTTCGAGACGGCGGCCGCCCGGTCGAGGCGGTCCTGGCCGTCGCTCAGGAGGATGATGGTCCCCTCCCGCTGGCCGAGCAGCTCGTCGGCCCCCTGGAGGCCGACGGAGATGTCGGTCGCCCCGCCGCTCGAAAGGCGGCGGATCTGTTCGGCGACCGTCGCCCGGTTCTCGGCGAGCGGGGCGAGTTCGGTGACGCGGAACGCCCGGTAGTTGAACGCGACCACGCCGACGCGGTTCTCGTCGCCCAGCTGGTCGAGGACGTCGAGGGCGACGGCCTTCTGGATGGCCATGCCCTGCTCGGCACTGCCCGAGACGTCGATGAGCAACACGATGTTGGTCGTGCCACCAGTGGCGTTCCCAACGGAGACAGGCAGCATCGACGCGACGGACGACCCGCCGTAGCCGCCGTTCTCGTAGGCGTTGTCGCCGCCGACGACGACGAGGCCGCCGCCCTCGATGACGTGCTCCTGGAGCGCACTGACGTTCCCGAAGCGCGCCGCGGGGCTGTCCTGGACGACGACGGTCGAGTATCCGGAGAGGTCCGCTGGCACCGAGTCGACCGTCGTCACGTCGTACAGCGATCGCAGGAAGTTCTCGAAGGGGTACGACCGGGCCGAGACGTAGAGGACGTCCGGTTTCTCGACGACGCGGACGCTCTTGTAGAAGACGTCGTTGCGGTCGAAGACGTCCTCACTCTCGAGCCTCGCCGTCACCCGGTGAGCGCCCAGGTCCTCGAACGTGTGCGTGACCGCCGCAGTCCCGTTCTGGCCGACGGTCTTCGTGGCGACTACCTCGCCGTCGATGGCCACTTCGACGGTCGACTCGTCGGGCAGTCGGACGCCGTCGACGGAGACGACGAACCGCGACGGGACGCCCGAGCTCACGGTCTGTGGGCCGGCGACGGAGACGGCGGCCTCGCGCCGCCGCGGAATCAGCTCGACGGCGCTCACCGTCGCGTTGAGCTGCCGGGCGTTCTCTCCGGAAACCGCCAGGCTCCGGCCGGCGGTGACCTGCCCGTCGGAGAGGACCACCACCGTCCCGTTCTCCTGGACGTTCGCGGCCAGGCCGTCGCCGAGGCGCGAGGCGTCCCCGCTCCCGACCGTCGTAGTGGTCACCGGGACGCCGGTGGCCTCGATGTCCGCGACCAGCGACTCCCGCGTGTCGGCGTAGACCTCCATGCTCGCCGAGTCGTCGGTCAGCAGCGTCACGCTCGGTTCGCCGGGCGTCTCGCGGGTCTGGACCGTGTAGGGCCCCATCGCTCCGACGACGAGGAGCGTCGCGACGAGCACGCGACTCACAAACAGGAGGCGGCGACTCCGGGTGGAGGCCGAGCGGGGGCCCCGCTCGCTCCGGAAGACGACGTACGCGAGGACCGCGACGGCGACGGGGAGCGCGGCGAGCGGCCAGAGGTGCTCGACACCGAGCGTCAGGCCGTCCGAGAGCGTGTAGGTGGCACGCATCAGAGGTCACCCCGGTATCGCAGGAAGCCCACTTCGAGCAGGACCACGAACAGGCCAGCCAGCGCGGCGAACTCCGTGAGCGGTTGGGGGACGCTGCGTCGTTCCTCTCGGGTGAGGTTTCCGGTCGGCCCCGGCCGGTCCGAGAGCGGTTCGACCGCGGTGTCGGACTCGCGTTCGTCGAGCAGCGAACCGCTCACCGTCCGGGCGTCCGTGGAGTAAAAGCCCGTCCGCTGGAGCGAGGTGGTCGGCCCGGCGACGGGGCCGTCCGGTCCCTCGATGCGGTCGGCGTCGAAGCGGACTGTCTGGCCGGTCTCGTAGTTCAGGGCGGGCAACGGCTCGCGGTTCGCCAGGCGGAAGATCGCCCGCTTCCAGAACACCGGGTACTGGTAGTTGAACTTGAAACTCGATCTGTCCTCGATGTAGCCGTAGTACAGCAGTCGGCCGCCGTCGCGTTCGGCGGTGGCGATGAGGGGGGTCCCGTCGCCGAGCTCGACCACCGTCTGGCCCTCGCGGAGCGACCCGCTGACGTACTCGCTCGGCGGCTGGAATTCGATACCGCGGGTCAGCTCGTTCGGGGGCGTCGGTTTGACCGTGGCGGCGGTCCTGACCGGCCCCGGGTCGAGCAACAGGAGGTCACCGTACCGCGCCGGGAGTTCCTGCTGGGCCTGGACGACGACCCCGCCGCCGCGCTCGATGACCTCGCGCCCGGCCTCGACGTTGCCGGGCAGCAGCGCGTTCGGGTCGACGTTGCTGTAGACCACGACGTCGTACTCCTCGGTCACGGTGGTCGGTGGCCGGTCGACGGTGACCGCCACCTGGTCGTTGACCTCGAGCGCCGTGACGAGGTACCGGTTCGGGTCGTTGGTCAGGATAAGCACCTCGACGGTGGGGTCGGCGGGCGCGGCGATGGCGACGCTGTCGTCGGTCGCGAAACTGTCACCGGGCGTGAGGCGCGCCTGACTGCGGCCGGCGGGGACCGGGAAGGTCACCGTCTCGATGTCGTCCGGCGCGAGTTCGACGCGGGTCTCCCGGGTGCCGAGCGTGACCGTCCGCGTGACCGTTTCCCTCCCGAAGTTCGCCACGGACAGCGTCACCTCCGACCCGGAGAACTGTCGGCCGACGAACCCGACGTTCGCGTCGCCGCCGCCGTCGAACTGGCGCAGGTCCACCGAGAGGTCGCGACCGCGGGCGGTGGCGACGGCGTCGGTCCAGTCGTCGCCGGCGAAGTCGCTGAGCACGACGATGCGCGCGTTCTCGCCGGCCAGCGCGGTCGCCTGGGAGATGGCGCCGTCGAGGTCCCCTGGCGCGTCGGTCACCTGCAGTCGCTCGAGCGTCTCGCGAGCCTCGCTCGGTGGCCCCCGCTGGAGGACGACCTCACCCCCGCCGCCGGTGGTGACGACGGACGTGGTGCTCGTGACCTCCGCGTCCGCGGTCTCGAGCGCCCGGGCGAACCGGGTGGCCCCACCGTCGGCGGTCGCCATACTCGCGCTCGTGTCGACGACCAGGACCGTCTCCTCGACGGTGGCCCGCTCGTTGACCATCACGTACGGCGTCGCGAGGCCGACTGCGAGCAGGAGCAGCGCCAGCAACTGGAGGAGCAAAAGCAGGCTCCGCGAGAGCCGTTCGAGCAGCGGGTTGGTCGCCTGCTGGCGTTCCTCGCTGGCGAGAAACCGGAAGGTCGGCAGTTCCATCCGCTGGGGTTCCGGTCGGATGAAGTACAGCACCACGATGGGGACGGCGAGGGCGAGCGCCGCCAGACCGAACGGGGAGAGGAAGACGTCCGAGAGGACCATTGGCGGAACAACTCTCGGCACCCGTATTTATGTTGTGTCTGAATTGGCACGAAGACGGGGCGGTCGAGGGGCGACCTCACTCGCTTCGCACCGGGTCGAACCGGCGGGCGGCGATCGCGACGTCCGCCGGGGTGTCGACGCTCGTCAGCGACCGGCGGCCGACCGCCGCGGACGCCACGTCGAGTTCCCGGGTGGGCAGGCGCCTGAGCACCGCTCGCAGACTCCGCTCGCCGTCGTCGAGCGCGGCACCGGCCGCCTCGATGGTCTCGGCGACCGGATAGACGGCGTGGAGCGGTTCAGGGCCGTCGGCCGTGGTCGGTACCACGGCACAGGGGCCCTCCGGGACACGTTCCAGCAGGGCGGCGAGAGACGGTGGTTCGACGAGGGGCATGTCGCAGGCGACGGCCACGGCGTACTCCGTCTCGACGAGGCGGAACGCGTCCCGGAGTCCCGTCAGCGGCCCCTCGTCGGGGCGTTCGTCGACTGCGAACCGGACGCCACGCGCCCGGTCGGAGAGCGCGGCCGCAAACGCCTCGCGCTGGTCGGCCCGGCAGTTCACGACGACGTCGCCGGTCACCGAGCCCACCCTGCCGACGACGTGGTCGAGCATCGGCCGCCCGCCGAGCGGGGCGAGCGCCTTCTCCCGGTCGCCGAACCGCCGGCCGCGACCGCCGGCGACGACGACCCCGGTCGCCGGCGTCGCCAGGCCGGCGTCGATCACGGCTTGACTGTCTCTAAGACCCAGTCGTCGGGCGTCGCCCGCCGGACCTCGAACGGGTCGAACGCCGACCGCGGCGCCGCCGCGAGCCGCCCGAGGAAGGGCCCGACCGGGCTCGGGTCGCGGTCGCTGACGAGGACGAACCGGTCACCGCTGTCCAGCGTCTCGAACCGCTCGCGGACGCGGTCCTTTCGCTCGCCGGGTGGCTGCCCGCGGATGTCGACGGCATCCGCGGGGACGTCGACGGTCCCGGCAGCGTCGAGAGCGTCCGTCACGGCGGTGCCCAGGCCGGCGACTACCTCCGGGACGGCGCCGGGCTCTGCCGTCCCCTGCAGGTCGTGCGTGAACGGCACCTCCAGCAGGACCGGCGCGTCGAGGTCCGAGAGTGCGTCCTCGGTGAACAGGTCGTTGGCCTCGCCACAGCAGTCACAGACGTACTCGGCCATGTTGACGACGGTCCCCAGCACCGGGACGTCGTTGTCCCGGAACAGTTCGACGGTCCGGGCGGTGTCGCTGACACTCGCGTGGAACGGGGTCGTGACGACGACGACGCCATCGACCGGCACCTCCTGAAGCGTCGTCAGCACCACGTCGCCTGTCCCCGGCGGGAGGTCGACGACGAGCACGTCGTCGTTTCGCCACGCCGTGTTCGCAAAGAGGTCGTCCAGCGCGTCGTGGGCCATCGCCCCCCGCCAGGCCAGCGGCGCGCCGGACTCCATCAGCCCGACGCTCATGACGTCCATCCCGCCGGTCCCGACCGGGAGGGGGTCCCCTTCGTCGCTGGAGTGGACGGGCCCGCTGACGTCGAGCAGCGACGGGACGTTCGGCCCGTGGATGTCGGCGTCGAACAGCGCCACGTCGTGGTCGGCGGCGAGGGCACACGCCAGATAGGCAGCCGTGGTGGACTTGCCGACGCCGCCCTTCGCGCTGGCGACGGCGACGACGTGGTCGAACGCGTCGACGCTGGCGCGACTGTCGGTGGACGGGGTCGCGCGCTCGACGTGGGCGCTGTCGACGCCGTCGACGTCGTCGACGGCCCGGAGCATCGCCTCCACGACCTGGGTACTGGTCTCCGCGTCGAGCGCCGCCAGGTCGGCGTGAATCGTGGCCTCGCCGTCCTCGACGGCGACGTCCTCGACGAACCCGGCGTCGAACACCGAGAGGTCGGCCTCGGGGTCCCGGACGGCTCTGAGCGCTGCTTCGATGCGGTCGGTCACGGTGGGGTCGGACTGGGCTGTCATCGTTAGAGGTCTGGCATGCGGTTGAGGCGGTCCTCGCCGGGGAGCAGTCGCGCGTCGTTCTCCAGGGGGCCGCCGAACTGTCGGCGGAAGCGGCCGGGGTCGGCTTCCAGAGCGCGCTCGGCCGTCTGGCGGACCACCGTCGCGGGGTCCCCGGTGAGCTCGCGGAGGCGTTCGCGCGCCCGGTCCTCGTCGACGCCGCCGAGCATGTGGGCCGCCCACTCCCGGACGCGCTCGCTGTCGTCGCGGCTCTGTTCGAGCAGCAGGTCGGCCATCGCCTCCCCGCGGAGTTTGAACAGCGAGACGGCGGCGTTCCGACGGACGGCGTGGTGGGCGTCATCCGTCGCCTCCTCGATGTCCGACTCGTGGGCCTCCCTGTCGACGTTGTCCAGCGTGACAACGGCTTCCGCGCGGACCCACGGGTCGGGGTCGTCGAGCAGTTCGACGGCCACGGCTGCCGCGACTTCGCCGCCGTGGTGCGTCAGCGATTCGACGGCGAACTGGCGGACGTCGCTGTCGTCGTCCCCGGTGGCGGCCTTCGCCAGCGCCGTCACCACGGCCTCGCTCGAGGGGTGGTCCTGCAGCGCGAGGGCGGCGCGGCGGCGGTCGACCGTCGCCCCCGTCTCCAGGTCGGCGAGCAGGTCGGCCGTGGCGACGCCGTCCACGGGTTCGGTGTCGGTCGCCGCCAGCTCCTCGGGCGTCGCCTCGCCGATGGTCACGTCCTCGCGACTGACCTCGATGTCTTCGAGCGCCTCGACGTCGCTGTGGAACCCCGGACTGCGCTCGGGGTCGAGCTAGGGGTCGGGGTCGGCCTCGACCTGTCTCTCGTACCGGTCGTCGTCACTCGGGCACCCGTCGGTCATCGTCCGGCCTCCCGCGTGACGAGGACGGCGACGCCGAGCGCGAACGGAACCGCCCGCGGGAGCGACGCCGGAACGCCGGCCAGCGCGACGAGTACGATGCCGGCCAGCAGCGTCCAGCGACGGGTCCTGGCTGCGGCGCTCGCGGCCGTCACGGCCCCGGCGACGGCGAGCGCAACGAAGGGGAGGCCCGCGCCGACCACGCCGCCGCCGACCAGCGTGACCGCACCGGTGACGAACGGCACCGACAGGCCCACGACGAGGACCACGACGAACGCCAGCGCCCCGCCGAGGAGTGACTCGGCGTCGGTCGCCGCGAACAGGGGCGTGAGCGCGACGCCACCCAGCGCGAACGTCGACGCGAGCGGTCTGAGCGCCGTCCAGTCGCCGACGCCGCTCGCGAGCGCGAGTCCGAGCGCGGCGACGAGGACGGTGGTGGCGAGGCCACGTGCCCGGCAAAGGCTTCGTCGGCTTGCGAGTGCGACGGTTCCGGTACCTGCGGCCACCGCCACCGCGGCGGGCATGGCCGCCCCCCGTGAGACGAGTGCGAGACCGCCGAACACCCCGACGAACAGGAGTCCGACGCCGGCCGCCGGGTCGGAACGGGTCACCCCGATACTGACCGCACCCAGCGCGGCCAGCACCATCGCCATGGCCGCGAGCGGGCCGGGCGCGACCCCGACCGCCTGGCCACCCACTGCGACGCCGCCCGGGAGGGTCAGCGGCGCGTTCACCGCCAGGCGAGCGACGAAACTCGCCGTGAGCGCGACGGCGGCGAATCCGCTGCCGGCGACCGTCGCCGCGCGACGCGACCGATCGTCGACCGGGGGCGCCCACCGCCGCGCGACCGACGGGACGCTCATCGCTGCCCCTCCAGGCGCTCGGCCAGATCGTTCCGGTCGGCGCGGACGACGGCCTCAAGGAGCTGGCCCAGCGGGCCGTAGATGCCGGTTCCGGGTTCCTCAGAGAGCCGGTCGTTGACGCCGGTCGCGGCGTGGCCGAGGTGGCGGTCGTGGAAGTCGAGCCGTGCTGCTGCGGCGTCCGGTCCGACGGCGGCCTCGCGCCGGGCCAGGTAGCCCGCGAACTCCAGTTCGTAACTGAGCGCGTCGTGGTTGTCCCGGTTCCCCTGGTCGATCTCGAGGCCGTAGTACTGGTAGGCCCGCGAGAGGTCGAGATTCACGTCGTTCCAGGACGTCCCGGGGCGGTACTTCGACTCGTATAGCGGCACCGGCGGGCCCGACGCGTCGAGCGAGCCGTCGGTCCGGTCGGTGTACTCGCTGTACCCCAGCTGGAAGACGTCGTTGTAGCGGGCCGCGAGCTGCTCGTAGTCGTCGTCGGTGGTCAGCGGCGGCACCTCGAACGCGAACGGCGTCCGGTCGAGACACGCCCGGACGTCGGCGTCCAGCGACCCGTTCCGGGCGACCTCGTGGAAGGACTCGTCCGGGTGTTCGAACGCTCTCGCGAGCACTCTGAAGAGGGTCCCGCGAGCCGTCGCGTCCGCATCGATGGCGGCCTCCGAATCGTCTGCCGTCGACCCCATCACTGCATCCCCCCTCGGGCGCGGGCGACGCCGAAGGCCGTCACGGCGACGACGGCGACGACGGCGACGCCGGCGACCGACCACAGGAGCGCCTCGAAGGGGGGTCCCGCGGACCGGGACTCGGACGGGAAGTAGTGCCACTCGCTGACGGACTTCTGCCCCGCCCGCTCGGCGTTCGAGCCGTTCCAGACCGCGAAGGCCACGTCGAGGTCCCCCTCGGTCTCGAGCGTGGTCCGGTTCTCGCCGGCAGCCTCCAGGTCACGGACGTAGACGACCGTCCAGGTAGCGTTCGCGCCGCTCCCGTGGTAGGTCGCGTTCGCGCTTACGGCCGGGTCGGGGAACGCCGTCGTCGACCCCGGCCCGCCGGCGAGCAGTTCCTGGGTCCCCGTATCGCTGCTCCAGTACCAGACGTTGACCATGTTCCGCTGCCCGCCCATCGCTATCGGTGGCCGGGCGCTGGTGTTGACCGGGAACTGCACGGCGACGGCGTCGTTGAACCGCCGCATCGAGTCGGCGCCGACGTCCCGCGTCGCGTCGTGCCACTGGAGGCGGACGAAGAGCCGCTCGTCGCTCCGGGCCGCCTGCACGTGGACCGTCTCGACGGTCGTGTCGTCTGCGTTCGGGACGCTACTGGGGGCGCTGCCGAGCGCCACGTCCGAACTCGGGACGCCGTCCCAGCCGTCGGCGGTGGGGCTGGCGAGACCCGATCCCTGGACCTCGCTGAAGGGTATCTCGTGGGCGGGTCGGGCGCTCGCGAACGGCGTCGCGACCGAGGTGAGCACCACGAGGGCCGCGATGCACACGACCGAGACCGTGACGCGGCTGGGCCGCCCCTCACCCATCGTCGAACACCTCGAGCCGGTACTGTTTCGCCGGGTTCTTGTCCTGGAGAATCTCCATCAGTTCGCTCTCGCCGCCCCGTTCGATTCGCTGTCGATGGCGTTCGATGGTATCGAGCGCCTGGTCGATGCCCTCGCCGAACAGCTGCTCGAGGTACTGTCGGGGGATGCGGTCGACGTCCACCGTCTCCCCGTCCTCGGTGTGCTGTGGCGGCGCAAAGGGCGGGATGTAGTAGACGTTGGGCTGGGTCTGGAACTCCGGGTGGAGCGGGAGCGCCACCTCGTACTCCTCGACGAGTTTGTAGATGGGGCCCTGCTCGTCGTCGAGGAAGCCGACCAGTCGGAGCTGGGGCGGGCACTCCTCGGCACACGCCGGGGCGTAGGTCTGCCCGTCGGGCCCCTCGCCCTCGATGCGCGGGTAACAGAAGATGCACTTCTCGGATTTCTTCGAGACGGTGTTGTAGTACACCTTCTTGTACGGACAGCCCTCGACACAGTACCGGTAGCCCCGGCAGCGCTCCTGGTCGACCAGTACGATGCCGTCCTCCTCGCGCTTGTACAGCGCTGAGCGGGGGCAGGCCTCGACGCAGGAGGGGTGCGTACAGTGGTTGCAGATGCGCGGGAGATAGAAGTAGTAGGAGTTGGGGTACTCGCCGGCGCCCTCGTCCTCGTCCCAGTTGGGTCCCCACTCCGCGCCCTCGCGGGGCCGCAGCGGTTCGTCGCTGCCCTCGTACATGATTTCGCTGTGATTGAACTCCCAGGCGCGGCCGTAGTCCTCCTGGTCGGGAATCTCGCCGGGCTGACGTTCCGAGTGCTCGCCGGACTGCCACCCGCCGCCGGAGTCTTCCCACCCTCGCGGGTACCCCGCACCGGGTTTGGTCTCGACGTTGTTCCAGTACATGTACTCGCTGCCGCCGTCCTCCGTCCAGAGAGTCTTACAGGCGATAGTGCAGGTCTGACAGCCGATACACTTGTTGAGGTCCATCACCATCGCGACCTGGTGATCGATGCCCTCGGCGACGTCGATCTGCGTGTCCGAGTCGTCCTGCTGGTCGGTACTCACTGGTCGTCACCCCCCGCGGGCCGTACGTCCACGCGGACGTCGCTGTTGACGCCGGTCGGTCCCCAGTAGTTGGGGAAGAAGTGCAGGTGTTCGCCGGTTTCCTCGGGGTACTGGACGAGCTGGGTCGGTTTCATGTACATCGGGACGAGGGTGTTGAAGTTGTCGCGACCGGGGTACTGGAACTTCTCCCAGGAGAAGAAGTGCCGCAGCGTCCCGGGTTCGCTGGAGGGGTAGTACTTCGCCTGTACCTCGACTGCGCCGAGGTCGTTGAACACCTCGACGGTGTCGCCGTCTTCGATGCCGCGTTCGGCGGCGTCGTCGGGATTGATGAAGACGGTTGGTTCGCCCCGCTGGAGGCGGAGCATCTTCGTGTTCTCGCGCCACGTCGAGTGGATGGACCACCTGCTGTGGGGCGTGTTGTACGACAGGGGGTAGTCCCCGCCGGTGTCCTGGGGGCCTCGCTTGTGGGTCGGCAACGCCTCGTCGAGTTCGAGGAACCAGTCGTGGTCGACGTAGTACTGCTGGCGGCCGGTGAACGTCGGCCAGGGTTCCTTGTCGTGAACGTAACTCTGCCAGGGAACGTACGCCTCGCCCTCTTCGATGTCGGAGGTCCAGTGGCTCCCGGCGGCCAGGAGGCGCTGGGGCTGCTCCTCCGTGTCGGCGAAGGTTATCTGGTCGTCGGTGTCGCTCGGGTTCGACTCCTCGGAGTGTTCGAGGATGAACTCGGAGGCCGCGCGGCCGTCTTCGAGGGCGTCCTCCTCGCCGGTCTCCCAGTCGCGGACGTAGTCGTCGTAGATGGTGGTGAGGTCGATTGTGCGGTCGAACTTGCGGTCCTCGACCGGGTCGACGTCGCGTTCGATGGCCCGCTCTTGAATCTTCTCGGCCAGCGAGCGGAATATCTCCCAGTCGGTCCGGGCCTCGCCCAGCGGTTCGACGGCGGGCGTGAACGGGTGCACGTACGTGTGCATGTCCGTCATGTTCAGGTCGTACTTCTCGTAGTGACTCGCCGCCGGCAGGACGATGTCCGAGTACATCGCCGTCGAGTCCATCCGGAAGTTGATGTCCACCACGAGGTCGAGTTTCGGCCAGAGCTGCTCATCGACGGCGAGGTTGCCCTTGGCCTGGTTGAAGTAGTTGCCCCGCCAGACGAACATGGTCGTCGGGTCCGGCCGGAAGCCGTCCTCACGTTCCTCCGGGTACACCGGCATCCACCCCTCGTCGATGGAGTGGCGGATCTTCTCGGCCGTGTCGGGATCGGTGTTGTCGAGGATGCCGGCGTGGAAGTAGGTCCACAGCGTCGTCGGCACGCCCCGGACGCTGCCGGTGGGGAACGAGAGGACCTTCCAGCCGTGGAACGTCCAGATCTTCTCCTGGCCGACGTAGTGGTCCAGCCCGGTCCCGGGCTCGCCGAGGTTGCCCGTCAGCGTCACGAGCAACTGGATGGCGCGGTTGCCCAGGTCGTTGTGGTACCAGTCGTTGACGCCCTTGCCGTGGATGATCTTCGCGGCGTCGGCCTCGGCGAACTCGCGGGCGACGCGCTGGTAGGTGTTCTCGCCGACGCCGGTCTCCTCGTGGACGAACTCGGGGGTGTACTGGGCGAGTTCGTCCCGGAGATTCTCCCAGACCGTGCGGACCCGGACCGTGCCGTCGTCGGCCTGGACGGTCCGGTCGGCCGACAACTGCGGGTCGAAGTCGAGTTCGATGCTCGCATCGGGGTCGTGCTGGCCGTCACGTTCGCCGAGCGACCCCGGCGCAGTCCTGAGAGTCCCGTCGGCGTCGACCATCACGAACACCTTCTCGGGGTCGTCGGCGTCGGTCGCCATTCCGACCTCGCTCGCCCGGAGGAACTTCCCGGTGTCCTCGCGGACGAGCAGCGGCATGTCGGTCTGCTCTTTGAGGTGGGCCTCGTCGTACAGGCCCTCGCTGACGATGGTCTGGGCCATCCCGAGCGCGAGCGCGGTGTCGGTCCCGCCCTCCGGCGAGATCCACTCGTCGGTGTGGATGGCCGTCTGGGAGTAGTCGGTGAAGACGCCGACGCGCTTGGTGCCGTTGTAGCCGGCGTCGAGGAAGTACTTCGCGTCGGGGATGCGCGTGACGTTGACGTTCGACCCCCAGGCGACGAGGTAGTCGGCGTTGTACCAGTCCGCCGACTCGGCGTTGTCGGTCTGGGTGCCCCAGGTGATTGGCTGGCCAGGCGGCAGGTCGGAGTACCAGTCGTAGAAGCTGTGCGAGACGCCGCCCAGCAGGTTGACCAGCCGAGAGCCGCTGGCAAAGGAGACGGGTGACATCGCCGGGATGGGTGTGAACCCGGAGATGGCGTCGTATCGGCCCTCCTGGACCTCGTCGATGACGTGGTCGGCGATCTCGGTCAGCGCCTCGTCCCAGGAGATGCGCTCCCACTGGCCCTCGCCCCGGTCCCCGGTGCGCCGGAGGGGGTGGGTCACTCGCTGGTCCGCGTTGACGTAGTCGGTGTAACAGGCTCCCTTCTGACACCCGCGGGGGTTCGGGTCCGGGAGGTCGTCGTCGATGGTCGGGTAGTCACCGGCCTGCTCCTCGCGCCAGACCTGGCCGTCCTTGACGAAGACGTTCCACGAGCACGACCCGGTGCAGTTGACGCTGTGGGTCGAGCGGGCGACGGAGTCCCAGTCCCACTCCTCGCGGTAGAGATCCTCCCAGTCCCGGTAGGGGTAGTCCCCGATGGGGTCGTCGACGGCCTGCAGGCCGCGCATCCCGTCGTCGGCAAAGGAGAGGCCGGTCGCACCGAGCAACGACGCGGCACCGAGGCCCTTCACGAAGTCGCGTCTGCTGATTCCGGAGCTGTCCATCCAGCGATCGTCGTCGGGAGTCTGTCTACTCATGGGTCATGAAGACGGTCAACGTTGCACAGGCGGTTCCGGCGAGGGCGAGCACGAGGCCGGCGGTCGTCGAGCCACCGGCCTCGAGGCCGGCGGCGACCAGTCCGACGCCGGCCAGCTTGCTGGTGGTATCCAGCAGGCGGTACTGCCGATGTGTGAGAGTCGCGAGTTCAGTCATCGCCGTCACCACCTCCTTCGCCCTCGCCGGCCGGCGTATCCGCCCCACCGTCGGCGGCGACGCCGTCCTCGTCAACGCCGGCCCCCGCGTCCTCGTCGCGTAGAAGGAGATAGGTCACGACGCCGAACAGCGGGGGCACCAGGAGCAACGCGGCGCTCAGGACGGGGTTCACGACGCCGGTAGTCGTATCCAGCACCTGATCGGCGAGGATGTTGTTCATCCCGGCGATGGAGGCGATCATGATGAACGCGACTGCGGCGACGCCGACGCCGGTCTGCCACGGCCGGGAGAGCGGATCGGCTGTGAAGTGCGTCGGTTCGGGGGTTCGGTCGATGAACGGCCAGGCGGCGACGGCGGCAAAGACCAGTCCAGGCAGGACGATGCCGCCGATGAACTCCCCGCTGACGTGGACGCCGCCGACTGTGAAACTGGCCCACGTCGGGAGCAGTTTCAGGAAGCCGTATACCCACATCAGGAACCAGTCGGGCATGATGAGCGCCGGGGTGGACGCGGGGTCGTTCGGCCCGTACTCGGCGACGTTGTGGACCGGGAGCAGGCCGGCGAGTGCCGACAGGGTCGCCGCCGTCACGAAGAACACGACGGCCGAGACGGCGGCCTGATTCGGGAACGCGGGCAAACCGACGATGACGTCGTCGTCGTCCTCGTCGACCGTTCGCCGGCCCGACTCGACGTCGCCGTCGCGCGGGGCCTCGGTGTGTTTCTGTCGTATCAGGATCGTCATGTGCAGCGCCAGGCCGCCGGCGATGAGCAGCGGGATGATGAGGACGTGCAGGAAGTATAGTCTGGGGATGGTCGCGCTGCTGGGGAACTCGCCGCCGAAGACAACCTGCCCGAGGAAGTCCCCGACGACGGGGATGGAGACGGTCAGGTTGTAGCCGATGCCCGTCGCCGTGGCGGCGAACTCGTCGAAGGGCAGCGCGTACCCGGTGTAGGCCGCGCCCATCGCGAGGGCGGCGAGGCCGGTACCGACGACCCAGTTCGGTTCGCGGGGGTTGCGGTAGGCCCCGGTGAAGAAGACCCGCAGCATGTGCAACCCGATGGAAGCGACGAACAGGTGGGCCGCCCAGTGGTGGAGTCGGCGGATGAACATCCCGAACGGGACGTCGTAGGTGATGTGCAGCACCGAGACGAACGCCTCGGGCATCTCCTGGCCCTGGAACTTCTGGACGCTCCCGTCGTACTCGACGTCGGAGGTGGAGGGTTCGAAGAAGAACCCGAGGAAGACCCCCGAGAGCACTAGCAGGAGGAAGCAAAACATCGCCACCTCGCCCAGCAGGAACGAGTCCTCGGCGGGGAATGCCTTCCCCAGGAACCGCTGTGCAGACTCGAGGTCGAGTCTGCTGTCGAACCAGCCGTAGAGCCGCTCTGAACGGGACATCTACTCTCCCCCCGCGCCGACCGGACCCTCGAAGTCGCCGGTCGCGACCAAGTACCCGTCGCTGCTCAGCGTGATGGGCAACTGCGGAAGCGGTCGCCCGGGCGGCCCATCGGTCACGGCCGCGCCCCGAAGCGGGGCGAACTTGCCGAAGTGACACGGGCAGACGAGCAGGTCGTCCTCTCGGTCCGAGACCATACAGCCGGCGTGCGTACATACTTTCGAGAACGCGGCGTAGCCACTGACCGTAAAGCCCATCTCGATGCCGCCGCCGTACTCGCTCTCGGGGAAGCGCACGAGGAGCGTCGGCGCGTCCTCGATGCCGGGTCGTGGTTCCGGGAAGACCGTCAGCAGCTCGCCCTCGTTCAGACGGTCCTCGGCGATGCGCTCGCCCGCCTCGTCGACGAGCGGGACGCCATCCGAGTAGACCGGGCCCTCGTACCCACGCTCGAATACCTGCGTGAGACTCGCCAGCGGGGCGGTGAGACTCGCCACTGCGGTCACGCCGCCGACCGTCGCGAGGAACTTCGCGAAGTCACGTCTTCGCAGCTCGGCGCGCACGTCGCTGTAGAGCGTCGGACGCGTCTCGAGTTCCCCGGAACACGAACACTCCTCCGTGCCGTCGTCGTCGGGTTTCGGATAGTCCATCAGTCGTGCCCCCGTATCTCTGCGACCTCGACGTGTGGCATGAACCAGGCGTAGTACGCGACGGTCGAGAGCGCCAGCGAGAGGAACATCCCCGTCGCGTAGGCCCCGAAGTACTGGGTCCGCGCGAGGGTGAGGTACTCGGCCGTGAACAGTGCCGCGAAGACGATAGAGAGGACCGTCAGGCCCCCCATCACGACTAACCCCTCGATGGCGTCCGAGGCGTCGTGGTACTCGACGACCCAGCGGTGCTCGGTCTGGAACCAGGGGAGCGACACCGACCCGCCGTCGGTCACCGGTTCGGCGTCGTCCGGCGGTCTGACCGCCCGATTCATGAACTGGTGGACGCCGGCGAGGACGCCGACGAGCGCGAACAGCGCCACCCAGACGATGACGCCGACCTGACTGGGCGAGAGCTTGTTAGGCGTATCGACGAATCCCTCAAGCGGGCGCAGCTCGCTCACGCTCTCGTCGATGGCTATCTCCTCCGACGGCGGCTCGCCGTGGAGCGCGACGTACCACATCGGGAGCAACACCGTCGTGAGTAACAGGGCGATAAGTATCGTGTTCCGTCTCATACCAGGTATCGTGTCTCTATAGTCGGGCGCTGTCCGGTACTCGAAACCGCGTCGTCGGGCCGTGCTATTGGGGGTTGCAGTAGAAGCGGGTTCAAGTACGCTCCCAAGATGTTAGGGGCTTTTTAAGGGGTTCGACGGGCGAACATATTCGCACACAGATTTATCATTCAAACTACTACAAGTCATAGCTGATGACTGACCGGCTCCTCACAGAGGTGGAGGTGTTCAGGCCGCAGTCGTGCATGGTGTACCCGCACGCGAGCGAGGAGTGGGTCGTCGACTCGGTGACGCGCCGCCGGTTCGGGACGGACCACGACAGGGTCGTCGAGGAGTTTACCCTGAAAGGCGAGGGCGATGAGCCACCCATCGAGTCGGAAGCAGCCACGGGTCTCGAAGAGGTGTTCGCCCACGAGTCCGGCCACATCTACCGGTTCGAGCGGGAACCCGACCGGGGGTGTATCTGCGAGCGAATCGAGCGCCGCGGGAGTCTCGTCCACGAGTTCCGCGCGGGCGAGGACACGACGGTGGTCACCTTCCTCAGCCCGGACGCCGAGACGCTCCGGGCCGTCATCGAGGATCTGCGGTCGGAGGCCGAGTGCGTCCAGTTGCGCCGCCTCATCGAGAGCGCGGACGGGGTGGGCGACAACCACCCAGTCGTCCTCGACCGCGAGATGCTCACCGACCGGCAGCGAGAAGTCCTCGAGCGGGCGTTCGAGCTGGGCTACTTCGACCACCCCCGCAACGCCAACGCCGGCGAGGTCGCGGCCGACCTGAGCATCACGACGTCGACGTTCACGGAACACCTGGCCGCGAGTCAGCGGAAGTTGCTCGAGGCGCTCTTTTCCGGGTGAAGCCTGGGAGTTATTGTGCCCGCGTGACAGACGGGGACCATGACCGACGACCACGACCACGACGACCACGACGACCACGACCACGACGACCACCACGCACACGACGCGTCGGCGGTCGCCGTCGCCGTCCTGACCGTCTCGTCGTCGCGCACACTCGAGGAGGACCCCGCGGGCGACGTGATCGCGGCAGCCTGTGAGGAAGAGGGTCACGACGTCGTCGGGCGGCGACGGGTCGACGACGACCGGGACGCCATCGTCGAGGCGGTGGCGGCGGCCATCGACGAGGACGACGCCGACGTCGTCGTGACGACCGGCGGGACGGGGCTGACGCCCGACGACGTCACCGTCGAGGCCCTCCGCCCGCTGTTCGACCGCCGCGTCCCCGGGTTCGGCGAGCTGTTCCGCTGGCTCTCCTACGAGGAGGTGGGCCCGATGGCGATGGCCTCGCGAGCGACGGCCGGCGTCGTCGACGAGCAACTGGTCTTTTGCCTGCCCGGAAGCGAGAACGCCGCACGGACCGGTGCCGAGCGCCTCGTCGCCCCGGCCGTCGGTCACCTCCTCGGGCTAGTCCGTCGCTGAGGGTACCCGTACGGTTTTGCGGACCGCCCTGTTACGACCACCCGATGACCGACGAGTTCACTCACGTCGACGAGGAGGGACAGGCCCAGATGGTCGACGTCGGAGAGAAGGCAGACAGCCAGCGCCGGGCGGTCGCCCGCGGGGAGATTCGGCTCTCGTCGGGCACCCTCGAGGCCATCGCGGCCGACGAGGTGGAGAAGGGCGACGTCCTGGCGACGGCCCGCATCGGTGCCATCCAGGCCGTCAAACACACGTGGGAGACCATTCCGATGTGCCACCAGATTCCCGTGACGAACGTCGACGTGGCCTTCGACGTCGGCGAGTCGGCCGTCGAGGCGACGGTGGCCGTCGAGACGGTCGGCAAGACCGGCTGTGAGATGGAGGCCCTCGAAGGGGTGACGACCGGCCTGAACGTCGTCTGGGACATGGTGAAAGCAAGCGAGAAAGACGCCGACGGCGAGTACCCGTCGACGGCCATCGAGAACGTCCGCATCGTCGAGAAGTCGGTCGACCGGTAGTCGCCGGCGTCGGTCGCACCCCCGCACGCGGTTCGGACAGCGGGACCGCTCACCGTCGAAAACACATAGGTATCTGCACCGACAAGGAGGTTCCATGCAGGTCCTCGGCATCGTCGGGCACGCAGACACCGGGAAGACGACCCTCGTCGAACGCCTCGTCTCGCGGCGCGCCGACACACACCGCGTGGCGACGGTCAAGCACTGCGACCACGCGCCCGACGTCGACACCGACGGGAAAGACACCGACCGCCACCGCGCTGCCGGGGCGGCCACCACCGTCGCGACGACGGACGACGGCGGGTGGTTCGCCACCGGCGAGTCACGAACCCTCGCGGAGACGCTCGACGACCTGGCCCCCGACTTCGACTACGTGTTCGTCGAGGGGTACTCCGACGCGTCCATCCCGAAGGTCGTCCTCGGGGACCGGCAAGCGGTCGACCCTGTCGTCCATCGCGCCGCTGACGGCGAAACGGCGGACGTCGACGCGGTTCTCGAGGCGGCCGACGCCCGCGACCCGTACGTGACCCTGGCGTCGCTCGTGCGCGAGGTCAAGCGCAGTCCCGACGAGGACCGCTCGGGGGCCATCGCCACCTTCACCGGCCGGGTCCGCGCGCGCGACGGTGACGACGACCCGCCGACGGAGTTCCTGGAGTTCGAGCGCTACGACGGCGTCGCCCAGGAGAAGATGGCAACACTCCGCCGGGATCTCGAGGCCCGCGACGGGGTATTCGCGGTGCGTCTCCACCACAAGACCGGCGTCGTCGAGGCCGGCGAGGACATCGTCTTCGTCGTCGTCCTGGCCGGCCACCGCGGCCAGGCGTTCCGCGCCGTCGAGGACGGCATCAACCGGCTGAAAGAGGAGGTCCCGCTGTTCAAGAGGGAGGTCACCGTCGACGACGAGTTCTGGGCCCACGAGCGATAGGTGGCCGGGACGGGAGCCGTTCCGGTCGGTTAGGCGACAGGACTATAACAGTCATCTTCGTACTTCTACGTGATGTCGAAGAAGGTCATCGCCATCGTCGCTATCGCCCTCCTGGCACTCGCGTACGTCTACCGCGATTAGCGACGGCACGTTCCCGGTGGTATCGCCCTCCGACCACGTTTCCGAACCCTTAGGAGCGACAGCGCCGTAGGCCGCGCCATGTACGGCGTCGTCACGCGCAACGAGGACGAGACCGAGTGGTCGGAGTTCGACCGCGCGTTCTACGAAGTCAAGGACGTCACCGGTCGGGCCGCCGAACCGGTCGCCGGCGCGGTCAACATGGTGTCGTGTTTCGGGGACAACGCCGTCGAGAGCGAGGAGGAGCTGCTGGCCTTCGACGACGAGGGCACGGCGGCGACACGCAACGAACCGTACTTCGACTGGACGTACGTCTGCCCCACCCACGACCGGTACCGCGAGGGCCTGCTCGACATCATCGAGGAAGCGGCCGCGGTCAACGAGGACGTCCGCCTCGACGACGTCGGGTTCCCGCGCGAGGAGTACTGTCACTGCGACCGCTGTGAGCGGCGCTTCGCCGGGAGCGAGTTCGAAGACTGGGGCGCCTGGCGCACCGACGTCATCACCTCCTTCGTCGCCGCGGCCCGCGAACGGGTCCCCGGCGACCTCTATCTCACGCTGTACCCCGACCCGTACCCCGGGCACCTCGAGGCCCGCAGCGGGGTCGCCATCGACGACCTGGCCCCGTACGTCGACGAGTTCGTCGTCCCCATCTACGACATGGCCTACTCGACGACCTACTGGCTCGAGATACTCGCGACGGGGTTCCGCGACCGGCTCTCGACCCCGTTCAGCGTCGAACTGTACGCCGTCGACGTGGACATCGACGACCTCGCGAAGGCCACCGAAGTGGCCGCGGAGTACGGTGAGAGCGTCCTCTTTGGCTACGACGCGAGCAACGCCAGGGCGACCATCCGCCGGGTGAACGCCGACGCGCGCGAAGGGCAGTCGTTCGGCCCGAACTGACTGGGTCGCGGGTGCCTTTATTTATTCGCCGCACTACATATCTAGTATGCGCGAACGCATCACTCGTGTATTCAACAGGGCGAAGTACGCAGCTATCGGCGGGGCCATCGGTGGCGCTGTCGGCGGACTGTTCAGCGCGCGCGGCGCGAGCACGGCGGCCGGGGCCGGCGCGCTCGCCGGCGCGATTCTCGGCGAGAAGTGGGCGTCGGCCGCCCCCGTCGTCCAGCGGGCCCGCTCGAAGGCAGACGAGGAGTGGGCCATCGCCGGACCCGTGGTCGAGAAGGCGAAGGCGAAAGCGAAGTCCCACGTCCCCAGCAGGCGGTAATCGGTCGCGGGGGCTCAGTCGAAGAACCGGTCGCGCCACCGCAGAATCTCCTCGCGGTCGCGCGTGTCCTCCGGGAGGGTCTCGAACCACCGAGCATCGCTTATCTCGCCGTCGGGGTCCGAGACGCTGACCGCCGTCGTCTCCGCGCGCGCCTCGAACACCGGCAGGATGCCCCAGGTCTCGTTGCCGTCGCAGTAGAACTCGACGCGACCGAGCATCCCGAGACCCTCGATAGTGGCCTCCACGCCGCTCTCCTCGCCCAGCTCGCGCAGCGCCGCCTCCCTGAAAGACTCGTCGCCGTCGAGCTCGCCTCCGGGTAGGACCCACTGACCGACGCCGTCGTGGCGGACGAGCAGTAGCTCGCCTGGGGGCCGGTAGGTCAGCGTGTGTGCGCCGAAGGGCGCGCCGTGGGCCTTGGCGTCGGTGGCGACCCGCTTGAACCGGTGGCGCGGCACGCGGCGGTGGCGGGTGAACTCTACGAAGTCCTCGTGAGCGGTCGCCAGGTCGTGATACGTCTGCTCGGCCTGCTGGCTGGCGACGTCGGCGAGATACCACAGGCTGTCGACGGTCGTCATCCGTCCAGCGAGTCGGCATGCCGGGTCGCGAGACGATACCGTGGACGGGAAGGTCGAGGCGAGTAGGTCATAGTTCGGCGTAGGGGAGTATTGCCTATAAGTCTTCGACAACGAGCGCGGCTTCACCGCACGACCGGTGTCTCCCCGACGCCGGGGCGAATCAGTCCCTTTTTGACGAGTCGTCCAGTAGCGGCGCCTATGGCATTCGAAGAAGACGATCAGGTCATTCTCCACGACGAGCACAGCGACTACGACGGACAGGAAGGTATCGTCACGCAGGTCGTCGAGACGATGTTCGGCGACGCGAACTACACCGTCTCGTTCGAGGACGGCCAGGAGCAGGGCGTCCCCGAGGACAACCTCGAAGCCGTCGAGGAGTAAGGCCCCGATGTCGTCGGTCCCCTTCCACTACGTCGACCTCCGCACCTTCTGTTACGCGACGGAAGACGAGAAACGCGTCGAGGAGGCCCTCCGTACCTTCCTCCCGGAGGACTACCCTATCGAACGGGTCGAGAACGAGGGCCACTACGGGGACCGCATCGTGGTGCTCTCGGCACGGGTGGAGAACGCCGACGACGTCAGGCACGTCCTCACGCAGGTCGCGACGCTCCCGGACATCGACGAGGTGCGCGCGGAACTGGACGACCGGGTCGACGACAACTGCTCGTTTTTCCTCACGTTCGACAAGCAGGCCGCATTCGGGGGCGAAATCGCCCGCGGTGACGGCATCACACTCCGTGCGAAGGTGGAGGCCTACCCCGCGAAGCGAGAGAAGGCAGTCGCGAACGCGCGGGAACTGCTCGACGAACTGTGATGTACGAGGCCGTCCACGCCCGTCCCGACGGGGCGAGCACCGTCGCCAGACAGGCGCTTTCGGCCGCCGAGTACGGGTTCGACGGCGTCGTCGTCCGGAACCACGGCGACGAGCGGGCGAGCGACGACAGAGACGCCATCGCGGCCGAGTACGGCATCGACGTGGTCGCCGGAATCGAAGTCCGTGCCGAGGACCCCTCGCGGGCCAGCGGTCTCGTCGGGAACGCGCGGTCGAGCGAGACGCTGGTCGCCGTCCACGGCGGCGACGTCCGGATGAACCGCTTCGCAGTCGAACAGCCGGCAGTCGACGTGCTCGCCCACCCGATGCGTGGCGACGGCGACTTCAACCACGTCCTGGCGGCCGCCGCCGCCGACAACGGTGTCCGGGTCGAGTTCTCGCTGGCCCGCGTCCTCCGAGCGGAGGGGGGCAGTCGGGTGCGGGCGATCCAGGACCTCCGGAAGCTCCGGGAACTCGTCGCGGACGCCGACGCGCCCTACGTCGTCAGCGCGGACCCGTTCACGCACCTCCAGTTGCGGGCCCCGCGTGAACTCGTCGCCGTGGGCGAAGCCGTCGGGTTCGAGGCCGACGCGGTGCGTGCGGGGCTGGCGGAGTGGGGCCGACTCGCCGAGCGCAACCGCGAGCGAGGGTCCGAGTCGTTCGTCGAACCGGGCGTCCACATCGATGAGGACGAACAGTGAGGACATCGAGGTGGTGGGCGCGCGCCAGGACCGCACGGTTCTTGTCCCGTCCGCCGCTGGAACCGGTATGAACGGCGACCGACGGGCCAGGGGCGACCGGCAGTGAAGCACCTCCCGAAGCACCTCCGACCTCGCTGGCGGTACCTCGCCATCGCCATCGAGACCTGGCCAGACGCCTCGTTCGACCGGCGGGCGCTCCAGCGCGACCTGTGGTACGCCGCCCAGAACCTGCTGGGCGACACCGGGAGCGCCGAGGTCGACCTGACCGTCGTCTCGTTCGACCGGACCGGCGGCGAGGGAGACGCCATCGTCCGCACCCGGCGAGGCCACACTGACGAGGCCCGTGCTGCGCTGGCCTGTCTCGACAGCGTCGGCGACGACCCGGTGGGGCTTCGCGTCCGCGGCATTAGTGGGACCGTGCGTGCCTGTGAAGAAAAGTATATACGCGGGCCGCCGGAAGCACCTGCCAAGAGACAGGTCGTGTTCGAGAACCAGGACCGTCGGGCCGTCGAACGGGGCGAGCGAATCGACGTCCAGACCGACGACGGGTTCGCGGGCGCGACCGCACTCGATTTCAGATAACTATGCAGGGACAAAGTCAACAGCAGGCGTACGACCGCGGGATCACCATCTTCTCTCCGGACGGACGTCTCTATCAGGTCGAGTACGCCCGCGAGGCGGTCAAGCGAGGGACAGCGAGCATCGGCGTCAGGACGAGCGACGGCGTCGTCCTCGCCGTCGACAAGCGCATCCGCTCGCCGCTGATGGAGCGCTCCTCCGTCGAGAAGATCCACAAGGCCGACGACCACATCGGCATCGCCTCGGCCGGCCACGTCGCCGACGCGCGCCAGCTCATCGACTTCGCCCGTCGACAGGCCCAGGTCAACCAGCTGCGCTACGGCGAGCCCGTCGGCGTCGAGACGCTGACCAAGGAGATAACCGACTACATCCAGCAGTACACGCAGGTCGGTGGCGCGCGCCCATTCGGCGTCGCCCTCATCATCGCCGGCATCGCCAACGGCGAACCGCGCCTCTACGAGACGGATCCGTCGGGGACCCCCTACGAGTGGAAGGCACTGGCCGTCGGCGCCGACCGCGGCGACATCCGCGAGTACCTCGAGGAGCACTACTCCGAGGAGATGGACCTCGACGCAGGGATCGACCTCGCGCTCGAGGCGTTGGCCTCCGTCAACGAGGAGGGCCTCGCCCCGGAGGGCATCGGGGTGGCGACCATCGACGTCGACACCGAGATGTTCCACGAGCTCACCGACGACGAGAAGCACGCCCACCTCGAGGAGGCGGGCCTCCTGGCGGCCGACGAGGACGACGAGGCCGGCGACGCCGAGGAGTAACAACCGCGGGTCGACGGCCCCGAGCGCTTCGCGACTGATCGCTCGGGTCGCGACGAACGGTCGTGGCCACGTGTTCAGGCGTGTCTGCCACGCTTCGGGTCAGCAGGTAGCTCGACGGCGCGGCGAACCCGAGAGCGAGGAGTCCGGCGTATAGTACGGGACCGGCCGGGCGCGACCTGCGACGCTACCCATCGGTCAATGACGCCCCACACCACCCCAAAGCGACCCCTCAGTCGTCGCTCGCTTCCGCTTCTTCGCTCTCCTCGCGTTCTTGCTCCTGGCTCGCCTGTCGCTCGCGCTCGCCCTCGTCGGAGCGGGCGGCGACCAGCGCACCGCGGGAGACGCTGTACATCGGTTCGTCAGCGTGCCGGACGTCGCTGATGGAGAACGGGATGTTGGCGTCCTCCAGGTGCTGTTCGAACAGCTGTGCGAACCCGTTCGGCGAGGACGTCCCGCCGGTGACGACGACAGGGACGTCGAGGCCCTCCTCGACGTCCTCCTCGTCGACCTCCTCGACGATGTTGCCGATGACGTAGTCCAGCAGGTTCTCGTAGTAGATAGCGAGCGCGCCCTCGACGCCGCCGACGTCGGTCTGGAAGTCCAGTTCGAAGTCGTCCTCCTTGATGGAGGTGACCTTGTCGACCGAGCGCCCGGTCGCCTGGGCGGCCTGCTCGTCGATCCAGTCCCCGCCGCGGGCGACGGAGAACTTCATCACCGGCACGGCGTAGTACGCCAGGCAGACGTTCGTCATCCCGGCGCCGAAGCTGATGCCCAGGCCGGTGAAGTCGTTGTCAGCCAGGTCGGAGTAGATGACCCCCATCCCCTCGTTGATGGGTTCGGCGTCGTAGCCCATCTCGTTGAGGAACGACTCGATCGTCTTCTGGTGATAGAGCGTGCTGAGGTTCGAGTCCATCGGGTCGGCAGGCGACGAGAAGTACAGCTTCTCGTTCGGGTAGTCCGGGGACCCGACCACCTGCTCGATGATGAGCTTCATCATCGGAATCGCGGACTTCTCGGAGGACGAGAGGATGCCCTGGGACATCGGCCGTCGTGTCTCGCGGTTGAAAATGTTCGCGAAGTTGAGGGCGTCGTCGCCGAGGACGTACACCTTGTCGTCCTTCCGGATGTGGAGCACCTCCGAGCGCGACAGCATCTGTTCGGCCATATCGCTATACTCGATTTCGACGAACGAGTTCCGCTGCTGGACGAAGACGGTTTCGTTACCTTCCTGTTGCGCGGAAATCAAGTTCATCGTTCCCACGTCGAGACCTTTAGCCATGGTAATACGTTACGAACGTCGGTGGTTTCGACAGATAAATCTACCTGTAGGTTGGGGTAATGACACGTTACTCGAACGACCAGAACGCGACCGACGTCAGTTCAGGATGTCCGCGATTCGGGCCAGGATGCGTTCGAGCAGGGTATCCTGTTTCTGTTCGGTCTCCTCGCGCTGGCGCTGGCGCAGTTCCTGTAGGCGGTCCGTCTGGTCGTCGACGGTCGAGGTCGACCGGTCGGACTGTTTGTTCCCGCCCTTCAGGCTCTGGAGGTTGTTGACCTGCGTGTCGACGGAACTCCGGTGGACCCGTTCGGCCTCGACGTTCATGCCCGAGGTGTCCATGTCTTCGAGGTCGGGGTTCAGCTTCAGGGCGGTCCCCTCGTGGCGTTCGACGCCGCCCCAGGTGATGTCGACGTTCGCCATCGCCTCCTCGATGTCGCGCTGGATGTCCTCGTCGGAGAACTCCTCACCCTCGTCGTCCTCGATGCCCTCGATGTCGCCCGGCCCGGGCCGCGCGCGCTCGACGTGGTACGCCACCAGTGCGCCCCCCGTCGAGGCCAGCAGTGCGGTCAGGCCTGCGCCGTAGACGAACATGACGTGAATCGCGTACTGGGGGCCGGACCCAGAGGCCCAGTTGAACGGGTACGCGAAGACGAAGAAGGCCAGGCCCGCGAGACAGACCACCGACCCGGCCACGCCGCCGTAGACGGCGCGTCGGCCGACCGGGAGGAGGACGATGACACTCGAGAGCGTCGCGGGTAGGGCGACCATGCCGACGGCGAAGGCCGCCTCGCGGAAGACGTACCCCTCGGCCCCGCCGAACTGGCCCGCGGCGCTGATGACGAACGCCGCAATGCCGAGCCCGATACCGCCAAAGAAGAGCGCGAACCCGACGTATACGTCTACCTCACGGTCGGGTTCGCCGATGTAGCGTCGATACCACTCGAAAAGTCGTCCGTCAGCGTTCTGGTCTGTCATGGAGCATCGGTCGTTATCGTCGGGTACAACAGTATTGCCGGTATCTCGTAATCAATCTTTCCTGGGCCGGTATGCGGTGCTCGTCCCTCGTCACTCGAAGGAGATCCGTGTGACGCGACCCGGCGTCTCCCGGAACCGCCAGACGCGACTGTCCCGGCGTGCCGGGTCAACCCGGTCGACCTGCCGGAGGCCCTGAGTGATACACTCCCACCAGCTGTCCGGACTGTCGTACCCGGCCGGGTAGTCCTCGTAGAGCGCCTCGACGAAGTCGCTCCGCGTGGCCTCGGACTCCGACCTGAGGAACGCGAGTGCCGCACCGACGGCCTCCTGGCGGCGCTCCGTGCGCTCGTCGTTCCGCCCGGGAACGTCGATGGCACTCAGGTCGGTGATGTCCGCGCCCGGCGGCTTCTCGCCGACCAGCGGGCGGTCCGAACGGTACTCATCAGTGCCGCCGTCGCCCAGTTGCTCGCGCGTCCTGGCGATGGCGTCCTGGGCGAACAGATCCAGTCGCTGCCGCTCGACGGAGGAGAGTGCATCCGCGGCCGCGGTCAGCTGGTCGTCCTGGATTCGCGCCGTGACGCCGCTCCGGTCGTCGGTACCCGTCCCGTCTGTGACCGCCGCCTCCGCGACGGCCGCCAGGTCGTCGTCCGCCTCGACGTCGGTCACCCGGTCGGCGTACTCCGCCAGGCGCTGGCCCGTCTCGCCGTCGGACGCGATGTCCAGTCGGTGCGTGACGAGCCACCGGAGGTAGCCGTCGATGCCGTCGAACCCGAGCACGTCCGCCTCGACCGCGAGCGACCGTGCGGTCTCTGTGTCGACAGTGAGTTCCAGTGACCGCATTCGAGTCCTCTCTTGCAGAGACGTCGGTATAAAGGTTCCCGACCGTCTGACGCTCCCGTCTCCCACTCCCGACGCAGTAAGGCCTTTAAGCCGGCCCCCGTAACCGACAGGTATGATATCGCTTGACGAGGCTGTGACGGCCCGCCTCGAATCCCACGGGCAGCGGTTCGAGGTACTCGTCGACCCGGACGCGGCGCTGGCGATGAAACGCGGCGAGTTCGACGGCGAGCTCGAGGACGTCATCGCCGCGGAGGACGTCTTCGAGGACGCCGTCCGCGGGGACCGGCCCCCCGAGGAGATGCTGGAGAAGGTGTTCGAGACGACCGACTCGATGGAGATAATCCCGGCGGTCGTCGAACGCGGTGAGATACAGATCACCGCCGAGCAGCGCCGGGAGATGCAGGAACAGAAACACAAACAGCTCGTCCAGCGCATCACGCGCAACGCGGTGAACCCGCAGATGGACGACGCGCCCCACCCGCCCGAGCGCATCGAGTCCGCCCTGGAGGAGACGGACTTCCGGGTCGACCCGATGGAACCCGTCGAGAGCCAGGTCGACGAGGCGCTCGACGCCCTCCGGCCGGTAATCCCCATCCGGTTCGACGAGGTGACCGTCGCGGTCCAGGTGCCGCCGGACTACGCCGGGAGCGCCCAGGCACAGATACGACAGTTCGGGAACCTGGAACGCGAGGAGTGGCAGTCCGACGGGTCGTGGGTCGGCGTCCTCACGTTCCCCGCCGGCCTGCAAAACGACTTCTACGACCTCGTCAACGAACACACCAGCGGGCAGGCCGAGACCCGAATCATCAAAGACGAGGACGACCTCAACACTCGCGGCTGAGCAGTTCGATCCGGGGAGCCGCCGTTATCCCTTCTTGAAGCCGATGATGAAGCCGCCGGTGAAGCCCGCGCTGACCGGGAGCGCAGAGAGCAGCGACAGCAGCCAGGAGGGGGGCTGTCCCGCGGCCGCGCTGCCCGCGGACGCCGCGGTGTCCTGTGCCGTCCCGGTGATGGCGTCCCAGTTGACCTGGAGGACGCCGCGCGTCTCGAGGAACTTGAACAGAGCGAGTTCGAGACCGACGATGATGGCGATTATCTTCGCGACCTTCTTGGCGGCGTAGCCGATGATGCCGCCGATGAGGCCACCGCCGCCGAACTCGAGTCCCATCTGCCGGAGTCCGAGGCCGTCGAGCTGTAACGCAAACTCTACCATGTCGGATACTTACCACCTGCTTTTATATCCTTTGTGCCTCTCGCCGTCCGTCTCTGTGACCGCGGCGCGACCCGAGAAGGCCAGGCCCTGGCCCGCCTGCCGCCAGCTGTCACCCGTTCTTGTAGGTCACGCCGGCGCCGGTCTCCGGGTAGGACCAGTCGACGTTGCCATGTGGACAGGCAAAGCGACAGCTGCTACATTCCAGGCAGTTCTCGTAGGCGATCTGGGGGACGCCGTCCTCGCCCTCACGCCAGACGTTGGCCGGACACACCGAGATACACTCGTAGGTGACACACTCCTCGGCACAGAGGTCGGGAATCTCCACGTCCAGGTGGGACTCACCGGGATCCTCGTACTTGACGGTGTAGAGGCGGTCTTCGAGCGAGTCGTTCTCTATCGTGGGGGTCTTGGGTTGGGCGCTCATGTCAGATCAGTTTCCGGTATCGGAAGGCCAGTTTCGCCGCGCCCGTGTATCCGCCGACAGCCTCGAGCAGTCGCTGGCGGGCCGCGGACGCGTGTTCCTCTTTCGGCGCTCTGTCCATCTGGAAGTACTCGCTGCCGGCGTCGGCCACCGCTCGCGGGAGCTCCTCGAAGAGGAACTCGCGGTCGGACTGGACCGTCTCCATCAGCCACTCGTACCGTTCCAGGTTCCGGACCACGAACGAGTCGGTGAGGTCCTCGCGGTACTGGGCCAGTGCGGCGTCGTCGGGCGTGGCACCCGACGCGGCCGCTGCGAGGGCCTTGCCGGCGTGGTAGCCGCTCTCGACGGCCATGTTCGTCCCCTCGAGGTGGACGCCGTTGTTGAGGACCAGACCCGCTGCGTCGCCCACGATGACCGCGCCGTCGTGGACGAGTTCGGGAATCGACTCCGCGCCGCCCTCCGGAATCGTCTTGGCGGTGTACTCGACGGTCCGGGCGTCCCGGAGCAGCGGCGCCACCTTCGGGTGGGTCTTGAACGCGTTCAGCGTCCCCTCGGGGTCCGGTTGCGTGGTCGCCGCGTCGGACAGGCGGTAGGCCAGGCCGACGCTGACGGTGTCCTCGTTCGTGTAGATGAACCCGCCGCCGAAGGCCTCTCCGACGGCGCCCTCGCCGAAGTAGTGGTAGGAGACCCCGGCCTCGTCGGTCAGGCGGAACCGCTCCTCGATTGCGTTCTCGTGCTCGGGGAACTCCAGAACCTCCTTGACGCCGACGGCGACGTTCTCGGGGGACTCGGGCTTCTTGAGGTCGGCAGCCTCGCTGACCAGCGAGTTCCCGCCCTCCGCGAGGACGACGTAGGGGGCGCGGATCGTCCCGTCGGGCCGGTCCGTCTCGACGCCGACGACGCGGCCGTCCTCCGTGACCAGTCCCGTCACGGTCGTCTCGGTGAGCAGCGTCGCCCCCGCGTCGACCGCCTGCTCGGCGAACCACTCGTCGAACTCCCCGCGCAACACGGTGTACGAGTCGTTGTGCGGCGGTTCGTGCCACTCGCCTGGACTGATGGAGACCGCCGTCTCGTCCCGGTCGGTCAACATTCCAAAGCGGCGTTCGGCGATGTACCGCTCCAGCGGCGCCTCGTCGATGTCGACGAGCTCGCGTATCGTCGGCGTGTAGAGCACGCCGCCGAAGACGTTCTTCGCGCCGGGATACCGACCGCGTTCGACGAGCAGTACCTCCAGCCCGCGGTCTGCCATGGTGACGGCCGCCGCGCTCCCGGCGAGCCCGGCACCGACGACGATAGCGTCGAAGGCGCCGTCGTAGCTTGGCGTCTCCGTCTCGCGGCCCGTTCGGTCGAGTGCGTCGGTCATTGGGTCACCTCCAGCAGTCCGTCTTCCTCGATGCGCGCCGCGAGGTCGGGACAGACGTCGAAGAGGTCGCCGACGATGCCGTAGTCGGCGTGCTCGAAGATGGGTGCGTTGGGGTCGTCGTTGATGGCGACGACGACGTCACTGTCGTTCATCCCCTCGACGTGCTGGACAGCACCGGAGATACCGACGGCGACGTACAGCTCCGGCCGGACGGTCTTGCCCGTCTGGCCGACCTGTCGGGCGCCCTCGACCCAGCCCTCGTCGACTGCTTTCCGGCTGGCCGCCAGGTCCGCGTCGAGCGCGTCGGCGAGTTCCCGGACCGGTTCGAGGTCGCCGTCACAGCCGCCACCGACGGCGACGATGCGGTCCGCCTCCGTGATGTCTGCGGTGTCGCCGACCTCGCGTTCGCGGACCGCCGACATCGTGTCCGCCTCGTCGACGACCACCTCGACGTGCGCTATCTCGCCTTCGCGGTCAGGGTCGGGGTCGGCCGCCTCGAAGACGCCGGGGCGTATCGTCGCCATCTGGGGCCGGTGGTCCTGACAGAGGATCGTCGCGAGGACGTTGCCCCCGAACGCCGGCCGCCGGGCCTGCAACAGGCCGTCCTCGTCGACGTCGATCTCCGTGCAGTCCGCCGTCAACCCGGCGTGTGCCGGGACGGCGACCCGGCCGGCGAAGTCCCGCCCGGTGTGGGTGCCGCCGATGAGGACGATGGCGGGTTTGCGAGCCTCGACGAGCGCGCGGAACTGCTCGCCGTAGGGGTCGGCGCGGTAGGGCTCGAAGACCGGGTCGTCGGCGACGAGCGCGCGGTCGGCGCCCCGCTCGATGGCCGCCTCGGCGACGTCGTCACAGTCCTCGCCGACGACCAGCGCGACCAGGTCCTCACCCAGTTGCTCGGTCAGGTTCGTCGCCTCGTCGAGCAGTTCCCAGGAGACGTTCATCACGTCGCCGTCATGGGACTCGACGAACACCCAGACGTCGCTGTACTCGTCGACGTCGACCGTGCCGTCGTCGCTCATGCCATCACCTCCGTCTCCTGGAGGGACTCGAGCAGGTCGTCGACGTCCTCGACGACCTCGCGCTCCCGCTCGACGGGGTCGACGGTCTCCATCCCGCCGACCTCCGTCGGTGAGGCGTCCATCCCGACCTCGTGCTCCTCGAGGCCGAGATCGTCGGCGGACAGCTCCATCGGTTCGAACTCGTTCTCGGCGTAGAGCTTGCGGTGGAGCGCCGCCGTCCGCGGTTCGTTCTCGCCGTAGGCGACGGCGACGACGACGGGCAGGTCCGTCGCGACGACCTCGTGGCCGCCCTCGACGTCGCGGGTGGCCACGAGTTTGCCCTCCTCGAGTTCGGGTTCCAGCGCCTCGACGTAGGTCAGTTGGGCCCAGCCGAGGTGGGCCGCGATACCCGGCGGTACCTGCCCGGTCGAGGAGTCGGTCGTCTCCTCCCCACAGACGACGACGTCCGCGTCCAGCGCCTCGGCGGCTGCCGCGAGCGTCAGACTCGTCGGCCAGGTGTCACTCCCGGCGAACTTGCGGTCGCTGATGAGGGCGGCGTCGTCACAGCCCAGCGCGACGGCGGACTCGAGGACGTCCGTAGCCGTCGGCGGCCCCATCGTCATCGCCAGTACCTCGCCGCCGGTCTCGTCACGGAGCGACAACGCTGCCTCCAGCGCGTTGCGGTCCGGCCGATTCATCACTGCCGGTGCGCTCGCTCGGTCCAGGTGGCCGGTATCCGGGTCGATACCGACCTCGTCGTCGTCGGGAACCTGCTTCACACCGACAACAATCGTGGGTTCGATTGTCATAGATTGATCATCACACTGTGGCTCACTGCCGAATTGTATCGCTGTGCGTCAGTTGCAACTTCACGACTCCCCATGGTAAGGTATCCCGCCCACTCCTGAGAACCAGGAACAGACACTAAATTTATATAGCGGGGCAGGTGGAACCGCTCCTGAGATCTGTGGTTCCGCTCTCGGCCGCCCAGCCCGGACGAAAAAAGACCCGCAGGCGGGGCGCAGCGGAGCCGGTCTGCGACCCAGCGTCGCAGACTCGCGGCCACGGTGTCACCCTGGTCCCGGCGTGGCTGGAGGAGGACAGAGACGTCATCGAACGGCAGTTGCTCCGGTTCGATGGACCGTCCGAAGAGTGAAACCGACGGGACGACAGACCAGCGCATGGACGAGACAGTCGACGCGTACTCGGGCCCGTTCCGATTCGAGTACGACCCGGCGGTCCTGCGCTACGGGTGTGACTGCGTCGCCGACCTCGGTGACGAACTCGCCACACACGGCCTCGAGCGCGCGCTCGTGGTCTGTGGCTCGACCGTCGGGGAGACGGCGGCGGTCATCGACCCGGTTCGCGAGGGCCTGAGCGACCGGCTGGCCGGCGTCTTCGCGGAGACCACGCCCGTCAAGCGCCTCGGGACGGCCTACGACGCGCTCGAGTGCTTCGAGTCGGCGGACGCCGACGCCATCGTGAGCCTCGGGGGCGGGAGCAGCCTCGACGTCGCGAAGGTGCTCAGCGTCCTCACCGCGACCGACGAAGCCCCCGCGGCCGTCGGCGCGGCCTTCGAGGAGACTGGGACGCTGTCGATCCCCGAATCGGACCTGACGCCAGTCGTCGCCGTCCCGACGACGCTCGCCGGTGCCGACCTCTCTATCGGCGCGGGCGTCACCGCCGACCCGGGGACCTGCCCGGTGACGACCCCGGTCAGCGGTGGGATCTCACACCGCTCGCTGATGCCCGCCGTAGTGTTCTACGACCCCGACCTGGTGGCGACGACGCCACGGCCGATCCTGGCCGCCTCGGCGATGAACGGGTTCGACAAGGGCGTCGAGACGCTCTACGCCCGGACGGCGACGCCGGTGACCGACGCGACGGCGGTGCGTGGACTCGGACTATTCTCGGACGGTCTCGCGGCGCTCGGTGATGGCGGGACGGACCACGGGGTCTACGCCGCGCTCACGAAGGGCATCATGCTCCTGCAGTACGGCATCGCCAGGCCCGACACGACGACGCTCTCGCTGGTCCACACCTTCGGCCACGGTCTCACCAGGACCGACGACGTCCAGCAGGGGGCCGCCCACGCCGTCGTCGCCCCGCACGTACTCGAGTACGTCTTCGCTACCGTCGACGGCCGACGGACCCTGCTCGCCGAGGCGCTGGGAGTCGACGCCGCCGAGGACCCCGCGGCGGCGGTCGTCGAGCGAGTCGAGACACTCGTCGACGCCCTCGAGTTGCCGACGCGACTCCGCGACGTCGACGGCCCGGAACCGGACGAGTTCGGCACGGTCGCCGAGGCGATTCTCGACGACGCGTTCGTGGCCAACCGGCCGCCGGGACTCGAACCGACCCGCGAGGACGTCGAGGCAATTCTCGAAGCGGCGTGGTAGGACGGGGCGCGGGGGCGACCGGCGGGCGCCCGGCGCTGGTATTTGTTGTCTGAGTATCACTGCTGTGCATGGACGAGTTCGGCATCGAGGCCACCGTCGCGTCGGTGGACTTCGCCGGGAACGTCCGCGAGGTGACCGAGGACGCGGCCTGCATTGAGCGCGGCCTCGAACAGTCCGACCGGCACACCCTCTATCACACCGAGGGGCGGTTCGTCGACGAGCGAACCCTCGGGGTCGACGGCGACCGCATCCGCGGGCTCCCGGAGGCCGCCGCGCTCGCGGGCGGGAACCGCTGCCGTCGGCTATTCGAGGGTGCCGCGCAACACCTTCGCCGCGACGAGAATCGGGTCCCAGACCGGGCTGAACGGCGGAGCGTACGCGAGGTCCATCCGTTCGAGGTCGGCGACGGTCGCCTCGCCGTCCAGCGCCGCCGCCAGCGTGTCGATACGGATGGCCGCCCGGTCGCGGCCCACGATGGCCCCGCCCAGCACCCGGCCGCTCTCGCGGTCCGCCGTCAGGGTCACCGTCGTCTCGTCGCCGCCCGGGTAGTACCCCGAGCGCGACCCGGCCGTGATGGTCTGCGAGACGGGGTCGAAGTCCGCCTCCCGGGCCGCCCCGTGGTCCAGCAGGCCGGTGCGCCCGCACTCGAGGTCGAAGGCCTTGACGACGGCCGTCCCGGAGACGGCGCCGACCGGTTCCGGGTCGCCCGCCACCGTCTGCCCGATGGCGCGACCGGCGCGGTTCGCCGTCAGCCCCAGGGGAATCCAGACCGGGTCGCCGGTCACGGTGTGGTGCATCTCCGCGCAGTCCCCGGCGGCGTAGACCCCATCGACTGACGTCCGCCCGTACTCGTCGACGGCTACCGCCCCGGAGTCCCCGAGTTCCACGCCCGTCCCCTCGAGCAGGCGGGTGTTCGGCCGGACGCCGATGCCGACGAGCGCCATGTCGACGTCGATGCGCCCGTCACTGTGGACGACGCCGGAGACCGCGTCCTCGCCGACCAGTCGCTCGACTTCGGTGCCCAGGTGGAGCGTCACGCCCTGTTCGCGGAGGTGGTCGGCGACGCGCTCGCCGACGGCCTCGCCGAACGGGGGGAGCAGGCGGTCGGACCGCTGGAACACGTGGACGTCCAGGCCGTGTTCGGCGAACGCTTCGGCCATCTCGACGCCGACGTAGCCGCCGCCGACGACCGACACCGTCTCGGGCGGGTCGCGGGCGGTGTACCGCTCGACGAGCGCGGTGTCGACGGCATCGACGGACGTGTCGACGGCCGGGACGCCCGGGTCCGAGAGCGCCGCCCGGACCGCCGCGGCGGAGTCCAGCCCGTGCATCGTGAACACCCCCTCGAGCGTGCTCCCCTCGATGGGTGCCGTCACCGCGTGGGCGCCGGTGGCGACGAGCAGGTCGCCGTAGGGCTGGACCAGCTCCTCGCCGTGATGGTCGACGGTGACGATACCCTCGTCGGTGTCGACCGAGACGACCTCGTGGTTCCGCCGGACGTCGATACCGCGCTCCGCGGCGTCGGCCGGCGACAGCGAGAGCAGGTCCGTGATGTGCTCGACGGTCCCTTTCACGTAGTAGGGTGTCCCACAGTGGGCATAGGAGATCCACTCCCCCTTCTCGAAGACGAGGACGTCACCCTCCGGGTGTTCGCGAGCGAACTTGCTGGCGGCACTCAGGCCGGCGGCGTCACCGCCGACCACCACGAGCGGGTCGGTCATACCCTGATACTGGATTGCGGGCCACTAATATCTGAGTTACCTCGCGGTAGGCCGGTCCCGTCGAGACGCCGTGAGACGCTGGTCAGGCGACCCTATCCAGGTCTGCCGCGGGCCAGTCGAGGACCACGCGAACGTCGACACCGTACGTCTCGACCGCGACCCGGTCCACCGCACGCACCTCGCCCGCGGTGACCGCCGCCCCGTCCGGTGTACGGAACGAATCGAGGCCCATGGGCGACCGACTCGCTCCCGGCCCGGGAACCAACGGTAACACACTGTTACTCGCTTACGCGCAGTAACTTTAAACGGTTGCTAGACGAATGGTGGACAGACATGAGCGACTCACCCGAGCGACTCGAAGTGTGGTGTGCCGGCGAGGACTGGTGTCCGATCACGACGACGGCGACGCTCATCGGCAAGAAGTGGCATCCGGTCATCATCCACCGCCTGCTCGATTCGGGGCCCTCCGGGTTCAACGAACTCAAAGACGACGTCGACGGCATCTCCTCGAAGGTCCTCTCGGACAGTCTCGAGGACCTCCAGGAGAAGACGCTCGTGGACCGGGAAGTCATCAGCGAACAGCCCTTCAGAGTCCAGTACTCGCTGACCGAGCGAGGCCGGTCCCTGGAGGACGTCATCACCTCGATGGCCGAATGGGGTCAGGAGAACCTCAAGGAACCCACAGACTCCGACGGCGGCATCGGGTGATCTGCGGGGAGTCAGGCCCGTTTCAGCACCAGTCGTCGAGCGTGACGACGAGGGCGGTCTGTATCCACGCGTCCTCGCACTCCGTATCGTAGATGATGGTCTCGTCGGTGCCGGTCGTGACGAGTCTGTACCGGTCGTAGCGCTCGCTGTCGGGTCCGGTCGTGGGGAGTCGGCCGTCGGTGTCGGGGGTTCTGGAAGACATAGGGGGTGGCGGCAGTTTGGTTACTCTACATCACCTAGTACCACTCGGTAACCCTTAACACCTGCGTATGCCGGTGGTTACCGGGCCACCGGCTCGAAACCTGCCGACCCCCACACCCACCCGCGAGGGAGCGAGGCGGAGCGCGTTACCCCCACGTGAGCTGCAGTTAACTGCGAGGCGACCGTCCTGTATCCCGAGTGATAATACATGGCCGATTCCGAGTTCGACCTGCGCGCACCGGACCTGACGAGCGAGGACCTGCTCGTCATCGACGACCCGTACTTCTCGGGGGACGACGTGGCTATCGTGACGGGGGCCGCGTCGGGCATCGGGCGGGCGACGGCCGTCGCCCTGGCGTCGAACGGCCTCACGGTCGTCGGGGCCGACATCGACGCCGAGGGGCTCGAGGGGACGGAAGACATCGCCACAGAGTGTGACGCCGCGGGTGCCTTCCACGGCGTGGAGACGGACCTGACCGACGACGGGGACGTGGCGGCCGTCGTCGAGGCTGCCGCCCGAGAGGGTGCCCTCCGGTTCGTCGCGAACATCGCCGGGATGCAACACATCGCCGGCATCGACGAGTTCCCGATGGAGAAGTACGACCTGCTGACCGACGTCATGCTTCGCTCGCCGTTCAAGATGGCCCAGGAGGCGATGCCACGCATCCGGGCGACCGACGACGGCGTCGGGGCGATCGCCAACATGTCGTCGGTCCACGGGCACTACGCCACGAAGGACAAGCCCGCCTACATCACCGCCAAGCACGGCGTCGACGGGCTCACGAAGGCCATCGCCGCCGAGGGCGAGGGGGCGCTCCGTGGCTTCTCCGTCAGCGTCGGCTACGTGCTGACGCCGCTGATGGTGAACCAGATCGAAGACACCGCCCGGGAGCGGGGCATCTCCGAACGGGCGGTCGTCGAGGACGTGATGCTCGGACAGGCACGGACCAAGGAGATGATGACCCCCGCCGAGGTGGCGAACCTCTTCGTCTTCGGGTTCTCCCGGCACGCCAAGCACCTCAACGGCGCAGACCTGCTCTTCGACGGCGGGTACACCACCACGTATGAGTGACGCCGAGCGCGAGGAGGGGGCGACGCGCGTCGCCATCGCCTGCCAGGGTGGCGGCAGTCACACCGCCTTCACCGCCGGCGTCCTCAGGACCCTGCTGGCCGAGTGGGACGACCACCACGAACTCGTCGGTATCAGCGGCACCTCCGGGGGTGCGTTCAACGCGCTGGCGGTGTGGTACGGCCTCGTGACCGGGGACGAAGGCGACGCGCGGGACCTGCTCGACTCGCTGTGGGACGACCTGGCGGCCTCTAGCCCCCAGGACCGCTGGACGAACGAGGTCCTCACGGGAACCTCGCGGCTGGAGAGCGCCGGCTTCCCGATTCCGTCGGTGAGTCCCTACCAGTTGCCGGGGCCCGAGGTCGGCAAACGGCGAATCAGGGCGGTGCTCGAGCGCCACATCGACTTCGAGGCCATCCCCGAGCTCTGCGAGTCGCGCGTCCCGAAGCTGGTCGTCGGCACCGTCGATATCAACGCCGGCGTCTTCGAGACGTTCACCGACGGCGACGTGGACGTCGACGCGGTGCTCGCGTCCGCGGCGGTACCAAACCTGTTCCGGGCCGTCGAGGTCCACGGTCATCTGCACTGGGACGGTCTGTTCTCCCAGAACCCGCCGATCAGTGACCTGTTCCACGTCGCCCCGGCCCGGAAACCCGAGGAGCTGTGGGTCATCCAGATAAACGAGCAGACGTTCGAGGGCGAACCGCGGACCATCGACGTCATCGCCGACCGCCGGAACGAGCTGTCGGGGAACCTCTCGCTCAACCAGGAGCTGCGCTTCATCGAGCGTGTCAACGACTGGATAGAAGCGGGGACGTTGCCGGCAGACGAGTTCACGCACACGGAGGTCAGCCGGATCCAGAAGGGACGACGCTACGGCTGTGCGACGAAACTCGACCGCGACCCCGATTTCCTCGACGAACTGCAGGCGCTCGGAAAGCAGCGGGCCCGGGAGTTCCTCGAAGGTCGCGAGGGCTAGGGCTCGCCGTACGTGTGGAAGTCGACGGCCTGTTCGAGCAGTTCGTCGGGGATGCCCGGCACCTCCTCGGACCGTACCGGCCCCTGTTCCTCGAGGAGGTCGGGGTCACGCGGGAAGTCACGGAGTTTGAAGTGCACCGAGATGCCCGCTTTGGCACCCTGCCCGAGCGCGACGGGGACCTGGTTGTGGCCGGGTGTCAGGTCGCCGACGGCGTAGACGTTCTCGACCGACGTCTCGCCGTGGTCGTCGACGTCGACGGTGCCGTCGTCGTTGACCGCACAGCCGAGTTCTCGCGCGAGGCCGTTGTTGTACTCCGCGCCGTACATGGCGAACCCGCCCTCGTACTCGCGGACGCTCCCGTCCTCGAACTCCAGGGCCTTCAGCCAGCCGTCCTCGCCGTTCTGGACGCCGGTGACGTCCTCGTGGATGACGTCGATAGGGTGATGCTCGAGCATGCCGGCCGTCGCCTCGCTCCACTCGGGGTCGTCGCCGCGGGTCAGCAGGTCCACCTCGTCGGTGAAGTTCAGCATGATGGCCGCGACGTGGGCCGCGCTCTCGGAGTGGCCCATCACGTACACCGACTCGTCGACGAACATGTAGGCGTCACAGTGCAGGCAGTAGTGCAGGCCCCGGCCCGTGCGCGGGAGCGGCGGGTCCGGACGGACGTCGTTGAACCCCGTCGCGAGGACGACGTACTCGGCCTCGTACTCGGCGGCGTTCCCCGAGAGGACGACGGTCCCGTCCTCCTCGCGCGAACACGTCGTCACCATGTCCTGATGGAGGTCACAGCCGTAGGCCTCGAGCTGCTCGCGGCCGGTCTGGAGGAACTCGGCGCCGCTCGTCGCCTCGGTGACGCCAAGCAGGTTGTGGACCTCCTGCATCATGGCCGCCCGACCCCCGCCCCGGTTCACCACGGCCGTACTGTGGCCGAGTCGCGTGCTGTACAGCGCGGCGGTCATGCCGGCGGGGCCCCCGCCGACGACGACCACCTCGTACTGGTGACGGTCGGTGTCACTCATGGCGATACCCTCACAGCGCGTCGTGATATATCTGTGTCACGAAGGGTCATCGTGGAACGTCCTCGAAGGCGTGCTGGACGACCTTGTTCAACGCGGGGTGAGCGTGGATGGTGTCGGCGATATCGTCGACGTGGCCGGAGCCGGCCCGCATCGCGACGACGACCTCGTGTATCATCGTCGAGGCCTCGTAGCCCAGCGCGTGACAGCCGAGTATCTCGCCGTCGGGGCTCGCGAGCACCTTCACGAAGCCGTGGTCGAGTTTCTTCGCCCGGCCCATCGGCGTGCCGGGGAGGTCCCGTCGCCCGACGACGTACTCGCTTCCCGCCTCGTCGAGCTGGGCCTCCGTCTCGCCGACGCCGGCCATCTGGGGTTCGGTGAAGATGGCGTGGGGCATCGCAGTGAAGTCGGCGGCCCGCTCGCTCCCGTAGACGACGTTGTCGACGGTGACCTGGGTCTCGTAGTCGCCGGAGTGTTTGAACATGAAGTTGTCCGCGATGTCGCCCTGTGCCCAGACGTTGTCGGCCGAGGTCTCCAGGCGCTCGTTCGTGACGACGGAGCCACGGTCGTCGGTCTCGATGCCGGCCGCCTCGACGTTCAGGGTGTCCGTGTTGGGCCGGCGACCGAGCGCGACTAAGAGCTGTTCGCCGGCGACCGAGATCTCGTCGCCGGACTCGGTCTCGGCGTGGACGGTGACGCCGGCCTCGCTCTCCGAGACGGCCGCCGCCCGGTGGCCGGTGTAGACGTCGTGGCGCTCGCGCGCGATGTCGGTAAACGCCTCGGCCACCCCGGGGTCTTCGCGGGGGACCAGGGTGTCCATCATCTCGACGATGGTGACGTCCGTCCCGAGTGATTCGAAGAAGTAGCCCAGTTCCACGGCGATGTACCCGCCACCGAGGACGACCAGCGAGTCAGGCTGGTCGCGCTCGTAGAGCGCGTCCCGACTGGTCCAGAAGTCCACCCCGTCTATGCCGTCGATGGGCGGCACCAGTGGACGGCTCCCCGCGGCGACGACCACCTTGTCGGCTGTTACGCGCTCGCCGTCGACCTCGACGGTCCGCTCGTCGACGAACACGGCCTCGTCCGCATACAGCGTGAGGTTGGCTTTCTCGCGGTAGCGCTCCTCCATCCCCTCGGCGATAGGCGAGAGCGTCGCCTCCATATCGTCTATGACGGCGGCGTAGTCGACACCGTCGAGGGAGGCGTCGAGGTGGAACTCCGTTGCCCCCCGGACGCGGTCGGCCGCCGTGGCCGCCTGGATGAGCATCTTCGAGGGGTTACAGCCGCGGTTGAGACAGGTGCCGCCGAGCGGCCCCTTCTCGACGAGGGCCGTCTCGAGGTCGGCTTCTGCGGCCGCCGCGGCGACGTTGTTCCCGGTGCCCCCGCCCACCACGAGCACCTCGTAGTGAGTCATCGGCGGTCGTCTTCCCCTGCCTCGTCGCCGTGCTCGGCGCCCCACTCGAGCATCGACGTCAGGACGGGTTCGAGCGCGGCACCGCGTTCTGTCGGAGAGTACTCGACCCGGACCGGCCGGTCGCTCAGCAGGTCGCGGTCGACCAGGTCGTCGTCCTCCAGCGCCGCGAGGCTCTCGGCGAGCATCTTCGAGGAGATACCCTCGAGCGAGCGCTTCAGCGCGCTGAAGCCCATGGGACCGTCGGCGAGCAGTCTGTAGACGATGCGGACGTGCCACTTCCTGGCGACGACGGCCTGTGCAGTCGCGAACGCGTCGTGCGTGTCGACGAACGTCCTCGCCCTGGTCCGGCCGGACGCGTGGGCCCGGTGGAGGGTCTGGGTCTCTGAACTCATCGTGTGTCGGGGAAGACACCCGAGGGGTTACTTAACGTACCCCGGACGGGCAGCCGACGTTCCAGCGGGCGTCAGGCTTATATACGAGATCCCGCGCTCGTTCGAATCGCTCGATGTGTCTGAGAGCGTAGTCCGCCCCAGACAGGGCGTGTACACCGAGTGAACACCCCCACGGCGCTTATCCGCTCGGCTCGCGTACGTGACAGTATGCCAGTCACGGATACGGACGAACTGCGCGAGATCCTGGAGCGCGAGCGCGTCGCCGTCGTCGGGTGTTCCACGACGCCCGGCAAGGACGCCCACGAGATACCGAAGTACCTGCTCGACCAGGGCTACGACGTGATACCGGTCAACCCCTTCGCCGACGAGGTCTTGGGCCGGAAAGCCTACGACTCGCTCGCGGACGTCCCCGGCGAGATAGACATCGTCGACGTGTTCCGGCCCAGCGAGGAGGTGAGCGACATCGTCGACGCCGCGCTCGCACGGGACGAGGATGCGGTCATCTGGTTGCAGCTGGGCATCCACGACGACGACGCCGTGGAACGGGCAGAGAGAGCCGGTCGACAGGTGGTCCAGGACCGCTGTATGAAGCCGACCCACCAGCAGCTGATGGCGTAGGGCACGCAGAACTGGGCGCACGGGACAGGGAGGTCAATCACCACAGTGACGGTCGGTGGGCCAAGGGTTTTGGCCGCTCCCGCCCTTCATGACTGTATGAACGCGGACGAAGTCGCCGCCCTCATCGAACAGGACATCGCCGACGCGAACGTCACCGTCACGACGCCGCGGGACCCGGACGACGACAAGCACTACGCTATCTCGGTCGTCTCCCCGGAGTTCGCCGACAGGACGCTGGTCGAACAGCACCAGCTGGTCCACGACGCGCTGGGCGAGCACCTGACCCGCGACATCCACGCCATCGAGCTGACGACGGCCACCCCGGACGAAGCCTCGAACTGAGTCGGGGACGCCACGTGACCCCCACCAGCGCCACTGATTTACCCCTGGTCGCACTACAGGTGAGCATGTCCTTCGAACCCGAGACGCTCTCCGAGGCCGAGGTCACAGAGCTAGTCGACGAGACCATCGCGAACAACGAGGTGGTCCTGTTCATGAAAGGCACCGAGCTGATGCCACAGTGTGGCTACTCGCGGAAGGCCCTGGGCCTCATCAGGCAGTACCGCGAGGACGTCGAGACGGTCGACGTCCTGCAGGCGACAGACGCCTTCCGGGCCGCGCTCTCGGAGTACAGCGACCGCGAGACGATTCCACAGACGTTCGTCGACGGCGAGTTCGTCGGCGGGAGCGACATCTTAGAGCAGCTCGACGAGCGCGGCGAGCTGGAGCCGACGCTGCAAGGGTAGCCTGTCTCGGCGAGTTCCGCGAGGAGTACGGGCGCGCTTACTCGTCGTCTTTCATCTCGCCGAGCTTCTCGACGAGGTCCGAGGTGGAGGCTTCCGTCTCGAAGGACACCTCCCCGTCGTGGTCGTTCTCGTGGACGGCCACGCCGTCGCTGTCGTCGGTATCTACGTCCTGGTCCTTTTGCTCAGACTCGTCGTAGCTCCCAAAACCCATACCAAAGACTTGGGGAACCAGCGGCAAAAAACGTCCGGTAGTAAGCGCCTCCGGCGTGTGGTACCGCGTCCCGTCCCGCGAGCGCCCGCTCCGGTGGGCGAACCACGGGTACGCCCAGGACTCCGGGAAGCAAAGGTTCTTGTTTCTCCTCGGCTTTTCGGTAGACAACGATACTCGAGAGCCGTCGTTCTCGCGACGGCGACGTAGTCTTCAACGGACAGGTTTCCCGTATCATGAGTACTGCAGACGAGACATTGGCGAAGATCAAAGCACAGGTCGAATCGGAGACGCCCAGCGACATCACCATCGAGTCGGTGACGTTCGAGGGGCCCGAACTGGTCATCTACACGCCGGACGCCCAGACGGTGGCGAACCGCGACGGTATCGTCCGGAACCTCGCCCAGACCCTCCGAAAACGAATCAACGTCCGCCCCACCCAGGATGCGCTGGTCCCGCCGAAGGAGGCCCGGCCCCGAATCGAGGAGATCATCCCCGAGGATGCAGGCGTCCAGAACCTGGATTTCGACACCCAGACCGGCGAGGTGTTCATCGAGGCCGAGAAGCCCGGACGGGTCATCGGGCGCCACGGCGAGACCCTGGACCAGATCGCCGCCAGCGTCGGGTGGACGCCCGAGGTCGTCCGGACGCCGCCGATGGAGTCCTCGACGGTCTCGAACGTCCGGAACTTCCTGAAACAGGAGCGCGACGAGCGCCGCGACATCCTGGAACGGGTCGGCCGACAGATCAACCGCCCGATGACTGCCGACGAGGAGTGGGTGCGACTCACCACGCTGGGCTGCTGTCGCGAGGTCGGTCGGGCCTCGTTCATCCTTTCGACCCCGGAGTCGCGCATCCTCATCGACTGTGGCGACAAGCCGGGCGCGCAGGGCGAGGTGCCCTACCTCCAGGTACCAGAAGCGCTCGCGGCCGGGCCCAACTCCATCGACGCCGTCGTCTTGACCCACGCTCACCTGGACCACTCCGCGCTCATCCCCATCCTCTTCAAGTACGGGTACGACGGCCCCATCTACACCACCGCACCCACCCGCGACCTGATGGGCCTCCTCCAGCTTGACTACCTCGACGTGGCCGCCAAGGAGGGACGCACGCCGCCCTACGAGAGCCAGCAGGTGCGGGATGCGTTGAAACACACCATCCCACTGGAGTTCGGCAACGTCACCGACATCGCCCCGGACGTGAAACTGACGATGCACAACGCCGGCCACATCCTCGGGTCGGCGGTGTGTCACTTCCACATCGGTGAGGGCCGGTACAACGTCGCCTTCTCCGGTGACATCCACTACAAGGACACCCGCCTGCTCGACGGGGCGGTCAACGACTTCCCGCGCGTCGAGACGCTCGTTCTGGAGTCGACCTACGGCGGCAAGAACGACTACCAGACCGACCAGGAGGACTCAGAGCGGGTCCTCAAGAAGGTCATCAACGAGGCTCACCAGAAGGACGGCAAGATCCTCATCCCCGCGTTCGCCGTCGGCCGCTCCCAGGAGCTGATGCTCGTCTTAGAGGAGGCGATGCGCGAGGGGGACATCCCGACGATGCCGGTCTACCTCGACGGGATGATCCGCGAGGCGACGGCCATCCACACGGCCTATCCCGAGTACCTCCGCGGGAACCTCCGCCAGCGCATCCTCTACGAGGACGAGAACCCCTTCCTCGCCGAACAGTTCGCGCAGGTCGACGGCGGCGAGGAGATGCGCCAGGACATCGCCGACGGCGAGCCCTGTATCGTCCTCACGACCTCCGGGATGGTCACCGGCGGGCCCGTGATGTCGTGGCTCCGCCTGCTCGGGGGCGACCCCGACAACACGATGGTGTTCGTCGGCTACCAGGCCGAGGGGACGCTGGGGCGACAGATACAGCGGGGTCAGGACGAGATAACCATGTCGGACAAGAGCGGCCCGCGGGCCGAGCGCGTCAGCCTGAAGATGGGCGTCGAGACCGTCGACGGGTTCTCCGGCCACGCCGACCGGCAGGGCTTAGAGACGTTCGTCGAGACGATGCACCCCCGGCCGGAGAAGGTGCTCTGTGTCCACGGCGACGAGTCCTCGACGAACCAGCTGTCCTCGGCGCTCTACCAGAAGTTCAACATGCGGACGTTCAACCCGAAGAACCTCGAGACGTTCCGGTTCGTCTGAGGGGAAAACGGTCAGTCGGACTTCGATTCCGGGCCCACGTCGTCGGTGGTCGAACTGGACCCGTCCGAACGGAACGTGTTAAACCCGAGTATCGAGTGCAGCGGGCACGTCTGAGTCAGGCCGGTCACCGTGAACACGGCCCCGACGACGAGCAGCAGGGCGGCCACGACGAGCCCTGTCGTCCCCGCTGTGATGGTCAGGATGCCGGAGATGGCGGCCACACCGACGATGAGGAGGACCGGTCCGAGCACGAGGCGAGCGATTCTGTCGATTCCGCCGACGTTCTTTTGCATAAGTACGTCTCCATTATTGTATAGCACACCCACCATTATGAAAAGTTCTGGTCGTTCCCGGGAATCGAGAACCTGTAGCCGCGAGACCGCCGGTGGCCGGAATCGGCCACTGAAGCCAGTCCGTCGGCCGTCCGTTCACCGGCCGGGGACTCACTCCTCGGTCGTCTCTCTCTGCCGGTCCTCGTCGCTCTCGGCGAGGTTGAGCGCGCCCAGGAGTCTGGCGCTGACGACCTGTTCGACGATGTCGACCAGCTGCGCGTCGTCGCTGGTGTAGTCGGCGAAGATGCCAAGCGGTATCTGTCCGCCGGCCATCTCGCGGTGGCCACCGGCGCTGCCGACGTCGCTGAACGCTTCGTCCAGCACGTTGCCGATGTGGACGCGCGTGTCGGCCGACCGCCCGCTGAACTGGATCTCGTCGTCGATGATGCCAAAGACGATGGCGGTGTCGACGCCCTCAAGCGTCGCGA